>JAVJNS010000005.1:0-65011 GCA_040217155.1 Kiloniellaceae bacterium
AAAACTATTTTGGGCTCGAATTTGCGCAATCATGATTCGCAATCATGCCATTTGCGATTCGATTCCGTCCGTTCCGGGTCGTGTTAGATTCTTTTCTTGCACGACCGCCTTCGTCCGGCGACTTTTTCAGCAGCCTGTTAGCGCTCGGCGGCGTTTTCTTCGCGGCCGTGGCGGCGGGCCAAACCCAGCGCTCGGAGCAGGCGGACTTTCGTCTGGTGACCCTCGCCGAGGGCCTGAACCATCCCTGGGGCCTGGCTTTCCTGCCGGACGGCGCCATCCTGATCACCGAGCGGCCAGGCCGCCTGCGCCTGTTCCGGGACGGCGAACTGCAGGCCGGGGCCATCGGCGGCACCCCTGAAGTGGCGGCGCGCGGCCAGGGCGGCCTGCTGGACGTCGCCCTGCACCCCGACTTCGCCGACAACGGTTACGTCTATTTCTCCTATGCCGGGGCCGCCAACGGCAAGGCCGGCACCGAAGTGGCGCGCGCCCGCTTCGACGGCAGAGCGCTGGAGGATCTCGACGTTATCTTCCGGGCGTCCCCCAAGACTCCCGGCGCGGCGCACTATGGCTCCCGCCTGGTCTTCGGCGCCGACGGCAGTCTCTATGTCAGCCTCGGTGACCGCCGCAACTACATGAAGGAAGCGCAGAACCTCGGCAGCCACCTCGGCAGCATCATCCGCCTCAAGGACGACGGCAGCGTCCCGGAGGACAATCCCTTCGTCGCCGACAAGGCCGCCCTGCCGGAGATCTTCAGCTACGGCCACCGCAATGTGCAGGGCTTGACGCTGCGCCCCGGCACCGGCGAGATCTGGGCGCATGAGCACGGCCCGCGCGGCGGCGACGAAGTGAACCTGCTGAAAGCCGGCGCCAATTACGGCTGGCCGGCGATCAGCTACGGCATCGACTATTCCGGCGCCATCATCACCGACAGGACGGCGGCGCCGGGCATGGAACAGCCGGTGATCTACTGGGACCCCTCCATCGCGCCCAGCGGCATGGCTTTCTACGACGGCGACCGCTTCCCGAACTGGACAGGCGATCTCTTCGTCGGCGCCCTCGCCCAGCGCCACCTCCGGCGCCTGGAAATGGACGGGCAGCGGGTCGTCGGTCAGGAGGTCCTGCTGGACGGCCTCGGCGAGCGCATCCGCGACGTGCGCAGTGGCCCCGACGGCGGCCTCTATCTGCTGACCGACAGCGGCAACGGCCGACTGCTCCGCCTGGAGCCGGCCGGCGACTAGCGTTTCATCACGAAACCGGGATGTTTCCTGGGCTTGCAGGGAGATTTGAACCTTCCGGCTTCACCCGGCGACTGATAGACAGGGTCAGCGCAGGCTGGCCCGCCGTTCGCTCGCACAGTCATCACGCCGGAGAATTGAAATGCCGCCGATCAAGTCCTCTGCTCAGCCTGTTTCCATCTTGGCCCTGCTGGCCCTTCTGGCGTCCCCGGCCGTGGCGGACGAAAGCTCCTTCAGCGGTGTCTCGGACATGAATGTTTCGGCGTCCGGCGCCACGCCGGCCGTCACCGTCAGGAACGTCGCCGCGAACCACCTGTTGCAGAATCTACAGCTCGCGGTCCAAGAGAACCAAATCGCGGTCGGCGTCGGCGGCTACGTCGAATGCACCGGCACCCAGTTCGACAATTTCGCGCAACGCTTCGGTCATTTCCTTTCCGCCGGCGCCTTCGGCATCGGCCGGACGAGCCTGCTGATGGAGCGGGCGCTGCCCAATTCCTCCAACATCGACCGCACTGGCGACATGGATGCACACACCTTCCAGATGCCGGTCGGCCTGCTTGCCAATCCGCAGATCGACATCGATCCGGCGGCCATCGTCCTGGCCGCGGCCGAACAGGCGCCCGACAAGCTCGCCTGGCTGCGTCAGAACCACGTCATCGTGGTCAAGGTGCCGCTGCGCTGGGAAGCCGGCTGCGCTTTCTACACCCGCAACAAGATCACCAAGCAAACTATCGTCGAAGCGCCGGAGGCCTCGTACCTGACCAAGGATGTCGACCTGAAGATCAACTATCAGGGCGACCCGCAGCTCTTCGCGGTGAACGCGCAGCTCGGCGGCAATCTGCCGAACCAGTTGCAGGCCGGCGACCCGCCGCTGAAGATCACCGAGATGACCTTCCAGCCCAACATGCCGCATCACAACGGCGCCTGCCCGGCGACCACCAAGATCCGCGTCTTTTACAAAGGCCAGGGCCAGGGCGAAGTCCGCATCCGCATCAACGACGGCGGCCTGACGATCCACGACTCGCCGAAGATCGCTTTCGACGCCAAGAACGGCCAGCAGTTCTACGACTTCGAAATCGAGACCCCCAAAGCCTCCAAGTTCGATCTCAACAAGACTGTCAATCACGACCTACGGGTCTATGTCCGCGGCAAGGACGACAACGAACAGGTCTGGCCGAGCAACTACCAGCACAGAGACAGCGCCCTATGGAAGCACCGCTGCACGCCGCAGCTCAACCCGGTCATCGGCGGCGCGGCCGGCGCCGCCAAGGCGGGCGGTTTCCAGAACAACGGCAGCGGTGCGGGCACCCGCGGACTGAACCTGAAGAAGACGGCGCCGCCCCCGCCGCCGGTCCCGCCCAAGCGCCTTCAGGTGCCGGCCGACGGTGACCCCGCCGCCCCCAAAATCCAGCGCGCGCAATAAACGGCGCACGCGAGACTCCAAAACCCGAGGCCGGACTCCGCGGCCTCGGGACCCCCGCATAGAAGGGTTGCAGCATCGATACTGGGCAAGCGGCCAGGTAAGGGCTAGGTTCCAGGCTTCCACCCGCTGATCGCGATACAGCCCTTCCATGCCCAAAGCGCCGCTGCGGACGCCCGAGTTCGTCGTTCTCTTTTCGCTGACCACCTCGCTCATCGCGCTGAGCATCGACGCCATGCTGCCGGCGCTGCGCGAGATCGGGCGCTCCCTGGAAGTTGCCGAGGTCAACGACACCCAGTTCATCATCACCCTCTTTATCCTCGGCATGGTCTTCGGCGAGCTGTTCTTCGGCCCACTGTCCGACGCCCACGGGCGCAAGCGCGCCATTCTCATCGGTCTGGCGATCTACGCCGCCGGCAGCCTCGTCGCCATGACCGCCGGCACCCTGGAGCAGATCCTGCTCGGCCGTTTCATCCAGGGCATCGGCGTGTCGGGGCCCAAGATCGCCTCGCGCGCCCTGATCCGCGATCTCTACGAGGGCGTGGCCATGGCGCGCATCCTGTCGTTCATTTTCATGGTCTTCATCCTGGTGCCCATGCTGGCGCCGGCCCTCGGGCAGCTCATTTTGAGCTTCGCGAGCTGGCACGCCATCTTCGTTTCGTTTCTGGCGCTGGCGGCGCTGGTCGGCTTGTGGCTGCAGGTAAGACAACCGGAGACCCTGCCGCCAAGCCGCCGCATCCCGTTCTCCTTCGGTACGCTCTTCGCCAACACGGCGCTGATCCTGCGGCACGGCAAGGTCATGGCCTACACCTTCACTGCGGGCTTTATTTTCGGGGCGCTGCTGCTCTACCTCAGCACCTCGCAGGCCCTGTTCCACGACCTCTACGGCGTCGACGAGACCTTTCCGCTCTACTTCGCGATTCTTGCCCTGGCAATCGGCCTGGCGTCGTTCCTCAACAGCCGGCTCGTGCACCGCTGCGGCATGCAAAACCTGTCGCTGGCGGCGCTCGGCGGGCTCGTCGTCTTCGGCTCGGCGCTCTTCGCCGTCTCGCTGGCCTATGGCGGTGTCCCGCCGTTCCCCGTTTTCATGGGCCTCTGCTTTTTGCTGTTCAGCTGCAACGGCCTGCTGTTCGGCAACATCAACGCCATGGCCATGCAGTCGCTGGGCCGCGTCGCGGGCCTGGGGGCTTCGATCATCGCCTCGGTCTCCAGCCTCGTCGCGGTGGTCATGGCCGTCGCCGTTGGGCGCTTCTACGACCAGTCAGCTCTGCCTCTGGCCGCCGGCTTCATCCTCGCCGGCGCGATATCGCTGCTGCTCGTCGTCACCGCCACGCGAAGCCGCGCGCGGGATATTTAAGATTCATCTCCGCCAACCGGCAGTTCTTCTCCAGTAGCGTCCGATTGCAATGCCGTGGGAGCTGTCGCATTATTCGACTAGGCAAAAGTAATCGGAAAATAAAGTCTTAGCTCATTTACCTCCCTGCCGGAAAATGGATGCAGCGTCTATAGTCCGGCCTCCCAAGGGGTGAGGACCGATCGATGCCTGAGCCTTTACGTGACGGCGCGCCGGAGAGCGATCCCACGGCGCGCCCCGAGACCGAGCCGACAAGCCATGAGCCGAAAGTGCTGGGCCTCGGCGCCAAGTGGGCGCTGGCCACTCTCGCCGTCATCGCGGTCGCCCTGGTGGTTATCGGCTATATGTTCTGGGGCCTGGATCCGGCAAACCGCCCACCGGCTTCGGTCAATGCCCCGATCCTGTTTCGCCTCTGTGTGATCGTCGTGCTGACGCTCTTCATCCCCTTCACGGCGGTCAGCTACTACCTCGTGCGCCGCGACGTCCGGCGCCGGCAGCTGCGCGAGGACTGCCGCGCCCTGGGACTGGATTACGAGCACTACTATCACATCTACAAACGCGAGACGCGGGAGAACCACTTCCTCTATGCCGTCTGCTTCACCTCGGTGGTGACGCTGCTCGGCCTCACGGCGATCCTGCTGGGCATGGAACTGGGGTTGAACAAGGAGCCCAACCTGCTGCTGCTCGGCACCTTCGAAAGCCGGGACCGGGCGGCGGTGGAAGCCTACCAGGCCGGGCCGCTGCTGTTCTTCGGCATGGCCTTCCTCGGCGCCTACCTCTGGGGTCTGCAGCACGTGCTGCACCGCTACCACACCAGCGACCTGGTGCCCGGAGTCTACTACGGCCTGGGCATGCGGATGATCTTCGCCGCCTTCATCGCTCTCATGGTCTATCACATGCTGCCCGACCTGGAGAGCAACGGTAGTGACGGCGGGACCATCGCGGGCAGCTTCCTTCCGGCCCTCGCTTTCATGATCGGCATCTTCCCGCAGCGGGCCCTGCAGTACATGACGGACCGGGTCAACGCGATCGTCAGTCCACGTGAATTAAAAGCGCAGGAAATACCGCTGGAGCTGATCCAGGGCATCTCGATCAACGACCGTATGCGGCTCGCCGAGGAAGGCGTCGAATCCTGCTACGACCTGGCCAGCGCTGAGTTTGTCCAATTGCTCTTCACGACGCCCTTCCAGCCGCTGGAACTGATCGACTGGCAACTTCAGGCTCGCCTGGTTCTCTACTTCGGTCAGTCGATCGAAGAACTGAGAGCGCACGGCATCCGCACCATCACCGAACTGAAAATGCTCGACGACGCCACGGCGCAGGACCTAGCCGAAAAGACCGGCGCCACCAAGAACGCGATCTCCATGGCCCGCCGGCGCGCCGAGGAAGACGGCGCCATCGAGTTCCTGGAGTCCCTCCGGCGCACGCTGGTCGTCGGCGATTCCATCAAGAAGTGCGCCCAGCCCCCGCGCGACGACGAGGATCGCCCCATCGCCACACCCTCCCAGGACGAAGTCGCTGGGAAAGCCAGGGCAGCCGCGGCGCAACACCGCGCCGCCGAGTAGGCTGCGCTTTAGAACCGGGCGTTGCCGTCGCACGACGGCGCATTTTTGGTGACTGTAAGCCCAGAGGACGCAAGGTGAGGTTGCTCTGCACCCCTCGAATTTAACCCTTGCATGCACCTGGCGAGAGCATGAGTGATTCTCTTTTTTTTCGTTAACTATCAATCTACTATAAGCTTTTTCTCACCCGTTTTTTCATAAAAAACGAAACGGGCACGGGGCAATTTCAACCGTTTAATCCGGAGTTTACCAATGGTCACGACAATGGCGAGGCTGCACGGTCAAGCATCGCCGCCGACGATCAACGGCGACCGAAAAGATGCTGCCGGTTGAGCGGGGAAAACTTCACGCGAGGGACTAAGGCGCGTGTTTGACGGGAAACAGACCTCGGAAGCCCGGATTGCCGACGACATCGTCGCGATCCAAGAGGGACTCGATACCCTGCATATCGGGCTCTCGATCTTCGATTCCGACCTCCGCCTCGTTGCCTTCAATCAGGCCTACTTCGTTCTCTTCGGCTACCCTCAGAAACTCGCCCACGTCGGCGCGCCTCTCGAAGCCTTCTTCCGCTGCAACGCGGAGCGCGGCGAGTACGGCGAGGGTGACGTGGAACAGCAGGTGCAAAAGCGCCTCGCCCTGGCCCGCAAGTTCGATACGCATACCTATCATCGCCGGCGCCCCGACGGCACAGTGATCGAAGTCACCGGGCGCCCTCTCGCGTCCGGCGGTTTCGTCACCACCTACACCGACGTGACTGAGATCACCCGCGTCCGGGAGGCCCTGGAAGAAAAGGAGCGCGACCTTACGCGCCACCTCGAGGACATCGACCTGGAGCGGGCCATGGTCGAGAAGCAGGCAGCGAAGCTGGTCCACATGGCCGAAGACCTGTCGGTCCGCAACAAGGAGATCGAGAAGAGCCGGCAGGAAAGCGAGTTCCAGGCCAAGCACGATGTCTTGACCGCCCTGCCCAATCGCCGCTTTTTCACCGATCACATGGAACAGAGCCTTTCCGTGGCCGGATCGGCCGGCGCCTGCAAGGCTCTGCTCTTCGTCGACCTGGACAACTTCAAGCCGGTCAACGATGTCCTCGGCCACGACAGAGGCGATACGCTGCTGCGGACCGTCGCCCTGCGGCTCACCTCATCGGTGCGCGACAGCGACTTCGTGGCGCGGCTCGGCGGCGACGAGTTCGCCGTTCTCGCCGCCATGAAGGCGGAAAACGGACTGGACGGTGTCCGGGTAGTGGCGGAACGCATCCGCGAAGCCCTCGGCATCACCATCGACGACGTCGATCCGGCCCTCGGCATCACCGCCAGTATCGGCATCGCCCTGTTTCCGTCCGACGCCGCCGACCGCGCCAGCCTGCTCCACAAGGCCGACAAGGCGATGTACGAAGCCAAGAGCGGCGGCAGGAACCGGATCGTCTTCGCCTGCCATCTCTAGGACAGAGTTCGAATTCGCACTTCCCGGCCCTCGGCCCTATAGCTGCGATACCTCAATCAGCGTGCTGTAGTAGTTCTCGTCACCGCCGCCTGTCAGCGCGAGCGCCTTGAGTGCCGCCGTGATGGCCTCGTCCCGCCGGCCCTGGCGACTGAGCGCGTAGGCCAGATTGTTCCAGGCCGCGGGCGATTCAGGCTGCAGCGCGAGAGCCCTTTCGAAGGCGTCTTGCGCCCCGGCGAAGCGCTGCAAGGCGAAGAGGGCGTTGCCCTGCCCGAACCAGGCGATGGCTTCTTGCGGCCAGCGCGCGGTGATGGCCCGATAGGCGGCACTCGCCGCCTTAGGCCGCTTCGCCTGCTCCAGACCCGCGGCGGCCAGCAGCACCGCCTGACGATCCTCGCTGGCCGGCAGCCGCTCGGGCGGCAGCACCACCAGCGCCCAGTAGTCGCCGCGCGCCCAGGTGCGCTCAAAGGCATCGAGAGGAGTCACCAGACGCTCCGTGACACCGGAGCGCAGGATGATCACCCTTTGGTCCAGGTCATAGCCGACGGCCACGGCGAAATGCCACTGCGGCCACCAATCCAAAGCGAGATTCTGGAAGACCAGCACCGGATTTCCGGCCGCCAGTTCGGCCAGCAGATCATCGAGTCCCCGAATCTCTACCGCCAGCCTTCCCTTGCGCCTCGCCGCGGCGACGATATCCGGTGCAAAGGTGCCTTCGCGGCCCGGCGTGTAAACCTCGGGCGCCACGCTGTCCGGCGACTCGTCGAGGCCGGACCACTGCAAGGCCGTCGCCAGGGCGGCCGGCCCGCAATAGTAGGCTTCCTGCGGATAAAACGGCACCGACTGAAGTTCGCTCTGCCGTGGCAGGCCGCCCGGCGTGGTGACCAGCTGCGCCGTCTGCGGCGCGGCACAGGCCGCGACAACGAGCAACAGCACCGCGGCCAGAGATGCCCTGCGGACAGGAAGGGCCATGCCGCGCCGCCTCAGTTCGTCGCGCAGCGGGTGAAGTTGAAGACGCTGGTCACGCAAAGAATGTCGGTGATCAGCAACACGACAAAAATAAGCACCGCCGCGCCGACAACGATCCCGAGGGCGCTCTGGCCGGCCGGCAGTTCGTCGATCCGCTGGGTAAGCTCTGCCACCTCGGTGTCGGAGAGTGCCGCCACGCGCGCCGCCGCTTCGTCCGGATCGACCCCCTGACGGCGCAGTTCCTGGCGTACGTCCTCACGCTGCATCAAGGTGTTCAGGCGCTCACGGTCGGTAACGAGGGATTCTTCGCCCATGATCACGTCGTCGGTCGACACCAACGCGGCCTGGGCCGGCAGGATCACCATGGACTGGAACCCGAGCGTTACCGCGAGAAATAGAACGATCAACCTTTTCATTGTGTCCCCCTAGTGCACCAAAAGACGTCGATTCCCAACGTTCACGATCGCAGAATTGCAGCTTCCGCGGAAGGGGCGTTTTTGGCACCGGCGCACATCGGCCTTCGCGGCCGGGCGCCCGGCCGAGCGATTCTACAGGTGATTTCCCCGAATTCTTCCCGCGGCCGGCGTCAGGTCCGCAACCCGACCCCGGCCTATTCCGCGGCGGCGAAGGCCTCGATCTTCTCCACCTTGGCGGCGCAGAACTTGAACTCCGGGATCTTGCCGAAGGGATCGAGCTGCGGGTTAGTCAGCATGTTGGCCGCCGCCTCGTTGAAGCAGAAGGGGATGAAGACCATGCCCTCCGGCACATCGCTGTCGGCCCGCACCATGAGCGCGATCTCGCCGCGCCGCGTCGCCACCTTCACCATGTCGCCGGCGTCCAGGCTCATGGCCCGAAGCTGGCCCGGATTAAGGCTGGCTACCGCTTCCGGCTCCAGGTTGTCGAGCACCCTGGCGCGGCGCGTCATGGCACCGGTGTGCCAATGCTCCAGCATGCGCCCTGTAGTCAGCACCATGGGATAGTCGTCGTCCGGCAACTCGTCCGGCGGCACCAGGCCGGCGGGCACGATCCTGGCGCGCCCGTCGGGCGTCGGGAAGCCCTCGGCGAAAAGGATCTCGTTGCCCGGAATGTCGGGACCGTCGACCGGATAGATCACGGCGTCCTCGCGCACCAGCCGGTCCCAGGTGATGTTGTTCAGCGACGGCATGACCTGCGTCATCTCGGTGAACACGTCCTTGGGATGGCTGTAGGTCCACTTGAGATCAAGACGGTTGGCCAGTTCCTGAATCAGTTCCCAGTCCTGGCGCGCCTCGCCCGGCGGCGGCGCCACCGGCCGCGCCAGCTGCACTTCGCGGTTGGTGTTGGTGAAGCTGCCCCACTTCTCGGCATGGGCCGAGGCCGGCAGCACCACGTCGGCATGCCAGGCGGTCTCGGTGAGGAAGATGTCCTGCACCACCAGATGCTCGAGCTTCGCCAGGGCCAGGCGCGCATGGCTCTGATCCGGGTCCGACATGGCCGGGTTCTCACCCATGATGTACATGCCCTTGATCTGGCCGTCGACAATGGCGTCGACGATCTCGACCACCGTCAGGCCGCGCTTGGGATCGAGGTGGGTACCCCAGAACTTCTCATAGGACTCGCGCACCTCGGCGAGTTCCACCGATTTGTAATCGGGATAGACGATGGGGATGAGCCCGGCGTCGGAAGCGCCCTGCACGTTGTTCTGGCCGCGCAGCGGATGCAGGCCGGTCCCGGGCCGTCCGATCTGGCCGGTGATCATGGTCAGGGCGATGAGGCAACGCGCATTGTCGGTGCCATGCACATGCTGCGAAATGCCCATGCCCCAGAAGATGATCGAACGCTCGGAGCGGGCAAAAGTCCGCGCCACATCGCGGATGGTCGCCGCGTCGATGCCGCAGACCTTCTCCATGGCCTCCGGTGAGAAGTCCTTCACCATCTTTTTCAGATCATCGAAGCCGCTGGTATGGGCCTGGATGTACTGCTCGTCGGTCAGGCCCTCCTCGATAATGGTGTGCAGCATGGCATTCAACAGCGCGACGTCCTGGCCCGGCTTGAACATCAGGTGCTTGTAGGCATAGCGGTCCATTTGCTGGCCGCGCGGATCGATGACGATGATCTTGGCGCCGCGCTTGGCCGCGTTCTTCAGGAAGGTGGCGGCGACCGGATGATTCTGTCCCGGACGCGCGCCGATGATGATCATGCAGTCGCTGTCCTTGGCCGCGCCGAAGGTCGCCGTCACCGCGCCGGAACCGATGCCCTCCATAAGGGCCGCCACCGACGAGGCGTGGCAGAGCCGCGTGCAGTGATCCACGTTGTTGGTGTGGAAGGCGGTACGGATCAGTTTCTGAAAGAGGTAAGCCTCCTCGTTGGAGCCCTTGGCGGAACCGAAGCCCGCCAGACCCGAGGGGCCGTTCTCGTCGTAGACCCGCTTCAGGCCGTCGGCGGCCTTTTCCAGGGCTTCTTCCCAGGTCGCCTCGCGGAAATGGGTCCAGGGGTTCATGGGATCCACCTGGTCGTCCCATCGCTTGGGCGCATCGTCGCGGCGGATCATCGGCTTGGTCAGGCGATGCGGGCTGTAGATGTAGTCCCAGCCGAAGCGGCCCTTCACGCAGAGCCGCTTCTCGTTGGCCGGACCGTCGCGCCCGTCGATGTAGAGGATCTTGTCGTCCTTAACATGGACCGTGGTCTGGCAGCCGACGCCGCAGTAGGGGCAGAGCGTATCCACCGTGCGGTCGGCATAGCCGGTGCGGGTTCCCTTCTCGTCCAGCAGGTTGGCTTCCATCAGCGCACCGGTCGGGCAGGCCTGCACGCACTCGCCGCAGGCCACGCAGGTCGACTGGCCCATGGGATCGTCGAAGTCGAAGATTACCTTGGAACCGTGGCCGCGATAGGCCATGCCGATGACGTCGTTGACCTGGACCTCGCGGCAGGCCCGCACACAGAGGTTGCAGTTGATGCAGGCATCGAGATTGACCGCCATGGCGACGTGGCTGACGTCCGGCGCCCAGGTCTCGCGTTGCGGGAAACGGCTCTCGGTGACACCGATGTCGGACGCCCAGTTCCAGAACTTGCTCTCCGGGTCGTGCGAGGTGGCGCGCGCGGGCTGGTCGGCGACCAGCAGTTCGAAGACCATGGAGCGTGCTTTTTCGGCGCGCTCGCTGGCCGACTTCACCACCATGCCGTCGCGCGGCTCGCGGATGCAGGAGGCGGCCAGCACCCGCTCGCCCTCGATCTCAACCATGCAGGCGCGGCAGTTGCCGTCGCTGCGGTAGCCGGGCTCCGGCGCATAGCAGAGGTGGGGGATCTTGGTGCCGTAGCGCGCCGCGGCCTGCCAAATGGTCTCGCCCGGCGCCGCCTCGATGTCCCGGCCGTCGAGGGTGAAGCGCACGGCTTCCTGTTTCGCTGCGGCGGCGGTCATTTCAGCTCCTCCGGGAAATGCTTGAGGATCGACGACAGGGGGTTGGGCGCGGCCTGGCCGAGGCCGCAGATGGAGGCGTCGCGCATCACCTGCGAGAGCTCCTCCAGCAGCGGCACGTCCCAGGTCTTCTCGCGCATCAGCTTCACCGCCTTCTCGGTGCCGTTGCGGCAAGGCGTGCACTGTCCGCAGGACTCGTCCTCGAAGAAGCGCATGAGATTGAGCGCCACCGCCTTCAGGTCGTCCTTGTCGGAGAGAATGACCACCGCGTGCGAGCCGACGAAGCAGCCGAACTTGTCGAGGGCGCCGAACTCCAGCGGCAGGTCGCCTTGGGCGGCGGGCAGGATGCCGCCAGAGGCGCCGCCGGGCAGATAGGCCCGGAAGCTGTGGCCCTCGGCCATGCCGCCGCAAAACTCGTCGATCAGATCCCGCGCCGAGATGCCGGCGGGGGCCAGTTTCACGCCCGGCGCCATCACGCGGCCCGACACCGAGTAGGAGCGCAGACCCTTGCCGCCGTTGCGGCCGTGCGAAGCGAACCACTCGGCCCCCTGCTCCACGATGTCGCGCACCCAGTACATGGTCTCGACGTTCTGGTTCAGGGTCGGCTTGCCGAACAGGCCGACCTCGGCGATGTAGGGCGGACGATGGCGCGGCAAGCCGCGCTTGCCTTCGATGGATTCCAGCATCGCCGACTCTTCGCCGCAGATGTAGGCGCCGGCGCCGCGGCGCAGTTCCAGCGGACAGTGACTGGTGAGCCCCGCCGCTTCCAGCTTCGCGATTTCGGCCAGCAGGATCTCGCGGGCCGCCGGGTATTCGTCGCGCAGATAGATGTAGCAGCGCTCGCAGCCGACTGCCCAGGCGGCGATGAGCGCGCCTTCGAGGAAGCGATGCGGATCGGTTTCCAGGTAGTGCCGGTCCTTGAAGGTGCCGGGTTCGCCTTCGTCGGCGTTGATGGACATGAGGCGCGGACCGGGAAAGCCGCGCACGATCTCCCACTTCTTGCCGGTCGGGAAACCGGCCCCGCCGAGACCGCGCAGGCCGGCATGGGACAGCGCCTCGATGAGTTCCTCGGCTGTGCGTTCTCCGGCCAGACAGGCGCGCAGCAGCTTGTAGCCGCCCTCGGCCTGATAGGCGTCAAAGTCCTTGTGGTCGGGAACCTCGGCATGGCGGTCGCCGCCGACGGCCGCGGCCAGGCTTTCGACGGTGGCGTTGTCAATGTGCCGGTGCCCGACTTCGGCCACCGGCGCCGAGGCGCAGCGCCCCATGCAGGGCGCGGCCAGCACACGCACCTGGTCGCCGACTTCCTGCGGCAGCGCCTTCAGAATGTCCTGCGCGCCCATCATCTCGCAGGTGACGGAATCGCAGATCCGGATGGTCAGCGGCGGCGGCGGCGCCTCGCCTTCCAGCACGATATCGAAGTGGGCGTAAAAGGAGGCCACCTCGAAAACGGCCGCCATGGGCAGATGCATTTCAGACGACAGCGCGCGCAGGTGCCGCGCCGCCAGATGGCCGTAATGATCCTGAATCAGATGGAGATGTTCGATCAGCAGATCCGGGCGCCGCGGCAGCTCGCCGAGCAGCGCCTGCACATCCGCAAGCGCGTCCGGGTCGAGTTGCCTGCCCTTAGGGGTCTTCGGCGCCTTGCGGCGTCCGGAGCCCGGATGAATCTGCCGCTCGAACGGGCGCGGCGTTCCCTCTGGCATAGACTAATCTCCGATCCTGCGGCGCCGCGCGAGGCGCCGTCCTGCTGTGCCGCTCGTTGCCGTCCTCTGGCCAGTCCGGTCTTCGAGCGACGTTATCCGACTCTTGTTCCGTCGTTTGTACCTGCGCCGGCAGCCGGGGCTTGGCCGTCACCGACACATTCTTCCTTATATGCACGCGGTCCGGGCTTCCTTATATGCACCCGGTCCGGGAGCGCTCAAGCAAAGCCTCAGGCCCGCGCCGCCCGGCGCACGGTCAGGCCGATATCGGCGGCCGAGGACGCGATGGTCACGCCGGCCGCCCGCAAGGCGTCGATTTTCGCGGCGGCGTCGCCCTGGCCGAAGACGTTGACCGTGCCGGCATGGCCCATGCGCCGTTCGGTCGGCGCCTGCAGGCCGGCCACATAGGCGACCACCGGCTTGGGCGCCGTGTTGTCGCGCAGATAGGCTGCCGCCGCCTCCTCGTCGCTGCCGCCGATCTCGCCCAGCAGCACCACGCATTCCGTATTGGGATCCTCGAAGAACAGCTTCAGGCAGTCGACGAAACCCATGCCGTGCACCGGGTCGCCACCGATCCCGATGGAGGCGGACTGGCCGAGGCGCTGGCCGGAGATCTGCTCGATCACCTCCGATGTCAGCGAGGCCGAACGCGAGGCGATGCCGACCTTGCCGGGCCGCTCCAGGTGCGCCGGCATGACGCCGATCTTGCAGCGCCCGGGAATCATGATGCCCTGCGAGTTGGGGCCGATAAGGCGGGACGACGAACCTTCCAGTCGATGTTTCACACGCACCATGTCGAGCACCGGAATGCGTTCGGTGACGCAGACCAGCAGTTCGATGCCGGCATCGATCGCCTCGATGAGAGCGTCGGCGGCGTTGCGCGGCGGCACGAAGACCGCCGAGGCGGTGGCGCCGGTCGCCTCGCGCGCCTCGGCCACGGTATCGAAGACCGGCAGGCCGAGATGGCCGCGACCGCCCTTGCCCGGAACCACGCCGCCGACGACCTTGGTGCCGTAGGCGATGGCGCGTTCCATATGGTAGGTCGCCTGGGCCCCGGTAAAGCCCTGGCAGATCACTTTGGTATCGCCGTCGATGAGAATGGCCATCACGCCGCCTTCCTGCCGGCGGCTTCCACAACCTTGGCGGCCGCCTGGCCCAGGGTCTGGGCGAAGGTCACGGGAATGCCCTGGGACAGGAGAATCTTGCGGGCCAGTTCGCCGTTGGTGCCGGCGGCGCGCACGATCAGAGGAACACCCAGTCCCTCCTCCTTGCAGGCGGCGGCGATGCCTTCGGCCACGGTATCGCAGCGCAGGATGCCGCCGCCGTAGACGTTGACCAGGATGGCGCGCACCTCCGGATTGCGCAGCAGCAGCTTGAAACCCTGAGTCACCTGGGCGCGCGTCGCCTCCGGCCTGATGTCCATGAAATCGGCCGGCTCGCCGCCCTGATCCTTCAACAGATCGACCGTCGCCAGGGCGAGGCCGGCGCCATTGACCATGACCCCAATGTTGCCGTCGAGGCGCACGTAGTTGAGGTTGAAGCACTGCGCCTCCAACTCCGTCGGATCGAGTTCCTCGTCGTCGCGCAGGTCGGCCAAGTCGGCGTGGCGGAACTGGGCGTTATCGTCGAGCACCATTTTCACGTCGAGCGCCATCAGGCCGCCGTCAGAGGTCACCGCCAGCGGATTGATCTCGATGAGACTGGCGTCGAAATCGTAAAAGGCGGCGACGAGCGCCTGCATCAGCACCACAGCTTGCTCGGCCGTGGCGCCTGCCAGCCCGAGCTGCGCGGCCAGCTCCCCGGCCGCAGCGTCCTCTATGCCTTCCTTGGGGTCGCAGACAAGCGAAAGCATCTCCTCCGGCGCCGCGGCGAGGCGAGCCTCGATGTCTTTGCCGCCCTGTTGCGCCGCGATCAGGGCAACGCGGCCGGCGGAACGGTCGACCAGGGCGGCCAGATAGATCTCGCGGTCATAGCCAACGGCCTGCTCGACGTAGACGGCTTGCACCAGCTTGCCTTTGGCGCCGGTCTGCGGCGTCACCAGCCGGCGGCCGAGCAGACCGGCCGCCGCCTGCGCCACCGCCTCCGGCGAGTCGCAGAGCTGCACGCCGCCGGCATCCTGGCGCAGTCCGGCGTGGATCTGCGCCTTGACGACCCAGCGGTCGCCACCGAGGGCGCGGGCCGCCGCGGTGGCCTCCCCGGCGCTGCGCGCCAACTGCCCGCCAGGGCTCGGCACGCCATGGCGCCGCAGCAACTCTTTGGCCTGGTATTCGTGGAGGTTCATGGGTCCGACCGCCTCATCATCCGATGCAGAAACTTCAAGGGCTGGGACAGTATATCTCGCAAAGATCCAAGGGTTTTCCTCTGGCATATGGTATACCAGAGGCGTGTCTCGCGGCAACGCTTTTCTCCAGTCGCGAGGCCAGCGGTGACACTCCGACCCGCCGCCGGCGGCGCGCACGACAGCTATGCCCTCGCCGCGACCGCACCGCGTCACCATAGCAGCGGGCAACCCGGTCCGCACCGTGGGGCCCGCCAAGTCACCCGGCCGTTGCTTGCTCCTTCTTCGGCAAGAACTTGCGGATCACCGGCACCAGGATCAGCAACAGAGCGGCCAGCAAAATCATACCTGAAAGGGGCCGCTCGATGAAGGTCGTCGGATCGCCCTGCGAAGACAGCAGAGACTGGCGCAGCGAGCGCTCGGCCAAGCCGCCCAGCACGATGGCCAGCACCGCCGGCGCCACCGGATAGTCGAGCTTGCGCAGGATGTAGCCGCAGGTCCCGAACAGCACCATCAGCCAGACGTCGAACAGCGAAGCGTTTGGCGAGTAGCCGCCGACCAGGCAGAGCACGAAGATGACCGGTGCCAGAATGGTGAAGGGCATGACCAGCACCCTCACGAAGACCGGGATGAAGGCGATGTTCACGATGACGGTGAAGATGTTGGCCATATAAAGCGAACCGATCAGCCCCCAGACAAAGTCCGGATGCTCGACGAAGAGCAGCGGTCCGGGCCTGAGACCCCAGATGATCATGCCGCCGAGCAGGATCGCCGTGGTCGGCGAACCCGGAATGCCGAGCGTCAGCATCGGCAGCATGGACCCGGTCGAAGCCGCGTTGTTGGCCGATTCCGGCGCGGCGACACCGACAACGTTGCCCTTGCCGAAGGACTCCGGATTCTTGGAGAAGGTCTTGGCGAGGCCGTAGGACATGAGCGACGCCGGCGTCGCACCGGCCGCCGGCAGGATGCCGACGAAGTATCCCAGCACGCCGCCGAAAAGCGAGACGCCGAGGTAGCTCTTGGCACGTTTGATGTTTTCGATGACCGACCGGAAACTGGACTTCACATAGTGGACCTGCATCTTTCCGCCGGAAGCTTCCATGGTCCAGAGGATCTCGCCGATGCCGTAAATGCCGATCGCGAGGACCAGGAAGCTGATCTCGCGGCTGAAGCCGGTAAGGTCGAAGAACACCAGGCGCGGAGCGCCTGAAACGATGTCGTACCCCACCGCGGCCAGCACCAGGCCGACGCAGATCGAAAAGATCGTTTTCGGAATGTCGTCGCCGCCCAGCCCGATGAAGGTGGCGAAGGCTAGCACCATCAGGGCGAATTCTTCCTGCGGGCCGAAGGAGAGGGCGAATTCGGCCAGCGGCGGCGCCGCCAGGGTGAACAGCACGACGGACACCGTGCCGCCGATAAAGGACGCAATCGCCGCCGCCATCAGCGCCTGGTCGCCCTTGCCGGTCATGGCCAGGGGTCTGCCGTCGAACACCGTCGCCACCGCAGTCGACGCCCCCGGTATGCCCAGGGTGATGGAGGAAATCGCGCCGCCGTACATGGCACCGTAGTAGATCGCGGCGAGGAAGATGATGGCGGCGTTCGGGGGCACCAGGAAGGTCAGCGGCAGCAGGATAGCGACGCCGTTGACGGACCCCAGGCCGGGCATCGCGCCAACAAAAAGGCCGACAATGCAGCCGACGACCATCATCGCCAGATTGAGCGGCTGAACGGCTTCGAGCAGACCGCCCAAGAGAGGATCGATAATTGTTTCCATGTCCGACTACCGCCTGCGTTTCCTGATTTGAGTTCGCAGCGGATGACCGATCTCTGCCGGCCGTCCGCCGCTGCTGCCGTCATTGGGCGTCAATAGATGAGATCGTAGATCGGGTAGAACCATTCCTCGGTAATGCCCTTCGGCAAAGTCGTCGTCAGAGCCCACTCGAAGAGGGCGAACATCACCACCGGCGTGAGAATCGCGAGCAAAAGAGTCGTCGTCCAGGAGTGCCGGCCGAGGAATCGCACGAAGGCGATCATGAACAGGAACACCGAGGCATACATGCCGAGGAATTGCGTGCCGACAAGCAGCAGCACCAGTCCGACGACCACGGGTCCGACGATCGCCAGGGTGTCGGCGGACATGAAGGTCTCGCTCGAGCGCGACTGCGGCGTGACGCCGCGGAACCACCGGATCATGGTCCAGATCGAGGCAATCAACATGCCGGCGGAAAGCCAGAACGGCCAGGCACCGCCGCCCGGGCCGGAGCCTTTCACCCAACCGATATTGAGCTCCGTGCTCTTCCACATGATCCCGATGGACATGATGGCGAGAACGAACGCCACCAAAATTTCGGCAGTACGTACCGTCATACCGGCGCCTCCATGCAAACGCGCAGCTGCAAATGAGATCTAATGAGATCTTAAGTATCTTTGTTGGGTCCGGATGCGGCCAGCCGGCCGCGGCGACAGACTTGAGGATCGGGGAGTGATCCGGATGTCACCCCCCTTCCCCATAACGCTAAGTCTTACTCGCCGGTGATGGCCTTGGCGCCGACCTTCGCGATCAGCTCCCTATGACGCACCAATTGTTTATCGTGGAAAGCGGCCAGATCGGCGCCGCCAACCCACTGCTCGCACATCAGGCCCTCGTCCTGGCAGTACTTCTGCCACTGCTCGGACTTGAACACTTTCTGGAACAGATCGATGTAGAACTTCTGAGCTTCCGGCGACATGCCCGGAGGCGCGTTGAAGGAACGCTGCATGTAGTAAACGATGTCGTGACCCAGTTCCTTGCTGGTTGGCACGTCCGGGAAGGCGGCCAGGCGCTCGTCGGTGAACTGCACCAGGGGAACACTCTGGCTGGCCTTGTAGAACTGCATCTGCTCGGACGGATTGTTCACCGTCGAAGCGATGTGCTTGCCGATCAAGTTCTTGGCGACAGTGCCACCACCCGGGAAGGGAATGTAAGTGATGTTGTTGATGCCGAACTCGGACTGCAGCATGGCGAAGAGAATCGAGTCCTCCTGGCCCTTGCCGGTGCCGCCGACATTCCAATTGTCGGCCGCCTTCACGGTGGTGACCCACTCGTCGAGCGACTTGATGCCACTGTCGGCGGTGACCCAAAGCTGGAAGGTATCGAGCGCCATGAGGCCGATCGGCGTGAACTTGGTGACGTCGACGCCCAGGCCTTCGTTGATGATCGGAGTCGTATAGTAGCTGTTCAGGGTGACCAGAACGACGTGGTCGTCGCCGGCCTTGTCCTGAATGTAGCGCAAGGCCTCGGCCCCGGAACCGCCAGGCTTGTTGATCGGAATGAAAGGACGCGGCGACAAATCGTTCTGGTCGATGATGCCCTGGATCAGGCGGGCGAGCTGGTCGGCGCCGCCGCCGGTCCCGGCCATGATAATCATCTCAACCGGCTTCTTCGGCTCCCAGGACTGGGCCATCGCGATACCTGATACCGCGACGCTCATACCCAGCGCCATGGCGCATCCGGTAAGAACTCTTCTGGTAACTCGCATGCTCACTTACCTCCCAATTGTGTGTTCTTCTCGTTGGGCGAACTTGGTCTTTAGGCTAACTCGGCGATCCCCATAGGGTTGAAGACCGATCTCCAATCTGACCCACCGTCTCAGCCGCTTCTTATTCTTGTTGAACCACGCCTGCCATTTCCGCAGCCATGGTGTGTGGTATACAAAATACCGCGCTCAAGGTCTCAGGTCTACACTTCTTATTGCTGAGCGGCAAAATAGATAATTTTGTTGCGCTGCAATATCTCCTTCCGGCAAGCGATTCCTCGCTATGCAGCCCTTTTTCATGCTTAAACACAATGACTTAAGTCGCGCAACCGGGTCAAGTCCGCAATCTATCGCGCTCCGGGCGGAACATCTGCTGCGCCGGCGCATGATCTCGGCCAAGCCGCGCGCCAAACCCGCGGCGGCGGCCCCCGGCGGCCCCTCGGCGGACAGGCGAAATTCGGATCGGCGAACACCCTGCGGCGTAGACTTCAGGTTGAGTTGCCCGGGCGTCCCACAGAGCAAAGCGCCGCGCGGCGGGCCGGCATCAGTGCATGAAAAGGATCGGCAGGTCCGCATGATCGACCACGTACTGGGTCACACCGCCCATGATCAGTTCACGCTGCCGGCTCTGACCGTAGGCCCCCATCAACAGGCAGTCCGCCCCCGCCTCTTTGGCGTTGTCGATCAGGATCTGCGCGACCGCCGAGGTCTTTGCATCGAAGCTCCGCAGCGCGCAGGTCACGCCGTGACTCTCCAGATAGATCTTCGCCTCGCGGTCGGTCACCGGCAGATTCTTGCCGGCCGGCGCCATGAGGACGACTTCCTGCGCCTTCTTCAGAATCGGCAGGGCGGCGGTGATGGCGCGGGCCGCTTCGCCGCTGCCGTTCCAGGCGATCGCGACCTTCTCGCCGAGGCTGCTGCAGGCCTGCGGCGGGCACATCAGCACCAGCTTGCCGGATTCCAGCAGCGCCGCCTGCAGGGAGTTGAGGCCGAGATTCTGCACGCGGTCCGGCTTGGCGACGGCGATGAGGTCGACCAGGCGGCCGCGCACGCCGATGACATTGGCCTGCTTGCCGGTGGCTTCCCGCCATGTCGCCGACACCTGATCCTCGGGCCAGGGAAAATCGTCCACCTCGACAACGCCGCGCCTGGCGCAGTAATCGTCGAAGAGTTTGCGGACCTGGCCCTCTTCCTCGTCGGCGAGGCCGCGGGCGGAGGCCACAAGACTGTTGCGCAGGCTAGCCGGAATGGGCACGCCATAGGGGATCATATCCTCCGGCTTCGGCCGGCAGTGGAGGACTTCCAAGTGAGCCTTATGGTGCTTGGCGAGACACAGGGCATGATCGAGCACGCCTTCGCCCATGCCGTCACCGCGCACCGGCACCAGGATTGATCGCAGAGTCATTCAAAACTCCTCCCAAAAGCGGTTCCCGCACCTTTTTGCTTGCACGGTGAACCCGGATAAGGACAGGGCGCCGCGGCGCCTTCTCTCCTGCCGGCTGCCGTCGCCGGCAGCCGGCCGCAAGGACCTTAGAAGAGGCCCTGAATCTGCCCGGCATCGTCGAGCATGATGCTGTTCGCCGAGGGAACCCGCGGCAACCCCGGCATGGTCATGATCTCGCCGCAGATGGCGACGATGAATCCGGCACCTGCCGAGAGCCGCACTTCGCGCACCGGCACCTCGTGGCCGCTCGGCGCGCCGCGCAGGTTCGGGTCGGTCGAGAAACTGTACTGGGTCTTGGCCATGCAGACGGGATAGTCGCCGAAGCCGGCATCCTCCCACTGCTTCAACTGGTCGCGCACCTTCTTGTCCGCGACCGCGCCGGAAGCGCCGTAGATCTCCCTGCAGATGAGGTCGATCTTGTCGAACAGCGGCAGCTTGTCGTCATAGAGCGGCTTGAAGTTGGCGCCACCGCCGTCGATCAGGGCGACCACCTTGTTGGCCAGTTCCTCAGTCCCCTCGGAGCCCTTGCCCCAATGTTCGCAGACCACGGCGTCGACACCCTGGGTCTTGGCGAACTCCTGAATCGCCGCCGTTTCCGCGTCGGTGTCCTTGATGAACCTGTTGATGCCGACCACCGCCGGCACCCCGAACTTCTTCACGTTGGCGATGTGGCGGCCGAGATTCTCCAGGCCCTTCTTCAAGGCCTCGACGTTCTCGTCGCCGAGTTGGTCCTTGGCGACGCCGCCGTGCATCTTCAGCGCGCGCACGGTGGCGACGATGACGACGGCCTCGGGCTTGAGGCCCGCCTTGCGGCACTTGATGTCGAAGAACTTCTCGGCGCCGAGGTCGGCGCCGAAGCCGGCTTCCGTCACCACGTAGTCGGCCAGCTTCAAGGCCGTCTTGGTGGCCGAGACGGAGTTGCATCCGTGCGCGATGTTGGCGAAGGGGCCGCCGTGGATGAAGGCCGGGTTGTTTTCCAGGGTCTGCACGAAATTCGGCATCAGCGCGTCTTTCAGCAGCACCGTCATCGGGCCGTCGGCCTTCACGTCGCGGGCGTAGATCGGCTTGCGCTCGCGGGTATAGGCGATGACGATATCGCCGAGGCGGCGCTGCAGGTCGGCCAGGCCGTCGGCCAGGCAGAAGATCGCCATGACCTCGGACGCCACGGTGATATCGAAGCCGGTCTGGCGCGGGAAGCCGTTGGCGACACCGCCCAGCGAGGTCACGGTATCGCGCAGCGCGCGGTCGTTCATGTCCAGCACCCGGCGCCAGGACACGCGGCGCTCGTCGATGCCCAGTTCGTTGCCCCAGTAGATGTGATTGTCGATCAGGGCGGACAGCAGGTTGTGCGCCGAGGTGATGGCGTGGAAGTCGCCGGTGAAGTGGAGGTTGATGTCCTCCATCGGCACCACCTGGGCATAGCCGCCGCCGGCGGCCCCGCCCTTCATGCCGAAGCAGGGGCCGAGCGAGGGTTCGCGCAGGCAGATCATCGCCTTCTTGCCGATGCGGTTGAGGCCGTCGCCGAGACCCACCGTGGTCGTCGTCTTGCCTTCGCCGGCCGGTGTCGGCGAGATCGCCGTCACCAGGATCAACTTGCCGTCCTCGTTGCCCTTGATCGACTCGAGATAATCGTAGCTGATCTTGGCCTTGCTGGGGCCGTACTGCATGAGGGCCTCCGCGGGCATGTCCAGTCTGGCGCCGATCTCGGTGATCGGCTTCATCTTGGCTTCGCGGGCGATTTCGATATCGGACTTGGACATAGCGCTTCTCTGCCTGTTTTCTATTGATTGCTGTCTGCCCTGGCCGTGCCGGGGAGCCTCCACGGACGCCCGGCCAGAACGCTCCCTGGCTTAGCCGCCGAGCTTGCTGCCCTCAGCGAGACCGGCCTTCGCTGCGAAGGCGCCGGCCGAGATCTTCTTATCGTCGTGCGGGCGCACCCGGTCGACCTTGATGGCGCCGCCCTGGGTGGCCACGGTGAAGCTGTCGCCGTCGACGGCGAGGATGGTGCCCGGCTCGCCGGTGCCCGCGACCTTGGCGCTGTCGAATATCTTCAACTCGTTGCCGTTGCAGGTGGTCCAGGCGCCGGGCTGCGGATTGGTGCCGCGGATCAGGTTGTAAACCTCGTCCGCCGGCTTGGACCAGTCGATCTCGGCGTCGGCCTTGCGGCACCAGCTCTCGTAGGTCTTCTTGCTGTGGTCCTGCGGAATGCTCGGCGCCTTGCCGTCGCGCACTAGGTCGACGGCCTCGCACATCGCCTCGACGCCCATGGGAAAGAGGTGATTGAAGTAGAGGGTGCCCAAGGTGTCGTCGGGGCCGATATCGACGAACTTCTGCAACAGAACCGGACCCTCGTCCAGGCCCTCGTCGGGCCAGAAGATGGTCAGGCCGGTCTGCTTGCGGCCCATGATAATGGGCCAGTTGATCGAGCTTGGACCGCGGTGCAGCGGCAGCAGAGAGGGGTGGTACTGGATGGTCCCCTTGGTCGGCGCATCGACGACGTTCTGTGGCACGAAGAGAGTCACATAGGCCATGACGCAGAGGTCCGGCTTGAAGGAGCGCATCAGCTCCTCGGCCTCCGGCGTCTTCCATGACGACGGCTGGTGCAGCGTTAGCCCTTTTTCCAGGGCGAACTCCTTCAGCGGGTCGGTCGGACGCCCTTCCTTGTCGGGCGCGCAGAACACGCCGACGACATCCTCACCCCGCTCGAGCAATTTCTCGAGTACCGCTTTTCCAAAGGCTTGCTGGCCGTGGACGACAATTCGCATCCGCGTCTTCCCCCGTGCTTAAAGACCGCTGGTCTCTGTGTTGATGAGCATCACTTCGCGGCGCCCCGTCTGATCTTCACGCGACCCCAAACATTCACTCGGCGGCAGCCTGCTCCGGCATGTCGCCGAGAGCGCCGCTCGCCCAGGTTTCCTGAATCGCCTCTTCCGACAGGCCGAGGACATCCTTGAGGATTTCGTTGGTATGCTCGCCGAGCAGCGGCGAACGCACCACCTCGGACGGCGAATCCGACAGCTTGATCGGATTGCCGACGGTCAGGTACTTGCCGCGCTCGGGATGGTCGACCTCGACGATGGTTCCGGTCTCCCTCAGGCTCGGCTCCTCCGCCAGTTCCTTCATCGAGAGAATCGGACCGCAGGGAATGTTCAGCGGATTGCAGGCCTTCATGACCTCCAGCTTGTCCTTGGTCTTGGTCCATTCCTCGATGGTATCGAAGATCTGCGGGATCTTGTCGAGGCGCGCCTCCGGCTTGGCGTAGGCCGGATCCTCCTTCCATTCGGGCTTGCCGATAAGGTCGCAGATGTTGCCCCAGACCGCGGCCTGGGTGATGAAATAAACGTAGGCGTTGGGGTCGGTCTCCCAGCCCTTGCACTTCACGATCCAGCCCGGCTGGCCGCCACCGGAGTCATTGCCGGCGCGGGGCACCGAGTCGCCGAAGGGAATGCCTTGGCCGAACTGGCTGTACTCCTTCAGGGGGCCGTGCTCGAGGCGCTGCTGGTCGCGCAGCTTGACGCGGCAAAGATTGAGGACGCCGTCCTGCATGGCCGCCAGCACGCGCTGGCCCTTGCCCGACTTCTCCCGGTGATAGAGCGCGGTGACGATGCCGAGCGCCAGATGCAGACCGGTGCCGGAATCGCCGATCTGGGCCCCGGTCACCGTCGGCGGCCCATCGCGAAAACCGGTGGTCGAAGCCGAACCGCCGGTGCACTGGGCGACGTTCTCGTAGACCTTGCAGTCCTCGTAGGGGCCCGCGCCGAAGCCTTTCACCGAAGCGTAGATCATGCGCGGATTGATCTTCTGCACATCCGCCCAGCCAAAGCCCATACGGTCCAGCGCACCGGGCGCGAAATTCTCCACCAGCACATCGCAGGACTCGACCAACTTTCTCAGCACTTCCTTACCCTTGTCGCTCTTGGTGTTGAGCGTGATTGAGCGCTTGTTGTGATTCAGCATGGTGAAATAGAGGCTGTCGACATCGGGAATATCGCGCAGCTGCCCGCGGGTCGCATCACCGACGCCGGGCCGTTCGACCTTGATGCAGTCGGCGCCGAACCAAGCCAGCAACTGAGTGCAGGTCGGACCGGACTGCACATGCGTGAAATCGAGAATCCGCACGCCTTCTAGAGCTTTCATTGTTTGCCCCTGTTCATGAGGAGTTGAGTCGATGGAGCGGGACTACTTCTTGGAAACCACGCTCTGTGGGTTGAGATTGCCGATGCGGCCGCTCTCGGTGCCGGCCTTCTCGTCAATCACCGCGTTGACGAGCGTCGGCCGCCCTGAGTCCATGGCCTCGTTGACGGCACGGGACAGCTCGTCGGGCGATGTCGCATAGACCCCGACACCCCCGAAGGCCTCCATCATCTTGTCGTAGCGGGCGTCCTTGACGAAGACCGTTGTCGCGGCTTCCGGGCCGCCGGTCGGATTAACGTCGGTGCCACGGTAGATGCCACCGTTATTGAAGACGACCACGCAGATTGGCAGGTTGTAGCGGCAGATCGTCTCGATCTCCATGCCCGAGAAACCAAAGGCGCTGTCGCCCTCGACGGCGAGGACGGGCTGGCCGGTCTCCACCGCCGCGCCGATGGCTTGGCCCATGCCGATGCCCATGACGCCCCAGGTGCCGACGTCGAGGCGCTTGCGCGGCTTGTACATGTCGATGATGCTGCGCGCGAAGTCGAGCGTGTTGGCCCCCTCGTTGACCAGGATCGCGTCCGGCCGCTCGGCGACGATCCGGCGCAGCGTCCCCAGCGCACCGTGGAAATCCATCGGCACGTTGTTGTTCTGCAGGCGCGGCGCCATCTTGGCGACGTTGGTTTCGCGCTTCTCGTTGACCGCGCCTGTCCACTCGGCCGGCGGAAGAGCCCAGTTGTCGCCCATGCCCTTCAGCAGGGCCGAAACGCAGGAGCCGATGTCACCGACCAGCGGCGCCGCGATCTCGACGTTGCTGTCCATTTCCTTGGGCTCGATGTCGATCTGCACGAACTTCTTCGGCTTGTCGCCCCAGCTCTTGCCCTTGCCGTGCGACAGCAGCCAGTTGAGGCGCGCGCCGATCAGCATGACGACGTCGGCTTCCTTCAACACCAGAGAGCGCGCCGGACCCGCAGATTGCGGATGGTCGTCAGGCAACAACCCCTTGGCCATGCTCATCGGCAGGTAGGGAATGCCGCTCTTTTCGATCAGGGCGCGGATATCGTCATCGGCCTGTGCATAGGCGGCGCCCTTGCCCAGAATGATCAGCGGACGCTTGGCGCCCTTCAGCACCTCCAGGGCGCGCGCCACGGAGTCCGGGGAAGGAATCTGGGCGGGCGCCGGATCGATCACCTTGACGAGAGACCGGCGTCCGGCCTCGGCCTCCATCACCTGACCCAGCAACTTGGCCGGCAGATCCAGGTAAACGCCGCCTGGGCGGCCCGAAACAGCGGAGCGGATGGCGCGCGCGATACCGATGCCGATGTCTTCGGCATTGAGGACGCGGTAGGCGGCCTTGCAGAGCGGCTTGGCGATGGCCATCTGGTCCATCTCCTCGTAGTCGCCCTGCTGCAGGTCGACGATCTCGCGCTCGGATGAGCCGCTGATCAGGATCATCGGGTAGCAGTTGGTCGTGGCATGGGCCAGCGCCGTCAGGCCGTTGAGGAAGCCCGGCGCCGAGACCGTGAGGCAGATGCCCGGCTTCTTGGTCAGAAAGCCGGCGATCGCCGCCGCATAGCCGGCATGCTGCTCATGCCTGAACGAAAAAACGCGCAGGCCTTCGGCCTGCATATAGCGTCCCAGGTCCGTGATCGGAATGCCCGGCACGTTGTAGATGGTGTTGATCTCGTTGAGCTTGAGCGCATCGATGACGAGGTGGAAGCCGTCCGTCAGTTCCTGCGCGGCGGCGTCCTCACCGGATTGATCAAGTTGACCGAGCGTGTCGATAGCCGGATCGCTCATGCATGCTTCTCCATAGTTCCTTGTGGCCGCTCGGGCGCACCGCTATGACCTGCGGCTTACGCCTCGGCACTAGTCCAAATAATCGACGTGCGCCTCGATATGCGCCGCCAGGTTCAGGGTATGCTCTCGCGACAGGCGCTCGGCGAGTTCAGGGTCCCTCGCCTCCAGCGCCTCGATGATGTGCATGTGGTCGATGATCGAGCGCTTGGCCCGATCCTGCTCGCTGATGGTGCGCGCGCGGATGCCCTTCATGTGCAGGAACAGGCGATCCGCCGTTTCCTTCAGCAGGGCGCAACCGCTCATCTCCAGGATGGCCTGATGAAACTCGATGTTGCGGTCGGAGTACTCGTCGATGTGCGCCTGCACCTGCCCGTTTTCGAAGGAGGTGAAGATCTTGCGCAGCGAGGCGATCTGCTCGTCGCTGGCGGTGTCGATGATCAGGCGGGTCGCCATCGCCTCCAGCGCCGCCCACACCGTGATCATCTCGAGGATCTCCTTGCGCGTCTTGCGCACGATGAAGACCCCGCGGCGCGGGATCACGGTCACCAGCCCTTCTTGCTCGAGCCGGGCCAGCGCCTCGCGGATCGGTGTGCGGCTGATCCCCAACTGCTCGGAGAGTTGCCGTTCGTCGAGCTTCAGTTCGGCATCGTCCGAGTAGATGTTCATCGACGTGATGCCCTCGCGCAGCGTCTCGTAGATATGCCCCTTCAAACTGAAGGTGTTCTCGATCGGCTTGAACTCGAGCTTGCTCGGCTGCATGGTTTTTGAATCCGGTCTCAGCGGCTTCTGGACGAACTTGCGCACGACGACACCTGCCCAGAGTCGGCGTGTGGTTCTTGGTATACATTAGCCCAGACGCTAGGACGCGACAACTAAATTCCCGTTATGAATGAGGCCTGAAGTTATCCCCAGATACGATGTAACTTCTTAAATTTCTTTCATAGGCCGCTGTTTTATAACGATAGCGATATAAGAATGTCCCTCAGCAAGCCTGTGAAGGAGTTCTGGGGACAAGTCCGCCCCGCCATTCGGCACGGGTGCGCGCCACGGACCCGCCGGAACTCTTCCTCTCAAGGAATATTGTCGCGCAGGGCCAGGGAACCGGCGATCAGCCCGACCTTGCCGGGTCCCATATCCGCTGTGCGCGGCCCGACGAAGCGGCCCAGCGGCATGGCCGCCGTGCGGCCGGCGGCGGTGTTGTCGATGCCGACGTAGTGGGCGCAACTCAGGAAATGAGGTTATGCCTTCTTCCCATCGGCCGCCGTATCTGCCGTCGGGGTCAAGTGCGCTCGAAGCCCCGCTTCAGTTCCCAGTCGGTGACCCGGCGGTCGTACTCCAGCTGCTCCCACTTGGCGGTATGCACATAGTGGTCGACCACATCGTCGCCCAGCGCGGCGCGCAGCATTTTGGATTTCTCCAGCGCCTTGATGGCCTCGCGCAGGGTCTTGGGAACGTCGTGCAGCTTCTTGCCCGAGTAGGCGTCGCCCATATAGGGCTCCGGCAGTTCCAGCTTCTCCTCGATCCCCGCGAGGCCCGCCGCCAGCAAGGCCGAGAAAGCGAGGTAGGGATTGAGGTCGCCGCCGCCGACTCGGCATTCGATGCGGATCGCCTTGGAGCCCTCGCCGCAGAGGCGGAAGCCGGCGGTGCGGTTGTCGAGGCTCCAGATCGCCTTGGTTGGCGCGAAGGTGCCGGCCTGGAAGCGCTTGTAGGAGTTGATGTAGGGCGCCAGGAAATAGGTCAGGTCGTCGGCGTACTTCAACTGCCCGGCCACGAACTGGCACATCAGCTTGGACATGCTGTGCTCGGCCTTGGGATCGTAGAACAGCGCCTCCTTGCCGGCCTGGTCCCACAGCGAAGCGTGGATATGGCAGGAGTTGCCGGCCATCTCGTAGTTCCACTTGGCCATGAAGGACAGCGCCTTGCCTTTCTGATGGGCGATCTCCTTGCAGGCGTTCTTCAGAATGACGTGGTTGTCGGCCATGGTCAGCGCTTCGTCGTAGCGCACGTTGATCTCTTCCTGGCCCGGGCCCCACTCGCCCTTGGAATTTTCCACCGGAATGCCGGCGCCCTGCAGGCCCTTGCGGATCGCCCGCATCACGTCCTCCTCCTTGGTGGTCTGGAAGATGTGATAGTCCTCGATGTAGTAGCCCTCGGTCTTGAGGTCCTGGTAGTGCTTCCGGTGAGCGCTCTCGTAGGTCTCGTCGAAGAGGTAGAATTCCAGTTCCGAGGCCAGGTAGGGCTTGTAGCCCTTGGCCGCGAGGCCGTCGATCTGGCGCTTCAGCATGGCGCGCGGCGAATGCGGCACCGGTGCGTGCTCGTGGTGATCCAACACGTCGCAGAGCACCAGGGCGGTGCCCTCCAGCCACGGCAGCCGCCGGATCGTCGAAAGGTCGGGCTTCAGGGTGAAGTCGCCGTAGCCCCGGGCCCAGCTTGTCGCCTCATAACCGGGCACCAGTTCCATGTCGATGTCGTTGGCCAGCAGGTAGTTGCAGGCATGGGTCTCGCTCTCCGCCGTATCGACGAAGAACTCCGCCTGGAAGCGCTTGCCGATCAGGCGGCCCTGCATGTCGACCATGCAGACGAGAACGGTATCAATGCTGCCGTCGGCGACGGCTTTTTTCAGCTCGGTAAGGCTTAGAACACCTGACATCGGAGAACTCCGGTTCGGAAATGACCAGAAGGACGGGCGCCCCGCTGGAAAAGAAAAGCGACGGGGCACAATAATCGTCCGCCGCGCGCCGGTCGAGGCTCGTTAAAGCGCCTGACAGCACGGTAAACACAACCTGACGCGGCGGCGCCACCCAAACCCTATGTCCCGTCGTGCAGGCGGTGGTTCACCGCGGTGAGGCCGCGGCGGGCCTCGTCGTAGAGTCCGAACAGCCGGGCGTAGGCCGCGTGGCGGTTCGGGTCGGGCCGGTTTTCCTCGGTGATCCTGGCGCAGCGCGCCACCGCCTCGGCCGGCGAGGCGAAGAGGCCGCCGCCGACGCCCGCGACCAGCGCGGCGCCGAAGGAGGCGTCGCCGTTGGCCGGCACCTTCACGGTCAGCCCGGTGACATCGGCGATGATCTGGCGCCAGGTGGCGCTGCGCGCGCCGCCGCCGAGCAGGCGCATGTCGCCGAAGTCGGCGCCGGACAGTTCTTTGGCCGCGCGCAAGACGTCGTTGAGGGCGAAGGCGATGCCCTCATAGCAGGCCCTGGCGAAGTGGGCGCGGCCGTGGCCCAGAGTCAGGCCGATGAAATCGCCGCGCAGCTTGGGGTCCCAGTGCGGCGCCCGCTCGCCCATCAGATAGGGATGGAAGATCAGGCCGTCGGCGCCCGGCGCGATGCCCGCGGCCAGGCGGTCCATCTCGGCGAAGGCGGTCTCCCGCGGCAGATCGGCGAAGAATGTATCGCGCACCCAGCGGTGCGCCGTGGCGCAGGCGTTGATGCCCGAGGCCATATACCACAGCCCCGGCAGGATGTGCGGATAGCAGGACACCGGCGGGTGCACCTCCGGCCGGCCACAGGCCAGGAAGACCACGCCCGCCGTGGCCAGCTTGATGGCCCCCTGCCCGGCTGCGATGGCGCCGGCGCCGTAGAGTTCCACCGTGGTGTCGTTGGAACCGACCACCACCGCCGTGCCCTCGGCGAGGCCGGTCGCCTTGGCTGCTTCGGCGCTCACCCGCCCGGCGATGTCGGTGGGCTGCCTGACCGGCGGCAGGCGCGCCATGTCCCAGCCGATGAGGCCGCAGAGCTCCGGCGACCAAGCGCGGCTCGCGACATCGGACATCAGCGCGCCTAGGGCATCGGAGTAGTCGGTGGTCCAGTCGCCGGTGAGGCGGCTGCGCAACCAGTCCTTGGCGATATAGAGCTTCTCGGTGCGGGCGACGGCGTCGGGCTCGTGCTTCTGCAGCCACGCCAGCTGACACAGGCTCCAGGTCGGATTGGCGCGGTTGAGGCCCCTGGCGATGATCATTTCGCCGGCGCGTTCGTGCAGTTCCGCGGCTTCCACAGTGCTGCGCTGGTCGTTCCACATGATCGCCGGCCGGATGACCCGGCCCTCGGCGTCCTCCAGCACCGCGATGTGGGCGCCGGCGGAAACCCCGATTGCGGCAATATCGCTGGCCGGCAATGCGGCCTTTTCCAGGACCTGGGGCACCACGCCGCAGAGTGCCTGCCACCAGTCCCCGGGGTTCTGCTCGGACCAGCCCGGCTTGGGCGTCTGGGTGGCGATCGGCGCCGCCGCCTCGGCCAGGGTCGTGCCCCGGCCGTCGATCAGCGTCGCCTTGAGGCTGCCGGCCCCCAGGTCGAGGCCGAGGATCGCCGCCATCAGGCTGGATCCTCCGGCGTGACGTAGGCCGCATGGATGCCGCCGTCGACCAGGTAACCGGCGCCGGTGACGAAGCTGGCGGCGTCGGAGCAGAGGAACAGCGCCACCTCGGCCACCTCGACCGCCTCGCCGAAGCGGCCCAGGGGCATGTGGACGCGGCGGCGCTCCTGCTTCTCCGGCGTATCGAAGAGCTGCGCCGTCAGCGGCGTGCCGATCGGGCCGGGCAACAGGGCATTGGCGCGGATGTTGCGGCGCGCGTACTGCACCGCGATCTCCCGGGTCATGGCCAGCACCCCGCCCTTAGAGGCGGTGTAGGCGAGCTGCGGCACCGCCGCCCCCATGACCGCCACCAGGGAAGACATGTTGAGGATGGCGCCGCCGCCGGCTCGCTGCAGCGCCGGCAGGCCGAAGCGGCAGCAGTGGAACACCCCGGTGAGGTTGATGGCGATGGTGCGGTCCCAGATCGACAGCTCGGTGTCTTCCGGGCCGTTGTCACCGCCCAGCATGACCCCGGCATTGTTGAACAGAATGTCGACCGCGCCGAGGCCCGCCTCTGCCGCGCCGATCATGGCCGCCACCGAATCGGGGTCGGCGACGTCCACGGCGATGGCCAGGGCGGTGCCGCCGGCGGCCGCGATCTCGGCCGCCGTCGCCGCGGCGCTGCCGGCATCGAGGTCGGCCACCGCCACCGCGGCGCCCTCACGCGCGAAGAGCCGCGCCGCCGCCCGGCCGATCCCCGCCCCGCCGCCGGTGATCACCGCATGCTTGCCCGCCAGTCGCCCTGCGCTCATTCCTTTTCCCCCGCCGCTAGGCCAGGCCGGAGCGAACCGGCCGCCGCCATGATTCCGGCGAAGGTAGCTTGCACCACTTGGCAACTGCAACATAATGTTGGCAGTTACCAACTCGCAAAACGCATGCAAATCAATGAGGAGGCAATCATGGCGGGGGACGCGGTGAAGGAGATGATGGCGGCGCTGAACAAGATGGGCGCGCGCTACGTCCGCTTCGAACTGCCCGATCTGCACGGGACCAGCCGGTCCAAGGTGATCCCGGTCGGTAAGGCGGAGGGCTACGCGCGCAGGGGCCTGAACTTCTACGGCGGCACCATCGGCCTCGACAGCGCCTCCAACGTCATCGGCGGCTGCGGCATGAACGAGGAGGTTAGCTACCGCGACCAGCTGCTGTTCCCGGACCCCACGACACTGCGCGCGGTGCCCTGGCTGGAAGACACCGCCAAGGTGATCTGCGATGCCTACTGGTCGCCGGGCGAGCCGATCGCCGCCACGCCGCGCACGGTGCTGGCCAACATGCTGAAACAGGCCGACAAGATGGGCTATGCGGTGATGATGGGCCACGAGTTCGAGTTCTATCTGCTCGATCCCGACAGCAAGGAACCGCTGTTCGGCGGTGTTCATATCTTCAATTCTACTCGCAACCAATACGTCCCCTTCCTCGACGTGCTGCTCGACGTACTGGAGGAGTCCGGCATCGACGTGATCACTCACAACTGCGAGTACTCGCCGTCGCAGTTCGAGATCAATTTCGGCCCCGGCATCGGGCTGGCCGGCGCCGACAAGGCCTTCACCTTCAAGAACGCGATCAAGGAGCTGGCCCACCGCAGCGGCTATCTCGCCACCTTCATGTCCAAGCCGGCGACCGACATGGCCGGCTGCGGCTGCCACCTGCACATCAGCCTGCTCGACAAGAAGACCGGCAAGAATGCGTTCTACACCAAGGGCGCCAAGGAAGGCATGAACCCGCTGATCCGCCAGTTCGCCGCCGGCCTTCTAACTCATGCCAAGTCGATGCAGGCGCTGATCAACCCGACGCCCAACTGCTACCACCGCCTGAAGCCGCACACCTTCGCGCCGTCGAACATCTCCTGGGGCGTCGAGGACCGCACCGCCATGGTGCGCATGAAGGATGTCGGCCAGGACAACTGCCACATCGAGATGCGCGCCGGCTCCGGGCTCTCCAACCCCTACCTCTCCATCGCCGCGGTGATCGCCGCCGGGCTGCTCGGCGTTCGGGACAAGAGCGAGCTGCCGACGCCCTCGGCGGGCCCCTCCGAAGAAGATCCCAAACACAAGAAGCTGGCCGGCAGCCTGGAGGAGTCCCTGGCCGCCCTCAAGAAGGACAAGGCCATGTCCGAGATGCTGGGCGCCGACCTGGTGAAGCTCTTCACCGTGGTGAAGCAGGCCGAACTCGACCGCTTCCGCGGCCACGTCACCGACTGGGAGCGCAAGGAATATCTGGAGCTCTACTGAGGACCCGGACGGTGCGACAGCCGGTGACAAGCAGGGCGCGGCGACGCTCGGCGGGTCAAGTTGACGAAATCCCTGCGCCCTGGATCCGTCCACTGAAAGCCAGCAGCAGTCCCGCTGTGGCGCCTGTATAGGCAATTGCGGCGATACCGGCGCCGACGATGCCGAATTGCTGGAGCGTCAGGTAAAGCAAGAGAATGTAGAGGACGGTGGCCGTGGTTCGCGCGGTGATGACGGCCCGCATGCGGCCAGCGGAGACGAGCAGAGGCTCGAGAGGAAAGGCCACGGTTGCGATGACACCGGCCAGGGCCATCAATACCATGACTTCATAGGCGGCGACGAACTCGGGGCCGAAAGCATAGTGCAGGAGCGGTTGCCCGAAGAGCACGACAAGACCGAAGGCTCCGGCGGTTGCGGCGCCCGCCAGAATCGCCGAGCGGGCGACGATGTTGTGTGCGGCGGCCGACTCGCCGGTGGCGGAGAGGCGCGCAAGTTCAGGATAAATCGTGGGTGTAAGCAGCTTGCTCGCCGGCTTGCGAATCGCGTCGGTGACGTGATGGGCAATGCGGTAAAGCCCAGCGGCATCCGGGCCGAGGAGCCAACCGACGGCAAGCGTACCGACTCTGTCGGAGGCGAGGTTGAGAGTCGTGTTCAGGTTGGTGCTCCAGACGAACGACCAGATGAATTTATGCGGTGCCGCCAATCCGCGCAAAGTCAGCGGCATGTCGCGCAACATTCCCTGCCGGTGAAGCTCGCGCAGGGCCAAGACCATGAGGGTGATTGCGCTGGCGGCGGTCGAGAGAAACCAGAGAGCCAGGAAGGCCGGCAATCCTGCGCCGGCGGCCCAGAGCGCCAGGGCCCCGAGCAGGCGTATTGCGGGACCGACAACGTTCTGCGCCGCGATCAGATCGAAGCGATCGAACAGCCGCAGAAATCCATTCGGCATCGCCGGGGACATGAAAAAAATGACGGCAGAATAGGCCATGGCCAAGGGTTCTGCCTCAGCCGGAATATTGAGAAACCGCAGGGCTGGACCGATGCACAAGAGCGCGATGCCGATGCCGGCCGCCGCGCCGGCAAGGTCGAGAAGCAGTGTGAATTTGACAAGGCGTTGCAGGTCGGCCACGCGGCTGCCAGCCAGCGCCAAGGCGCCGTAGCGCATGATCGCCTGCCACGACTGGAACTTCGCCAGTTCACCGGCGGTATGGACAAGTGTATGGAGCAGCACCAGGACGCCGAAGGCCTCCGGCCCCAGGGTTCGCACCGCCAGCCCCAGATAAACCAAACTGAATATCGCGCCGGTCCCCTTGCCCATTAGGAGCACACCCGCGTTGCGGAAATGCCGGAGCAGAATCGTCGAACGCAGCCAGGCGAAAACCCGCGGGCCGATCTGCTGACGGTTCATTGAAACCATCATCGGCGGACGTCCTTATGCAAAGCGGCGAGACTGCGGGCGCCACCAGACCGGTCTAGCACCTGGCGATCAGCTTGCGCATGCGCAGCAGCTCCCGGACCGCATCGATCGCGTCCTGCCGGCTGGCAAAGCGGCAGCAGTCAATGGGCCAGGTTTCCGGCACGGCGGCATGAAACACGACGTCGCCGTCGCGGGCCATCACGACACCGACCGTTTCGCCGTCCATTTCGATGGCACCGCGGCTTTCCGTATAGATTTCGGCCCCGAAGATCGAGGGGTGCGGCGATTCGGTCGACGACGATGCTGTCATGGCGGCGCACTCTTGTTGTGGCGGGACCGGGTCAGGCGGCCCATCGAAGCCTGCTTTCAATTCGGGGACAGAAGGGCGTCGCCGATCCGGGGAAAGGGAGGTCCGAACCGGCGACGCGGGCGTGGCTGAACCGCACTGTGCGGGGCCACATTGCAGGCGCCCTCGGGGGGATGGGGCCTGCACTTGCGCGACGTGGTAGGCGTCACGGGGGAGTGCCGAACCCGATCGGGGAAATCGGAGTCCGGCGCCTGATCGCCGCGCAATTCCTCGGGCAAAATCCACGGCCAGTGGCTGGCGCCGCGGGGCCCTGGGTGTTGTCTTTGGCGTCTTCATGGATGGGATATTGGGTAGCCGCCCAGGCCACGTAAGTGACGGCGGTCACTTCTCACAGGCTTGTGTTGAGATTGTGAAGCGAGAGTACGCTCCACTGCCCTCCCTCCGCCGGTGAACCGAATTGGGCCACTCGATCGGGCCCCCTCACAGGTCTGGCGCCTTCGTCCACGCACGGCTGCCGCGGGCGACTGGACACGAAGGGGACCGCGCTCGCCGGCGCGATGTTCGTCGCGCGAAACCAAGCCATGGCCCTGGCAATGCAGCGTTCAGCGCTCGGAACAATGGTCGGGAACAGGCCGGAGGCGCTGCCCGCAGGAACACTTGTAACGCTATCCGGAGCGTTCAAGCTTGGGCCGGTTCAGCTCAATTCGGCGAGCGCACTGCCGGCGCCGGCAGTTCGTCACGAGTGGAAGACAACCGCAGTGGCCATATAGAGGCCGGCAGTGGAGACGAGAGCAATGAAAAAGATCAGCATTGCCGCCCGTGCCCCTCTTCGTTGCACGCCCGACCATCTGGAGTTTCGGCGGATGATCCATTGGCAGACTCTGTCGGCCAGGACGATGGCTATCAGGCAGACGGCGACGATCGTCCACAAAATCGGATCTGCCAGAACAGCAAGATTCAAGACTTCCTCCACGGTGAAACTTCAACGGCGACCTTGAGACGTCAGCGGCCTGCACGGCGGCCTGCACGGCGGCCTGCACGGCGGCCTGCACGGCGGACTGCACGGCGGACTGATGCAAAGCGGCTCGATTCCATTGGCCGCCGTACCCAGAAAAACGGGGAAACGGAGCGTTTCTCAATTTCCACCAATCTCCAACTTAATTGAACGCCGTAGAATTCTAAAGTGGATGCCGATCCTCGATTATCCGAGCCGGACGGGGCATGTCCCTTCCTTGTTCTGTCGACGGACTCGAGCCGCCGGCGCAAATTCGCCACGACCCTGTCGCACCGCGGCGGCTCCACGCGGCACTACAGGATTGCGGGAGAGCTTCCCTACAATTTTTGGATGCTTGTGAAGCGACGTGACTGGAGCGGGAAGTGCCGATGTCGCTCTGCTGGCATCGCCTGGCCAGGCTCGCCGAGGCGCCTCCAGGCTATGGGGAGGGGCCGGGGAACGGACGGTAAATCCGGGCCTGCGGCTTTTCGCTGAAGACCTGTTACTTCGAAGAGGAAAGCCGGAGATGGGTGTCGTTGTGGCCGGAGCGTTCCTGCCAGGTCTCACGGCGGGCCTTGTGAAGTCGCGGCACTCGACGTTAAGCAATCGCCTTCGCAAGCTATCGTTCTTGGATCAATCCGCCATGCGATGCGTGCCACGTCTCACGGGCAATTGAACCGAACGTGATCGCTTCCCTGTGCCTGTGCCGTGAATGAAAGCGCCTTAATGCAATGGATTGGCTCACAAAACCTCTCTTGAACGAGCGTTCCACCATCACCAACTGCCCATCACGCGGGCCGTACAGGTCGGGAGCGGCCGCGATCGCGTAACCAAGACTCATGAGAACCTATTGCCCTGACGACGTATTGCCCTGACGACGTATTGCGTTGACGACGTATGGCCCTGACGATGTGGGGTCCTGCGTCTGCCCGATCAGGCCTTTACCTATGGAGGATCCCCGGTGCCACAACTCTCATCGTTGAGACAGGGAGCATCGCTCCTCGATCTGTTCAAAGCTTTTCCGGACTCGAGCAAACCGCTCATTCATCTGAATGAGGTGCTCCTGCGCGGCCCGTCGCCATTTACAAAAGCCGAGCGCGAGTTGATCGCCACCTTCGTTTCCCATCTCAATCGCTGTGGCTATTGTCAGGGCGTTCATGCAGCGACAGCGGAACGATTGGGGATCGGCAGGAATACCCTGGAAGACCTGGCCGAAGGAGTGGCCGGAGCGACGATACCCGAGCGGATGAAGCCGGTCTTGAGCTACGCGGAGAAACTGACCGACCGCCCGGATAGCCTGGTGAAAGCCGATGCCGACGCTATTCTCGAAGCGGGCTGGGACGAGACGGCGATCTACCACACCGTTGCGGTGACGGCGCTGTTCAATTTCATGAACCGGCTCGTGGAAGGGCTCGGGATCGAGTATTCGGCGTCTTATGCGGAGCAGGCCTCCAAGCGGCTCGCCGAGGGAGGCTACCTGCCTTTGATTGAGATGCTGGACCGCTGATGCCCATCATGTTCCACCGGCGATCACAGAGTGACATTATCTAAAGTGAAGGAGGCCCATCATGGCCAAAAGGAAGATCCTCGTCGTCGTGACCGGAACCGAGAAGTTCCCGGGCATCGAGCGCGCAACAGGCATCTGGCTTGGCGAGGCCGTCCATTTTGTCGAGAAAGTCGAGAAAGCCGGCTTCCAAGTGGACTATGTCAGCCCAGAAGGAGGTTATACTCCCATCGACCCTCACAGTCTCGCCACGGCAGAACCGATCGACTGGGAATGGTATCAAAACAAGGCCTTCATGAATCTTCTCGGTGCCACTCTAAAGCCGAGCGATGTCGATCCGAAAGACTATGCAGCAATCTACTTCGTCGGCGGGCACGGCGTCATCTGGGATATTCCCGACAACGAGGAACTTCAGGCCCTCAGCCGCAAGATTTACGAGAATGGTGGAATTGTCTCTTCGGTCTGCCACGGCGCGGCGGCACTGCTGAACATTCGCCTCTCGGATGGAACCCTGCTGATAAAGGACAAGGAAGTGACGGGCTTCTCCAACGACGAAGAAAAACTGGTTGAACTCGATCAGTTCGTGCCCTTCCTCACGGAGACAGAACTCAAAAACCGTGGCGCCACCTACAAGAAGGCGGATGACCCCTGGCAGACCTTCGCGATCTCCAGTCATCGCAGTATCACCGGCCAGAACCCCGCCTCCGGTGGCGCCGTCGCGGACTTGGTGACTAAGGAACTCGGCGCTTGAAGTCACGGGCAGGATAGACCGTCGCAGCGCTATCGACGCCGTCCTCTATGCAAACACCAAACTGCTGAAACAGCGACTGAATGCCGGCCGCCGAACCGGCACCAGTGATCAAGTGACAGGGCGCGATCGGCCCGGTGCTCCTATTCCGCTGGCAGGCCAAGCGCGAGGAGCTGCGCGCCGATGCGGTCGAGGACCCGCGGCGAGAACACCATGGCGTCCTTGAAACGCTTCACCGTCAGGCCCGGATAGGCGGCCAGGAGCGCGTCGAAGGAGGCGCGCGCCTGTTCCTCCCGCCCGGCGGCCAGCAGCGCCGGGGCGAGGTTGCGATGGATCCAGTGCGCGTTCGGCCGCTCCTCGAGCGCGCGCAGGAACACGTCGGCGGCGGCATCGTCGTCGCCCGCCACCTGATGGGACGAGGCGATGCCGACATAGTTGTTGAAGTTCATGGGATCGAGCGGACTGAGACGCAGCGCTTTTTGGAACTGCGCCAAGGCCTCGCTCGGCCGGTCGGCATAGGTCTCCAGCCAGCCCAGCCGACTCCAGGCCCAGGCGGCGTTGGTGTCGAGCGCCACGGCGCGCTCCAGCAACACCCGGGCGGCGCCGTAGTGCCGCGCGAAGGTGTGAACCGTCCCGAGGATGGCGAGGATCAGCGGGTCGTCGGCGGAGAGATTCGCCGCTCGCTCCGCCTGCGCCAGCGCCATTGCCTTGGTCGCTTCGATATCCTCGACCCAGGTGTAGACGGAGCGCTGGGCATGGCACCAGGCCGCCAGCGCCAACGCAAGCGGGTAATCGGGATCGATTTCCAGCGCCTTGTCCAACAGCTCCAGCGCCCTGGTCGCCTCGTCCTTTTCCAGCATCCAGACATGGCGCATGGCGCGCATGGTGTAGTCGTAGGCGCCGAGATCCTGCGGCCGCTTGCGGCGCGCGCGCTCGACTTCGGCGAGGCGGATCGACGGCTGCAAGGCGCCGGCAACCTGTTCGGTGATGCGGTCCTGCAGGTCGAAGATATTGTCCAGCGAACCGTCGTACTTCTCGGCCCAGATATGGGAGCCGCCGTTGGTCTCGATGAGCTGCACGGTAATTCGGACCCGGCCGCCGGCGCGCTGGACGCTGCCCTCCAGCACATAGGCCACCCCCAGGTCGCGCCCGATCTCGCGCAGGTTCACCGCCCGCCCCTTGTAGGCGAAGGCGGAGTTGCGGGCGATGACGAAGAACGCTCGGATGCGGCTGAGCGCGGCGGTGAGCGCCTCGACCACGCCGTCGGCGAAGTAGTCCTGCTCGGGATCTCCGGACATGTTGTCGAAGGGCAGGACCGCGATCGACGGCTTGTCGGGCAATGCCAGCGGAGCGATGCCGACCGTCGCCGTCCGCGCGCCCTCGGGGGCCCAGTGCCAAACACTGATCGGGCGGTCGATGTTCTTCAGTTCCCGGCGCCCGCCGTCGCGAAACTCCCCGTCGATGCGGCCGACGATGTATTCCCGCACGGCGCCGGAGATGGCCACGCCACCGGGCTCGGCGACGCTCTCCAGCCGCGCCGCGATGTTGACCCCATCGCCGAGGATGTCGCCGTCCTCGATCACCACGTCGCCGACGTTGACCCCGACGCGGAGTCGGAGATCGCCGTCCCGCGCCGCCATGCCCGTCTGAACCGCCATGGCGCAGCGCAGGGCGTCGACGGCGGAGGCGAACTCGACCAGGACACCGTCGCCCATGGTCTTGACGACGCGCCCGCCATGCTCGCCGAACGAAGGGTCGAGAATCTCTTTCCGCACCGCGTGCAGCGCCGCCAGGGCGCCGGCCTCGTCGGCGGCGACCATGCGGGAATAGCCCACCACATCCGCGGCCAGGATCGCCGCGAGCCGCCTCTCAACACGATTTGCTGCCATACCTGCACGAACCCTTAGGGTTACACGCGATTTCTGAAGCTATTCTGCGGCGCAGGGACGTCGTACGGCCTCTTCGGCTTCTCCACCCCCTGGTCGCAGTCTAACACAGCCGGGCACGGCTGACGGCACATTTGAGAGCTCCCAAGACCCTGGTCAAGATACCAGCGGCGGCCGGTGCAGGGCGACCGCCTCGACACGCCCGGCGCCGGGGTCGGTGCGGGGATAGAGCCGCATGACCTCCGGGTCGTGGCCGGGGATGACGTGGTCCGGGCTGTCGGCGAGACGCTCGACCGTTTCATAGGCTTCCAGCATGTCGCCGACATTGACGACGATGGGAAAGGGATCGCGGTTGCGGATATTGGCGTAGAAGTGCGCGGCGTCGGAGGCCAGCACCACGGCGCCGCGCCCGGTCGGCACGCGCACGACCTGCAGCCCCTGGGTGTGGCCGCCGACCCTGTGCAGCGTCACGCCCGGCGCGATCTCCGCGGCGCCGTCATGAAAGCACACCCTGCCCGCGTAGACCTTGCGCACCATGGTCACGACGTCCTCGACGTTATAGGCGTGGCGCAGCATGCCATGGCACATGAGACGCCCCGTCGCATAGGCGATCTCGGCATCCTGCAAGTGAAAGGTCGCCTTGGGAAAGTCCTGCAGGTTGCCGGCGTGGTCGTAGTGAAGATGCGTGATGACGACGTCCGCTACCGCATCGCAGTCGATGCCGAGCGCCTCGAGCCCCTGCCGCGGCGGCTGCAGCAGCCTGCGGCCGCGCCGCTGAGCGGCCTGCGCGCCGAAGCCGGTGTCGACGACGATGTTGCGCCCCTCGCCGCGGATCACCCAGACGAAGTAGTCCATGGAAAGCGGCCCGTCGTGCGGGTCCGGCGAGATAAAGTTCTCCTGCGGCTGCCGTGCGACGGTCGCGTAACGCAGGGCGAGGACTTCGTAGCAGGGCGGCTTGTGGCCTTCGATCACGGGGTATCCTCCAGCTCCGCAAGGTAGCGATAAATCTCAGTGTGGTCCGCCGCAGCGCCGAGCTTCTCACCGGCCTCGGCCCACAGCGCCTCGCAGACACTGGCCAGCGGCGCGGCGACCCCGATGTGACGGGCGATGTCAGCGGCGGTGTGCAGATCCTTGGTCATCAGGCCCATGGCGAAGCCGGAGGCGAAGCCGCCGGACAGCACCTGCTGTTTCATTTTCACCTCGGTGCTGTTGTTGCGGCCGGTCGAAGCATTGAGCACATCGACGATGATCTCCGGGTCCAGCCCGAAACGGCCGCCGATGATGATCGCCTCCGCCGCGGCCGCCAGGCCCGCCGCCGAGACGTAATTGTTGAGCGCTTTCATAGCGTGACCCGAACCGAGCGGGCCGGTCGGAAAAATCGACTTGCCCATGGCGTTCAATAGCGGCCGGATTCGGTCTATCGCCCCCGTCTCGCCGCCGGCCATGATCGCCAGTGAGCCGTCGACCGCGCGCTTCACGCCGCCCGAGACCGGCGCGTCCACCAGTGGGAAGCCGAGCGGCTCCAGTTCACGCGCCAGTGCCCGCGTGTCGATTGGCGACGAGGAAGACATGTCGATTACGACGGTGCCCGGCGCCGCGGCGGCCAGGCCACCCTGCCCCGCCGTTCCGTAAAGGACTTCGCGCACGATCGCCCCGTTGGGCAGCATGGTGATTACTGCGGCGACATCGCGGCAGGCGGACGCGGCCGACTGGGCGGCGGGGACACCCGAAGCTTCTTCGAAGCTCCGCCGCGCGGCCTCCGCCGCATCAAAGGCCGCCACGGCAAAACCGGCTTTGATCAGGCACGCGGCCATCGGACGGCCCATCTGGCCCAGGCCGATGAAACCAACGGCGGCCGGCGGCACCAGCGCCTCCACGGCGGCGGAACGGTCACTCACCAACTTGCTCCCTCCAAATCTTTCTGGCGCGCATCACCCGCCACGCTCTTGCGAGGACGGCAGGCCAACGTCAAGCAGCGATCGGGCAGGCCAACCCGGCAGGTCAGTTGAAACGCCCGCCTGCAGGGTGTCTTACCACATCCGCCGAATCGCCGCGCTTGCCGCAGAACGGCGGTCGCCGTCGGCAGTACTTTTTGCAACCTTGCCTTGGTGAAACTGGGTAGAGTGGCCGCGACAGCAACACCCCCGCCGAAGGATCCGGCCTTGCCCGACTGCCGCCAAATGACCGCCGACGACATTCCCGCGGTCCTCGCGCTGAGGCTTTCGACCGTGGAAAACGCCGTCACCCTCGAAGAACTGAAGGCGGACTACGGCGTGACGCCGGAGTCCCTGGCCGCAGGGATGCGGTGCGACGTCAGGGGCTGGCTCTCGGAGCAAGACGGAAAGGTGCTGGGCTTCGCCATGGGCGACCGTTCGAACGGCGAGGTCCAGGTCGTCGCCGTGCTGCCCGGCCTCGAAGCGCGCGGCATCGGCAAGGCGGTGCTGAGCAAGGTTCGGGACTGGCTGTTTTCCGAGGGCCACGACGAGATCTGGCTGCGCGCCAACCCCGACCCCGATGTGCGCGCCAGCGGCTTCTACCGGCGGCTGGGCTGGCGCCGCACCGGGATAATGCGGGGCGGCGATGAGGTGCTCAGGCTACGAAATAACTAGCTCTATCCGGCTGTCGCGCAGAGATTAAACTGTTGGTTCGCCGGCAAACCCGTCTGGCGCGGATTGCTGTTCTGGAAATCCTGGGGAAGGGAGGGTTGCTTGCTGAGGGTTACCTACATTCCCGTGGTCGATCAAGACTACGCGGAGCGGCTCCGCCAGAGGGCGCATCGCATCGATCCCGCGGCCGAGGTCAAAGGGCGGTACCCGGACCCGCAAGGTGTCGTCGAATGGGCGCTGCCCGTCGTCTTCGCCTTCGTCGTCGGCGGAATTTCAGCCGCCATCCTCCAGGAACTGGGCAAGGATATCTACAAGGGCCTGAAGCAACTCGTTGTCGACTCCCACGACGAGGCCCGCAAGTCTCCCTATCAGTGGCGGGGGCCCCGTAAGGAGCCGAATTTGAACGGCCCAACGGCGGCCGACGCACCGGCGTCAGTGGAAACCCTGCCGGAGAGCCGAGTCCTCTCGCCCCCGCTTAAGGTGACCCTGCAGGTCGATGAATGGGGCGCCGCCTTCAGCTTTGTATTCTCCGCCGCCCTTTCCCCGCGACAGGTGGCCGATGCCTACGGCGCGATGCCGAAAACCGCGCAGACCATCCTGGACTATTGCATTTACAACCATGCTCAGTTGCGCTCCAAGCGGGATCGGCCGCAACTCTATCAGGGCAGTATGCCGGACAGCATCTGGGAAGAACTGCTCGAATTTGAGGTGCACCAGGGCTCCACGCTCCTGCACAGCGTGTTCCTTTATGACGTCGAGGCGAGAATTTGGGGCCGGGTGAACTGATGTGATCTGACCGAGGAGGATCGCGTCGCGGGACCGGCGCTACGGGGGCCGGCGCTGCGCGCGCGTCAAGAACCGAAGCGCCGCCCGGATCAGGCGACGACCGTCGTCACCTCGGCGGCCTCGGCGGCTTCCGCCAGGGCCTTGGGCAGCGGCTTGTCGATCACCAGATCGGTCAGCGCGCTCAGCGGCATGACGATCTCCAGCAGGCGGATGTTGAACTTGGTGTGGTCGGCCATGAAGAGGCGGCGCTCGGCGCGGCGGAACATGGTGCGCTTGATCCAGCAGGCGTTGCTGTCGACGTCGGTGATGCCGCCCTCGGTGATGCCGCCGGCCGAGGTGAAGGCGACGTTGGCGTGGAAGCGCTCCAGGTACTCGCAGGTGTCCTGGCCGTAGACCCCCTTCTCGTGCGTCGAATAGGCGCCGGGGCAGAGGATCACCTTGACCCGGTCGGAGACCCCCGCCGCCTCGGCGATATCCAGCCCGTTGGTGATCACCGTGGCCTCGATGCGGGCGACCGCGATCTTCTCGGCCAGGTGATGGGTGGTGGCGCCGGAGTCGATCATCACCACGTCGCCCGGCGCGATGGCCTGGATGGCCACCGCGGCGATGCGCTGGCGCTCGGCGACCATGGCGGCGGTACGCTCGCGGATCGAAGGCTCGCGTCCCATGGGTGCGGCGGCGCCGCCGTAGGTGCGCTCCACCAGGCCGCGCGACGAGAGATCGTCGATGTCGCGGCGCACTGTTTCGGTCGAGACCTTGAAGGCCTCGGCCAGATGCGAGATGCGCACCGTGGGATTGGATCTCAGTTCGGCGATGATGCGGCGGTGCCGCTCGTCGCGGTCGAGCCGGCCGCTGCCCTTCGCGGGTTTCAGGTTCGCCTTGGCACTCGTCCTCGTGCACGTCTTGGCCGGCATATCGCTGGGCGCCGTCATGCGGCGGCTTCCAGGATGTCTCCCAACTGCGAGGCCAACGAGCCCTTGCGCGGGCTGAAGGAGCCATCGAAGGCGGCGGAGCCGACGGTGAAGGCATTGGCGCCGGCCTCGGCCAGGGCGCGGATGCGGTCCGGCGTGTCGATGCTGCCGGCCACCACCAGTGTCCCCCTGGTGGCGCGGCGCGCCGCCTTCACCAGGTCCAGCGGATCGGCATCGGTGGCGCGGTAGGCCAGCAGGTCGACGCCAGCGCAGCCGAGGGATTCGAAGCGGCGGCAGTCGTCCTCAACGTCGCCGGGCCTGCCGCCCAGGGTCGTCGGATGGCCGACCGGGCGCCCCGGGAAAGGCAGAAAATTGATGCCGCTGCCGTCGAGGATCTCCAGAATCTCCTTGGCCTCGGTGCCGCCCATGACGCAGTCGACGCCGATTTCGCGGGCCGCGCGGGCCGAGGCCAGGCAGGCCTCATGGGTCGCCGATACAACTTCAAGGTAGCTGACCGCGCCCACCGCCTTGATGCGCCGGTTGAGCTCCACCAGGACGTCCAGCTCGACCCCGATATCCTTGAATCCCATATGTTTCACACCGGCCCTGGCAACCGTCTCGAAGACCTCCAGACAGTCTTCGACCGTTTGGTCGGCACGGGTGAACATGAAAATGAAATCAATCGGGGGACGCGTCATGAAGGGCCGTTCTCCACATCGGTACCGGCGCCTTTTATACAGCGCCTTTCAGCCCGGCCTCGCGGCGGACATTCTGCATTCGGTTATGCCCCAACTCCGTGGTGAGTACAACAAATGATGTTGGAAATACCAAATTTCACGTGGTACCTTCATCACCAAGAACGCTACAGGGATCAAAGGCCAATCAAGAAAAATCGGGAGACGTGATCATGCAGTTCGACCGTCGCAGTCTATTGAAGTATTCCGCCGCCGCCGGCGCCGTTGGGCTTACCGGAGGCCTTGCCGGCCCGGCCCTCGCCGCCCGCGAGAAGGAACTGAACATCCTCTGCTGGGAGGGGTACAACTCGGCCGACGTGCTCGATCCCTTCCGCAACGCCAAGGGCGCCACCATCAAGGCGGAGTCGCTGACCAACGACCCGACCATGATCAACCGCCTGCGCGCTGGCGAGACCAACGTCTGGGACCTGATCAACGTCAACAACCCCTGGGCGCGCAAGGTCATGTACCCGGAGGGACTGATCACGCCGCTCGACCGGGCCAAGTTCGAGCCCTACTTCGAGGACATGCTGCCGGGCTTCGAGCCGCCCTACAAATGGGCCATGAGCGAAGACGGTAAGGATCTGCTTGGCATTGCCCAGCGTTTCGGACCTTACAGCTTCGTCGTCAACACCGACAAAGTCAGTCGTGCGACCGCCGAGGACCAGGGCTGGGACCTGTGGAACGATCCAGCCAATGCCGGCAAGTACGGGGTGCTGGAATCGGACGACTGGAACGTCTTCGACATCTTCCTGATCGCCGGCGTCGACCCCTTCCGCGAACATACCGACGAGGAGTTCACGAAGTTCGACGAGGCGGCGAAACGAGTCTTCAAGGGCGCCAAGGTGGTGGGCGACATCGCCACCATGAATCAGGCTCTGGTGTCCGGCGAGATCGACTTCCACCTGACGGGCGGCATCTATTCGGCCTCGCCTGCGCGCTTCGACGGCTACCCGAATATCCGCGGCGTGACGCCGATGAAGAGCGCCATCCCCGGCAAGGGCGGCGTGGCCTGGATCGAGATCACCTCGACGGTCAAAAACCCCCAGCTTTCGCCGCTCGCATCGGAGTTCCTGGAATACGTTCAGGACCCCGAGGTCGCGCATACCGTCGCCTTCGCCGAGGGCACCTTCAACCCGGTGACCCAGATGGGCAATCCCAAGTGCTTCGAGCTCTTCACCAAGGAGGAGCTTGATGCGATCCAGTGGGACAGCCTGGAAGAAGAGATGGCGCGCTCGGCGGAATACGATATCGTACCCGACTATGACCGGGCGCTCGACCTGATGACCGCCGCCAAGCGCTAGGCCCAGGCTCAGCGCATGATCCGCGAGCGGCCGCGGCCCGGCATCCCGGGCTGCGGCCCCGGCGCGTTCTTGAACTGGGCGCGTTCTTGAACTGGGCGCGCACTTGAACAGGGCCCGTTCTTGAACCGGGCCCGTCCCTGAAAGAGTAGTTTTCCGTGGCCGAAACCATCCTCCGACTCTCCGGGCTGACCAAGCGCTTCGCCAGCTTCGCGGCGGTCAAGGAAATCGACCTCGACGTCAAGGAAGGTGAATTTTTTACCATTGTCGGCCCGTCCGGATCCGGCAAGTCGACCTTGATACGCATGCTGGCCGGCCTGGAGGAACCCTCCGGCGGCGAAATCCTGCTGCGCGGCCAGCGCATGAACGAAACGCCGGCCAACCGCCGGCCGACCTGTATGGTGTTCCAGTCGCTGGCCCTGTTCCCGCACCGCACGGTCGGCCAGAACATCGAGTTCCCGCTCAAGATGCGCGGCGTGGCACGCGAGACGCGGCGGGCGCGGGCCATGGAACTGCTGCGCCTGCTGCGGCTGCCGGAGGCCTTTTACGGCAAGCGGGTCACCCAGTGTTCGGGCGGCGAGCGTCAGCGCGTGGCGCTGGCCCGCGCCTTTGCCTATGACCCGGAGATCCTGTTCTTCGATGAGCCGCTGTCCGCCATCGACTACAAGCTGCGCAAGACACTGGAGAAGGAACTGAAAGACATCCACAAGGAGACCGGCAAGACCTTCATGTACATCACCCACAGTCTTGAAGAGGCCATGGTGATGTCGGACCGCATCGGCGTCATGCGCGCCGGCGAGCTGGTCCAGGTCGGCACGCCGGAAGACATCTATACCCGGCCGCGCGACAAGTTCGTCTCCGAGTTCATGGGTGAAGTCAACGTGATCGACGTGTGTCGGGGCGTCAACGGCCGGGCCAGCGGCGTCGGCATCTCCGGCGACTTCCTGCTGCGCGAGGTGCCCGAGGGCTTCGAAAATGGACACCTTGTGGTGCGGCCCGAGTACCTGCGCTTCATCGATGCGCCGGATCAGGCCGAGAACCATCTGCGCGGCCGGATTTACAACGAGTACGTCTTGGGCTCGCGCATCCAGTACCAGGTGAGGGTCGGTGAGCGCGTCTTCATCGTCGAGCGGTTGCGCCAGCAGGCTTTCCGTGGCGCGCTCGATCAGGAGGTCCTGATCGGCTGGGATGCCAAGGACTCCGTCCTGGTTATCGACTGATGACGGCGAGCGCACCCATGGAGGCGGACGGCGGACGGGCGGCAGGATGGCGGCGGGTGTCGCTGTCGAGCGGCGCAAAATTTTCGCTGCCGGTGCTGGCATTGCTCGCCATCGGGTTCCTGGCGCCACTGATCGCCGTGGTCGCCTTCAGCTTCGCCGAGCCGCGCAGCTTCAGCGTCTTCGCCACGCCGACGCTGGAGAACTATCGGACCATCTTCGATCCCGCGAATACGGTCTACCTCTCCTTCGTCTGGTCGTTGGTATTCGCCGCGCTGTCGGTCGTGCTGCTGGCCCTGCTGTGCTACCCGGTCGCCTATGGTCTGGTCCATGTCTTCGGCCGCTGGGCGAACCTCATCACCCTGCTGCTGGTCTTCCCACTGTTCATCTCCGAGAACATCCGGCTCTTCGGCTGGGTGCTGTTCTTCATCAAGAACGGCGTACTCGACGGCACCTTGAAGAACCTCTTTGGCGTGGAACTGCAGTCCATACTGTTCACGCCACCGGTCATCGTCTTCGGCATGGTCTACGTCTACCTGCCCTTCATGCTGTTCCCCATGGTGCTCGGGCTGTCCATGGTGCCCCGCGAGGTCGTGGAGGCAGCCGGCGACCTCGGCGCCTCACGCCTGCAGACCTTCCGCGAGGTCGAACTGCCGCTCGCCATGCCGGGCTTCATCATCGGCGGGCTGCTGACCTTCGTGCTGGCGGTCGGCGCCGTCGCCGAATCCAAGGTACTTGGCGGCCAATCGGTGATCGTCATCACCCACGACATCGAGATCGCCTTCACCTACGCCCAGAACTGGCCGCTGGGCGCGGCGCTCTCGGTGCTGCTGATGGCGGTGGTCGGCACACTGGTGCTGCTGGTCCTGCGCTACCTCGACCTTGACCGCATCCTGGGGCGACGCTGATGGCCAATTTCACAAAATCGCGCGCCAATGGCTGGATCGGGGGATGGACCCTGTTGGTCATCGTCTTCCTGTACCTTCCAGTCGTCTGCGGCGTGCTCGCCTCACTGTCGCAGTCGCGCTACTTCGGCTTTCCCATTGCCCGCTGGTCGACGCGCTGGTGGGAGCGCACGCTGGATTCGATCGAGATCGGGATCCTGATCCAGACCTCGGTCATGATCGCCCTCATGGTAACGGCGGTCTCGGTAGTGCTGGCCTTCATGGGCGCTCTGGCCTTCGCGCGCTACGACTGGCGCGGCCGCAAGGTGTTCCAGCGCATGGTGCTGCTGCCGATCTTCTTTCCCCAGGCGGTGCTCGGCCTGGCCTTGCTGCTGTGGTTCAACACCTTGGGGCTGCCGCTCTCGTGGAAGACCGCGGTTTTCGCCCATCTGGTGTGGATCGTGCCCATCGTCACCCTGATCATCTCGATCCAGGTCTACAGCTTCGACCCGGCGCTCGAGGAGGCCGCGCTCGACCTGGGCGCGACGCGCTGGCAGGTGCTGCGCGAGGTGACCCTGCCCGTCCTCGGGCCCGGCATTTTCTCGGGTGCCCTCTTCGCCTTCCTGCTGTCCTGGGGCAACTTCCCGCTCTCCCTCTACACCACCGGCGCGGATTCGACGGTGCCCGAGTATCTCTACGCCAAGATGGTGGCGGGCTACACGCCGGGCGTTCCGACCCTCGGGGCTTTGACGACCGGCGGCGCAGCCGTCATCCTGCTGGTCGGTTACCTGTCCTGGATCTTCCTGCGGCGCGCGCAAGGAGGCGGCCGATGAATCCTGCCGTCGAACTGGAAAAAGGCCTGCGCGGCGAAAGGGTCGCCCTGAAGGAGATCCCGATCATCGACTTCGGACCCTTCCTGACCGGCGATCTCACCGAGCGCCGCGAAGTCGCCGAGGCAATCGGCGCCGCCTGCCGCAACATCGGCTTCTTCTACCTCGCCAACCACGGCATTTCCGAGGCCCTGGTCGCGCGCAGCTTCGCCGAAGCCAAGCGCTTCTTCGAGCGGCCGATGGAAGAGAAGCTGGCCATCGACATCGAGAAGTCGCCCTGCCATCGCGGCTACTTCAAAATGGGCGGCGAGAACCTCGACCCGGCCAAGCAGAAAACGGGCGGCGATCTCAAGGAAGGCATCAAGATCGGCCGCGACCTGGGCGCCGACCACCCGCTGGTGCGCGCCGGCACGCCGCTGCACGGCCCCAACCTCTGGCCCCTCGACCTGCCCGGCTGGCAGGGCGCCATGCAGTCCTACTTCGATGCCCTGACCGGCCTCGGCAAGCAGATCATGCACGCCTTCGCCCTGACCCTGAACATCGACGAGTGTTTCTTCGACCGCCTGCTGACCGACCCGATGACCACCCTCGGCCCGCTGCACTATCCGCCGCAGCACGGCACGATCAGCGAGAAGCAACTGGGCGCCGGCGCCCACACCGACTTCGGCTGCCTGACCATCCTGGCGCAGGACGCCAACGGCGGCCTGCAGGTGAAGAACGCCGCCGGGCGCTGGATCGACGCCACACCGCTCCCCGGCACCTTCGTCATCAACATCGGCGACATGATGGCGCGCTGGACCAACGATCTCTTCGCCTCGACCCAGCACCGGGTCATCAACGTCTCCGGCGCCGAGCGCTATTCCATTCCGTTCTTCTTCGATCCCAACTTCCACGCCGAGGTCGCCGCCCTGCCGAGTTGCACCGGCCCCGGCATCCCGCCGAAGTTCGCGCCGACCACCAGCGGCCAGCACCTGCTGGACAGGATCGACGCCACCTTCGACTATCATAGGGAAAAGGCGAAACACCGATGACGGCGTCTTACGATTTCAGCCTCGATGCGGGCAAGGCGGCGCTGCTGGTCGTCGACCTGCAGCGCGGCTTCTGCGACCGCCAGGTCAGCGACGACTTGGGCTTCGACGGCGGCGACCATTTCTGGCGGCGCGTCGACAGCCAGGTCATTCCCAATGCCCGGCGCCTGATCGCCGCCGCGCGGGCCGCCGGCGTCGAGGTGATCTACACGGTGATCGAGGCGCTGACGGCGGACGGCCGCGACCGCAGCCTCGACCACAAGCGCTCCGACTTCCTCATTCCCAAGGGCTCGGCCGGCGGCCAGGTCCTGCCGGCCATCGCGCCGCAGGGTGACGAGATGGTGCTGCCGAAATCCGCTTCGGGCATCTTCAACGCCACCAACATCGACTATCTCCTGCACAACCTGGGGGTCGAGCGCCTCTGCGTCTTCGGCGTCTACAGCCACCAGTGCGTCGAATCCGCGGTGCGCGACGCCGCCGACCGCGGCTACCTGGTGACTCTGGTGAGCGACGCCTGCGCCGCCAAGACGCCCGAGCAGGAAGCGGCCACGGCCGAGGGCATGGCGGCTTACGCCCGCGTCGCCGCCACCGACAGGGTGCTGAAGGAACTGCGCCCGCGGCAACGCGGCGCGGCCGGGGTCTCCGCCGCATGAGGCGCCCGCTGGTTGGGATCACCGCCGACTTCCGCACTTACGGCAACGCCCCTTATCACGTGGTCGGCGACAAGTACGCCCGCGCGGTCTGGGAGGCCGCGGCCTGCACCCCGATCATCATTCCCGCCATGGCCGAGAGCCAGGAGGTCGACGACCTGCTGGACTCCCTGGACGGCCTGGTGTTCACCGGCAGCCCGTCCAACGTGCACCCGGCGCGCTACGGCCAGGCGCCCCATGAAAAGGCCGAGCCCTATGACGAGGCGCGCGACGCCATGGCCTTCCCGCTTATCGACGCGGCGCTGGAAAAGGGCCTGCCGACGCTGTTCATCTGCCGCGGCTTCCAGGAGGTGAACGCGGCGCTCGGCGGCACCCTGCATGCCCGCGTGCACGAGGTCGAGGGCCGCCTGGATCACCGCATGCCCAAGCATGACGACCCGGACGTGCGCTACGGCCCGCGCCACGCCATGAGCTTCACGCCGGACGGGCACTTCGCGAAGATCGCCGGCGCCACCGAGATCGAAGTCAACTCCCTGCACGGCCAGGGCATCGACCGGCCCGCCCCCGGCCTCGAGGTCGAGGGCCTCGCCCCCGACGGCACCCCCGAAGCGATCTCCATCAAGGGCGCCAAGGGCTTCGCCCTCGGCGTCCAGTGGCACCCGGAATACAAGGCAACGCAGAACGACTTCTCGACGAAGCTGTTCCGCGCCTTCTCCGAGGCCGTCCAGGGCAAGGACTGACGCGCCTTAGCTCGCTTTTTCCACCTTCTGCGCGATGGCGCCGAAAACCGACTGCCCCTTAGCGTCCAGCATCTCGATGCGGACCTCGTCGCCGAATCTCAGGAAGGGCGTCTTGGGGGCGCCGTGCAGCAGGGTCTCGACGCTGCGCTGCTCGGCGATGCAGGAATAGCCGCGCCCGCCCTCGGCGATGGGTCGGCCGGGGCCGCCCCCGGCATCGCGGTTGGAGACGGTGCCGGCGCCGACGAGGCCGCCGGCGGTCAGCCGCCGCGTGCGCGCCGCATGGGCGATCAGTGCCGGGAAGTCGAACGTCATGTCCTCGCCGGCCTCGGCGCGGCCGAAGGCTTCGCCATTGAGCTCGACACAAAGCGGCAGGTGGACCTTGCCGCCGTCCCAGGCCTTGCCCAGTTCGTCCGGCGTCACCGCCACCGGCGACTGGGCCGAAGACGGCTTCGACTGGAAGAAGCCGAAGCCCTTGGCGAGTTCGCCGGGAATGAGGTTGCGCAGGCTGACGTCGTTCACCAGCAGGATGAGGCGGATGGCCGCCGCCGCTTCCGCGCGCGTCGCGCCCAGCGGCACGTCGTCGGTCACCACCGCGACCTCCGCCTCGAAGTCGAGGCCCCAGTCCGCGTCGGCCAGAGGGATCGGCGCGCGCGGCCCGAGGAAGGAGTCCGAGCCGCCCTGGTACATCAGCGGGTCGCTCCAGAAGCTCTCCGGCACTTCGGCGCCGCGCGCCTGGCGGACCAGCGCCACGTGGTTCACATAGGCCGAGCCGTCGGCCCAGGCATAGGCGCGCGGCAGCGGCGCCAGGCAGTGCCGGGGATCGAAGGCGAAGCTGTCCTCGCGGGCATGGTGGGACAGGAGTCTCGCCTCGTGCTCGAGCTCCGGCGCCACTGTCTCCCAGTCGTCCAGCGCCGCCTGCAGCGTGTGGGCTGACTCCGCCATGACGGCACGTTCGAGATCCGCCCGCACCACCAGCAGGCGGCCGTCGCGCGAGCCATCGATAAGCGATGCCAGCTTCATGAAATCGACATCTTAGGGCTGACCGTTGAAGCGTTTCTCCAGTCCATCCCAGCACTCCTGATAGTCCACATCAAGAGTCTCCAAAGAAACAGCGAATTCAGTGATTTGCTGAGGTAATCTCGTCTCGAACATGAAAGCGAGCGTGCCGCTCTGCCGGACCGGCTTCAGATCCTCCGTCGAGGCCTTGTCGAAGGCCTGCGCGTCCGGCCCGTGCGGCAGCAGGGCGTTGTGCAGGCTCACGCCGCCGGGCAGGAAGCCGCCGGGCTTGGCGTCGTAGACGCCCTCGATGAGGCCCATGAATTCCGACATCAGATTCACATGGTACCACGGCGGGCGGAAAGTGTTTTCCGCCACCATCCAGCGTTCCGGGAAGATCACGAAATCGATGTTGGCGGTGCCCGCCACCGCCGTCGGCGCCGTCAGCACGGTGAAGATCGAGGGATCCGGATGGTCGAAGCTGACCGCGTTCACCGGGCAGAAGCGCTTCAGGTCGTACTTGTAGGGCGCGTAGTTGCCGTGCCAGGCGACGACGTCGAGCGGCGACTGGCCGATCTCGCAGACATGGAAGCTCCCGCCCCACTTCATGGTCAGGCACGACGGCTCCTCCCGGTCCTCGTAGGCCGCGGCCGGCGCCAGGAAGTCACGCGGGTTGGCGAGGCCGTTCGACCCGATCGGCCCCAGTTCCGGCAGGGTCAGGGGCGCGCCGTAATTCTCGCAGACATAGCCCCGTGCTGTATCCTCAAGGGGTTCGGCCCGGAACTTCACGCCGCGCGGCAGGACGCAGACCTCGCCCGGCGACACCTCCAGGACGCCGAACTCGGTGGCCAGGCGCAGGCCGCCGTGCTGCGGCACCACCAGCAGCTCGCCGTCGGCGTTGACGAAGTACTCGCGCTGCATGGCCGCGGTGATCAGGTAGATGTGTGCCGCCATGCCGCATTGGCCCGCCACGTCGCCGGCGGTGGTCATGGTCCGCATACCCGACAGGAAGGTGAGCGTCTCGCCCTGCGGGATCGGTGGCGGCCCCCAGCGCAGCGGGCCCAGCGGCAGGCGGCCCCTTGCCGGGTCCGGCGCCGACACCCAGAACGGCAGATCGCGCGGCCGGTAGCGCCCCTGATGCGTCACCGAGGGGCGGAGGCGGTAGAGCCAGGCGCGTTTGTTGTCCGCCCTGGGCGCCGTGAAGGGCGTACCGCTCAACTGCTCGGCATAGAGGCCATAGGGACAGCGCTGCGGCGAATTCTGTCCTTGCGGCAGCGCGCCAGGCAGCGCCTCGCTGGCGAAGTGGTTTCCAAAACCGGTGAGATAGTCGAGCGGCATGGCAAAACTCCCTGGACTCACTGGGCCTCCCGCTGGACGCGGGCTCACATCGCGACTCCCGATGCGCGGTGGGTCCGATTCTAACGTTCTCCCGCCCGGCAGGATACCGGCTGTGACGATCTCGCTCCGCCGCCCGCCGCAGCGGCCCCTGCTACACCTTCCCATCGCCACCCGCGGAACAAGTCCGGCAACGACAGTGGGCGGTGTGGCAAGAGCGAAGAGAAGACGGAATCCGCTTCAAGCGCAATCACGCGATGTAATCAGGCACGTTAGCGCCCATATACAAACTCGGGCGCGCGCACCATCTGGGGGGACAGCATCACAATGAGGATCAAGGCCGGTTTCACCCTGGGCTACGATTGCCCGCAGCCGACGCCGATGCTGCTGACGCTCAAGGTCCACCCGTCGCGCAGCCCCGATCTTTTCACCGGCGACGGCCTGACCTTCGACCCGCCGCTCGCCGCGGCCGACTATACCGACAGCTTCGGCAATACCTGCACGCGCATCGTGGCGCCGGCCGGCGTCACCACCATCTCCTCGAACTTCGAGATCCACGACAGCGGCGAAGCCGACGAGGTTCCCGAGGGAGCCGAACAGCACGAGATCATGGATCTGCCCGACGAGGTGCTGCTCTATCTGCTCGGCAGCCGCTACTGCGACACCGACCGCCTGGCGAACTTCGCCGGCTCGCTGTTCAACGATGCGCCGCCGGGCTGGACCCGCGTGCAGGCGATCTGCGACTACGTGCACCAGCACATCGTCTTCAACTACATGAAGGCGGATTCCTGGCGCACGGCCTACGGCGGCTACAGCGAGCGCACAGGCGTCTGCCGCGACTTCGCGCACCTCGCCATCACCCTGTGCCGCTGCATGAACATCCCGGCGCGCTACTGCACCGGCTACCTCGGCGAGATCGGCGTGCCGTGGGACGGTGAGCCGATGGACTTCAGCGCCTGGTTCGAGGTCTATCTCGGCGGGCGCTGGCATACCGCGGATGCGCGCCACAACAAGCCGCGCGTCGGGCGCGTCCTCATGGCGCGCGGCCGCGACGCCACCGACGTGGCGCTGGCCACCATCTTCGGCCCTGCCCTGATCGCCGGCTTCGAGGTGGTCACGGAAGAGGTGGCGGAAGCCTGACCTCCCACTCCGACACCCCAACTGACGACACCCTAAAGCCGACAAGCGGAGAAGGCATTGGGTCCCGGCACCAAGTGCCGGGACGACAGACCCGATATCGCGCCGGGTGCGCCTACACCCCCAGATAGCGATCCTGCAGGGCCGCGTCACCGGCCAGTTCCGCCGCGCTGCCGGTCCACACCGAGGCGCCCTTTTCTAAAATCACGCAGGCGTCGGCGAGCGGCAGCAGGTCCTTCAGGTTCTTGTCGACCAACAGGATCGACTGGCCGCGGCGCTTCACGTCGCAGATCGCCGCCCAGATCTCGCGGCGGATGACCGGCGCCAGTCCTTCGGTGGCCTCGTCGAGGATCAACAGGCGCGGGTTGGTCATCAGGGCGCGGCCGAAGGCCAGCATCTGCTGCTCGCCGCCGGACAGCGTGCGGGCGATCTGGTTCGCGCGCTCGCCGAGACGCGGAAACAGCGCCGCCACGCTGTCCAGATCCCACCCCTCCCCGCGCGCGGTGGCGACCAGGTTCTCGCGCACCGTCAGGTTGGCAAAGCAGCGTCGGCCCTCCGGCACCAGGCCGATGCCCAGGCGCGCGACGCGGAAGGCCGGCAGGCGGCGGATGTCGCGATCCCGGAACCGGATGTTTCCGCCGCTGGCCGGCGTCAGGCCGCAGATCGAACGGATGGTGGTGGTCTTGCCCATGCCGTTGCGGCCGAGCAGCGCCACCATCCGCCCCTCGCCCACTTCGAGATCGACGCCGAAGAGCGCCTGCGAGGGGCCGTAGAAGGTTTCCAGACCGGCGACTTCCAGCATGACTTCCTGCACTACGCTCCTCCCGCCTTCTCGTCGTGCAGGTGATCGCCGAGATAGGCCGCGCGCACTGGCGCTGAGGCGCGGATCTCGTCGGGGCGGCCGCTGGCGATGATGCGGCCGTAGACCAGCACCGAGATGCGGTCGGCCAGGGCGAAGACCGCGTCCATGTCGTGCTCGACCAGCAGCATGCCGACCTCCGCCTTCAGACGCGCCAGGAAGGCGGTGAGTTCGCGGGTGCCCTCCGGGCCGAGGCCGGCCATGGGTTCGTCGAGCAGCAGCAGCCTCGGCCGCAGCGCCAGCGCCAAAGCGACTTCCAGCAGGCGCCGCTCGCCGTGGGAGAGGACGCTGACCGGCTGCTCGGCGCGGGCCGAGAGGCCGACCCGGTCGAGTACGCCGAGCGCCGCGCTGCGCAGCGCCTGGTCGCGGCGCACCGGCGCCCAGAAGCCGAGCGCGCCGCTCTGGCGCGCCTGCACCGCCAGCATGACATTGCGCAGCACCGAGAACTCCCAGGCCAGGGAAGAGACCTGGAAGGTGCGCCCGAGCCCGCGCCGCGCGCGCGCCGCCACCGACAAGCCGGTGATCTCCGCGCCCAGCAGCGTGACGCGCCCGGCATCCGGCTTGAGGCCGCCGGCGACCTGGGAGATCAGAGTCGACTTGCCGGCGCCGTTGGGGCCGATGAGGGCATGGATCTCGCCGGGCCTGACCGTCAGGTCGACGCCGTCGGTCGCCTTCAGCGCGCCGAAGGCCTTGTGCAATCCGGTCAGTTCCAGCAGCGCGTCAGTCATGGCGTGCCCTGCCCGCCAGCAGGCCGACGATCCCGCCGCGCGCGAAGAGCACCACGGCCAGGAGGATGAGGCCGAGCACCAGCTGCCAGCGGTCGGTCCAGCCGCCGATGAAGCTTTCCAGCAGGATGAACAGCGCCGCCCCGGCGACCGGCCCGAACAGCCGGCCGACGCCGCCGAGGATGACGAAAATGATGATCTCGCCGGAGCGCTGCCAGGACAGCATGGCCGGGCTGACGAAGCCGTTCAGCTCGGCGAAGAGCGCGCCGGCGAGGCCGGTCATCATGGCCGAGATCGTGAAGCCGGTGAGCTTCACCGGAAAGGGTGCGATGCCGAGCGTGGCGAGGCGCTCCGGGTTCATGCGCGCGCAGAGCAGCGCCGCGCCGAAGCGCGAGCCCACCAGGCGGTGCGTGACGAGGAGCGCCAGCAGCAGCAGGGCATAGCAGACCAGAAAGAAGACCAGGGGATCGTCGGCCTCGATCCCCGGCAGTCTGCCGCGCAGGTAGATCGACAGCCCGTCCTCGCCGCCGTAGGTCGGCAGCGAGATGGCGAAGTAGTAGATCATCTGGGCGAAGGCCAGGGTGATCATGATGAAGTAGACGCCCGAGGTGCGCAGCGAAATCGCGCCGATGGCCAGGGCCGTGACGGCGCTCACCGCCAGCGCCGCCAGCCAGATGACGATCATGTGCTCGCTGCCGCCGATCTCGAAGGGCCAGGCCACGAACGCCGAGCCTTCGAAGCCGTGCAGCGCCGCGATCCCGGCGACGTAGCCGCCGAGGCCGAAGAAAGCGGCGTGGCCGAAACTCACCATGCCGCCGCTGCCCAGCGCCAGGTTGAGCCCGACCCCGGCCAGCGCCAGGACGGCGACCCGCGTGGCCAGCCCGACATAGTAAGGCTCGTCGAGCGCCACGGCGATCAGCGGCGCCGCCAGCAGGGCCAGCGCCAGCATCGCGTTGACCAGGGTTTCTCGGGTCCGCTCAGCCATCGACCGGAAACAGCCCCTTGGGCCGCCAGGCCAGCACCGCGGCCATCAGCAGGTAGATCGACATGGCCGCCAGCGAGGAACCGACCGAGGTCGCCTCGGCGGGCGGCAGCAGGAGGCCGAAGAGCTGCGGCAGGAAGACCCGCCCCAGGGTGTCGGTGACGCCGACCAGCACGGCACTGACCAGGGCGCCTTTAATCGAGCCGATGCCGCCGATGACGATGACCACGAAGGCGAGGATCAGCACCGGCTCGCCCATGCCGACCTGCACCGACTGCAGGGCGCCGACGAGGCCGCCGGCGAGTCCCGCCAGGGCGGCGCCGAGGGCGAAGACGGCGGTATAGAGGCTGCGGATGTCGACGCCCAAGGCGCCGATCATCTCGCGGTCGGACTCGCCGGCGCGGATCTGCATGCCGAGACGTGTCCTGGCGATCAGCAGGTAGAGCCCCAGCGCCGTCGCCAGGCCGACGCCGATGATGGCGAGGCGGTAGGCGGGATAGCCGCCGCCGCCCGGCAGCGGCACGGCGCCGGCCAGCGCCGGCGGGACGTCGAGATAGAGCGGGCGGTCGCCGAAGACCCAGCGCGCCAGCTCCGAGAAAATCAGGATCAGCGCGAAGGTGGCCAGCACCTGGTCCAGGTGGTCACGGTCATAGAGCCGGCGGATGACGATCACCTCGACCAGCGCGCCGGCCGCCGCCGCCGCCAGGAAGCCGCCGCCGAGACCGAGCCAGAACGAGCCGGTCTGTCCGGCGATCCAGGCGCAGAAGAAGGCGCCGACCATGAACAGCGACCCATGCGCCAGGTTGATCAACCCCATGACGCCGAACACCAGGGTCAGCCCGGCGGCCATGAGGAACAGCATGACGCCGAGCTGCACGCCGTTGAGAAGTTGTTCGATCAGGAAGGCCGCGGACAAAAGGAAAAAGCCCCGCTCGGTGCTAAAGCGCGGGGGCCGCGTAGAGGCCGCCCCCGGGGGAAGTGCTGGCAGGCCGGTGACAGAAGGCCTTACGGCCCGATTGACCGCGTGCTTCGAGACGCTCGCTCAGCATGAGGCCAACCTACTCATCTTTCGGCCTCATCGCCGTCTCGAAAGATGCGCCGCGAGCGCGCGCCTATGCTTCAGCCCCTGCCAGTCGATCGGTCGGCTACATCTTGCAGTCGCCGACATAGGCGTTGGAGTGCTGCTTGAGGCCGATACCGACGATCTTGTTGGTCAGCACGTCGCCCTCCTTCACCACTTCGCGGACATAGATGTCCTGGATCGGGTGATGGTTGGGGGCGAACTTGAAGGGACCGCGCACCGAGGCGAAGTTGGCTTCCAGCAGGGCCGCCCGGAAAGCGTCCTTGTCGCCAACGCCGCCGGCTTTCTTCACCGCGGAGAGGATCAGGTTGGCCGCGTCGAAGCCCTGGCTGGCGTAGAGCGACGGCAGCCGCCCGTATTCCGCCTGGAAGGTGTCGACGAACGCCTTGTTGGCCGGATTGTCGATGTCCTTCGACCACTGCGAGGTGTTCTTCACGCCGAGGGCCGCGTCGCCCACGGCCCCGAGGATGCCCTGGTCGAAGGAGAAGGCCGGGCCGAAGACCGGTGTGGTCAGGCCGGACTGGGCGTACTGCTTCATGAAGGCGATGCCCATGCCGCCGGGCAGGAAGAAGAAGACCGAGTCCGGATCGGCCTCGCGGATCTGCGCGAGCTCCGCGGCGTAGTCGGTCTGGCCGAGCTTGGTGTAGATCTCGCCCGCCACGTCGCCGGTGTAGTAACGCTTGAAGCCGGTCAGCGCGTCCTTACCCGCCGGGTAGTTCGGCGCCAGGATGAAGGGCTTCTTGAAGCCGTTTTCCTGAACGTAGCCGCCCATGGCCTCGTGCAGGTTGTCGTTCTGCCAGGCGACGTTGAAGTAGTTCGGGTCGCAGCCCTTGCCGGCGAGGTCGGAGGGGCCGGCGTTGGGGCTGATGTAGAAGACGCCCTGCTTCACCGCCGCCGGCACCACCGCCATGGCGAGGTTCGACCAGATGATGCCGGTCAGGATGTCCACCTTGTCGCGCTGGATGAACTTGTCGGCGATCTGCTTGGCCAAATCAGGCTTGCGGGCATCGTCCTCGACCAGCAATTCGATGCCGCCGCCACCGGCCTGCTTCAGTGCCAGCTGGAAGCCGTCGCGCACGTCGATGCCGAGGCTGGAGCCGCCGCCGGACAGCGTGGTGATCATGCCGACCTTCACCTCGGCGGCCCGGGTGTCTTCCGCCGAGCCCAGCCCTAAGGCCGCGCCGGCCGCCAGACCGATGGCCAGCGCCTTGATTCCGTTCCTCATTTAATCTCTCCGATTCTCCCCGCAAGGCGCTGTGCGCCCTAATTAGTGCGGCGCCTTCGGGCGCCTTGTGATGGTGCCCGGGACACTGCCCCGGCCCCAAGGATATACCGCGTTCGGACGGCTTCCGCCATAGGGCCGGACCGCCAGCCGGGTCTTGCCTGGTTCCCTTTTCGGCCTCGACCCGGGCGCGCGAAACCCTACAATCTCCGGGCAAGCCAATCGGCAAGGCGCATCACTGCAACATCCGGGAGACTGTCCGTGGACAAGGAGCGTTTCGAACTGGGCCTCAAGCAGCGCAAATCGACTCTGGGCGCGGAGTACGTCTCCAAGGCCCTGGACAACGCCGACGATTTCAGCCGCCCCTTCCAGGAAGCCATGACCGAGTGGTGCTGGGGTTTCGGCTGGGGCGACCCGGCCATCGAGCCCAAGACGCGCAGCCTGATGAATCTCACCATGATCGGCGCGCTCGGCAAGATGCACGAGTGGGAGACCCACTGCCGCGGCGCGCTGAACAACGGCTGCAGCAAGGAGGAAATCCGCGCCGCGGTCCACGTCATCGGCATCTACTGCGGCGTGCCCCAGGCCATGGAGTGCTTTCGCGTTGCCCGCAAGGTGTTGGAAGAAGCGGGAGAGCTATAAGGGGTACCGTCGTACTCCTCTCGCGGCTGCGACATTTGCATGTCCCCTGCAGGAAAGGCCGGACAGGGGCACTGGAGCATGGGATCGCATCGCGGCCCAACCCCTCACCATCCGGCACGCCAGCTATGCCGCACCGCGCAAACGGCCCGGCGCCAGCGCGGCGACCACGTCGGCCGGCAGCACCGCGCTGCCGCCCTCACCGCGCAGCAAGGCGCCGGCGAGGCGCGACAGCGCCGGAGCGGTCTGGATGCCGTAGCCGCCCTGCCCGGCCAGCCAGAAGAAGCCATCCATAACGGCATCGAAGCCGACCACCGGCGTGCGGTCCGGCGCGAAGGTGCGCAGGCCCGCCCAACTGCGCTCGACCCGCGTCACCGGCGTGGTGACGGCCTGAGCGTAGCGGTCGAGGCCCTCGGCCAGCACCATGTCGTCGGCCCAGGCGTCGTGCGGCTCGACCGGATCCTCGTCGGCCGGCGACACCATCAGCTTGCCCGCCTCAGGCTTGGCGTACCAGGTCTCCGACATCGAGCAGACGGCGGGCCAGCCGGTCACATCGTGACCCTCCGGCGCCGGCAGGATGGCGGCCGAGCGGCGCAGCGGCGTCAGGCCCAGAGGGTCAACGCCGGCCAGTTGCGCCACCGTATCGGCCCAGGCCCCGGCGGCGTTGACCAGCAGCGGCGCGGCAAAGGAACCGGACTCCGTCTCGACTTCCCAGGTTCCATTTTTCCACGCGATGGCCCGCGCGCGTGCCTTGGCAACCAGCTTGCCGCCGTGACGGCGCAGCAGGCGGAGATAGCCCTGTAGCAGGCGGTCGACGTCGATGTCGGCGGCGGCGCTTTCGTAAACCGCCCGCACGATCGGCTCGCGGCGCAGCGTCGGAAACAGCGCCACCGCCTCATCGGGCGTGATCTCCTCGGCGCCTTTCACTTCTGACATGTGTTTTTCGAAGTGCGCTTCCTCCGCCGCCGTGGCAATGAGCATCTCGCCGCGCGGCGAAAGTAGAGAAGACTCGGCCAAATCGTCCGGCGGGTTGGCCAGTTCGGCATGGCTCGCCGCATTGGCGGCGCGGATCGGCGCATTGCCGTAGGTGGCGATGAAGATCGCCGCCGAGCGCCCGGTCGCGTGATAGCCGGGCGCTTCCTCCGCCTCCAGCACCACCACCTTGGCATCGGGCGCCACGCGCGCGGCGGCGCCGATCCCGGCCATGCCGCCGCCGATGACGAGAACGTCGGCGGTTTCGGTCATGCTGCCGGCCTCCGCGCGGCCCCGCGAACCCCAACTCTGCCATGGGAAACGGACGTGGATATCGACGGCGCGCGATCAAAACGCATGGGAGACTCCCTTGGTGAAGAAGTTTCCCAACCTGCCAGAAACGGGCAGCCGCTTCGACCAACAATGCGGGGGCCGACGCTCCTGGGCGAAGGATGCCGTTTCTGACAGGTTGTTCACCGAGCTTGCCGGTGAACCTACCGGCTTAGGGCCGGATAGCCCTCGACGTAGACCCAGTCGCTGTCCCGGGCCGGTTCGTGGCAGGCGATGCACGCAGCCTTGAAATCTTCGGTCTGCGTGGTCGTCGGATCGGCGGCGTCGAAGTAGGCCCAGCCCCAGCCCTCGCCCCACAACGGGCTGGCGTCGAAGCGGCCCGACGAGTCTTTGACCATGACGAACCAGCCGCTGCGTTCGGCGGCGCGGGAGACCCGACCGGTGGTCATGTCCTCGGTGATCGTGCCGAAGAGTTCCTTCACCAGCACACTGCCGTCCGGAAAGACGCCGTCACGGCGATAGGCCTCGATGACGCCGGGTTGGGCATAGACGACGTGGAACTCGGCGGCGCCGCCGCCGTCCTCCGCGCCGGCGATGGACCAACTGCCGAGCAGGCGCCAGTCGGCGCGGTAGTCGATGGCGGGCACGCGGATGTTGCCCTCGGCGTCGACAGCCGCGGCGTAGCCGGCGAGGTAACCTGCTGCGCCGCTATTTTGACTGTTGCCCTGTGCCACGTCCCAGGTGGCGGTGCCGAACACTGCGACGGCGAGTGTCAGCGGAAGCGCCGTGGTCCTGATCGAAAATCTGCGCATTTTCATGCCTTTCCAAGCTGTTTCGAAGAAAACACTTGGACTGAACCTGTGTTTGGTACCCCGTCCTTGCAAATATAAGTTTCTCACTTATTTATAACCAATAGTTATTTATTGGAGAGACCTTGAGATGGAGCTCTATCAGGTCCGCTATTTCCTCGCCGTGGCCCGCAAGCTGCATTTCACTCAGGCCGCCGAGGAGGCCGGCGTCTCCCAGCCGGCGCTGACCAAGGCGATCAAGAAGCTTGAAGAGGAACTGGGCGCACCGCTGTTTCTGCGTCAGGGCCGGCAGGTGCTGCTCACCGACTTCGGCAAGGTAATGCGTGAGAAGCTGGAGCGCGTCGCGGCGGCGCGCGACGAGGCCGAAACGGCAGCGCGTCAGTTTCTCAAGCCGGCGGAGGTCCGCCTCAACGCCGGGGTCATGTGCACCATCGGCCCGCGCCCGCTGCTCGGCTTCCTCGACCGCTTCCGTCTTGAGCACCCCAGCATCGAACTACACCTGCACGACGTCACTTCGGGCAACGCTCTCGACAAGTTGGGGGCCGGAGAAATCGACTGCGCCGTCCTCGCCTGCCCCGGCGGCAAGCTGCCGCGGCAACTGCGGGCCCAACGCCTCTACCGCGAACGCATGGTGGTCGCCTTTTCCGAAAGCCACCGTTTCAATACCGAACGGCAGGTGCGCTTCGGGGCCTTGAACGGGGAGCGCTACATCGATCGCCTGCACTGCGAGTTCCGCGCCTCCTTCCTGGACGAGGTCGCGGCGCGGAAGATGGATCTCAGCTTTCCCTACGCCAGTGAGCGTGAAGACTGGATCCAGGGCATGATCGCCAGCGGCATGGGAATCTGCCTGCTGCCGGAGTTCAGCTTGCTGCAGCCAGATCTGGTGAAGCGCCCGGTGGTCGAGCCGAAACTCTACCGCAGCATCAACCTCGCGTTTCTGCCCGGCCACCAGTCCTCTCCCGGACTGAAGGCCCTGCTCGACCTTGCCGAGCGCCACCTCTGGCCGGTAACAAGCGCTGACTAGAGCTAAGCACTTCAGCGAAACTGATACTGGCGCTCAAGCTCGGCAAGACGAAACAATCGACGGGACGAACCCGCTTCAGCCAATCTTGCCGAAGCGTAGTCCTGAACCTCCCGGCTGGCGCCGATATCCAGCGCGGTTGCCGCGCCCAGCGGGCGGCGCACCCAGCGTTGTCCGCTACGCTCCGTCGTTCTGGCGCGAAACAGTGCCGACAGTTTGTCGATGACCCCGGCCCGGTATTCTGGGTTGGCCAGGCTGATCCTTTGGCGCTGCGTTTCGGTGACGGTCATGGCTTTCTCCATCGTTCGGAACCGTGTTGGAGGAAACCTATGCCCTGACATCTTCAAGGATAATATGCTATATATGGGCAATACTATCCCGAATAATGGGTCAATTAGCATGAACCTGCATACCGCCATGTCGGTCTTTGTCGAGGTCGCAAGGGCCGGCGGCTTCGCCGAAGCCGCGCGCAAGTTGGGGATGTCGACCACGGCTGTCAGCCGCCATGTCAGCGAACTGGAGCAGGACTTGGGTGTCGCGCTGCTGCGCCGGACGACTCGCCATGTCAGCCTGACCGAAGCCGGCGCGCGCTACCTTCCCCGGGCATCGTCTATCCTGGAAGAAATCCGAGGCCTGCAAGCCGAGACCAGCGTCACGAGCGCGGAACCGCGCGGCCAGTTGCGGATCACGGCGCCCCCCGGGGTCGGCTACGACTGGATTGCCGATCTGGCGCTGGATTTCATTGCGGCCTACCCGGAGATCGAACTCGACCTCGACCTAACCCCCCGCGTCGTCGACCTGGTTGCCGAAGGCTACGATGCCGCGATCCGTTCCGGCGAACTCCTCAGTTCCTCGATGATCGCCCATCGGATCATTGATATCCAATATGCTCTCTGTGCAAGCCCCGGTTTTCTGGCGCGTCATGGAACGCCAAAGCGTCCGGAAGCAATCCGCACGCAACCCATCGTTTATTGGTCCGCCGTTGCGAACCGTGCCACGTGGACCTTTACCAAGAAGAACAAAGAGACCTCGGTGCCTATCAGGGCAAGACTGTCAGTCACCCACCTGGCATCGCTGCGGCATGCAGCGCTTCGCGGCCTCGGCATGACGGTCCTGCCGTTGATCACGGTGCAGGACGATCTCGACGCCGGCCGCCTGGTGAGGGTTTTGGCCGACCATGAGTTCGAACGCAGCACCCTGAGTCTTGTCCGGCCGCCGACACCTTTCGAGCCGCCTAAGCTGCGCGTCTTCATCGACTTCATCACCGAAGCGCTTCGCAAGCGCGCTGGCGACTCCCGCGCAGCCTAGCAGGCTGCTGAAGAATCTGTCAGGTAGCGGATTTTGCCCCTTGGTTGGAGGTTCATTCCGCTGTCGGAGGGGTTTTCGATGCGGCCTGTTTCTCGGTGGCCGGGGTATGGGTGGGGCATTTGGCTCATGTTGCGGCCAGGAGCTTTGGTATTCGCACCAGATTGCAGGCGGTGGCGGTAAGGGTGAACATCCAGCCGACCCGGTCGAGCCCTCGGTGCCGGGTCTTGGCGAGGCCAGCGGCGGTCTTGATCCAGCCGAAGCTCTCCTCGATGCGCTT
>JAVJNS010000007.1:0-210281 GCA_040217155.1 Kiloniellaceae bacterium
GATCTGGTCGTACGCCGAGAAGGTCGCGCCGCCCGACTCCGCCAGAATCTTCGTGATCGCCGCCGTCAGCGTCGTCTTCCCATGGTCAACGTGGCCAATCGTCCCAACGTTGCAGTGCGGCTTCGTCCGCTCAAACTTTGCCTTCGCCATTACCTTACCGTTCCCGTCGTCATCTCAGGCGCTCTATCGGGTCCCGCAGTTCGACCCTAAGCAGCCCGGTCCCAATCCAAATCGGTCCATTTCAGCCCAAATCCGGGCAACTTCCCGATCCCCTCGTCCCGCTCCGCTAATGGAGCGGGTGGCGGGAATCGAACCCGCGTAGCCAGCTTGGAAGGCTGGAGCTCTACCATTGAGCTACACCCGCACCGCACTCACACCCTGCCAGTCACGGTGTCCGCATCCCCCACGCGAAGGAGAGAATGGTGGAGGGGGTTGGATTCGAACCAACGTAGGCATAGCCAACGGGTTTACAGCCCGTCCCCTTTAGCCACTCGGGCACCCCTCCAGCCGACGCAACCGGCGGTGCGATGGAGTTGCGAAATATGTTGATTTAATTCAGCCTGTCAACTTCTAAACATGCCGACAGCGCCCCATTCGACCGATTCAGCTTGGCGGTCGAGAGGAACGCAGATGAAACCCGTTGCTTCTGAAGCCGCATCGTAGGTCCCAACATGCCGAAACGCAAGAATAAGCTAAGCCGCCGCGCGCGCCGGGACGCCGGCGGCAAACCGGCGGGCGGCAAATCGGCGGGCGGTGCCCCGGCCGGGTCCGCGACCCCCGGCGCCCGGAGTGGTGGACGCGGCGGGCGCAGCGGAGGTGCCCGGACTCTCTGGCTTTTCGGCGTTCATGCCGTCCTCGCCGCCCTGGCCAACCCGTATCGCCGCGCCGAACGGCTGATGATGACCGCCGAGGCGGCGCAGACCTGGGGTGCCCGCCTGCGCGACCTGCGCGCGCCCCGCCACGCCGGCCTGGCGGCCTCGACCGTGCAGCGCCGCGACATCGACGCCCTGCTGCCGGAAGGCGCCGTGCACCAGGGTCTGGCCCTGCTCACCGCGCCGCTGGACCAGCCGCTGCTGGAGGATCTGCTGGCCCCCGCCCCCGGCGCCCCCGAAAACCCGCCGCCGGGTGGCGAAAAGCCGGCGCGGCGGGTCATCCTGCTGCTCGATCAGGTCACCGACCCCCACAACATCGGGGCGGTGCTGCGCTCGGCCGCGGCCTTCGGGGCGCTGGCGGTGGTCTCGCTGGACAAGGGCGCGCCGGAGGAGAGCGGCACGCTGGCCAAGGCGGCCTCGGGCGCCCTGGAGGTGATGCCCTACATCACCGTGGTCAATCTGGCCCGCAGCCTCGACGTCCTCAAGGAAGCCGGATTCTGGTGCCTGGGACTGGCCGGCGAGGCCGAGCAGACCCTGGCCGGCAGCGGTCCCGGCGCCGCCGTGGCCCTGGTGCTGGGCGCCGAGGGGCCCGGCCTGCGGCGCCTTACCCGGGAGCGCTGCGACCTGCTGGTCAAGCTGCCGACGCGCCCGCCGATCGACTCGCTCAACGTGTCCAACGCCGCGGCGGTGGCGCTCTATGAACTGCTGGGACGGGCCTGAAAGGCGCTCAATCGCTGCCTTTGCGGTCCCTCAGCAGCTTGCCAGCCGCGCGCGGGCCGTGCTAGCCGTTCACCCCACCAGCGTCGCGGTGCGGCCGGAAACCCCGGCCGCCGCGCGCCCAATGTGCAGGTCATCATGCAATCCATCGAAGAGTTTCTGAAAGAACGCCACATCGACGAGGTCGAGTGCCTGGTCCCCGACATGGCCGGCATCGCCCGCGGAAAAATTCTGCCGGCCGACAAATTCCTCAAGGGCATGCGCAGTCACGGCCTGCGCATCCCCGAGGACGTCTTCGTGCAGACCGTGAACGGCGACTATCCGGAGGACACCGACGGCGTCACCTCGGCCTCGACGAAGGATGTCTACCTGGTCCCCGACGCCTCCACGATTCGCATGGTTCCCTGGTACGACGAGCCGACCGCCCAGGTCATCTGCGACGCCTACCATTTCGGCGAAGAGCCGGTGGAAATCGCCGCGCGCCACATACTCAAGCGCATCCTGGCACTCTATGAGGCCGAAGGCTGGCGCCCCGTCGTGGCACCGGAACTGGAGTTCTTCCTGGTCGACGTGAACACCGACCCCGACTACCCGCTGATCCCGCCCATCGGGCGCTCCGGGCGGCGCGAAACCAGCCGCCAGGCTTACGGCGTCGACGCGGTCAACGAGTTCGATCCGATCTTCGAAGAGGTCTACGATTTCTGCGAGGCGCAGGGCATCGATATCGACACCCTGACCCACGAGGGCGGGGCGGCGCAGATGGAGATGAACTTCAACCACGGCGATCCGCTGCTGCTCGCCGACCAGGCTTTCCTGTTCAAACGCACGGTGCGCGAGGCCGGCCTGCGCCACAAGGTCTATGCCACCTTCATGGCCAAGCCGATGCAGGGCCAGCCGGGCAGTTCCATGCACATCCACCAGAGCCTGCTGGACGCCAAGACCGGGCGGAACCTGTTTTCGACGCGGACCGGCAAGGACACGGCCCTGTTCCGCAGCCACATCGCCGGCCTGCAGCGCTACCTGCCGACGGTGATGCCGCTGCTGGGGCCCAACGTGAACAGCTACCGCCGCCTGATGCCGGACTACGACGCGCCGATCAACACCCACTGGGGCTTCGACAACCGCACCGTCGGGCTGCGCGTGCCCAACTCGGATCCGGCGTCCCGGCGTGTCGAGAACCGCCTGGCCGGGGCCGACGCCAACCCCTATCTGGCGATCGCCGCCTCCCTGGCCTGCGGCTATCTCGGGATGAAGGAAAAGCTCAAGCCGCGCCAGCCCATCGAAGGCAGCGCCTACCGCCTCGCCCGCACCCTGCCACGCACGCTCTATGACGCCCTGGAGCGATTCAACGGCACCCGGGCGCTAAAACCGATCTTCAAGCCGATTTTCATCAATGCCGTCACCATCGTGAAGGGCGCCGAGCTCGAGGCCTATCAGCAGGTCATCTCGTCTTGGGAGCGCGAGCATCTTCTGCTAAACGTATAGCCGTCATGCCACGCACAGGAACATTCAGCCGTTTCTGCCGTTCCAATGGGGACGGCGCGTCGCCGCGCTCGCGGCAGACCGAGTTGCTGCTGAACTGCGCGCGTATCGGATTCAATCCCTAGGGCCGGAAGGCCCGGCCGACAGAGGGCCGGGGAGGATTTTCCTTAACTTCCGTTCTTCCATTCAAAGGATTGTCGTCATGACCAGCGCCCCCCTGAAAGACCAGGCCCGCAACTCGACCACCGTTTGGCGCGCCGCCGACACGGCCCACCACCTGCATCCCTTCACCGACTTCCGCGGCCTCGCCGAGGAAGGCGGATCGCGCATCATCGTCAAGGCTGAAGGCGTGTGGCTGGAGGACTCCGAGGGCGAACGCATCCTCGACGGCATGGCCGGCCTGTGGTGCATGAACGTCGGCTACGGCCGCGCGCGCCTGGCCAAGGCCGCCTATGACCAGATGCTCGAGCTGCCCTACTACAACACCTTCTTCAAGACCGCGACGCCGCCTTCCATCGAGCTGGCCGCGAGGCTGGCCGACCTGACGCCGGCGGGCCTGGAAAAAGTCTTCTATGCCTCCTCCGGGTCGGAAGCCAACGACACCATCGCGCGCATGGTGCGCCGCTATTGGGCGCTCTCGGGCCAGCCGGAGCGGGTCAACATCATCAGCCGCGTCAACGGCTATCACGGCTCCACCATGGCGTCGGCCAGCCTCGGCGGCATGAAGCCGATGCACGACGTCGACGGCCTGCCGCTGCCGGGCTTCCATCATGTGCGCCAGCCCTACGGTTTTGCCGAGGGCGGCGCGCTGTCGCCGGAGGATTTCGGCAAGGCCGCGGCCAAGGCCATCGAAGACAAGATCCTGGAACTCGGCGCCGAGACCGTGGCCGCCTTCATCGGCGAGCCGATCCAGGGCGCCGGCGGCGTCATCATTCCGCCGGCCAGCTACTGGCCCGAAGTCCAACGCATCTGCAGGAAGTACGACATCCTGCTGATCGCCGACGAGGTGATCTGCGGCTTCGGGCGCGCCGGCGAGTGGTTCGGCAGCGATCTCTTCGACATCAAGCCGGACATGATGACGCTGGCCAAGGGCCTGACTTCCGGCTACGTGCCGCTGTCCGCCGTCATGGTCGGCGACAAGGTCAACCAGGTGCTGTGGGACCGGGGCGGCGAGTTCGCCCACGGTTTCACCTACTCCGGCCATCCGGTCGCCTGCGCGGTGGCGCTGGAAAACCTCGACATCATCGAGGAAGAAAACCTCGTCGAGCGGGTGCGCGAAGACACCGGCCCCTATCTGCAGCAGCGGCTGGCCGAACTGGCCGAGCATCCGCTGGTCGGCGAGGCCCGGGGCGTGGGGCTGCTGGGCGCCGTCGAGCTGGTCTCCGACAAGGCCAGCCGGTCGCGTTTCAATCCCGAAGGCCGCGCCGGAACGGTGTGCCGCGACCACTGCGTCAAGCAGAACGTGGTCAGCCGCGCGGTACGCGACACCATGGTGATCTCGCCGCCGCTGATCATCACCCGGCAGGAGATCGACGAACTGATCGCACGCCTCGGCCGGGCCATCGATCTCACGGCCAAGGACCTTGGCGTGATCTGAAGCAAGAGGAAGGGCGTTTCGATGCGCGAGGTTACCGTCGCCGCCACCCAGATGGCCTGCAGCTGGGACCGCGAAGCCAATATCGCCGGCGCCGAGGCACTGGTGCGCGAGGCCGCCGGAGAGGGCGCACAGGTCGTCCTGATCCAGGAGCTCTTCGAAACGCCCTACTTCTGTGTCGACGAGAAGCCGGACTACTTCGCCCTCGCCGCCCCCGCCGAGGGCCACCCGGTGCTGACCCGCATGTCGGCCCTGGCGGCTGCGCTGCAGGTGGTGCTGCCGGTCAGCTTTTTCGAACGCGCCAACAACGCCTACTACAATTCGCTGGCCATGATCGACGCCGACGGCAGCGTCATGGGTGTCTACCGCAAGTCGCACATTCCCGACGGGCCGGGCTATCAGGAGAAGTTCTACTTCAATCCCGGCGACACCGGCTTTCGCGTCTGGCGCACCCGCTACGGCACCCTGGGCAGCGGCATCTGCTGGGACCAGTGGTTCCCGGAATGCGCCCGCGCCATGGCCTTGAAGGGCGCGGAGATCCTGTTCTATCCGACGGCCATCGGCAACGAGCCGCAGGATCCGACGATCAGCTCCAAGGATCACTGGCAGCGCACCATGCAGGGTCATGCCGCCGCCAACATGACGCCGCTGGTCGCCTCCAATCGCATCGGCAAGGAACAAGGCGAGGCCGCCTCCCTCACTTTTTTCGGCGCCTCCTTCATCGCCGACCCGACCGGCGCCAAGGTCGCCGAAGCCGACGGCGAGAACCGCGGCGTGATCACCGCCACCTTCGACCTCGACGCCGTGGCGGCGCAGCGCGCCTCCTGGGGCCTGTTCCGCGACCGCCGGCCGGACCTCTACGGCGCGCTCCAGACGGCCGACGGCGAGCCCCGCACTTAGCCCGACGCCTCAGTCCTGGCGGCAGCTTATGGACTTCGCGGAGGAGGATCGCCGGCTATCGCCGCATCTTTCTGCGCAAAGCGCTGTAGCGCCTACTCGAAGTCGCAGCCCTCGATCAGGAACAGACAGCCGCCGCCGTCGACATCGATGCCCAGATCGTCGCCGCATCCCGACAACAGGTCGTCGATGCCGAGGCCGGCGCCGGCGTCCGGCGCCGGCGGTGCCTCGATCCAGGCCGCCTCCGCGCCGCGAAAATCGTAAAGGGTCATTGCTTCGCTCCGGCATCAGATCGCGCGCCACGCCCTTGCGGAACTTCGTCCTATGATTGATCCGCGCGTGTCGTCTCAATCATGATATTAGGGCGCCAGCGGCGCCGGACCAGAGTCATCGCTGGGGCAAGACACCAGGGCTTTTGGGGTCTTAGGTTCAAAAGCACAACGGCGGAGCCCCCGCGAGGGAGCCCCGCCGCCGTCGGCGCCCTATGAAGGCCGGTCAGCTGAGATCGATCCAGATGGTCTTGACCTCGGTGTACTTCTCCATGGCGTGCAGCGACTTGTCGCGGCCGAAGCCGGACTGCTTGAAGCCGCCGAAGGGCGTCGTCATGTCGCCGGCGTCGAAGCAGTTCACCCAGACGCTGCCGGCGCGCAGCGCCTTGGCGGCGCGGTGCGCCTTCTTGATGTCGCTGGTCCAGACCGCGGCGGCGAGACCGTAGATTGTGTCGTTGCCGATGCGGATGGCCTCGTCGTAGTCGCCGAAGGAGATGGTCGAGAGCACCGGCCCGAAGATCTCCTCCTTGGCGATGGTCATGTCGTTGCTCACCCCGTCGAAGACCGTCGGCTCGATGTAGTAGCCGCCGCTCTCGGCGAGGATGCGCTGGCCGCCCAGGGCGACATTGGCGCCCTCCGACTTGCCCTTCTCGATGTAATCGAGCACCCGGGCCATCTGCCCCTCGTCGACCATGGCGCCCATCTGGGTCGCCGGGTCGAGCGGGTCGCCGACGCGCAGGGTCTTGGCCACCGACATGATGCGCTCGATCATCTCGTCCTTGATCTTGTCTTCGACCAGCAGACGCGAGCCGGCGTTGCAGACCTCGCCCTGGTTGAAGAAGATACCCCAGGCGGCGGCGGTCGCCGCGGCGTCAAGATCAGGCGCGTCGGCCATGATGATGTTCGGGGTCTTGCCGCCGCATTCCAGCGACACCCGCTTCATGTTGGATTCGCCGGAATACTTGAGGAACAGCTTGCCGACCTCGCCGGAGCCGGTGAAGGCGATGCCGTCCACGTCCATGTGGCGGCCGAGCGCCTGGCCGGCGGTCTCGCCGAAGCCGGGTATCACGTTCAACACGCCGTCGGGCAGGCCCGCCTCGCTGGCCAGTTCGGCGCAGCGGATCATGGTCAGCGGCGACTGCTCGGCCGGCTTGATGACCATGGAATTGCCGGTCGCCAGCGCCGGGCCCATCTTCCAGGCGGCCATCAGCAGCGGGAAGTTCCACGGCACCACGGCGCCGATGACGCCCAGCGGCTCGCGCACCAGCAGGGCGACGGCGTCGTCGCCGGTCGGCGCGATCTCGTCGTAGACCTTGTCGACGGCCTCGGCGTACCAGCGGATGCAGCCGATCACGGCGGGAATGTCGATGCGGCTGGAATCGCCGATCGGCTTGCCCATGTCGAGGGTCTCGAGCAGCGCCAGTTCGCTGCTGTGCTGTTCCAGCAGTTCGGCCCAGCGCAGCAGGACCTTTTTGCGCCTGGCGGGGGCCTGGCGCGACCAGCGGCCGTCCTCGAAGGCGGCGCGCGCGGCCTTGACGGCGCGGTCGACGTCCGCCGTGTCGCCGGCGGCGACCTGGGTCAGCACCTTGCCGTCGATCGGCGAGGCGCAATCGAAGGTCTTGCCGGAGGCGGCGTCGGCGAACTGGCCGCCGATGAAGCACTGGTTGCGGTAGGCCAGGCCCTGGGCCTGGGATTTCACAGTCTCGATGGAAAGCGCTGCGGCCATGTCGCTTCTAGCTCCCTGGAACGTCGATAAGGTGTGGTGCGGGAGGCCGGCTCCCGTCCGTTTCCCGGACCATAAGCCCGCCGCATCGGCGATGGCAAGGGCGCGCCTGACCGGCCCGGGATCGGGGCCGGGATCGGGGCCGGGACCGGCCCGGGGGAGCAGCGGCGCGGGGCCGCGGGACCGGCGGCGCGGGGCCGCCCCCGAGGCCCCGCGGGAGCCCTGGGGCATGACGCCAAGCGCCTCAAACGACCGCCGACAGATCACGGACCGGCGGGCCTTGCGGCAGGCAGGATGCCGCCCTATCTTGGCCGCGTCCACCGGGCGGCGCCACACCGCCCGCGCAAGGTGGCGCCCGGTGGCCCCTCCACGGCTGCGTCAGGGCCGCTTCAGGGCCGGCTTAGCTCAGTTGGTAGAGCACCTGATTTGTAATCAGGGGGTCGCGGGTTCGAATCCTGCAGCCGGCACCAAAAATCAATGGCTTAATAAGATTTTCCGTAAAGGAAACGCACAGAAAAAACGGCTCAGGGTAACGCAACGGGTAACGAAGAGATCGAAGCGGGTGTCGGCGAGCTTCTGTTGGATGCCGGTTCAACTTGGGGCCGCTTATTGGGCTAGCCGGGTTCGGACTCGCGTTGGCCGTACACCGAAGGCAAGTCGCTTCAGAAGCGCGTGACTTTCGTATCCAAGCTCGCGAACGGCGGGACGAGTCAGAGCGCCTATTGGATGAACTCCAAACACTCTTTACCGACGCTCAACAGTCTCGCCGTGGAGCCCTCAATGCGGCCGGACTCCTCAACTCTAGCATGATGGAGAACTCAAAACGCCAGTGGGAGGAAGATAAGACTGCCATCGCTGAAATAGCCGACCAACTGCCCAGCAAAAACGCCTCCTTCGAGCACCTGAAGGTAAAAGAACTTGAAGACATGCTGGTTACCCTTGGCCAGATCAAAGGCCGCATAGAATCATTGATCAAGCGCTACGAAGGCGAAATGCAAAAGGACAATGTCCGACGAGAGCACGTTTCGGCAAATCGCCGAAACTCTGGACCGCCACGCACTTCGTCATTTGAGTAGTTTGAGAGCCTTGAACAGCCCCTAGCTTCGTAGACGCCTTCTTCCCTGAATTTAAGGCGAGGAGGCCATCATGGGCAAAGCCAATTGCAGCGACGATTTCAAACGGGGCGCGGTCTTTCAGATCACCGAGCGAGGCTATTCGGTTGCGGCGGCGCGCGCGGCACGGCGACGCCTGCGGCATCACCCCCGGCCAAGGTCAACGCGGCTGATCGCTTCGTTCAAATGCGCCGTTGGGTATCGTGCTCGCAGCCCCCGGCTTCGTTGCCCGCGGGGCGCCGCAGGTCCCTCAGAATTGAATCTGCCGCCTCTGGCAACGCGACCGCCAGTGTCAGGTTGTCATGGGGCAGTGCTTTGCCAGAGCGGACTTCAGCTGGTCGGAAACCACCGGCTTGATCAGCACTTCAGCCGGGTGACCCCGTTCGATTCGTTCGGCGGTCTCCGGCTCTCGCGAGGCGGTGATATAGATAATGGGCACCGGCAAGAACTTGTGGATTTCCACAGCTGCGTCGATCCCGTCTCTTTTGCCGTTCAATCGAACGTCCATGAGGATCACCGCAGGTTCTTCCTGCCTGGCTAAGCTCACCGCCTCATCCGCGGTGCCAACGATACCGCAGGCGGCATAGCCCAACTGTTCAACGAAAATCTTGAACAACTCGCCAATCAGCACCTCGTCCTCGACGATCAGAACCTTCTGCCGAGACTTCATTTTTCCTCACAAGCGGTTGTTCCAGCAGCTGAGATCCACAAGCAGCCGGCATGACCCTACGCTAGAACGAGTCATTTTGTTTCCATATTCAAGATCGATCCGCCCCCCCCTCCAGGCGGACCGCCTCACCGCCCGGAAGACGCTTTGAGGCGTTCTGACGCGAAACGGCCCTGAGTCAGGCCGGTCGCGGGTTCGATTGAAGTCCACATCGTGCATCGAACCAATACACAATCCGCATTTCCGCCAGGACAACGTCTCGCACATTCTCAGGCCGAGGAAGGGTCCGGCGAACCAATCATCACGATCGGGCCGGCTCTGTCCCAGCGACATCGGACCATTTGGAGAAACCGAAATAAAGATACCTTCCCTTGTGCTGGCTGCGACTCTTGCCAGCGCCGTTACCCTGCCGATCGCCCTCACTGCGGCGGCGCAAAGTGGCCCGGCTGTGTAGTCCCGGCATGTGGTGGATAGTTCCGCGAGACTTCCAGACCGCCTCCCCCTGCTGCGGCATCGGCCTGCGCGCCGAGCACGTCGCGGACGTCATCGGCACCCACCCGGACATCGCCTGGGTCGAAGTCCATGCCGAAAACTACATGGGCGGCGGCCGCGCTATCCGCGACCTGGAACAGGTTCGCGACAGCTACGCGGTCAGCCTGCACGGCGTTGGGCTCTCCCTGGGCGGGGCCGAGCGTCCGGACCCACGTCATCTGCAGCGCATGAAAGCGACCAGGCGCAGCGGCCCGATGGTGCACATGAGGCCGACCGACAGCGACACGTCTTTCAACTGCGTGAACGCTTTGGCGCGGGCCTTGACCGCTGACGCCTGATCGAGCAGGCCCTCCAGATAGGGCCGGACGATCTGGCCAAGATCGGTCAGGTGAGTCTTGCTGCGCTCCCGGTGCAGCAGGGGTCCGCCGAACTCGGCCTCCAATGCCTGGATAGCGCGGGTAAGCGAGGGCTGGGTGACATTGCACTGCTCGGCGGCCCGCGTGAAATTGAGCGTTTTGCAGAGAGTCACGAAGTACCGCACCTGTTGAATTTCCACCGCCCGCCCCTCCGATAGCTCAGACACATGGAGACATTAGATACTCGGCATTGGGCGCCCACAAGAATCATCGCCACACTGTTCCGGAGCCGCGGGAAATGCCGCGGCCGGATTATAAGGTTATGAAACTGCGCGGAAAATCCAAACGCCCGTGGCCGTGGAGAGCGCCCCTCGACCGGCCGGCCCCCGCGCCCGCCCCGGTTTGGCGAATGGTCTTCGCCACCGCGGCGAGCCGGCGCGAGGGCCCGTCACGAAAAGGTGAGACCGGCCCTCCGGGAGCCGCGGGACAGCCGCCGGTTCAGGGTCGGCCGGCGGCACCCGGCGGCGCCCGGCGGCGACCGGCGGCGACCGGCGGCGCCCGACGGCAACCGTGTCCGGACATCATCGAAACGTTACCGCGATGTGATTTCCGGCCGCTGGTGCCCGGCACCAGATTCAACTGCGGCACCAGCCGTATTCTTATTGGAGAACTCCACCATGTTGAGGACCACCAACCCGTCGGCTGACGAGCATTCGTCGCAGGCGGTCCCTGCGCTCGCCGGACGCACGGCCATCGTCACCGGCTCGACCAGCGGCATCGGTCTGGGGATCGCCCAGGCGCTTGCCGCCGAGGGCGCCAACCTTGTGATCAACGGCCTCGGCAAAGCCGACGATCTGGAGAGCCTGCGGCAGGACATTTCCCGCGAACACGGCGTCGACGTGCTTTACTCGGGCGCCGATATGAGCCGCCCCGAGAAGATTGCCGAGATGATCGAGACCGCAAGTGATGAATTCGGCCAGGTCGACATCCTGGTCAACAATGCCGGAATCCAGCACGTCGCCCCGATTGAGACCTTCCCGCCGGAGAAGTGGGACGCCGTCCTGGCGATCAATCTGAGCGCCGCCTTCCACACGACCCAGGCCGTCTTCGCCGGCATGAAGCAGCGCCGCTGGGGACGCATCGTCAATCTGTCCTCGACCCATGGCTTGATCGCCTCGCCGTTCAAGGCCGCCTATGTCGCGGCGAAGCACGGCATTGTCGGTCTCACCAAGGTGGTCGCGCTCGAAGGCGCGGAGTTCGGCGTCACCTGCAACGCCGTCTGCCCCGGTTACGTCTGGACGCCGCTGGTGGAACAGCAGATCAACGACCAGGCCAAGTCGCACGGCATCTCACGCGAAGAGGTGATCCGCGACGTTCTGCTGGCCCAACAACCCAACAAGCGGTTCACCACCGTGGAGGAGATCGGCACCATGGTCGCCTTCCTCTGCAGCCCGGTGGCGCAGTCGATCACCGGCACGGCCCTGCCGATCGACGGCGGCTGGACGGCGCACTGAAAAATGAAGGACACCGCCATGCCAACCGCAAGCCGATACCGCAGCAATGGCAGCGGCGCGAAGCCCGCCGCCACCAAGATGAAAGCGTCGAAAACGGCGGTGAAGACGGTCAATCTGGCTTTGCAAGGCGGCGGCGCCCACGGCGCTTTCGCCTGGGGCGTGCTGGACCGCCTGCTGGAGGACGAGCGCATCTCCTTCGAGGGGATCAGCGCCTGCAGCGCCGGGGCCATGAATGCCGTGGTCCTGGCCGACGGCCTGACCGAAGGCGGCCGCGACGGTGCCAAGATCGCGCTCGCCAATTTCTGGCGCCGGATCAGCCGCAGCACGATGTTCAGCCCGCTGCAGCCCACGCCCTGGGACCGCATCACGCACAACCATGCCGTGGAGAGCTCGCCCGCCTTCATGGCCTTCGACCTGATGACCCGGATGCTCTCGCCCTACGAGTTCAATCCGTTCAACTTCAATCCCCTGCGCGACGTGATTCGCGAGTCCGTCGATTTCGACCGCATTCAAGCAGGCTGCGCGGCAAAGCTGTTCCTTTCCGCGACCAATGTTTGCAGCGGCAAGGTGAAGATCTTCTCCAACCCGGAAATCTCGATCGATGCCGTTCTGGCCTCCGCCTGCCTGCCGTTCATGTTCCAGGCAGTCGAGATCGGCGGCGAGCACTACTGGGACGGCGGCTACATGGGCAATCCGGCCATCTACCCGCTGATCTACAACTGCGACAGCAGCGACATCGTCGTCGTGCACATCAACCCGATCAGCCGCGACACGGTCCCGCGGAACGCGCGGGACATCATGAACCGCATCAACGAGATCAGCTTCAACTCCTCGCTGATGCGCGAGATGCGCGCCATTGCCTTTGTCACCAAGATGATCGACGAGAACCAGGTCTGCGACGGCGGGTTGAAGCGCATGAACATCCACGCCATCGCAGCGGAAACCTTCATGCGCGACCTGAGCGTTTCCAGCAAACTGAACCCCGACTGGGAATTCCTCACCCATCTGCGCGATGTCGGCCGTGAGCAGGCGGAAGCCTGGCTTGCCGGCTCGTTTGAAAAAGTGAACCACGAGTCCTCGATCGACCTTCGCGAGACCTATCTCTAAGCCACTGCCTTGCCCGACTTCTCCCTGCCTCCCACCTGGCCCTGCCGCCTCTCATGACGGCAGGGCCGTTCCTTCTGGTTCCCATACTTCGAAAGCCCGGCGATAAGCCGGCGCTATGGAAACGAGAGCCGAGCGGCATTTCCGTTCACAGACGGGCGGCGGCATTCTCTCGCACGATGACGCGGCGCAATGGACCGCCGCCACAACGTAACGAAGGAGTCTACGAGAATGAGCAACATCCTGGTGAAGGGCCGTGGCGGTCTGCGCGACCTGCTGATGGCCGGAATCGCCGCCGGCGCCCTGCTCTCGGTCGACCTGCTGCACAGCCAGAGCGACGACGGCCAAACGATGTGATCCGGCGGGCCGCATCGTTCCCCCGCGATGCCCCTGTCGATCACCCCTGCCGGTCCGTGGCGGCTGCGGAAGAAGCTGCGGCGCCGCGGACCGGCACCTTAGAATCTCATGAGGCAGGTAACAGCGATGAACCACGTCGAAGCCCGCGGCACCCTGCCGCTTCCCGTCGGGAAAAGCGGCGCCGCTTTCCTACGCAACCTGGTGATCGGCCTGACGGCTTTCCTGACCGTGGTCGACCTCTTCGGTACCCAGGCGATCCTGCCGGCGCTGGTTCAGGCCTATGGCGTGAGCCCGGCGGAGATGGGCGTGGCGGTGAACGCCAGCACCTTCGGCATGGCCGTGGCCGGCCTCGGGGTGGCGCTTTTCAGCCACCGTATCGACCGGCGCAAAGGCATCGTCCTGAGCCTCATCCTCCTCGCCCTGCCGACGGCCTTGCTGGCGGTCGCCCCCGACCTGGCCACCTTCACGGCCCTGCGCATCGCCCAGGGGCTCTGCATGTCGGCCGCCTTCACGCTGACCCTGGCCTATCTGGCCGAGAACTGCAGCGCCGAAGATACGGCGAGCACCTTCGCCGCCTACATCACCGGCAACGTCGCCAGCAACCTTATCGGCCGCCTGCTGGCTGCGGGAGCGGTGGATCACCTCGGCCTGTCCGGCAACTTCTATGTCTTCGCGGCGCTGAACCTCTCCGGCGCGGCACTGGTGTTCTTCACGCTGAAACAGGCCACGCCGCTGCCTCCCGCCCCCGCCGCCGGCAGCTCGCCGTTATCGATCTGGCTCGAGCACCTGCGCAACAGCCGCTTGCTGGCCAGCTTTACCATCGGGTTCTGCATTCTCTTCGCCTTCATCGGCACCTTCACCTATGTGAATTTCGTGCTGGTGCGCGAACCCATCGCGATCAGCCAGATGGCCCTGGGCCTTGCCTACTTCGTTTTCCTTCCGTCCATCGCGACCACACCGCTTGCCGGCCGCATGGCATCGCGCTTCGGCGCACGGCGGACGGTCTGGGGCGCGCTGGCCCTTGCCGTGATCGCGCTGCCGCTTCTGCTGCTGCCCCATTTGCCGGCGGTCATGGCTGGCTTGACGCTGGTGGGGGTCGGCACCTTCTTCGCCCAGGCCACGGCAACCGGCTACGTCGGCCGCGCCGCCACGGCCGACCGCGCCGCCGCCAGCGGCCTCTACCTCGCCAGCTATTTCCTGGGCGGCCTTGCCGGCAGCGCCGTGCTGGGGCAGATCTTCGACGGTTTCGGCTGGCCCGCGACCGTGGCGGGGATCGGTTTGGCACTGAGCGTCGCGGCGGTGCTCGCAAGCCGTTTGACGGAGCCTGGCCCGTCATAGCTCCCGGCGACATCCACGCGAGGCCGGGCCTCGATCTCAAGGGCCACCAGATCGCGACGGCCTCGCCGCCGCGAAGGCAGTGTCCGGACAGATCAAGTCGTAGTCCAAACCCGGCCGGCGCCTCGAATGACGTCTTGAGCCTGCGGCACCGTGAAGACTGGCCTGCCGAGCGGCGCACGAGCCCCGCGACGCAACAGTTGCACGGTCGCCGCAGGAGCCTTTGATTTCCGATCATCCTATCCTAGATTATCGACATGGCCGTGCCGCAACCTTTCGTGGTAATCTGACCAGCTCTCGACCTAAGGAGGAAATGGCCCTGCGACTCGGGATCGATACTCTCTCAGGCATTCTCTCAGGCACCCGCTCCTTCGCGACCGCCGCCGGGCTGCTGCTCGCGGCCGCCGTTCTTGGCGCCGGCCCGGCTAGCGCCGAACCGGTGAGCGCCGAGTACCAGGTGTATTTCGGCGGTTTCCATGTGTTGAGCGCCGAGGCCCTGTGGCAGCGCAGCCCCGGCGGTTACCGCATCGCGGGCGTGGCAGAGACCCAGGGCTTCATCGGCTGGCTCAACCCCTGGAAGGGCGACACCGAGACCCGGGGGCGCCTCGCCGCCGGCAAGGCCGTTCCCCAGCGCTTCGAGAGCCGCGGCACCTCCGACGACGGTGAAAAGCTGGTCCGCCTGCGCTACGACCAGGCGGGCGGCATCGCCGAGACCCTGGTGCAGCCGCGGCAGGACGAGGCGGATCGCTATCCCCTGCCCGCCGATCCCGGCAAGGGCACCGTCGACCCGCTGAGCGTCATCGCCGGCCTCTCCGAGCTATTGCAGGCCGGCGGGCGTTGCGAAGGCAGCTTCGCCGTCTTCGACGGCCGCAAGCGCTACGACCTGACCGTCACCGATGCCGGCGAAACGCAGCTGGCGCCGACGGACTATTCGATCTACGCCGGCCCGGCGCGCGGCTGCCGTCTCGACTACAAGCTGCTGGGCGGCCATCGCATCGAACGCAGCAAGTACGCCGAGACCGCCCGCGAGCGCATCGTCTGGGTCGCCCGCCCCAAGGCGGACGCGCCGCTGATCCCCGTGCGCCTGCAGATCGAGACCGCCTACGGCACCGTGATGGGCCATCTCACCGGCTACACCGAGGGACCCCAGGCCGAGGCCAGGCTCGCCGACTAGCATCATCGTTTCGGTCACTCTAGACTGGCGGCGGTCTTCCGGATCGCTTTGGTGTCGGGTGGTGGTGCATGGCTTCTCAGCCGGACAGTGGGGTCTTTGAAAACGCCGACCGCCTGGAGGCGGGCGACCGCATCGCGCCCTTCGCCCTGCCCGACAGCGACGGCAGGCCGGTCAACCCACTCTCCGACCAGCTCGCCGGCCGCCCCCTGCTGCTGGTCTTCGAATGCGCAGGGGCCGGCGGCGGCGTCAGCTTTGAAGACGAACTGTCGGCGCTGGCGGCGCAGAGGCCGGCTTTGCAGGCGCAGGATACGCTGGTGCTGGCGGTGACGCAGCGCCGCCAGGGCGACAACGGGGCGCTGGCGGAATCGCTCGCCCTGCCTTTTGCCGTCCTCTCGGACCCGCCGGCCAAGGTCTATGCCTCCTGCGGTTTCGACCCGCAGACCGTGGGCCGCGCCACGGTGACCATTGCCCTGGACGGCAACCTGCGGGTCCTCGGCGTGTTCGACGGCGGCGGCGCGACCCGCTGGACGGAGATCGCCGCGGCGCTCGCGGCCGTGGCGGCGCCCGAGGCGGCCAAGCCATTGACCGGGCATCCGCCGGTCCTGGTCCTGCCACGGGTGCTGACGCCCGCGGACTGCGCCGAGCTGATCCGGGTCTGGCACCGGCCGGTGCAGCTTTGGCAGGGGGACGGCTTCACCACCGAGGGGTTTCGCGAGTCGGACGGCGATTTCAAGGTCCGCTCCGCGGACTACGGCAAGGTGACGCAGTATCTGGTGCGCGATCCCGCCCTGCAGCGCTACCTCGACGCCAAGCTGCAGCGCCGCGTCCTGCCCGAGATCCAGAAGGCCTTCCAGACCAAGGCGACACGGCGCGAGGACTATCGCATCGCCGGTTACGACGCCGACGAAGACGGCAGCCTCGGCCCGCACCGCGACAACCCGACCAAGGCGACGCGCCACCGCCGCTTCACCTTCTGCATCACGTTGAACGCCGGCGCGTTCCAAGGCGGCGGCCTGCGCTTCCGCGAGTACAGCGAGCAGGCCTACCTGGTGCCGACCGGCACCGCCATCGTCTGGTCCTGCGCCCTGCTGCACGAGGTTTTGCCGATCACCGCCGGAAAGCGCTTCATTCTCGGCACCCATCTGTTCGGGAACTAAGCGGCACACGGTAGCGCGCATCGAAGGGCCATACCTGCGCCTTACCCCACCACGATGGCTTCGCGTCTGAACGGCACGGCGTCGGGGTCGATCACCGCGCCGAACTCGCGGGCGTAGCGATGGCCGGCGTAGACGGCGGCGGCGATGGTCGAGGGCGCGCGGCAATCGCCGATGGTCCGCACGGTTTCGATGCCGGCGTCCCGCCAGTCGGCTTCCCGCGCCATGAGGTCGAGATGGACCTGCTCGTTTGGCAGTCTCGCGGTCACCAGCACCAGCGCCGCGCAGGCGAGGCTCGACGGCGCGTCGGTGAAGGCGCAGGCGAGTTCGACACTATCGTCGCGGCGCGATGCGAGGGCGGTGTTCAAGCGGATCGTCACCCCGCTCTCCACCAGCCGCTTGTGAATGAAGGGCTGGTCGAGGGCATGGACGGTCCAGTACGACACCAACTCCAAGGGCGTGACCAGCGTCACCTCGTGCCCGACCTTGGCGAGGAGTTCGGCCAGCAGGCCGCCCATGACATAACCCTCATCGTCATAGACCACGACAGGCCCGTCCGGCAGCCGCTGCAGCCCGTCGCCGCCGCCGAGGAAATCGTCAGGCGTGAAAACCGGCGCTTCAGCGCCGCCCGGCAGCGCTGAATGACGCGTCAGGCCGATGCCGTCGCGCCGCCAGGTGGCGCCGGTCGCCAGCGCCACATGGGGAATGCCGTAGCTGAGGATGTCCTCGGCGGTGAGTTCGCTGGCCAGGTACATCTCGACGTTGGCCAGCTTGTGCAACTGGCCGAGACGCCAGTCCTTCACCCGGCCCCAGGAGGCGAGGCCCGGCAGGCGCGATTCCTTCAGCGCGCGGCCGCCCCAGGTCTCGCCCGCCTCGGCCAGCACCACCTCGAGCCCGCGCTGGCCGCAGGCGCGCGCCGCCTCCAGCCCGGCCGGGCCGCCGCCGAGGATCAGCACCCGCTCGCGGCTCGTCGCCGCCGGAATGATTTCCGGGTGCCAGCCGCGGCGCCATTCCTCGCCCATGGTCGGGTTCTGGGTGCAGCGGATCGGCGCCGAGACGTCGTCGCCGGTGACGCAGATGTTGCAGCCGATGCATTCGCGGATGTCGTCGACGCGGCCTTCCTCGATCTTCCTCGGCAGGAAGGGGTCGGCGATCGAGGGCCGCGCCGCGCCGATCATGTCCATGATGCCCTGCTTCACCACCCGCACCATGGCATCCGGCGAAGTATAGCGGCCGACTCCCACCACCGGCTTGGTGGTCAGCGACTTCACGAAGCCGATGTAGCGCTCCTGGTAGCCTTCTTCGGAAAAGCGCGCGGTCTGGCTGTCGTTCTTCCAGGCCGAGACGTTCACGTCCCAGAGGTCGGGCAGCTCGGCCAGCATCGCCACCACGTCGCGGCCTTCGCCCTCGGCGGTGATGCCGTCCGCGCCGAGCAACTCGTCGACGGCGAAGCGGAAGGCCACGGCGCAGCGGTCGCCGACGGCTTCCTTGGTGTCGATGAGAATCTCGCGGGTGAGACGCACCCGGTTCTCCAGGCTGCCGCCGTAGTCGTCCGAACGGTCGTTGTGGCGCCGCGAGAGAAAGTGCTGCAGCAGCGACATGTCATGGCCGGCATAGACGTAGACGATGTCGAAACCGGCGGCCCGCGCGCGCAGCGCCGCCTTGCGGTGCCAGCGCCGCAGGTTGGCGATGTCGGTCCGGTCCATGGCGCGGGCCTGCAGCGGCGCGCCGTTGTCGATGGGGCGGTGCGACGGCCCCAGGGGCACCTCGCGGCTGTAGTGGTTGGCGGCGTGCATGCCGTTGTGCACCAGTTCGATGCCGGCCAGCCCGCCCTGGGCATGGACCGCCTCGGTCATGGCCCGGAGGTGCGGCAGGTCGCGGTCGTCCCAGATGCGGTTTTCGATATAGGGCGTGATCTCGGCGGAGGGATGGATCTCCGCTTCCTCGGTGCAGACCACGGCCCAGCCGCCTTCCGCCTTCACCCCGCGCATCGCAGCATTGGAGCTGGGAAAGCGGTAGCCCATGCCGCAGCAATGCGGCACCTGGTAGAAGCGGTTGCGGGCGGTGACGGGACCCAGTTTTACGGGCTCGAAGAGGATGTCGTAACGGGGGTCGCGCATGGGGTTCCTATGTACTTGCCCGCTTAGCGCTTGTCGCTCTTGCCGTAGTGGGCCTCCAGGCGGGCCTGCAGCAGTTCGAAAACGACGGACATGACCCAGTAGATCACCGCCGCGGCGATGAGAAACTCGAACACCTGGAAGTCGCGCTTGCCCAGCACCTGGGCGGTCTTGGTCAGCTCCCAGACGCCGACCACCGAGACCAGCGAGGAGTCCTTCAGCATGGCGATGAACTGGTTGCCCGTGGGCGGCACGATGAGCCGCATGGCCTGCGGAAACACCACCTTGCGGAAGATCACGTTCGACGACAGCGCCAGCGCCCGGGCGGCCTCGCGCTGGCCGTCCGGCACGCCCTCGATGCCGGCGCGGAAGATCTCGGCCATGTAGGCGCCGTAGCACAGCGACAACGCGGTGATGCCGGCGGGCACGGCCTCCAGGACAAAGCCGAGCTGCGCGAAGCCGGTGTAGATCAAGACCACCTGCAGCAGCAGCGGCGTCCCGCGAAAGAACGAGATGTAGAAGGTCGCCACCGCGTAGGCGGCGCCGTTACGCGACAGCTTGCCCAGCGCCCCCAGCAACGCCAGCACGCAGGCGATGGCGATGGCGATCAGCGAGACGTAGATCGTGGTGAAGGCGCCGGTGGTGATGAGGAAGTAGAGATTGGAGACGCCCGAGCGCTCCCCGACCTCGAAGATGACCCCGAAGTCGCGGTCGAAGGAAAGCACGAAGCCATAGAACAGCAGCAGCAGTTCGCCCCAGACAACGAAGACCTGAAAGCGGAAGGGCAGCAGTCGGATGAGCTCGAGATTGGCGACGAAGGCGACGCCCAGCACCAGGCCGACCAGCAGGTCGCGGCCGAAGCCGGCCGGCGCTTCGGGATCGCGCAGCCCGATCAGCGGCGAGAAGAGATCGCCGACGGCGGTGCCGCCCAGCCCGAAGGCCGTCAGCACCGCCGCGGCGACAACCAGCACTGCCGCCCGTGAGAACCAGGGTTGCTCACGGAGGCTGGCGTACATCTCCGCCCGCCTACTGGACGCTCGTCAAATCAACCCCGTACCACTTCTCGGAAAGCGCCTTGAGGGTGCCGTCGGTCTTCATCGCCGCCACCGCTTCGCTGATCTTGGCATCGAACTCCGGGTCGCCCTTGTCGGTCGCCACCGACAGCGGCTCGTAGAAGGCCGGCTTGCCGACGATCTTCATCGGATAGCCGCTCTTGATGGCTTCCTGAATGGTCGGCAGGGCCGAGAAGGCGGCGTCGAGACGCACGCCGTCGCCGAGGCGCAGGTCGTCGAAGGCGTGGGTGTCGGTCTCGTAAGTCTTGATGTCGCCGGCGGTGACGTCATAGGTGAAGGCCGGCGTGCCCTCGGCATCGATCTCCAGGTTCTTCAACAGATAGGCGTCGTAGGTGCAGCCGCCGCAGGTGCCGATGGTCTTGCCGTTCAGGTCGGCCAGCGATGCCGCCTTGGAGTCCTTGTGCACGGCAAAGGCCGCCGGCGTGTAGTAGTAGACCGCCGGGAAGTTCAGCACCTCGGCGCGCTTCTTGGTCGGCGTCATGGAACCCACGGACATGTCCCAGCGGCCGCCCCAACTGCCGCCGGTGATGATGTCCCAGGACGGCGTTACGATCTTCAGTTCGGCGCCCAGGCGCTTGGCGATTTCCTTGCCGACGTCAACGTCGAATCCGTCCATCTCGTTGGCGTCGTTTAGAAAGGACTGCGGCGGATACTCGGCATCCGACGACATGGTCAGCGTCTTGGTCGTCATCACCCGGTCGAGCGTTTCGCCGGCATTGGCTGCCGGAACCGCCAGCGCCGAGGCCAGGGTAATGGCCGTCGCCAGCTTGAGCATCGCTTTCATTATAAGTCTCCCTGTTATTTCTCTTGTTGATTGTGCGACTCTCAACTGCCGGAGCTGAGCGTTCGCAAGGCCGATTCAAAGTCTTCGTGGTTGTGATAGCAGCCACAGAAGACACGCTTGCCGGAATATCCCATGCGGCCATGCAGCAGGCGCCAGTTGTCGAAAATCAGCGCCATGCCGGGCCGCAGGGGCACCGTCAACCAGTTGTCGCGCGCGACGATGCGCGCGTGGAAATCCCTGTAAGCCCGGTAGAATTCCTTCATGCGGTCGGAAGCCAGCAGGAAGGGCGCCCGGTCGTAGTTGTTGATGCTGACCTGCTCCATGTGGCCCTGGTGGTTCAGCCTGAACACCGGGCGCTCGGCACGCAGATGCACACCGGGTTCGACGTAGCGGCCGGGAACGGGAACTTCGCAAAGAACCCGGAACAGTTCCGGCGCGTCGCGGCGCATCGCCTCGGCCAGCGCGAAGCCGTCGACCAGAATCGACTCGCCGCCCTTGCCGTCGAAGGCCTGGCAGAGAAAACTCTGCAGCCCCGGCGCATCGTGACTGTAGGTGGCATCGGTATGCGGCTCCAAATACTGCGTCGTATAGGCGGTGTCGTCGTGTTCCTTGAGTTCGGCCGAGAGCGACCAGAGGCCGCCGAAGATGGTCTCGCGGATGTAGCCGAAGCGGCGGAACAGTGCACGGGCCGAGGCCTCGTCGGTGGGCGCTCCCGCGATCACCACATAGCCGTCGCGCTGGATCGCCTCGATGCAGGGACGCAAACCCTCCAGACCCTCGCCGATGTCGCTATAGGCGACAGGCTCGACCGGCGCCGGCGGCGCCTCGGCGGACCACAGCCGTTGCGGCAAAAGGCGGCGGACATCGGTTTGCACCGTGGCGACCCCGGCCATGGCGGCGAGAAAATCGGCGGCATAGCGGCTGGCGCCATCGCCGTTGGGCCAGGTCACCGCGAGGCCGCGCCCGCCGTCCAGGATCTCGGTTCCCGTGGCGCGAATCCCTTCGTCGAGGCCGAAGGTATCGACGCGCCGCTGCAGGGTGTCCGGATCGAGGCTGTCCGGGTCCTGTCCATGGTCGCGCAGCCAGAACCACGGGAAACTGCTTTCCTTGCCGTCCTGCCAGCGCAAGACCAATCCCTCGTCACGCCCCTCGACTTGCGCGATCACCGACATTGACGTCGCTCCACTTCGCAGATTCTTTTCCAGACTCCAAGCGAGGCAGTCTAACGCTTGAAAATGGGACGGAAAACAGAGTCTTTCCCAAACGTCAGCCGCGCCGTTGCCTGCGGCGGCCAAAGGCAATAGACAGAGAGGCGTATGGTTAACAGCGCCGCCGGCCCCCGGCGGCCCGGCAAAACAGGACCTGCCCATGCGTCGTGACCGCGTTGCCCCGAGAGGCAAAATCCATCGCCTTGAGCTCAATTCAGAGCGCCTGCGCGGCAACCTCCTGGGCGATCCAACGGAACGTGAGGTGGCGGTCTACCTTCCGGCCGGCCACGACGGCGCGGGCCTGCCGCTGCTGGTCGACCTTGCCGGCTTCACCTCCACCAGCCCAGCTCACCTCAATTGGAAGAACTTCGGCGAGAACCTGCCGGAGCGCCTCGACCGGCTGATCGCCGAGGAAACTTTGCCGCCGGCGGCGGTCGCCCTGCCCGACTGCTTTACCCGCCTGGGCGGCAACCAGTACATCAACTCCGCCGCCATGGGCCCTTGGGCCGACGTCCTGATCGAGGAAGTGGTGCCCTTGGTGGAATCCCGTTTCGGCTGCGGCGGCGCGGCACGGCGCGGCCTGTTCGGCAAGTCCTCCGGCGGCTACGGCGCCATCGTTCACGCCCTGATGTACCCGGACTTTTGGGCGGCCGCCGCCTGCCACTCCGGCGACATGGCCTTCGAGCTGTGCTATCTGCCGGAGATGCCGGGCGTCCTGCGCGCGCTCAGCAAGAAGGACGGCTCTGTCGAAAGATTCATCACCGATTTCGAAGCCGGGCCGAAGTGGGCCGGCAGCGATCTGAATATCCTCATGACCCTCGCCATGTGCGCAACCTACGATCCCGACGCCACCGCCTTTTGCGGCGTTCGGCTGCCGGTCGACAGCAAGACCTGCGAGGTCATCGGCGAGCGGTGGGCCGAGTGGCTGAAATGGGACCCCGTGGCGATGGCGCAAACCGCCGGCGGCGGCCTGAAGCGCCTGAAGGGCTTGTGGATCGATTGCGGCACCCAGGACCAGTACAACCTGGTTTACGGCGCCCGCCGCCTGCACCGCAGTCTCACCGACCAAGGCGTCGACCACGTCTACGAAGAGTTTCCCGACAATCATTCCGCCGTCGACTATCGCCTCGACCGCAGCCTGCCGTTCCTGGCCAAGGCTCTGGCCTAGGTTGAGGCCGGAGGTCGAAAAAAAGGCCACCGCAAGCGGTGGCCCAAGTTTAGGGAGGAAACGCCCTAGGGGCGTCGAAGCCGGCGCGCAGCGCCGACTTGAGTGATCATATGATCATTTCCTTAGCAAAAATCAAACAACAATCTACGATTGTCTACAATTTGGGCAGATGAGCAAAATTCATGCGGTCGTCTGCGTGAATTCAGCAACAGTGCCGTTGCGCCACCCCATGTTGACGGGACCCCGTATTAACTGGACCGGCCCAGGAAAGCGGGGTCGCGGGCAGCGGGCCGCGGCGGAAAACAAGCAGCCGAGCGACCGGCTTTGTTGGGCTACTGTCCACCAGCCACCGGGGTTTCCGGCGCGGAGACGCCGGCTGGGAGCCGCGCCGCCGTGGCCGGGCGCGGCGGAACGGCTGGCTCGAGGCTGTCGGGGACAGTTTCGGCGGCGAGCGCGTCGAACTCCCGGGTCAGCGCCAGGGCGCCTTCCAGATCGTAGCGCTGCAGTTGCTGCCAGACGACATCCATATTGGCGCGCACCCGCGTCTCCCCGGCCAGGAAGGCGAGTCCGTACCAGCGATAGGACTCCGCGTAATCCCGATGGACCGAGGCCCCGTTGGCGTAGAGAAAGCCCAGGATTTCCATTGCCTGGGGGTCGCGGCGCTCGGTGGCGCGGCGGCGGATGACCGCCACGTCGGCGGACGAAAGATCGCCCGGGTCGGTCTGTTCCAGAAAAGCCAGCCACTTCGCGTCTTCGTCGTGCAGGGGCGGCCCCTGCGGCTCCGGCAGTTCCACGTTGCCGGGCAAGGGACGCGGCTCGCCGCACCAACTGGGGGGCCGGCGCGCATGGTCGCAAAGATAGACCCGCATCATCGTTGTGGCGTTGTGCCAGAGGGGATGCTCCCAGGGGGATTCCGATCCTCCGGGTGCGGCCTCGGCGGGCGGCGGCGGGGCGGCGGTGTCAGCCGCGGCCTGCCCTGCCTCGGCATCGGCTGCCGCCCAGACCGGGGAGCCGGCGAGCGGCCCCAGAAGCAGACAGACTGTCAGCAGAGCACTGAGGTGCAGGGTGAACGGGGTGAAGAGCGCGGGTCGCATCGATTAAGGCGTGCTTGTGTGGCCCGATTGCCGATCGGGTCCGTGCCGCTCAGCAGGCGTTTGCCGCGGCCGGCCGGTGCGCCTCGAGGGCGCTGGGCAAAGCCGAGAGGACGTCGTCGATGAGCTGGCCCTGGGCGAGCGGCTGCCAGGCCGCGTCCAACGCGTAGTACCAGCCCTGCGCTTTGCCGATGGCGCAGATCAGGCACTGGTGGTCATAGTCGAGCAGGGCGATGACAAGCTCGCCGGCTTCGGTTTCGACCGGCACACAGGCGCCCGCCAAGCCGCGGTCCACCAACTCGCTGCCGCGGTTCAGCAGGACGTGAATGTCTGCACGTGTGAAATCGAGGTGCCCAATAGGCGATACCGACATGGAAAACTCCACGGTTTGCGGCTTCGCCCACTACATTCACCCTCAAATGTCACCATGAGGTAAACGAAAAGAGTCAAACTCGCTGATTGACCCTTTTTCGGAAAGTTTATGGTTAACAATATCTTACCAGACAGGCCTCCACGTACTTCGCGGCCCTTCTGACGGTCAGTCGCGGAAGTTTTCGTACTGCAGCGGCTGCTCGATCTTCAGGCTTTTCACCAGCGCGATCGCATCCTGGAGGTCGTCGCGCTTCTTGCCGGTGACCCGCAGGCTGTCGCCCTGAATCGAAACCTGGACCTTCAGCTTGCTGCCTTTCATCTCCTTGACGATCTGCTTTGCCAGATCCTGGGAAATGCCCTGCTTGATGGTGACAAGCTGGCGAACGGTGTTGCCGCCCGCCTTCTCCGGCTTGCCGAGATCGCAAGCGCCGGATTCGATCTTGCGGCGGGTCAGGTAGGTGCTGAGCAATTCGTGCATCTGGCGCAGCTTCAGATCGTCGTCGGCAACGATGGTCAACACGGCTTCCTTGCGCTCGATCGAGCACTTCGAACCCTTGAAGTCGTAGCGCGTGCCGATTTCCCGGGTCATGCCGGAAAGGGCGTTGTCGACCTCATTGAGATCGGTTTCGGAGACAATATCGAATGACGGCATGGTCAGCTTCCCCCGTTACTTCGGATCCATGGTCCGGGTGCTCGATTCGCCCGGCGGCAGAGTTTCGCGCAGATTTTGGCCGGGGAGAAGAGCCCTGTCCGCGATCGGCCGGCGAATCCAGGCCGGCACCCGCCGCACGCCGCCGTCGGGCCAAGTATTCGCACCGACCCGCAGTGAGCTGCGGCAGGCCCGTTGCCGGCGGCCGACGCCGGATGCATTGAAAAATCGCGATGTTCAACTGGCCGGGGACAGCGGCAATCCGGCGCCAGGCTAAACAAGCGCCACCTCACGTTAAGTTTACTCCCAGTAGAATACCAAGAAACTAAATGACTTCTTGCTTAAGATCGCAGATGTGACAATTCCATGACTTCACTTACTTGCAAGGAGACTGTCGTCATTAGGGTTTTATTAACTTGTGCGGAACATTCTGGAGGCGGGTTTGAATAGCCCTGAACGGAGTTCCGATGAGTTCCAAGGTTGGACCAGAGCACCTGCGAGACTTCGAGCGCCGCCGCTCGCTGCGTTTCGTGCTGCCGCATGAGGAAGATATCACCGTCACCCTCGACGGCCGGCAGTATCACGGCAAGCTGGAGGACGTTTCCATCGGCGGCGCCAAGCTGCGCTTCTCCGATGACCTGCCGGCTAGTGCCGAGGTTCACTTGGAACACAGCGCCGCCGGCGCCATCGAAGGGACCTGCATGTGGCATCAAGGCCGCTATGTCGGTATCGCCTTCGGCCTGACCGATCCGGCGCTGCGGCTGATTTCGCTGTGCCTGCGGCAAGGTGTTCCCAGCGGCAATTTCGCCGCCTGACCCGCAGCCTCAAGCCGAGCCGCCGCGTACCGCGCCGCGGTTTCGCCGTTTCACTTGCCTGTCAGATGCGACGCGGCGTTCAGCTGCTTTCGCGCTTGACGATCTCGGTGATCTCGATGGCGATGCGGTCTTCCACCACCACCACTTCGCCCTTGGCAACGAGCTGGTCGTTGATGCGCATCTCGATCTCGTCGCCGAGGCCGGTGTCCAGCTCGACGACGGCGCCACGGCCCATGCGCAGCAGCTGGCTGACCGGCATCGAGGCGGTGCCGAGGATCGCATAGGCTTCCAGATTGACCTCGTGGATCGCCGGCAGCTTGATGCTGAGGACAGGGGTCTTGCCGGCGTCCGCCCCGCCGGTAGCCTCCGCGCCGGCTTCGGCCCCGTTTTCCTCGTCGCCTTCGGCGGCCATGGCTTCCCACTCGGCCATCATGGCGTCCTGGTCGTCTTCACCGGCGCCTTCCGCGCCGGCGTCGGCGGCCCCGGTATCGGCGGCCCCGGTATCGGCGGCCCCGGTATCGGCGGCCCCGGAGTCGGCGGCTGGCGTCTCGGTTTTCTTCTTGTCGTCGTCCGGCATGTCTTGACCTGCCCGAAATTCCGCCCGCGAAAGGGGAGCGATCTGCCCGCCCGATGATAGGAGAGCCAAGGCCCCACCGCAAAGCGATCCTGCGACGCCTTACCCCGGGACGGCTGCTGTGGCAAGTTTACCCTATGCCTAGCCTCCTACGTCCCGCCCATCGGCTCGCGGCCGGCCTGTGCCTGGCAGGACTGCTGTTGCTCGCCAGCGCGGCTTCCGTGCCGGCCCAGATCGGCAGCGCCGACATCCGTGGACGCGCGCCGCAGGTCATCGATTCGGGCCTGCTCGATTTCGGCGGCCAGCCGGTCTACCTCTACGGGCTGCGGGGCGCGCGGCCGGATGAGACCTGCGGCCTCGGCGCCCGGGTCTGGGCCTGCGGCCAGGAGGCGCGCTGGGCCACCGCCAACCGCATCGCCCGTCACTGGGTCGAATGCGTCGAGCGGGCCCGCGGCCCCGGCGGCGAAATCTTCGCGACCTGCTATCTCGGCGGCGTCGGCGGCCCGGAGGTCAACAGCTGGCTGGTCGAGCAAGGCTGGGCCCTGGCCGCCCGCGACTATGCCCAGGACTACGTGGCCGCCGAGGACAGCGCGCGCGCGGCCGGCCGTGGTCTTTGGCGCGGTCCTTGAAGCAATCGCCGGTGTTTTGCTGACATCCGTAAATCGTGAACTGAGAAAACCGGCGGATTTCTGTGCTTATTAACTATTAATAGAATACTCAAAATAAAATCAGGGTCGATAGTGCACGAATATATTTCGATTTTTGGTTAATTATTTGAAAACGGATTGATTTTTTCGGCATTCTCGGCTAGCCTATCTTCACTGCTAAGCCAGTACATAGGTTGCATACGGTGTCTAGCGACAAGACTGTGTGACCTACCTTAAAGCCACGAATATTCCTCACGGCCCCGGAATTCCCCCTCCGGGGCCGTTTTTCGTGGGCAGTGGCATCCTGGGTATCTGGCGCCGGCAGGGTTCAGGACGCGGCGGTGAGCGCCGCCAGGTCTGGTGATCTACGGCCCGTTCCCGGAATTTCCGCCAGCGCCTCCTCCAGGGCCAGGCCGAGGCGCAGCAGGTCGGCGTCGCGGCCGCGGCGGCCGACAATCTGCAGGCCGAAGGGCAGACCTTCCTCATCCAAGCCGCAGGGCAGCACCAGCACCGGATGCCCGGCCAGGGTCAGCCCGTAGGTGATGGCGATCCAGGAGATGTAGGTCTCGAGGGGCACGCCGTCGATCTGCTCGGGAAACAGCTGCGTCTTGTCGAAGGGCTGCACCGAGGCGACCGGGCAGATCAGCGCGTCGTAGCCCTCCATGAAGCCGAGGAAGCGGTGGTAAAGACGGGTCTGGGTGGCGGCGGCCTCGGCCACATCGGTGGCGCTGAAGGTCAGCCCCAACTTCACGTTGGCGGTGACGTTGGGCCCTGCCTGATCGGGAAATTTCTCGACCAGTTCCCGCAACCGGCCGAGGAATCCGACGGCCCGCAAGACCTCGAAGCAACGGTCGGCGCCGGCCATGGGCGGGGCCGCGGTCTCGCAGGCGACCACCCGGGAGAGGCGCTCGACCCGGTCGCCGAACAGACCGCGGACCTGCCGGCTGACCGGCGCGAAGCCGAGATCCTCGGAGACCGCGACCTTCGCGCCGGCGAGATCGGCCGGCCGCAGCCCGGCGAAGTCGCGGCCCTCGGCAAAGCCCGACAGCGGGTCGCGCGGATCGCCGCCGACGATGGCCTCGAGGAACAGTGCCAGATCGGCGACCGAGCGCGCCATCGGCCCCTCGGTCCACAGCGGCGACCAGGCCATTTCCTTGCGCGCCGTGGGCACCAGGCCCGGCGTCGGGCGCATGCCGACGACACCGCAGTAGGCCGCCGGCGTGCGCAGCGACCCGCCGAGATCGGAACCGCTGGCCAGCGGCAGCATGCCGGTCGCCACGGCGACGGCGGAGCCGCCGGAAGAACCGGCACAGGTGCGCGACGGCAGATAGGGATTGCCGGTGGTGCCGTAGACCAGGTTGGTGGTGTTGGCGCCAGCGCCGAACTCGGGCGTGTTGGTCTTGGCCGCGATCACCGCGCCCGCCGCGCGGACCATAGCAACGAAGGCGTCGTCCTTGCGCGGCACGTGGTCGGCATAGCGCGGCGAGCCGAAGGTGGTGGCGAGGCCCGCGGTCTCGTTCAGGTCCTTGATGCCGACCGGCAGGCCGTGCAGCGGCCCGAGGCCGGCGCCGCGGACAACCGCCTGCTCGGCCACCCGCGCCGCCGCCAGGGCCGCCTCGCGGTCCTCCGCCACCACGGCGTTGAGCACCGGGTTGACCGCGTCGATGCGGGCCTGGCAGGCCAGCAGCAGCTCGACGGGAGAAATGTCGCCGCCGCCGATGAGGCGGCGCAGTTCGACGGCGGAGCGATCGCAGAGGCTGGCGTCTTGGGGCATGATCACTGGGGGTCCGGCAGGGTTTCAGGCGACGGCGGGATAGCCGGCGGCCAGCGCGGCGGCCTCCAGCTCGAGGATCCGGTCATAGTCCGAAAGCGGCTTCACCACAACGCCCGCCAGCAGCAGTTCGCCGCGAACCGCTTCCAGCGCCGGGTCGGCGCAGGCGCGGCCAAGACCGGCCCGCAGGCGCGCCAGCTCGCTCGCGTCGATGTGCCGCCGGGTGACATAGGGCAGCGCCGGCGCGTCGGCGGTGGCCGCCAGCACGCGCAACCTGCCTGCGCTATCGGGTCGCAGGCGCCGCAGCAGGCGATAGGTCACGCAGTCGATGGCGCAGACGTCCGCCTGGCCCGCCGCCACCATCTCCATGGACCGCAGATGACTGCCGCTGGTCTCGACGGCGCCGAAGAACCGCCCGTCTTCGGCCAGGCCCGCGACCGCGTGGCGCAGCGCGCTGTAGCCACTCTGCGAGTTGCTGCCGTTGACCGCCGCGCGCCGCCCGCGCAGCTCGCCGAGGTCTCCGGCGCCGTCATCGCCGCGCACCAGGATCTCGCTGTGATACATCCCCTCGGCACAGCCCGGGCAGGCATAGACCGGCGTGGCGACCAGGGTGACCTTGCCCGCCAGCGCGTGGGTCAGGGGATAGCCGCAGGTCTGGCCGAACAGCAGTTCCGGTGACGTCAGTTGCGCCGTGAGATCGCCACCGCGCGTCAGCGCCGCCGGCACCTCGCTCAGACCCTCGGCGCGAAGCGCGGCGGCCAGTCCCGCCCACCAGGCATTGGTCGCCGCCTCCAGCCCCGGCAGGTCGTACATCGCCAAACTCGCTAAGGCCATCTGCTCCTCCGCTCAGCCGCCGCGACCGCCGGGCCAGACGTCGTCGCCCTGACCCTGCGGCAGCTGTTCCAGCCCGTCGCCGATCTCGTAGAAGTCGGCCTTGTCGCCGACGAAGATGTGCCGCATCTGCTTCAGGCCCGAGGGCTGGTCGAAGGACCCGGCGGCGATGGAGACGAAGTCGTTGCCGGCATTGTCCCACAACAGGCCGGAACCGCAGCGCCGGCAGAATCCGCGCCGCACGCCCGGCGAAGACTCATGCCAGGCGATGTCCTCGGCATTGTCCAGGCTGAGACTGTCGCGGCGCACCGCGGTGAAGGCGCCGAAGTTGGTGTAGGCCCTGCGGCACTGGCTGCAATGACAGGCCACGACCGGACGCAGTGCGCCGGCCGTGCGATAGCGCACGGCGCCGCAGGCGCAGCCCCCCGCGCGGTTCTTCGCGGCATCGCTCAAGAGTCTGGCGCCGCTGCTTGCCTGCCCTGCCGAGTCTTCATCTCGCTCTCCTCCAGTTCCTGCAGCAGCCGCTTCAGCAACTGCGGCACGTCCGGTGGCTGCACGATAGCGCCGCGAATCAGATTGTCGAAGTGTTGCGTGAGCGCGCGGATGTGTTCGGTGGAATTGAACACGAAGTACATGTTGCCGATGTAGACCGCGGCGCGGGTCGGCCCGAAGATCGTGACCGGCGCCGAGTAGTGCGCCAGCCCGTCGTAGAGAAACCAGCGGAAGGTCGGATAGAGTTCGTCGACCAGGTCGATCATCCAACTGAGTTGCAGCTTGCGCCGTGCCGGGGACAGCTTCTCCCAGATCCCCTGGCCGCGGGCGAAACCCACCAGCGCCTGAATCGAGGAACAGGCCTCCAGATCGGTTTCCGGCCGCCGGCTGTAGGCGAGGCGCGCCTCGGCCTGCTCCAGGCGCAGCGCCGGCATGTTGCCGCCCTGCTGGCTGTACTCGTAGCTGATGATCTCCTCGCCCTTCAACAGGTCCGGCAGGGTCGAGGGCACGTAGCGGATCTTGTAACCCACCGCCTCGGCCCGCCAGCGGGTCAGGCGCTCGTCGGAGTAGGAGGACGCGCCGCGGGCGATCTCCGGCGCCTCGCTGAGTATGTTGGTGCCGATCTTTTCTTCCTGCACCAGGCCGAGCAGCCAATCGGTGGACACCTGCTCCTGCTCGGCGATGGCGGCGATGGTCTCGGCGCGCGGCAGGCGGGCGTTGGCCGCCGACAGGAGCTGCGACAGGGTCGAGCGGTCGAACCCGGCTTTGGCGGCAAAGGCGGAACGGCTGAGGCCCGAGCGGTCGATGACCTCGCTCAGGCGCTCGCGGAAAGTTTCGACGGTGCGGCGACGGTCCATGTCAAAGCCTGATGATTTAACGCTACATTCGGTGATGATTCACCCACATTAGAGCTTTCTTACGTCGAATGTAAACGATGATGACTAGAATCTGCGAATTGTGCGCAGTCCCTCGTTGTTGCCGGCCCCGGACATCTGACACCCTGCTGACAGCCAAAAATGTCACAGGTTGTTTTCAGGGATTGTTTTTCAAGTGTTTAAAGAGGGTTATCAGCCAACAAAGCACGGCCAAGGATCAGCACAGTTAATTTCTCAGGGGCCTGGTTCCGTGCCGCAGCGCACGGCGCCGCGCGCCCATCGGCTGCCGCGAAGCATCGAGTGGCCGACCCTGCTGGTCGCCGGGGCGATCTACAGCGGCTTCGGCGCCGCCACCTGGTTCCATGGCGCCCTGCCGTGGTGGGTCCTGCTGCCGCTCGGCGCCTATCTCGTCGCCTGGCACGGCTCGCTGCAGCACGAGGTGGTGCACGGCCACCCGACCCCCAGCGCGACCGTCAACGAATTGCTGGTGCTGCCCAGTCTGTGGCTGTGGATGCCGTTCCGGCTGTATCGCGAAAGCCACCTCGCCCACCACAACGACGCGCACCTGACCGACCCGCTGGAGGATCCGGAGTCCTACTACCTGGACGCCGCCGCCTGGGACCGGGCCGGCCCCGTCACCCGTGCCTTCCTCACCGCGCACAACACCCTGGCCGGACGCCTCCTGCTCGGGCCGCTGCGCTGTCTCTGGGTGTTCTACAAGAGCGAGTTGGACCGCCTGCGCCGTGGCGACACGAGCCACCTGACCGCCTGGGCGATCCATGCCGCCGGCGTGGCGCTGGTGCTGGCCTGGGTGATCGCGGTCTGCGGCCTGCCGCTGTGGCAGTTCCTGCTGTTCTTCGCCTATCCGGGACTGTCGCTGACCTTGCTGCGCTCCTTCCTCGAGCACCGCGCCCGCCCGGAAGTCAGCGAGCGCTCGGCGATCGTCGAGGCCGGCGCGCTGATGGGGCTGCTGTTCCTCAACAACAACCTGCACCTGGTGCATCACGACAAGCCGGGCCTCGCCTGGTACCGCCTGCCGGGCTTCTACAAGAAGCGCCGCGCCCTCTTCCTCGCCTCCAACGGCGGCTACTTTTTCAAGGGCTACGGCGAAGTCTTCCGGCGCTATTTCCTCCGCGCCAAGGAACAGCCGCTGCATCCCAGCGCGGCTTAAGTCGACTCAATCGGGGTCGAAGAAGCTCAACCGCGGCGCCTCGCCTGTTGGCAAGGCGGGCTCGGTCGGCTATCTCAACGGGAACGCGGCGCAAAGCCGGCAAGACATCTCAAGGCCTCTGGAGTTCCCACCTTATGATCACCGATAAACCTGGCCTCATGGACCAGGTGCGCGACCGCTTCGCCCATGTCGAGACCTGTCCCTTCACCGGCCCGCGCGTCTTCTTCGAGAACGCCGGCGGCGCGCTGACCCTGAAGTCGGTGGTCGAGACTTCGGCCACCTTCGCGGCCATTCCCGACAACCAGGGGCGCGACAACCCGGCCTCCAAGGAACTCATGGGCGTGATCGACGAGGCCAAGGCCAAGGCGCGGGTCTTCCTCAACGCCCCGGACGGCGAGATCTTCGTCGGCGAGAGCGGCACCGAGATCCTGTTCCGGCTGATCCGCAGCGCCGCCGTCGGCGCGGCCGAAGGCGGCAAGCTGCTGGGCTCGACCCTGGAGCACCCGGCCTCGCGCAGCGCCATGGCGCACTGGGCGGAGCAGACCGGACGCGAACACGTCCTGGTAAACCACGACGACGCCACCGGCACGGTGGGGCTTGAGGCCTACGCGCCGCACCTGACCGCCGATCTGCGTGTCGCCACCATCCTGCACACGTCGCCGGTCACCGGCATGGCGGTCGACGTTGCGAGCATCGCCGCGGCGATCCGCAAGGCGGCCCCCGACTGCTTCATCATCGTCGACGGCATCCAGCACGCCAGCCACGGGCGCATCGACATCGACGGCTACGGCATCGACGGCTACGCGGTCTCGCCCTACAAGGTTTTCTCGCGTCATGGCTACGGCATCGCCTGGGCCTCGGACCGGCTGACCGCGCTGCCAAAAGAGCAACTGATCGGCGGCCCGACGACGAACTGGGAGTTCGGCACCCGCGACACCGGCAGCTATGCCACCTTCACCGACGTGGTGGACTACTTCTGCTGGCTGGGCAGCCACTTCACTGAAAGCGACGACCTGCGCCAGCAGATCGAGGCCGCCGGCAAGGCGATCCACGCGCATGAGAAGGCCCTGACCGATGCCATGCTGCACGGCACCGGCAACCTGAAGGGCTTGGCCGAACTGCCGGGCGTCGGCATCATCGGCGGTGTCGACAACCCGGCGCGCGAGGGCCTCGTCTGCCTGACTGTCGAAGGCATCGACGCCCCGGATGTTGTAACGGCCCTCAACAACCAGGGCATCCGGACTCACACGCGCAAGGCCGACCACTATTCCGGGAACATCCTGAACCCGCTTGGCCTGCCCTCCGCCGTGCGGGTCTCGCTGTGTCACTACAACACGGTCCAGGAGGTGGCTGAATTCTTGACCGCCATGTCGGAAATCGTCGACGCCGGCAAGGTGGACTGACGCCGTCTGAGACGGCCTGCCCCGGCGCCCTATTCCGTCTGCGGTTCGGGCCCGGCCTTGCTGGCGAGCGCGGCGATGGCGCTCTGCAGCGTGCCTTTCAGGCGCTGAACGTCGGCCTCGTCGAGCATGTCGACGTCGATGAAGACGTTCATGCCCGAACCATAGGCGTTGAACACGCCGGCCAGCGCGCCCTCGCCCTCGGCCATCCCTTCGACCGTGTAGGGCACCACGTCGCGGTTGATGCCCTTGACCCGGATGGGATCGAGCCTGCGGGTGCGCACCACGTCCTGCACCAGCGCGAAGGTCTCGTAGCTGAGGACGATGCTGCCCGGCTCGGCGATCGACTGCAGGCGCGCGGCGAGGTTCGCCTCGGCGCCGATGATGGTGTAGTCCATGCGGTCGTTGCTGCCGAAATTGCCGACATTGCAGTAGCCGGTGTTGATTCCCATGCGCACCATGAAGGGATCCTGCAGGCCGCGGCGGCGCCAGACGACATTCAACTCCGTCAGGCGCTGCTGCATCTCCATGGCCATGCGCAGGCAGGCGCGGGCATCCTCGACCACGCCCTTGGTTTCCGGATCGCCGAAGAAGGCCAGGATGGCGTCGCCGATGAACTTGTCCACCGTCGCGCCGTGGGCCGCGGCGATGGTCGACATCTCCGTGAAGTATTCGTTCAGCAGATCGGTCAGTTCCTCCGGCTGCAGGCGTTCCGACATCGAGGTGAAATTCTGGATATCGGAAAAGAAGATCGTCAGCTTCTTGCGCTCGGTGGAGATCGAGACGTCCTTCTCGCCGCTGAAAATGCTCTTGTAGATCTGCGGCGAGAGATACTTGGCGATTTTCAGGGAAACCGAAGCGAGGAAGCTGTTGGCGGTCTCGAGTTCGTCGTTCATGCGCCGCATGGCCCGGGCCTGGCGGGACTGCAGGACGACGAAGGTGACTCCCGCCGCCCCCGCGCAGAACAGGTAGAGCAGCAGGAACTTGAAGGTGAAAAGGTTGGCCGCCACCGGCTGCTCGACGGTGATCGCCTGAATGCCGCGAACGTCGCCCACCTGCCAGTCATGCTTGGGGCTCTCCGGATGCCTGTTGTGGCAGGCGACGCAGGACCCGCCGAGGATCACCGGCGCGGCGACGCGGACCCGCCGGTTGAAGATCGACCCGGTGATCTCGGAGCGCGTGGCCTCGGGCCGCCGCTCGCGGCGAAAACTCTCGATGGCGTCACGCTCGAAGGCGTCGAGCGCGTGCGCCGCACGGTTGGCGAAGGGATAGTCGGAGACGAAGCGATAGGCGACGATACCTTCCTTGGCGCCGATGACCTCGCCCAGTTCGATGGAGAGAGTCGCCGGAATGGGAATGGCGCCGGGCACATCGTGGTAATTGTGCAGGGGCAGCGTCTTGTCCGGCGACTCGAGCACCCGCCCGACGACGTTGCGCGCGTAGTAGCCCCGAATGTCGCTGATCACCGCGTTGAGACCGCTGGCCTGCGACTGCAGGGTTTCATCCGCGAGGTTGCGCAGGTCGAGCCAGACGGCGACAGGCAGCATCACCAGGCCCATCACCACGGCGACGGCGAGCAACTGCGGTCTGACGATTTGTGAGCTGACGGCCTTCTGCATTGCAGTCCTCCCCAGAGGCGGCTGCATAAGACTAACGCAAAACCGCGGTTGGGGAACAGCGCAACAACGCATAGGCCGGTGGCCCTTTTGGGGCCGCCCGGCGCCCGGTTATTCCGCGGTCTGCCTGGCGACGCCGGCCGTGGCGGTCGCCGCCGACCGCCGCATCAGGCTGCGCTCGCGGTAGAAGGTATAGATGCCCATGATCACGACGATGGCCGCGCCGGTCAGGGTCCAGGCGTCGGGAATGTCGCCGAAGACCACGACGCCGAGAACGATCGCCCAGACCAGGATGGTGTAGCGGAAGGGCGAGACGAAGGCGACCTCCCCGACCCGCATGGCCTTGATCGAGAAGACGTAGCCGAACGACAGGAACCCCGCCGAGGCCAGCAGCAGGCCAAGCTGCCGCAACCCCAGTGGCGGCCAGGCCTGGGTCAGCGACAGCAGGCCGGTGAAGCCGGTGGTGCAGACCGCGGTGATGAAGGCGACGAAGAGCGAGGGCACGCCCTGTGACAGGCTGCGGGTCGAGAGGTCGCGCAGCACCATGCAGCCGACCGCCGCCACCGCCCAGAAGGAATAGACGGTGAAGCCCTCGGCGCCCGGCCGCACGATGATCAGAACGCCGGCGAAGCCGACCGCGATGGCGCTGTAGCGCCGCCAGCCGACCTTCTCGCCCAGGAACAGCGCGGCGGCCAGGGTGATGGCCAGGGGGATCGATTGCAGGATCGCCGTCGCGTTGGCGATCGGCATGTGATAGAGCGCGGTGAGGAAGGAGATGGCGCTGCCGATCTCTCCCAGCACGCGCAGGCCCAGGATGCGGGCATCGCCGCGCGCCGGCCGGTAGATCAACTGCCGTTGGCGCAGCGCCAGCAGGGCGATCAGCAGCGACAGCAGCAGACCCCTCAGGAAAATCGACTGAAACAACTCCAGATCGGCGAACACCAGCTTCATCATGGTGTCGTTGAGGACGAAGCCCGCCATGGCGATCACCATGAAGAACGCGCCGCGGAAATTGTCTGAAGACATCGGTCGAATGGTCCGGCTTGGCCCGGTTCAGAGCCGGGCCGAGGTCGCGCTTATCGGCATGCGAGACAGCCGGCGCTCCCGGTAAAAGGTGAAGACGCCGGTGGCGACGATGACGGCCGCGCCGGCCAGGGTCCAGGCGTCGGGCAAGTCGCCGAAGATCACGATGCCGAGGATGATCGCCCAGATCAGGATGGTGTAGCGGAACGGCGAGACGAAGGCGACCTCGCCGACGCGCATCGAGGAGACACTGAACACGTAGCCGAAGAACAGGGAACTGGCCGCCACCGCCAGGTAGAGCAGGTTGTCCGCCGCCACCGGCTGCCACACCGCGAACGGCAGCATGAGCGCGCCGAACAGCGTGATGATCGTGGCGGTGCAGAAGGCGACGAACAGCGAGGGCACCGGCGCCGAAAGGCGCCGCGTGGCCAGGTCCCGCAGGGTCACGAAGAGCACCGCTATCACCGCCAGGATCGCATAGGCATCGAAGCCCTCGGCGCCCGGGCGCACGATGATCATGACGCCGGCAAAGCCGATGGCGATCGCCGTGTAGCGCCGCCAGCCGACCGGCTCCTTCAGAAAGACCGCGGCACCCAGGGTCACGGCCAGCGGCAGGGCCTGCAGGATCGCCGTCGCGTTGGCGATAGGGATGTGCATCAGGGCGGTGAGGTAGCAGATGGTGCCGCCCAGTTCGCCGACGATACGCAGGATCAGCAGCTTGCCGTCGCCGCGCGATACCCGGTAGGCCAGGTGGCCGCGCCACAGGGCCAGCGCGCCGATCAGCAGGCTGGCGAAGATGCCGCGCAGGAAAATCGCCTGAAACAGGTTGATATCCTGAGTCACCAGCTTGACCATGGCGTCGTTGAGCACGAAGCCGGCCATGCAGATCGTCATGAAGAGGGCGCCGCGGGAGTTGTCGGAGAGATTGTTCATCGCGGCGCCACCCTATCCGACTTCGGTGGCGGTTAGCTATGCTGCTTCCGCACCCCCCTCCGTCGTGCGGCGGCGGACGAAGTCGTCGAGGGCCTCGCGGATCGCCGGATCGAGGGGCGGCGGTGTGAAGTCCGCCAGCACCGCCTTGTAGAGCCGGTTGGCGCGCTGGGTGGCGCTTTCGCCGCCCGCCTCCTCCCAGGTCTCGAAATTGCGCCAGTCGGACAGCAGCGGCGCGTAGAAGGCGGTCTCATAGCGCTCCAGGGTATGGGCGGCGCCGAAGAAGTGGCCGCCGGGGCCGACTTCGCGGATCGCCTCGAGGCCGATCGAGGCTTCGCTGACCTCCAGCGGAGTCATCACCTCGCTCATCATCTGCAGCATCTCGGCGTCGAGCACGAACTTCTCGAACGAGGCGCAGAGCCCGCCCTCCAGCCAGCCCGCGCCGTGCATGACGAAGTTGGCATGGCCCATCACCGCGCCCCAGAGGGACATCTGCGATTCATAGGCCGCCTGCGCGTCGACGCAGTTGGCGGCGTTGGCGTTGGAGGAGCGATACGGCACTTTCAGTTGGCGCGCCAATTGTCCGCCGGCGATCGCGGCGCGGGTGTATTCCGGCGTGCCGAAGGCCGGCGCGCCCGACTTCATGTCCACGTTCGAGGTGAAGCCGCCGTAGATCACCGGCGCCCCGGGATTGACCAGCTGGGCGAAGGCGAGGCCGGCCATGGCCTCGGCGTGCTGCTGCGCCAGGGCGCCGGCCACCGTCGCCGGGCTCATGGCGCCGGAAAGCGTGAAGGGGGTGATGGCCACCGCCTGGTTGCGCCGCGCCATCTCGATGACACCCTCGATCATCGGCCCGTCGAGGCGCAGCGGCGAGGAGGTGTTGACGATGGTGAAGAGCCGCGGCGCCGCGGCCAGTTCGGACTCGGTCAGGCCGTGGCCCAGACGCACCAGTTCAAGGGCGTCGAGGATGCGCGTGCGGCCCAGGGAATAGGCGTGAAACACCTTGTCGGTGAGGGTCAGGCAGTCGCGGATGCAGTCCAGGTGGCGGGTCGCCGGGTGCAGGTCGACCGGCTCCACCGGATAGCCGGCGAGGAAGTGGATGACGTTGAAGGCCTGCGAGAGGCGCAGAAAGTTCTGGTAGTCGTTCTGATTGCCGGGCCGCCGGCCGGCCTCCAGGTCCGAGGCGTTGGGCGCCGAGGCGACCGAGCCGAAGGTGATGTGCCGGCCGCCGATGGGCAGGCTGTGCGCCGGGTTGCGCGCGTGCAGCGTGAAGCGGGCCGGCGCCTTGGCGAGCGCTTCGCGCAGCAGGCCGCGGTCGAAGCGCACGCGCTGGCTTCCCGGCTCGACCGTCGCCCCGGCGCGGCCCAGGATGTCCAGTGCCTCAGGGTGCAGGAAGTCCATGCCGACCTCTTCCAGGATGCGGAAGGCGGTATCGGTGATCAGCTCGATCTGTTCGGGCGACAGCACTTCCAGCGCCTGAAAGGGGCTCTCCAAAACCCGCCAGGGCAGTTGCTTCAGCAGCGCGCCGGCGCCGCCGCCGCCTCTGGTCGCACTTCTGGCCCCTGCCCCCTGGCGTGCGCGCCGTCTCGTTCCATCTCGTGCCATCCGGTCTCCTTCGCGGCCTGACGCGGCCGCTTTCGCCCGCCGCCCGGCGGCGGCCTTGAGGGCTCTTTGCGGCCCCAATTTGTATATACAACCTGTCAGGGGCTCCTGTATATAAGGGACCGCAGATTGTCCTTCGGGGCCCAAAACGCGCAGGGCTCAGGCCGTCCCAGGACGCCCCCCGGGGACTTTTTGGAATGGGTCGGGATGCTTCCGGCCGGCGCAGATGGGGGAAGAGCGCGATTCCCCTAGCGGGCCATACGGTCAAGGTGGGCGCCGGTCGATGCGGACCGTCGTAATGACCTGACAGGGATACCACCACCATGACCGTACTTCCGGATTCGAAAACCTATGTCATCGCCGGCGCCGGCGTCCATGGCCTCTCCACGGCCTGGCACCTGGCAATGGAGTTGGAGGCCCGCGGCAAGGGCTCCGGCAAGGACATCGTCGTCCTCGACAAGACGGCGCCCGGCGCCGGCGCCACAGGCATCGCCTGCGGCTGCGTGCGCAACTTCTACATGACCGAGGCCCTGCACCCGATCCTGCGCCACTCCGTCGATGTGTGGATGTCTGACCCGGTGCGTTTCGGCTTCCAGCAAGTCGGCTATATCTCCGCCGGCGAGGAGAACCAGGCCGCCGACTACGAGAAGATCACCAAGAGCCAGAACGCCTGCGGCTACCGCTCCGACGTCTATGTCGGCAAGGAGGCCAAATCCTTCCTGAAGGGTTATTGGCCGGACTTCAACACCGAGAAGGTCGGCGTGGTGCTGCACGAGCGCCCCTCCGGCTACGCCGGCACCCGCCAGGCCGTCGCCGGCCTCGCCGAGAAGTGCGCCCAGTACGGCGTGGAGATCCTCTCCGGCGTCGAGGTGACCGGCTACGACGTCACCAACGGACGTATTTCCAAACTGCACACCAACCAGGGCGACATCGCCTGCGACGTCGCCGTGCTGTGCTACGGCGCCTGGATCGGCAAGCACTGGGAAATGCTCGGCAAGCCCGACGTCTTGGACGCCAAGTATCCCGACGGCGGCACCAACAAGCTCGACATGTGGACCTACTGGCGCCTGCTGGAAGGCGAGGTCTACATCGACGAGCCGTACCGCGACAGCCGCGATCTCGACCCGCCGGTACTGCATGTCGAGCTGATGAACACGCCGGTGGTCAACGAAGAGACCGGCAAGGAGATCTCCGATCACCTTTACGTCTACTGGAAGAACGGCGCCGAGCGCATGGAGCGCGCCGGCGTGCAGGGCGGCACCATCCCCATCAAGATCGGCCCCAAGGCGAAGCTGGAGCCCTATGGCTGGGACAACGACGAGTACCAGGCCGACGACTGGTTCGCCGACTACATGACGGCGTCCATGGCCTACCTCATGCCCCGCTTCAAAGGCCACCGGAAAAACTTCAAGGAGCGGCGCAACGGCGGCATCGGTGCCTTCACGCCGGACAACGTGCCGATCTTCGACTGGATCCTGCCCAACGTCTACATGATCGCGGACTCCAACCACGGCTTCAAGATGACCGGCGTCGGCAAGCTGGTGGCCAGGATCCTGGCCGGCGACAACCGCGTCGCCGAGCTGGAACCCTTCGCCATCTCGCGCTTCGCCGAGGGCCGTACCTTCGGCGCCTCCAACAGCCACTGCCCCTGGGTGTAAGTCAAAAGCGCGCCCCGGAACCCCCAAAGGTTCCGGGGCGTTTCCCGCCGCCGGATAAGACTCCGTCTGCGTCTCTTGCCAAAATGCGCGGCGGCGCTGTCGCAGATAGGCATGTGACGGCAGTGGCGAGGCCACCATAGTGCCATCCGGCCGCAAGAAGATTCAAAAGCATGTCACAGTCGACCTACCAACCCGAGCTTCCGGCCCGGGCCGAAACGCCGCAGACTGAGAGTCACGCTCTCGGCCCCTGGCTGGTCTTCGGTTCGGCTTTGGTCTGGAGTCTCGGCGGCCTCATTTCCCGCCTGGCCGATGTCGACTCTGCCTGGACGACGATTTTCTGGCGCTCGGGAACGGCTACCCTGTGCCTCCTCGCCTTCATGCTGGTCAGGGACGGCTGGGCGGGGACGCTCGCCCTCTTTGCCCGCATGGGTTACGCCGGCCTGTCGGTGGCGGTTTGCTTCACCATCGCGACGACGACTTTCATCGTCGCCCTGCAATACACAACCGTGGCCAATATCCTGCTGATGCAGGCCGGCGTGCCGCTGATCGCCGCCCTCCTTTCCAGGATCCTGTTCGGCGAACAGCTCCGCTCGGTGACCTGGCTCGCGATAGCCGCCGTGATCGCCGGCGTGGCCGTCATGGTTTCCGACTCGCTGACCGGCAGGGTTTCACCCATCGGCGACGGCCTGTCGCTGCTCATCGCCTTTGCTTTCGCCACCGCGACGGTGATCACGCGGCGCTACGCCAACATCAGGATGACGCCCGCGGTCTGCACCGGCGCGGCGACCGGCTGTGCGATCGCCCTTGCCGTATCTCTGGCAACCGTGGGCAGCGTCGCGGTGGAGACCTGGCAGGTGCCGTTCCTGGCTGTCTTCGGTATCAGCATGGGGCTCGGCATGGCGCTGTTCACGCAGGGCGCGCGGCTGATTCCCTCCGCCTACGCCGCCCTTCTCAGCACCGCCGAGGTGATCCTCGGGCCGCTTTGGGTCTGGCTGTTTCTGGCCGAGACCCCGATGCCGAGGACCGTCGCCGGCGGGGGCATCGTGCTGACCGCCATCACCGCCTACCTGCTGTGGCAGATCGTCGACAACCGCAAGCTCCGGCGCCTGGCGCCACAGGTTCACTGACCCGCGACCTGGGTCGGCTTCTAAAGCGCAAAGTGCTTTAGGGAAAGGGGACGAAGCGCCGCAGCTTCTCGATGACCGTGACCGCCTGGTCGATGATCCTCGCGCCCTTCTCCAGGGCGCCGGCGACCGTCTTGATGTTGTCCGCCTCGTCCTTCAGTGCGTCGGCGGCTTCGGTCAACTCGGCAATGGTTTGGCGCAGTTCTTCACTGTCTTCCAAGGCCTCGAGGCTGAGGAACGACAGATCGTCCCGTTGCTCCTGCAGCTTGCCGATGCTGACATCGAGCGAGTCTACAGCGGCGGTATCGCGCGCCTGAATGGCCGCCCGGCGCTGAATCCGCAAAGCCTTGATGTTGTCGGATATCGCGGAGCGCAGATCGCTCTGGAGACGTTGAGCTCTATCGGTCGCGCCCATGTGCTGCTTACCCCCGTTCCCTGTAGTGCCTAGCCGTCATCCTTCCGGACCGCATTCAGCGCCGCTTCCGCCGCCTTCTTCAGGGCCGCGGCATTGTCGTAGAGGGCGTCCAGCTGGGCCCTGTTCGTTGGGTCGTTCAAGGAGTCGCGCAACGCGCTGTGCGTGGTCTTGATCCGGTGGAAGGCATAGACCGGGCTGTCGCGAAAGGCCTGGACGAAGGCGGCGCGGGCCTTGTCGATATCGCTCCACACCGCGACGTAGTTGTCGGAATTGGTGTCGAGCGCCTTTCGCTCCGCCGCTTGAAGCGCCTCTTCCTTGTCGGTAAGCGTCGGGCCGTAGATGTTGAAGGCGGCTTCGGCCAAGAGGTCCGCCGCCTGCCCGACAACCGGGTCGTTGTGATTCACCGCCTGCTTCAAGGCATCGAAGCGGCGCTGGCGCAGGTAAGTAAGTCCAGCCTGGTAGACCAGGCTGCCGACGGCATCCAGGGCCGGCTCGCTTTTCTTGGCCAGTTCCGCGTTGACCGTCGCGAACAGCGACTTGGCGCTGGTATTCAGCTCGCCGAAGGCTTTCTGCAGGGCCGCCTCGTCGCCCGCGTCGGTCACCGCGTCGAGCCCGGCCACATAGGCCTTAAGCGCGCCGCCAAGGGCCTCCAGGTTCGGCAGGCCCTTGCTCGGATCGGTGCGCGGGACCGGCGTCACGGTGCAGCCGGCGTAGTCTTCCGGGCTCAGCAGTTCGCCCGCCGGCGCCCCGGCCGCCGCGAAGGCCTCATCATAGGCGTTCCGCAGATCGAAGCACTGGTCGGAAATGGAGGGCACCCTGCCGGTCTGGGCGAAGGCATCGCGAAGCTGCTTGTCGCGCTGCGCCGTCGCCCAGGCGGTATATTGCGGCTTCAGTGCGTCGAAGCTCTGCACCGAGGCGGTCACGCCGTTGCCGAAGGTCGCGATCTCTTCCTTGTATTCGTACGGCGAGCAGGCGCTTAGCGTGAGCCCGGCGAGAATCGACAGGGCACAGCCAACCTTCGTTCCCCGCGTCCGCTCCATGGCGAATCCTCTCGACTCTGCTGGGCCATCCTAGACCGCCCCCCGAAGCGATCGAAGAGCGATTCAATGGTAACCAGATCGGAGTAGTTTTGCCGAGTCTCTTCGTCATTGGTATCTTGTAACGGGCCTGCCGCCGGCACCTTGGCCGCAGGGTCAAAGCTTGGCCGCGACCGCGGCGAGCTGTTCGGCGCAGAGCCCCCAGCCCTCGTGAAAACCCATGTCCTCATGGGCCTTGCAGCCGGCTTCGCTCCAATGCCGCGCCCGCGCCGTGTAACGCGTTTTGCCGTCCTCATCCTCGAAAGTGATAATCCCGGTGAAGAACGGCTTTTCGGAGGGCAGCCAGGCCTCGGTGAAGGCGTCGGTGAAGACGATAAGCTCGTTCTTCACCACTTCCAGGTAAACGCCGCGCAGCGGCATGTCGTTGCCGTCGGGATCGCGCATGACGATGAAATTCGATCCGCCGGAGCGCACATCCAGCTCGGCATGGGGCGTGGTGTAGGGGCTGGGCGCGAACCACCGCTTGAGCAGCTCCGGCTCGGTCCAGGCGCGATAGACCTTCTCGCGCGGCACGGCGATCAGTCGGGTCAGCGTGAGTTCGCGGCCGGCGGTCGAGGACTCTTCTGCGACTGTAGACATTGCGTTCTTCCATTTTGTTTGGGCCGCCGCGGACGCGGGATCCCCGCGTCCGTCGGCTTAGCTGCGAGAAACTTCCGTGACGCGCCTGCGGCGCTCTACTGCGCGGCGGAATGGCGCTCCGGCCTGCTGGCCCCGTCGTAGCGGTCGTGATGGCAGATCCACTGCATGGTCCACTCGAGGTCGTCTTCGTCGCGGCCCTTGGGCACCAGGTCGAGGAAGTTGTAGGTGCCGATCAGGATGTCGAGGCCACGGGAATAGCAGGAATAGGTGTGGAAGATCTGGTCCTTGGCGTCCTTGTAGAACACGCTGGCACCCGGCGCCTCTTCCGATGGGAAACCGCCTTCACTGAAATTGTAGAAGGCCTTTTCCTTCTCCAGTTCCTCCGGCGTGAAGCTCACGTGGAAGTCGCGGTTGAAGTCGCTGTCGTGGGACGACACCCATTTGAAGCCCCAGTTCATGCGCTTTTGGAATGCCTGAATCTCCGGCAGCGGCGCGCGCGAGACCACCACGAAGGAAACGTCGCGCGCGTTCAGGTGCGCCAACATGCCGTCGAAGTGGTCGGCCAGGTAGGAGCAGGACTTGCAGCCCTCGCCCCAACTCGGCCCCAACATGAAGTGGTAGACGATGAGCTGGCTGTTGCCGGCGAAGAGATCGGCCAGGGACTCGCGCCCGTCCGGCCCCTCGAAGACATGGTCCTTCTCCAGCTTCACCCAGGGCAGCGCCCGGCGCGCCGCGGAGAGCGCATCGCGTTGCCTGGTAAAAGCCTTCTCCTTGGCCAGCAGGTCTTTGCGTGCAGTTAGCCAGTCATCGGCGGAAACGATCTTGTGCGAAGCCATGGGGGGTCTCCTTCGCTAGGGGTGGATGCCCGGCATCCTGCGGGCGGCACTGATTCGAGCTAGAGCGTCGCCAGGTAACCTTCGAGACGGTCGAGGCCGCCGCTCCAGCCCTCGTTGTGGGCATCGCGCGCGGACTCGGACTCGAAGACCGCCTGGTGCATGGTGAACAGGGTTTTCTCGCCCATTTGCGTGCCGCCTTCTTCCAGGGTGATGGTGACCAGGGTCTCGTGCCCGGGCTCGTCGTCTTCGTCCAGCCAGGTCCAGGTGTAGACCAGGCGCTCCGGTTCGACGATCTCGCGGTAGACGCAGTGCAGGCGATGCTCGCTGCCCTTCGGCGAGCGCATGGTACAGCGGAAGACCCCGCCGGGGCGCAGGTCCACCTCACAGGACGGCAGGGTGAAGCCCTCAGGCCCCCACCAGCGCGCCAGGTGCTCCGGCTGGGTCAGAGTCTTGAAAACCAGAGCGCGGGGCGCGTCGAAGACACGGGTGATGACCAGGACGCGTTCTTGCGGTTGCTGGACAGTTTCAGGACTTGCGGCCATGGCGGCCTCCCTTCGCTTTTTTCATCTGCAGCTGGTCGAGGTAGTTCTCCAGGCGGTCGAGGCTCTGCTCCCAGAACTGGCGGTAACGCTCCAGCCAGTCGGTGGCGTCCTTCAGCGGCCCCGCTTCCAGGCGGCAGGGCCGCCACTGGGCCTCGCGGCCGCGGGCGACCAGGCCGGCGCGCTCCAGCACCTTCAGATGCTTGGAGACCGCCGGCAGGCTCATGTCGAAGGGCTCCGCCAGTTCGCTCACCGTGGCCTCGCCGCTGGTGAGGCGCGCCAGGATCGCCCGCCGCGTCGGATCGGCGAGGGCGGAGAAGGTCTGGCTGAGGGCGTCGCTCTGCATTTTTACTGAACCACATCGTTAAATAACCAGTAGGTTAAATATAATGGATCGCGCGCGCCGTCAAGAGGCTTTCCGAGATCCTGCATGGTCTCTGTGCCGCTCAATGGCTTAGGATGCCGCCCGTCACAGCCAAAGCAGCGGACCGACCCTTGCACGACAGCCTGCCGCCTCTCCTGCTCACCGGCGAAACGCTCGACGCCGCCGGCCTCGCCGCCGTCGCCCGCCGCAACCGGCCGGTGGCCATCGCGCCCGACGCCAAGACCCGCCTGGCGGCGGCCCGGGCGGTGGTCGAGGCGGCGATTGAGGCCGACCTGCCGGTCTATGGCCTGACCCGCGGCCTCGGGCCCCAGGTGACCCATAGTCTCAGCCGCGCCGACATGGCCGCCTTCTCGCTGCGCACCCTGCGCGGCCGCGCCCACGCGGTCGGCCCGCGCCTGCCGCGGGAACAGGTGCGCGCGGTCATGGCGGTGCGCCTCAACGGCCTGCTGAAGGGCGGCGCCGGCGTCACCCCGGCGCTCGCCGAGATGCTGGCGGCGATGCTGAACCGGGGCCTGCACCCGCAGCTTCCCTCCATCGGCTCGGTCGGGGCCAGTGACCTCTGTGTGCTCGCCCACCTGGGTCTCGCGCTGGCCGGCGAGGGCGAGATCGAGGTCGACGGCAGCCTGCTGTCGGCGCAAGAGGCCCTGGCCGGCGGCGGCCTGAAGCCGGCCAGGCTCGGCCCCAAGGACGGTCTCGCGCTGTGCAGCGCCTCGTCGTTCTCGGCGGGCCTGGGCGGCCTGGCGCTGCACGACGCGGGCGAACTCTGGCGCCTCGCCCAGCTCGCCGCCGCCGCTTCGCTGGAGGGCTTCCGCGGCAACCTGACGCCGCACGACCCGGCCGCCACGGCGGCGCGTCCGGCCCCCGGCCAACCGGAATCCTCGGCGCACCTGCTGCGGATCCTCGCCGGCAGCGCGCTGATCGACACCGCCACGGCGCGGCGCCTGCAAGACCCGCTGTCGCTGCGCACGGTGGGGCCGCTGAACGGCAGCCTGCTCGCGGCGATCCGGTTCCTGGAACCGGCGGTGCTGGCGGAGGTGAACGGCGCCGGCGACAATCCCCTGACGGTGATCGAGGCCGATACGGCATCCGGAGGCCGCCTGATTTCGACCGCGAACTTCCACACCCCGGCCCTCGCCCTGGCCCTGGAGACCCTGTCCCAGGCGGTCGCCATGGCCGCCTCCGGCGCCGTCGCGCGCACGGCGAAACTGCTGTCGCCGGGCCTCAGCGGCCTGCCGCTCGGCCTCTCGCCGCGCGGGCCCGGCAACTCCGCCCTCGCCCCCTTCCTGAAGATCGCCGAATCGCTGCTGCAGGAACTGCGCCACCTGGCTCAGCCGGTGCCGGGCGACCAGCGCTGGGCCGGCGAAGGCGTCGAGGACGAGATCACCGCCGCGCCGCAGGCCGCCAAGAAGCTGATCGAGGCGCTGTGGCGCTTGCGCCTCGTTCTCGGCGTCGAGCTCATCACCGCTGCCCAGGCCGCCGAACTGCGCGGCGGCACGGTCGCCCCGGCGGTCGCCGCCGCCTTCGCCGCGCTGCGCGAGATCGTGCCGGCGGTCGACGAGGACCGCTCGCTCGGTGCGGAACTGGAACGCTTCGACAAGGAATTGCTGGAAAGCGGCGCCCTGCTCACCCGCGCCGGCGTGCCGCCGCTGCCGGCTTAGTCGAGCAGATCTTTCACCACGTCGACGTAAGCCGCCTGCACGGCTTCTTCGTCCCGGTGGTGGCTCTCTCGCACCACCCACCTGCCGCCGACCATAACGTCGCGCACCGGGTTGCGGTTGCCGGCGAAGACGACGGCGTCGAGCAGGCGTTCACTGGGCATCGTCGCCACGTCGGGGTGGTCCGGGTCGAGCACCAGCAGGTCGGCGCGCTTGCCGGCCTCCAGCGCGCCAATGGGGCGGCCGAGGGCCTGGGCGCCGCCTTGCAGCGCTTGGACATAGAGCCGCTGGCCGACCGAGGCGTGGTCCCCCGCGCCCGCCAGCACGTTGCGGCGTTTCCAGGCGAGGCGCTGGCCGTACTCGAACCAGCGCAGCTCCTCGAGCGGGCTGACGGAGATGTGGCTGTCGGAGCCGATGCCCCAGCGCCCGCCGGCATCGAGGTAGGGCTCGGCCGGGAACAGGCCGTCGCCGAGGTTGGCCTCGGTGGTTGAACAGATGCCGACGACGGCGCCGCAGGCAGCCACAGCTTTGGTCTCCACCGCGTTCATGTGGGTGGCGTGCACCAGGCACCAGCGCGCGTCGGGTGCCCGGGTCTCGAATAGATGCTCGACCGGGCGCTGTCCGCACCAGGCGAGGCAGTCGTCCACTTCCTTCGTCTGCTCGGCGATGTGGATGTGGATCGGCGCCGTGGCGTCGAGCGCCGTCAGGCCCTTGGTCACTTCATCCAGAGTCTCAGGCGTGACCGCGCGCAGGGAATGCGGCGCGACGCCGACCCGGACCTGACGGTTATCCTCATGCGATGCTTTAAGTATCTCAACGATACGCAGCAAGCTGCTGGGATCGTTCAAAAAACGCCGCTGCCCCTCACCCACTTTCTGAGCCCCGAAGCCGCCGTAGCCGTAGAGCACCGGCAGCTGGGTGATGCCGATGCCGGTGGCCGCCGCGGCGGCGAGGGTACGCCGGGACATCTCCGCGACGTCGTCGTAAGGACGCCCGTCAGGCCCATGATGCAGATAGTGAAATTCGCCGACCGCCGTGTAGCCAGCCTTCAGCATCTCGACATAGAGCTGTGCCGCGATGGCGTGCAGCTGCTCCGGCGTGATCGCCCCGACGAAGCGGTACATGACATCGCGCCAGGTCCAGAAGGAGTCCTCCTTCCCGCCGCCCTCGCGCCGGTGTTCGGCGAGGCCGGCCATGGCGCGCTGGAAGGCGTGGCTGTGCAGATTCGGCATGCCGGGCAGCACCGGCCCCGCCGCCAACTCCGCGCCGCCGGGCTGCGCCCCTGTCGCGACGCTGGCGAGGCTGCCGGCCGCATCCACTTCAAAAAGCACGTCCTCGGCCCAACCGTTGGGGAGAAAAGCCTGCCGGGCGAAAAGCTTATGGTTCGTCATGGAGTCCTGCTATGAAAAGGGCGGGAAAGCGGTCTTGTCACTTTACGCTGGCGAGGGTAAGGCAAGGAAGTTGTCTATACAACTCGCCAGGCAGACGGAACCGCGAGACGGGCAGGTCTTTGGGTATGTGGGACGATCTCTGGACAGGTGCGCACCTGGCCACGATGGTGGCTGGCGGGGGCAGCGGCGGCGGCCGGCCCTATGGCACCGTCGCCGACGCGGCCCTGGCGGTCGAGGACGGGCGCATCGCCTGGCTCGGCCCCCTGGCCGAATTGCCGGGCCCGCCGGAGAGCCTCGCCGGACGGGTGCATGACGCCGGCGGCGCCTGGATCACCCCCGGACTCATCGATTGCCACACCCACCTGGTCTACGGCGGCGACCGCGCCCGCGAGTTCGAGCTCCGCCTGACCGGCGCCTCCTACGAGGAGATCGCCAAGGCCGGCGGCGGCATCCGCTCCACCGTCGAGCAGACCCGCGCCGCCGGCGAGGATGAACTCTTTGCGCAGGCCCGCCCGCGCCTCGACGATCTGCTGGCCGAGGGCGTCACCACCCTTGAGATCAAGTCCGGCTATGGCCTGACCCTGGACGACGAACTGAAGATGCTGCGCGTCGCGCGGCGCCTCGGCGAGTCCGTGCCGGTCACGGTGAAGACCACCTTCCTGGGCGCCCATGCCCTGCCGCCGGAATTCGACGGCCGGCCGGAGGACTATATCGACTCCGTCGTCGCCATGCTGCCGACGGTCGCCGAGTCCGGCCTCGCCGACGCGGTCGACGCCTTTTGCGAGCGCATCGCCTTCTACCCCGAGCAGGTGGCCCGGGTGTTCGCCGCGGCGGAGCGCCACGGCCTGCCGGTGAAGCTGCACGCCGACCAGCTCTCCGACCTGAAGGGCGCGGCGCTGGCCGCCCGCTTCGGCGCGCTCTCCGCCGACCACCTGGAATACACCGGTGAGGACGGCGTGAAGGCCATGGCGCTGAAAGGCGCGGTGGCGGTGCTGCTGCCCGGCGCCTTTTATGTGCTGCGCGAAACCAAGCTGCCGCCGGTCGAGGCGCTGCGCGCGGCGGGCGTGCCCATAGCCCTGGCCACCGACAGCAACCCCGGCTCCTCGCCGATCACCTCGCTGCTGCTGATCCTCAACATGGGCTGCACCCTGTTCCGCCTGACCCCCGAGGAAGCCCTGGCCGGCGTCACCCGCAACGGCGCCCGCGCGCTGGGCATGCAAGACAGCCACGGCACCCTGGAGACCGGCAAAACCGCCGACCTCGTGCTCTGGGACATCTCCCACCCGGCCGAACTGGCCTACAACATCGGCCACAATCCCTGCCGCCAGGTGGTCAAGGACGGCCAGGTGGTAAGGGGTGGGTAGCGCGCTGTACTTCACCCGCAATGCTACGGCTTTCGCACACCATCTACACAAACACCACTGTCGCTCCGGGGCTTGACCCCGGAACCCATTGGCGTTCGTCCAAGGCGATGACCTGCCTCACCTACGACCGTGCCAGCAGCAAGGGCGACATCTACCTCACGAACGACTTCGCGAACCGACAGGGCAATAGGTCCCGGGACGACAGCTTAGCAATGGCACGGTAGAGGCGCGCTCTGCGCCGGACGGTCCCTACCCCGCCTGCTCCATCTCGGCCCAGGCGAGCGTGGTCTGGATCAGGCCGGCGAGCACCGGGCGGATGCCTTCGGCGAGGTCTTCGCGGAAGGCGAAGGGCGGGTCCTCGTCCATGTAGGTGATCTCCGACAGCTCGAGCTGCACCGCGTGCACACCGTCCTCGGGGCGCCCATGACTGCGGGTGATGTAGCCGCCCTTGAAGCGGCCGTTCACCGCGTAGCTGTAGCCGATCGATTCCGCGTCGCGGGCGACCGCCGCCAGGATGTCCATGAGGCCGGCCGCCGCCGCCGCGCCGTCTGCCGAGCCGAGATTCAGGTCCGGCAGGCGTCCCTCGAAGAAGCGCGGCACCTCGCTGCGGATCGAGTGGGCGTCCCACAGCAGGGCGATGCCGTGTTTGGCCCTGATGGCGGCGAGCTCTTGCTTCAGTCGGTCGTGATAGGGCTGCCAATAGGTTGCGCGGCGTTCTTCGATCTCGGCCTCGTCGGGACGCTGGCCCTCGCGGTAGATCTCCGCCAGGGCGAAGCTCTGCAGCGGGCAGAGTTCGGTGTTGCTGGCCCCGGCGTAGAGCGCGCGGTTGTCCGGCGCCCGGTTCAGGTCGATAACGTAGCGCGAGTGGGTCGCCTGCAGCACGGAGACGTCAAGCGCGCCGAGAAAATCGTAGAGTTGCGGAATGTGCCAGTCGGTGTCCGGCACCGTCTTGGCAACCTCGGTCAGGCGCGCCGCGATCTCCGGCGGCAGGTAGGTCCCGCTGTGCGGCATGGAGACGAGCAGCGGCAGGCTGCCTGGCGAGAAGCGGTAAAGCTCCATGAAATCATCCTCGGCTGAAGGCCCGGCGAGCGGCGGCCTCTGGTCAGGCTGGCCGCTCTTGTATATACAAGTTCATATAAACGACCCATATAAACGACCGGGCCGTTCCGGCCAAGGCCGCATCCAGTTCGCGAGAGAGTCCGCCCGTCCGCATGTCCCGCCCGCTCACCTCCTCCGGCGCCGCCGAGCCACCGCTGTACCAGCAGGTCAAGGACTACATCGTCGGCCGCATCCTGGCCGGCGACTGGCCGGAGACCACGCGGGTCCCTTCGGAGAACGAACTGACCGGCGAACTCAAGGTCAGCCGCATGACGGTGCACCGGGCGCTGCGCGAGCTGACCTCGGAGGGCTGGCTCGACCGGGTGCAGGGCGCCGGCACCTTCGTCGCCGCGGCCAAGCCGCAGTCGCACGTGCTGGCGATCCGCAACATCGCCGAGGAGATCCGCGAACGCGGCCACAAACACGCCGCCGAGGTGATCTTCCTGCGGCGCGAGCGGGCCCGCGCCCTGGAGGCCCAGCTACTGGGGCTGGAGCGCGGCGCGCCGATCTTCCATTCGCTCATCCTGCACCGCGAAAACGGCCTGCCGGTGCAGTTGGAGGACCGCTACGTGAACCCGGCCGCGGCGCCGCACTACCTCGCCCAAGACTTCACCGCCACCACGCCCTACGCCTACCTGACCCAGGAAGCCCCGATCAGCGAGGCCGAGCACGTGGTCATGGCGGTGATGCCCACGGCGGAGGAGCGCAAGCTGCTGGACATGAGCGACGGCAAGCCCTGCCTGCTGCTGCGCCGCCAGACCTGGTCCGGCGCGCGGCCGGTCACCTGGGCGCTGCTGCTGCACCCCGGCGACCGCTACCGCCTCGGCGGAAGGTTCAGGAACGAGACGCCGCGAAGTTAGCGGGAGCGTGGCGGACGCCCGTCTACTTCAGACGATTATCGAAGGCGGCGAAGCCGACTCCCGGGCTGTAGACGTAACGCTCGTTGTAGAGGACGTTGCCATTGGAGTCGGTCAGGATCCAATCGTAGCGCAACGAGTGCGGCACGTCGCGGAAGGTGAAATCCAACCGCCGGATCCTGATGGTGGCGATGCGGGTCTGCGGACCCGCTTCGGTGTACTCGATCATCTGGAAATCCCTGCTTTCGCCGCGCGCCCAGGTGCCCAGCGGAAAGAAGGCGTCGTTGATGAAATACCGGTCAGCGCGTCCGGGGCGGGAGTCGAAGACCCGGCCCATCGCCTGGCCGTCGGCGCGGCGCTCGAAGTACTGGATCTTCACGCCCTCGGTTTCTTCGTTGCGTCGTTCGTAGACGTGAATGGCCTGGCCGGTCTTGTCATGGCTCCAGGCCTGGGGGCCGCTAACGGTCCGCGTGCCGTGCGCGACCTGGATCCGCGGCAGTGCCTGTCCGACCAGGTTCGGGTCCCCGGTCCAGAGGTCCAGGCCGATCTCGCGGGTCACAGGCTGGTCCGGCGGCATGGCACAGGCAGCGACGAAGGCCGCCAAGGGCAGGACCAGGATTAGGCGGGTCAGGGGGCGAAGGCGTGAAATTGCAAACAAACGCACAGATTTTCTCCTCGGTATCTTCGGGTTCGTTGTGGCGGGCGGGACCGGCCAGAGGCGCGGTGCCTGCCGTGCTCTAGCAGCGCTGCAACCAATGACTCACGAGCCCGGTCAGGCCGCCTGATTCAACGCAGTCGTCGAAGGCATGGCCGCAAGCCGGCAATATCGCGAACTGCACCGTCGGCGAGACACCGGCCCGCGTCGCCGCCTGCAGGAAGGCGCAGGTCCAGCGGCTGGCTCGCTCGATGCGGTTGATGCCCTGCTTTATGTCGACGTCCGGCGTACGGCGCAGGGCGGCGTCGCGCTGATAGTCGTCCGCGCCGACCAGGACCAACGTCGGAATGGACAAGAACCGCGGCAGGTTCCTGGCGCAACGGCGGCCCCGCTGGCCCTCGCGCTTGATGCCATAGGGAAAGCGCTCGCGTTCACTGGGGAAGGTGTACCAGCCGGCGGCCACCAGGGTCTGTGAGTTGACTCGATCCGGGTTCAACAGGGCGTAGCGGTGGGTGAACTGAGCGCCACCGGAAAAGCCGACCATGTCGACTGCGTCGGGCGAAATGCCGGTCAAACGCTCCACGTCGCGCCACAACTCTTCAACCGCCTCTTCGGTCCCACGCGCCAGACGCTGGAAACCGCCGAACCGGGCCTCGTCGAAATGCGGAGCGATGACCATGCGGCCCAGTTGCGCCGCGACCCCCGCGAAGGCTTTCGCATGATCTTCTGCGTTGCGCGAGATCCCGTGCACGCAAACCAGCGGCGGCTGTGCCGGGTCGAGCTTATCGGGCACGAACAGAAAGTAGTCGGGGCGCACACTGCCAGCGGAAGGCCGCATTACCAACCTGCCGGGCTGGGCATCGCCGAGCGGCCGCGGCACCGTCTTCTCACCGCGGAAGGGATCGTCTTCAATTGGGGCGGTAACCGCCAGTGCCCGCGTCGTCATATGATCGCTCTCAGGTGAGACTTGGATGCAGGCGGCACACCCTCAACAGCCGGCACCGGCGCGATTTCCGCCGGCTGTCCGGCGCGCAGCGTGACGATGCGCGAGGCGAGGCGCGCGCGTTCCTGTTGATGGGTGATGAAGACCACCGGCCCCTCAAAGCCGCGAATCACCTTGTCGAGGGCCAGGACACCCTCGGCATCGAGATGCGCCTCCATCTCGTCGAGCAGCAGCACCTGCGGATCCGTCAGCAGGGCGCGCGCCAAAGCGATGCGCATGCGCTCGCCGGCGGAGAAGCGAGTCTGCTGCTCGTTCAGGTGAGTATCGAGCCCGTCGCGCAGGCGCGCGACCAGCCCTTTCAGATCGCACAGTTCGATGATCTCGGACAGTGCGGCTTCCGAAGCGCCCGGCAGGCCATAGCTGAGGTTAAAGCGCAGGGAACCGCGCAGCAGCGGCAGATCGCAGGTCACCAGGCCGATCGTCCGGCGCAGTTGCTTGGCATCGGTTACGGCGAGATCCTGTCCGTTCAACGTGACCCGCCCGGCGTCGGCTTTCCGCAGCCCCGCCATAACCTGCAGCAGGGACGACTTGCCGGCACCGTTCTCTCCGACGATACAGAGACGTTCTGCGGGTCCGATGTTCAGGTCCAGCGCCGGCAGCAACCCGTTCAGGACCACTCCGCTGAGGATGAGTTCGCCCGACCCCGCGGCCAGGACCCGGCCGCCGCGCGCTTTGGCGCCGGTGGGCGTCGGGCGCAGGCGTAGCAGACGTTCCTGCTTCTCGCGGGCGATGGCGGCCGCGGTCCAGTACTCATAGATACGCCCAAGTTCCTGCAGCCGCGGCGCCAGCAGGCCGGCGACCAGCATGGCGGCCACCACGGCGCCGGGACTGGCCGCGCCCAAAGCCACCAATTGAGAGCCAACCAGCAGCGCACTGAGGCTGGCGGTCGCAGCGCCGGCATCGGCCAGCGAGCGCAGCAGTCCGATGGTCTTGGCACGGTCCAGGAAGGACGCTTTCAGACGGCGGCTGAGTTTCTTGAAACGCCTGATTTCGCGCTGCTCCTGGCCGAAGGCCTGAACCAGATGCAGATGCGCCAAGCGGTCCGTCAAAAGCGCCGCCAAATGGCCGCGCCGGCGGCGCACGTCGCGTGTCGTCGCCTGCAGGCGATTGCCGAGACCGAGGCCGAGCAGCGCCGCGGTCGCCACGCCGGCGCCGACCGAAAGAGCGATCACCGGCTCGATCACCGCCAGCGCGGCAATGGCCAGGAAAATCACCACGCCGCCGACCAGCAGGCGGGCGAGACCGAGACTGATCCAGCGGCGCAGAGCCGTCAGGTCGCCGACGAAGCGCAGGGTCACCGCGCCGCGGCTGATTCTTGTGGTGAGCCCCGGTCCGATCCGCATGAGGTGACGATAGAGCCGCATGCGCAACGCATGCACATAGGACTGGCCAACCCGTTCCGCATCCAGGTGTTCGCGGTAGCGCAACCCGGCATTGGCCATGGCGATGGCGATTAACACGGCAATGACGACCAAAGTCTGGCGCCCATCGACGGCCGCTTCCTTGGCGATGAGTTCGTCGAAGCCCGATTGCACCAGCAGGGCCGTGCCCACCGCGCCGGCAGCCTGGACGCCGCCGTTCAGCACCAACAGGATGACATCCCGGCGCCGTGACCCGGAAAAAACCAAGGGCAGCTTCATCGTTCGACCTTTGTGTCCGGTTCGCTGGATCAAGCCGCGTCGCGCTTGAGGTCGCGGCCAATCAACCGGGTCCACCCACCGGACTCGAGGTCTGCAAGACTCAGCGCCGGAATGTCGCTGACTTCCTCGAACTCGCGGACCATCAGCGGACTGGAGGTCAGCTTGCCGGTCAAGCCGACCAACGGCAGATCGCGGCTCATCAGCCAAGCGGCACCGAAGCCGGCGCTCATGGAATCGGCCGCCGCCAGGACGAGCCCACTTATCAGGCGGTCGAACGTCGGGTGTTCAACAAGTTCGGCGGTCTCGGAGAACAGCAAACCATCGGCGAGTTCGACCACCACAACGTCGCAGCCTTCGCGGCCCAGCGCGCCGACAGCGGCCTCAAGGATCGCCGCGGTTTCCGCCAACGGCACCTGGTAGGTAGAGGCGTGACCAAAGTCGGTGAAGTCCAGCACCGCGTCGGCGCCCGCATCGACCATGGCCCAGCGGTCGCAACCTGCCCCAGTGCCGGTAATCTTGGCGGCGCCGACCCTAAGGCCGGTCTTGGCCAATCCGCGGATCATCGCGGCCACGGTGGTGGTCTTGCCCGCGTTCATCGAGGTACCGACGACCGCCAGGGTATAGGGATTTTGCGCCCTGACTTTGATTCTTGGTTCGGCGCAGTCGACGAGGTTCAAAACCTGGCCTTCGACATCGGCGACTAGGCCAAGCGGCTCGATTTCGGTGGGCTTGCGCGCGGAATCATGTTTTGCCGTGCATGAACCGGCAATGCCACCGGCCGCAACAAGGCTGCAGGGTCCGATGCGCTCCGGCACCACTGCCTCGAACTGGTCACTGGCATAGCGCGCACCATAGCAGACCAGAACAAGGTCGTTCTCGAAGAGCACCTGGCGGCGCCCCTCCGGACTCTCCAGCTTGCGATGGTGGCCGAGGCGCGCGACGCGGGCGAGCAAAAGGTCGCCGGCCTTCGGGCCGACCTTGGCGGTCAGCAGCCGGTCGGCGCGGGTGAGATCGAAACGCGCGGTCACATAGGCGCGCTTAGACCGCCGCAATTCGTCGCCGGTGAGCGAACGAAAATCCGGCGCGGCCGCGGTGTCTTCGACTTTGAGAAGCGATTCTTTCGCTGTGGCTATCATGCCGTGAATCTTCTGCATCCTGCGAGATACCCCTCGACGTTCGACCGGCACCCTAGAGTGCGTTTCTTAAGCCCCTGTGAAGGCTCTATGATAAATGGCTGCGACCCATTCACAGAGAATCGCGCCTTCGACCTTTTAAGCACCACAGCGGGTGTCACGCATTGATTTGCCGCAGGAACACCGCTTTTTTCCAACACATCTGAACCAAATATCTCTTGAATCATTTCATGCTTACCGGGACTTAACCAACCTGCGGACTCGCTATGAAAGCGGCCCTTCAACGACAACCCGCCAGTTCGGGAATCCATCCCTGAGAAGTTTCCTCAAGTGCATCGGCACACGGAAGTCCGGCCCCCTTCCAGTCCCCGCAATGCCAAGGGGGCCGACCATAAAGCTGCAACCTGAACCCAAGCTGACGGCTACGGGACTGCGCCAAAGCCTGTCCTTGCGCCCCGGTCATCAGATGCCGGAGGGACGATCGCCGATAAATGGGAACCATCGTTTTCCCAATTCGCGGAATCTACACTGCCCAGTCATATCCCATCGACTCCGCCGGCGAAGTTGTATATACAACTTCGATCTGCCCCGGAGGAATGCCGCCATGCCAGACACCAGCGCCGACCCGCGGCGGGACAACGCCCGCGTGATCCGCAGCCCGCAGGGCCCCGAAATCTCGGCCAGATCCTGGCTGACCGAGGCCCCCTTGCGCATGCTGATGAACAACCTCGATCCCGAGGTCGCCGAGAAGCCGGAGGAACTGGTGGTCTACGGCGGCATCGGCCGGGCGGCGCGCGACTGGAAGTGCTTCGACAGGATCGTGTCCTGCCTCAAGGAGCTTGGCGAGGACGAAACCCTGCTGGTGCAGTCGGGCAAGCCGGTCGGCGTGTTCCGCACCCATGCCGACGCGCCCCGCGTGCTGATCGCCAACTCCAACCTGGTGCCGCACTGGGCGACCTGGGAGCATTTCAACAAGCTCGATCAGGCCGGCCTGATGATGTACGGCCAGATGACCGCCGGCTCGTGGATCTACATCGGCAGCCAGGGCATCGTGCAGGGCACCTACGAAACCTTCGTGGAGATGGGGCGCCAGCACTTCGGCGGCGACCTGAAGGGGCGCTGGATCCTGACCGGCGGCCTCGGCGGCATGGGCGGCGCCCAGCCGCTGGCCGCGACCATGGCCGGCGCCTCCATGCTGGCCGTCGAATGCCAGCCGAGCCGCATCGATATGCGCCTCAGGACCGGCTATCTCGACAAGAAGGCCGACAGTCTCGACGCCGCCCTGGCCATGATCGAGGAAGCCAAGGCCAAGGGCGAAGCCATCTCCGTCGGTCTGCTCGGCAACTGCGCCGAGGTGCTGCCGGAACTGGTCAAGCGCGGCGTGAAGCCGGACGCCGTCACCGACCAGACTTCCGCCCACGATCCGCTGAACGGCTACCTGCCGGCCGGCTGGACCCTGGAGGACTGGGAGCGCGGGCGCGGCGCCAACCCGGACAAGGTGGTCAAGGCCGCCAAGGAGTCCATGGCGGTGCACGTGCGCGCCATGCTGGACTTCCAGGCCCAGGGCATCCCGACCTTCGACTACGGCAACAACATCCGCCAGGTCGCCCTGAACGAGGGCGTGAAGAACGCCTTCGACTTCCCCGGCTTCGTGCCGGCCTACATCCGCCCACTGTTCTGCCGCGGCATCGGTCCGTTCCGCTGGGCCGCGCTGTCCGGCGACCCGGAGGACATCTACAGGACCGACGCCAAGGTGAAGGAACTGATCCCCGACGATCCGCATCTGCACAACTGGCTCGACATGGCGCGCGAGCGCATCCACTTCCAGGGGCTGCCGGCGCGCATCTGCTGGGTCGGCCTCGGCCAGCGCCACCGCCTCGGCCTCGCCTTCAACGAGATGGTCGCCAGCGGCGAGCTCTCGGCCCCGGTGGTGATCGGCCGCGACCACCTGGACTCCGGCTCGGTCGCCAGCCCCAACCGCGAGACCGAGGCCATGCTGGACGGCTCCGACGCGGTTTCCGACTGGCCGCTGCTGAACGCCCTGCTGAACACCGCCAGCGGCGCCACCTGGGTGTCGCTGCACCACGGCGGCGGCGTCGGCATGGGCTTTTCCCAGCACTCCGGCATGGTGATCTGCTGCGACGGCAGCGAAGCCGCCGCAAAGCGTGTCGGGCGCGTGCTGTGGAACGATCCGGCGACCGGCGTCATGCGCCATGCCGATGCCGGCTACGATATCGCCAAGGACTGCGCCAGAGAGCAGGGACTCAACCTGCCGATGCTGGACTGAACGAAAGGCTTCGGGTGAAACTGCATCAGGCATTCAACGCATTAGGCATTCAACAGGGAGAGTGAAAATGAAACGACGTGAGTTCCTGAAGGGCAGCGGCGCCGCCGCCGGTGCCGTCGCCGCGACCGGGGTCGCCGCCGGCGGCCTTGCCGCCCCGGCCGTCGCCCAGGGCATCAAGCAGTGGAAGATGGTCACCGCCTGGCCGAAGAACCTGCCGGGCCCGGGCGTCGCCGCGCAGCTGCTGGCCGACCGCATCACAGCGCTGTCGGGCGGGCGCATCGAGGTGAAGCTCTTCGCCGCCGGCGAACTGGTGCCGGGACGCGGCGTCTTCGACGCGGTTTCCGAAGGCACCGCCGAGCTCTACCACGCGGTCCCGGCCTACTGGGGCTCCAAGTCCAAGGGCATCCTGATGTTCGGGTCGCAGCCCTTCGGCCTGCGCGCCGACGAGCAGGTCGGCTGGCTGGTCCACGGCGGCGGCCAGGCGCTCTATGACGAGATCTACGGCCGCTTCGGTCTTAAGCCCTTCCTCTGCGGCAACTCCGGCCCGCAGTGGCAGGGCTGGTTCCGCAACGAGATCAAGTCGGCCGACGACCTGAAGGGCCTGCGCTTCCGCACCACCGGCCTGGCCTCCGAGATGTGCGCCAAGCTCGGCATGGCGGTGCAGGCCATGGGCGGCCGCGACATGTTCCAGGCGCTGCAGTCCGGCGCGCTGGACGCCGGCGAGTTCATCGGCCCCTGGACCGATTCCGCGCTCGGCTTCTACCAGGTCGCCAAGAACTACTACTGGCCCGGCGTCGGCGAGCCCTCCTCGGCCGAGGAATGCGCGGTCAACGCCAAGGCCTACGCGGATCTGTCCGACGACCTGAAGCAGGCCGTCAGCTACGCCTGCGCGTCGCTCTACAACGACGTGTGGACCGAATACACCACCAAGCACGCGCTGGCGCTGCAGAAGATGGTGGCCGAGCAGGGCGTCTTGGTGAAGAAGCTGCCCGACGACGTCATGGTCGCCATGGGCAATGCCGCCGGCGAGGTCATCGCCGAGCTGCGCGGGGACAGCGACGAACTGGTCCAGCGCATCGCGGAAAGCTTCCTGGCCTACCGCAATTCGATCGCCGACTACATGGTCTACGCGGACAACGGGCAGATGAACGCCCGCGCCCTGGACTACAGCTACGGATAAGGGCCCGGCGGATAAGGGCCCGGCGGATAAGGGCCTGGCCACGCGACGTGATCGCGGCCATTCTCCTGACGTCACCCTCGGGCTTGTCCGGAGGGTTCCTGGGGCGGCCTCGCAGCGGTTGATCCATGGATGCTCGGAACAGGTCCGAGCATGACGGTTGGGTGTGTGGCAGCCGTTGCACGCGGCTTCGGGGGTGGCAGAGAAAGCTATGCAGCAGTGGATCGCCCGGCTCGACGCCGTGAACCATGCCGTCGGGATGACGGTGCGCTGGCTGGCGCTGCTCATGGTGCTGCTGCAGTTCGTCGTGGTGGTGCTGCGCTACGTCTTCGGCATCAGCTTCATCTTCCTCAACGAAGGCGTGCTCTACATGCACGCGGCGCTGTTCATGCTGGGCGCCGGCTACACCCTGCTGGTCGACGCCCACGTGCGCGTCGACATCTTCTACGCCCGCCTGTCGGCACGCGGACGCGCCGCCGTCGATCTGCTCGGCCACCTCGGCTTCCTGTTGCCTTCCATGCTGTTGGTGCTGTGGTTCACCTGGCCCTCGGTGCGCAACTCCTGGGCGGTGCTGGAAGGGCCCATCTCGGTCGGCGGTATTCCCGCCTCCTTCCTGCTGAAGTCGTTCATCCCGGCCTTTTGCGTTCTGCTGGCGGTGCAGGGCCTGGCCTGCTCGCTGAAGGAGATGCTGCGCTTTAAAGAAAACAAGGACGCGGCATGACCGAGTACCTCGACCTGCTGATGTTCGCGGTGCTGATCGGCGCCATCCTGCTCGGCTATCCGGTGTCCTTCACCTTGACCGGCATCGCCATCGTCTTCGCCGGCCTGGGCTGGGCGCTCGGGGTCTTCGACCTCTCGCTGCTGGGCGCCCTGGGCCAGCGTATCTTCGGCCTCATGACCAACGACGTGCTGATCGCCATTCCGCTCTTCGTGTTCATGGGCGTGGTGCTGCAGCAGAGCCGCATCGCCGAGGAACTCCTGGAGACCATGGGCCGCCTGTTCGGCGCCCTGCGCGGCGGCCTCGGCGTCTCGGTCATCCTGGTCGGAGCGCTGCTCGCCGCCTCGACCGGCATCGTCGGCGCCACGGTGGTGGCCATGGGCATGATCGCCCTGCCCACCATGCTGAGGAACGGCTACAACCCGCGCCTCGCCTCCGGCGTGGTCTGCACCGCTGGCACCCTGGGCCAGATCATCCCGCCCTCGACCCTGCTGATCATCCTCTCCGACGTCATGTCGAACGCCTACCAGCAGGCGCAGTTCCGCAAGGGCGTCTTCACCATCGACACCATCTCGGTCGGCCAGACCTTCGCCGCCGCGCTGGTGCCCGGCCTCATGCTGGTGGCGATCTACGTGGTCTACATGCTGGTGAAGGCCTGGTCGTCGCCCCAGTCGGCACCGGCCATGGCCACCCTCGACGAGCGCCCCGGCACCGGCGCCGTGCTGCACGCCCTCTTGCCGCCGCTGCTGCTGATCGTCGCGGTGCTGGGCTCCATCCTCGGCGGCATCGCCACGCCCAGCGAGGCCGCCTCGGTCGGCGCCATCGGGGCGCTGCTGCTGGCGGCGACGCGCCGGGATGGCGTGCAGGGCGGCGCAGCCTGGCCGATCTATCTCGGCGGCGCCGCCCTCTTGGCGCTGGCGATCCTGGTCCACTTCGCGCCGGTGCGCCTGCAGCGCGACGACGCCGGCACGGCGGACTGGCTGATCGGCGGTGTCGCCCTGATCCTGGTGGCGGTCGCCCTGGCCGTCATCGGCATCGCGCTGCGCCGCGCCTGGCGCGCCGACCTGCTGAAGCCGGTGATGACCTCGACACTGACCATCACCGCTATGATCTTCGCCACCATCCTGACGGCCAGCGTCTTCTCGCTGGTGTTCCGGGGCCTTGGCGGCGACGAGCACGTCGAGGCGATCATCGGCGCCATGCCGGGCGGCGCCAACGGCGCCCTGCTCTTCGTCATGGCGCTGATCTTCGTGCTCGGCTTCTTCCTCGACTTCGTCGAGATATCGGTGATCCTGCTGCCGCTGGTGGCGCCGGCGCTGATCCTCATGGGCCACGACCCGGTGTGGCTGTCGATCCTCATCGCCATCAACCTGCAGACCAGCTTCCTGACGCCGCCCTTCGGTTTCTCGCTGTTCTATCTGCGCGGCGCGGCCCCCAAGGAGATCACCACCGGCCAGATCTATGCCGGCGTCCTGCCCTTCATCGGCCTGCAGATTCTCGGCATGGCATTGCTGTGGCTGTGGCAGCCGCTGGCGACGGCCGTGCCGGACTGGCTGTTTTAGGGGCTCCCCTCGACGGTTTCCGCCAAGGCCACAGCCTTGTCACAGCGCCACTTTGGGATGATATCTACTTCTTCTGGGTCAATAGGGGAAGCCGCGCGGCGCCGCTGCGGCACCATCACCCAATGAGGTCGAACCGATGCTCCGTACGATTGCCGCCGTCTCCGCCTTGGGCTTGCTGGCGCTGGTGCTGATGGTGACCCTGATCGGCGGCCCGGAAGGGCCCGGCGCGCTGCGCAATGCCAACACCGGGGAGCCGATCACTCTGGAAGCGGTTCAGCGCGACCTCATTTGGCACCGCGATACCGCCGAGAAGCTGCGGCAACTCGACTAGCCGTCCCCCCCGCACGACTTCTTAACGTTCTATCAACCATTTGAGTCACAGAAATGACTCACACGGTCAACGCTCGCTAACCCTATTTTGCTGGCGAACCGTCTGGCGCGCGTGGCTCCCGAGTCGCCCGGGTCTGGCAGACAGGACAATCGGGAGAGGTGGTTTGCGCCTTAGAGAAACTGTTTCAGCCTGCGCCATCGCGGCGTTGGCCATGGTGTTTTCGGTTCAGCAGGGTGCTGACGGACCCCTTGTCGTCTACAAGCTGAAAGTTCCTGAAGCGGCCCGTGCCGCCACGCCCGCAGGGACATTCGGCCGGATCGTTCGGCCGCTGCCGGAGGCGGCGTCTCCCCGGCTCAGTCCGCTCCGGCCCACGATCCTGGGCACCGTCGTCATGCCGGCCCCGCAGCGCGCCTCCACAAGCCCGGCGCCGCCATCTTCCACGGCGGTCCCGGACCAGGGACCGTCTGAAACGTTCACCTTCGGCCGCCTCTACGAGGAAGTGGATGACCTGACCGTCGACGACACCGGCATGACGAACTGGTCGACCGGTGAAACCGTGACCCTGCAGGAAGTGAACGACGCCGTGGCCTGGCGCCGCGACACCGCGGAAAGGCTGCGCCAACTGCCCGTGGGCCCGCGCTTCTGACGCCGGGTGAAGCGATCTTCGCAGATTGCCGACCATTTCGCTCTTGGGCCTGCTTCACTTGCTATCGGCGCGCCAAAAAGACCGATAAGCTGACCGCATGGCCAGTCCGCGCAAACCGCGCCCGCGACCCGTTCGGACCCTTCTCGCCGCCGCTGCCCTAAGTCTTCTTCCGCAGGGCCCGGCAGCGGCGCTGGAGGACGTTCTGCTCGAACTGGTGCTCGCCGTCGACTGCTCCTCCAGCGTCAACGGCGAAGAATTCGCCTTGCAGATGCAGGGCATCGCCGGCGCCTTCGAAGATCCGGCCGTGCTGGCGGTCCTGGAGCGGAACGGCGGCTCCGGCATCGCCGTCAGCCTGCTGCAGTGGTCGAGCGCCGGGTCCCAGGCCGAGGCCATCGGCTGGACCCGCATCGACGGGATCGCCGATGCCCTGGCCTTTGCCGACAGGGTCCGCGCCACCGAGCGCCTGGTGGTCGGCGGCGCCACCGCGCTCAGCAGTGCCATCGACACCGCGGTATTGTGGACGCAGACCAACCGCTTCCGCGGCGCAAGAGTGGTGATCGATATCTCCGGCGACGGCCGCGGCAACGATGGCGGATCGCCGGCGATTTCCCGCGCCCTGGCCAATCGCGCCGGCGTCACCATCAACGGCCTGGCCATTCTGAACGAGGAACCGCAACTGGCGGGCTATTACCTGGCCGGCGTGGTCGGCGGTCCCGGCGCTTTCCTGCTGACAGCCGAGGACTTCGATGACTTCGCCGTCGCCATGCGCCGCAAGCTCTACTTCGAGATCGTCGGCCCGCCCATTGCCCAGATACCGCAAGATATCCCACCGCACGCGCCGCAGATCGCGCGGTTTCCGGCTAAGTACTGACCCCTCAGCCTCCCTCGGCGCCGATCTGATCCATGATGAAATCGCGGAACACGCGGACTTTCTCCCGTTCCAGGGCACCCGGCAGATAGACCAGATGGTAGGCCAGGTCGGTCAGCACGGTGACGTCGAAGGGCTTCACCAGGTTGCCGGCTTCGAGTTCGCGCTCCACTATCGACAGACGGCCAAGGGCGACGCCGGCACCGTCGATGGCCGACTGCAGAATGGCCGTGATGTCGTTCATCACCGGACCGCGGCGCGGGTTCAAGTCGCTCACCCCGGCAACCGCCAGCCACTGGGTCCAGCCGTCGTAGTCGTCTTCGTGCAGCAGAGTGTGGTGCCGCAGGTCGTCCGGGCACTTCAGCGGATGCTCACCTCTCAGCAACGCCGGACTGCAAACCGGTGTGTAGTCGACCCGCAGCATGAACTCGCTGGTGATGCCGTCCCAGCGGCCGGTGCCGAAGCGCACGGCGATGTCGACGTCGTCATAGCGCAGATCGCAGACCTGAACGGAATGGTGCACGCGCAAATCGATGTCGGGGTGCCGCTTCCAGAACTCGGGCAGCCGATAGACCAGCCACTTGGCGCCGAAGGCGGGCGTGACCGAGATCGACAGGGTCCGCGAGTCGTCGACGCCGCGCAGATCGCCGGCGGTCTCGGCAATGCGCGTGAAGGCCTCGTTCACCACCGGGAACAGCACCCGGCCCTGCTCGGTCAAAGCCAGCTTCCGGGTCATGCGCTTGAACAGCGCGTAGCCCAGATGTTCTTCCAGCGCCTTCACCTGATGGCTGACGGCGGCCTGGGTGACGTTCATCTCCGCCGCCGCCTTGGTGAAACTGAGGTGCCGGGCACCGGCCTCGAAGGCCCGCAAGGCGTTCAGCGGTGGGAGTTTTTTCTGCATCTCATATGCCTTAGTCCTGCTAATTCATATCATGAGAAAGCATCGTTTGTCGAAATTCGTGAAATCAATATCTTGGCTATATGAGCGGCGTTTCAAGAAACGCCAAGGAAACATAACCCCCAGTTCGGATGAGGAATATTATGTCATACATCCTCTACAGCTCAATCGCCCGCGCCGGCGGCATCGATCTCTACCTGGGCACTGAGGCCCACTCGCACCCGCCGTACCATCCGCGCCGACGGCGGCGCAGCGGACCCGGCAACCTTCAGCGGCTGCGCCGCTCGGCGGGCCGCGGCCTGATCCGTCTGGGGCAGGCCTTTTCAAGCTGGGGCACCAAGTGGGCGCCGACGGTCTGCAGCAGCGCAAGGCCAAGCCTGAAGCTGGTGCCATAGCGGCGTGACCCGACCGACTAAAGCACTTTGCGCCAGGGCCGGTTCAGATAAGGAACTGGCCCCCCCCGCGTATCGGTTCACGCCGCCGACGGCAGCCAGCGGACCAGGAATTGGCGCAGCCAGCCTTCCATCCCCGGATCGAATCGCGCGCAGCCGGCGAGCTGCTCGTCGCTGGCCTGGGCGCCGGGTTCGTCGAGCATGTGGGCGGCGTCGCGGATCCAGCGCAGCATCATGTCGCGCGAGACTTCCGGATGGAACTGGAGACCGTAGGCCGCTTCGCCAAAGCGGAAAGCCTGGTTGGGAAACACCGGGCCGGAGGCAAGAAGTTCAGCGCAGTCCGGCACATCGAAGCCCTCATTGTGCCACTGGTAGACATGCATGGATTGGCCGAGGAAGCCGTTGGCGGCCGGCGTCGGGTCGATCTTCACATAGCCGATTTGGTGCAGGCCGGCATCATGCCGCCAGACCTTCGCCCCCAGCGCCCGGGCCAGCATCTGGGCGCCCAGGCAGATGCCCAGGAAAGGGCGGCCGGCCTCCGTCCAGCGGCCGATCCACTCGATCTCGTCGCGGATGTAGGGAACGGTTTCGGCGTCATTGACACTCTCGGCGCCGCCATAGACGACGACACCGGCGTAGTCGCTGTCGACGGCTGGCAGGCGGTCGCCCTTGCCGGGCGAGCACCATTCGGTCCGGTAGCCCATTGCGCGTAGCAAGGCCGAGGCCCTGTCGTCGCGCTGGCCCACGGGGTGATCGATGAGCAGAATTGGCGGCTTCATGGAGTCTCCCGGAACGGCATCAAATCTCTGCGAAAACCGACAGGCAATGCTTACTTCGCGGCTCCCAATCTACTGACGCCGGGCGGCAAGGAAAGCCTCCATGTGGAGGCGGGCCTGGGGCCCGGGGTAGTGATACTCCCGCCCCACCGGGCAGGCACGCCGCGCGCGGCAACCGAGATCCATGCAGTCCACCCCCGCCGGCGCCGCGATATGTCCGGCGCAGGACGCCGCATCATAGCCCGACACCGTAAAGGCGCCGACCGGGCAGGCCGACAGGCAGGGTCTTCCGGCGCAGCTCTCACAAGGACTGGAACGAAGGTCGCGCGGCGGCAGCGGCAGTGCCGCTGCCAAGGCGATGGCGCCGCGGTAGGCGTGCCACAGGCCGTAGTCGGGATGGATGAGCATGCCCAGCGGCGAAGGTGCCACCGGCTCGGCGCGCCGCGCCCAGCGCAGGAAGGGCTGATAGGGCGGACCGCCGAACGGGAACAGCGCCAGGGCGTCGAACGCCGCCGCCAGGCCGCCGATCATTCGCTCGCTCCAGCGGTTCAGAGGATCGCGCCGGCCGTCGTGAGCCTCCGGCGCCGACCGGTAGCTGGGCCAGAAGCTGCCGCCCACGTTGCCGATCAGGATCAGCGTGCGGCTCTCCCGCCCCCCCGGCTGCGGCGGCACGGCGTCTTCGGCCGTGCAGGCAAAAGCACCGCGCGGCGTCAGGCCGAGATTTCGAATGGCCGCCTCGACGGCTTCCAGGGTGACGGCCGCGCCCTTCCCGGCCGCCTTCAAGCCTCGGCCTCCTCGTCCTGATGCGGGTCGTCATAGGCCGTGGCGTCCAGGCAGGCGTCTTCAGACGTCGGCCAGTCGACAACGTGGTCTTCCAGGGCCTCATCCGGCACCCCGGTCTCCGACACCGCCCTGCCGCGCACCGAGATCCCCGCCCAGTGAACGCTCTCGGGGTCGCCGGTCACCAGGGGATGCCACCACGGCAGTCCCCTGCCCTCGTCCAGCCGCCGATAGGCGCAGGTCGGCGGCATGAAGCCGAGTTCGCCGACGTTCTGCGACGACAACTGGATGCAGTCGGGCACCACCGTGGAGCGATGGGCGTAGTCCGAGCAGCGGCAACTGCCGTGGTCGAGCAGATGGCAGGCCACGTCGGTGTGCGCGAAAGTGCCGTCGTCGGGCTCCTCCAGCTTGATCAGGCAGCAGCGCCCGCAGCCGTCGCAGAGGGATTCCCACTCGGCAGGCGTCATTTCCGAAAGGGTCTTGGTTTCCCAGAAGGGCTGGTCAGTCATGGCGCGAGACTAGCGGGCGGCAGGCAGCGTTCCAAGCGCCATCGCGCCGAGCCCGGCGGGCCGCCCGGTTCAGGCGGCGGGCCGCATCGAGCGGCGCGGCAGCAGGATATCGAAGCGCCGGCGAATGTCCGCATCCATGTCGTCGGGGATGACCTCCGGCCAGTGCTCGGCCAGGACCTTGCGGGCATGGTCGCGGGCGGCTTCGCGGATGTCGCGGCCGCCCTTCATCTCCCAGTCGTCGCGGCTGTCGCGGTTGAGCAGGCTGGGATAGAGGTACTCGCTGTTCATCAGCGAAAGCGTCTGCGCATGGCCGAGGAAATGGCCGGGCCCCTTGCAAACCTCGTCAATCACATCCAGCGACAGCGAGGCCTCGGTGACCTCGATGCCCTTGAGCATCCGCATGATCTCGCCATTGACGTCGTTGTCGATGACGTACTGCTCGTAGGCGACGGTCAGCAGACTCTCGAGGAAGCCGGCGGAGTGGTGGATGTAATTGGAGCCGGCCAGCGCCGCGGCGAGGCCGGTGATGCCCTTCTCGGCGCCGGCCTGGGCATCGGGCACCTTGGCGTCGGAGATGCCGGAGGAGTTGTAGAGCGGCACCTCCAGGTACTGTGCGATCTGCGCACAGGCGGCGTTCAGCAGCGCGAACTCCGCCGAACCGCCGACGAAGGCGCCACTGCGCAGGTCGGCCTGGGCCGGCACGCAGCCCATGATCAGCGGGTGGCCGGGGTTCAACAGGTTGACATAGACGAAGCCGGAAAGCTGCTCGGCGGTGATCTGCACCAGCGTGCCGGCCAGGGCCGCGGGCGATGTCGCGCCGGCCTGGGGCGCCGAGGAGATCACCACCGGCAGCCTGTGAGCGACGATCTGGTCGAGAATCTCCACCGTCTCCGTGGCATAGCGCAGCGGACTGACCGTCCAGCAATTGCTGTAGGAAATCAGCGGGCGGCGGTCGAAGGACTCGGCGCCGCCGGCGAGAATTTCGCCGAGAGCCCGCTGCTCCGCCACCTTCTCCGGAAAATAGGCGTTGGCCATGACATGCTTCCCGGTCGCCGAGAGGCAGGCGTAGAACTGGTTGATGTCGATCTGCTCGTTGGCGAGGTCGCGGGGCACCACCGGGCGCATGTAGAAGTGGATATGCTCCAGGGTGTCGCAGAGCCGGCCGATGTCGTAGTTGTCGGACAGCCGGGTCTCGCGCACCTTGCCGTCGAGATCGAGGATCTTCACCGCCTGGCCGCCGGTGCCCATGTAGACGCGCTGGCCGCCGAGCAGCAGGTCGTGCTGCGGACTGCGTCCCGCCAGCAGAACCTCCCGCGCGGCGAGCTTCAGGGATGACTCGATAAGTTCATGACCGATGAAGACCCGGTCGGTGTCCTCGTCAATACGGCAACCGGCGGCGCGGAAGGTTTCGCGGCAAGGGCTGGCGGCCACCTGGATGCCGGTGCGTGCCAGCACCTCCTTGGCGGCATCGACAATCCGCGTTACTTCGGCGTCCCGTAGCGGCCGGTAACTGCCACCGGCCAGACCCGCGGGCGCCACCGCCGTGCGGGGTCGTACAGCGCCGCGTCCGCGACGATTACCTGCCATTTCGGCCTGCCCTTTCGCTGCTGTTCCAAGCGCCGGCAAGCACCGGCGGCAGGGTCAAGTTCGCGTCCCTCGCGCCGCGGGGCTGTTCAGCATCCGACCGAAACTGTCGCAAGACAGAGTGCCCCGGCGGGCGCAACCTTGTTTTGTGAGCAGGTGCAGCATTGGGACGCTGGACGTCGCGACCGGGACTGAGATATAGTCGCCTCTGGCAGAGGACTTGTTGGCCCACCAACGAACCGCATCAGACGGTTCGGGGGCCTTGGAACCAAGAATTTGAACACCTTGAGGGTGACCAACTTGTCCTGCAATCCAGAGAAAACCTCCCCCCTTGCCGCGTCAGACGGCCCGCCCGCGGCGCAAGACTTCGTCCTCGACGAACAGGTCGCGCACCTGCTGCGCCGGGCGCATCAACGCGCTTCCGCCCTGTTCCTGACGGTGCTGGCCGACGCGCAACTGACGCCGACCCAATTCTTCGCCATGGCCCGCCTGCATGAAAAGGGGAAGCTGTCGCAGAACCGGCTCGGCCGGCTCGCCGCCATGGATCCCGCCACCATCCAGGGCGTCATCCGCCGCCTGCACGAGCGCGGCTACATCGTGCGGCTTGCCGATCCGACCGATCGGCGGCGCATGGTGCTCAGTCTTTCGCCTCTCGGCCAGGAAACCGTGGCGCGGCTGCTGACGGACGCCAACAAGATCGGCGATGAGATCGTCGCACCGCTCGCGCCCGACGAGCGGTCGGTTTTCATCGGCCTGCTGAAAAAGTTGGTTTAGCGCCTTTCGCCCGGGAGTCCTTGCGGCCGCTTCGTCAGAACCGGCCGCAAGGCATTTCGGAGGCGGACTTCAGGAAACCGTCCAGGTGTGACCCTTGCGGAGCAACTCGGCCAGGGTTCCCGGGTGCGAGCGCGCGGCCGCCGCGACTTCATCGGTGACGCTGGTCTCGTAGGGGCGCGTGGGATCGCAGTAGAGCACGCCGAGTGCCACCGGCATGTGGGGCGGCTGCAGAGCCGCCAGCAGGCCGGCCATGGCCCGGTCCATTTCGTCGTGCACCAGAATATCGGCCTCGGTCACGCCGTCGTGGCCCAGTGTCACCATCTCGAGCGCCAGCTTGCCTTGCGCCAGGCGCAGGCCCTTGTCGCCTTCCTTGCCGAACAGCATCGGTTTGCCGTGTTCGAGCAGCACCTGCATGTCAGCCGTCACGCTGCGATCGGTAAAGCTGTCGAAGGCGCCGTCGTTGTAGACGATGCAGTTCTGGAAGATTTCGACCATCGAGGTGCCGCGGTGCGCCTTGGCGCGCTTCAGCACCTCCGGCAGGTGCTTCAACTGGGTGTCGACCGAGCGCGCGAAGAACCTGGCGCCGGCGCCGAGCGCGAAGGAACCGGCGGAGACCGGCGTGTCCAGCGAGCCGCCCGGTGTCGAGGGCGAGCGGGTGCCGACCCGCGAGGTCGGCGAATACTGCCCCTTGGTGAGGCCGTAGATTTCGTTGTTGAACAGCAAAAACTGCAGGTCGACGTTGCGACGCAGCAGGTGCAGCAGGTGGTTGCCGCCAATCGACAAAGCATCGCCGTCGCCGGAAACGACCCAGACGTCGAGTTCCGGGTTGGTCAGCTTCACGCCGGTCGCAAAAGCCGGCGCGCGGCCATGGATGGTGTGGAAACCGTAAGTCGACATGTAATAGGGAAAGCGCGCGGCGCAGCCGATGCCGGAGACGAAGACCGTCTTCGCGGTGTCGGCCTGCAGGTCGGCGAGCGTCTTCTGCACCGCCTTCAGGATGGCGTAGTCGCCGCAGCCCGGGCACCAGCGCACCTCCTGATCCGAGGCATAGTCCTTGGCGGTCTTTGCCGGATGGGTCGCAATGTTCATCTTCGGGCCTCCCACTCAGGCCGACAGGCGCGCGCGGACCGCCGCCTCGATCTCGGAAATCTTGAACGGCTTGCCGGTCACCTTGTTGAGGCCCTCGGCGGGCACCAGGTATTCGCTGCGCAACAGGGTCACCAACTGGCCGTCGTTCATCTCCGGCACCAGGACCCGGTCGAAGCGCTTCAACAGTTCTTCGAGGTTCAGCGGCAGCGGCCAGATGTGCCGCAGGTGCAGGTGCGCAACTGAAAGCCCCTCGGTTCGCAGATTGTCGACCGCGCGGCTGATCGGCCCGTAGGTCGAGCCCCAGCCGACCACCACCAGCCGGTCGTCCGGGCCGCCGGCATCGAAGTCCTGCGCCGGCACATCCTTGGCGACCCCCAGCACTTTGTCGCGGCGCAGGTCGGTCATGTGCTGGTGGTTGGCGGGATCGTAAGAGATATTGCCGCTGTCGCTGGCCTTCTCGATGCCGCCGATGCGGTGTTCCAGACCGGGCGTGCCCGGCACCGCCCAGACCCGGGCCAAGGTCTCGGCATCGCGATCGAAGGGCTGGAAGCCCTCCGGATCGGTCGCGAAGGTGACCGGAAACCGCGGCAGGCTCTCCGCGTCCGGCAACTGCCAGGGTTCCGCGGCATTGGCGATGTAACCGTCGCTCAGCAGAATGACCGGGGTCATATACTTGGTGGCGATGCGCACCGCCTCGATGGCGACATCGAAGCAATCGGCCGGGGATCGCGCCGCCAGCACCACCAGCGGGCTGTCGCCGTTGCGCCCGAAGACCGATTGATGGAGATCCGACTGCTCGGTCTTCGTCGGCATGCCGGTCGAGGGGCCGGCGCGCTGCGAATTGACGACCACCAGCGGCAGTTCGGCCGAGATCGCGAGGCCGATGGCCTCCATCTTCAGCGCCACACCCGGTCCGGAACTGGAGGTCACGCCGACGCCGCCGGCATAGGAGGCGCCGATGGCGGCACAGACCGCGGCAATTTCGTCTTCGGCCTGGAAGGTGACGACGCCGTGGTCCTTCAAGCCGGCCAGGGTGTGCAGCAGGGAGGACGCCGGGGTGATCGGATAGGAGCAGAACACCAGCTTCAGCTCGGCGCCCTTGGCCCCGGCGACGAGTCCCCAGGACAGCGCCTCGGCGCCGGTGATGTTGCGGTAGAGGCCCGGCGGGATCTCGGCCGGCGGCACGGTGAAGGCGGCAAGATCCTCGCCCACCTCCGCCGTCTCGCCGAAGGCGTGGCCGGCGTTCAAGGCGGCGATGTTGGCGTTGGCGATCTCCGGGCGGCTTTGGAATTTGCCGCTCAGCCAGTCGACCGTCGCCTGGCGGTCGCGGCCGAACATCCAGTAGACTAGGCCGAGCGCCCACATGTTCTTGCAGCGCAGTGCCTCTTTCTTGGTCAGGCCGGCTTCCTTGAGAGCGTCCTGGGTCATTTGCGACATGTCGGCTTCGAAGACCCGGTAGCCCTTGAGGCTGCCATCGCCGCGCGGATCTTCAGCGTAGCCGGCCTTGGCGAAGTTGCGCTCGTTGAAGGCGCCGGAGTCGAGGATCAGCAGCCCGCCCTGTTTCAGGTCCACCAGGTCGACCTTCAGCGCCGCCGGGTTCATGGCGACCAGCACGTCGAGCTCATCGCCGGAGGTCTTGATCACCCGGGCGCCGAAATTGATCTGGAAAGCGGAGACGCCGAAGGTCGTGCCGACCGGCGCGCGGATCTCGGCGGGAAAATCCGGGAAGGTCGCCAGGTCGTTGCCGGCCAGCGCCGTGGAGAGGGTGAACTGGCTGCCGGTCAATTGCATGCCGTCGCCGGAATCGCCGGCAAAACGCACCACCGCGGATTCTAGTACCCGGCGGCCGGAGGGATCGGCCTTCAACGCCGTCGAACCTTCCATTCCTCAAAACACCTTTCACTGAATGACAGTCGCCCCACCACAGAAGTCCGTCCAACGGAGACTCAAATGTGGGCCGCCCGATCAGGCGCCCATCCTTTCCGGGCCGACCCTGTTGGCCGTGAATATGGCCCCGACAAGCCGCCTTGCCAATGCGCCATTTCTAAAAACACCATAAAGATAGGTAAAATATTTAAAAATCACAAAATTACTATGTGTATATGTGCCTTGGAGCGAACCGCTGAAGCGATTTGCATCCTCGGGGCCATCGGTTGAGAAGCGCTCCCGGCGGAACGATGTTTGGCGGCGCCAACGCGAGGTGACCCTGTCACGGTCCGGTGGGTAAGCTTGCCTTTCGGCAACGCGCCCGGACTGTGAACTGCTGCGCGCAAACGCTTGAGTTCCGGGCTAAATCGGCTTTGTCGCGTTTCAGACACGATCAGTCGCCGCAGGCGTAGCCGCTGAGGCCCCGGTCGAGAGAAATGATCTCAGCGACCACTACCTGCCGGACCCCCGCTTTCGGTTGACGGGCCCGGGCGCATTCTTGCCGTAAGGAATGACGATGGCGGAAGACGACGATCTCGATCTCAACAGCCTTGACGACGACGAACTCGTCAAGCAGATGCACGACGACCTTTACGACGGCCTCAAGGAAGAGATTGAGGAATCCGTCCATATTCTGCTGAACCGCGGCTGGGCGCCCTACCGGGTCCTGACCGAGGCGCTGGTCGAGGGCATGCGGATCGTCGGCATCGACTTCCGTGACGGCATCCTCTTCGTGCCCGAGGTGCTGCTCGCCGCCAACGCCATGAAGGGCGGCATGTTCATCCTGCGCCCGCTGCTGGCCGAGACCGGGGCGCCGAAGCTCGGCACCATGATCATCGGCACGGTGAAGGGCGACATCCACGACATCGGCAAGAACCTCGTTTCCATGATGATGGAGGGCGCCGGCTTCGAGGTCATCGACCTGGGCATCAACAACCCGGTGGAGAAGTACCTGGCGGCGCTGGAAGAACACAAGCCCGACATCCTCGGCATGTCGGCCCTGCTGACCACCACCATGCCCTATATGAAGGTGGTCATCGACACCATGAAGGAAATGGGCATCCGCGACGACTATGTGGTGCTGGTCGGCGGCGCGCCGCTCAACGAGGCCTTCGCCGAAGCCGTGGGCGCCGATGCCTATTGCCGCGACGCGGCCGTCGCGGTGGAAACCGCCAAAGACTTCATGAAGCGCCGCCACAATCAGCAAGGCGTCGCCTAGGCGCCCCGAGCGGAAAGCGGAGCAAGCAGCCATGCCGGCCGTCCAGCCCGACATCGAGCCGCAAGAGCGCACGCTGCTGATCGCCTGCGGCGCACTGGCGCGCGAGATCGTGACGCTGATCCGCGTCAATGCCTGGCGCCACTTGACCGTCAGCTGTCTGCCGGCGTCGTGGCACAACACGCCCAGCAAGATCCCCGAGGGCGTACGCCGGCGCATCCGTGAATCCCGCGGGCGTTACGACCGCATTCTGGTGCTCTACGGCGACTGTGGGACCGGTGGCCTGCTGGACAAGGTCCTGGCCGAGGAAGGCGTCGAGCGCATCGCCGGTCCGCACTGCTACTCGTTCTATGCCGGCAACGACGTCTTCGACGCCATGGCGGAGGAAGAGCCGGCCGCCTTTTATCTGACCGACTATCTGGTGCGCCACTTCGATCGCCTGATCATTGAGGGCCTCGGCATCGACCGCCATCCCGAATTGCTGGAGATGTACTTCGGCAACTACAAGAAGCTGGTCTACCTGGCCCAGACCGAAAATGCCGAGCTGAAGACGCAAGCGGCCGCCGCCGCCGCGCGCCTCGGCCTCGAGTTCGACTACCGTGCCACCGGCTATGGCGGCCTCGGGCGCTTCATCGACCGCCGCATCGACCTGCCCGAAGTGGAAGCGAACCCGGAGGTCGCGGCATGGCTCAGCTGACCGTCGTCTTCTGGCGCGACATCCCGGCGCAGGTCATCGTCAAGGCCGGGCGCAAGAACGCCAAGGTTCAACTGAGCGAGCGCTTCGAGAAAGCCATCGACCGTGCCGCCATGCGCGCCAAGATGGCCGGCAGCGACGCCTATCTGGAACAGTGGCGCCGCGCCGACCCCATCGAATGCGGCGAGGATCTGGAAGCGGAGGCCAGCGCCGCCGCCCGGCGCCTTGAAACCGACTACGACGAGCCCCGCCTGGCGCAGCTCGTCGCCGCCGGCGGACAGGACGCAACTTGAACCCCCGCACCAGGCTGCGTGTAGAAGGACCATCGGGATGTACGCTGTGAGTAAGGCCATGCCGCTCGATCAGAACGCCGAACAGATCAAGCAGCAGGTCCTCGACCTGGTGCGGGACTTCACCGTTGAGACCACGCCGGGCTCGGCGTTGAAGATCCCCGACTACCGCGAACACCTGCGCCCCGGCGCCCGGGTCGCCGTGACCTTCCTGCCCGGTTCGGACTTCGCAGATACGGTGACGACCGCCAAGCGCCTGCAGGAAGAGGGCTTCGCGCCGATGCCGCACTTCGCGGCGCGCTCGATTCCCAGCCGCCAGGCCCTGGAAGACTACCTGAAGGCGCTGGCCGACGTCACCGAGTTGCGCCACGTGGTGGCGCTCGGCGGCGCCGTCGACCAGCCGCTCGGTCCCTTCGACAGCTCGATGGCAATCCTCGAGACCGGCCTGTTCGACAAGTACGGTGTCGAGACCATCGGCGTCGCCGGCCATCCCGAAGGCAGCCCCGACATCGCGCCGCCGGCCCTCAGCGAGGCGCTGGCGTGGAAGAACGCCCTGGCCGAGCGCAGCGACGCCGGTTTCTATATCGCCACCCAGTTCTGTTTCGAAGCGGCGCCGATCATCGCCTGGGACAAGGCCATCCAGGCCGAAGGCAACCGCCTGCCGATCCACATCGGCGTGCCGGGGCTGGCGACCATCAAGACCCTGATCAATCACGCCAAGGCCTGCGGCATCGGCCCTTCCATGCGGTTCCTGACCCGCCAGGCGCGCAACGTGGCCAAGCTGATGACCGTCAATGCGCCGGACCGGTTGCTGCTCGATCTGGCCCGCTACAAGGCGGCCGACCCGGACTGCGGCATTGCCCGGATCCACGTCTATCCCCTCGGCGGCCTGCGCCGCTCGGCGGCCTGGACCTACGCGGTGGCGGACGGCGACTTCGATGTCAACGCCAAGGGCGACGGCTTCAAGGTGAGCCGCGAGATCGATTAAGGCGCCTCAGCCTCAGACCCCTCAGGGGGCGCGGGCGCCGCAGAGCGCGAATGAACCACTGCAGGTCGTCCCTGCGCCAGCCCCGCCCGCCGGAAAGGGCGCAAATCCCGCCCGACGAAGTTGGGCGCCCCAGCGATTCGACAATCGCGTCGCCACGGGCTGAAAAGGAGTAGCAGGTCTATGTCACGTACGGTCGTCAGCTCGCATTCCAGGGAATTGGTGATCGGCTTCGATCAACCCTTCTGCATCATCGGCGAGCGGATCAATCCGACCGGCCGCAAGCTGCTGGCCGCCGAGATGGCCGCCGGCGACTTCACCCGGGTCGAGGCCGACTGCCTGGCCCAGGTCGCGGCCGGCGCCCATATGCTGGACGTCAACGCCGGCATTCCTCTGGCCGATGAGCCCGCCATCCTGGCCAAGACCGTGCAACTGGTGCAGTCCCTCACCGACCTGCCGCTGTCCATCGATTCCTCCATCGTCGAGGCTCTGGAAGCGGGCCTCAGCGTCTACCAAGGCAAGCCCCTGGTGAACTCGGTGACCGGCGAGGACGAGCAGATGGAGCGGGTGCTGCCGCTGGTCAAGAAATACGGCGCCGCGGTGGTCGCCATCTCCAACGACGAGACCGGCATCTCCATGGACCCGGACGTGCGTTATGCCGTCGCCAAGAAGATCGTCGAGCGGGCCGCCGACTACGGCATTCCCAAGGAGGACATTGTCGTCGATCCGCTGGGCATGCCGATCGGCGCCCTCGGCACCGCCGGCCGCCAGGCCTTTTCGATCGTCCGCAAGCTGCGCGAGGAACTCGGCGTCAACACGACCTGCGGCGCTTCGAATGTCTCCTTCGGCCTGCCCAACCGCCATGCCATGAACGCCTTCTTCCTGGCCATGGCCTCGGGCGCCGGCATGACTTCCGCGATCATGAACCCGCTGCATGAAGAAGAGTTGTCCGGCATCATGGCCGCGGATGTGCTGCTCAATCACGACAAGGACTGCCGCGCCTGGATCCGCAAGTTCCGCGAGCCGGCGCCGCAGGGTGCCGAGGCCGAAGGCGAGGGCCGGCGCCGCGAACGCCGGCGGCGGCGGGGCTAAGGCAGGGGGGACAGGCCGATCTTGCCGGATGATGCCCATAAAAGCGCTGTCAAAGACGCCCTGATCGTCTTCACACCGTCAGGCCGGCGCGGGCGCTTTCCGGTCGGCACCCCGATCCTGAAAGCGGCGCGCAGCCTCGGCGTCGATGTCGACTCGGTCTGCGGCGGCCGTGGCCTTTGCGGCCGGTGCCAAATCGAAGTCGGCAACGGCGAGTTCGCCAAGCACGCCATCACCAGCCGTGCCGACCACGTCTCCGGCTGGAACCAGACCGAGGCGCGCTACAAGGAAAAGCGCGGCATGGTCGAGGGCCGCCGCCTGTCCTGCCAGGCCCTGTTGCTCAAGGACGCCGTGATCGATGTCCCGGCGGAGAGCCAGGTCCACAAGCAGGTCGTACGCAAGCGCGCAGAAGTGCGCAACATCGAGCTCGACCCGGCGATCCGGCTGCACTACGTCGTGGTCGAGGAACCCGACATGCACAACCCGACCGGCGACCTGGAGCGCCTGCTGGCGGCGCTCGACGACCAGTGGGGCCTGTCGGAACTTGAGACCGACCTGCGCACCCTGCAGAGCCTGCAGCAGACCCTGCGCGCCGGCAATTGGAAGGTCACCGTCGCGGTGCACCGCGGCCAGGTGATCACCGCCATCTGGCCGGGCTTTCACGACCGCACCTATGGCCTGGCGATCGACATCGGCACCACCACCATCGCCGCCCACCTGTGCAACCTCGCCACCGGCGAGGTCATCACCTCCTCCGGTGTGATGAACCCGCAGATCCGCTTCGGCGAAGACCTTATGAGCCGCGTGTCCTATGTCATGATGAACCCCGGCGGCGAGCGCGAGATGACCGATGCCGTGCGCCGCGCCATCAACGACCTGACCGAGACGGTCTGTGAGGAAGGCGGCATCGAGCGCGAAGAAATCCTCAATGCCACCTTCGTCGGCAACCCCATCATGCACCACCTGCTGCTCGGCATCGATCCGATCGAACTGGGCGGCGCGCCCTTCGCGCTGGCCGCGAACTCCGGCATCACCCTCTGGGCCAGCCAGCTCGACCTGCGCTTCCATCCCAATGCCCGGGTCTACGTGCTGCCCTGCATCGCCGGCCACGTCGGCGCCGACACTGCCGGCGTCATCCTCTCCGAATCGCCGCACAAGACCGACAAGATGACCCTGGTGGTCGACGTCGGCACCAACGCCGAAATCGTGCTGGGCAATCGCCACCGCCTGCTGGCCTGCTCCTCGCCCACCGGCCCCGCCTTCGAAGGCGCCCAGATTTCCTGCGGCCAGCGCGCCGCGCCCGGCGCCATCGAGCGGGTGCGCATCGACCCTGAATCCCTGGAGCCGCGCTTCAAGGTGATCGGCAGCGACCTCTGGTCCACCGAGGAAGGCTTCGCCGAGGAAACCAGGGAAACCGGCGTCACCGGGATCTGCGGCTCCGGCATCATCGAGGTCCTGGCGGAGATGTTCCTCGCCGGCATCCTGATGCAAGATGGCACCATCGACGGCGCCATGGCGGCGCGCAGTCCGCGCATCCGTCCGGACGGACGCACCTTCTCCTACCTGCTGCATCAGGGCGAGCAGGAGATCAGCATCGTTCAGAACGACGTGCGCGCGATTCAGCTCGGCAAGGCGGCGCTCTATGCCGGCATCCGCCTGCTGATGGACCGCCTGGGAGTCGAGGAACTGGAGCAGATTATGCTGGCCGGCGCCTTCGGCAGCCATATCGACACCAAGTACGCCATGATCCTGGGGATGATCCCCGACTGCCCGCTGAAGCAGGTCTATTCCGCCGGCAACGCGGCGGGCACCGGCGCGCGCATCGCGTTGCTGAACCAGTCGGCGCGCGACGAGATCGAGCAGGTCATCCGCCAGGTCGAGAAGATCGAGACAGCGGTGGAGCCGAAGTTCCAGTCCCACTTCGTCGAGGCCATGGGCATCCCCCATTCCACGGCCAGCTTCCCCAACCTCGCCGCCGCGGTCACCCTGCCCGCGCGCAAGCCCCGCGGCGACGGCAACGACGGTGGCGAGAGCGGCGGCCGGCGGCGGCGCAGAAGAGGCTGATCTTCAGATTCCCTGCCCCTGGGGGAAGCGGTCGATGGTCAGGCCGTCGAGGGGAATGCCGGTCGGCCGGTCGGACAGCAGGTCGGCGAGAATGCGCCCCGAGCCCGGCCCCATGGTCCAGCCAAGCGTGCCGTGGCCGGTATTGAGATAGAGATTGGCGATCTTGGTCGGCCCGATCAGCGGCCCGCCGTCGGGGATCATGGGCCGGAGCCCGGTCCAGAACTTCACATCGGTCAGGTCGCCGCCCTTGGGGAAGAGGTCGCGCACGATGTGGAACAGCATGGCGCAGCGGCCGTGTGACAGGTGCAGGTTGTAGCCGGTCAGCTCGGCGGTGCCCGCCGCCCGGATGCGGTCGCCGAGCCGGGTGATCGCGACTTTCGATTTCTCATCCATCATGGTCGACACCGGCGCGCCGTCCTCGTCGATGATCGGCACGGTGACCGAATAGCCTTTCACCGGATAGACCTGGGTGCGGATCCCCAGCGGACGCACCAGCAGCGGGGTGTAGCTGCCGAGCGCGGCGACATAGGCATCGGCGGTCTCGTTGCCGCGGCTCGTCTCGACATGGCGAACCCTGTCGCCCTCGACCGCGAGGCGCTTGATCTTGGTGTCGTACTTGAAGGTGACACCCAGACCGGCGGCGAGCTCGGCCAACCGTTCGGTGAAGAGGAAGCAGTCGCCGGTCTCGTCACCCGGCAGCAGCAGACCCCCGGCCACCTTCTCCGCGACATGCTTGAGCGCCGGCTCCTGTCCGACGCAGCCGGCGCGGTCGAGCACCGCATGGTCGATACCGAATTCCTTCAGGATCTCGATATCCTTGGCCGCGGCATCCAGGCTCTTCTGGTCGCGAAACATCTGCAGCGTGCCGCCCGTGCGCTCATCGTAGCTGATTGCGGTTTCGCGGCGCAGCTCTTCGAGGCAGTCGCGGCTGTAGGTGGCGACCCGCAGCATGCGGGCTTTGTTGATCCGATAGGCGCCGAGGTTGCAGTTCTTCAGCATCCGGTAGAGCCAGCGCATCATGTAGATGTCGATGCGCGGGCGGATCACCAGCGGCGAATGCCTGTGCAGCATCCACTTGATCGCCTTTAAAGGCATGCCGGGCCCGGCCCAGGGCGCGGAATAACCGGGCGAAACCTCACCGGCATTGGCGAAACTGGTTTCCATGCCCGGCGAGGCCTGGCGGTCGAGGACCACCACCTCGTGTCCGGCCTTGGCGAGATAATAGGCGGTCGAGACGCCGACGACCCCGCTTCCGAGAACGACAACTTTCATTGAACCCCCTTCGCACACAGTCCCGCCGCCGCCCACCCCGGCGCCGGACCATGGTCGTGCTCTAGTTCAGCGCCGCGACCGAATCGTCCCCCTCGCCGGCCTGCAGGGGCAGCCCGCGCTCCTTGCGCGGGGTGCGGCCGAAGAAATCGCGGTAGCATTTTGAGAAGTGGGAGGCAGAGACGAAGCCGCAGGCCAGCGCCACGTCGATCACCGACATGTTGGTCTGCAGCAGCAGCAGCCGCGCCTTGTTGAGACGAAGCTCCAGATAATAGCGTGCCGGCGAGCGGTTCAGGTACTTGCGAAACAGGCGCTCGAGCTGGCGGGTCGAGAGATCGGCACCACGCGCCAGTTCGCTGCGGCTCAGCGGCTCCTCCAGGTTCTGCTCCATGGTGCCGATCACCGCGAGCAGCTTCGGATGGCGCACGCCGAGACGCGCCGGCAGCGAGATCCGCTGGCGGTCGTGGTGATCGCGAATACGCTCGTGCATGAACTGGTCGGCGACGCTGGCGGCCAGTTCGTGGCCGTGCTGGCGCGCGATAACGTTCAGCATCATGTCGATGGCCGCCGTGCCGCCGGAACAGGTAAAGCGGTTGCGGTCGATTTCGAAGAGTTCCGTCGTCACTTCGATCTCCGGAAAGTCCTCGCAGAAGCCCGCCAGGTTCTCCCAATGGATGGTGCAGCGCGCGCCGTCGAGCAGCCCGGCCTTGGCCAGAACATAGCTGCCGGTGCAAATCGCCCCGATGTCGGCGCCGCGGCGGTCCGCCTTGCGCAACCAGCCTGAAAGCGACCTGTCCTTGATCAGATGCACGTCGATCCCGCCGCAGACGATCACCGTGCCGCAGCTGTCGGCTGCAGAGAGGTCGCCGGCGACCGGCAGACTGAGGCCGTTGGATGCGCTCGCCGGCTGCCCGTCGACGGAGGTCAGGACCCAGCTGTACAGCTCCTGGCCGCTCAACCTGTTGGCCAAGCGAAAGGATTCCAACAATCCGGTGAACGGCAGGAAGGAAAAGCGGGGCAGCAGGATCAGGGCGATCCGCTGCGGCAGCTCTCTGGGAACATTTCCGAACATAGATTGACAGCGGCTCTCGTGCTGACTGTGAAATACCGTTCCAGCGACTCTGGCATATCCGGCTGTGTCGCGAACAGATAAATTTCCGCCGGGGAAACGCGAGCCCGGGTACCGCTTATCGAGTGCCCTGACGCCCTGCGAAAAGCACCGCGGAACCCCGAAATCGGAGGTTTTGTTGCCAAGCCGGATTGCGGGTGTCAGCATGGTTGCGCGGCGGGGGTTACGGCCCCCTCCGCGGGACCGCCGACCGCTGCGACGGTCTCAACCAGGGGGACTACATCGGGCATGAAGCCGCGCTACTCAGTGTTCAGCCTTCTGCGCAACGCCCTCAGCTACCACGAGAACTGGCAGCAGGCGTGGCGCAGCGCGGAGCCCAAGGCGCGCTACGACGTGGTCATCGTCGGCGGCGGAGGCCATGGCCTGGCAACGGCCTACTACCTGGCCAAGCTGCACGGCATCAAGTCCATCGCCGTGATCGAGCGCGGCTGGCTGGGCGGCGGCAATACCGGCCGCAATACCACCATCGTGCGCTCCAACTACCTCTGGGACCAGTCGGCGGCGCTCTATGAGCACGCGCTGAAGCTTTGGGAGGGTCTCTCCCAGGACCTGAACTACAACGTCATGTTTTCGCAGCGCGGCGTGCTGAACCTCGCGCACAACCAGCACGATCTCCGCGAAACCCTGCGGCGGGTCAACGCCAACCGCCTGAACGGCATCGATTCGGAGTTCCTCAACGCCCAGCAGGTAAAGGAGATGGTGCCGCTCATTGACCTGCGCGAAGGCGGCCGCTACCCGGTGCTGGGCGCCAGCCTGCAGCGCCGCGGCGGCACCGCGCGCCACGATGCGGTGGCCTGGGGCTACGCCCGCGCCGCCGACGCGCTGGGCGTCGACATCATCCAGGAATGCCCGGTCAACGGCTTCCGCATCGAGGACGGCAGGGTCACCGGCGTGGAAACCGGCAAGGGCTTCATCGCGGCCGGCAAGGTCGGCATCGTCACCGCCGGCCACTCCAGCGTCATGGCCAACCTGGCCGGCTTCCGCCTGCCGATCCAGTCGTTGCCGCTGCAGGCCCTGGTGTCCGAACCGGTGAAACCGATCCTCGACACCGTGATCATGTCGGGCGCCGTCCACGCCTACGTCAGCCAGTCCGACAAGGGCGAGCTGGTCATCGGCGCCGGCGTCGACAGCTACATCGGCTACGGCCAGCGCGGCAGCCTGCCGGTCACCGAGGAAACCCTGGCGGCCGTGTGCGAGCTGTTCCCCATGTTCCGGCGCATGCGCATGCTGCGCCAGTGGGGCGGCATCGTCGACGTCTGCCCGGACGCCAGCCCGATCCTCTCCAAGACGCCGGTCGAGCACCTCTACATCAACTGCGGCTGGGGCACCGGCGGCTTCAAGGCGACCCCCGGTTCGGGCTGGGCCTTCGCCCACACCATCGCCAAGGACGCACCGCACGACCTGAACGCGGCCTTCTCCCTCGACCGCTTCCGCAGCGGCTTTCTCATCGACGAGCACGGCGCCGCCGCCGTCGCCCACTAGCGCACCGGGATCGCAAGAACATCATGCTGCTGATTACCTGTCCTCACTGCGGCGATCGCGCTGAAAGCGAATTCGCCAACGGCGGCGAAGCGCACATCGAGCGCCCCAAGGATCCCGAGAATCTGACCGACGCGGAATGGGCCGAGTTCGTCTATCTGCGCGACAATCCCAAGGGGCTGGTGCTGGAGCGCTGGAATCACGCCCAGGGCTGCCGGCGCTGGTTCAACGTGGCGCGCGATTCCGTCAGCTACGAGATCCTCGCCGTCTACCCCATGGGCTCGCCGCCGCCGGCGCTCGAGCCGCGGCGCTACGTCTGAAAAGGAGTCGGGACGTGGCAGGTCGCATGCGTTTGCCCCAGGGCGGTCTCGTCGAACGCGACGAGGTCCTGAATTTCACTTTCGACGGCAAGAGCTACAAGGGTCTGGCCGGCGACAGCCTGGCCGCGGCCCTGCTCGCCAACGACTTGCACCTGGTCGGCCGCAGCTTCAAGTATCACCGCCCGCGCGGCATCGTCAGCGCCGGCGCAGAGGAACCCAATGCGCTGGTCCAGGTCGGCGACGATCCGCGCACCGAACCCAACGTGAAGGCCACGCAGATCGAACTGGTCGAGGGCCTGAAAGCGCAGCCGCAGAACGCCTGGCCCTCGCTGGAGTTCGACCTCGGTGCGGTCAACGGTGTGATGTCGCGCTTCCTGCCCGCCGGCTTCTACTACAAGACCTTCATGTGGCCGGCCGGCGCCTGGATGACCTACGAGCGCTTCATCCGGCGTGCCGCCGGCCTGGGCCGCGCACCGCGCGAACGCGATCCGGACCGCTACGACAAGACCTATGCCAACTGCGACCTGCTGGTCGTGGGTGCCGGTCCGGCCGGCCTCGCCGCGGCGCTGGCCGCCGGGCGCGCCGGCGCGCGCGTGGTGCTGGCCGAACAGGATCACCTGCTCGGCGGCGCCCTACTCGGCCGCCAGGGCGAGGTCATCGACGGCAAGCCGGCGCTCGCCTGGGTGGCCGACGCGGAAGCGGAACTGGCGGCCCTGCCCGAGGTCCGTATCCTCAGGCGCACCGTCGCCTATGCGGCTTTCGACCATAACTTCTTCGGCCTCGCGGAGAGCGTCACCGACCACCTGGCCACGCCGCCGGACCACCTGCCGCGCAAACGCCTGTGGAAACTGCGCGCCAAGCAGGCGGTGTTCTGCACCGGCGCCATCGAGCGCCCCATGGTCTTTGCCGACAACGACCGGCCCGGCGTGATGACCGCTTCGGCGGTGCAGACCTACATCAACCGCTACGCCCTGCGCCCCGGACGGCGCGCCGTGGTTTTCACCAACAACGACAGCGGTTACGGCGCCGCCCTCGACCTGGAGGCCGCGGGCGTCGAGGTGGCCGCGGTAGTCGATACCCGCCCCACGCCGAGCGGACCGCTGAGCGCGCGCGCCGAGGCCCAGGGCCTGCGCATCATCGCCGAGTCCGCGATCATCGCCGTCGACGGCAAGAAGCGGGTCAGCCGCGTGCGGGTGGCCGAACTCACCATCGACGGCAAGGCCGTCGCCGGCGCGACCACGACGCTCGACTGCGATCTCGTCGCCAGCTCCGGCGGCTGGAACCCGACGGTGCATCTCTTCTGCCAGGCCAAGGGCAAGCTGCGCTGGGACGACGTGCAGGCCTGCTTCGTGCCCGACCAGGCCATGCAGCGGGGCCATCATTCCGCCGGCGCCGCCAACGGCCGTTTCGGTCTCGGCGGCTGCCTGCGCCAAGGCGCCGAGGCCGGCGCCAGGGCGGCGGTGGACTGCGGCTTCACAGAAGCCAAGGCGGCGGCACCGGGCGCCGAGGACCACGATTTCCTGCCGGGGCGCTGGCTCTGGCTGATCCCCGGCGAGAAGCCCTTGGGCCAGAAGGCCAAGCACTTCGTCGATCAGCAGAACGACGTCACCGCGGCCGACCTGAAACTGGCCTTGCGGGAAGGCTACAGTTCGATCGAGCACGTCAAGCGCTACACCACCACCGGCATGGCCACCGACCAGGGCAAGATGGGCAACGTGAACGCCATCGGCATTGTCGCCGAGCAGGTCGGCAAACACCTGCCGGACGTCGGCGTCACCACCTTCCGCCCGCCCTATACGCCGGTCACCTTCGGGGTCTTTGCCGGGCGCGACGTCGAGGACCTGCTGGATCCCCTGCGCCGCACGCCGATGCATGCCTGGCAGGAGCGCAACGGCGCCCGGTTCGAAGACGTCGGCCAGTGGCGCCGCGCCTGGTTCTATCCGCGCGACGGCGAGGACATGCACGCGGCGGTGAACCGCGAAGTCAAAGCGGTGCGCGACAGCATCGGCATCCTCGATGCCACGACCCTCGGCAAGATCGACATCCAGGGGCCCGACGCCGCCGAGTTCCTCAACCGGGTCTACACCAATGCCTGGCTGAAGCTGGCGGTCGGGCGCTGCCGCTACGGCCTGATGCTGAAGGAAGACGGCATGGTGATGGACGATGGCGTCACCACCCGCCTCGGCGAGCAGTACTACCTGATGACCACGACTTCTGGTAATGCCGCCGCGGTGCTGGCCCACCTGGAAGACTACCTGCAGACCGAGTGGCCGGACCTCAAGGTCTACCTGACCTCGGTGACCGAACAGTTCGCCACCATGACCATCTCCGGACCCTCGGCCCGCAGTCTGCTGGCCGAGATGAGCGACGCCGACCTCTCCCCCGAGGCGCTGCCGCACATGGGCTATACGGCGGCCAAGGTGGCAGGCGTCCCGGCGCGCATCTTCCGCATCTCCTTCACCGGCGAGGTCTCCTATGAGATCAACGTCCCGGCGTCCTTCGGCATGGCGGTCTGGCAGAGCCTGATGACGGCGGGCGAGCGCTACGGCATCACGCCTTACGGGACCGAAGCCATGCACGTGCTGCGCGCCGAGAAGGGCTACATCATCGTCGGCCAGGAGACCGACGGTTCGGTGACGCCGCTCGACCTCGGCATGGACTGGATCGTCTCCAAGACCAAGGACTTCGTCGGCAAGCGCTCGCTCACCCGCGCGGACATGTCCAAGCCCGACCGCAAGCAACTGGTCGGCGTTCTGACCAAAGATCCGCAAGAGGTCTTGCCCGAGGGCGCGCAGCTGGTCGACAAGGTGCTGTCGCAGCCGCCGATGCCGATGCTGGGGCATGTCACCTCCAGCTACTATTCGCCGAACTGCGAGCGCTCCATCGCCTTGGCGCTGGTCAAGGGCGGACTGGCCAGGAAAGGCGACACCGTCTTCGCCCCTCTGGCGGACGGCAAGGTGGTGCCCTGCGTCATCGCCGAGTCGCCGGTGTTCTTCGATCCGGAAGGGGAGCGGCTGAAGTGATCGACTCATACATGCGACAGAGCGCCCTCGACCACCTCGCCCTGGCCGGGCGCGCAGCGCCGACCCCCGGCGATGCGGCCCTGTGGATCGCCGAGAAGACGCTGCCGGCCGCCGTCAACCTGCGCGGCGACCGGGACGACCCCGCTCTCGTGGCGGCGGTGCGCGAAGTGCTGGGTCTGGAGTTACCGGCGACGCCCAATACCGTGGCCTCGAACGACGGGCTGGCGCTCTTGTGGCTGGGGCCCAACGAGTGGCTCGCAGTAGGTCACGACGCGCCGCCCGAAGCGGAGATGCAGATGGCCGCCTCGCTGCGCGAGGCGCTCGGCGGGCTGCAGGCCGCGGTCACCGAGGTCGGCGAGAGTCTCGCCTGTATCCATCTCGCCGGTCCGCGGGCCGGCGATGTCATCGCCAAGGGGTGTCCGCTCGACCTGCACCCCCGCGCCTTCGGCGGCGCCGGCCACTGCGCCCAAAGCCATCTGTCGAAGACGTCCATCACCCTGCATCAGGTGAGCGATGCGCCGGCCTTCGACCTCTACACCCGGCGCTCCTTCTCCGACTACCTGTGGCGCTGGCTGGAGGACGCGGGCCGCGAATACGGAATCGTGGTCGTCAGGGCCTAAACATCTAGCAGGGCTGAAGCAGCGTTCGAGGCGCTGGCGCACTCTTCGAGACGGCGCTACCGCGCCTCCTCAGCGTGAGGTCAATCCAATAGACTCTTACCCTCATCCTGGGAAGGGCCCTCAGGCCCGTCTCGAAGGATGCGCCACAAATTCAAACACTTCTTGGAAACCCTGCCCAGGGACTTAGAAGCCCGACAGGTCCTTGGCGAAGCAAATCAGGTAGCCGTGGGGGTCCTCGATCCCGAGCTCCCTGAGGCCATAGACCTGGTCCTCCGGTCCCCAGCGGAACGTTACCTTGCCTTCCAGCCTCTTCGCCTCGGCGTCGACGTCCTCCACGAAGAGGTAGATGAGGCCGGTGAAGGCGGGCGCCGGACGGCCGGGCAGCTCGCCGGAGAAGAACCATATCCGCGCCCTGCCCACGGGCACTTCACGCGCCACCTCCGACCAGATCGGCTGGTCGCCCTCGCGCCAAGCCGCCGTCTGCTCGAAGCCGAGGACGTCACGGTAGAAGTCCACCGCCGCCGCGACGTCCGGCACGTAGAGGCTGACGGTCAGTGGCGAGCGCTGCATGAAACGGCTTTTTCTCCTCCGCTCAGGCGAAAGCGTCGGGCATGGAGTCCTTGCGCTCCTTGATGAAGCCCTTAAGCGCCTCGTCGATGCCGGGTTCGATGGCCGGGGCTTCGTAAGACGCCAAGGCCTTCTTCCATTTGCCGTTGGCGCGGCGATAGGCGTCCTGGCCGCCCTCGATCTCCCACTGCTCGAAGGAGTTGTTGTCGGCGATGGAGGAGCGGTAGAAGGCGGTCTCGAAGTTGGCGCGGGTATGGGCGCAACCGAGGAAGTGGGTGCCCGGCCCGACCTCGTGCAGGGCGTCCATGGCCTGGCCGTTGTCGCTGAGGTCGTAGCCGCCGCAGAAGGTCTGCATCATGCCGAGCTGGTCGGCGTCGATCATGAATTTCTCGTAGGACGACACCAGGCCGCCCTCCAGCCAGCCGGCCGCGTGGAGCACGAAGTTCACGCCGCCGAGCACCGTCGGCAGCAGCGTCTGGGTGCTCTCGTGCGCGGCCTGGGCGTCGGGCAGTTTCGAACCGCAGAGCGAACCGCCGGAGCGGAAGGGCACACCGAGGCGCCGCGCCAGGGCGGCCATGCCGTACAGCACCAGGGCCGGCTCCGGCGTGCCGAAGGTCGGCGCGCCCGACTGCATGGACATGGAGGAGGCGAAGCTGCCGAGCACCGCCGGGGCGCCGGGACGCACCAGTTGGGTCAGCGCGAGGCCGGCCAGGGCCTCGGCCAGGGTCTGGGTCATGACGCCGGCGGCGGTGACCGGGGCCATGGCGCCGGCCAGGATGAAGGGCGTGACGATGCAGGCCTGGTTGTGGCGCGCGTAGACCTTCAGGGCGCCGACCATGGTGGCGTCGAAGGTCATCGGCGAGTTGGCGTTGATCAGATTGATCATCACCGTGTTGTTCTCGACGAAGTCGTCGCCGAAGACCAGCTTGGCCATGGCCACGGAATCCTCGGCGCGCTCCGGCGCCGTCACCGAACCCATGAACGGCATGTCGGAGTAGCGCAGGTGGGCATAGACCATGTCGAGGTGGCGCTTGTTCACCGGGATGTCCACCGGCTCGCAGACGGTGCCGCCGGAGTGGTGCAGCGCCGGCGACGAATAGGCCAGCTTCACGAAGTTCTGGAAGTCCTCGATGGTGGCGTAGCGCCGCCCGCCTTCCAGGTCGCGCACGAAGGGCGGCCCGTAGACCGGGGCGAAGACCGTGGTGTTGCCGCCGATCTCGACCGAGCGCTCCGGGTTGCGGGCGTGCTGGGTGAAGGAAGAGGGGATGGTCTCGCAGAGCTTGCGGCAGAGGCCGCGCGGGAAGCGTACGCGCTCGCCCTGCACGTCGGCGCCGGCCTGCTTGAAAAGTTCCAGCGACTCAGGGTCCTCGCGAAACTCGATGCCGATCTCCTCCAGCACCGTCTCGGCATTGCGCTCAATAATGGCCAGGCCCTCTTCGGAGAGCGGCTCATAGGGGGGAATCTGCCGTTGAATGTAGCGGTTCTTCACCACCGACCCGCTGCCGCGCAGCGCCCGCCGAGCATCGGCGCCGCCGCTCCCGCGGCGGCCGCGGCGGCCCTCTCCGGCTGCGGTACCTGCGGCTTCGACTGTATTAGGCATGTCTGGTTCCCACCAAAAATGGCGCCCGAAAGCGATCCCGAATTATCCGCAGGAGGCCGCCCGCCCCTCTGTCGCAACGGCGACGGCGACCGGCGGATTTGCGGCGCGGCAGCGGCCGGCGGGCAGCCGCCAGCGGCCCAGCATTCCCGCCGTTTTGCAGCGGCGGGCCGGGCGCCCTCGCGCGGTGTCGGAGATTCGACAAATGCAGTCGCGGAGACTGGGAGCGCCGCCGTCCGCTTCGAGAAAGAATAGGCGCCTTGCCGGGAGGGACTTTCCGCGCCGGGTGGAGCCTCGTGACAAGCCGGCCCGCGGGGGAGACCGACAGCGGCCAATCATAAGAAGATGTCGTAACCCGGGCAGTCTTGCGGCGTCGGGCAGGACAGGATTGCAATACAGGATCGCCGGCCAGACGACGCGATGGAGCGGTGCGGCACAAGGGGGTTTTCCCGGCGCCGGACGGGAACGCCGGGGTCAGTCGCGGCGGCACAGTGTTCTTAGACGGAGACGGTATTAATGGCGCAGTTCCAAAAGAGCGCGAACGTCGTGATCATCGGGCAGGGCGGCATCGTCGGGGCCTCCGTTGCCCATCACCTGATCGAGCGGGGCTGGGACAACATCGTCGGGATCGACAAATCGGGCATCCCCACGGACATCGGCTCGACCGGCCATGCGTCGGACTTCTGTTTCAACACGATGCACGACCAGATAACGATCTTCACGACCAAATACAGCATCGACTTCTTCGAAAAGCGCGGCCGCTACGCGCGCATCGGCGGCATCGAGGTCGCCCGCAAGGGCGACGACGAACGGATGCGCGAACTCGAACGCCGGGTCAGCTCCGGCCGCGCCTTCGGCAACCGGGTCGAAATGATCACGCCGAAGAAGGTGAAGGAATTGATGCCGCTGGTCGATGAAGACGTCATTCAGGGTGCGCTTTGGGATCCGGATGCAGGTCTGGTGATCCCACGCTCCCAGGTCGTCGCCGGCGAGATGATCCGCGACGCCGAGGAAACCGGCAAGCTGCGAACGATGGCCAATACACCCTGTACCGGTCTCGATATCGAAAACGGCCGCATCAAGGGCGTCCACACCACGCGCGGCTATATCGAGACGTCCCACGTCGTCGTTTGCGCCGGCCTTTGGGGCCGCCTGATCGCGGAGATGGCGGGCGAGGACCTGCCGGTTATGCCGGTCGACCATCCGCTGACCTTCTTCGGGCCCTACACGGAATTCGCGGGCACCGGCAAGGACATCGGTTATCCGCTGCTGCGCGACCAGGGCAACTCCGCCTACCTGCGCGATACCGGCGATCCGAAGACGCCCGAGGGCGGACAGATCGAATGGGGCTATTACGAGGAAAAGGAGCCCCGCCTCGTCCACCCGCGCGACCTGCTGGAGAAGGAGCAGGCCCGCCTCTCCCCGTCCCAGCGCGACCTCGACATGGAGCAGGTCATCGAGCCCCTGGAGCGCGCGATGGAGCTGACCCCGATCCTCGGGGAACTCGGCTACAACGAGAAGCATTCCTTCAACGGGCTGCTTCAGGTGACCGCCGACGGCGGGCCCTCCATCGGCGAGTCGCCGGACGTGCGCGGCCTGTGGCACGGCGTGTCGGTCTGGGTCAAGGACGGCCCGGGCACCGGCAAGCTTATCGCGGACTGGATGACCGACGGCCGGACCGAGATCGATCATCACAGCATCGACTACGCCCGCTACTACCCAATTCAGAAGACGGAAAGCTATATCCACGACCGCTGCTACGAGACGGCGTTCAAGATCTACAATCCGCCCGTCCACAACCGCGAGCCCTACTCCAAGGGCCGAAACCTGCGCTGCAGCCCCTTCCATCTGCGGGAGAGGGAGCTGGGCGGCTATTTCATGGAGATCGTCGGCTGGGAACGGGCGCACGGCTACGCCGCCAACGAGGCGACGCTGCTGGCCAAATACGCCGACCGCGTGCCGGAGCGCCTGAACGAGTGGGACAACCGCCACTTCTGGCGGGTTTCCAACGCCGAGCATCTGGAGCTCTCCGAGAACGTCGGCATGGTCAACCTGTCCCACTTCGCGATCTACGACGTCTCGGGCGGCGACGCGGAACGGCTGATGGAGTACGTCTCTTCCTCGAAGGTCGCGGGCGACACGCCGGTCGGCAAGGGCGTCTACACCAACTTCCTCGACGCCGCCGGCGGCGTGCAGGCGGACCTGACGGTCCTGCGTCTGGCCGAGGACCGCTTCCGCGTCATCGACGGCGGCGACGCCGGCAATCGGGACGCCACCTACCTGCGCCGCATGACGCAGGACAAGGAATGGTCGGTCTTCGTCGAGGACCGGACCGATCACTATGGCTGCATCGGAGTCTGGGGACCGAACGCCCGCGAGACCCTGAAGAAACTGGCCGACAATCCGGCCGGGCTGGATCCGGAGAACTTCCCCTTCGCGGCCAGCCAGGACTTCACCCTGCGCGGCGTGCCGGTGAAGGGTTTCCGCATCTCCTATGTCGGTGAGCAGGGCTGGGAGCTCCACTTCCCGCTCAGCTACGGCCTGGCGCTGTGGGACATGTTCCGCGAGGTCGGCATCACCCCGATCGGCATCGAGACCTACGCCAACAGCCGCCGGCTGGAAAAGAGTCTGCGCCTACAGAATGCGGACCTTCTGACCGAATACAATCTGGTCGAAGCCGGTCTCGCCCGTCCGAAGGTCAAGGCCGCCGATTTCCACGGCAAGGCCGCCTATCTCGAGCAGCGCGAGCGCGCGCAGCAGCCGGCGATGCTCTGCACGCTCACGGTAACGGACAATGTCGACAGGGACGGCGTGGCACGCTTCCCGATGGGCAACTGCCCGATCGTCGATCCCAAGACCGGCGAGGTGCTGATCGACTCGCTCGGCCGGCGCTCCTACACGACCAGCCTGGCCTACGGTCCGTCGATCGGAAAGAACATCGCGCTCGGCTACCTCCCGCAGGCCTACTGCGAGGAGGGCCGCCGGCTCGAGATCGAATACTTCAACCAGAAGTTCCCCGTCCAGGTCGAAGCCGTCGGCATGACGCCGCTCTACGACCCGAAGAACGAGCGGCCAAAATCGTAAGGCGCTAAACGAGATGGGCTGTCGAGCTTGACCCGAGGGTCCATCTCGCGGCAGCTAAGCTGATGAAGAGTGGATGCTCGGGTCAAGCCCGCGCTCGCCATCGGAGTTTGTTGCCCTCCCCTGATGCAGGCCTTATCTTCCGCCTCCGCTCACACACCAGGATACCTAAGACCCCATGGCCGACCGCCTGACCACCTTGCTCGAAACCCGCCCCTGGCTGCTGGCCGACGGGGCCACCGGCACCAACTTCTTCGCCATGGGCCTGCAGCACGGCGACGCGCCGGAGCTGTGGAACCTGGAGCGCCCGGACGATGTGGTGCGGCACTACCGCTCCTTCATCGACGCCGGTTCCGATATCGTGCTGACCAACACCTTCGGCGGCACCGCCAACCGGCTGAAGTTGCACAAGGCAGACGACCGGGTCTTCGAGATCAACAAGGCCGCCGCCGAGCTGGCCCGGCGCGCCGCCCTCGAAGCGCGGGCGGAGAGCGGCCGCGGCGACGTCATCGTCGCCGGGTCCATGGGTCCCACCGGCGACCTCTTCGAGCCGATCGGCCCGCTGACCATTGCAACAGGTGCGGAGTCTTTTACCGAGCAAGCCCGGGGCCTCGCCGCCGGCGGCGCCGACCTCGCCTGGATCGAGACCATGTCCGCCGTCGACGAGGTGAAGGCCGCCGTGCAGGGTGCCACCGCCGCCGGCCTGCCCTATGTCGTGACCCTCTCCTTCGACACCAACGGGCGCACCATGATGGGCGTGACCCCGGCACAGCTCGCCAAGCTGGCCCAGGAACTCGACCCGCGCCCCCTCGCCTTCGGCGGCAACTGCGGCACCGGCGCCTCGGAACTGATGGCGGCGCTGCTGAACCTGGAGAGCGCCAAGGCCGCGGGCGACGTGCTTGTCGCCAAGAGCAATTGCGGCATCCCGCAGTACGTCGACGGCGCCATCGAGTATTCCGGCACGCCGGACCTGATGGCCGACTACGCCCGCCTGGCCTTGGACGCCGGGGTGCGCATCATCGGTGGCTGCTGCGGCACCTCGCCGGACCACGTCCGCGCCATGCGCGCCGCCCTGGAGGGCCACGAAAAGGGGTCGGCTCCTGATATGGCGACCGTCATTTCGAAGCTCGGCGCCATCTCCAAGGGCGCCGAGCAGCAGCAGGCCAGCCCCCTGGGCGACCTGCCCGCCGCCCCCGAGGGACGCCGCAACCGCCGTCGCGGACGTGCAGTACGCTAATTTCCGGCCTGCTTTGCCCACAGGTCGGCATGCGCCGGATCGTCTTTCAGCATGAATTTTTTCGTTTGATCGATCGCGCGGCGGAACTGCTCCAGGGCGATGGGAAGAAGCTGTTCGGATACGCCATAGTCGTAGACCAGGTAACTTGAGAGCATCACCGCGACACTGTCGGGGCGGTTCACCAACTCGGTTACACGCGCATCGATGCTGAACGCCGTCCGCTCGACGCCGCCGACGATAATCTGCGCAGTGCGTCGGGTGGTCGCCGGAATCAGCGAAATCAATTGAACGCCGCGGCAGCGTTGTTCCACAACATCGCAGGCATAGAGAACCCCTTGCAAGGAAGCTGCTTGGCTGTGCACGCCGCCAAAAGACGGAATTTTCGGATCGACGGTAAGGTCGCGAATATCGGTCGCTCCGGCTTCCAGCAGCGCCCGCCTGAGGTCGTCATAGCTGACCGAGGCGACCGCCTTTGCCCCGATCAGGGATTCCGGTTGCGCAGAGACTCCGCCGACCGGTCCAGCGAAAGCGATCAAGACTGCGATCACACCGGCTCCGATCGAGGATCTCATCGCGCTTGCACCTGCTGCCAGAATTCAGCGATCCCCGGATCGTTCTTTACGAGGTGTTCGGTCATGGTACCGGCCAGAAAGTCGACCTGCTCCAGCTGGGTTGCGACATTGGCCAAGGTACGGCCGGGCAACAGCCAGATGTCCCGTCCGACCAGCAGGTAAAATCCCTGCTGGCTGGGCTGCAAACTGACATGAGCGATGGCGACGGTGTCTTCGTAGAACCGCACCGCTTTCAATGCCGCGTCTCGTTGACCCAGCGGCCACACGGCGCGCAGGCGCGCGCCCTCGCAGCGGTCCTCCTTGCAGCCCACGAAATTCATCACCATCGTGTAGCCGCCTGGCGAACGCAGAATCCACCGCAGGGGCTCCAGTTTCTGAAGCGCCGTGAAGCCGGACTCGACAAGCAGCAGTTCCATCTGTTCCGGCGCGATCGAATAGATCAGCTTGCCGGAAACCTCGTCCGGGGTTCCGGTCTGAGCCAAAGCGGCACGCGAATGAGGCAAGCCGGCCAGCAGAAGAAGCGCCGCCAGCGTGAAAATTCGCCAGATCAAGACAGGTTTCTCCAATCGAATGAGCATGTGAACCCCAACCTAGCAAGGGAAGGATAAGCTGTCTGTGGAATTCACCAGCGCATCTTCCGCGCGCCGCCGGGGTCGGATAGATTGCAGGCAGGATGAGCGAAACGATCAAGACAACCACCAGCCTCCCCACCATCGACATGGCGCCGCTGTTTCGGCGCGGCGACGCGGCGGGGCGGGCGAAGGTAGCAAGAGAGATCGAAGCGGCCTGCCGGGCCAGCGGCTTCTTCTATGTCACCGGCCACGGCGTGACCGACGCCATTCTGCAAAACCTGGATACGGCGGCACGGCGCTTTTTCGCGCTGCCCGAAGCGGTGAAGCTGCGCATCTCCATGTCGCAGGGCGGACGCGCCTGGCGCGGCTTCTTCCCGCTCGGCGGCGAGTTGACTTCGGGACGGCCCGACGGCAAGGAAGGGCTCTACTTCGGCACGGAACTGCCCCGCGATCATCCCCGCGTCAAGGCCGGCTGGCCGCTGCACGGCGCCAACCTCTGGCCGGCGGAGGTGCCTGATCTGCGCCCCTCGGTGGAGGCCTATATGGCGGCGACGACGCGGGCGGCGCACCACCTGCTGGAGGGCGTGGCGCTCTCCCTCGGCCTCGCCGACGACTTTTTCGAGGCCCACTACACCGCCGAGCCGACAGTGCTGTTCCGTATCTTCCACTATCCGCCGACCCCACCGGCGGAGGACGGGGATGAGAACTGGGGCGTCGGCGAGCACAGCGACTACGGGCTCCTGACGCTTCTCGCGCAAGACCCGCATGGCGGCCTGCAGGTGAAGACGCCCGAAGGCTGGACCGCCGCGCCGCCGCTGCCCGGCACTCTGGTGTGCAACATCGGCGACATGCTCGACCGCCTGACCGCCGGCTGGTACCGCTCGACGCCGCACCGGGTGCGCAACGACAGCGGCCGCGAGCGGCTCTCCTTCCCGCTCTTCTTCGATCCCGACTTCGCCGCCGAAATGGTGCCGCTGCCGCCCGCGGCGGCGCGCGGCGAAGGCGGCAAGGTGCGGCGCTGGGACGGCGCCGACCTGCAGGCCTTCACCGGCACCTACGGAGATTATCTCTTGAGCAAGGTTGCCAAGGTGTTTCCGGAGTTGGGCGGGGAGGTGCTGTAGGTTACCCTGCTGTCAAACCCGTCGCATCGATCCCGCCGCAACTCTGGCCGTCATCCCAGCCATGCGAACGTCAGCGAGCGCGAGCCGGGATCCATGGGAGGAGCCGGATGCCTGGATCATCCATGGACCCTCGGGTCAAGCCCGAGGGTGACGATCGGGGAGTTGGAGAGGGCAGTGCGCCGCTGCCTTGCTGGGAAAGTGCCACTCGCCCTTTCGGCACACAAAGCTGTCGTCCCGGGACTTGATCCCGGGACCCAATGCCCTCACAGATCAACCAGTGTAGTTGGCGTAGGGCTTTACTACCTGCCAGCGCCAATAGATCCCGGGGTCAAGCCCCGGGATGACATCAGTGTTTGGTGAAGCGATGTAGAAAATTCGGCAAACAGGGTTACGCCCGCAGCCGTCCTGCCACCTCGTCGAGCAGCGCTTCCAGTTCCGCGATGCTGTCCAGCACGTGATGCGCGTGGGGTGCCAGGTCGTCGTGCTTTCCGGTGCCCGTCAAGACGCCGACCAGCAGGCCGGCGCCGGCACGCCGACCCATTTCCATGTCGTGGTGGTTGTCTCCGATTACGGCAACAGCTTCTGGCGCGAGGCCCGTGACCTTGCAGAAGCCCTCGACCATGCCGGGGCCGGGCTTGGCGCCGTGGCCGGAATCGAAGCCGGCCAGGAAGGCGAAGTGGTCCAGCACCTCGAAGCGGCCGAGACTGGACAGGGCGCTGTCCTCGCTGTCGTTGGTGGCGACGCCCAGCATGAGGCCGCGCGCCTTGAGGCGCCGCAGCGTCTCGGCCAGGCCGGGCACCGGCGAGGCCGCCTCGGCGCTGCCGGCCTCGAAGACCGCGGTGATGCGCCGCGTGAAGTCCGCCGCGTCCCCGTCTCCGCCGAGCTCGGCCAGCCAGCAGGCCGCCAGTTCGTCGTTGCTGGCGCTGGCGATGATCGAGTTGCCGGCGAAGGTGTCGCTGGCCGGGTCATAGCCGGCGGCCTGCATGAGGCGCTCGGCGGCGGCGGCGTCGCCGCCCGCCACGTCCAGCGCCGCGCGCCGGTTCAAGGGCAGCCACATGGAGTAGTAATCCAGCAGCGTGCCGTCCTTGTCGAAAAGAATACCTTGAATCATAGATGCCTGACTTCTCTCATGTTTCCGTTCACTCCGCCGCGCCGGCCTTTTCCTCGGGCGCGTCGGCGGCGCTCGACTGGCGCAGGATGCCGGCGTAGATCTCCTCGTCGCCGCAGACGCCGACCAGCTTGCCGTCCTCGACCAGGGCGACCGGCTGTCCCGTCGCCTGGCGCAGCTCGATGGCGACGCGCATGGACATGTCGCAGGGCGCGGTGATCAGCGCCGTGGCCGGAAGCGCGGCGATGTCCATGCCGGACTCGTAGGGCATGAGACGCCCGAGGTAGCCGTCGAGGGAGACCGACTGGGGCGCGCCGGCGGTGTCGAGCTTCACCCGCACGCGGCCCTTGCGGTCCAGCAGAACCTCATCCGCCTCGCGCTGCAACTGCCCGACCGGAGTCATAAGGGAGCCGCCGCGCAGCACGTTCAACGGGTTCATATGGGCGACGAACTCGGCGACGTAGGCGTTGGCCGGTTCCAGCACGATGGCCTCCGGCGCGCCGTACTGCACGATGCGCCCGCCCTCCATGATGGCGATGTGGGTGCCCAGCTTCAGCGCCTCGTCGAGGTCGTGGCTGACGAAGATGATGGTCTTCTTCAGGCGCTGCTGAAGTTCCAGCAACTCGTCCTGCAGGTGGTCGCGGATCAGCGGGTCGAGCGCCGAGAAGGGCTCGTCCATGAGCAGGATGTCGGCGTCGGTGGCGAAGGCGCGGGCGAGGCCGACGCGCTGCTGCATGCCGCCGGAAAGCTCGTGGGCGAACTTGTCCTTCCACTGCGACAGGCTGACCATGGCCAGCTTGTCGTTGACGATGTCCTCGCGCTCGGCCTTCGACATGCCGCGCAGTTCGAGGCCGAGGCCGACGTTCTCGGCCACCGTGCGCCAGGGCAGCAAGGCGAACTGCTGGAACACCATGGCGACGCGGTTCATGCGCAGGCGCCTGAGGGTCAGAGCATCGCAGGAGGCGACGTCGACCAGGCCGTCCTGGTCGCGCACCATGACCTTGCCGCGGGTCACCTTGTTGAGGCCGTTGACGGCGCGCAACAGGGTCGACTTGCCGGAACCGGAGAGCCCCATGAGCACGCAGATCTCGCCCTCCTCGATGGTGAGGGAGGCGCCGGCCACGCCGACCACGTTGTCGGTCTGCGCGAGAATTTCGTCGCGGCTGGCGCCCTGGTCCAGCAGGGTCAGCGCTTTCTGCGGCTCCTTGCCGAAGATGATGTCGACGTTCTGGAAATCGACGACTTTGTGTCCGTCCGACGCCATGGCTCAGCGCTCCTTCTGCTTGGGATCGCGCTGCTTGCAGATGCGGTCCAGCAGGATGGCGACGATGACGATGGCCAGCCCCGCTTCGAAGCCGCGGGCGATATTCACCGTGTTGAGGGCGCGCACCACCGGCTTGCCGAGACCGTCGGCGCCGACCAGGGCGGCGATGACGACCATGGAGAGCGACAGCATGATGCATTGGGTGAGACCCGCCATGATGGTCGGCATGGCGTGCGGCAGTTCCACCTTCCACAAGAGCTGGTTCTTGGTGGCGCCAAAGGACTCGCCAGCTTCATAGAGGTTCTTTGGCACGGAGGAGATGCCGAGATAGGTAAGACGGATCGGCGCCGGGATGGCGAAGATCACGGTGGAAATCAGACCCGGCACCACGCCGAGGCCGAAGAGGATCAGCGTCGGGATCAGGTAGACGAAGGTCGGGATCGTCTGCATCAGGTCCAGGACCGGGCGAATGCCGGTGTAGAGCCAGGGCCGGTGCGCCGCCGCGATGCCGATCGGCACACCGACGATCATGCAGGTGGCGGTGGCGAAGATCACCAGCGCCAGGGTTTCGATGGTCTCTTCCCAGTAGCCGATGTTGATGATCAGCAACAGCGAGAGCACCAGGCCGACGACCAGCCAGATGGAGCGGTGCAGCCAGTAGGCCAGGCCGGCCAGCAGAACGATCAACAGCAGCGCCGGCACGAACTGCAGCACGTCGACCAGGCCCTCGATGAGGAAACCCAGCACGTCGGAGATGAAATTGAAAAACCACGCGGCGTTATCATTGAGGAAGTCGACGAAGGTGCTGATCCAGTCGCCGAGCGGGATCTTGTAGCGCTCGATGAATTCCATGGCGAAAGCTCTCCCCGAAATGCGAAACGGTCAGGCCGTGAAGCCTGACCGTTCGCAGCTTACAGGCATTCCTAGGGTGAATTACAGGCCGAGGTGGGCCTTCACCGCCGGCAGGCCCGGCTTGCCGTCGACGGTCTCGACTCCGGCGAGCCAACCGTCCAGCACGCCCGGGTTCGACTTCAGCCAGGCGGTGGCCGCGTCGTTCGGCTCTTCGCCGTCGTCCAGGATCGCGCCCATGATGGCGCCCTCCATCGGCAGGGAGAACTTCAGGTTGTTCAGCAGCTTGCCGACATTGGGGCATTCACCGGTATAGCCCTTGCGGACGTTGGTGTAGACCGTCGCGCCGCCGAAGTTCGGGCCGAAAAAGTCATCGCCGCCGGAGAGATAGACCAGATCGAAGTTGTTGTTCATCGGGTGCGGCGCCCAACCGAGGAACACGATGGGCTCCTTGCGCTTCACCGCGCGGCCGACCTGCGACAGCATGCCCTGCTCGGAAGATTCGACGACCTCGAAGCCCTTCAGGCCGAAGGCGTCCTGATCGATCATGTCGAGGATCAGCCGGTTGCCGTCGTTGCCCGGCTCGATGCCGTAGATCTTGCCGTCCAACTGGTCTTTCATCTTGGCGATGTCGGCGAAGTCCTTGAGGCCGGCGTCGGCCGTGTACTTGGGCACCGCCAGGGTGTACTTGGCGCCTTCCAGGTTGGCGCCCAGTACTTCGACCGAGCCCTCGTCGCGGTACTTGGCGAGGTCGCCCTCCATGGTCGGCATCCAGTTGCCGAGGAAGATGTCGATGTCGCCGTTCTTCAGGCTGGCATAGGTCACCGGCACGGCCAGAACCTCGGCTTCCGGCTTGTAGCCGAGGCCTTCCAGCACCACCGAAGTGGCCGCCGTGGTCGCGGTGATGTCGGTCCAGCCGACGTCGGCGAAGCTCACTTCCGTGCAGGCCGCCGGATCGGCCGCCTCGGCGCCGGGCGCCATCACGGTCAGCGCGGCCACGGCCGCGGCACCGGCGAGAACGCCACGCGTGCGGGATTTCATGATCATGTATCTGCCTCCTCTTCCCTTATTGGTCCCTGTTTTTCTTTCGAGCCACAATGGCGTTGCGCCCTGCGGCCTGGCCCGGCTTCAGGTTCAGAGACTGAGATTAGCTCTTTCCCGTCGCCCCGGGCGCGATGTTTTTCGCATGACCTGGGCGGAGCCTAGTTTTTTTTAATTGAACGTTCAATCAAAATAAAATATCCCTGTCGGGAAGAACCGCGCCCGGGGCGCGGCGTTTTCCCTTTGCGTGTAACGGAGGCCGCGCGCGGATGCCCAAGGTCGGAATGGAAGATCTGCGGCGCCGGCAGTTGATCGCGGCGACCATCACCTCGATCCACGAGCAGGGCTTCGCCAACGCCACCATCTCGCGCATCTCCAAGACCGCGGGCCTGTCCGGCGGCATCGTCGCCCACTACTTCGACGACAAGGCCGGGCTGCTGGCGGCGACCATGCGCTCCCTCGCACAGAGCCTGCTGCGCGAAACCCTGCGGCGCCTGCGGGCGGCGGAAACACCGGAAGAGCGCATCGACGCGGTGATCCTGGCCAACTTCTCCGACGAACAGAACGACCCGCAGTCGGTTTCCGCGTGGCTCGCCTTCTGGTCGGAGGCGCGCGGCGCCCCGGCGCTGTGGCGCATCCAGAAGATCAACGAGCGGCGCCTGCTCAGCAATCTGAAACATGCCTTCAAGCAGTTGCTGCCCAAGGCCGAGGCGGACATCGCCGCCGCCGGCCTCGCCGCCATGATCGAGGGCCTGTGGCTGCGCTGCGCGCTGTCCAACGGCCCGCTCACCGTCGACCAGGCGCGCCTCATCGCCCGCGACTACGCGGCGCGCCTTCTCTACAAGGACGAGGATCCAAAGTGACCTTCACCCCCCTGCGGAACCTGCCCGAACAGCAGCTCTATATCCATGGCGGCTACCGCGCCGCCATCAGCGGCGAAAGCTTCGAGACCCTGAACCCGGCCACCGGCGAGGTGATCTGCCGGGTCCAGCAGGCCGGCGCCGAGGATGTGGAAGCCGCCGTCGCCTCGGCGCGCGAGGGCTTCGCCGTGTGGTCCGCCATGAGCGGCACCGCGCGCGGCCGCGTGCTGCAGGAAGCGCAACGCCTGCTGCGCGCGCGCAACCGCGAGCTCGCCGAACTGGAAGTGCTCGACACCGGCAAGCCGATCCAGGAGGCCGAGGTGGTCGACGTCACCTCCGGCGCCGACTGCATCGAATACTACGCCGGCATGGCCGCCGGCCTGCACGGCGAGCACGCCGACCTGGGCGGCGACTTCTACTACACCCGGCGCGAGCCGCTGGGCATCTGCGCTGGAATCGGCGCCTGGAACTACCCGCTGCAGATCGCCTGCTGGAAGTCGGCCCCGGCGCTGGCCTGCGGCAACGCCATGATCTTCAAGCCGGCGGAGCTGACGCCCTTGACGGCGCTGAAGCTCGCCGAGGTCTACACCGAGGCCGGGCTGCCCGACGGCGTCTTCAACGTGGTGCAGGGTTTCGGCGCCACCGGCCAGTGCCTGACCCGCCACCCCGGCATCGCCAAGGTGTCGCTGACCGGCGAGGTCGGCACCGGCAAGAAGGTCATGGCCGACGCGGCGCAGTCCCTGAAGCACGTGACCCTGGAGCTGGGCGGCAAGTCGCCGCTCATCGTGTTCGACGACGCCGACCTGGAGAACGCGGTGAACGGCGCGCTGCTCGCCAACTTCTATACCCAAGGCGAGGTCTGCTCCAACGGCACCCGGGTCTTCGTGCAGAAAAAGCTGCACGATGCCTTCGTCGCGCGCCTGGTTGAGAAAACCCGCGGCCTGAAGATCGGCGACCCCCTGGACCCGGCGACCCAGGTCGGCGCGCTGATCTCCAAGGACCACTGCGACAAGGTGCTGGGCTATATCGACCTCGGCCGCAAGGAAGGCGCCACGGTGGCCGTCGGCGGCGGCCGTCCGGACGACGCGGCGCTCGCCAAGGGCAACTTCGTCGCGCCGACGGTGTTCACCGCCTGCCACGACGACATGGCGGTGGTGCGCGAGGAGATCTTCGGTCCGGTGATGACCGTGCTGGCCTTCGAAGAAGAGGACGAGGTCATCGGCCGCGCCAACGCCACGCCCTTTGGCCTCGCCGCGGGGGTTTTCACCCGCGACCTGACCCGCGGCCACCGGGTGGTGGCGAAACTCGAGGCTGGCACCTGCTGGATCAACACCTACAACGTCACCCCCATCGAGATGCCTTTCGGCGGCGTGAAGCAGTCCGGTATCGGCCGCGAAAACGGCCGCGCCGCCATCGAGCACTACACCCAGGTGAAGTCGGTCTACGTCGCCATGAACGGCGTCGACTCGCCCTACTAGATAACGTCCGCCGATGCCCGAGACCCAAAGTTACGACTACATCATCGTCGGCGCCGGCTCGGCCGGCTGCGTGCTGGCCAGCCGCCTGACCGAGGACGCCGACGTGCGCGTGCTGCTGCTGGAGGCCGGCGGGCGCGACACCTCGATCTTCATTCACATGCCGGCCGCCCTGGCCAAGCCGCTGGCCAACGACAAGTACAACTGGTTCTACCATTCGGAGCCGGAGCCCCATGTGAACAACCGCCGCATGTACTGCCCGCGCGGGCGGGTGCTGGGCGGCTCCTCCTCCATCAACGGCATGGCCTATGTGCGCGGCCACGCGCGCGACTACGACCGCTGGGCGCAGGGCGGACTGAAGGGCTGGGACTACAGCCACGTGCTGCCCTACTTCCGCAAGGCCGAGACCTACGAGCGCGGACCCGATGCCTACCGCGGCGGCGACGGCCCGCTGAACGTCTCCGCCGGAGCCTGCAAGAACCCGCTGTTCCAGGCCTGGATCGAGGCCGGGCGCCAGGCCGGCTATCCGGTCACCGAGGATATGAACGGCTTCCAGCAGGAAGGCTTCGCCCACATGGACATGACGGTCCACAAGGGCCGCCGCTGGAGCGCCGCCGTCGCCTACCTGAAGCCGGCCATGACGCGGCCCAACCTCACGGTCTGGACCCGGGCGCTGACCACCCGCGTGCTGATCGAGAACGGCCGCGCCGTCGGCGTCGAACTGGCCAAGGGCCGCGAGCGCATCGAGGCCCGCGCGGCGCGCGAGGTCATTCTTTCCGGCGGCGCCATCAACTCGCCACAGGTGCTGCTGCTCTCCGGCATCGGGCCGGCCGATGAACTGAAAGCCCAGGGCGTGACCGTGACCCACGACCTGCCCGGCGTCGGCAAGAACCTGCAGGACCACCTGGAAGTCTACGTGCAGCACGCCTGCACCCAGCCGATCACCCTCTATCCGGCGCTGAAGATCTGGAACCAGCCGAAGATCGGCTTCGACTGGCTGTTCTTCAGGAAGGGCCTGGGCGCCACCAGCCACTTCGAGGCCGGCGGCTTCATCCGCAGCCGCGCCGGGGTCGAGCACCCCGACCTGCAGTACCACTTCCTGCCCATCGCCATGAACTACGACGGCAGCCACCCGGCCGGCGGCCATGGCTTCCAGGCGCACGTCGGGCCGATGCGCTCGCCGAGCCGCGGCGCGGTGACGCTGAAGTCAGCCGACCCCAAGGCGGCGCCGCGCATCCTGTTCAACTATCTGTCGCAGGAAGCCGACCGGCAGGAGTTCCGCGCTGCCGTGCGCCTGACCCGGGAGGTCTTCGCCCAACCGGCCTTCGATCCCTTCCGCGGCGCCGAGCTGGCGCCCGGCCCCGAGGTGCAGAGCGATGCCGAGATCGACGCCTTCGTGCGCGAGCATGTGGAGAGCGCCTACCATCCGTCGTGCAGCTGCAAGATGGGGACGGACTCCATGGCGGTGGTCGACGGCGCCGGCAAGGTGCGCGGGCTGGACTCGCTGCGCGTGGTCGACGCCTCGGTCATGCCGTCGATCGTCAGCGGCAACCTCAACGCCCCGACCATCATGCTGGCCGAGAAACTCGCCGACGCCATCCGCGGCCGCGAGCCCCTGCCCGCCTCCGACGCCCCGACCTGGATCGCCCCGCACTGGGACACCGGGCAGCGGTAGATAGGAAGCGCGCGGCTTGCCCGCCGCGCCCACCCGACACGTCACTGCCAGGCTTGTCCCGGCAAGCCATGGACAGGCCGGGCTGGATCTTGCGCACCGAGGAGTGGACCCTCGCGACAAGCACGAGGGTGACGGCCGTGGCATATCACGCCTCCTGTGCGAAGATAATCGAGACTGCTTTGTTATCGGCACCAACAAAGGAATCTCTCAATGGCCTATGGTTTCAATCCCGCCGGCGTCTGGGGCACCAAGGGCTGGCCCTTCTCGCAGGGGGTGATCGCCGGCGAGGGGGTGACGCTCCACATCACCGGTCAGGTCGGCTGGAACGCGGAGGGCCGTCTCGTCGGCCCCGGTGACGCAGCGACACAGGCGGTGCAGGCCTTCGAGAACATCAGGGTCATCCTCGAGGCCGCCGGCGGCGCGCTGGAGGACATCGTCGCGCTCACCATCTATTTCCTCGACCGCGGCGACCTGCCGGCAATCCGCGAGGTGCGCCAGCGTTACCTGCCGATGCCGGGCGCCCCGGCAAGCACCGCCGTCCAGGTCGCCGGACTGGTAGAGCCCGACCTGCTGGTGGAGTTCACACCGGTCGCCCTGATCCCGCACAAGCGCTTCAAACAGCCAAAGCGTTGAGCCTCGGTGAAACCGCCGGCACGGCACCTGCGTATGTAGGGGTATCAACATTCCAACAGAGGGGTTTCAGTCATGCTCAAGAACACCGCGCTCGCCGCTGTAATGCTTGCCTTTATGGCCACACCGGCGCTGGCCGCCCGCTGTCCCGCCGACGCCAAGGCGATCGAGGCCGACCTGGCGGCATCGACCCTCAGCGACGCGGAGAAGGCCGAGATCACAGCCCTCAAGGATGAAGGCATGGCGCAGCACGCGGCCGGCGACCACGGCGCCGCCGTAGCGACGCTGGCAAAGGCCATGAGCCAGTTGCAAATGGCCAAGTAGGCGTTCCGCAGCACCTCTCACCCGCCCACGCCCGCATTGCGGCCGGCGGCGGGTGAGGAGGCGCGCCCCGCGGCTCGCCATCGGGCCACCGCTCGGCTAACCTTGATCCCCTGGTGGATTGGAGGGACGGCAAGAGCATGAGCGGCGCATTCATCCTGCACGACCGCCTGGCGGCGGATTGCGTCATACTGGACGACTGGCCGCTTTGTCGGGTCCTGCTGATGAACGACGCCAGCTATCCCTGGCTGATCCTGGTGCCGCGCCGCCCGGCCCTGAGCGAAGTGCACGATGTCGCCGCGGCCGACCTGGCAAAGCTCACCGAAGAGATCACCCGCGCCTCCCGCGCGCTCAAGTCCGCGTTCAAGGCCGACAAGATCAACATCGGCGCGCTGGGCAACATGGTCCCGCAACTGCACGTCCACGTCATCGCCCGCTTCAGGAACGATCCGGCCTGGCCCGGCCCGGTCTGGGGAGCAAAGCCAGCGGTGCCCTATGAGGCAGAAGCGCTCCAAGAGCGCGTAAATGCGTTGATGGCGGCGTTCGGGTCATCCTAGACGCGCCCTTCCCCAGTCCCGTCATCTGTGGAACACTGCCCTAAACAGACCTAAACAGAACAGACAGGTGCTCATGGCGGGGAGAATGATCATGCGAGGCATTCTGAAGACAACCACCGGCGCGCTGGCACTGCTGGTGTTGATATCGGGGCCGCTGGCGGCGCAGAGCGGCGACGACAAGCTGAAGGAACTGCTCGGCGAATTGAACACGCTGATCGATAAGGCCGAAACGCAGAACCTGGCCGATCCCTGGTTCCTGCAGGACCTGCGCAAGCTGAGCGAGCGCTACGGCCAGACCTGGCCGCTGGTGCTGCTCGACCACAAGTTCGACTCGCGCAACGCGCAGCCCAAAGCGCCCTGGCAAATCCAGCGCGGCGAGATGAAGATGGACTGGTCGCGCGGCCTGCGCTCCCGCGTCGAGACAGAAACCCTCAGCGACGCCAAGGATGACGACGAGGTCGCGAGAGAGATCATCGGTGGTCTGCTGAACCAGGCGCTCGGCGGCAAGAGCTCCCAGAGCCCCGATCCCAGCGAGCCGGCCCTCGCCCTGGCGGCCCTGCCGATCAGCAACGCCTTCCAGCTGACCGCCGAGATCACCGCCCGCGCCCTGCCCGGCGCCGACCAGGGCGGCCTGGAACTGGGAGTCTACCAGACCGGCAACGCCGGCTACCGCCTGGTGCTGGTGCCCAAGGCCAAAGGCGGCGCGACTTTCACGCTGCTGGCGGTGTCCTCGCGCGGCACCTCCCGGGTGGTCGACAGCGCCGACTACAGCGGCGCGGTGACCGATGACCAGCCGCTGACCGTCACCCTGTCGCGCAGGGCGGGCGGCGCGATGGCGGCGGCGGCCGGCGACACGGAGTTGTTCTCGACCGGCGACAACAGCTTCAACGATCCCTTCAAGGGCGCCATGATCGCCAACCGCGGCGGCGACTACGCGGTGAAGTGGATGACCATCCGCGGTACCAGGTAAGCCGGCTTTTCGGACAGTAAAGGAAGCCTTCATCGCCGCCTGCCCGAGATCTCCCCGGTCATGGGATGTTCCGGCTTGTTCGGCAACTGGACGGACCGCATTTCCGGGCAGCCCTTCAACATGATGACCGACCGGGTCGACTGCGTCGCGCCCGACAGCATCGAAGACCTGTGGCGCGACTGCGAAGAAAGCCTGCGGCACGACGCCGCCTGAGTCCGCCGCCGCGACCGATGGCTGGCCAAGAGGCGAAGCGGGGCTATATCCTCTCTCAACGCCGGCGCGCGGCGAGACGGGTCGAGAAACGGTCAGGGGAGTCCGTCATGACAGCGAAGTTCGTCTGCGGTCTGCTGATTTCCGCCGCGCTGCTGTTGACGGCGCCGTGGGGCGCCGCCGCGCAGGCGGAGCGCAAGGTCGATCTGGAGCTCTGCCTCGCGGTCGACGGCTCCGGCTCCATCGAGGAAGACGAGTTCGCCTTTCAGCGCCAGGCCTATGCCGAGGCCGTCTCCCATCCCAAGGTGGTCGATATCATGACCAGCGGCTTCGAGGGCGCCGTCGCCATCGCGCTGATGGAATGGGGCGGGCCGGAGTCCATGCACCCGATCGTCGACTGGACCCTGATCGACAGCGCCGCCCAGGCCGAGGCCTTCGCCCAGGCGGTGATCGCCGCGCCGCGCAAGGCCTTCGGCTGGAACTCCATCAGCAACGCCATCGCCTTCTGCCGCGCGTGGATGCGCGACAACGGCTTCGACGGCTTCCGCAAGGTGATCGACGTCTCGGGCGACGCCGGCCAGCGCGGCGGCATGCCCCTGCCCCTGGCCCGTGAACTGGCGGTCGCCGACGGCATCGTCATCAACGCCCTGGCGCTCAACTACCGCAGCGGCGGTCTCGGCGGCCCGGGCGGCATGGCCCTGGTCGATTTCTACCGCGGCAGCGTCATCGGCGGCACCGGCGCCTTCGCCCTCTCCGTCGACGAGGAGGAGGTCTTCGTCGACGCCCTCATCCGCAAGCTGATCCTGGAGATCGCGTGGCTGGAATGAGGTGCTGGGCCGCCGCCTCCTGACGGATCACCGTGCCGATCGAAAACAGAACTGCTTCAATCTAACTATGAAAGGCTCTAGATCCGACCGTCGTAGCTGCCGCGCTCGATCACCGCGGCGATGACGCTGAAGGTCTCGGCCTTCAAGGCGGCTTCGAGCGCGGCTTTCAGTTCGTCACGGCTGGTCACGGTATGGCCGGCACCGCCGAAGGCGCGGCCGATGGCGGCGAAGTCATGGCTGCCGAATTCGACGCCGGCGTTGGCCAGTTGGCGCTGGCGCTGTTTCAGTTCGATGAGCGCCAGGCTGGCATCGACGAAGACCACGACGACCACCCTGGAGCCGAGTTCCGCCGCGATCGAGAGCTCCCCCGCCACCATCAGCAGGCCGGCATCGCCGGTAAAGGCGGCCACCGGACGCTCAGGCTCGGCCAGCTGCGCGCCCAGGGCCAGCGGTAAGGCGCAGCCCATGGTGCAGAGTCCGGTCGACTGTAAAAGACTTCGCGGTTCGTACGTCTCCCACATCTGCGCCAGCAGGATGCGGTGGGCGCCGGTGTCGCAGGTCGCCACCGTTGCCTTCGGCAGGATGCGGCGGCAGATGTCGATCACCGCCGCCGGCCCCCAGGCCTCGTCCTTCGGAAAAGCTTCTGCCAGCGCCGTCTTCAGCGCTTCGACCTCGCCGCTTGTCCAGGTCTCCTGCGCCGCTGTGCCGTCGCCAAGGGCCTCCAGGGTCTTGCCGGTATGGCTAACGAAGTTGATCCCGGCCTGGTGCACGTAGTGGCGGTTGGCCACCGCGGCGATGTCGAGGACGCGGGTCTCCGCCGGATCCCAGGGCTCGCACCAGCCGGCGCGCATCTCGATGGGATCGTATCCCACGCAGAGAATCAGATCGGCGCGCTGCACGAAGGGCAGCAGCAGGGCGTCAGCCTTGGGCGAGAGACCCGCCGCGCCGAGGCAGAGCGGATGATCCTCCGGGACGAGCCCCTTGGCCTTGTAGGTAGTGACGAAGGGCACCGTGAAGGCTTCGCAGAAACGCCGGACCGCCTCGCCCGCGTCGTCGGCGATGGCATCGAGACCGACGATCATCACCGGGCGCCGGGCCCGCGCCAGCCACAACCGCGCGCGCTCCAGGTCCGGTCCCGGTGCCGGCGCGGCGGGGCTGGCCGGCGGGCGGCGGCGCAGCCGCTTTGGCGCGACCGTCTCTTCGGCCACGGCAATCGGCACGTCGATGTGCACCGGCCCGGCCCGGCTCTCCGTGGCGATGGCCACCGCCTTGTCGGCGATGGTGTCGGCGCCCTCGGCGGTCAGGCGGAAGGAGGCCTTGGTGATCGGGCGCAGCACCTGTTGATGGTCGAGGATCTGGTGGGTGTAGGTCAACGCCAGGGTCTCGTCGATACACCCGGTCAGCACGATGAGCGGCACCCGGTCCTGCTCGGCATTGGCGATGACGTTGACGCCGTTGACCACCCCCGGCCCCACGGTCGCCACCAGGATGCCCGGCGCGCCGCTGCGCTGCCACACCCCTTCCGCCATGAAGCCGGCGGCGTTCTCGTGCCTGGCCAGCACGAAGCGGATGCCGGCCGCCTCCAGCGCGTCCACCAGGGTCAGCACCTCGCCGCCCGGCATGCCGAAGGCGAAACGGCAGCCCGCCTCGTACAACCGCCGCGCCACCAGATCGGCGGCGCGGAGCTTTTGGTCTGTCATGGGATCTTCCTCACCTCTGCTTCGCCTCCATACCTACCAGACTCCGCGCGCAGATCGCAGCGTCTCAAATCGTCCCCTCGGGCTGCCCCCGGGCATGACATTCGGGAAGAACGGCAGGAGAGAACAAAACGGCACCAAATCACTTCTCCCGCCCGGTCCCCCGGTCTATCCTCTCCCCCGTGAGCCAGCCCGCCCTTCTGCCCGAGACGACTCTCTTCGCCCTGCCGCCGCGCTTTGCGGCCTGGTTCCAGGCGCGCGGCTGGGCGCCGCATCCGCACCAGCTGGAGATGCTGGCGGCCGCCGAGGCCGGCGAGTCGGCGCTGCTGATCGCGCCGACCGGCGGCGGCAAGACCCTGGCGGGCTTCCTGCCCTCGCTGGCTGACCTCGCGGCGCACGGCCATGCGGGGCTGCACACGCTCTACATCTCGCCCTTGAAGGCCCTGGCGGTCGACGTCCACCGCAACCTGACCCAGCCGATCGCCGAGATGGGCCTGGAAATCGCCTGCGAGACGCGCACCGGCGACACCCCGCAGTCCAAGCGCCGGCGCCAGCGGGTCCGGCCGCCGGCCATCCTCATGACCACGCCGGAATCGTTGGCGCTGCTGCTCAGCTACTACGACGCACCGCAGGTCTTCGGGAACCTGAAGTGCGTGGTGATCGACGAGTTGCACGCCTTCGCCGGGACCAAGCGCGGCGACCTGCTGGCGCTCGGCCTGGCCCGCCTGCAGAGCCTCTCGCCCGGCTGCCGCCGGACCGGCCTCTCGGCCACGGTGCAGGACCCGGACTGGCTGGCCGCCTGGCTGTCGCCCACGGCGGAGTCTTCCGGGGTGCGCCAGGTCTATGGCCGCGACGGCGCCGAGGCGGCCGTCGAGATCCTCACCACCCGGGAGCGCCTGCCGTGGTCCGGCCACATGGCGGTGCATGCCCTGGCCGAGGTCTACGAACGGATCAAACAGGCCGGCACCACCCTGGTCTTCGTCAATACCCGCGCCCAGGCGGAGATCGTGTTCCAGGAACTCTGGCACCTGAACGAGGACGGCCTGGCCATCGGCCTGCACCACGGCAGCCTCGCCGTCGAGCAGCGCCGCAAGGTCGAGGCGGCCATGGCGGCAGGCCGGCTGCGCGCGGTGGTCGCGACCTCGTCGCTCGATCTCGGCATCGACTGGGCGGCCGTCGACCTGGTGGTGCAGATCGGCGCGCCCAAAGGCTCGGCCCGGCTGCTGCAGCGCGTCGGCCGCGCCAACCACCGACTCGACCAGCCGAGCCGCGCCCTCCTGGTGCCGGCCAACCGCTTCGAGGTGCTGGAGTGCCGCGCCGCGCTGGAGGCCGTGAAGGCGCGCTCCCTCGACGGCGACCCGCCGCGCCCCGGCGGACTCGATGTGCTGTCTCAACACATCCTCGGGACGGCCTGCGCCGGGCCGGTCGGCGCCGATCGGCTCTACCGGGAAATCACCTCAGCCTTTCCCTATAAGTCCCTGACAAGGAAGGATTTCGACCGCACGCTGGACTTCGTCGCCACGGGTGGCTACGCGCTGAAAAGCTATCAGAGGTATCGCCGCTTAACCGTTGATAAAGAAGGATTTTACCGCGTCGCTCACATCGAGCATTTAAAGCGTTACCGCATGAACGTCGGCACCATCGTCGAGGCTCCCGTCTTAAAGGTGCGTCTCAAGAACGGCCGCGTACTTGGTGAGGTGGAAGAGTATTTCGTGAACGGCCTGCTGCCCGGCGACTCTTTCATCTTCGCCGGCCGGCTGCTCGCTTTCGAGGGCCTGCGCGAGAACACCGTGGTGGTGAGCCGGGCGCCCTCGGGCGACCCTAAGGTGCCCGCCTATGCCGGCGGGCGCCTGCCGCTCTCCACCCACCTGGCCGAGCGGGTGCGCGACATCCTGGAGCATCCCGAGGCCGGCCACGACCTGCCCGAGGCGGTCGGCGAATGGCTGCGCCTGCAGCGCTGGCGCTCCCAGCTGCCGCCTGCCGACGGCCTGCTGGTGGAGTGCTTCCCGCGTGCCGGCAAGGCGTTCCTGGTGGCCTACTGCTTCGAGGGCAGGAACGCCCATCAGACCCTCGGCATGCTGCTGACCCGGCGCATGGAGCGCGCCGGCCTCTCCCCCCTCGGCTTCGTCGCCACCGATTACGTCATCGCCGTGTGGAGCCTGAAGCCGGCCGAGGACATGGACGCCCTCTTCGACGAGGACATGCTGGGCGACGACCTGGAGGAGTGGATGGCCGAGTCGTCCATGCTGCGCCGGACCTTCCGCAACGTGGCGGTCATCGCCGGCCTCATCGAGGCGCGGACGCCGGGGCGCGAAAAGTCCGGCCGCCAGGTGACCTTCAACGCCGACCTCATCTACGACGTGCTGCGCAAGCACGAGCCCGGCCACATCCTGCTGCAGGCGACCCGCGCCGACGCCGCCGGCGGTCTCACCGACATCGGCCGCCTGGCCGCCATGCTGAAGCGGGTGAAAGGCCGTATCCACACCCGCCGCCTGGACCGGATCTCGCCGCTCGCGGTGCCGGTGCTGCTGGAGATCGGCAGGGAGCAGGTCTACGGCAGCGGCCTCGACGAACTGCTCGACGAGGGCGCCCAGGCGCTCATCGAAGAGGCCACCGGCGGCCTGGCGCCCGGCCACCGCCAGGCGGTGCTGCCCCTATGAGGTCGAAAGAGTGAGCGACACCCTGAACAAGCCCGGCCACCTGCTGGTCAACGGCGTCGCGCTGCTGGCGGATCTGACCGGCGCGCTGATCTGGCCGGCCCGGCGCCTTGCCGTGGTCGCCGACCTGCACTTCGAGAAGGCCACCGCCTTCGCCGCGCGCGGCCAGTTGCTGCCGCCCTACGACACCGCGGCGACCCTGGATAAGCTGGAAGCGGTGGTCGCCCGGCACGGCGTCGAGCGGGTCTTCTGCCTCGGCGACTCCTTTCACGACGGCGCCGCCGCCGCCCGCCTCGACCCGGCCCAGGCCGAGCGCCTGCGGGCGCTGACCGCGCGGCTGGACTGGACCTGGATCGCCGGCAACCACGACCCGGCGCCGCCGGCCGAGCTTGGCGGCCGGGCCGCGGAGGAGATCACCGAAAGCGCCCTCACCTTCCGCCACGAGGCCGCCCCCGAGACACGCGGCGGCGAAGTGTCGGGACACTTCCACCCCAAGGCGGCGGTCCGGGTACGCGGCAAGCGGCTGACCGCGCCCTGCTTCGTTACCGACGGCCGGCGCCTCGTCCTGCCCGCCTTCGGCGCCTTCACCGGGGGTCTGAACGTGCTGGACCCGGCGATCTCCGGCCTCTTCCGCCGCGGATTCAGCGTCACGCTGCTGGGCCGCAACGCGCTCTTCACCTTCCCCAAGAAGGCGCTGGTGTGACCGCCCCCTCCATTCTGTGGTTCCGCCAGGATCTGCGCCTGGCCGACAATCCGGCGCTCGCCGCCGCCGTTGCGCACGGCGCGCCGATCCTGCCGGTCTTCATCCTCGACGACGAGACCGCCGGCGACTGGGCGCTCGGCGGCGCGTCGCGCTGGTGGCTGCATCACAGCCTCGCGGCGCTGGACAAGGATCTGCGCAAGCTGGGCGCCGGGCTGTGCCGGCGCCGTGGCAAGTCAGCCGGTGTCATCGAAGCCCTGGTGCAGGAGACCGGCGCCGAGGCGGTGTTCTGGAACCGCTGCTACGACCCAGCGGCCGTGGCCCGCGACAAGGCCTTGAAGGCCCGCCTCGGCGCTGACGGCATCGCGGTCAAAAGCTTCAACGGCAGCCTGTTGATCGAACCCTGGGAGTTGAAGACCGGCCAGGGCGGCCCCTACAAGGTCTTCACCCCGTTCTGGAAGGCGATGCTGGCCGCCGGCGCGCCGGCGACGGCGCGCGGTGGGCCGAAAAAACTGACCGGCCTGGAAGGCGTCGACGGCGAGGCCCTGGATGACTGGAAGCTGTTGCCGAGCCGGCCCGACTGGGCCGCAGGCCTGCGCGCGGCCTGGACACCCGGCGAGACGGGCGCCGCCGAGCGGCTCGCCGCGTTCCTGAACGAAGCCGTCGACGGCTACAAGACGGATCGCGACCGCCCCGACCTGGCCGGCACCTCCCGCCTGTCGCCGCACCTGCACTGGGGTGAGATCTCGCCGCGCCAAGTCTGGCAGGCGACACGCCACGCCATCGCCGCCGGCAAGGCCGAGGAGAGTTCCGCCCTGGCCTTCCTGCGCCAAATCGGCTGGCGCGATTTTTCCGCCAACCTGCTGTTCCACTGGCCGGACTTTCCCGATAGGCCGTGGCGTGGCGCGTTCGACGCCTTTCCCTGGCGCGACGACGACGCCGGCTTCGCCGCCTGGTGCCGGGGCCGGACCGGCTATCCCATCGTCGACGCCGGGCTGCGCGAACTCTGGGCCACCGGCTGGATGCACAACCGGGTGCGCATGATCGCCGCCTCCTTCCTGGTGAAGCATCTGCTGATTCCGTGGCAGCGCGGCGAGAAATGGTTCTGGGACACCCTGGTGGACGCCGACCTGGGCAACAACGCGGCGGGCTGGCAGTGGGTCGCCGGCTCCGGCGCCGACGCCTCGCCTTATTTCCGCATCTTCAACCCGGTGACCCAGGGCGAGAAGTTCGACCCCAGAGGCCGCTATATCCGCGAATGGGTGCCGGAGATCGCCGCCTTGCCCGACGACGTCCTGCACAAGCCCTGGGAAGCCGCGCGGGAGACCCTGCAGGACGCCGGCATCACGCTGGGCGAGACCTACCCCGAACCGATCGTCGATCACAAAGCGGCGCGCGCCCGCGCCCTCGCCGGCTATGAGAAAGTGAAGAAATCCGGTTAGCCCGGCGCCGGCCAGCGGTCCGGCATCACAGCCGCGGTCCCGGGATGTCGAGGGCGTAAGACGTCAACTGCTCGGTGATGAAGTCGAAGGCCTCGTCCACCGAGTCGGTGCGGAAGAACAGTTCCAGATCCTCGGCGTTGATGGTGCCGTAGCGCTCCAGCGCCTCAAGATTGATCACGTCGGACCAGTACTGGCTGCCGAACAGCACCACCGGCATCTTCTTGCGGATCTTGCCGGTCTGCACCAGGGTCAACAGCTCGAAGAACTCATCCAGGGTGCCGAAGCCGCCCGGCATGACAACCACCGCCTTGGCATGGTAGGCGAACCAGTACTTGCGCATGAAAAAGTAGTGGAACTCGAAATTCAGTTCGCGGCTGATGTAGGGATTGTCGTTCTGCTCCATGGGCAGCGAGATGTTGAGGCCGATGTTCAGGCCCTTGGCCTCCGAGGCGCCGCGGTTGGCGGCTTCCATGATGCCTGGACCGCCGCCCGAGCAGACCACGAAGCGGCGGTCATCCTGCTCCAGGCGCTTCGACCACTCGGTCAGACGGCGCGCCAGTTCGCGGGTGTCCTCGTAGTAGCGCGACATATTGAGGTTGCGCTGCGCGACGGTGAGATCCTCTCCCTCCGCCTGCGCGGCCGCCAGGCGCTTCTCCGCCTCCTCGCGCGGCAGAATGCGCGCGGAGCCGAAGAATATGATCGTGTCGTCGATCTTGTAGCGTTTGAAGCGGGCATCGGGTTCGAGGTATTCGGAGAGGATGCGCAGCGAACGCGCCGCGGTCGACTCGAGAAAATCGAGATTGCGGTAGGCCTTCTTCGGTTCGGGCCGCGCGGAAGTTTCCGCCGGTTTGTCCTTATCGCGTCGCTGCATGATTTTCTACCCTGAGCGAATACATTCTGGGGCGGATGGCTCGGCTGCTGATCACCGATCTATTGTTCACGGCGGCGCTGGCGCCCCAAGGGGGCCGATGCCGCCAAACGGGCCTTGAGGAATTGCAAAAAGCCTCAAGGAATTGAAAGTCTAACCGCGGGGACCACAAAGGGGAACGCCCCCGCCGGGGAGGACTCGGCGGGGGCTCGAAGAGGCCTTTATCTCTAGGACAAAGTAGACGCCTGGAGTATCCGGCCAAGCGTCCCTCGTAGATTGATTCGTATACCTATGAACAGAAATTTGCAAGCGGCAGCATGCCCCTTCCAAGCTGTAGGGCCTACTGGTCCATGGTCCATTTGCGCATGAAGCTGCGCGCCAGGTCGCGCCAGCCGATGTTCGTGGTGACACCATGATTTGGAGCGCCCGTGACGAAAAGCCCGCTGTCGCTCCACAGCAGCACGCGTCCGCTGCGCTCGGTGTTGGTCTTACGGTCGAAATAGCGGGTATTCTGGATTGCCCGGGCTTCGATGTAGCTGATGCAGATGTCGCCTTCGTAGAGCACCGTGGTCGCCAGCAGTTGAATCCACACATGGGCCGACTGCTGCACGACAATTCCCTGCTCCGCCAGCGGTTGGCGAAACGAATCGAGAATCAGATTGGAATCGAGTCCGCAATACCGGCTCTGTTCACTCAGCGGCGCCACCGACATCTGCAGCACGGAGATGTTTGCCAAGGGTCCGCCGATGACCCTGGGCTGCACCTGCACGGCGGCATCCGGCTGGGTCTGCGTTTGCGCCAGTGTCCGGCTTGACGCCCCCGAAACCAGTAGCGTCGACAGCAAGACAGCGGCGGCAAGGCGGGAAAGCAGCGGCAACATGGAAGACTCCTTCAAGCTGTTCGCGGGCGGCCGGCGCAGTCTAGAGCATGATCAACCGCTCCACCACCATCCGGCTTCACGGCGCGACGCCGCCGGAAAATACCGTTAGTCTTGTGTTTTCGCTCTATCTGAACGGTTGGAGGTGCAGATGCCGATAAGCCAGGAGAACAGGTTGAGCCGGGGCCTGGCGGGCGGCGCCGCCAAGGGCCTCGGCATGGCGGCACTGCTTATGCTCCTTCAAGCCTGCGCCGCTCAGCCGCCGGCGCCACCGCCCGCCGCCATCCAACCCGCGCCGCCCCCGGCCGCGGCGGCCCCGGCACTGGACGGGCGCCTGCTGGTGGATGCCCATGAATATCCCTGGAGCGCCATCGGCCGCCTCAATCTGGCCGGCCGGGGATTCTGCAACGGAATTCTGGTCGGCGCACAGCAGGTGCTGACCCAGGCGCGCTGCCTCTATGCCGGGCGCGAAGGTCGCTGGTGGCAGCCGCAGGAGTTGCACTTCATCGCCGCCTACCAGAAGGACGAATTCCTGGCCGACTCCAAGGTCAGCAGCTTTACCGTGGCGCCCGGCTTCAACCCCGCCGGCGGCAGCAGTCTCGCCAACATCACAAACAATTGGGCCGTGGTCATCCTCAACGAGCCGATCGGCCACAGGACCGGCTGGCTCGGCGTGGAGTGGGACAACAATCGCCTGAAGGCCGCGGCGGACCGCAACCAGGCGACTTATTTGCGCGCCGGCTACCGCGCCGACTGGCCGCACGCCATCAGTATCTACTTCGGCTGCGCGGAAGGCCGCAGCGACCTGGCCGGCCTCTGTGACGCCACGCCGATGGAACAGGCGCTGCCGACCTTTGTCTTGGACGAGAATGAACTCCGGGTTCTCGGCGACTTCTACCTGCGCTCCGCCGCCCAGGGCGGCACCCTCGCAAGGCTCACGTCCGGGACCATCAGCGACAACCGCCTGGGCCGTGCCACGCCGCCCGCGGCGTCCAGTCCGGTACGCGCCCGGCCAAGCGTTTCCATCGGCCTTGTTCTGCGCGGCCTCGGCTACGACGTCGACGGTGCCGGCCTCGACAGGGCGATCGCGAGCTACCTCAGCGATCAGGGCCGGACGCCGCGCGGCGGTGGCGATGTGGCGACGCTTAGCGATCTGCTGGTCTCCGCCCGGAACAGCGGCAGTCGTTGAGCGGGGAAAAAAAAGGCGGCCTCGCAAGGCCGCCCAGAAGTCTCATTCTGGAGGAAAGTGCTGCCCGGCACATCGTTGGGCGCCGAACGGCGGGATCAGGCAAAACCGCCCGGTCCCATCAGCCGTGGCTGATCAGTCGTTCCAGCCTTGCGACGCTTCTTCGTCAGTCCAGGCTTTCCAGCAGACTGCCGAAGAATCGGCGTCGCCCTCTGCGCCGGGAACCACTGAGGTTCCCGGCGTCGAGGACTTCTACTCGGACTACTGCCAGCGCTTGATGATTTCCTCGTAAGCGATGGTCTCGCCCTGCGGCTTCTCGTTGGCCAGCTTGGCCTTCGGGCCGTCCGGCTTGCCGAGCCAGGCCGAGGGGTCTTTCTCCTCGTTCAGGCGCGGGCCGCAGCCGCCGTAGACATTGGCCTGCTCATCGGCCGCCTGCATCCGGGACATCACCAGATCCATCTCACCGGCGAGTCGGTCCATCGCCTCTTGCGGCGTGAAAGCACCGGAGTTCACGTCACCGATCTGCTGCCACCAAAGCTGCGCCAACTTCGGATAGTCGGGCACGTTGATGCCGGTCGGCGACCACAGGACGCGGTCGGGCGAGCGGTAGAACTCCACCAGGCCGCCGAGGTTCGGCGCCCGCTCGGTGAAGCTCTCGTGCCGAACCGAGGAGTCGCGGATGAAGGTCAGGCCAACATGGCTTTTCTTCACGTCCAAGGTCTTGGACACGACGAACTGGGCATAGAGCCAGGCCGCCTTGGCGCGGTCGAGCGGAGTCGACTTCAGGATCGTCCAGGAACCGGCGTCCTGATAGCCGAGCTTCTGACCTTCCTGCCAATAGGGACCGTGCGGACTTGGCGCCATCCGCCACAGCGGCTTGCCGGCGTCGTCGACGGTGTTGTTGCCTTCCGACTTCGGCGCCACCATCGAGGCGGTGAAAGCCGTGTACCAGAAGATCTGCTGGGCCACGTTGCCCTGGCTCAGCGCCGGCAGCGACTGGTAGAAGTCGTAGCTGGCCGCACCCGGAGGGGCATACTTTCGGAGCCATTCGTCCCACTTGCGGATCGCATAGACCGCCGCCGGGCCATTGGTACCGCCACCACGGGAAACCGAAGCGCCGGCCGGGTTGCAGGAGCCGGCCTCCATGCGGATGCCCCACTCGTCGATCGGCACGCCGTTGGGCAGGCCCTTGGAACCTTCACCAGCCATCGAGAGCCAGGCGTCGGTCATACGCCAGCCCAGGTCGGGCGCGCGCTTGCCGTAGTCCATGTGGCCGTAGACGCGGACGCCATCGATTTCCTTCACGCGGACACTGAAGAACTCGGCGATGTCCTCATAGGCCGACCAGTTGACCGGAACGCCCAGGTCGTAGCCGTAGATCTCCTTGAACTTGGCCTGGAGGTCTTCGCGGTCGAACCAGTCCTTGCGGAACCAGTAGAGGTTCGCGAACTGCTGGTCGGGCAACTGATAGAGCTTGCCGTCCGGACCGGTGGTGAAGGACTTGCCCATGAAGTCATCGAGGTCGAGCCCCGGATTGGTCACGTCCTTGCCCTCGCCCGCCATGAAGTCGGACAGGTTGTAAGCGAGTTGGAGGCGCGAGTGCGTGCCGATCAAGTCCGAGTCGTTGACGTAGGCATCGTAAAGATTACGCTGCGTCTGCATCTGGGTCTGAACCGCCTGCACCACCTCACCCTCGCCGAGGAGCTGATGGTTGACCTTGATGCCGGTGATTTCCTGGAAGGCCTTGGTCAAGGTCCCGGATTCGTACTCGTGTGTCGGAATCGTTTCCGACAGCACGTTGATCTCCATGCCCTGGAAAGGCTCTGCCGCCTTGATAAACCATTCCATCTCGGCAAGCTGCTCGGCGCGCGACAGCGTCGAGGGTTGGAACTCCTGATCGATCCATTTTTCCGCCTCGGCCGTGCCGGCGTAGGCGGAACCCGCCCCGCAGAGCAAGGCCAGCGCGGTGGCCGATGCCAGTAGCTTCTTCATTTCCGCTCCTCCCTTGAGGTTCTGATTTGCCCGATGACCGGGCCCCAATTTGGCCGCCTCGGAGTTGACACTCTTCGGCGGCAAGTATCGCCAGCTCCCTTCTGCTTGTCCGGCACCGGGGTGCCCGGAGCGAAGGCGAATTCCGTTCCGTGGCCCTCTAGACCCAGCGAAATACCGCGAGGGTATAGACGACCGCGATGATAGAGGCCGCCCACAGCGGCCCGGAGGCCAGCGCCAGCCAGCCGAGATGGATGTAGGCGCTGCCGAGCAGCGAGATGAACAACCGGTCGCCGCGGGTCGTGTCGAGGCCAAGCACGCCGTGGCGCGGGTCCCCGCCGGGCCGCTTCATCTCCCAGAAGCTCATGCCGGCCAGAAGCAGCGCGATCACGACGAAGAACAGGCCGGTATGCCAAGTCCAGGCCATCCATGAGAGACCCATGTTCAAACCCTCCCCATCGCAAAGCCCTTGGCGATGTAGTTGCGGACGAAATAGATGACGATGGCGCCCGGAATGATGGTCAGCACGCCGGCCGCCGCCAGCAGCCCCAGTTCGTAGCCGGAAGTGCTGGCCGTGCGGGTCATCACCGCGGCAATCGGCTTGGCCTCGACCGAGGTCAGCGTCTTGGCCAGCAGCAGTTCGACCCAGGAAAACATGAAGCAGAAAAACGCCGTGACCCCGATGCCGCTGCCGATCAAGGGCATGAATATCTTCACGAAGAAGCGTGGGAAGGAATAGCCGTCGAGGTAGGCCGTCTCGTCGATTTCGCGCGGCACGCCAGAGATGAAACCCTCCAGGATCCACACCGCCAGGGGGATGTTGAACAGTCCGTGGGCCAGCGCCACGGCCAGATGGGTGTCGAACAGTCCCAGCGCCGAGTAGAGCTGCAGGAAGGGCAGCGCGAAGACCGCCGGCGGCGCCATACGGTTGGTGAGCAGCCAGAAAAACAGGTGCTTGTCGCCGAGGAATCGATAGCGTGAGAAGGCGTAGGCGGCGGGCAGCGCGACGGTGACCGAGATTACCGTGTTCAGCCCGACGTAGATGATCGAGTTGATGTAGCCGCTGTACCAGGTCGGATCGGTGAGGATCTTGACGTAGCTGTCTACGGTGAACTCCGCCGGGAACCAGGAGAAGCCGCCGAGGATCTCGTTCGTGGTCTTGAACGACATGTTCAGCAGCCAATAGATCGGCAGCATCAGGAAGAGTATGTAAAGCGTCGGCACCAGCCAGCGGCGATGCTTCATTTCTTCTCTCCCTGCATGATGACGGTATAGAAGAGCCAGCAGACGAGCAGTGTCATCAGGAAATAGATGATGCTCATCGCCGCCGCGATGCCGAGGTTGAACTCACCCAGCGCCGCCTTGACCAGGTCGATCGACAGCACCGTCGTCGCATTGCCCGGGCCGCCGCCGGTCAGGACGAAGGGCTCGGTGTAGATCATGAAGCTGTCCATGAAGCGCAGCAGGATGGCGATGGTCAGGACGTGCTTCATCTTAGGCAGCTGGATATAGCGGAACACCGCCCAGCGCGAGGCGCCGTCGATCTGCGCCGCCCGGTAGTAGTTGTCGTCGATCGACTGCAGGCCGGCATAGGCCAGAAGGACAACCAGCGAGGTCCAGTGCCAGACATCCATGAGGATGACGGTGAACCAGGCCGAGACCGGCTGCTGGGTATAGTCGAAGGGTATGCCGAGCCAGTTCAGCCCATAGCCCAGAAGCCCGATATCCGGCAGCGCGTAGATGTTCCACATCGCGCCGACCACGTTCCACGGAATGAGCAGCGGCAGCGCCATCAAGACCAGGCAGACCGAGGCCCAGAAGCCCGAGCGCGGCATCGTCAGGGCGATGGCCACGCCGAGCGGAATCTCGATGACGAGAATCGTGCCGGTGAAAAAGAACTGGCGCAGCAGCGCCCCGTGGAAACGCTCGGATGCCAGGACCTCGCGGAACCAGCGCGTCCCCTCGAAGAAGAAGAGATTGTTGCCGAAGGTATCCTGGACCGAATAGTTGACCACGGTCATCAGCGGCACGATGGCGTTCAGCGCCACGATGAGCAGCACCGGCAGCACCATGAACCAGGCTTTGTTGTTGAGTGTCTTTTCCATGGTTCAGCCCTCTCCCCGCACGAGGTGGGAGTCCTGGTAGATATTGATGCGGGCGGGATCGATCACGGCGCTGGCGCCCTCGGGCACCTCGGCCCCCTCGGGCAGCACGGCATCGAAGTTGTGCCCTTCCAAAAGCGCGCGCACGATCTTGAAGCGCCCGATGTCCTCCACGGCGGTGACGGCGATCGGCAAGCCCTCGCCGGCCGGCGCCAGGCGCACGAACTCGGGGCGGATGCCGACTTCCGTCTTACCGTCGAGCCGGGGATAGCCATAGCTCAACGCGAGCTCCCGGCCGCCGAGACGAAGCCGGTCGCCGGCGACCTCGCAGGGCAGCACATTCATGCCCGGCGAGCCGATGAAATAGCCGACGAAAGTATGCGCCGGTTCGTCGAAGAGCTCGGCCGGCGTGCCGATCTGCACCACTTCGCCCTCGTACATCACCACCACCTTGTCGGCGAAAGTCAGCGCTTCGGTCTGGTCATGGGTGACGTAGATCATGGTGTGGCCGAAACGGTGATGCAGTTCCTTCAGCTTGGTGCGCAGCTGCCACTTCATATGCGGATCGATGACCGTCAGCGGCTCGTCGAAGAGAATGGCGTTCACGTCGTAGCGAACCAGACCGCGGCCGAGGGAGATCTTCTGCTTTTCGTCGGCGGTGAGGCGCTGCGCCTTGCGGTCGGCCTTGCCGGTCAGATCGAGCATATCGAGCGCCTCGGCGACGCGTTTTTTGATCTCGTCCTTGTCGACCTGGCGGTTGACCAGCGGGAAGGCCAGATTCTCGGCCACCGTCATGGTGTCGTAGATCACTGGAAACTGGAACACCTGGGCAATGTTGCGCTGTTCCGGGGCCAGGGGGGTCACATCCTCCCGGTTGAACAGGATGTTGCCGCGCGACGGCACCAAAAGGCCGGAGATGATGTTCAGCAATGTGGTCTTGCCACAGCCCGACGGACCGAGCAGCGCGTAGGCACCGCCGTCATCCCAGACATAGTCGATTTCCTTCAGCGCGAAGTCGGCCTCGGTCTTGGGATCGGCGAGATAGGAGTGGGCGATCTTGTCGAGCGTGATCTGGGCCATGGTTCAGCCTCTCACGTTGCCGGTCTCTGGCGCCGCCACCAGGCGGTCGGCGCCGTCGAAGATCAGGAAGTCGGATGGATCGAGATAGACCGGCACGCGATCGCCGATTTCGACCCGGTGAACGCCGTGCGTCAGGGCAACCCAGCGCGACTCGTCGTGCTCCAGGTGAATGAAGCTCTCGGAGCCGGTGATCTCCGTCGTCGAAACTGCTGCCTGCACTTCGATGGCTTCGCCCCGCGGCGGCCGCAGCAACAGATGATGCGGCCGGATGCCGATCTTGTAGGCACCGTCGGACAGCTTCTCGCTGCCCGGCGGCGCCGCAATCGACTTGCCGTCGTAGCTCAGCCGATCGCCGGCCTTTTCCATCGGCACCACGTTGAGCGGCGGGTCCGAAAAGGTCTGAGCCGTCAGCAGATCGGAGGGACGGCTGTAGACCTCGATGGTCGAGCCGAACTGGGTGACCCCTCCTTGGGCCAGGGTCGCCGTCTTGCCGCCCAGCAGCAGCGCCTCGTGCGGCTCCGTCGTGGCGTAAACGAAAATCGCGCCGCTCTCGGCAAAAAGACGCGGCAGTTCGATCCGCAGTTCCTCGCGCAGCTTGTAGTCGAGATTGGCCAGGGGCTCGTCGAGCAGCACCAGATTGGCGTCCTTCACCAGCGCACGGGCGATCGCGGTGCGCTGCTGCTGTCCGCCGGAGAGATGCAGCGGCGTACGCTCGAGGAAGGGCTCCAGCTTTAGCAGTTCCGCGGCCTTGCGGACTTTCTTGTCGATGGTCGCCGCGTCGATTCCGGAAACCCGCATCGGCGAGGCAATGTTCTCGTAAACCGTCAGGGTCGGGTAGTTGATGAACTGCTGATAGACCATGGCGACGCTGCGCTTTTGCACCGGCAGGCCGACCACGCTTTTGCCGTCGACAAGAATATCGCCCGCGGTCGGCCGGTCGAGTCCCGCCATGAGCCGCATCAGCGACGTCTTGCCGGAGAGAGTCGGACCGAGCAGGACGTTGAGGGATCCCGCCTCCAGGGTCAGGCTCACGTCGCGGATATGCTCCTCCGCGCCGACACGTTTGCTGACGTTCTTGAATTCCAGGGTCATCAGGCGGACTCCTGCCGCGCGGCGCGGCTGTCCTGACGGGCCAGCCAGGCGTCGAGGTTTCGCTTCGTGCTGTCCGTGATGTGGAGCCCCAGCTTGGAGCGGCGCCACAGCAGGTCTTCGGCGGTCTGCACCCACTCGTTGCGCATCAGATAGTGCAGCTCCACGGCATAGAGGCCGTCGCCGAGGGACTCGCCGAGGTCTTCGAGGCTCCCGGCGCCCGCCAGAAGCTGTTCGGTGCGGGTGCCATAGCTGCGCAGATAGCGCCGGGCGAGCCGTGCCGGCAGCCAGGCATGGGCCTGGCAGAAGCGGTTCGCAAATCCCTCGAAATCGGCGTCGGGAATGTCGCCGCCCGGCAGCGACGCCTGCGCCGTCCAGGCCGCGCCGAGCGGCCCCATGGCGTCCTCCAGCTTGGCCATGGCGTGTTCCGCCAGGCGGCGAAACGTGGTGATCTTGCCGCCGAACACCGAGAGCAGCGGCGCGCGCCCGGCGCTGTGATCCACTTCCAGCACATAGTCGCGGGTTGCCGAAGAGGCGCTGGCGGCGTCGTCGTCGTAGAGCGGCCGCACGCCGGAATAGGTCCAAACCACGTCGGAAGGACCGACCTTGCGGTTGAAATAGGCGTTCACGGCGTCGCACAGATAGGCCACCTCTTCCTCCGAGATGCTGACCTGGCCCGGATCGCCGTCGAAATCCACGTCGGTGGTGCCGATCAGGGTGAAGCCGTCTTCGTAGGGAATGGCAAAGACGATGCGGCCATCCGGGTTCTGGAAGATGTAGGGAAACTCGTGCTCGAAAAGCTTGGGCACGACAATGTGCGAGCCCTTCACCAGGCGCAGCGACTTGGCCTTGTTGAGACCGGCGCGCCGCTCGATGAATTCGGCGGTCCAGGGCCCGGCGGCATTGACCAGGGCACGGGCCGTCACCTCGCGCTCCGCGCCATTGCGCCGGTCGCGCAACACGATCCGCCAGTGGTCATCCTCGCGGCGCGCCGAAACGCACTCGACACGGGTCAGCACTTCGGCGCCGCGTTCGCGCGCGTCCATGGCGTTCAGCACGACAAGGCGCGAATCCTGCACCCAGCAATCCGAGTAGACGAAGGCCTTGCGAAGACCGGCGTCCAGCGGCGCGCCCGCCGGATGGCGGCGCAGGTCGATGCCCTCGGAGGCGGGCAGCAGCTTGCGCCCGCCCAGGTGGTCATAGAGAAACAGACCGAGGCGGATCATCCAGGCCGGCCGCAGCCCCTTGTTGTGAGGCAGCACGAAGCGCAGCGGCCAGATGATGTGGGGCGCCGAGCGCAGCAGCACTTCGCGCTCGATCAAGGCTTTGCGCACCAGGCGGAACTCGTAATATTCGAGATAGCGCAGGCCGCCGTGGATGAGCTTGGTGCTGGCCGAGGAGGTGGCGCTGGCGAGATCGTTCTTTTCGCAAAGCAACACGGAGAGGCCGCGACCGGCCGCATCCCGGGCAATTCCGGCGCCGTTGATGCCGCCGCCAACGATGACGATGTCGAGCGTTTCGGCCATTCCCGAAAGCCTGCCTCCCCAATCTTCGCCCGGTTTCCGGGTCGTTCCGGCGCTCTAGCCGGAATGCTTATTGAGCCGTCAGCATATGGCAGCCCCGGGCGGCTTGGCAACGGTTAATTTTCGGAAATGAACATTCTCGAACAATTCGTTGGAATCTGAAGTCTTTCCCAGCGGTGAAACCGGTACAATCAGCCATTTCCCGCCTTCGCGGGCGACGGAAAATGAAAACTTTCGAAGATTCCGGTGCCCCAAAGCCGCTGGCCAAATCGACCCGGCGGCTCTTAGGGCGCCACGTGCAGCTCCACCTCTGCCGCCGCGAGGATTTCCAGCATCGGCTTCGGCGGCAGGCGGTCGGTGAAGAGCGCGTCGATTTCATCGACGTGGCCGAGGCGCACCATGGCGTTGCGCCCGAACTTGGTGTGGTCGGTGGCCAGAAACACCCGGCGCGCGTTCTTGATGATGGCCTGGGCCGCCCGTACCTCCCGATAGTCGAAGTCCAGCAAGGTGCCGTCGTCGTCGATGCCCGAGATCCCGATGATGCCGAAGTCGACCTTGAACTGCTGGATGGTATCGATGCTGGCCTCGCCGACGATGCCGCGGTCGCGGCTGCGCACGACGCCGCCGGTGACGATGATCTCGAAATCCGGACGTCCGGCTAAAATATTGGCAACATTGAGGTTATTGGTAATAATCCGAAGATCTTTGTGATCCACCAGCGCCTTGGCGACCTCCTCGGTCGTGGTGCCGATATTGATGAACATCGAGGCGTTGTCGGGAATCTCCGCGGCGACCACCCGGGCGAGGCGCGCCTTTTCTTCCTGGTGCAGCACCTGGCGGGTCTGGTAGGCGAGGTTTTCGACGCTGGAGGGCAGGCCGGCGCCACCGTGGTAGCGGCGCAGCAGGGCCTGGTCGCAAAGCTGGTTGATGTCGCGCCGGATGGTCTGCGGCGTCACGTTGAAATGGTCGGCCAGCGCCTCGATGGCGACGAAGCCGCGCTCGCGCACCAGGGCGATGATCTGCTCCTGACGCTGGTTCAACTCGCTGCGCGGCGCGCCGGCCAACTCGCTACCGGCAGCAGACCTCGATGCACTGATCATCCCGGGCCGTCTCCTTGGAAGGGGCCAAGAGCATAGATCAGGCAGACAATTTTCGGAACCGAAAATTCCGAACATGCGCGCCGCCGCTGCCGCTCTCTTTTCGGGGCGTGAAAGCCGGCACCACAACCCTATATAGTGATGGCCCTATGAAGTGATGGCACAACTGCGCGACTCTCCCGAAAGACACGCAAGGGGGCTGCCGGCCCCTACTTTCCTACCGGGGCCATGGCCCTCATACCTTCGATGACAGGAATCGACTATGGCAGATGTCGCCCCCCTCGCTCCGAAGCAGCCGGAAGCCCTGGCGCCGAGCGACTACAACCTTTCCATCGAACCCTCGGACAAGCGGGTGAAGGTGAAGTTCAACGGCCAGGCCGTCGCCGACAGCCGCCGCGCCCTGGTGTTGAAGGAGACCCGCCTGCCACCGGTCTTCTATCTGCCGCGCGAGGACGTCGCGATGGACTTCCTCCGACCCACCGAGCACCGCACCTATTGCCCGTTCAAGGGCACGGCCACCTACTGGACGGTCGCGGTGGGCGACAAGACGGCGGAGAACGCCGCCTGGAGCTACGAGGATCCGATCGAGGAGGGCCTCGGCATCCGCGGTTACATCGCCTTCTACTGGAACCAGATGGACGCCTGGTCCGAGCACGGCCAGCAGGTCGAAATCGACCAGAGCGAATCCGGCATCGAGAACGGCAACCCGCTGGCCGACTGGTTGTTGCGGGAAGCCTGGGAAGCGGCCTCTTCGGCCGAGCTGGTCGACCGCTTCGCCCGGCAGCTGGTCGAGGCCGGCATCGGCGTTATGCGTCTCAGCATGCTGATCCCGACGCTGCACCCGCAGATGGCGGGGCATGCCTTCGTCTGGCGGCGCGGCGGCGAGATTGTCGATGCGCGCGACCTGCCCCACTTCGACCTGCAGTCCGAGTCTTATTTGAAGAGCCCGATCATCCGCATCATGAACGGTGAAGGCGGCATCCGGCGGCGCCTGGAAGGGGCCAGCCCGCCGCGCGACTTCCCGATCCTGGAAGACCTGCGGGCCGAGGGCGCGACCGACTACGTCGCCATGCCGATGCTGTTCTCGACCGGCAAGATCAACGCCATGACCCTGGCCAGCGACCGGCCCGGCGGCTTCACCACCAGGGAACTGGGCTGGGTCTACGAGATCCTGCCGGTGCTCAGCCGCCTGCTGGAAGTGCAGGCGCTGCACCGAAGCTCGCGCTCGCTGATGGACACCTACCTGGGCGCCTACACCGGCCAGCGGGTGCTCAACGGCCTGATCAAGCGCGGCGACGGCGAGGACATTCCCGCGGTCATCTGGTACTGCGACCTGCGCGGCTCCACCGCCCTGGCGGATAGCCTGGATCGGCACACCTATCTCGACCTGCTGAACCGCTACTTCGAGGCCATGGCCGGCGCCGTGCTGGACCACGGCGGCGAGGTGCTGAAATTCATCGGCGACGGCCTGCTGGCCATCTTCCCGATGGAGAAAGCCACCGGCGCCGAAAGCGAAATGATGTTCTGCACCGAGGAGGGTGACCAGGGCTTTTGCGGATACGACGCCTGCGGCAAGGCGCTCGAGGCCGCGCGCGACGCGCTGAAGCGCATGAAAGAGGTGAACGACGAGCTGACGGGAGCCGGCCGCCCGCCGCTGGGCTTCGGCCTGTCGCTGCACCTGGGCAACGTCACCTACGGCAACATCGGCGCCGCCAGCCGTCTCGATTTCACCGTCATCGGCCCGGCCACCAACGAGGCCGCCCGCATGGATGCCCTGACCAAAGAGTTGAGCCTGCCCGTGCTGATGTCCGAAGAGTTCCAACGCTTTGTCCCCGAGACCCTGGTCTCCGTCGGCCGTCACAGCTTTCGCGGCGTCACTCAGAGTCGGGAGATCTTCACCCTGCCGGAACTGAAGCGAACCGCCACCGAGTGATCTCAATCTTGACTCCGCCATCACGGCGCAGCGCCACAAGGGCGGGTTTAACTTCCCGGCAGAGTCTTCGCGGTAACGGCGCCGGAAAAATTCCTATAGGATTGGCGACCGATGAACCGCAGGGTGCCGAACCATGGAATGGCTGGCCGAACGTTCTGAAACGATCTTGCGGGATACGCTGACGCTTCTGGCAAGCCCGGACTTCTATATTCAGATCGCCATCGTCGTCGTGGCGCTGCCCCTGGCCTGGTTCTTAGCCTCCTATGCCCGTTCTCACGTCAAGATTTTCCGGGAGGAACCTCAGCCAGGGCCGCTCCTCGAGCTGCGCGGCAGCGTCCACAAACTGCGAAAGCTGCTGTTCCCCATCATGGCGGCCATCGTCTTCGGGGCCGCCACGGCGCTCAGTTCAGGCGCTGTCGGCGAAGCCTGGCTGGCGCGAGCCGCCCAAGGCGCGGCCTTCGTCTTTCTGGCCTACAGCCTGGCCGACCATTTCATCAAGAACACCACGATCATCCTGATCCTGAAATGGGTGGGTGTTCCGATCGCGCTGCTCTACATGCTGGGCCTGCTGAGCGACGTAACCGAGCATCTCGACAGCATCTCGTTTGAGATCGGCAACATCCGCATCACCCTCTATGCGATTTTGCGCACCTTCGTCTTCGGCGTCATTCTGTTCTGGCTCGGCCGCTTGTCGAACTCCACCGGCCAACGTGTCATCCGCACCCAGGCCGCGCTCGATGCCGGCACCCGCGAAGTCGTCGCCAAGCTGTTCGAGATCGGCATCTTCGTTCTGATTTTCCTGCTGCTGCTGAACGTCATGGGCATCGACCTGACGGCCTTGGCGGTGTTCGGGGGGGCGCTCGGCGTCGGGCTCGGCTTCGGTCTGCAGCAGATCGCCTCCAACTTCATTTCCGGCATCATCATCCTGCTCGACCGCACCATCACCATCGGCGACTACATCGAACTCGAGGATGGGCGTTCCGGCACGCTGCGCGAACTGACCATGCGCTCGGCAACCCTGGAGACCTTCGACGGCAAGGACATCATGGTGCCGAACGAACGCTTCATCACCACGGCCTTCGTCAACTGGACCCACAACAACAAGAAGCAGCGCTATTCCCTGCATGTGCAGGTCGCCTACGACACCGATCTCGAGAAGCTCTTCGACGTCCTCCGCGAGACCGTCGCCAGCCATCCCAAGGTGCTGAGCGGCGACGACCTGCCGATCGCCGAGCGGCCCGATGCCGAAATCGAGAGCTTCGGCGATTCGGGCATCGACATCCTGATAGAGTTCTGGATGGAGGGTATCGATGACGGCGACAACAGGGTCGGCGGCGACCTTCTGCTGATGATCTGGATGGCGCTGAAAGCCGACGGCATCGAGATCCCCTTCCCGCAACGCGAAATCAAAATCCTCAAACAGGCCACGGCGTCCTGACGTTTCGGTGCCTGTCCTGCGTCCCGCAAGCCGGTCATTCGCTGCGGTAGCGGTCTTCTTCGGCGTAGTAGGCGTTGAAACCGACGACGTCGCGCAGGGTCGCGAAGTCGAGCAGGTCTTTCGGGTGCTCGCCGGTCTTGAAGCCGGCGAGGGCGTCCTGCATGGCCTTTATCGCCGCCGAAAGCAGGGTCATGGGATAGGCGGCCAGGCTGAAGCCGATCTCCTGCAGCGCGGCGGGCGGCAGGACCGGCGTTTCCCCCTGCTCGATCAGGTTGGCCAGGGTCGGCCGGTCGGTGGCCTGGCAGAAGGCGCGCATCTCCGCCTCCGACTTCGGCGCCTCGAGGAACAGGATGTCGGCACCGGCCTCGGTGAAGGCCTCGACCCGCCGCAGGCCCTCGTCCAGGCCATCGGTCCCCCTGGCGTCGGTGCGCGCCAGGATCAGGATGTCGGCGCCCTCGTCGCGGGCGTCGGCGGCGGCACGGACGCGGGCCACGGCCTCACCGCGGTCGACGACGGCCTTGCCGCGGGTGTGACCGCAGCGCTTCGGCCAGACCTGATCCTCGATCATCACCGCGGCGAAGCCGGCCTGAGCATAGCCGCGCACCGTGCGCTTCACGTTGACCGCGTTGCCGTAGCCGGTGTCGCCGTCGCCGATGACCGGAATCGACGTCGCCGCGCAGACGTTGCGGCCGGTGTCGACGATCTCACCGTAGGAGACCAGCCCGGTATCCGGCAGCCCGAGGCGCGCCGCCGAGACGGCGAAACCGCTCATGAAAGTCACGGGGAAACCGGCCTGCTCGATGAGGCGCGCCGAGAGCGCATCGAAGCAGCAGGGCATCACCGCCAACTCCGGCTTGGCGAGCAACGCCCTCAGTTTGTCGACGGGGCGGGCGGGCTTGGCGATTCTGGTCATGGTCGGATCCTTCCTGGTCGCGCTGTGACTCTGGCAAAGCACAGCGTGAAATTAAAGCGGGATGTCTGGCCACCGGTGCGGGGGCCCTCTATCCTTTCGGTACAGTCGTCGCCAGGTGATCCAGGATGATTCTCTCTGCCAAGAGCTCCCTGCTCCTGCTGCCAGCAGTTCCCCCTAAAGGTCCGGCGGAGCGCAATCTCGCCCTGCTGAAAGCGTCGGCAGCGCGCCTTTCGGTGCCGATGGTGAGCCCGCAGAGCGCCAATTGGCGCATCGGGCTGGCGACCGGCCGCAATCAACTGGTCGCCGCCGGTCTGCTGAGCGAGCCGGAGTCGCAGGGTCTGCCGCCCGGCACCAGGCTGTTCCAGGTGATCGACTGTCTGGACGCGGACCGGCAGCCACCCGAGCGCGACTGGGCCGGCATGGCCGCCACCCCCGTGACCACCGAAATGGTGGTCTTCGAATGGCTCGAGCGCGGCGCCACGGACGCATTCCGCGACCTGATCAAGCTGATCAAGTGAGCCGGCGATGGCCCCCCGCGCCGTGATCCTCTAGACTTGACGACGAGTATGGAGTGGATCGACAAGGAGCGCCTAGATGATCGTCGAGCAGATCTGGACCGCCAACGCCTACCGAAATTTCAATTACCTGATCGCCTGCGCCGAGACCGGCGAGGCGCTGGCGATCGATCCCCTCGATCACAAGAAGTGCCTGGCCGAGGCCAAGGCGCGCGGCTGGGATATCACCCAGATTCTCAACACCCACGAACACGGCGACCACATCGGCGGCAACAAGCCGGTGGTGGCGGCAACCGGCGCCAAGATCCTGGCGCACAAGAACGCCAGTGACCGCATTCCCGGCATGGACCGGGGCCTCGGCGCCGGAGACGTGGTGAAGATCGGCAAGACGGTGGAACTGGAGGTACTCGACACGCCGGGCCATACCATGAGCCATGTCTGCCTGCTGTCGCGCAGCGACCAGCCGGGCCTGTTCTGCGGAGACACGCTGTTCAACGCCGGCGCCGGCAACTGCCACAACGGCGGCCACCCCAACGAGCTCTACCAGACCTTCGCCGATCAGTTGTCCAAGCTGCCCGAGGCGACGCAGATCTATCCGGGACACGACTACATCGCCAACAACCTGCGCTTCACCCTCGACCGCGAACCGGACAACGCCGAGGCCGCGGCGCTGCTGGCCAAAGTGGACCGGCAGGACACCGACCATGCGATGGTGACGACGCTGGCCGAGGAGAAGAAGGTCAACACCTTCTTCCGACTGCAATCCCCCTCGGTGATCGCCCGGTTGCGCGAGGCCTTTCCCGACCTGCCCGACCGACCCAGCGCCAAGGAGGTCTTCCTGAAACTGCGCGAGCTGCGCAACAGCTGGTGATCGGTACGATATCGAGCGGCCCTACTGTGGGGCGAATTCAGAGACGAATTCGAGCGGCTTACCGCTGGGACTGGACGGAATTTCGTCGACCTCCAGCAACTTCAGCTTGGGTGCGTCCTGACCAAACTGCTCGTGCCAGTTCTCCTGAAACCAGTCGGTGTATTCCTTGGGCAGCGGGCCGCCTTCCACATGGATCAGGAGGTCATAGGATTGATCGAGGCGCTGGTGGATCTGATACTCGCGCAACCTGTCTCCTACGTCGACCGGCACATCGCGTATCGCAAACTTGATCGCAATAATCTTGCTCAGCGTATCGTCCGGCAGCCCCGCGAGGCGGCGATAGCGTCCGACAAGCTCGCCGAAGGCCGGCAGGCTGCGGCCACAACGGCATTCCCCCGTCACCGCCATCGCAAGATCGCCGGATTCGTAACGCAGCATCGGCATCGCAAAATTGTTGAGCCCGGTTATGACAACGCGCCCCACGGAACCGGGCGGGCAGAGCTGACCGTCTTCGTCGAGAATTTCCACAAGACAATGCTCACTGTTGACATGGTATCGCCCGGCAGCACACCGCAAAGCGACAATCCCGATCTCGTTCAGGCCGTAATTCTCATCAACCGTCGCGCCAAAACATCGCGCAACACGCTGGCGCATCGGTGCTGTCATCTGCTCAGAGATCGCGTGTATGCCGGAAAGGCTCGCCGGGACGTTTCTTGCCTCGGCGAACCAGGCAAGACGATCGATCACCGACGCATTGGCGGTAAGGTAATCTGGCTTCACTTCCAACAGCCAGTCCAGTTGACGCTTCACCGGATTGGTCACGCAGAGCCCTACTTGGGGCCCCGTCTCGAAGAAATGCCCGGCAAAGCGCCAAGCTTCGTGACGGCAGGCGGCGCCGGGCCGCTGTTTGCGCCCATCCGGCTGCGGGGGCAGGAGACTATAGGTGCGGATCTCCGCACGGGTGCCCTGCGGATCCCAGCGAAACCAGCGAAACTGCCGTTGTGCGATGTAGTTGAAGTACAGGTTGCTGCGCCGCGTGTGGAGCACGCGCACCGTCCGTCCCGTCGTTCCCGACGAGTAGAACCACGAGTGAATTTTTTCGTTTGCCGGTAGAGCGGTCGCGCAGAGCGCTTTCTCGTTATTCAGCACATCGAACTTGCTGAGGACCGGCAGAAGGCGCAGCTGCGCCAGCCCCCCACCGGTCCGCGGCTGCAACCCCAACTTCTCAAAAAGGGCCTGATAGTGAGGAACGTTGCCGGACGCAAAGAGCATTATCCGGTCCACCGCCGCGGCCTGACCCTGCAGTACCTCGGCCGGGTCACGAAACTCGTTATGAACCAACTCATCGAAGATTGTTTCATTCGCGAAGCGGGGTCGCAGGCGCCAGCGGCGCTGCTGGTCCCGCTCCCGATCCAAACTGGTTGCTTCGATAGCCATGGTTCCTTGAAACGCCTCCTCCAGTTGGCTAGAGCATATCAGTGGTCGCAATGTCTGAAATGAAATCCTCGACCTTGCCACTTGGGCTCAGGGGGATGTCTTCGACGGTCTGCAAAACGAGCCCCGGACGCTCGTCCGGCAGTTCACGCCGCCAGGCATGCTGCAGACGATCTTCGAAGGCGTCGGGAAGGGCCGCGGCGATCTTCAGAAGAATCACGTAGGAACCGTCCCGCTTCTGGCGAATCTGGTACTGGCGCAGATTGGCGCAGACCTCCGGCGGCATGGATTCCAGGGCCTTCTTGAGCAGGAATACCTGCAGTGAAGTGCCCTCCGGAGCGCCCGCCATACGCCGATAGCGTCCGGTGATCGGCCCGAAGGACGGCAGGGTCATGCCGCAGGGGCAGTCGCCCTCGACCGCTTCGGCGAGATCGCCGCTGTCATAGCGCAGCAGCGGCATGGCCAGATTCCGCAGCGATGTGATCACCAGCCGCCCGCTTTCTCCGGCTTTGCAGGGGACTCCCTCGTTGTCGAGGATCTCGACATAGCAGTGCTCGGCATTGACGTGATAGCGGCCGGCCCGGCAGCGCTGCGCCACCTTGCCGGCTTCGTTCAGACCGTAGGTCTGATCCACCGCGAGACCGAAGCCGCCTTCGATGCGCCGCCGCATCGACGCCGTGATCTGCTCGGAGATCGCGTAGACCCCGCGCAGCCCGATGTCGCCCGCCGCCGGCCCCAAAGCATGGGCCAGGCGTTCAAACGTCGAGGGATAGGCCATGAGATAGGCGGGCCGCAGACCTTGCAGCCATTCGATTTGCGCTTCCAGCGGGGCGGTCACACAGAGCCCGGTGTAGTCGCCGGTCTCGAAGAACTGCCCGACATAGCGCCAGCGGTTCATGCGGAAGCTGGACCCCAACTGCGGAGGTTCTTGCGTCCCGGTGGGCGGAAACTGCGTGGAAATGCGAATGTCCGCGCGCAGGCCCCTGGGATTCCACCGGAACCACCGAAGCTGACGCTGCTCCAGGTAGTTGTACATGAGATTGCTTTCGACCGAATGCAGGACCCGCGTCGGCCGGCCGGTGGTTCCCGAGGAGGCCGCCCAGCCATAAACTTTCTGGCCTTGCGGAAGCGCTGTCGCGCGGAGAGCTTCTTTGTGGTCCTGCACGTCCGCCTTGGTGAGCAGTGGCAGGCGGCCCAGCACGGCCAGCCCCTGACCCCGCCGCGGCACGATCCCAAGCGAGTCGAAGAGACGGCGATAGTACGGCACCTTGGCGGCGGCAAATTCCAGTATGCGCGACACGGCCGTAGCTTGCCCACGGGCGATGTCTTCTGGATCGCGGAACTCATTGGCCAGCAGCTGATCGAATACCCGAAGATCCGCGAACTGCGGCAGCAGGCGCCAAGAGTGCTGCTCGTCCATTTCGCGCGCCAGGCTGGTCGCCTCGACCATCATGCCGGCCCGCCGGGCGCGCCTTTCGGAGCGGGAACCGATCCTTCGTCCTCTTCACCCAGAGCGGGGACGAAGTCGGAGGTGAAATCCTGATACTTGCCGCTCGGCGGACGCTGGATCTCTTTCACCGGCACGACCGACAGGGTCAAGTCCGTGCCTTCAGTCGCCGCTTTCCAGGCTGCCTTGATCCGCTGTTCGACCTCGCCGCCGAGCGGCGCCACGGCGCGCAGGCGAAGCTCAAATCTGCCGTCGCGGAACTGGTGCACTTGGAATTGCCGCAGGTCCCGCAGCAAATCACCAGGCATTTCCTCCAGCGCTTCGCGCAGGGCACCGACATAGCCCAAGGTACCCTCCGGCAGATAGGCAATGCGGCTGTAGCGCCCAACAATGTTGCCAAAGGAGGGCAGCGTGCGCCCGCAGGGGCAAGGCCCTTCCGTCACCTCGGCGACATCGTCGGTGTCATAGCGGATGAGCGGCATGGCCAGGTTGTTGAGCGCCGTCACCACGATGCGCCCGGACTGACCGGCTCGGCACAGCGCGCCCTCGTAGTCGACGATCTCCACGAGGCAGTGCTCGCTGTTCACATGGTACCGCCCGGCGGGGCAGCGCAGGGCGACGATGCCGGCTTCATTGAGGCCGTAATTCTGGCTGATCGGGGTGCCGAAGACTTCCGAGATCCGGCGCCGCATTCCCTCGGTGAGCTGCTCGGAGAGTGCGGCCAAGCCCCGCAACGTTTCCGGCAACGGCTTACCGCGGGCAGCCAGAGCGAGTTGTTCCAGCGTTTCGGAATAAGCCGAAAGGTAGTTCGGCTGTACCTGATTGAGCCAGGCCACCTGCTCGTCCACCGGATTGAAGACCGAAAAACTGCGATAGTCGCCGGTTTGGAAGAAGCGCCCGAGATAGCGCCAGAACGGCAAGTCACAGGTCTCGCCAAGATCGACAGGCCGGCCCTCGGGGCGGCGCGGCAGCTGACTTGGCAAGCGAATCTCCGCCACCCGAGACAGGGGGTCCCAGCGATTCCAGCGCACGCCGCGCTGCCCCAGGGCGGTGAACATCATATTGCTGCGCAGAGTATGCGTGACAACGGCGGGCCGCCCGGTGGTGCCCGACGACGAGAAGGTTCCAAAGATCCGCTCGCCGGCAGGCAAGTGCTCTGCCCGCAGACGCTCGCCCTGCTGCATCAAAGTCACTTTCGACAGCAGGGGAAGCTTCGCTAGATCCTCGGGCGCCCGGATATCCGTCGCGGAGAGATTGTGACCGGCGAAGAGGTCGCGATAATAGGGCACCTCCGCGATCGCGAAAGCGATCAGCCGCTGCAGCCGCCGCGCGGCCACGGCTTGTTGCCTTTCGGGCGGCAGAAATTCTCCCTGCACCAGTTTATCAAAGATCATCATGTCGCGAAATTCCGGCCGCAGCCGCCAGCGTGCCTGTTCGGCGCACTCGGTTTCGATCGTCGCCGTCACGTGGCCTCCACTTCGACCTCGAGCCGCACAAGCTCGGCGTGGAACGCGCGTGCCATGGCGTGTTTCTCCGATTCCGGCAGGTAAGCAGCGGAAACCGCAGCCATGACCGTGCTCTTCAACTGCGGCAGTGACAGACCGCAACTCGCCACGGCATGACGATACTCACTGGAAAGGCCGCTGCCGAACAGCGCCGGATCGTCGGAATTGACAGTGACGCGGCAACCCGCTGCAAGCAGCCGTTTCAACGGGTGATCGGCATAGTTTCCGAAAATGCCAAGCAGGATATTGCTCGTCGGACAGACCTCCAATGGCACCTGATGCTCTGCCAGATAGCTGACCAGCCCCGGGTCTTCGACAGCACGCACGCCGTGGCCAATGCGCACCGCGGCCAAATCGTGCAGGGCAGCGCGGACGCTTGCCGGCCCCGCGCCCTCGCCGGCATGTGGGTTGGCCGGCAACCCGGCGGCGCGCGCGCGGGCAAAAGCCTGCCGGATATCCGGGTGCAAGCCCTCCGCTTCCGGCCCACCGAGGCCGAGGGCAACGACGCCACCGTCACGGGCCCGATTTGAGGCTGCCCAGGCCTGCACCCGCAGCGCCGGGCCCGGGAAACTGCGCACCAGGTCCGGGATCCAGCGCATCTCCACGCCCCAGTCCCGGCGTGCCCGGCTGCGCCCCGCATTCAGTGCCTCGAGAATATCATCCAGAGGCAGGCGCAGGTGGCCGTAAAGCTGCGGCGTCCAGGTCACCTCGGCATAACGGATGTTCTGGCGATGCATCGCCGCGCCGTGGCGATGGACCAGCAGTGCGAAGTCGTCCAGGCGACGAATACAGTGCACCGTCATCAGGAAGGCCTTGGCGAAGTGATCGAAGGAGGCATAGCTCCGAGGCCTGCGGGCTTCTTCGATCCTGTCGCGTGGCAGGTCGATACGATTGCCCGCGGCGAGTTCAAGCAGAGTATCGACATCGGCCGAACCCTCGAGGTGCACATGCAGCTCAACTTTCGGCATCCTATCGATGAAATCGCTTAGCGCCGGCGCCAAGGCCCCTGTCCCTCTTCCCCGGTGAATACCGCCCGGCAAACTTAGCCTGAAATACTAGCGGAATCTTAAGATAGATGCGTGTCAGCGGCAGTTTTCACGCGCGTAGACACAGATCGCCGCCGCCAGCTTGTCCAGATCGGCCTGGAGATCGGCGAAGCCGGGAAGCTTCTCGATGCGTTCTTCGTCCATGTAGAGCTTGCGGTTGATCTCCAGCTGCAGACTGTGCCGTCCGCCGGCCGGGTCGGAGTAGCGCCGCACCAGCTCCACGCCCTTGTAGGGCTCGTTGATCTTTACCTCGTAACCCATGTCGCGCAGCAGGCCGGCGACAAAGGCCGTGAAAGCGGGCTCGCAGGTTGTGCCATCACGGTCGCCGAGAACGAATTCCGCGCGCGGCACCGGCCCATCCTCGCTGGCGGCATTGCCCATCGCGGGCATGGAATGGCAGTTCACATGCCAGACTTTACCGAAACGCCCGTGGAGGTCGTCGATGGTCGAGGCCACGGCCTGGTGATAGGGCTTCCAGCAACGCTCGATCCGGCGGCGCACCTCGGCCACGCTGAGTTGGCGGTCGTAGAGCGGCGTGTCCGGCGGCATGATTCGCCAAATCAGGCCGACACCCAATTCGGTCTTGCGGCTCGGCACCAGCGGCTCTTGCCACGGGCCGTCGAGCATCGCCGGGTCGAGGTCGATGAGATCGCGATTGGGATCGATGTAGATGCGCGGGAAGGCTGCGGCGATCAGCGGCGCGCCGTGATCAGGAGCGCTGTCGAAGAGTTCGTCCACGAAGGCGTCCTCCGAGCGGCGCATCACCGCCATCGGGGCTATGGTGCCGAAATCCGTAGGGTAGGCGGCGCCGCTGTGCGGGCTGTCGAAGACGGCAGGCACCGCCGCGGCGCGCGGCGCCGCAATACGAAGGCTGCCGTTGGAATCGCTGTTGCTCATGGCCCAAGGATTTAAGCCATGTCCCGGCAGCCGTCCAGCCCTACTCCTTCACCGCGCCCGTCATCGACGAGACATAGTGCTCGACGAAGAAAGAGTAGAGGATCGCCACCGGCAGGGATCCCAGCATCGCGCCCGCCATGAGCCCGCCCCAATTGTAGACATCGAAGCTGATGAGCTCCGTCAGGACGCCGACCGGAACAGTCTTGTTTTCCGCCGAGGAGATGAAAGTCAGCGCGTAGATGTACTCGTTCCACGACAACGTGAAGGCGAAGATGCCGGCCGAGATCAGGCCCGGCACGGAGAGCGGCAGAACGATCTTGATGAGAATCTGCAGCCGCGTGGCGCCGTCGATCAGGGCGCATTCCTCCAACTCGTAAGGAATCGAGCGAAAATATCCCATCAGCAACCAGGTGCAGAAGGGAATCAGGACAGTCGGATAGGTGAGGATCAAGGCCCAGTTGCTGTCGAAGATCCCCAGCGCGAAAACCATGACGGCAAGCGGAATGAAGAGGATGCTCGGCGGCACCAGGTAAGCGAGGAAAATCAGCATACCGATGGTGCGCGCGCCCTTGTAGCGGAGACGCTCGATGGCATAGGCCGCGCAGACGGCACAGAAGATCGACAGGAAGGTCGCGGTCACGGTGACGAACATGGTGTTCCACAGCCACTGCGGATACTCGGTATCGAACAGCAGGAAACGGATGTTCTCAAAAGTCGGCTCGAAGACCCAGAGAGCCTCCAGCCCGCGATAGGCGTACAGTTCCTCGTTGGTCTTGAAACTGGTGACCGTCATCCAATAGAAAGGGAACAGGAGCACGAAAACGAAAATGAGCAAGGGGAGATAGACCACGACGACCCGACGCGGGATCGACTGCAGGTAGTCCATGCCGCCTTCGCTGGCGATCGGCGCCTTGGCCTTGGCAACGGCGTCAGTCATCGCGTCCTCCTTGCTGCCACTTGCGCCTCTGCAGGCCGAAGTAGCTGAATAGAATGGCCGACAGCAGGAAGGGGATCATCGCCGTGGCGATGGCGGCGCCCTCGCCCAGCGATCCGCCGACAATGGCGCGCTGGTAGGACAGCGTCGCCATGAGGTGGGTGGCGTTGATCGGCCCGCCGCGGGTCATCACCCAGATCAGTTGGAAATCGGTGAAGGTGAAAAGCACGGAGAAGGTCATGACCACCGCGATGATCGGCGTCAGCAGGGGGAACGTGATGTGGCGAAAGCGCTGCCACTCCGAGGCGCCGTCGATGGTCGCCGCCTCGTGCAGGGAGGGCGAGATGGTCTGCAGCCCGGCCAGCAGGGTGATCGCGACGAAGGGAATGCCGCGCCAGATGTTGGCGGCGATGACCGATGCCCGTGCCGAGTTCGGCTGACCGAGAAAGTCGATGGTGGTGTCGATCACGCCCATCTCGATCAGAATCCAGCTGATGACCGAGTCCTGGGAGTCGTAAATCCACCAGAACGCCAGCGCGGACAGCACGGTCGGCACGATGAAGGGCATCAGCACGATCGCGCGGATGAAAGCCTTGAAGGGGATGTGATTGTTCAGAATGACCGCCAGCCACAGGCCCAGCACGAACTTGATGATGCTGGCGACCACGGTATAGAGAAAGGTGTTGAAAACGGACAGCCAGAAGACCGAGTCCTCGAACAGCCAGAAGTAGTTCTCGAGACCGATGAACTGCCCGGGCCGGCCGACCTTGACGTCGGTCAGCCCCAGCCAGATTCCAAGAAACAGGGGATAGGTCAGAAAGACCAGCAGCACGATCCCCGCCGGCAGCATGAAGAGCAGGCCGAGGAAGTTCCTGCTGTTACGCAGACGCTCGATCAGACCGACCTGTCTGACGATCCTGGTTTCACCGGTGGCAGCCACGGCGTTCTCGCTTAGGTTCGGTCGGAAGCGGCCGTCCCGGGTACAGTGCCCACAGCACCGTCCCGGAACGGAACCACGATCAACGACTAGACGTTGTAATAGCGTTCGGCGCGCTTTTGCGCGTCGGCCGCGGCCTCCTTCGGCGACTTGGTCCCGGTGGCCGCCTCGGCCACCATGTTGACCACCACGAAATCGGCGAAGACGCTGGAGGCCGCATAGCCCAGCGAACCGTCCCCGGCGAAGGTCAGGGTGCGTTCGGCGACGTCGCGGAACACCGTGCGCTTGGGATCCTCGGTCCAGACCGGGTGATCCTTGTAGGCGCGCAGGGGATGACTGAGATAACCCACCGAGCCCTGCAGGAAGGCGTCGTACTGGTCCTTCTCCATGAGGAAGCTCATCAAGGCCTTCACCGCGTTGGGATACTTGGTGTGCTTGTAGGGCATCATCGGGAAGCAGACGTGCAGTTCGGTCGGCTTGCCGGCCGGTCCGATCGGGAAAAAGGCATGATCCATGTCCTCAGCGACATCGGTCATCCCTTCACGCACGGCCGCCGCGTAGATGGAAATGCCATTGTTGGTGACCGAGCAGTCGCCTTGCAGGAAGGCCTTGTTGTTGTGACCGTCGAGCCAGGAAGCCGCGCCGGGGATAAAGGTCTCGCCCAATTGCTTGACGTACTCCAGGCCGGCCACGGTCTCCGGGCTGTTGAGCACGACCTTGTCGTTCTTGTCGACGACCTGGCCGCCGTGCGACCAGAGGATCCAGTGGGTCCAGGAGTTGCCGTCGCCGCTGGCGTTGCCCAGCGCGAAACCGCCGGGGGTCCCGTTGGCTTTCAGGTTCTGCATCAGCTTCAGGAAGTCGCCGGTGGTCTCCGGGAAGGTGTCGAAGCCGGCCTTCTGGACCATCGACTTGCGATAGTTGATCAGATTGCCGCTGATGGTGACCGGCATGTTGATCCACTTGCCGTCACGCTTACCGTAGGTCTCCGCCGCGGGATACCAGCCGCCGTACTTGCCGCCGAGATAATCGCAGACGTCGCTGACGTCCATCATGGCGTCGGGATAGAGGTGGGCGTCGGCGTGAATGCCCCAAATAATGTCGGGCCCGCTGCCGATGTTGGCGGCGACGGCCGCCTTGGGACGCAGATCCTCAAAGCCTTCGCTGTCGACACGAATCTCCACACCGGTAGCCTTGGTAAAGGCATCCATGGCCGCGAGGAAGGCTTCTTCTTCCGACTGCACGAAGCGCTTCCAGCGCAGCAGGCGCAGACTGGCGCCCGCTTCCGGCTTCCACATGTTCTCGGCGGCCCAGGCCTGCGCGGCACGCAGCATCGCCGGCGTGGCCACCACCGCGCCAAGCGCCGTGGCGGCGCTGACTTTCAGCAGGTCGCGTCTTGTAAAGTCCGTCATCATTTCCTCCGTATTCGGTCAGTTTTTCTTGTGGTTTCTCAACTCAGTACTGACTCACTTCACCGGTCGAACGGCTGCGGTTTCAAGCGAATACCGGTGTGGCATCGCCCCATGAACTTCACCGACCCAAAGGCCCCCGACCCCTCACTGCACCACCTGCCCGCTGTCCTTGTCGAACAGGTGAGCCACGTCGAACTGCGGTTTTACAAAAATCCGCTGGCCGTAGCGCAGGTCATGGCGCTCCTTGAAGGCCACCTGCACATCGCAGCCGCCGAGCCGGCCAATGACCAGAACCTCGGCCCCGGTCGGCTCCACCACCGAAATATCCAGCGGCAGGCCGTCGCTCTCACCCGCCAGCGTAAAGTGCTCCGGACGGAGGCCGTAGAACACCGGCCGGCCTTCTTCCGCACCCAGTGCTCCGACGGCGCCCAGCACGGTGCCGTCTTCGGCCACGACCGTCGCGCTGCCGCCGCTGTGCCGCACCCGGCCGGCGATGAAATTCATCGACGGCGAGCCGATAAACCCGGCAACGAAGACATTGACCGGGTTGTCGTAGAGATCCAGCGGCGCGCCGCTCTGCTCCACATTGCCGTCGCGCATGACGACGATCTGATCGGCCATGGTCATGGCCTCGATCTGATCGTGCGTGACATAGACCGAAGTGCTCTTCAGCCGTTGATGCAGTTCGCGGATTTCGGTGCGCATCTGCACCCGAAGTTTGGCATCGAGGTTCGACAGCGGCTCGTCGAACAGGAAAACCCGGGGGTTGCGGACGATCGCCCGGCCCATGGCGACCCGCTGGCGCTGGCCGCCGGAGAGCTGGCGCGGGAAGCGGTCGAGGTACTCCTCCAAATTCAGGATGGCGGCAGCTTCGTTCACCGCCTGCTCGATCTTTTTCGGATCGACCTTCGCCAACTTGAGACTGAAGGCCATATTGTCGAAGACCTTCATATGCGGGTAGAGCGCGTAGTTCTGGAACACCATTGCGATGTCGCGCTGCTTCGGCGGAACGAGGTTGACGACTTCGTTGCCAATGGCGATCTCGCCGCCGGTTACCTCCTCCAGCCCCGCGATCATCCGCAGCAGCGTCGATTTTCCGCAGCCCGACGGCCCGACAAGAACGGTGAAGGATTCGTCCGGGATGAAAACATCCACCCCGTGCAGGACCTCGGTCGCACCAAATGATTTGCGCACGTCGCGAATTTCGACGTCGGCCATGCTGCCTCCCAGGTTTCCGCAGGCTGTTCAGGAGCCCGATTCTTGATCTTCAGGTCAGTCTATAACGTATACGTTGATGCGTCCATTAATCTTGTGTCGACGGTATAGCATGCTGATATCGTTGACACTCCCTAGCCCGCCATCCCCCATTTGAACTTCCTTCTTGCGTCAGGCGGCGACCGACCGCACCGTGGCGCGGCAAGGCCGCGCCACGGTGCGGCGGTGTCAGCTTAGAGGACTCTTGAGAGGTTTGTTAGATGGTGAGTGAAATCTTCGCCGGCCGCCGCGCGGTCATCACCGGCGGCGCCCGGGGCATCGGTCTGGCGGTGGCGCAGCGCTTCGCGGCGGGCGGCGCGGCGGTGGCTCTCTGGGATCTGGACGCCGACGCCTTGAACAAAGCCGTCGGGACCCTGGAGAACGGCGGCGGCGCGTCGGCCAGCCAGTTGGACATCACCGACGAAAAGGCCGTGGCCGCCGCCATGGAGGAAACGGAAGCGGCGATCGGGACCGTCGACATCCTGGTCAACAACGCCGGCATCACGGGCCCCAACCAGAAGACCTGGGACTACAACCTGGCGGATTGGGAGAAAGTCATAGCCGTCGATCTGACCGCCGTCTTCCTTTGCTGCCGAGCGGTGTTGCCCGGCATGATGAAACGCGGCTACGGCCGGGTGGTAAACATCGCCTCGGTGGCCGGCAAGGAGGGCAACCCCAACGCCGCCGCCTACAGCACCGCCAAAGCCGGGGTCATCGGCCTCACCAAATCGCTCGGCAAGGAGACCGCGGGCAGCGGTGTCATCGTGAACTGCGTGACGCCGGCCGCCGTGGAGACCGAGATCTTCAAGCAGATGACCCGGGAGCACATCGACTACATGCTCTCGAAAATCCCCCTGGGGCGCTTCGGCCAGGCCGAAGAAGTCGCGGCGCTTGTCGCCTGGCTGGCTTCGGAGGAGTGCAGTTTCAGCACCGGCGCCGTCTTCGACATCTCCGGCGGACGCGCCACCTACTAGCCGTCAGCCTCGATCGAGGAAAGCAGCTGCCCGCTTTGCGCATGGACCGTCTGCGGAGATGGGGGTGTATCACAGGCTCCCTGGGGACTACCATGGATAGCGGTACCATCCAGCTCCGCAGCCGCCGCAACCGCCTGAAAGCGAAGCCGCTTCCCCATGGCCGCCCCACGCTCCTTCACGATCGAGCCGCTCGCCAACGAGCCGCTACGGGGCATTCTGCTGATGATCGCCGCATTCTGCATCTTTTCGATGTTGGATACGACGGCTAAGTACCTGGTGCAGACCTATCCGACGGCACAGGTGGTCTGGGCGCGCTATGTCGGGCACCTGGTCCTGGCCGCCGCCATCCTGCTGCCGCAGCACGGGCGCGGCTTGCTGCAGAGCCAGCGCCCCGGCCTGCAGGTGCTTCGTTCACTGTTTCTGTTCGGCGCGACCTGCGCCAACTTCGCCGCCTTGCAGTATCTCCAGCTGGCGGAGACATCCTCGATCATGTTTTCCGCCCCGCTCATGGTCGCGATGCTGTCGATCCCGCTGCTTGGCGAGCACATCGGGCCGCGCCGCTGGAGCGCAATCTTCATCGGCTTTTTCGGCGTCCTGATCGTCGTCCGCCCGGGCCTTGGCCTTGTACATTGGGCGGCGGGGCTGTCTATTCTCGCCGCCCTCTGCGGCGCGTTCTACCAGATCACGACACGCAAACTGGCCGGCGTCGACCGGGCGGTGACCACACAGTTCTACAGCGCCCTGATCGGCGCGCTGGCCATCACCCCGGTGGTGCCCTTCTTCTGGCAGATGCCGGACCTCGCCGGCGCCGCGCTCATGCTGCTGCTTGGCGCACTGGGCGGCTTCGGCCACTGGATGCTGATTCTGGGCCATCGCCTCGCCCCGGCACCCATCCTCGCGCCCTTCAGCTATATACAGCTGCTGCCGATGATCTTGCTCGGCTATCTGGTGTTCGGCGATTTTCCCGATCTCTGGACCCTGACCGGTGCCGGCGTGGTGCTGACCAGCGGCCTCTATCTGCTCTACCGCGAACGCAAGGTGAAGGCCGCCCTGCCGTCGCCCCCCCAACCGGGCTAAGCTCCCCGCCGGCCGCCAAGCGAAGGCCGGCAGCCGTGGCCAGTCCGGCCCGGGCGTCGCCTCGCGCGGTGGCGTCCAGGGTCGCCAGCAGGTTTGGGCCAGGGCTCAGCGCCGCCGCGGTCCAGACGCCGCCGGTGAAAGCCACCGCCAGATCGCCGGTCAACCAAGCGGCTGAGAAAAAACTGATGTTAGATATCCGACAAAGCCCCAAGATGCCGTGACAGATCAAGCTGACCGCGCCTGCAGGCGATGGTAAACCCGGAGACCGCCCGTGCCCTACTCAACCCTGAAGAAGCGCCTCGACGGCGGAGACATCGTGATCCTCGACGGGGCCACCGGCACCGAGCTGCAGCGGCGCGGCATCGACATGGACCCCGCCGCGTGGTGCGGCCTGGCCAGCCTGACCAATCAGAAGCTGCTGAGCGAGATTCACGGCGACTACATCGCCGTCGGCGCCGAGGTGATTACCGCGAACACCTTCGCGTCTTCGCGTGTGGTCCTGAAGCAGGCTGGTTACGGAGACAAGGTGGTGGAGATCAACCGCGCCGCCGTCGAGGCCGCGCTGCGCGCCCGCGATGCCTCCGGAACCGATGTCGTCGTGGCGGGCTCGCTCTCGCACATGGTCTATATGGCCAGCGGCAAGGCGCTGGCGCCGGCGGCGCTGCCGGGCGAGGACGAAGCCGCCGCTTCTTTCAGCGAACTGGCCCAGATCCTGAAGGATGCCGGCGCCGAGTTGATCCTACTGGAGATGATGTACCATCCGACCCGCAGTCGACTTGCCTTGAAAGCCGCTTTGGCAACCGGCTTGCCAGTCTGGTACGGGCTTTCGGCGCGGCGCGGCGCCGACGGCAGGCTGCTGAACTACTACGAGGACGAAGACCAGCCATTCAAGAAAGTCGCGGAATTGATCCCGCGATCCGGCATCGATGCCGCCGGCTGCATGCACTCGGGAGCGGAAATAACAGGCCAGGCCCTGGCCGAAATCCGCCGCCGCTTCCAGGGGCCCTTGATGGCCTATCCCGACAGCGGATACTTCGAGATGCCGGAGTGGCATTTTCATGACGTCATCGCGCCGGAGCGCCTGCAACGGTATTACGGCGACTGGCTGGAGGCCGGCGCTCAGATCATCGGCGGCTGTTGCGGCCTGACGGTTGAGCACATTCGCGCCGCGGTGCACGCCCGTGACAGCTATCAGAACGCTCTTTAGAGCCGTTCCCCGTCTGGCACAGCTAAAGCGTTACGCCGCCATCGACGATCATCGCCGTGCCGGTCGTGTAGCCGGCGAGGTCGCCGGCCAGGTAAACCGCCATGGCGGCGATCTCCTCCGGCTTGCCGATACGGCCGATGGGCTGGCGGGCGATGAAGGCTTTGCGCGCGGCCACCGGGTCGGCGAAGGCGTTGATGCGCTCGTCCAGTGAAGGCGATTCGATCGTGCCCGGGCAAATGCAGTTGCAGCGAATGCCCTGTCGAATGTAATCCGCCGCCACCGCCTTGGTGAGCCCGATCACCGCGGCCTTGCTGGCGCCATAGACGCAGCGGTTGGGCAGTCCGCGCAGTGACGATGCCACCGAGGCCATGTTGACGATGGAACCGCCGCCGGTCTCAAGCATGGCCGGCAGAAACGCGCGGATCATCCGGTACATGGACTTCACGTTAAGGTCGAAGGAAAAATCCCAGTCCTCCTCCGGGCAGTCGAGAATTGAGCCGTTGTGCACAAATCCGGCAACATTGCACAGCACGTCGAGCGGCGGCAGTTCGGCGGCAAGGGAGTTGACTGCCTGCGCGTTCAGCACATCGAGTTGGCGCACCGCGATTCCGGATGTTCCATTCAGTTCTTCGAGGCGGCCGACATTTATGTCCGTGGCCACAACCTCAGCGCCCTCGGCGGCGAAAGCCAAAGCGGTCGCCCGCCCGATTCCCTGCGCCGCCGCCGTCACCAGCGCCGTCTTGCCCGCCAGACTATCTCCCATGATTCTCTGCTCCCAAAGATTTCCCTGCGGCGCGGATTGGCAGCAGGTCGATATCATCCTCGAGACGCTGTGCCGCGCCGCACGAGGTCAATCAAAAGCCGCCGACCTTCCCGCTATCCTCCTAGTGAGAATGCCGGGGCACGTTCTTGACCACCTGATGGTAATGCGTGGCCGGCTCCAGGCAGCCGCCACTGGCAAGCTGTCCCACCGCACCGCGATAGATTTCCTGCCAAGGGGTTTGGTGCTCCATCTCCGGCGGATCGTAGGCCTCCCAACGGGCGGCGATCTCCGCCTCGCTGAGCAGCAGGTCGACCCGGCGGCCATTGAGGTCCACCCTGACCCGGTCGCCGGTCTGCAGAATCGCCAAGCCCGAACCGACCGCCGATTCGGGCGAGGCATTGAGGATCGACGGGCTGCCCGAGGTGCCGCTCTGGCGCCCGTCGCCAATGGTCGGCAGTTCCACGACGCCGGCCTTGATGAGCGCGTCGGGTGGCTGCATGTTCACCACCTCGGCTGAACCCGGATAGCCGACGGGCCCGCTGCCGCGCACGAACAGCAGGCAGGTGTCATCGATTTCCAGCGACGGATCGTTGATCCGGTGGTGATAGTCTTCCGGCCCTTCGAAGACGATGGCCCGACCTTCGAAAGCGTTCTCCTCGCCCGGCGCCGAGAGATAGCGCTCACGGAATTTCGGTGAAATCACCGAGGTCTTCATGATGGCGGCATCGAAGAGATTGCCGCTCAGGACGACGAAGCCGGCCTCCGTCATCAACGGATTGTCGTAGGCGCGGATCACGTCGCGGTCGCTGGCCTGGCTGTTCTGGTGCAGTTCGCCCATGGTCTTGCCGGCAACGGTCATGGCCTCGGTCTTGATTTTGCCCGCGCGGATCAACTCGCCCATCACCGCCGGCAGGCCGCCGGCCCGATGATAGCCCTCACCGAGGTGTTCGCCGGCAGGCTGGCAGTTCACCAGCAGCGGGATGTCGTGACCGTGGGTCTGCCAATCGTCGATGTTCAGTTCCACCCCCATGTGGCGCGCGATCGCGGTGATGTGGATCGGGCAGTTTGTGGAGCCGCCGATCGCGGAGTTCACGACGATGGCGTTCTCGAAAGCGGCGCGGGTCAGGACCTTGGAGGGTGTCAGTTCCTCCCACACCATGTCGACGATGCGCCGCCCGGTCTCGTAGGCCATCTGGCCGCGCTCGCGGTAAGGCGCCGGGATCGCGGCGGCGCCTGGCAGCATCATGCCCAGCGCCTCGGCCAGGGAGTTCATCGACAGCGCCGTGCCCATGGTGTTGCAGTGTCCGGCGCTGGGGGTCGAGGCCGCGACCATGGCGATGAAACCGTCGTAGTCGAGTTCGCCGGCGGCGAAAAGCCGTCGCGCCTCCCACACCACGGTACCGGAGCCGACGAGCTTGCCGTTCCAGTGGCCGTCGAGCATCGGCCCGCCGTTCATGGCGATGGCCGGCATATCGACGGTCGCCGCCGCCATGAGACAGGCCGGCGTGGTCTTGTCGCAGCCGGTGGTCAGGATCACCCCGTCGATGGGATAGCCGTGCAGGATCTCGACCAGGCCGAGATAAGCCAGGTTCCGGTCCAAGGCGGCGGTCGGCCGGCGTCCGGTCTCCTGAATCGGATGCACGGGAAACTCGAAGGCGACGCCGCCCGCATCGCGAATGCCGTCGCGCATGCGGCGTGCCAGTTCGACGTGGATGCGGTTGCACGGCGAAAGGTCGCTTCCCGTCTGGGCGATACCGATGATGGGCTTGCCGGAGGTCAATTCCTCCTGGGTCAAACCATAATTCAGATAGCGCTCCAGATAGAGCGCCGTCATGCCTGGGTTCTCCCGGTCGTTGAACCAGCTTTGACTGCGCAGGCGCCGATCCATCTTTGCGATCTTCACGGGTGGCTTCCTCCTGATTATTTTTCGGCACGAGGCCGGCAGACGATCCCGCACCCTGCCCTGCCTCGGCCCCGTTTGGCCTGGGCCGCCGGCCGGCGGCGCCAAGTACTTCGTTTCTCCTTCCGTGCCGCCTTTCCGGCTCGCCTAGTCCGCCAGATCCCGTGGCCGCACGAAGTCCAACAGCCTTGACGGCTCGCTGCCCAAGCTGTGCCAGGCGGCGACCTGAAACCGTGCCAGAGCCGCCGTCGGATACTTCAGCGCCAGGTCTCTGGCCGCGCGTGAAGCCGCCGCCGCGCCACCGCTGTGCCCCGCCAGTTCAAGCGCCAGGTTCTGCATCCCTGGATTGTGGGCGATAAGCATAATGCGGCCGCAGGTCGGGCTCTGGCGGCGGAGAACCGCCAGCACGCGGCTCGGTGGCGCCAGATAGAGTGTCTTCAAATAACTGATTTCAGGCCGCGATGCTAGCGCTGTCAAGAGTCCATCGAGCGTTTCCCTGGCGCGCCGCGCGCTGGAGCAGAGGACCACGGCCGGCTCAAGGCCGCGGTCGCACAGGTACTGGCCCATCAGCGGTGCCGCCCTGCGGCCGCGCGGCGCCAAAGGGCGGTCGAAGTCGTCCTGCCGCCTGTCTTTCCAGTCCGACTTCGCGTGGCGCAGCAACAGGAGCTCGGGCATTTCTCGCTCAATCCAATTATTTTGCCGGCGTCCAACACTCCCCGCGGACAAGGAGCTTGCGCCGCAGGCCGTTTTTTCGCGAAGCTAAGCAATAGATACCAGTTGCGAAATTTTTCCAGCGGATTTTTCCGCCGAATGCCTCCGACACGGGGATTTCAGGCGAACCGGCGATGGCAAAGCAATCCTCCGCTCAGACGGAGATCGAGTTGAAGCTGCGCGGCGATCCTGAAGCGCTGCTGCGGCTGTGGCAGGCGCAGCCGCTGAACCCGTCCGGCCAAGCGGCCGCCAAGGTCAAGAACCTCGAAAACGTCTACTACGACACCGCGGATCTGCGGTTGCGCCGGCGCGGCCTTGCGTTTCGCATCCGCCGCGACGGAGCGCGCTTCATCCAGACCGTGAAGGCCGGCGACGACACGGCCGCCACCGTTTTCAGCCGTCGCGAATGGGAGCGCGATGTGCCGTCGCTGGAACCGCAGGTGGACGGCATCGACGACCCCCATATCCGCGCCGCCTTGGGGCTCATCCTGCCCGGCGAACTCCGTCCGGTGTTCACGACCCGCGTCCGCCGCGAAGTGCGCGAGGTCAACGGCGCCGACTCGCTCGGACGCCTGAAACTGATCGAGGCCGCCTTCGACCGCGGCGAGATCGAAGCGGCGGGCAGGAGGGAACCCCTCGCCGAGATCGAGCTGGAGTTGCTGCAGGGGCCGCCGCGCGCGCTCTTCGATCTGGCGCTCGCCTTGCAGGACACCGCCCCGACGCAGATCGAGACCCGCAGCAAGTCGGCCCGGGGTTATGCCCTGGCGACCGGGCGCAGAGCCACCTGGCATCGCGCGGCAGCGATGAAACTGAGCGGCAAGATGGGGATCGATGACGCCCTCGCCGCGATCCTGGATTCCTGCCTGCGGCACTGGAGCGCCAACGAATTGGCGGCCCTCAACGGCAGCGATTCCGAAGGTGTGCATCAGTTGCGTATCGGCCTGCGCCGTTTCCATTCGGCACTTGCCACCTTCGGCCCGTTGCTGCCGCCGGGACAGCTGGCCTGGCTGCGGGCCGAGGCCAAATGGATCCTGGGCTGCCTCGGTCCCGCGCGCGACTGGAACGTCTTCCAGACAGAGCTGCTGGCACCGCTGGAGGCGAACCGCCCGGACGATCCGGATTTCGCTGTCCTTCGCCGGGCCGCGCAGGACCATCAGGCCGTCGCCTACAGCCAAGTCCGGGAAGCGCTCTCCGCGCCGCGCTATACCCGCTTCCTGCTGCAATTCGGCGGCTGGCTGGCGGATCGCGGCTGGCGCAGCGCCGAACTGACCGGCAGACAGAAGACCGCCCTGGACCGGCCGCTGCTCAAGCTTGCCACAGCCCAGTTGAACAAGCGGCACCGACAGGTATCGAAGCTCGGCAAAGGGTTCAAGAAACTCTCCGTCGCGGAGCGTCACGAGCTCCGCATCGCCGTTAAGAAGCTGCGCTACACCACGGAATTCTTTCGCGGCCTCTATCCGGCCAAGCGCGCCAAGCCCTATCTGGCGGCGCTGCGCGGCTTGCAGGAGAGCCTGGGTCACCTGAACGACGTGGCCGTCGCCGAGCATCTTCTGGCGGAACTCACGAGCGGCGTGGAGCTGGGCAAGACTGCCGCTCAACACCAGCGCGCCGCCGGCAAGGTGATCGGGTGGTACGACCGCGCGCTGCTCGACTTCGAGCCGGAGCTGCGGCACACCTGGAAGGCCTTCGCCGCCAGCGCGCCGTTCTGGAAAAAAGCCTCCCGGAAAACTGCGCCATGATCACTGTCCTCGTTGCCAACCCCAAGGGCGGCTGCGGCAAGACCACCGTCGCCACGCACCTCGCCGCCGCCTTCGCCGCTGCCGGCCTGCGCGCGGCGCTGGCCGATGCCGACAAGCAGGGCAGCGGCCTGGCCTGGCTGGCGGGCCGCCCGGACACGGTGGCTGAGATTCAGGGCCTCGACTGGCGCGGCGGCCCGGGCGAGATCCCCACCGAGGTCGACCGCCTGATCATCGATTCCCCGGCGGCCATGAAGATCAAGAAAATCGAGGACCTGCTACGCCTTGCCGACGTCATCGTCGTGCCGGTGCTGCCCTCAGGCTTCGACACACCGGCGACCGCCGATTTCCTCAAGCAACTCGAAGCCCTGAAGCCGGTCCGCAAGTCCCGGACCGCGGTGGCCGTGGTACGCAATCGCGTTCAGACCGGCAGCCGCATGGCCGCCACACTGGACCGCTTCATGCTGGGAGTCGGGCATACAGGCGTCGGCCGCCTGCGTCATCGGCTGGTCTACGCAGACGTCGCCGGCCGCGGGCTCAGCATCTTCGACCTGACCGGCAAGCAGAACGAGGCCCTGCGTCAAGACTGGGCGCCGCTGCTGCGCTACATCGAAAATTGCGATCCGGCGATTCAATTGCGCGACGCGGGGGAGTAGGCCGTCGCGTCAGCTCTCCGCCCGTACCGCCGCCACCGCGTCACGGAAGGCGGCGACGCGCGGGACGATCTCTTCAGGACCGTCGCCGGGTTTGTAGAGGCTGCCGCCGAGGCCGAAGCCGCGCGCACCGGCGCGCCAGTAGGGGGCTATCTTATCCGGCGTGATGGAACCCACGGCCAGGATCGGCAGGCCGGGTGGGAAGACCGCCTTCATCGCCTTTACCACCGCCGGAGGAGCGGCCTCGGCGGGGAACAGCTTCACGCCATCGGCGCCGGCGCGGGCGAGGCGCAGACCTTCCGTCGGCGTGGCAAAACCGGGAATGGAGATGATCTGCTGCGCCTTGCAGGCCGCTACCACGGCCTCCTCGGCACTGGGCGTGACCACGAGACGTCCGCCGGCGGCGGCGACGCGGCCGACGTCCGCCGGGTCCAGCACCGTGCCGGCGCCGATCAAGGCGCGGTCGCCGCAGGCCGCCGCCAGGGCGGCAATGCTGTCCAAGGGATCCGGAGAGTTCAGCGGCACCTCGATCATGGTGATGCCGGCGCCGATCAGCGCCTCGCCGATGGCGACCACCTCGCCGGGCTTCACACCGCGCAGGATGGCGACCAGGGGCAGGCCTTCCAGCCAGGGTTTCAGTCCGTCCATGACCTGCTTTCCGCATGCTCCAGCTGCTGTGCCAGACCGAAGAGGCCCGCGGCGACGGAATCCGCATTCAGCAGGGTTGTCCGCCGTCCGAGTTTTCCCAGAGCGGCTTCATAAAGCGTGCAGAGCGCCGAAGCACCGAGCAGAAAGACCTCCCCGCTCTCTGCCGGAAGCGCGGAAGCCAGCTCATCGCCGATCAGCAGGCCTGAAAGATAGCTGCGCACCTCGGCTTCCGGCAGATCGCCGATGAGGGCACGGCTGCGGGCTGAAAACAGGCGGCTCAGGAGGCCGCCGCCCTGCGCCAGTTCAACTCCTTCCAGGAACCAGCGGCCGGCATTCACCGCCCCTTTGGTCATCAGCCGGCCGAGAATGGAGTGACCCTGCAGCAGGTCGTAAACCTCGCCGGTCATATAGGTGGCGAAGGATTGCACGCCGCCGCCCTCGACCCGTGCCCACTTGCTGTGGGTGCCCGGCAGGCAGACGAGGCCGGAAGCCTGCGGCAATTGCCCCAGCGCGCCGAGGATCTGGGTTTCCTCCCCGCGCATCACATCGGGCTGGCCGGGCCGCGACTCGTCGAGCAAGCCGGGAACGATCCAGGCCGAGCCCTCCCCCCAATCGACGCGCTCCAAGCCCGCGGCAATCTCGGCGAGGCCGGCCGGACAGTCGGCATAGGGCACTTCGCTCCAACCCTGGCGGCTGCCGATCATGCCGCTCATGATCACAACCGCGTCGGGACTGCGCTCGATCCAGTCGCCGACCTGCGCCAGCAGGGCCGCCGCGAAGTCGCCGCCGCGCACACGCAGGATGCCGTCGGCCGACTCCAGCCGATCCCCGATTCCACCCGCCGCATCCAGCGCATAGGCGCGGAACGACGAGGTTCCCCAGTCAATTGCGATGACGGAGGCTGTCCCCTTGGCCGTCACAGGTAATCCTCGATGTAGTTTTCGACAATGGCTTCCAGGCTGGCGTCGCGCGGCAGGCCGATCCGCGTGGCGCGGTCGTAGGAGGCGTCTTTGGGCCAGCCGTCGCAGATTTTCTGGATAAAGGGATCCGGTTCGAAAACGATCTCACCAAGCTGCCGGTTCGCCGCGACGCGCTGCAGCGCGCCGATCATCTCGTGCACGGTGACCGTGAAACTCGGCAGACTGAAGGCGCGGTCGTCGCCCAGCGCCGCTCCGTCAGCCTCGTGGAGCGCGATGAGGCCGCCGACAATGGAGCGATAGCCGAGCACCGGCATGACGGTTTCTTCGGATACCGGGATCTTGCAGACTTCCCCGTTCAGTGGTTCGCGAAACAGACCGCTGACGAAACTCGACGCCGCCGCATTGGGTTTGCCGGGGCGGACGATTACCGTCGGCAGCCGCGCCGAACGGCCGTCGAAGAAGCCTTTGCGGGTATAGTCGTTGACCAGCAGTTCGCAGATCGACTTGGTCGCGCCGTAGGTCGTCTGAGGGGTCTGCTTGGCGTGATCGCCGACCACCGGGGCCATACCGGAGCCGCCGAACACCGCGATGGAACTGGCGAAAACCACGCGCGGCAGGCCGCCGCGGGCGCGGCAGGCCTCAAAAACATTGAGGCCGCCGGTCAGGTTGACCCGCATGGCCAGGTCGAAATCCAGCTCTCCGCCGCCGCTGACGACGGAGGCCAGATGGAAAACCGAAATATCGTCGCGGTCCACCAGGGCCGCGACCTGGGCCGGATCGGAGATGTCACCGGCCCGGATTTCGACCCGCTCGTCCGCCCAGTCCGGGCGCTGCGGCGGGGCCGCGACATCGAACAGCAGCAGTTCGTCGATCGGCTCGCGCGACCCGCCAGGCGCGGTCAGACCGTCGCCGCCCAACAGCTCCTGGCCCAGCCGTTGACCAATGAATCCGGTCCCCCCGGTAATAACGACCTTCACGGCGTACCTCCCAAAGATTACAAATTTCCAGCTAAACCAACGTTCCCACCAACTTGATCCCAGCGTTTTCCGACGCCTTCAAGCCGTGCCGATCATGATGCCCTGTCGCGGCGGCGCCGGGCCAGCAGCTTTCTGAGTCCGCCTGCCCACGTGCCAACTTGGCGGTCTGTCCCATGTTTGCTATTGATGGGTAGCGCTGTCCAGCAAACAAGGCCAGCGATCAAACATCAATCGCTCACGCCCGCGTGGCGAAGCCCAGGCGGGCAGAAGACCTGTCCCGCTCCGGGGCGCTCAAGCAGTTGGAGACAAAGTGTGAAGCCGGAACTCGTAATGGTCGGCCCGATGATGCCGCATGTCATGGAAGCGCTGGACAGCGACTTTGCCGTCCATCGTCTTTGGGAAGCCGCAGATCCAAAAAAACTCCTCGATGAGGTCGCCGACAAAGTACGCGGCATCGCGACCAGCGGCCACCTTGGGGCCGATGCCGCCACCATGGACGCCCTGCCGAAGCTGGAGATCATCGGCTGCTATGGCGTCGGCGTCGATGCCATCGACTTGGCGCACGCCGCCGAGCGCGGGGTCATCGTCACCAACACGCCCGATGTACTGAACGACGACGTGGCCAACATGGCCATCGCCCTGCTGCTCGCCACCTCGCGCCAGCTCTGCCTGGGCGACCGCTACGTCCGTGAAGGCAAGTGGCTGGAGAAAGCCATGCACCTGACCCGCGCGATTCGCGGCCGCAAGCTCGGCATCCTGGGCTTGGGGCGCATCGGCAAGGACATCGCCCGCAAGGCCGAGGCCTTCGATATGAAAATCGCCTACCACGGGCGCTCTAAGCAGAACGTGCCTTTCGAGTTCTATGGCGATCTGGTCGAGATGGCGCGCGACAGCGATTTCCTGGTCGCCATCTGCCCCGGCGGCCCGGCCACCGACAAGATCGTCAACCGCGCGGTGCTCGACGCCATCGGACCGGAAGGCGTCTTCATAAATGTCGCTCGCGGCTCCGTGGTCGACGAGCCGGCCCTGGTGGCGGCACTGGAGGACGGACGCCTCGGCGGGGCCGGCCTGGATGTCTTCGCCGCGGAACCGAAGGTGCCGGAGGCATTGCTGACCATGGACCAGGTGGTCCTGCAGCCGCATGCGGCCAGCGCCACGCACGAGACCCGGCGCGCCATGGGCGACCTGGTGGTCGACAATCTTCGGGCGCATTTTGCCGGCAAGCCGGCGCTGACGCCGGTATAGCTCCACCGGCGCGTCACAGATATCGGACAACACAGAATAAATCCCAAGGGGAGAAGACCATGAAGCTGCTGCGCTATGGGGCCGTTGGCCAGGAAAAGCCCGGCGCGATCGACCGCAAGGGCACGATCCGCGATCTTTCAGGCCAGATCGACGATTTGGCCGGGGCCGCCCTGCTGCCGGAATCGCTTGAAAAACTGAAGGCTCTCGACCTCGAGACCCTGCCCGCGGTCGAAGGCTCGCCGCGAATCGGCCCCTGCGCCGGGGCGGTCGGCAAGTTCATCGCCATCGGCCTCAACTATGCCGACCACGCCAAGGAATCCGGCGTCGACGTACCCAAGGAGCCGGTCATCTTCACCAAGGCGACCAGCAGCATCTGCGGGCCCAACGACACTGTGAAAATTCCACGCGGCTCGCAGAAGTGCGACTGGGAGGTCGAACTGGCTTGCGTCATCGGCACGCCCGGCGTCTACATCAACGAGGCCGACGCCCTGTCTCACGTCGCCGGTTACTGCGTCGTCAACGATGTCTCGGAGCGCAGCTTCCAGTTGGAAGGCACCGGCCAATGGGTGAAGGGCAAGAGCGCCGATACTTTCGGCCCGGTCGGCCCCTGGCTGGTCACCCCCGACGAGGTTCCGGATCCGCAAAACCTGCACCTCTGGCTGGAGGTCAACGGCCACCGCTACCAGGACGGCAGCACCAAGACCATGGTCTTCGCCATGGCCCACCTGGTCAGCTACGTCAGCCGCTTCATGAGCCTGCAGAGCGGCGACATCATCACCACCGGCACGCCGCCGGGCGTCGGCATGGGCCAGAAACCGCCGACCTATCTGAAGCCGGGCGACACCATGACGCTCAGCATCGAGGGCCTCGGCGAACAGCGTCAGCACGTGGTCGCCGCCGACTGATCTCGGCTACCGGACCAGACAACAGGGAGACTCGTTTTGAGCACCAGTAAGCAGCGCGTCGGATTCATCGGTGTCGGACTGATGGGTCACGGCATGGCCAAAAACGTCGTCGAGAAGGGCTATCCCCTGTCGATCATGGGGCACCGCAACCGCAAACCGGTGAACGATCTGCTCAAGCGCGGCGCCAAGGAGGCCAAGAGCCCCGCCGAGATGGCCAGGAACAGCGACGTCATCTTCCTCTGCGTCACCTCTTCGGTGCAGGTGGAGGACCTGATCCGCCGCAAGGACGGCATCAAGGCCGGCGCCCACAAGGGCCTGATTATCGTCGACTGTTCGACCGCCGATCCCAACTCGACCATTGAACTCGCGGCCGAACTGGCACCGGTGGGGGTGCGCCTCATCGACGCGCCGCTCGGGCGCTCGCCCAAAGAGGCCGAACTCGGCCTGCTCAACACCTTCATCGGCGCCGACGCCAAGACCATGAAGGAAATCCGGCCGCTGATCGAAACCTGGGCCGAAAACATCATTCATGTCGGCCCCGTCGGCGCCGGCCACAAGATGAAGCTGGTCAACAATTTCGTCGCCATGAGTTATGTGGCGATCTATGCCGAGGCCTTCACCGCGGCGCAGAAGACCGGGGTACCGCTGGACAAGTTTCACGAGGTGATCTCCGCCGGCGGCCTCAACAGCGGCATGTTCCAGAACGTCAGCAAGTGGGTGATTGGCGGCGATCCCAAGGCGCACGAATTCACCATCGCCAACTGCCACAAGGACGTCCGGTATTTCAACCAGCTGGCGGACGCCGAGATGCTGACCACCACGGTGGCCAGCGCGGTAAAGCAGACCTACACCATGGCAATGGCGATGGGCCGTGGCGACCGCAACATGCCGATGCTCTGTGACGCGGTCGCCAACTTCAACGGTGTAACGCTTCAACAGAGTCCCAAGGGCGCGAAGAAGTCCGCCAAGAAAACTGCGAAGAAGACGGCCGCAAAAAAGAAAGCGAAGAAGGCGAAATAGCTGTCTCATAACAGGAAGCCACTCCCCGCTCTCTCGCAGCACGGGAAAGAGTCGTGAGCAGGCGCTGCTGCCCGGCAACGGTCTATCCGCCGAAGAGGCCCGCCGGCAAGCCCTTGACGCGAGGGTCGATCTCGAAGAGGCCGCCGGCCAGGGGCTGCTTTTCCAACGCCTCTTCGTCGAGGCCAACAGAGGCCGAGGTAACGAAGAGGCGGTCGAGATCGGTGCCGCCGAAGGCGCAGCTGGTCACCTGCGATACCGGCATTTCGATCACCCTGTCGACCTGGCCGTCGGGCTGAAAGCGGGTGATGCGCCAGCCGTTCCAATGAGCCACCCAGAGACCGCCCTCGGCATCGCAGGTCATGCCGTCGGGATAGCCGTCGCCCTCCGGAATGGTCACGAAGACGCGCTTCTTGGAGAGCTTACCGCCCGCTGACAGGTCGAAGGCGTAGATCGTCCCTTCGAAGGTATCGGCGTGATACAGCGTGGTCCCGTCAGGGCTGAAGGCCGGGCCATTGGTGACCACGTAGCCTTTGTCCATCCGGTGCCAATCGAGGTCGGGATCCAGGCGGTAGAGAGACCCGCTGGCCTCGCGTTCGTTGTCGTCCATGGTACCGGCCCAAATGCGCCCCGCGGCGTCGGCCTTGGCATCGTTGAAGCGGTTCTCGGGGTAGTCAGGTTCCGGCTGGCCGATCACTTGCGGCGCCATGGTGCCCGGCGTCAGAAAGGCGAAGCCGCGCTCCTTGAACCCCGCGACCAAGCCTTCGCCGCCGGCGCGCTCGATCACCCAGCCGATCGGTTCCGGCATGACCCAGGACGTCTTGTCGCCGTCTTCGGGCCGGAAGCGGTGCAGGGCCGGCGCCTTGATATCGACCCAATAGAGCGCCGCTTCGCGCGATGACCACAGCGGCCCCTCGCCCAACACGGCGGACGCGGGCCAGATACAGTCAACCTCCGACATTGGCTCTCTCTGAATGCCGTTTGCTCGGAGGCGCAGCATAAGGGTTTCGACGCATGATCAAAACCATCATCTGAACCGGCAGCGTGGCGGAACGCCGTGCATCAAACTAGGTAGCGCTGCTTGTAGTAAGCGTCGAAGCGCGCGGCGTCCCGATCGACTGCCGTCAGATAGTGCAGCACGTCGTCGGCGGCGCGCAGGCCGGAGATGTAGGCGCCATGCACCGCAAGGGGCTGGTATTTCCGGTCGTAAGCGGAGGCCACCGCCTCTCCGGCCCAGAACAGAGGCAGGGTGTCGCGCGGATCTTTCAGCGCCTCGCGGGCCTCCTTGGCGAGCATCCGGTCTCCACGGCGCTGCACATAGGCGAGATAGGAATTGCCGCCCTTGGCGAAAGGATCGCGTGACCAGTCGGCGCGCAGGAAATTCGGCTTGAACTTGCCGCCGACCGTCTTGCCGGCGAGCACGGCTTTCTGTGTCCAGGTCCGGCCACGGCCATAGACCTTGCCGAGCGCCTCGAAGACATGCGCCACCGCCTCCTCGTCGCTCATGCCCGCGATCTGGTCATGGTCCTGGTTCATCAGCAGGCCGGTCAGCACGTGCGGGCCGAGATGCTCCTTGGGAAAGGAGGAGAAGAAGGTGCGCGCCTTGCCGAGCGGATTGCTCAGCACGGTCATATGGCCGGAAGATTCGCCGTTGTCGTCGATCCAGATCCGTTCCTTGAACTCCAGGCTGAATTTGGTGATGGCCCCCATGCGCACCAGTTCCAGGGCCTCACGCTTGCGGGCCGTCAGCAGGGAACCGAAAATAGCGTCGCCCTCGCCGCTGTCGGGATTCAGCATGCCGGCGGAGAACGTGCAAAGAGCACTGCGTCCGCTGTAGGTCTGGCCGCTTTGCGTGGTGACTACCACCTTGCCGTCGCTGCTGCGCGCCACCTGCACCACCTTGCGCGCCGTGGAGCCCGCACGGCTCTTTTCGAGCTTGCCGCCCGCCGCCTTGAATTCGTCGGCGATCTTCGCCGGCAGCGAATCGTAACCGCAAAGACCGAAGGGCTTAGCGTCGTCGTGCTCCATGCGCAGTTCCTTACGCTCCATAAGCTGATCGACGATGGCATCGGTCTTCAGCCCGGCAATGGAGATCTCGTCCAATGGGCCGGGCGTGTGGGCCGAGAGGGTATAGCTCAGCAACGCCAATCCACGCGCCGACATCGCGTTCCTGCGGGCATAGCGCTCAACGAAGGTCGCGGCGGTCATGTCGGCGCTGGTCTCGGAATCGAACTCCTGGATTTCTCCCAAGGCCGCGGGCAGGTCCCAGAATTCTGGCTGCACGATGACCTCGGCCAGCATCTTGGTCCGCGCCCAGGGGCTGAAATACATGCGGTTGCGCGGGATCTTCAGGACCCCCATGCCGCACTTGTGGAGCGGCGAAGCGGAGAATCCGTGCTTGCGCACCTCACGCCAGAATTCGAGGTATCGGTCCTGCTCGGCAACATGGATGTATTCGGCGCCGGCTTCGACGGGAACGGGCTTGCCACTTTTCCTGACGAAATCGCGCACCGACTTGATGCGCCCGCCGATGCGGTCGGAGCCTTCCAGCAGCAGCACCGTCAGGCCCGCCTGTTGGAGGTTTCGTGCCGCCGTGACGCCGCTGATGCCGGCGCCCAAGACGATACAATCGTACAGAGTGTCAGAAAGCGATGTCGGCATCTCTCAGCCTCCCTTGGTCAGGATCGCCCGCGCGCATCGCGGCAATCCTCAGTGCGCCAGTAAGTTCGGGCCTACCTGAATGGGAAAACGTCGCGCCGTTACTGGCGAACGGAAAGCAGCCGCAGCGACAGCCCGACCGGCTGCCAAGCCAGCAAGACTACGCTTCTCCGCAACGGATATCCATTGCCACCCTGTGACTATTCGGGGGAAGCCGGCCGCCGAGAGAGGTATCCCGAAGTGGCCATCACCCAATCTATGCCCATAGAATGCGTGGCAGAGACGACGGCGGCCGTTCCGTCGCTGGGAGACCGCATCCTATGGAAAGCCCGCTTGACCCGCCCCAGTTCACCGGTGTCGACCGCTTGAAGATCACCGATGGGACTGCCGAACTCGAAGTGACGCCGGCAGGCGGCTGCATCACGGCTTTTCGCTGGCCACGCGAGGGCCAGACAATCGACTGGCTGCGGCCGGCGCCGCCGGGTGCGGCCTTCGGCCCGGGCGACACCGGTTGCTTTCCCTTGCTGCCTTATTCCAACCGCATCCGCGACGGCCGCTATACTTTTCAGGGACGACACTACCGGCTGACGAGGAACTTCGCCCCGGCGCCGCACTCAATCCATGGGCATGGATGGAAAGCGCCATGGCAGGTCGCCGATGCCGCGGAAGGTCATCTGGTCCTGCGCTACGACCACGGGGCCGACGACTGGCCGTCCGCTTATCGGGCCGAACAGCGGTTCGACCTCGCGGGCGGAGCGCTGCGGGTCACACTCACACTCACCAACACAGGCGCCGCCGCCATGCCGGCAGGGCTCGGCTTGCACCCCTACTTTCCGCGCACGCCGCTCTGCCGCCTCACCGCCGGGGTCCGGGAGATGTGGGCCGCAGACGGCGAGGTCATGCCGACCCGCCTGGTTCCACCTTCACCTGGCGCCAATCCTGCGCAGGGGATGCTTCCAGAACGTGCCGCGCTCGACAATTGTTTCACGGGGTTCTCCGGCCAGGCGGTGATCGACTGGCCGGAGCGCGCCGCCAGCCTGACCGTTGCAGCCGATGCGACCCTCGGCTTCCTGGTGGTCTTCACACCGCCGGGCGCGGATTTTTTCTGCGTCGAGCCGGTGAGCCACGGGACCGACGCCATAAACCGCGCCGCGCCCGACCAGCCCGACAGCGGCATGAGCGTGCTGAAACCAACTGAATGTTTCGTCTCCAGCATCCTCTTCACGCCCCGTCTCAACGGCGCCGTATGAGCGCAAAAGCCAAAGCTTTCGACAGCACGGCAGGACCAAAGACCGGCGGGGCTGGCCTCAGCAGGCCGACGGCCCGGCCCGACCTGGTGCTCGGGCCGTGGCTGGTGGCGCTGATGGGCAGCGAGCTGCTGGTACTCTTCGCCAATACTGCGGCCGCCGGGCTGGCCACGCAGATCCTGTTGCTGGGCGTCCCGGTCATCGCCTGGCGGCGCCTGCGTCTGCGCGAGGGCTACCTGCTGGGGATCTGCCTCGCCCTGCTCACCCTCGCGTGGCTCTTCGATCCCGATCCGCAAGCTTTGGCGCTCCGCGGTCTCGACCGCGCCGGCTTCCTGGCTGCCTTCATCCTGCTCATGGGCCTACTGCGCGAGGGGGGCATTACCTCGCCTTCCGTCCTGCAGTGCGGCACCTACGTGACGCAACAACCGCCGCAATGGCGCTTCCTCGCCGTATTCATGGGCAGCCATTTCTTCTCGGTGCTGATCAATCTCGGCTCCTTGAGCCTGCTGGCGCCGATCATCCAGCGCGGCGTACGCGGCGACAGCCTGCAGCGCGAGGACCTGGACGAGATCGCCCTGGTGCGCGAGCGCCGGCAGCTCACCGCCCTGCTGCGCGGCTTCGCCTGGTTCCTTGTCTGGGCGCCGACGGCGGTCACGCAGGCGATCCTGCCGACGCTGATCCCCGGCGTCGATACGGGCCGCCTGCTGGCGACCGGCCTCGCCGTCGCCTTTCTCATGCTGGTCGTCAGCTGGGCCGAGGATGCGCTGCGCTGGTGGCCGCTGCGCCGGCGCCTGCGCTCCAGCGGGCGGCTGCCGCAACGTCAACACCTGCCGCTGCCGAGCGGCGCCCTGCTGCGGCTCGGGGCAGTCAGTGCCCTGCTGTTCGGGCTCACCTTGCTGTTCACCAAGCTGGGACAGGTGCTGCTGGTCGGCGGCGTCATGCTGGCCGCACCTGTCGTATTGCTGGTCTGGGTGACGCTGCAGCAGCAGGCGTCCGGCGCCGGCCGGATGGCCGGAACGCTACGGCACCTTGGCGGCGTCGCCGCCATTGGCCTGCCCTCCTTCGTGCGCGAAGCCGTGTCGCTCGGCGCGGCCGGTTTCATCGGCACCCTCGCTGCCGCTCTGGTTCCGACCGGCGACGTCGCGGCCGCCCTTTCGCTCGAAACCATGCCCCCCTGGATTTTCCTCTCGCTGCTTTCTCTCCTGGTGTGGCTCGGCGGCCAGGTGGCGCTCAGCCCCATCACCATGGCGGTCTTCCTGGGCAGCCTGGTCGTCGAGTTAGGGACCCTGCCCGTGGATGCCACCCTGGTCGTGCTGGCCATTGCCGCCGGAACCGCCATCTGCACGACAGGGGCGCCCTTCGCCTCGGGGACCCTGATGTTGGCGCGCGCCTCGGGGTACAGCGGAGTCGACTTGGCGTGGCGCTGGAATCTGGCCTACACCCTGGTTTCCATGGCGGTGCTGGCCTGCGTCTATGGACTGCTGACCTCGGATCTTTCCATGTAGACAACTTTTTCGTGTAGACTGTGGTCAGAATCCGCAGACTTGGCTCAGCTGCTGGGCCAGCAAGCGAACGGTCTTTCGGCAAGAGGGCGTCATGCAAGACGATCAGGTTCCGCTCTGCGCGACAATCGGGGGCCTTCGTTCCTTCGAAGGCTGGAATAGTCCTGCCGCCCGCCCTCTCAGCCGGCGGCCCGGCTAGCCGCTTCCCATGATCAGCCCGGATATCATCGCGCCCTTCCAAATGGGCGTTCTCTTCCTGCTGATCGTGGCGGCGCTGGCAGTGCTCGCAACCGAGGCGCTGTCGATTGAACTGACCGCGCTGTCCGTCATTGCGCTCCTGCTGATCTTCTTTCATTTTTTCCCGGTGGTCGGCCCCGCGGGCGAGGACCTGCTGGACCTGCGCCACCTGCTCTCAGGATTTGCCAATCCGGCGCTGATCGCGGTGCTGGCGCTGCTTGTCCTCGGAGAGGGGCTGACGCGCACCGGCGTGCTGGATGAAGCGGCCAATATCGTCATCCAGTTCACCAAGCAGAACCGGGTGGTTGCCGTAGCGCTGATGCTGGTCGTGGTGATGGCCTTCAGCGCGGTGCTGAACAACATCCCCGTGGTGGTTCTCTTCATCCCGATCATGCAGGTGCTCACCCGACGGTTCAGGCAATCGCCGAGCCGCTACATGATGCTGCTCAGCTTTGCCTCGGTCCTGGGTGGCATGACCACCTTGATCGGCTCTTCCACCAATCTTCTGGTCTCGTTGGAACTGGCGGATCTTGGCGAAGAACCTTTCGGATTTTTCGATTTCACCGTGCCGGGACTGGTGCTGGCCAGCTGTGGCCTGCTCTACCTGTTTTTCGTCGCCCCGCGGCTGCTGCCCGACCGTGCCCCGATGGGCGGCGTGGTGGAGGAGCGGAGCCGCCACTTCGTCGCCCAGGTCTCGGTCACCCAGGGCTCCCGTCTGGTCGGGATGACGCCCGTCGGCGGTATCTTCCCGGCGCTGAAGGACGTGACGGTGCTGATGATCCAGCGCGGCGAGCGCTCCATGGTGCCGCCGTTCGAGGAACTCGCCCTGGCGGCGGGAGACCTGATCATCATCGCCGCCACGCGCCAGGCACTCGGCGCTCTCGCCAAGGGCGAGCCGGAGCTGCTGCACCCGGAACTCATGGCGGATGCCTTTCGCGGTTCCGAGGAAGATCAAGAGGGGGACGGCCCGGCCGAGCGTCCGCCCTGGACTGTCAGCGGCCAGGTTGAGGCCGAAGTCATGGTGCGGCCGGATTCGGAAATCGTCGGGCGCACCCTGGAAGAGATCGGCTTTCGCTACAAGCACCACTGCGTCGTCCTGGGGATCGAACGCCGCAGCCGCATGCTGCGCGAACGCATCACCCGCATTCCGCTGAAGGACGGCGACGTGCTGCTGATTCAAGGGCAGCCCGAGGACGTCGACCGGCTGCGCGGCGAACGCAACGTGGTGTTGATGGAGTGGTCGCGCCAGCCCCTGGTGACACCCCAGTACCAGCGCATCGCCGCCGGCATTTTCCTGCTGGTGATCGCCGCCTCCGCCAGCGGTTTGGTGCCCATCGCGCTGGCCGCCTTCTGCGGCGCCACCGCGATGATTGCCTCTGGCATCATTTCCCTGGGCGATGCCCTCAAAGTGCTGGATCGAAAAATCGTGCTGACCATCGCCATGGCACTGGCCCTCGGTTCAGCCATGCAGGAGACCGGCGGCGCCACATTGCTGGCCGAACTGCTGATGCAAGCCATGGCGGGGGCCACTCCGGGGCAGGTGCTTTCCGCCTTCTTCCTGCTGCTGGCCCTGCTGTCGAATGTCCTCAGCACCAAGGCGACGGCGGTCCTCTTCACACCGATAGCGGTCGATCTCGCGCATGTCATGGGACTGCCGGTGGAGCCCTTCGCGGTGGCGGTGATCTTCGCCTCCAACTGCTCCTTCGCCTCGCCCATCGGCTATCAGACCAATTTGGTTGTGATGACTCCCGGCAACTACCGCTTCATGGATTTCGTGCGCGTCGGCCTGCCGCTGATCTTTCTGGTCTGGGTCGTGTTCACTCTGTTTGCACCCTGGTACTACGGTCTGCCGCTGTAGAGACAGCGTCCAGCAGCTCGCGCACTTCACGGCGCGCGCGCTCCAGGCTGGCATGGCCGCCGTGGGGAATCTCTTCCGCCGCGAGGTCGAATAACGTCAGGCCACGAAAATATAGCCCGCGGAACACCACACGCTCGGAAAACCCGGGCTGGATGCGAAAACCGAGGCGCTGCGACAATACCGACAGGAGAGCCGCCATGTCCCTGGTATTGCGGGTGTCGAGGTGGCCGATGCGATTGCGCAGGACGATCCAATCCATCTCGTCCTGGCAGGCCAGCCTGCGGCGGTCCCGTTCCTCCGAAACGAGACGGGAGAAAGGGCTCGGCGCCCGCACTTCCCGGCGGTCGATATCGATGTCGGCCAGGGCGTCCACATCGACGAAGCTGTCGTTGATGGGCGTCACCAAGACATTGGCGACCGAATAGGCCAACTGAGCCAAGCGGCTGGCGTAGCCCGGTGTGTCCACCACCACGACGTCGTAGTCTGCCAGCTTGGCCAAGGCGCCCAGGAAACGGGACCGGTCGTCCACAGCCTCCGCCTCACCGGCGTCTGGATCGGCCGCCTCCAAGCGTTGATATCGAGGTACGACAAGAGGGACTTGGCGCTGCTGCGACGCCGCTGCGCGGTTGGTGAGAAAGCGGGACATCGTGGCTTGCCGGCCGTCGAGGTCGATGCAGGCAACCTTGACACCCCTTTGCGCCAGGCCCATGGCGACGTGGATGGCGGTGGTGGATTTTCCGGTTCCGCCCTTCTCATTGCCGACAACAATAATTTGTCCGGGCGCCTCGGCCATCGCAGCCGGCCGCGCCTCGAGGACCGGTGTGGAGCGGCCCAGCGCGGTCGCGATATCGCCGACGATCTGCTTGACCTGCGGGCTGGCATCGCCGTCCGCCAGCGCAACCACCCGGGCGACGCGAAGCAGCAGCTCAACCGCTTCGGGATCGTCTTCCAGTTTCCTGAGGCTGGCCAGAGCTGCCCGGCGGGCCGCTGCGCCGTCTTCCCTGAGCCGGTCCAGGCTGCCCTGAAAAGCCCGCACGGCCTGATCGAGATCAAAGCCTTCCTGCGCACGGAACTCGTCCAGAATCTGGTCGAGAGTACTGCGCCGCGCCAAACTGACCGCGGGATCCGCGGCGGCGACGAGCGCTGCCGCGGCGAGACAGCCTTTCAGCAGCGGCGGCCGACGCGCCCAGCCCTGCCGCCGCAGGACGCCATCGGCGAACCTTTCCAGGAAAGTCATGGGCTGCCCCCCGCAGCGGCGAGCCTGCCAAGTCTCCCGTATACATGGTTTCGCGGCCGTTGCCACAACCGAGCGGCGGATTCAGACAGACTCCACTTGCGGGCAAGTATAGCGCGATTTGCCCAGTCCGTTAACTAATATGGTTAACGGACTGGGCCGGAAAATTGCCTCCAAGAAGGTCGAAACCACAGTTTCCATGCTCCCGGCACGCCGCGGTCAGCCCAGAGGCGGCCGCGGCGGCATGCAGTTTTCCAGCGCACGGAACCGACAGAGACGATAGCGGATCAAGGTGGCGTAGGACTCGAGATAGCGGTTCACATCGGCCCAGTTCTCGAGCCGGGTACCATCGAAGGAGGCCTGCCCGAAGTGACTGTCCACGGTCGCCCCGAGCAGTTCTCCGGTGACGGCGTCGGTCCACTTGGCTTCGATCAGGAGGTCGGGGCCGGCGATGATCGGGCTGGCGAGTGCGTCGGTGACGACCTCTTCGCTGGGGTCGACTCGGGCGACCATGGCCACCGTATCCATGGCGACCGGCTCGCGGGTCGCCGGCAGAATTGCAAACTGCACGCGCACCGTGCCTTGAAGCGGTTCCAGGGCCAGCAGGAAATCCTTCTTCAGCTGCCGCCCCATGAGAACCTGGAAGTTGTTCAGCAGGGTTTGCCGGTCGCTCGGACCGATCCTGCGGGGCTGTCCGAGCGGCGCAAAGTAAATGATGGGGTCGAGCAGGATCTTGTCATAGCGGCCGCTGGCGGCTTGCGCTTTCTGACTCACGTAGACCAGATCGGGAGAGAACTCGTCCTCTCCAGGGATCATGTCGTCGAGAATCTGCTCCGGTAGGATGGCCGTGGAATTCCGCTGCGTCGCGGGAATCATTCCGCTGCAGGCGGAAAGCAGGATAAGAAAACCACCGGATACCAGTTGGCGCAGCATCGACTCCTCCTCGTTATTGCAGCGCAAGATGCGATGCCGGCCCCTGTTTTGGCAACCCCGGAACGGCGGCGCCTAAACCGACCGCCGGCGCAGCAAGATCGCCGGGCAAAGCACAAGGGTGTCTCGCGCGCCGGCCGGATTTCGGAGACCTGCCGGTCAACCCTCCCTAAAGATACTCTTGGTATTCTCACCAGAATCGTCCTATTTCCCTTGCCAGCACCGGACGAGAGCGTTTCACCGAGGCCCCATCCCATGACCAGCCAAGCCACAACTGAAGCCGCGACTGCCGTCAGCCCGCGCCGACGCCTGGCTTGGGCCTGGACAGCCGCGGGCTACCTATTCTTTGGAGTCGGCTTGCTGGGCGTCGTCCTGCCGGTGCTGCCGACCACCATCTTCTGGATTGCCGCCGCCGGCTGCTTTGCAAAAAGCTGTCCGGCCATGGCCCGCCGCATCTACGCCTGGCCCGGCATCGGCCCGGCAGTGGAGGCCTTTCTAAGCCACGGCGTCATCACGCGTAGGGCAAAGTTCAGCGCTCTCCTGGGTATGGCGGTTTCCGCCGGAATCCTGCTGATGACCTCACTGTCGACGGCAACGACCCTGGTGACCATCGCCGTGATCGCCGTGGCGGCGGCCTACGTTGTCTCGCGGCCCCAGTCCCTGCCCGTGAGCGCCATCAGCCCAGACGACTGACACCCGCGACTGCCGCGCGCTGACGCTTGAGCGCGATCAGCCTGCTTGCCGGTTTTCAAATGAACCGCGCGGCGCTTCTGCGCGACAGATGACTGAGACCCGCCGCATTAGGGGGCACGGTACCTAACCGAAAGGATCGTATCATGACGCAGAAATCCAGATATTTCGCCCGGACTGCCGGCCTGACTTTGGCATTGCTGCTGTCAGCGGCTCCGCTCAGCGGCGCCAATGCCGGGGCCCATTCTGCCGCCGAATCGGTCGCCATGCCCGGCGGCGGCAACACCAACATCGCCCAACTGAAGCAGATCAGCGGATTCACCGGCAACATGGACTTCGGCTACTCCGACGGCCAGTACAATGTCGTCGGCACGTCCTTCAACAAGTTCATCAAGTTGCGCTTCACAGTGAACTGCCCGGCGAACTACCGGGTGCACGAAGCCGGCATCCGCGTGCGCGGCGGCGATGTCCAAAACTACGACTTCGAACTGGTATCCCCTGGCGACGTGCCTTTCGACCAGAACACCTGGGAGCAGGCGCTGGAACAGGAGCCCTGGAAATTCGACGCCGCCGTAGGGGCGGGCATCGATGCCCTTGATGCCGCCGGCAACAACGGTCCGGTCTATGTCAGCCTCAACGAGGTCCTGGACAGCCGAACCGAGTTCTACGGCTCCTGCTCGCCGAGCCAGCCCAGTTCCGGCTTGCCGTTCCTGTTCTACGACAGCACCAGCGACAACGGCCACATGCGCCCGATGACCCGCATGCGCTATCAGTTAAAGCACAGCGCCGTTGCCAAGTCTCGAACAGGGCCGAAGGCAGTGTCCGGGGCCGCATCCGCAGCGCCGGGCGCCGAGCGTCTGCGCCACCGCGATCGCGCTTTGTCGTCAGCCGCAGCAAGCGCGCCGGCAGCGCCGGTGTTGACGGTGCCGGGCGGCTGCCCCTACGACTGCCCACCGCCGGCACGACAGCAGCAACTGCGCCGGTGACCCTGGGCAAGCGATCTCGCTAAGCCCTCCGCCAACTCGGCCCGGTGTCTTCAGGCACCGGGCCTCTTCTATGGCCTTGTTTGGTATCACGTTCAGACCGGTGCTGCGCCAATTCGCCACCATCTTCCCACTACCGGGAGCAGAGCGGAGCCGTTAAGCTCAACGCATAACAACAAGCAGTGGGAGGACAGTGAAATGCGCAGAATCATACCTCTGGTATCCCTCGCCGCGATGTTGCTGGCGACACCGGCCCTGGCGCAGAGCAACCTGGAAAAACTCAGCGGTTTCAAGAAGACCGGCGTGACAGAGTTCGAAGTCATTGAGCAGGGCGGCGACTATGCCGACGGGATCCGCAAGACCCTTGAGCGGATCAACCTACCCAGCGGCTTCAAGATCGAGCTCTACGCCGTGGTTCCCGATGCCCGTCACATGGCGGTTGGTCCGCAGGGCATCGTGACCTTCGTCGGCACACGCAAGACCAAAGTCTGGTCGGTGACCGACCGCAACAAGGATCGGGTCGCCGACGAAGTGAAGAGCTTCGCCCCGTCCATCGACTTTGCGATTCCCAACGGACCTTGCTTCTCTGATGATGGATTCCTCTATATCGCCGAACAGAATCGCCTTCTGGTCTATCCGGCCGCCGAATTCTTCTACGAGAGCCCTGATGTAGCGGCCTTCAATGTGGTGGCCGAGGGCAAGCTGATTCCGCCGGATGAAGAGAGCTACAACCACACGGCGCGGGTCTGCAGCATCGGCCCCGATGACAAGATTTACATAACGATCGGGCAACCGTTCAACGTGTTTGCGCCGGAGAAGATGGATCTCTACAGCGAGGCCGGCATCGGCGGAATCATCCGCATGAATCGCGACGGCACGCAGCGGGAGGTATACACACAGGGGGTCCGCAATTCCGTCGGCCTCGACTTCAACCCAGCCAACGGCGACCTGTGGTTCACCGACAATCAGGTCGACGGCATGGGTGACGACATTCCACCCGGCGAATTGAATCGCCAGACCGCCAAAGGCCAGCACTTCGGCTTTCCCTGGTATGGCGGCGGCGACACCCGAACCAACGAGTACGCGGACTCCGAGCCGCCGGCCGACGTGATCTTCCCCGAAGTCAACATGGTGGCCCATGCCGCCGACCTCGGCATGCATTTCTATGAGGGGAAAATGTTTCCGGCGAAGTATCGCGGTGGGATCTTCTCGGCACAGCACGGCTCCTGGAACCGCACCACGCCGGTCGGCGCGAGGGTGATGTACACGCCGGTCAACGAAGACGGTTCGGCCGGTGAGACGGAAGTCTTCGCCGACGGCTGGATCGACGCCAATGGTGAATACCTTGGACGGCCGGTCGACGTGGTCGAACTGCGCGACGGTTCGATCCTGGTCTCCGACGATCTCGCCGGCGCCATCTACCGTATCTCCTACGGCAACTAAGCAGCGGAAAGCCAGTTCAACGGCGGCCGGGTGTCACGCCCGGCCGCTTTTCCTTACCGCCAGCCGTTGCCGAGACCAACACCGGATGACTTTGATGAAGACCTTTCTCACAATACCACTGCTGGCCGCCCTGGCTCTGGCCAGTTTGCCGCAGGCGGCCGAGGCCGGCGATGCGGCCGCCGGCCGCAAGAAGGCCCGCCAATGCCAGACCTGCCACGGTATCGACGGCATCGCCAAAATCCCGATCGCCCCCCATATCGCCGGGGAGAGCGAGATCTACCTGGCCACCCAGTTGAAGGCCTTCCGCTCCGGCAAGCGCGAGCACGAGATCATGTCGGTGATTGCAAAGGATCTGAGCGACGAAGACATCTCGGATCTCTCGGCCTGGTATGCCTCCATCAAGATCACCGCCACCATGCCGGAGTAGAGGCGCCGTTTCGGCAATGTACGGTTTGCGGCCCCAGTTCGGCGCCGGCCCCTGGACTGGCTGGCACGCCAAATCACGCCGGCCGGGACCAAAATCGGCTGAATCGCGGGAAATTACACGCCAATGGCGCGCCGCCGGATTACCTCACGCGAGCGATTCAATTCCTCACCATCTAACGGTAAACTGGCGGAATGTGCAGGTCCTGGCGATTTCTTCTCATAGCCGCTCTCGGCGCGCTGTTGCTGTTTTCCGGCAAGGCCTCGGCCCTCGGCCAACCGGCTCTGCTGGAAATGGAAACGCTGCTGCGCGACCTGGGTTTCGATCCCGGCACAGTCGACGGCACGGTCGACGACGCCACCATCGCGGCGATCCAGCGCTACAAGGACTTTGCCCTGCTGCCCGGTGAACCCGAGCCAAGCGAGAGGCTGCTGGACGAACTGCGCGGCGTCGCCGCCGCCTTCGCCGCATTGAGCGCCGCCAAAGAGGACCCGGCGGCGTCATCGACCCTCGCCCCCGGCGCGCCGGAGCCGAACGATCCGCCGCCGCGGCAAAACGGCGCGCCGGGGCCAGCGGCTGAAAAGGTCATCGTGCCGCCGCCGCCCCCCCCGGCGAAACTGAAACCGCTTGAAAACCTGGTGCAACCGGAAACGACCGAACCCGTCGACGACGACAAGCAGGAGGTTGCCGAGCTGCCACCCGCAGCAGAGGTGGTCGAAGACCCGCCCGCCAAAGCGGCGCCGGACGGCCAGCCGGCGGAACACGTCGCGGAGCCGCCGCTCTTGGACGATCAAAAACCTCAGGCCGCCGATCCGGTGCCGCGCGACCCCATTGACGAGGCACAGGCCAGGATCGACGCCGAACTGGCGCCCTACCGCGATGACTTGAGCAGCGGAGGATTGTCCCGCGAAGATTTGGCCAAGCAGTTCAATGCGGAAGGTCGCCAGGCCCTGCAGACCGCGCAATACGACGAGGCAGTGGTGAAATTCTCCGTGGCGATCCGGCTCAACCCGAACTTCGCCGGCGCCTATTCGAACCGCGGCACCGCCTATCAGCAACAAAACGAAAGCGAGCTTGCGGCAGCCGACTTCGCCAAGGCGAGAGAACTCGGCTTCGGCGGGCTTCGCATCCGCGACGGCACGAATCCGTTCAACTGATCGCCTGATTCTCGCACTTGCCGTGTGTCGGATAGCCGTGGCGGTTACTGTAGCCGTGCCGGCGCGCAGGGTCCGATCAAATCGACACAAGCGGCACCACGCCATGCGCCGGAAAATGTCTACGGGAAGACCCCGATGAGGCGGCCCCAAAGATAGTGCAGCGGCGAGAGCACCAGAGCCGCGATGACGAAGTAAAGCGCCATGACCTTCATCGACTGTCCGGGCGGCACGCCGAGCAAGGTGAAACCCACCAGGACCGGCGGCGCCTGGAAGGGAAAAGCGAAGATGACGAAGGCCGGGACCTGCGCCATCAGTGCGGCTTCCAAAGGCCAGTCAAGGCTTTGGGTGATGGAGGCCGCCAGCGGCGTGAAGACCGCCGGAACGGCCGGCAGCGTCGTGAAGGTTGCCATGATCATGGCGCTGCCCTGCACCACGGCATACTTGGCGGGTGCCGGAAGCCCGCTGAGGGGCGCCACCGCGGCCACCTCCGCCCACATCAAGTCGCCAAGGCCGCTGTGGCTGACCACCCCACCCAGGCCGATCGAACCCGCGGCAAAGAACCAGGGACCGAAGTTGAGCTTGCCGAGGGCCTGCGGCGGCAGGAGGCCGATGCCGGGCATCAGGCAGAGTACCGCCGCGGTCAAGCCGATCCAGGCCGAGGAAATGCCGTGCAGACTGTCGGTGGTCCAGAAGGCCAGGGTCACCGCCAGCAGCAGTCCGATCTTCACCTGATCGCGGGTCCAGGGTGCCGGGCGAGCTTCCGGCAGCGAAATGCGGTTCTCGCCGGGAAAGGTCCGCAGGACCAGCGTGGGGATCAGCAGAAAAGCGCCGAACCCAAGCACCGGGAAATTCAACAGCAGGTATTCGAAATAGGTCAGGTTGAATCCGTAAATCGCTTCCGCCGCCCCCATCAGGACCAGGTTCGGGACATTGGAGGTGATGATGGCAAAGGCCGGCACCACAGCGCCCAGGATGGTGGCGATGAACAGGCCATGGCGGCGCGTTTCGTCCAGACCGAGGCGCTCAGCCAGCGCCAGCACCAGCGGAGTCAACAGCAGCACCCGCCCCATGGCCGAAGGGATGAAGAAGGCCATGACCAGGCTGGTGACGGCAACGAGCCAGATGAGACCGGGATAGGACGTGAGCCGTCCAAGGATGCGGTCGAAGAGGGCGTGCCCCATGTCGTGCCGCCCGATCACCTCGCTCAACACCAGGCCGGCGAAAACAAGCCATACGGCTTTGGACTCAAAGCCCGCCAGCGCCACATGATCGGGGGCCAGCCCGGTCAGCAGCAATAGCGTGAAGAACATCAGCGCGGTCAGCTCGGCAGGGATTGCCAGGGTGGCCCAAAGGAAGGCAACCAGCACCGCCAGAAGAGCGATGGAGAGCAGTGGCGCGGCGCCGGCCACAAAGGAGAAGAAAAACGCCGCGGCGATAGCCGCCGCCACCGCGCGGCTCACCATCTGCTGCCTGGACTGCTGAACCATCGCTTCCCTGCCGTCTCACCTTAGACATGCCGACGCAGAGGGCTTCTCCTATCCGCAGCCCTGTTGCCGCCGCCCTGCCATTGGGGAACCGTGGCGTCGCTGATATCGAATCGGAAAGCGGAAACAACCCCTCTTGCGTCGCCTTAGAATAGCCGCGCCATCAAATCGAGCCCAGCGCGGATCCTGCAAGGCAGGGTCCCGCGCTGCCTGGATTGACGCCGCTCGACAGGCTACACTGGGCACAGTCGAGCTGCGGGAACTTCGGTGGCCTACAGTTCATGAAGAGCGCGCGGGCGCCGGGGTGACTGAGTGCCGGCGTGGCGTGACCGGCCGCTGCCGAGATCGTGCAGCCTGCCCCAAGACCTTGCCCAGTTTCGCGGCGCCGCCAGGGCTGAGCGCCAGGAGAGTGTGAAATGATCGAGATTGCCAAGCTTGAAGCCACTGCCCTGGCGCTGACCGAGAAGGCCGCGATCGAGATTCCAGATGACTACCTGACCGGTCTGAAAGCCGTCGCCGAGGCCGAGGACGGCGATCTGTCGTCCTTTGTTTTGCAGGCGATGCTGGAAAACTATGAAGTCGCCAAGGAAGACCGGCGCGCCATGTGCGCGGATACCGGCCTGCCGCGATGGTTCGTCAAGTTCGGCAACGAGTCCAGGATCGAGGGTGGACCGGTGGCCCTGGAAGCCGCGCTGCGCCGGGCGACTGCGGTCTCGACCCGCGAACTGCCTCTACGGCCCAACCGGGTCCATCCGCTGTGGCGAACCGATCACAACAACAATGTCGGCATCAATGCGCCGGAAATCGAATACAGCTTCGAGCCGGACGGCGCCTGGATCGACATCACGACGGTTCACAAGGGTGGCCTGTTCGGCACCGACTATCGCATGCTTTTTCCCGGCGACGGAATCGAAGGCATCCGGCGCTTCTATCTCGATACTTTGGTCGCTTTCGGAAAGCGCGGACTCGCGTGCCAGCCGGCGATCATGGGCATCGGTCTCGGCGGCTCCAAAGACATAACGATGACGCTCGGCAAGCAGGCGGCCTGCCTGCGCACCGTTGGCGACCGCAATCCCGATCCGAAGATCGCGGCGCTTGAGAAGGAGTTCGTCGAACTCGGCAATTCCATCGGCATGGGCGCCATGGGCTTCGTCGGCAAGTCGATGGTGGTCGATTGCCATATCGAGGTCGGCTACACCCATACCGGCGGCATGCCGATGAGCGTGCATGCCTTCTGTCTTTCCTCCCGGCGGGCGACGGCAAGGCTTCATCCGGACGGCCGGGTCGACTACCGCACCGACCCACTCTGGTTCACGCCCTACACGCGAAGGGAGACGGTCGAATGGCCGCAGCAAAGGAAAAGCTCAGAAAAGTCCGCCTAGGGACGAAACCGAGCCTGGAGGAACTACGCGGCCTGCAGTTGGGAGACGTGGTTTATCTCGATGGCATCGTCTATACGGCCCGCGAGGGTGTCTATAAGAAGGTGATCGAAGACGGTCAGGAACCGCCCGTTCCCCTGGCTGATCTGAGTGGGGTCAATTTTCACTGCTCGCCGGCGGCCAGCATCGACGCAGAAGGCAATCCCAAACTGACCGCGGTGACGGCCACCGCGTCGTTCCGCTTCTCCAAGTGGCTCGAGCAATGGTTTTCGCACTCCGGCGCGAAGATCATCATCGGCAAGGGCGGCATGTCGGAGAAAGACTACAAGCGCTATTTCGTGCCCAACGGGGCAGTCTACCTGACGACCGTCGGCTACGGCACAGGCGCACTGCTGGGGCGCGGCGTCAAGCGGATAAGGGCCGTTCACTGGCACCAGGAACTCGGCATCGCCCAGGCCATGTGGATCCTCGAGGTGGAGGACTTCGGGCCCTTCATCGTCGCCAGCGACCTCGACGGCAACAGCCTCTTCGATCGCGAGAACGCCAAGATCGCCGCGAATCTCCCGGCTGCCTATGCGGGCACACGGCCGGCCATCATGCAGCGTTACGGTGAGACGGACGACCGTTCCGACGAGGTGATTTGACCCGCGGTCCAGCACCCGTCTGGAACGGCGCTGCCGTCCGCGCTAGACTGCGCTCAAGCAAGCAACGACTACACCGCTCACTTTCGAGAACCGGAGGGCCGGGAGGAGATCCGCCATGATCAAGGGGTTGCACCATAGCGCTTATCGCTGCCGCGATTCAGAGGAAACCCGTGCATTCTATGAGGATTTCCTCGGCCTTCCGCTGGCCAAGTCATTGGAGATCGGAAGCACCAAGACGGGCCGTGAGACCCGGGCGCTGCATACGTTCTACCGCCTGGACGACGGCTCCTACCTCGCGTTTTTCGACGTCCCCGGACAGGCTTTCGCGTTCAAGATACAGCACGACTATGATCTGCACATCGCCCTGGAAGTGTCGCCCGAAGTTCAACAGAAGATGCTGGCCAAGGGCAAAGCCCTGGGCATGGAAACGCGCGGTCCGGCCGAACATGGCTTCATCGACTCGATCTACTTCCGCGACCCCAACGGCTATGTCGTTGAACTCGCCGCCAAGCGTCCGGGACACGACGCCAAGATGGATCCGGCGCAAAACGGCGCCCGCGCGCAGCTCGACGCCTGGCAAGCGGCCAAAACCAGGGCCGCGGAGTAGCCGGCGAAAATACCCGGACTGTGCGATTGGCCACAGCAGGGCGCGAGCGTCCGGTGCAGGCTGAGCTTCTCCCGAACGAAACCCGCGGTGGAGCGATTTCATGGCCGACAGCGACAGAAGCTATGCGCTTGGTCAACTCGTGCTCGACTACATCAAGGCCTTCATGTGGCCGATGGTGGCGATTGTCGTCGTGGTGATCTATCAGGATGACGTCCGCAAAATCCTAAGCGAACGGGAGGTCGATATCTTCGGCCTGCGCATCGGCGAGAAGGTCGAACAGATCGAGTCTCAAGCCATGGCGGAGATCGAGGACATCCGCCTGCTGCTGGACGCGCAAAAACAGGCGGAGAACGCCGGCGAGACTGCGCCGCAACTCAGCGACGACATCGACACCAAGCTCGCCAGCCTGGAGCGCAACCTGTCTCGTGAGATCGCGCAGGTGCAGGATGTGCAGCAGTCCGTTCAGACGGCGCCACCGAGTGAGCGCACTGCCGCGGTGGACGCGGCCAGCAGCCGCGCGGCCCGGGCCGCCACCGCCGAGCGGCGCGGCTTCGAGGCGTTGATCGACCGCAATGTCGACGAAGCGATCGCCGCCTTCGCGGAGGCCCGCCGTATCTGGCCGGAGTACCACAATGTCGCCGAGATTGGCCGAACTCTCAGCAAGCGAAAGGACGAGCTCGCCGACCGCTCCAGCGCCGCCTGGCCACAGCTTTACCGGGACACTTTGGCGCGTTATTCCTGGGGCCTGCCCGGCGATCTGCGAGATGCCATCCGCCGCGAAGCGGCGCAAGCCTATTGAGCCGCCGCCGGCACGCTCTGGGACTCAGACCATGGCACCGGTAAGACGGCCGAATGTCTCGAAGCGCCCTAGATTGTCTTCCAGGCTGTAGGGGGACTCGCAGAGCGTCTCGGCATCCCACTGGCTGCGCGGCTGAGAATAGAAATTGCCACCGTAGACGTGTATGGCCCCGGTGAAGCGGGAAATCGGATTGGTGACCGAGTGGATGATGTCGCGCCCGAGAGGCGCCACGTCCTTCACGCAAAGCGCCTTGGCGCCGGCAGCCTCGACCCTGCCGTCTTCCCGGTCCGCGATACGCCGCCAGAAGACATTGTCCTCGCGCCCCGAATAAACACCGATGACCGCCCACATTTCGTGGTTGTGCGGCATGACAGTCATCCAGGGCGCCCAGACTACATTTGCAATGGTCACCTCGTCGTCGGCGTAGAGCTTCTGTACGCCACTCTTGCATGGCTCGCCCAGCGCCTCGATAACGGCGGCAGGATGGTCCAGCGCCCGCGCCACGACTTCGCGCGCGGCCTTGTGCGTAGCGTCGTCTCGGGCCGCGGCACGGCAATCCTCGATGAAGCGATCGAGATCAAACATGATTTCCCCTCTTAGGATATACGTCGCGACGATGGCCCATCCTAAAGCGCTTTGCGCCCAATTTGAATCAATTCTGTTTTCGAGCGGTGCGGCGATCCGTCAGGAGGCAGGCGCCCCCTGAAGTTCCCCGGGCGATGCGGCGCATCGGGCGAGCCTGCCGACGCCGCGGGCGCCCGCCTCTCGGAAACCCGCCAGGGCCTTTGGGGCCCGGGCGGCTTTGCGCCAGTACCGGCGGGCTTTGGCTTGACCATAGCGCCGCTATGCCCGGCGCCAAATCCTCTTGGTCCTGACACAAATCCGCTCCGGCAGAATGGTTCAAATTGGGCGCAAAGTGCTTTAACCCCAGGCGCAGGCGGAATGCCACCGGGCATCGGAACGGGCATTAACCGCGCAGTCCCGCGGCGCGCGAAAGTAGCGGCCTTTGCAGCGCCGGCAGGTGGCCGACGGCGCCAATGACCAGGTTGCGCAGCCCAACGGCCACCGGATTGCTTGTCTGAACCGCCGCAAGGACGCGCTCGCTCAATCCGATCCAGCGGGTACCAACCGGATGGCGCGCCGCGCTGTAGCCGTCGAGCCGGCCCTCGACGAGAAGACGGGCGAAGGTCGCGGCGTCCTCAATGCCCAGATTCATGCCGCGCCCGCCGACCGGCGAGTGGACATGGGCCGCGTCGCCACCGAGAAATACCGCGCCCGACCGATAGTCCGCGACCTGCCGCACGGGGATATGAAAGGTGTCGCGGCGCAGCAGCCGAGAGACGCGGTGGCCGCCGGGGATCCGCGCCAGAGCGTCCTCGGTGTTCGATACCGCGCGGAAACGGTGCTCGCCGATCGGAATGATAAATCCGACATGGCCGCCGCGATGCAGGAACAGATGGGCCGCGGGCGATGCATAGGCCCAACCATCGAGTTCCGCATCGGCGATGCTCCACCGCCGCGCATGGGTGAAACCGTCAAAAGTGAGGCCCACCGCCTCACGCACGGCGCTGCGCGCACCGTCCGCACCGTATACGATGTCGAAACGGGCCTCCTCGCGGCCGCCCAGTCCTTCCAGCACGACTTCGGCACTTGCGCCGGCCTGGCGGAGATCGACGAAAGCGGTGCGCCGCTCGACCGTCACACCCAGGCCAGAGAGCGTCTGCGCCAGGATGGCTTCCGTTTCGCTCTGCGGCAATGCCAGTAGAAAATTGAAACGGTGCGGCACAACCGCGAAGCGGACTGTCCCCAGTTCCCGGCCTTCGTAATGGATATGGCCGTAGCGAATTTCGATGCCCTGGTCCAAAAGCTGCGCCGTAGCGCCGCTGGGCTCCAGCAGATCCAGACTGCGCGGGTTGATGCCCACCGCCTTGCTGAGCGGCGTCGGCGCTTCATTGCGATCGACGATGCGCACGGCGATGCCGCGCCGCGCCAGTTCAACCGCCGCGGTCAGGCCGGTTGGGCCGGCGCCAACGACCAGCACCAAGGGGTGATCTGCCATGCACCCTCCTGTTCGTCGCACGCAAAGATGTACGTAGAACAGTGAAGGGTTTCTACAAGAAAACGCGCCTTGCCCGTCTTGTCAGCCGGGAATTTGGCTTGAACTCTTCGCGTGCCTAAGGTGTTCTGTGAAATTACTTTAGATTGAGGAACGATTTCCATGTTTTCCCCCGTCAAACTGAGCCCGCGGCCCAAATTCCTGTTGGCCGCGCTGAGCCTCTCGGCACTCTTTGGGCTGACGGCCTGTGCGTCTTCGGATGTCTCGAGCATCAAGTCTGCCAGCCAGGACGCTATCCAAAGCATTCGTGTCTCGGAAGTTCGTGTCACCCTCGACACACCGAAGCCGAACCCTACGCTGCAAGCGGCCCTGCAGGAGGAACTGGAGAAGTCGATGCCGCTTTGCGCCACGGGCGACGTGGATCACCGTCTCGACGTGATCGTTACCGACTTCGAGGATCAGGACGTCGGCAAGGCGATTTTCCTGGGCGACGAGATCGAGCTGGAAGGCCGGGCTGAATTCACCCACTTGTCGACCGGCCTGCAAACCGGCGCCTACTTCGTGGAAAACTCCTTCGCCTGGGGCGGTTTCATCGGCGCCGCCATGATGTCTGACGCCGAGATTTCGCTCAGCGAAGGATTCGCTGAGCAGATCTGCAAGGAGGTCTTCAAGAAGAACCTGGAGGAACTGCGCAAGAACAAAGGCTAGATAGAAAAGAGCCGCTCGTTCTCAGGCGCTCAAGCCACCGTCACTGTTGCTTTGCGCAGTTGGTCATTGAAGAAGCAACATCCGGACCACAGGTTGCTGCGCCCACCCGCCTCTGTCAGGCTTGCCGCGGACGCACACTTCGTGCCGACGGACAGCCTGAAGGAGGTCACTATGCCGCTCAACGCCCAGCAGACACGACTCTGCGATGAGAATTCCACCGACTTCACCGACCTCCGTGCCGTGCTCTTCAACTGCACTCTGAAGAAACAGGCAGGAGAGTCGCATACCCGCTTGCTGCTCTCGGTGGCCGAGGAGATCATGCGCCATAATGGCGTGACCCTAGATCACATTCACCTGGCCTCGCACCAGGTGCCCTACGGCGTCTATCCGGACATGACCGAGCACGGCTGGGAGCGCGACGACTGGCCGCAGCTGTGGGAAAAAGTGAAGGCTGCCGACATCCTCATCGTCGGCACGCCGATCTGGCTGGGCGAAGAAAGTTCGGTCTGCCGCATCTTGATCGAGCGTCTCTATGGCATGTCCGGCCTGCTGAATGACAAGGGTCAGAGCCTGTTCTACGGCAAGACCGGCGGCGCTGTGATCACCGGCAACGAGGACGGCGTGAAGCACTGCGCCATGACCATCCTCTATGCCCTGCAGCACCTGGGCTACACCATCCCGCCGCAGGCCGACTGCGGGTGGATCGGCGAGGCCGGACCCGGCCCCTCCTACGGCGACGACGTGGAGGGCGGGCCGGCCGGCTTCGACAACGACTTCACCCAGCGCAACACCACCATCATGACCTGGAACCTGCTGCACCTGGCGCGCCTGCTGAAGGACGCCGGCGGCATCCCCAACCACGGCAACGACCGCGAGGCCTGGAAAGCCGGCTGCCGCTTCGACTACGAAAACCCGGAGCACCGCGCCTGAGTGGCGAATGAGCGGGAATCGGTCACCGAAGGCGCACGCCTTGGCGTTCCAGTTCGGGCAGCACCGCCACGATATCGACTTCGGGGAGAAGGAGGCATATTCCTTTCACGCGATAGAAGAGGAAAACCTGAGCCTGCCGGAGGCCAACCGAAAAAAGCAAGTCCCCGGCGCGCGAGCGCCGGGGCCTCATCGTTTTACGCAGCGAAAGCGGCCTTGCTGTGTCAGGCGGCGCCCTGCTGCGGGCGCATGTCCTTGGGGTCGATGCCGGCGACCGCGACCGGCTTCTTCATGGCGTCGCGGCGGAACGGCTCACCGAGTTCCTGATTGAGGATCACCTCGATGAAGGTGGTGACGCCGTCGTCCTGCGCCTTGCAGGCGGCGGCCAGCGCCTCGGTCAGCTGCTTCTGGGTGGTGACAGCGACGCCCTTCAGGCCGCAGCCCTCAGCCACCTTGGCATAACTCATGTGCGGATCGAGCTCGGTGCCGACGAAGTTGTCGTCGTACCACAGCGTGGTGTTGCGCTTTTCCGCCCCCCACTGGTAGTTGCGGAAGATCACCATGGTGACCGCCGGCCATTCCTCGCGGCCGATCGACGACATCTCGTTCATGGAGATGCCGAAGGCGCCGTCGCCGGCGAAACCGACCACCGGCACGTCAGGGCAGCCGATCTTGGCGCCGACGATCGAGGGGAAGCCGTAGCCGCAGGGGCCGAAGAGGCCCGGCGCCAGGTACTTGCGGCCCTGCTCGAAAGTCGGATAGGCGTTGCCGATTGCGCAGTTGTTGCCAATGTCCGAGGAAATGATCGCGTCCTTGGGCAGGCCCGCCTGGATCGCCCGCCAGGCCTGGCGCGGCGACATGCGCTCGGCATCGCGGTCCCGCGCGCGCTGGTTCCAGGTGGTGCCGGGATCGTCGTCCTCGTGATCCATGGAGGACAGCGCCTGCAGCCAGGCCGACTTGGTCTGATGGATCAGCGCCCGGCGCTCGTCGCGGCCGGCATTGCCCGCCTCGGGACTGAGCTGTTCGAGGATCTGCTCGGCCACCAGCCTGGCGTCGCCCTGGATGCCGACGGCAACCTTCTTGGTCAGGCCGATGCGGTCGGAATTGATGTCGACCTGGATGATCGCCGCCTGTTTCGGCCAGTAGTCGATGCCGTAGCCGGGCAGCGTCGAGAAGGGATTGAGACGCGTGCCCAGCGCCAGCACCACGTCGGCCTTGGCGATCAGTTCCATGGCCGCCTTGGAGCCGTTGTAGCCGAGCGGGCCGGCGAACAGGGGATGCGAGCCGGGGAAGGCGTCGTTGTGCTGATAGCCGCAGCAGACCGGCGCGTCGAGGCGCTCGGCCAGGGCCCTGGATGCGGGGATCGCGCCGCCGATAACCACGCCGGCGCCGTTGAGGATGACCGGGAACTTCGCCTTGGAGAGCAAGGCGGCCGCCTCGGCGATGGCACGCCTGCCGCCGGACGGGCGCTCCAGGCGCACGATCTGCGGCAGCTCGATGTCGATCACCTGGGTCCAATAGTCGCGCGGCACGTTGATCTGCGCCGGCCCGGAGCCACGCCAGGCCTTTTCAATCACCCGGTTCAGCACCTCGGCGACGCGCGAGGGGTCGCGCACCTCCTCCTGGTAACACACCATCTCGCGGAACATCGGCATCTGGTCGACTTCCTGGAAGCCGCCCTGGCCGATGGTCTTGTTGGCCGCCTGGGGTGTCACCAGCAGCATCGGCGTGTGGTTCCAGTAAGCCGTCTTGATCGCCGTCACAAAGCCGGTGACGCCGGGCCCGTTCTGGGCGATGGCCATGGCCATCTTGCCGGTCGCGCGAGTGTAGCCGTCGCAGATCAGGCCGCCGTTGGTTTCGTGGGCGACATCCCAGAATGTGATGCCGGCCCTGGGAAAGAGATCGGAAATCGGCATGAAGGCCGAGCCGATGATCCCGAAGCCATGCTCGATGCCGTGCATCTGCAGAACCTTCACGAAGGCTTCCTCGGTGGTCATTTTCATCGCATGAGATCCCTTTTCCTTGGTAACGTCCCGCCAGTCGCCCGGGGCGCCGCCCATACCGCCGCCCCGCCGGTCATGGCGGGAGCGGGCCGCTTGTCATAGCCATCCTTTGTATAGAACAGCGGCGGGCCGGCCCCAAAGAGCCAGATGAAGCAGCCCTATGGAGCCAGCCGCGGCGCCGGCCCCAGGAAGAGCGCCTTCGCTGAGCCAGGGGCCTTCCGGACGCCACTGACCCGGCGCGTCCCGGGGTTTGGCGACGGCGGCGGGAGGAAGACTCGCCCCCGCTACGCATATGGTGCCCGGGCTATGCTTGGGGCCGCCGGTTGGGCTATCCAAGCCGCAGCAGGCGCCTCAATGCCGAGCGGTAGCGCGCCGGCGCCGCTTTCCAGAGGAAGGGGAGCAAGGTGATCGACCCGAGCAAAAGAACCGTCAAACCGATGCGGCGTAGATCGCCGGAGGCCAGTTCATCGCCGAAATGCGCCAACATGAAGCTCGCTGGAATGATGCCCAGCAACGTGGCCACCGCGAAGCGCCAGGTCTTGAGCGGCGTGAGACCGGCGGCGTAGCTGATGAAGTCAAACGATAGGAACGGCATCATTCGGGTCACGAAAACGACCGCCATCAAAGCGTTCTGGGAGGCGATAAAGCGGTGCAGGATTCCGCTGGAGGCGGGCGCACCAAGCCAGGGCTTGAGCGCGTCATAGCCGATGAGGCGGGCAATGCCGAAGGCGATCAAAGCGCCGGCCTCGGAGCCGGCGGCGACATAGACGGTGCCCCAGAAATGGCCGTAAGCCGCACCGGCGGCGAGCGCAATCGGCGCGCTCGGTATCGGACTCATCACAATGGCGGCGGTCATCAAGCCGATGATCAGGACCGGGCCGGCCGGGCCGAGTTGACCCACTGCCTGCTCGAGGGCGCCGGCTTCGAACAGGCGGTCCAGCATGCCGCTTCGCCACAACACCAGATAGGTCGCGAGAAGGACGGCAAGCACCGCCAGCCCCGCCGCGAGGCGCCACGCCGGGACCCTGATCCGACGCGTTCTTGCAGCATCGTCGTTCTGCTGCCGGGACACCGCTTCGTTGCTCTTCATTTGCTCAGGCAATGCCGATCACAAGGTTGGGTTTGCCGCGGATGGTTTCGGCCGAGCCTGTCTAGGCTCGCAGGATATATGATAGCGGCCGGGCCGCCCCAAAAGGGCCAGAAGATTCGCCGCGATGGCGTCAGCGGCGGCGGCGGTCGCAGCGGCCCGCCCCAAACGCAAACAAGGCCCGACGCTTGAGCGTAAGGCCTTGTTTTCATTGGTAGCGGGGGAGGGACTTGAACCCCCGACACGCGGATTATGATTCCGCAAAATCAGTCTCTTAGTGCGGTAAATGGTACATCTATTCACATATATACTTATTTGTTACAGCCGATCACCCTTTGCTGCCTTCGCCCCAAGACCAACAAGTAGCCGCACCATACCCATCAAGCCCTTGAGAAATCCAAGACACATCAATGGTCGTTAGGCGAACGGAACGTGGTATCTTTAAAAAGAGTGGGTGCGTGGGGCATGCACTGCCATAAAGAATCCGTGTGGTTTGTTGGCTGAGTGCCCGCGCTCCTACTCACCGAATTTTTTAAGTCCAATCATGTTGCGCCTGCGCCGCGGTTCATAGACCGTGTGAAAGCTATAGCTTGCGACACCAGTTTGATCCTGCCTTCTCCGAAGCACCACTTTAACGACAGAGGAGGCCCGAAACGGGAAACTTACTACTGCGCTCAGGTAAACATATTCTATAGGGTCCCCTTTCTTTGGGACCACCTCTATCAAGTCGCCCTCCGTGGCGGTTTCAATAATGCGACGCACTGCACCCAGCAGGTGGAAGGACTGAAGTTGTGTTAGCCTTGGCCTTTTGTAGCGAGTGATGTGGTGCCACCCTTCACGAGTAAAGTGTACATGCCGCGATGATCCCTTAAAAAACACTTGGGAGCGCTGCGTCTGCCGATAGTACTTTCGAGCGGCAGTTTGAATATGCTCGCGTTCTATCAAATAAGGGAAATCTGAGGCCCGCGTAGCAACTTCTCTCAGCATCATGTCCAAATGGACCGTCCCGCAGAGTTCAGCCATTTTCCTCCGCGAGTTGGCGTTAAAGTGGTTCTCGCTCGGCACCTTAATTTGTGTGTTGGTGAATGCTCGCTGGTCTCGCAAGTTAACCCAGCACGCTCTTAGAGTTGTCGGTTCAACATGAACAAGGATAGCGGCTCCAACTACGCGCCTCCACCGCTCCATGTTCATCTTGAGGCGCTCCGATTTGACAGGAACCACCACGTAACCTGACTGGTTGGGGCTGGCTTTCGTGCATTTCACTTGTACGAATATGATCTGCCCAGTTGGTCCTCCTCCACTCTCAAGGAAAATCAAGCCATCTACACCATCATCATTAACGCTGTCTATTTGCTGCCAGCGTGCACCCCAATCGCGCAGCACAATACCTTCGACGACATTGACACCAACTTGCCCCCGCCGTTGCTTTTCTAAGCTCATAAGACAATTGACCTTCTCAGCAATTCCTTGAAAGCCCGGTTGAAATCTAAGCAGCCATCAGGTCACGCTCGACCTTCTCCATCAGCGCCACATCTGCCTCTGCATCGTGGAACAGGTGCCCGTAGACATCAAACGTCATGTTGATCGACGAGTGCCCGAGGATCGTCTGAATCTTCTTGGGCGACCAGCCCTGCTCTATGAAGAGCGATGCCGCGACGTGTCTGAGCCCGTGGATGCTGAACCGCGGCTTCCCCTCCCCGTCCACGATCTCGCACTTGACCATCAGCGGCTTGAAGATGCGGTGATAGAAGTTCGCATGCCCCTCAGGGTTCCCCTTCCCGTTCGGGAAGACCAGGCCGAGCGCTCCCTCTGGACAAACCTTCTTCCACTCGGTCAGCGTCTCCTTGACCATCGGGGTCATGGGGATGTCGCGTCGCCCGGCACGGCTCTTGGGAGCCCCCATCTCGTTCCAGCGGTCCGCTCGCTGACGGATTCGGATGATACCTTTTTCCAGATCGACGTTCTCCCAGGCCAACCCACGCAGCTCCGATGAGCGCATCCCGGTGAAGATCGCCGTCACGATGATCGGCTTGTGCTTCGCCGGCACCTTCGTCAGCAGGAGTTTTATCTCGGCCTTGGTCGGGATCACCTTCTCCTCCTCATGGCGGCGGCCGCGGGGGAGCTTCACGTCGCGGGCGTAGTTGTGCGCTATCCAGTCTCTTTCAAGCGCGACCTGAAGAATGCTACGCAGGCTGGCGAGAACCTTCTTGGTCATTGATTTGGAGTTGGCATCAAGCATTTCGTAGACGAAGTCTTGGATGGCTGCTCGGGTCAGGTCTTTGAGCAGCAGACCACCAATCTTCGGCTCAACGTGGTGCTTGAAGTGGCCCGTGTAAGAGCGAAGCGTCGCTCGTTCCAACCCATATGCCTTACAGCGCTTCAACCAGAGTTCAGCGGCTCTTGAGATCGTAGCATCAACACTCGACGACATATTAAATTCCTGATTTTATTGTATAATATCTAATATAGCGTTACGAGCTTGGGCTGTCGGGTACTTTCCCATGAGGAACGGTCGAGCACGAAAAAGTCAAAGTAAGTCCAATGTAAGTCCAACCTGTTTTTGCATTTTTCTATCGCCCATGAACTAACACCCTGATCGGAGATGCGCTGAGTTGTGGGGCCCAACTTTTCCTTGTGTCGCTTCCGAGGAGGGAGAATGCGGCCGGAAAGTAGTGACCACTGAAATGAAGCTACTTGGCTTTCACATAACTGGGGTGTTCAATTTTTTATGTATTTGATATTGTAAATAGAATCAGATTTTTGGAAGTTTCTCTTCGGCTTGGCGTCAGGAGTAAATCCTGATTGCTATATTCAATGGTGACAGCGCCTCCGATACCACCGCCAACCTCAAGGAACCCATCCGGCAATGCCTCTATTTGATGACTGCTCTCCTGCTGAGGACTCCCAACCGGCGTCCCTGCTAATTCTATCCCAAGGTCAAGCATACAAGCCGAAGATTGCAAAGGTCGACGTTTCTCCTGAGCTTCACGGATCAGTGTTGAAGTTCCGCGATGCGGTACGTACCAGCCTTGCTATCAAGTCCGGGTATCTACGCATTGAAGCTGATCTAATGGACCAGAAATGGTTCGACTACCGCTTCATGACGCCTGCCGAAGCGACTCAAGTGTTTATCTATGCCTATGAGCGCATCAGAGATGAAATGAACAAGCGCCACATCGGCGCTGGGTCTATCAAGCTCTTTCCACGATACATATGGCAGATGCCAGACAAGCTGAGATCGGGCTTCTGGTCCGCCCGCCAGCAGGCCGATGCACTTGGTATGAAGTATGATCAGTTTGTCAGATACACCATGGGTTACTGGTTTGATAGTGGACAGTGCGGCACAAAGAAGCTTCGTATGCCGCTACCGAATCAGCTATTTCGCACGGCCGCTCTCCGTTCCGCCGAGGAGAGATGGGACACCCACATTCGTGAAGTCCGCCTGGAGTACAGCACGCTGCCGCAGTACAGGGTCGAAGAATATGCGGGTCTGCCAGCCCAAGATGCTCACAAGGCGTGGCTGATCACACGGCTCAGAATGCGATCTCCGAGCAATCGATCTTACGGATTGGCGGAGTTTGTGTTCAGTGAGAGATTGTTGTCAGAGGAAGATGTCGTAGTGGTCTTCGGTCCGGTTGAACTGGAAAATGCTCGAAAGGTCGCCAAATCCTCAGGATCGCCAGCTCTATCAGATGAGGATTTCAGCCTTTTTCCTGGATGCTACGGAATGCCAGGAGTCAAATCCGATATTTGTGATTCCTGCATCCAACAAAGATACTGCGGAAAGGACGCCAAGAGAGTTTCCGAGGCAGTTGCCAATCTGTCAGCAGCGTTCGAGTCGGCGGATGAGCGAAAGCGCCGATTGGCGAGGGAGCGAAAGCGCAAGGAGCGTGCGCGAAAGGGTAAGTCTACGACTACGGTGAGTGCATCCATAACCTTGGGTACAAGCTTCTTACTCCCGGCACATCTTTCTTAGGAAAGGCTACTGAACTCCGCAGGGTATCTTGGCGCCGCCGCCTATTTCTTAACGTGTCACGCTTTCCTTATTTATAAGAGTGTAAGTGTATAAGTGTACAAGTGTTCAAAGGTTATAAAGAAAAAAGGAAGACGTGACACGTTTACGATTTCCTCCAGATTCCGCGGGGTGGAGAAGCCTGTGCCAGCCTCAGAACTCAAACCCTTTGGCCGGGAGGAGGCTGCGGATGGAATGCGACGCCAACAGAACCCGGAGCCTACTGCCCAATCCCGTTCAGCCCTCCCCCTGTAAGCTTTGGGTCTGATTCTTGCCCGTTCTCTTGATCATCTCTTGCTCTCTTCAGAGCTATCGCAAACGATCGCACCCCTCTCTGCGGAGTATCCTATGAGATGCGTTCAGAATCATTTCCCTGGGTCCTCGTAGGGTAGCAGTCAAAGAGGCTCAAATTACGATCACGGATGTTCTCAGAGCCTCTATGGGCATATCCGGTGATTGGTCGCTCGCTTGATATGTGGTGACGCCTCATTCGATGGAACATTTGCCGTCAGTCGAACGGTGAAAAGAACGTAAGGTGCAACAGCACCCCTTCCATCAATTCAAAAGACCGGACAAATTCAGGCTTATACGACCGGCCCAGTGGGAACCGGCCCCTGCCTCTCATCGCTGACCATCGTGAACCCGCGCTCCCTCCGGGCTACGTGTGAGGCCGGCCTGACAGGACCTGGTCTGACAACCCCCACCCGGAGCGATAACGTTCCTTCCCCAGGGTCAACTTCGTTGACGTTCAGTTGGCCTCAAAGTCTTTGCAAATCGGGAACTTCGATCCATGGGCCGAATCGATCCAAGCTTTTCACATGACTATCTCTCGTGGAAGCTATCCCCTCCTGCCTCCAGCCGCCTGGGATGCGAACCGCTCAGAAGCTCTGACAGAGTCAATCGTATGCTTCAGGTGGGTGGAGCCAACCGGCCCAAGATCGCGCTGCCAGAGCGTCTGAGCGCCGCCACGGGGTATGTATTCTCCAGGGTAGCACCCGCCCCTCCAACGAGCTTCGGGACGACCCCTCCGCCAAGCCGACTATGCGTCGATTCGTGGAGCTTGCCGCATCAACCCTATTGACCAAACCGATCTTTCACAGCGGACACATGCCTTCGGATTTCAGCAATCTCACTCGTTTCCCATGAGGCCAACAGCTTCCTATAAAAGCACACCCGGAAGTCGACCTCGTCGCCGGCCACCAGCTCGGCAAACTGATCGATCTCAGATCGGTGGGCTTTGTATGCCGTCTCCGGGATCGCCTAATCTTCTGTTAGCAACGCGCCTGACACGGCAAGCACTCAAGCGGGCTCATTATTGACGAGGCTCAGCGGCGCCTAGCCTGACGCCGGGCCACCTTCTGCGCCGCGGCCTTCAGAGCACCGCCGGGAAACAGCCGCTTTACCTGAGGCAGTCGTCGTTGCCGGCGTTGTTGTCCAGGCGTTGGGCGGTATCGATCAGTCCCTGGTCGTCGATGAGCTGCAGGTTGCCGGTATTTCGCACGATCCTATACTTATCCCCCGAGGGGCTGTCGACATTTTCGAAAACACCGCCTTCTGCCTCCCGCAGCTCCGACACCAGAGACCCACCATCGAAAAAATCCGAATGTAGCTCGACCGCACCTGAATTGGTAACGACGATCTTAAGCACGGCGTTCATTTCCTTGCCCGACGGCAACATCTGCCAGCACCAGCGGCTCAGAACGGTGTCCGCCTGCGCACCCTCCGGTACCAGACCCGCCGAAAGGGCTATCGCGATTGCACAGGCCGCCAAAGTCGATCGCTTCATTTTTCCCTCCCCTCCAACAACCGGTCGTCGCCTCCGAAGATTGTAGGGAATCGGCCGGGAGTGTCCACAACTCCAGGCGCGCAGCGCCACACAACAGCATCCATTCTGTGTCGCCGAACTGAAGGTCTTGTACAATATACATGATCGGACCTAGGGAGTATCCATTCGCCTAGACCGCCATCGCTCAAGTCTCTTTGACTCTTTGCCTGAGCCGAGGGTGATCTGCCTTGCCCATGCGGAGCCCATTGAAGCCAACCCCATTTTCAGCGCGTTGAAGAGTCGAGAAATCCTGGCCGCGGGGGTAGATAGCCACCCGCCTGAATTCTCAACGTACGAGGAGCAAAACGATCCTAGCGAGAACATTTAATTCACAAGGTGGCCCAACCCACCTGTTGGTAGTCGAGGCTCCTGCTCTCCGGCATCGGCTACCGAACAAAACCCGATGCAAGAATGACAAATCTCTATCTAGGAGTTTGACGCGAGCCTATACAACAAATTGCACGCTCCATCTTCGTCGCTCCGTCAGACTGGCCTTGCGCGACACTTCCCCGTCCGGCTCTCCGAAGCCCCTTGAGGCCCAGACAGATGCCGAGCGGCCCATGATCGAGCCCATCCATCAGGACGAACTGCTCAGAAGCTCTGACAGAAGCAGTCGGTCAATCAGGTCCCATGGGAGTAGGCCGAGCCCAAATCGCGCTATCAGAGCTGCTGAGAGGCTTGGTGGGCGTATCTACACCAGGGCGTCGCCCTCCTGGTGGGTCTAGCCTGAAGCGATCCAACTGCTTTGCCGACTGTTTCCTTTGGTCAGGCCACTTACCAGGGCGATCTTATAGAGCAAACCGCTCCCGCACGGCGATGGTATGCCTTCGGACATCGTCCCCGCCAACCTCCGACCACTCGGCCAACAGCTCCCTATAAGAACAGGCCCGAAACCCGACCTCGTCGCCGGCCACCAGCTTGGCGAAACGCTCGATCTCGGCCCGGTGATTTTTGCACGCCGTCTCCGGGATCGGTCGTCCGTCCGGCCAGCGCTCCGGCTCCGCGAAGAGGTAGTATAAGATGGGCCGCTTGCCCTGCCTCTGGCCTTCTCGTTGCACCGCAGTCCGAAGTCCAAAGGCGTGCTTGACGAGCTGGGTCGCGTCCAGGTGCTCGAACTTGAGTCGGCCTTCTTGCAGATCGTTCCGAACTTGCTCGAAACTATTCATTCGATCACCCCAAACGGGGCGCCAGTAGGTCTTCGAGAATTCCGGCTCCTTTTTGGCACGGAAAGTTTCATAGCGCTTTGATTCTATGCCAACCAGGTCATCCTTGGTATCAACCAGGACATCGAGCCAAGGGTGCAGCCCGCCTCGCCAAGGAAATCGGAGTTGCGCTTCAAGCTGCACGCTCTCCACATGCCAATCCCGACCCTCCAAGCCAGGCAGCGGCGGCAAGTCGGACCGACTATTAAGAAATATTCCAAAAGTATTGGCCACGAGAGCCGCGGATGACTCTGGGCTGGCGAACTTCCCACTTTCGATCTCATTGCCGGGGGCGTTCTCGTATACAGCTCGGATCAGGTCCTCAGGAAGCCCAGGAAGAAACAGCTCGCCCATCGGTTCCACTCCCTTTGCATCGAGTACGCTATCGCGAAAGTTTCACGATCAGGGCTTGGGGTCTGCCTTCTTTTTCGCAGCGCATCGCCGGACAACGGACCCGATCCGCCCCACATCCATCACTCTTAGCCCCAGCTCTCTCGCCTGTTTGATCATATTGGACGTGCCGCGGCCTCCGGGAAATGCCACGAGAGCATCCCCATACTCAGCCATCCGTCGATTCCTTATAGGGCCAGCAGCTCGGCCATGCTTGTTCCAGTCTGCCGGGAATTCAGCTACCGGAATGCCCATGGCCTCGGCCCATTCCTTGCCACTGGTGTCCGCGCCATGTGCCATGCCGCAGACGACCTCGCTGATGCCGTGGCGGATGCGGAGACGGTCGAGAAGGCGCCGGTCAAAGTCATCAAATCGGTAGTCTCTGCCGCCAGCGACGATGGTCTTCATCACGATCTCCGTCCGCATCGCCACAACAAAAGTCAGCCCATTGATCTTGTGGCGATTAATGCAGGAAGTCGGTAAGATTCCACCACAACCGAAAAAATTGGCCTCAAGTCTTTGAATTGACCCCTGACTTCAAACTGCACCTCCTGATAGCGCCCAGCGCCGTCTAGGATAGAGAGGAGACCCTATTAATGCTGTTGGGGGCCACCCCGCTCGGGCTTCCGCGCGATAGCGCGGTAGCAATCCGCCGTCACGCCATGATCCATCGCGAAACGGGCAACTTCAAGGCCGGGAAAGAGGCGCAAGAGATGGCCGACAGGATTGAGCGCGAGATTGTCAAATTGAACGACTTCACGGAGCATCCCAGCACCTCAACGGCGCAATCACTGAACTCGCATATTGCAGATGACGACTACTGAGTGCGCACCCCTTGCAGACCCGATCTGAGATGGTCGAGAAAGCCAGGCCGATCACAGTTCTCGCCGCCCCAAGCGGTGGAGTTTGCATCGATAATGTAAGGAACGTTCTTGTCATCCGTCAGAACGTCCACGGCCCCCATCTCAAGACCGAAAGCCTTGCAAAAAGAAGCAACGTCCACCATGATTCTCCGGGTCAGATCATCCGGCGCGGAAGGGAATCCCGTACTCTCCTCTGAGAACGTCAGGAAGCAATCTTCGCGCTGCTTTGCATCCAGTGCCTTCTTGATGACTCCGTCTGCGACAATTCTGCTCAATACGACCGCATCGAAGAGAACGAAGGCGCGATAGAACTGATCGTCTTTGTTGGCTATGAACCGCTCAACAAACACATCGGCAAGGTTGTACGCAATCGGCTGAACATGCTGCCGTTCTGCAACGCGGTAAGTTGAAAACTCCGGCGTCAGTTTGTGAGGTGTCGCGATACCGAAGTAGTCACGCACTTCCTGCGCCAACAGCCTCTCGGCCCGACCACCGTAGTTCAGATTAGACTTGAGAAAGAGTTTTTCCTCAGGTGGACCCTCGTCGGCCGCTTCCGTAGTTGGCAAGCCCAAACCTGCAAGTACTGTTTGGAGATGACGTTTTGAGATGTCGGTCACGCGCGCGTTGATACTGACAATCGAGCGGTCCTGAAGTGTTTGAATTAGAGCGTCGCGGTGCCGTGGCATGCTGCTCTTGTAGGTGGGCATAGCATGCCACACGAACCATTGCGTCTCTGGCGGTAGCTCCGCCACTACCTTCTTAGAGTCTTGTCCCACAGCAAGTCGTAGCTGTTGAGCGCCAGGGAAAACTCGTGTTGCCAGATAGGGTAGGCGCGGATCATCGACGCCATAAATGTAGGCGCTGGAGATCAGGGGTAGCGCGGTCTCAGGGCTCAAGTGACTATTGCCTTAGGGTTGATTACATGGCCAAAATATCTCGTTATTGTATTGAGCGCCAGCTTGATTTGGGATATGGAAGTGAACTGATCGTTCCGCGCGGCGGCACACGGAGCTTTGATGAAGAGAGTTCATATCGTCGGGGCTCCGCGAAGCGGTACGACATTGATGCTGGAACTGCTGATCAATGGCTTCGAGATTGACGGGTATTGCAGCCAAGAGCAGAGCGTCTTTGATCTCGACAGGTTCGACTTCAACATCTACTGCTCAAAGAACCCCCAGGATACGAAAACAGCAGGGACGTTGCTTAGCAGAGACCCGGATCAATGGTACATCTTCATGGTCCGTGACGGTCGCGATGCCATTGTCAGCAAGCACAATGCCGCGCCCGACAGGTACTGGGCAAACCTCATGCAGTGGCGACGAGCGCTGGCCGAGGCCGCGCCATACATAGACCATGAGCGCTTTATCACGATAAAATATGAAACCCTGACCAGTGATCCGAACGGGATACAGGGTCATCTTGCTGACAGAATGGGCTTCTTGATCCTGAAGAGCCGGTTTTCCGACTTCCACAGGACAGCAGCGCCCTCCGGTCAGTCGCTTCACGCGATGAGGGGAATAAGACCTGTCTCTTCTCAGAACGTTGGCGCTTGGCGCAAGCACAAGCCACGGGTGGTGGCGCAGCTCAGCCTGCACGGTGACATCTCAGACGACCTGATACGCTTGGGGTATGAATTAGATAGGCAGTGGATCAATGAACTGGCAGATGTCTTGCCAGACATGCGGGCGGGATTCTGGAATGATTTTCCGTCTGAGGCTGAGAAAGATGTCCGGGAGACGGGAATATGGAAGAACGCAGCACGGTACCTGGCGCTGCGAGGCTGGCGCCCGATTGATCAGTGACCTCGACATCTACCGCTCCGCCGCGGTCTTGATTCGTGAGCATGGCGAAGATGCCGCATTTGAGGCTGCTCGTCTGGCGAATGCAATGCTTGAGAAGGGTGACCTCGACGGCCAGAGAGCCTGGAAACGAGTTATCGCGGCTGTGAAACATCTGCAAAGTACGGCGCCGCCCGCTGACCAGCCGCTTCAATAGTGGAAAGTCAGGTGCTCAAGAACCGCTCAAGCCCGTCCCACGAAGAGCGCTCAGTTGGCACCGTTCGGGGATCAATGAGCCCAACTTCTTCCAGCGTGCACTCACCTCGCCCATAATTGCAGGGAGCACAGGTGACAACCATGTTCTCCACCGAACTGCCACCGCCGCGGCTATGGGGCAGAACATGATCATACTGGAGCCAGAGACACAGGAACGGGGCATGGCGCTCAGCGTTCCGCTTGCCCCACCGGAGAGCATCTGGATGGACCTTGCGGATAGCTCTTCGCACCCGCTCGTCGATGACCGGCATTCCGCAGAAGCGACAATGCCAACTATCGCGTTCGGCAATTGCACGTTTCTCGGCCGCTGAAGGCATCCGGGGCTTTGGGCGAGCATCCTTCGGAAGCGACGGTGGCGCGTCCTCAACCACACGCAATCGAATTAGCGTTGGATCAGCGTTTCCCATGATCGAGTGACGCCACGGTGTGATAGCTTCGATGTCCGCTTTTCTGATCAATTCGCTTGCCGCGGTTCGATCTCCAGCGGGATGAGCATCCACGTCCGCATCGAGCAGCCGTTCTGCCTCAATATCCTCCGGTATTGGCTCGGAGAAGCGCCTGCGCGGTGCCAGAAAATCATCGCTCAGCATCGCGTCCGATGCCCTGGCTCAGCTTGTCGACAGGGGCGATATGCGACAGGCCGGAGAACCACTCAAACTTGGCCCGCGACTCATAGCTTACATCCGCTCCTCGATGATCGTCCTCAGCTCATTGATCTCGGACTCCATCCGTTCGAGACGGTTGAGCAGCTCCTCGCGTAGAGTGTCGTCCGGTCCGATGCCGCATTCCTCGCCCCAGATCGCCTGAACGAACTCAGGATGGTCGATGAAGGGGTTACGGTTGCCCTGCCAACTCTGGATCACATCATTCCGCCGCCGCTCATCCGCTGACACGGGGTCAAACCCATGCCAGGCAACAAGCGTACAGAGCTTGCCGAGGTGCGGCTCTCCGGTATGGGTCAGTCGATCGACCAGCTCAAGGTCCGGCGTCCCGCTCTGGTCGTTTCCTTCGTAGCGGACGACCAAGTAAAACATCATGCGTGCAGCATCACCCTTGACCGCGTCAGGCGGCTCCCAAGTGCCGTCACCCTCACGACACCCCGTACACTCGTCATCGGGTTCGCCGCCGTTGGCATAGTCATTGTTCGAGCGGTCAGTGTTTACTGAGCGGTCTGCCGGTCGGATGTGGTGAGCGTCGGTGTGAGCATCTTGCCCCTTACTCGGGAACCCCTTCGACTTTGGCCAAGTGTGCTCCCGGTTCCAGGAATCCTGGTCGCCAGAGCCGGTATCCTGCCGACTCTTCGGGATCGAGCGCCCAGTATAGAAGGCAACGATGTTGGCGCTGTTCGCCGGGTCCTCGTCCGCTTCCTTCAGGATTGCCCAGACGCAGGGCGTGTAGGAATAAGCTTGGTGCCCCTTGATGATCTCATTGAGGGATTCCTTCAGTTCGTCGCCCGTCCGGCCGACGGTGTCGGCATAGTACTCCGTGAGATCAACCGGCTCGTGCTCCACCTTCTCGCAGGCGGCCTGGGCGCTTGCGGAGACCAGCAACATGCACCCGGCGGCAGATGCGCATAGCTTGAACATCTCGCGCCTCCCCTATTGTTGATTACTCACCTTCCTAGCAGTCCTCACGCAGCCGCACTGTGACGAAATGCACGCTCGCGCATTTGCAGGTGTTAGCCCATTATTAAGCCAGAGCCGCCCACAATACTATCACTGGTTGCGCGTTTGTTCGGGCTGCGGAGTGCGGCGCTCACGTCTTCGCGTCCCCGCGTTTGGTTACAGGAGTGTGCCGCTTGAAGTTCATCTCGGTCCTCTCTCTTGCGATCGCGCTTGGGGCTGCCGGCGGGTACGTTCTCTATGACCTGCTGCCGTCTACTGCTGAAACCGGAGCTGAAGCTCAGATGGGTGCTGCGGTGTCATCTGAAGCGATTGCTGGGCGCGCCTCAATCATCGACGGCGACACCATTGAAATCCACGGAACACGCATACGATTGCATGGCATCGACGCGCCGGAGAGCGATCAAACCTGTGCCGTCGCTGGAGAGAACATGCGTTGCGGGCAACAGGCTGCGCTTGCTCTCGCCGACAGGATTGGACAGGAAACTGTGAGCTGTGATCAGAGAGGCCGCGACAGATACGACCGCATCATCTCCGTGTGTCATGCAAGCGGTGAAGACCTCAACGCGTGGATGGTCGCGAACGGCTGGGCGATGGCCTACAGGCGTTTTTCGACAGACTATGTTCGACAGGAAGAAGCCGCGGCGGCAGCGAAGATTGGTATCTGGAAAGGTGAATTCACTACGCCATGGGAATGGCGCGCACGCGAGCGCCGGGCTCAGGAGCGAACACAGGAAAAGTCAAACTGCAACATCAAGGGAAACATCAGCTATAACACTGGCGAGCGCATCTATCACCTGCCTGGCGGTGAGTACTATTCCCGGACAAAGATCAGTCCCTCGAAGGGCGAGCGCTGGTTCTGTAGCGAGGCGGAGGCGCGCGCTGCGGGTTGGCGCAGGTCGATGAAGTAAGTCGCCGATCAATGAGTACGGAAGAATTGGAAGGCATATGAGCAATGGCAAGCTAACAACCGTCGCGCTGCGCGAAGCAGCATTGAAGATCGCCGAACAGAGCGGCCGGCCGCTTCGGCGGGATGCGGAACACAAGCGCGAGCAGTTGTATCTCGACAACGACCACAAGAAAGTTCGACTAAGGACCTCTAACGACCGAGTCCTGACAGTGTCAGCGTCCAGTCCTGTCCCGGAAGAAGCAAGACTCGATATTGAGGGCTGTGACGCGCTGCTGATCGCCATGCCGACCGAACGCCGAGGCACGGATCGTGTTGAGGCATACTGGCTACCAGTCGCAATCGCGATCCAGGAGGTGAAGAGAGCCCACCGAATTTGGCTTGATAGCGATCCCAATACCAAGAAGCACAACAAGACCTTTTCGATCTGGTTCGACGAGGCCTTTTTCGAGTCAGAGATGTTTTGTGAGAAGTGGTCAGAGTATCGCTTGCCGATAACCCTGAATTTGAAGAGTGGCTGAGCATCGCCCAAAAAAAGAATGCCTATTCTAATCCATAAAGGCACCCTGCCGCTCAATTGGTGCTTCCAGAAATCAGCGCTGCAGGAAACTCAAGCATCGCAACCTGTTTCAGAGAGACATTCTGACTGACGAAGCCTTCCTCATTGTCAACCAGACTCACGAGACCCGCTGCCGCGCCAACCTCAAGATCAGCGATTGCTTCAGCCATGCTGGCCGGCGATGCGTCAATCCAGAGGACACTGCCGTCGATCATCCAGCATCGCACGGTAAGGAGTAATCTGCGAAGGGTATCGTCAGAGAGGTTTTCCCTGCGACTCTCCAGGAAACCGTCGACAAACACTCTGAGGCGCTCCGAAACGTCGTCAGTCCACTCGCCGGTGCGCACGAATTCTGTCAGCACGTCGCTGACTACCAAAGGAATCTGGTGGCCGGGATGCGCTACTAAGTCCACCTGGCGCCGGCCAGGTGATCGCTCTTGATCCACTGATGGTTCCGGCCATTCGTCACCTTCGTGGCACAAACTGACGCACTTGACGGCCGTCAGATTGACCCACAGGAGCCGACCATTCAGGGACTGGGCCATCAGAGAATGTGGTTGCTCTTCGAGCATGTTGGGCTTCCGGGCCTCAACTTCGATCCTGTCAGCCGAAGTGGCCGTGATCGGAACCCAGCGATACTCCGATGAATTCGGCAACATCACCCCAAGGTCACCCCACAAACCGTCAATCCCCTCGCCGCTCACGAGATGGCAGGTGCGGACAGGACGCTGCTCAAAGCTTTCCGCTCCCGCCAAGTCCTGTACTCCCGTCCCGTAGTACATAGCAAGGTCGCGAAGGGTTGCGAGCGTTGGCGTTGCGCTCCCCTCCTCCCACGATCGAACTTCTGCTGCGGGAACTCCCAGCTCTTCAGCCAGACGCCCTACTGTGTATTCAAAGGCCTCACGTACCAGACGAAGTCGCTTCATCTTTCTCTCACCTTGTTAGTAAATATGTTGAAGTTGCAAACGCCCGAGCAGGTCCCAGGCAGGGAAAGGCTGTGGGCGGGCCTACAGCCGCCGACGAACACTGCTCTTTATGAGCTTGCCGATCTCTTGCTGACACTCGGCGTCCATTCGGGGGTCGGAGTGCATTGTCGTTTCTCGCACCACCTCAATCAGCTCACGCTCGTTCTGGGTGACGACAAATCCGAGGACTTCCCGGAGCACTTTCCAGTTCTCCGGGTAGTACTCTCTCAGGACAATACCTAGAAGGTGGGCAGGGTCGGCACCGAGTGCCTTCGCGATCGCGGGCACCTTCTCAAGGGGCACCTTAGTCTGCCCCAGCTTCATCATGGTAATGATGTTGGGACGCTGATACCCGATTTCCTCGGCGATCTGCTTTTGCGTCTTATCGCAGACTCGGATTTGGTGCGCCAGGTACTCGGCGACTGTAGGTGAAGGCATGTTTTCGGTCCCCTTCGGTCATCGTGATCGTCGTTGCGCAACTCTTCGCGCGCATTTTTAATATAGCTGTGACGACTTGGGCTCGATCTGCGGGAGCACCCAAGTGGGGTTCGTTTGACGTAATACGCGGGAGTGGAAGTCCTAGAAAGAACCTAACTCTGCGAGGGGGATGGCTCGGATCAGCCGGGCTTCCGGCGATCCATCCTTATACTTTGAATGCAGCCCCTGGGTCGCAACTACTCCAACCGAGAATCGTGTCGCCGGTCGGTAGTTGAGTTCCCCCGGATTGATGGACACATTTTGATCTTTGAAGGAGAGTGTCCAGATGCCGAGAACAAGGAACCCGTACCCTGCGGAATTCAGGGAGCAGATCGTGGCGCTGGCCCGGACGGGGCGCAGCGCCGAGGACTTGGCCCGGGAGTTCGAGCCGTGCGCGGCGACGATCCATGGCTGGATCAAACAGGTCGATCGCGACGGTGGCCGTCGGGTCGATGGCCTGACCAGCGAGGAGCACGAGGAACTTCGCCGCCTGCGCCGTGAGAACCGCCAGCTTCGCCAGGAGAGAGATATCCTGGCAAAGGCCGCGGCCTGGTTCGCTCAGAGCGACGTGACGTTGTCTCGGTCTTCGAGTTCATGGCAGCGAACTAAGCCATGTTCCCCATCCAGACGATGTGCAAGGCGTTCGGCGTGTCGCGGGCCGGCTACTATGCCTGGCTCGGGCGCGAACCGAGCGCGCGTGCCCGCGCCGACGCGGAGCTGACAACCCGCATCGAGGCGATCCACAAGGCTTCCAGAGAGACCTATGGGGCGCCGCGTATCCACGCCGAGCTCATCGACGAAGGCGTTCGTGTGGGCCGCAAGTGGGTCGAGCGGTTGATGAAAGTGTCCGGCCTGGCCGGCGTCAGCCGCCGCAAGGGCGCCCGCACGACCTTCCGAGACGAGCGGGTACGCCCCGCATGCGATCTGGTCGACCGGAATTTCCAGGCCGACGAGCCGGACCGGCTCTGGGTCGCGGACATCACCTACGTCCCGACCTGGGCCGGGTTCCTGTATCTGGCCGTCGTGCTGGATGCCTTCTCGCGCCGGATCGCCGGCTGGGCGATGGGCTACGACCTGAAGGCGCAGCTCGTGCTCGATGTCCTGAACATGGCACTGACGCACCGGCGTCCCGTCGATGTGATCCATCACTCCGACCAGGGATCGCAGTATACGTCGATCGCCTTCGGCCTACGCTGCAAGGAGGCCGGCGTGCGGCCCTCGATGGGATCGGTCGGCGACGCCTATGACAAAGCGATGTGTGAGAGCTTCTTCGCCACCCTCGAATGCGAGTTGCTCGACCGGCGGAAGTTCCGCACTAAGGCCGAGGCCCGCATGGCCGTCTTCCAATTCATCGAGGGCTGGTACAACCCCGGCCGGCGCCATTCGGCGCTCGGCTATCAGTCGCCCATCAACTATGAAAGGAGCACCCGTGAGCGACTGGAGTCTGTAAGCCCATAACTGTCCACGAAAACGGGCGAACTCCAACTCCAATCATATCCTTATAGAAAGCCAGTTTGAGAGTACTGAGCCGCTTGTCACCAGGTCGATTGGTATGCTGTTGGAAGCGAACCGCCGTCTCGCCGAACAACAAGCAGGTAGCGAGACCTCAACTACACATTGCGAGATCGACCCGGACCATGACAAGCCAACAGGTCTCGCGCAACGGATCGAAGCCGAAGCGACTTGACCGTGGTTCGCTATAGGCTATGTAGCGACCTATTTCACGAGAGCCCAGTTCGATCACAGGGGGATCGGACGCGCTTGGATACTAAGCTCAGATTTGAATCGTGCACCTTCCACGCGCTCCAGCGAGAAGTTGCCACCAAGGTACCCGGCTAGTTGGCCGTACAATTCACCGACTCAACAGCAGGCCGCCTCGCTCCTCATTGTCCTGTGCAAATAGGCCCCACAAGATACTTTAGGCAACTGACTGAGACTGCCTTATCGAGTCTTCATTCTGGCGGCACCGACAAAGAATCTGATAGCCGCCCCGGCTGGTGGAACCAGGCACCAGCAAGTGCCACTGCAAAGAGTGAGACCAAGGACCCAAGCAACAATGCCCAACTCACAGCGTACAGGCCGAGATATCGCCAACCCAGATCGACGACATAAACGGAGTTTAGGAGAATCACGAAGGAGAGCGCTTCCGCGATGACAATAAAGAGTCCCTGACCAACGGACCGCAGCGGAATCCATATTCTCTTAGCACTTAATCTTGGCGCATCATCCCACTTCAAGACCTCTTGGTTCAATATACTGGAAAGCCGTGGACGAACGACATAATGCACATACTGGGTAATCGCCAAGAGGCCGGAAAAGAAACTTCCGATCCTCAAAAGCAATACCGAATTGAGGATCGTCAAAAACAGAAACAGTAGAGTTAAGCTCTTCGACTCCTGGACTGAGGCCATATAGGAATCCAAATCGAACCCGCTATCGGGCCGCAAGAGATAACCGGCGATGCCGAACAACGCCGTGAGGTACACACCAGACATGCGATCAATCCGCTGCGAGTAGTGACCTGCCTCTTCCCGAAGAGCACGGTACTCTGCGAGGTGGACTTGAACCTCGTCGTCCGATCCCATCCGGCTACTATTCCTTCTGTGTTGAAAACACCGATAAAAAGAGCTTAGCCATCCCCTATGCAATTGATTTCACGCAGCTATGCGTATTTCACTCGCACCCCAACAATTCGACTACCACCATTTTTCCGCGTCTCGCCTATGTGTACTACCTTCAATCGCAAAAGTAAGCCTGTTATACTCGCTATTTAGAGTTGTACGTCGTTGCGCAGAGTGTGGGAGGGGTCAAATGGTTGAACAACTACCCGTTGCCGCCGCCGCAACGCAGGCTCGTCGGGAACGCCGGATGCATCATTATCTTTGGCATCAGGTGCGCGACGGCTGGCTATTCTATGACCAGGATACACGAGATAAGTTGGCGCGCCTCAGTTGGGAACCGCCGCGCCCCGCGCTGCGCCCCGATGGGGACCGGCGTGTTCCGATCCTGGATAACGCGTCCGGCGAAGATTTCCTATACATGCATCGGCAGATGATCACTGCGATGAATGCGCGCCTGTCGCAGATCGGTGACTCGTCCTATCTGGAAGTGCACGGTTGGCAGCAGATACCTCGTTCTGATAATTCCGAGTACCCGGTTCCCCCGTCTTACGGTTCAGGGGACCTTCGCGCCTACCTGGATCGGGTTAAGTCGGAAGAATTCTTCAGTTCCGCGTTTTTGCCGCGAGAGAGCCAGTTTGCCGATCCTGCTTATCTGAATTCCGTATCGCTAGGTGAATTGGGCACGCGCATTGAATTTTCCGTCCACAACTGGATGCACATGCGCTGGAGCAGAGAGCCCGCCGCATTCCGCGCGGACCCTGCACCTGGGCAAGCGGAGACGATAGACCCCGACTGGGACAATCCCGAATATGACTGGCTGGGGGATACCTATTCGAGCCATGTGAACTCCGTATTCTGGAAGCTGCATGGCTGGATCGACCGCCGGATCGACGAGTGGAAGGCTGCCAACCGGATTATTGGCGAGATACCCTGGACCGGCACTTGGGTCGGCAACATGCCGCCGCACCCCGCGCCTGACTCACTACATGCGATGCTCTTGACGGCACACACTGCGACAATGGGCGGCGGACATCATACCGGCGACCATATCGCGGTCATGGAGAAAGCGGTACGAATCGTCGCGCGATGCGGGCATATCCAACATTTCTATGATGAGGTCGATATACCGTAGGCAAGCACGTTGCAGTCGGGAGGGTCAAGATGACGTTGAAGCTTTATGGCAGAGTCGTCCTGCTTGGGTTGACGGCAATCATGTTCACTTCTTGCTCGTTTGGTCCGCAAATATCCGAGCACGCCATCGATTACAATCGGTCAGTCGAAGAAGCCCACAATTCGCAGCTTCTTCTGAACGTCTTGCGGGCAAGCGACCGCCGCCCCATGCATTTTACGGCGATCTCGCAAGTCCGCGGCAGCTTCCAGCTTTCGACGACCGGAAATATTTCCATCACCCTTCCGTTTGGCGGGGACGCTGCTAGTGCATTCCCTCTGACACCGAGCATCAACATATCCGAAAGCTCAAGCCCGAGCTTTGATGTCGCCGTGTTAGATTCCCAGGAGTTCATACGCGGCATCTTGTCACCGATCGAACTTTCGACTTTCAAGTACTTCTGGGATCAAGGGTGGCCGGACCAGCTCCTGCTCTATCTCCTCGTTCACAAATTCACGCCCCAGGGCGCAGAGCCACTGGTGAACACGCCTGGCTATGACAACGGTTGCGAGACCGAACGGGCCAACGCTGTTGTTGCAGCGGTGGGGATGGGCAGTTTCTGTCGTTTTAGGGAATGGGTAAACAAAGTCACCGCACCTGGTGGGAGAAAGTTGCAATTCGGTGTTAAGAAGAACGCCATCGCAATTGGTCCGCCGGTCGACTTTTCCGACCCCCAGAGCCTGGAAGCCCTGGTTCGGGTCGCCGAATCGGACAAGAAGCTCCAAATCTTTGACGACCAATACAACACGGGCAAGCAGCGCCTTTGCCGGATCGTCGAGTCTCCCACTTTCTGCGAAGGCGAATGTCCCCGGAAAAATGCCGCTGAGTTGGCGGACGAGTGCACCAAGCCCGAAGCAACCAAGACAGCGCGCGAGAAAGCAGACACTGCTGCCGGGGAAGCCGGAATTGCTGCAGTCATTTCAGACGATGGTATCAGGACGCTCGGGCACATCGAGTTGCGGTCTGTGCAAAGTGTCATCTACTACTTGGGTGAAGTCATCAGGAAGAGAAGAGACCCCATCCCGAATGGTGTCGGTGTCCGAATCGGCCGCAACACCGTTAATTCGGCAGGTATAGCCTTGGGACTTTTTGAGCTGAATCCGATAAATAAAGCGCTCCAGGCTGATAGAGTACGAGTCGAGTACGAGAATATCCAATACGCAGTTTCTGCGCACGGCACGTCCGTTAACCCTAACTTGGTCGGCAACCTTTCGGGCACGGCTCTTTCGCTTGTGACACAGCTCATGGCCCTACAAAAGAACAGCAAAGAGTTGCCGACGACAACCGCGGTCGAGACAGTTGGGCAATAGGCCCGTTCCGCTTCCTGCACTAACTGCGCTCAAACCGGTGCACTATATTCATAGACGGATAGAAAGCGCGATCCATCTGCGATCCTGCAAGAGACCACGAGCACATAGTGTCCATTATGTTGCCACTTAGTTGCTAAGAGCGATGCGGCGGGAAGCGGTGATCAACGGACCCGAGCACGTTCTGAAGCGCACCCCATTTTTCCGAGTCGTACTCGACCATCTCTACGCGAAGGAACTGCGCTGGATCAACGCCGAGCGCTTGTGAAGGGGCCGGAGCCTTCCCGATTGGGGCCTTCGTCCGTCTTTGCTTCATCATGCTGCTGATGTTGGGGTGGTCAAAACCAGACTTGTAAGCGGCGGTGAGAAAGTGTGCCACTGAGGCGGCGGGATAATCCTGCTGCGGCGGTTCAAAATTGGGCCGGTACTTATAGCCTTTGAATTCGAGATGGTCGGATTGAAAGGCGGGGGATGTACTCAGTGGATTTATATAGTCGGGTTCGGCGCGCGTGCCACGTCGATGGGATGCCCATTCGCGAGGCGGCCCGGGTTTTCGGTCTTCACCGCGAGACGGTATCCAAGATGCTTCGCTATTCGGCGCCGCCGGGTTATCGGCGCAGCGAGCCGGTTCGTCGCCCCAAGCTGGAAGCCTTCACGGGCGTCATCGATCGCATTCTGGCGGAGGACCGCTCGGCGCCGCGCAAGCAGCGGCACACGGCCAAACGGATCTTCGAGCGGCTGCGAGACGAGCATGGCTTCGAGGGCGGCTATACCATCGTCAAGGACTACGTGCGTGAGAGGCGGCTTCGCAGCCGCGAGGTCTTCGTGCCCTTGGCCCACGATCCCGGTCATGCGCAGGTAGACTTCGGCGAGGCCCTGGTGGTGATCGCCGGGGTCGAGCGCAAGGCGCATTTCCTTGCCATGGACCTGCCGCACTCGGATGCCTGCTTCCTCAAGGCCTATCCGGCGGAGATCAGCGAGGCCTTCTGCGACGGTCATGTGGCGGCATTTGCCTTCTTTGGCGGTGTGCCGCGCTCGATCCTCTACGACAACACCAAACTGGCGGTGGCCCGTATCCTGGGTGATGGAACACGCCGGCGCACCCGGATCTTCAGCGAGCTCGTATCCCACTATCTCTTCGCCGATCGCTTCGGGCGGCCAGGCAAGGGCAACGACAAAGGCAAGGTCGAGGGCCTGATCGGCTACGCCCGCCGGAACTTTCTGGTGCCCATCCCCCGCTTCGAGAGTTTCGAGGCCTTGAATGAACATCTGGATGCGCGTTGCCGTGAACGCCAGGCCGCCAAACTCCGTGGCCACGAGGAAACGATCGCCACCCGGATGGCCCGAGACCAGGTGAGGTTTCTGCCCTTGCCATCCTCACCCTATGACGCCTGTGACAAGCGCCCGGGTCGGGTCAGTTCGCTGTCTCTGGTACGCTACAGGGACAACGACTATTCCGTCCCGGTGGCCTATGGCCAACGCGAGGTGCTGATCCGGGGATATGTGGACCGGGTCGTGATCTCTTGCGCCAGCGAGGTCATCGCCCGCCACAGGCGATCCTATGAACGCGAGGACCTGGTCTTCGATCCCTTGCACTACCTGGCGCTCCTCGAGCGCAAGGTCGGCGCCCTTGACCAGGCGGCCCCCCTCAGGGGTTGGGATCTGCCCGAGGCCTTCGCCACCCTGCGGCGCCTCCTGGAAGCCCGCATGGGCACGAGAAACCACGGGGCCGCCGGCAAGCGCGAGTACGTCCAGGTCCTGCGTCTCCTGGAGAGCTTTCCGCTCGGCGAGGTCGAGGCCGCAATACGCGAGGCCCTGAGGCTGGGGGCGATCGGCTTCGATGCGGTCAAGCACCTGCTGCTCTGCAGGATCGAACGCCGGCCGCCGCGGCTCGATCTGGATGTCTATCCCTACCTGCCCAAGGCCCATGTCGAAACCACCTCGGCAAAGGCCTATATGAGCCTGGTTGGTGGATCTCAACCATGAGCGAGACCCCCCCAAATGGATCGCCGGGGATCCTGCTCGCCCATCACCTCAAGAAACTCAAACTGCCGACTTTCCTGCGCGAATACGACAAGATCGCCCGGCAGTGCGCCGCGGAGAACAAGGACCACACGCGCTTCCTGCTGCGCCTGGCCGAGCTGGAGCTGATCGACCGCGAACGCCGCATGGTCGAGCGGCGCATCAAGGCGGCCCGCTTTCCCACCGTCAAAAGTCTCGACAGCTTCGACTTCAAGGCCATCCCCGGCCTCAACAAGGCCCTGGTCCTCGAACTCGCCCGCTGTGAATACATCGAGCGCCGGGAGAACATCATCGCCCTCGGCAATTCAGGCACCGGAAAGACCCATGTCGCCCTCGGCCTGGGCTTGGCTGCCTGTCAGAAAGGCCTCTCGGTCGGCTTTATCACCGCAGCATCCCTGGTCCACGAACTGATGGAGGCCCGGGACGACAAGCAGCTCCTCCGGTTCCAGAAAAGGCTCGCCGGATTAAAGCTCCTGATCATCGACGAACTGGGCTTTGTCCCGCTCTCCAAGACCGGCGCCGAGCTGCTGTTCGAGGTCTTCTCGCAGCGCTACGAGCGCGGCTCAACACTGGTCACCTCCAACCTACCCTTCGATGAATGGACCGAGGTCTTCGGGTCGGAACGCCTCACCGGCGCGCTCCTCGACCGCCTGACCCATCACGTCCATATCCTCGAGATGAATGGCGAGAGCTTCCGGCTCAAGCAGAGCAAAACCAAACACAAAACCTAAGCCGACCGAGCCGCATCCGCTTGTCCCCGAGGGCCCACAGGCCCCTCCCACGCGCGGCGCCGCGTCAGCCCACTTGAAAGGCACGCCGCGCCGCGCGCGGGGCCCTCCCGTGGACTTCGGGGACAAGCTCCTCACCCAGCCATAGCGGTACACTTTTGCGCCGCCCCGTGGCCGGTTTTTACTCCGCCGTTGACACAGACTCTTCGGCGATCTGCTTTTGCGATTCTCCGCAGCCTCTAAGCTGGTGTGCCAAGTATTCGGCAACCGTTGGTGTAGGCATGGTTGTCGATCCTAGATATCAAAGCATTCGTTGATGCACGATTCATATCGCGCATCTCTATTGTAGCTGTGACGACTTGGGCTCGACGCGAGAGAGCGCCCAAGTGGGCATGCGCTCGCTTGACCAAAGGGTGGAAGTCCTAGAAGGAAACGCCACCCAAGAGGGGGATGGCTCGGGTGGCCCGGGTTTCCGGAGCTTCATCCTTATACAGCGCCTCCAGATCGACTCAGGGTGCCAAACGCCCCTGGGTATGGCGACACTCCGCTTACCGGACTATTTCTGAATCTCTCGCGCGCGCGGTTGCAATGCATGTTCGCAGCAACCGCCGGCTCAGCGGCGATCACTGGTCTGTCTTACGACAGCAGCAAATTTGGATTGTATTTCGATTTACTATCTGTGCCCTTCTCCACAGGCACCCCGATGCCGTGTGGCGGTCAAGTATTGATGCGAAATCAGCGCAGACCACGGCGGATTCGGAAAACTCAATCCACGTTCTGAGCCGTCAAGAACATAGACCGTTCGAGGGCCGCAAAGAACTGTTGATAAGGCTCCGGGTCTTCTACCGGATAGATGTTGTATTGGGCATTAGCGCGCACCAATAGCTGACTCTCGCCCCTGGGCCGGACGGTTACGGTCATCCGCATTTGGTAGCCATCAAGCTTCGTACCGCTCACTGTTCCTAACACGGCATCGGCCTTATCGATTACAAAGTTGAGGTCCTGCAACGTCGCCATGACCGTGCGGAGAGTTTGTTCCTTATCCTGCGTATCGAATGCGCGCGTCTGTATGCTGCGCAATTCAATCTGGCTCTTGGAGGTTGCCAGCACCTGGTCGCGCGAATCCGTTTGGCACCCAGCAAGCGCGGCCAGGACTATGAGGCACGTGAGGTATCGGCGCATTGCAGCCCTCGTTCAGATTTCATGTGCTTCCAAGAACACGGATTTCGACAGCTTGGAGAAGAACTCCTGATATAGCTCAGGTTCGGTCAAGGCCTCTGACCTCGACACTTGTCCGTTGGTGTTCCAAACGACTCTTTGAAAGGTGATCCGCACTGCCGTCCATCCATTTTCGTCTTCCTGCGGCCGTGTCACGATGGACGCACGTATTTTTTGCTTGTCGTCGACAGGCGTCGCAACGCCGAACAGGATGGCCATGACCACAGCACCAGCGACCTGACCCGCTTCGGTGGCATCGCGATCCTTTGAGCCCACGATGACCCCAAGCGCGCTCTCGCCCTCGTCTATATTGAAACCGAGGTCTTGGAGGACGGCCGCCGAAGCGGAGAGAAGGCTCGCCTCGGCGGCCGTCTGGAAGCGACGTGTTTGGGCTTGTCTTTGCTCAAGACTTTTTGGAGAAAGTTGCAGTGCCTCTTTCGGAATCGTCTCCTGACACGCCGATAGTGCGAGGCTCGTCACGACAGCAATGATGAGCGGGAGGTTTATGAAGGTCTTCAGCATCACAATGTTCCCGCCTTAGAATTGAGAACTGTGATATGCGAAATCTCTAACTCGTTTTTCCTCGTCATACTTGATGACGACCGTGAGAGTCCGTTGGCTCGTCGAAGAAGCGCCAGCCGAAGAACCGTAGGAACCTCCACTGCCTCCACCTACTGCACCGTTTCCAATGAGACCACCGCCAAGGATCAGCGCCGAGACCCCACCGCTGCTGGTCGAATAGACCCGCGTGGTCGAGATGCGATCATAAATCCACACCTCCCGACCGTGTTCGTCGGTCGTGACGATGTTTGGCGAACCGAGTACCGTGGCAACCTCAGAGCCGGACATGCCAACCCTGACTTCCCGCTGTACCGTGCCGACCGTCAGCCGATCGCCTTCGTCGCTTTGAACGGCAGACCTGTGCTGTTCCGCTGACATGCAGCCAGAAATAGTCAAAGCGATTATGCCGATAAGTGCGTAAACAGAAATTCGTCCCATGGTACCCCTCCGACAATCAACGGTATTTCTTGTGTGTACATAAATCAACCGTGGAATCCATGAGGCTGGCAGCTCTCGTGCGCTTGACGGCGCATTTGGCTGGCTCACAAAGTGGGGTTCAGAACACGTTGAAGGCGACTGCATAGGGAGGTCGCGGAGAGCGCAGCCAGTGTTCAGATCAAGCTGATTGGAAGCGCTTTGACTAAGAGCGCCGCCCTCCGGCAGAACGAGACCGCCATCATCAAATTGCGATGACATCGGCGAAAGCGTCCATAGCAAGCATGTCCCTACCAGGACGACCCTCTTCCCAGGATAGGCCAATTGCATGCTTTGGACCTCTCTGTGTTCACAGCGTTCGTTGTTGTGCACATCGGTTCGCGCGTCGCTGCCTTAGCTGCGATGACTTGGGCTGAGCGCTTGGGCGCCAAGCAGGATGCGGCGGGTGAAACTGATGAAGTGGAAGTCTTAGGAGGATCGGCCCTTTTTGTGGGGGATGCTTCGGATCAGCCGGCCTTATGGCGCTCTGTCCTTATAGTTTGAGCGTTGGCCCCGGATCGCTTCGTGCCGATTAAGTTGGCGGCACGGCTTTTCAGGTTCTGGTTCTGCAATCCATTTTGGCCTAATCTTTCTGGTTGATGAACACTGCGCGGCTACAACACCTCAAGCACTTTTACGTCCTGCTTGGCGCCCTGGAAGAGAAGCTCGGCGGTCCGCGCAGGCTCTCAGAGTGCGCCGGCCGGATGGACTGGCCGCGCCGGGGCGTCTACTTCTTCCGCGAACCGGGCGAAGACCGATCGGACACTGGAGATGGCCCAAGGATCGTCCGAATTGGCACCCATGCGCTGAGGGCCGGCTCCGGCACCAAGCTCTGGGGCCGGCTCTCCCAGCATCGGGGACAAATCCGCGCAGGTGGCGGGAGTCATCGCGGCTCGATTTTCCGACTCCTGATGGGAGCCTCCATTATAGAGCGGGACGGGCAAGGCCATGCGACGTGGGGCCAGGGCACCTCTGCACCCAAGGACTTTCGAATCCACGAGGAACCACTGGAGAAAGCCGTCAGTGCCGTCATCGGCGCCATGCCGTTCCTATGGCTGGAGATTGACGACGAACCGGGACCTGAGAGCCTCCGGGGCTACATCGAGCGGAACTCAATTGCATTGCTCAGCAACTTCAGCAAGCCGCCGCTCGACCTGCCGTCGCCAAACTGGCTTGGGCACTCCTGCCCGCGGCCACGCGTCCAAGAGTCCGGGCTTTGGAACCAGAACCACGTCGAAGTGGACTATGATCCGGCATTCCTCGATCAGCTAGAGCGCTTGGTTGCCTCGATGAGAAGCGCACCATGATCATCGTCATCCAGTGCGCCGCCGGGAAAAAGGCGGAAGCTGGCCACCTCTATAGGGAAGACGGAAGGCTAGTCCTGTTCGTGGCCGATCCGTCTTTGGCGCCGCCATCAGACCGCTACGACTACGCTCGCCCCGACGATGCTTCCGATACCGGAGAAACCTGGCGGCAGCGCCTTCAGGGCTACAACAAGACGCCGGGTGAGAATCCCTCAGGGCTTCTACCTGCGTGGCAGCTCTACGAGAACAGGGCCTATGCGAAGCTGGTCGAGTGCTTTGGCCGGGCTCGTCTCTTCATTCTTTCGGCAGGTTGGGGGCTGCTGGCAGCCGATTTCCTCACGCCAGCCTACGACATCACCTTTAGTGCCAGTGCGGAGAAGTATAAGCGTAGGCGAAAGGAGGTCCAATACGACGACTTTCGTATGCTACCTGCCGACACGACCGAGCAGGTCGTGTTCCTTGGCGGGAAAGACTACATCGACTTGTTCTGTCGCCTGACGGACGGCCTATCAGCAGAAAGGCTCGTCTTCTACAACTCCGCTTCGCCGCCGGACGCTCCGAGATGCGTTCTGAGACGCTTCGAGACCAAGACGAGAACCAACTGGCACTACGAGTGTGCGCAGGCCCTTATGGCTGGCGATCTAGCAGCCTAACCAAGAAAGAACGCTCAGCAACCACGCAAAACTGCTCCGCGGTCCATCGTGCGATCAAAGCGGAGCACCACCTGCGCTCTAGCAGGTTGCTGAAAAAGTCGCCGGACGAAGGCGGTCGTGCAAGAAAAGAATCTAACACGACCCGGAACGGACGGAATCGAATCGCAAATGGCATGATTGCGAATCATGATTGCGCAAATTCGAGCCCAAAATAGTTTTTCAGCAGCCTGCTA
>JAVJNS010000030.1:0-105551 GCA_040217155.1 Kiloniellaceae bacterium
CTGAAAAACTATTTTGGGCTCGAATTTGCGCAATCATGATTCGCAATCATGCCATTTGCGATTCGATTCCGTCCGTTCCGGGTCGTGTTAGATTCTTTTCTTGCACGACCGCCTTCGTCCGGCGACTTTTTCAGCAGCCTGCTAGAGGCCAATAACGGCGGTTGCGCTCGGCCCCGACATTGTTGGAACATTGGCGCCGCGCAAGAAAGTCCCGCAGGCGGTCGGACGCGTCGCGCATCCGGCGGAGGTGTCGTATCCTGCCGTCGTCAATTCCCTTCACGCCCGCTACTTCGGAGATATCCAATGACGATTACTCTGACCCCCGGTCAGACCACCCTGGCGACGCTGGAAGATATCTGGCGCAGCGGTGCCGCCGTTCGGCTGCATGACGACGCGCGGCACGGGATCGAAGCGGCGGCGGCGCTGGTGCGCAAGGCCTCCGAGGGCACGGCGGCGGTCTATGGCGTCAACACCGGGTTCGGCAAGCTGGCATCCGTCAAGATCGCCGCCGGCGATACCGAGACATTGCAGCGCAACCTGATCCTGTCGCACTGCTGCGGCGTGGGCGCGCCGCTGGACGTGGCCACGACGCGCCTGATGATGGCATTGAAGCTGCTGTCGCTCGGGCGGGGCGCCTCGGGTGTGACCTGGGATACGGTCGCGTTGATCGAGGGGATGCTGGCCGCGGGCGTGGCCCCGCTGATCCCTGACCAGGGGTCGGTCGGTGCCTCCGGCGATCTGGCGCCGCTGGCTCATATGGCCGCCGCGATGATCGGCGAGGGGCAGGCGCAACTGAAAGGTGAAACGCTGCCCGCTGCCGAGGCCTTGCGGCGAGCGGGGCTGACTCCCATCGTTTTGGGCCCGAAGGAGGGGCTGGCCCTGATCAACGGCACGCAGTTCTCCACCGCCTGTGCCCTGACCGGCCTGTTCGGCGCGTGGCGCAATGCGGCGTCCTGCGTCGTCACCTGCGCCCTTTCGACCGACGCGATCATGGGCTCCACCGCGCCGCTGGTCGACGCGATCCACACGCTTCGCGGCCATGCCGGCCAGATCGACGTGGCCCGCGCCCAGCGTGCCCTGATGGACGGCTCCGCGATCCGCGAGAGTCACCGCGAGGGCGATACCCGGGTGCAGGATCCCTACTGCATCCGCTGCCAGGCGCAGGTATCGGGCGCGGCCATCGACCTTCTGCGTTTCGCCGGGCGGACGCTGGAGACCGAAGCGAATGCCGTCACCGACAATCCGCTGGTTCTGGTCGACGAAGGGCTGATCGTCTCGGGCGGCAACTTCCATGCCGAGCCGGTGGGTTTTGCGGCCGATATGATCGCGCTGGCGGTCTCGGAGATCGGCGCCATCGCGCAGCGCCGGGTGGCGCTGATGGTCGATCCGACGCTGAGCTTCGACCTGCCGCCGTTTTTGACGCCCGATCCGGGCTTGAACTCTGGCATGATGATCGCCGAAGTGGCCACCGCCGCCTTGATGAGCGAGAACAAGCATCTCGCCAATCCCTGCACGACGGATTCGACGCCGACCTCGGCCAATCAGGAAGATCACGTCAGCATGTCCGCCCATGCCGCGCGGCGGCTGGCGCGGATGAACGCGAACCTCAACGTCATTCTGGGGGTGGAGGCGATGTGTGCGGCGCAGGGGATCGAATTTCGCGCGCCGCTGAAAACCAGCGCGACACTGCAAGGCGTGATGGCCACCCTGCGCGGCGTCGTTGCGACGGTCGGGCAGGACCGGCTTCTGGCCCCCGACCTCGCCGCCGCGGCAGCCCTGATCGCCGAGGGTAAACTGACGGCCGGGCTGAGTCTGCCCGGCCATGAGGTTGGCGGCTGACCTCCGGCCGCTGCGGGTCTGCCGGTCCCCGATCGCCGCACCGCTCGAAAACAGAATTGGTTCAAATTGGGCGCAAAGCGCTTTAAGGCAGAGTTTCTATGATTTTGCGGTATTCGTCTTCGCTGAAGGCTTTCATGGCGATGGAGCGGACATTGCCAATGGAATCCAAAGCCAAGGAAAACTTGGCCACGGCTTCATCTGCCGGGGCCTCGACAGTCGCCACCAGATCGTATGTGCCCAATGTCAGGTAGATATTCTTCACCTCCGCGCCGCAGGATTTCGCAAGGAACCGTGCGGTGTCGGCGCGCTTGGGGGAACTCTTGATGTTGCGAATGCCCTGATCGGTAAAATTGATCAGCATGATGTATGTCGGCATGAGATATCTCCTTGAACCAGAGGAGAACCCTGAGCGGGCTGCGCGGGCCATTGCATTCAGCCTACAGGAAAAAGAGTTCGCTGGACTGCGCACAACCGCGCGACTGCCGTAGCCAAAGGGAGCGACCCAAGAATAGCACGCGGAACTGCCGCCGCAGGGGTTTCATCCGGCGGCCGGCCGCGCGGTGCAGCGTCTTCGCGCCGGCGCGCCATCGCGACGGTTCAGGGCCTCCCATCGCAGAAAATGGGTGATTCCCTGTCCCAGAAGCCAGGGGCCAGCGCCATGCCAGCGCCCCGGCGATCCCGCCCCCAGCAGCGCCGCGAGGAAGGTCCCCGCGCCGAGAAAGCCGTCCTTCAGGCCGGTATTCCAACGACCTTGCAGCAAGGTTTCTGCTCTGTTATTTGTAATTCGTCGAATGACGAATGATGGGAGCCCTGAATGTCTGTCAAACCCGCGCGAGAGCTGCTGGCGGGGCCCGCTGGCGAAACGGATTCCCTGAACGCCGAAGGGATCGCGATGCTGGCCAAGGCCCTGGCGCATCCCGCCCGGGTCAAGGTGGTGCAAACCCTGCTGCGCCGCCGCAGTTGCATCGGTTGCGACATTGTCGAGGAGATCGGCCTGGCCGCCTCCACGACCTCGGAGCACCTGCGCATCCTGAAGCAAGCCGGCCTGATCGTGGGCGAGATCGCCCGGCCGCGCGTCTGCTATTCCCTCAGTCCCGGGGCCGTCGTACCGCTGCGTGCGTTTCTGCAGCTTGTCGAGGCCGCGTCTACACCTGATCTTCCGGAGTCGATCTGAATGTCTGCCTTTGAACGTTACCTCTCCCTCTGGGTTGCCCTCTGCATCGTCGCGGGCATCATTCTGGGCAATCTCCTACCCGGCGTTTTCGAGGTCGTGTCGAGCTGGGAGTACGCCTCGGTCAACCTCGTCGTCGCAGCGCTGATCTGGGCCATGGTCTACCCGATGATGGTGGCGGTCGACTTCGGCAGCCTCAAGAACGTCCACCGGCGCCCGAAGGGGCTCGTGATCACCGTCGTGGTGAATTGGCTCATCAAGCCCTTCACCATGGCGGCGCTCGGCGTGCTTTTCTTCGAGCACATCTTCGCCGGCCTGATCGACCCGGCCGACGCCGGCCAGTACATCGCCGGTCTGATCCTCCTGGGCGCGGCCCCCTGCACGGCCATGGTCTTCGTCTGGTCGCAGCTGACCCGGGGTGACGCCAACTATACCCTGGTCCAGGTGTCGCTGAACGACATCATCATGGTTTTCGCCTTCGCGCCGATCGTGGCGCTGCTGCTCGGCGTCACCGACCTGCAGGTGCCGTGGCAGACGCTGCTGCTCTCGGTTGTCCTTTACGTGGTCATACCGCTGGCGGCGGGGGCCATGACGCGGGCGGCGCTGGTCCGCCACGGCAACGGCGCCAAGGGAGAAGCGGCGGTCGGCCGCTTTACCGCAGCAGTGAAGCCCTTCTCGATCCTGGGCCTGCTGGCCACCGTGGTACTGCTGTTCGGCTTTCAGGGGCAAGTCATCCTGGAGCGGCCGCTGCTGATCGCGCTCATCGCCGTCCCTCTGCTGATCCAGTCCTACGGCATCTTCGTCATCGCCTATGCCACGGCCTGGGCCTGGCGCGTGCCGCACAACGTCGCGGCGCCCTGCGCGCTCATCGGCACGTCGAATTTCTTCGAACTGGCGGTCGCCGTCGCCATCGGCCTCTTCGGCCTCAATTCCGGGGCCGCGCTGGTAACGGTGGTGGGCGTGCTCGTCGAGGTTCCTGTGATGCTGTCGCTGGTCGCCCTGGCCAATCGCACAAGGAGCCATTTTCCGGCCCAGCACGAGGAATCCCCTGAGTCGGCGCCGATCGTCCTGCACGCTCAGGAGGAGCGTCGATGAATATCCTTTTTCTCTGCGTCGCCAATTCCGCGCGCAGCCAGATGGCCGAGGGCTTGGCGCGGCATCTGCTCGGCGGGGAGGCAAGGGTGAGGAGCGCCGGCTCGGCGCCGTCCCAGGTCAATCCCTACGCGGTCGAGGCCATGGCCGAAATCGACATCGACATCTCGGAACAGCACTCGAAGGCGGTTGACGGCATCGATCCGGAGAGCGTCGATCTGGTCGTGACGCTCTGCGCCGAGGAGGTCTGCCCGGTGCTGCCGGGCCGGGTCCGGCGCCTGCACTGGCCGATCCCCGATCCCGCCTCCAAAAACAGCTCGATTGCGCCTGAGGAGATGCGCCAACGCTTCCGCGCCGCGCGCGATCAGATCAAGGGGCGGGTCGAGATCCTGAAGGGCCTGCTCGATGTGCCGCAAGGACCGCCGTCGAAGGAATTCCACGGCAGTGTCCGCGTCGCCGACCTGCCGGCCAGCGTACGCTTCTATGCTTGGTTGCTGGGCGCCTGGCCGAAAGAGTGGACGCATCGCTATGCGACCTTTATCCGCCCGGACCTCAACCTGAACTTCGTCCTGGTAGTGGCGGACGGTAAGGAGCTGCATCACGATACGCTCTACCACCTCGGCATCGGCATGGCGGACAGGAACGCCGTCGTCGACGCTTACCACAGCGCCGTCGCCTTTGGCGCCGCGGTCGAGATGCCTCCGCGCACGACGTGGAAAGGGACGCCGCTACATGAACTGTGGCTGAAAGACCCGGACGACAACTTCATCGAGATCTATGCGCGACTGACCGACCAGGAACTGGCCGCCAAGCCGGACGACGAGATGCCCGAGTATCTGGTTCCCGGCACGGAGCCGGCCATCGGTGCCCTTGGTTCTGCCGATTCTCAGGCCGCCATATCGCGGTAGTGATAGAGGCCGCATCGGCGGCTCGGCTGCTGGTTTCGAGCCGGTCAGATCAGGCGTGCCTCGGTACGCCGCGTGGTACGCCCCTGTGGCACAGAGCGTCTCTGTGCCTGTAATGGATCGATTTTCGCTGGTTTTTTGGAAGAATGGCTGGGGGACCTGGATTCGAACCAGGGTTGCTCGGGTCAGAGCCGAGAGTTCTACCGCTAAACTATCCCCCAGCAAGCGGGGCCTTGAGCGCCCGTCGGGATCTTCTTAGCCCGTCGGTGCTTTACATAGTCCTACCGGCCCCCCGCTGACAACCGCTTTTCTGGGAAATATTACCGTTTTCGCGCGCTTGTGGCCCGCCGGGCGCTGGCGAAAGCCGCCGTCCTGGCGTTAAGATGGCGGTCAAAGACAGCAATTGCAGGGGCCGGCGGGCAACGCCGGCGCCAGGGAACAGGATTGGGCTTCTGGTGGCTGCCATCGTAAACGGGCAGAACCGCACGACTTCGGGGCGGCGGGGCGACGGCGGGCAAAACCGCGGCCTCTATGCCGCTTTGGACCTCGGCACCAATAACTGCCGCCTGCTGGTGGCCCGTCCGGCGCGCGACGGCTTTCGCGTCGTCGACGCTTTTTCCCGCATCGTGCGCCTCGGCGAAGGCCTGGCGGCCAGCGGCAGCCTGTCCGGTCCGGCCATGGCGCGTACCCTGGAGGCCCTCAAGGTCTGTGCCGGCAAGATCCGCCGCCGCGGTGTCACCCAGCTTCGCGCGGTGGCGACCGAGGCCTGCCGACGGGCGGACAACTGCGAAGATTTCCTCGATCAGGTGCGGCGCCAGACCGGTATCGACCTGGAGATCATCTCCCAGAACGAAGAGGCAAAACTCGCCATTTGCGGCTGCGCCCCGCTGATCGATCCGGATATTCCTGATATCCTGCTGTTCGACATCGGCGGCGGCAGCACCGAGATCTGCTGGCTGAAGCTAGGGCCGGACGGCGCGAACCCGCGGAATGCGGGGCCGGGCGAGGGTCTGCTCGGCCCGGCGGAAATGTCGCTCTATGCCTGGTCCTCGGTGCCGATCGGCGTCATCACCCTGGCCGAACGCTACGGCGGCGAAGAGATCACTCCGGAAAGCTACCAGGCGATGGTGGCAGAGATGGCCGACGCCGTGACCACCTTCGACAGCCGGCACCGGGTCGGCGCCTCGGTCGTGGGCGGCCGGATCCAGATGCTCGGCACCTCCGGCACGGTCACCACCCTGTCCGGCGTGCACAAGGATCTGCCGCGCTACGACCGCGCCGCGGTGGACGGCAGTTATCTCGACATGACGACGGTCCACGACGTCTGCGGGCGTATCACCGGCATGAGCTACGCCGAGCGGGCCGCGCATCCCTGCATCGGGCCGCAGCGCGCCGACCTGGTGGTTGCCGGCTGCGCCATTCTAGCCGCGATCTGCCGCCTCTGGCCGGCCCAGCGGCTGCGCGTGGCGGACCGCGGCCTGCGCGAGGGCATGCTCTATTCGATGATCCACGGAGTCGGCGCGCCCGAGGGCCGCTGGGCTTCCGGGCCCGGCGCGGACTGAGGGGCGGACTCTTGGCAAAATCCGGCGGCGGGCGTTCTGGAAGCGGCAAGGCGGGCGGCGGCAAGGCAGGTAGCGGTCGGCCGGGCAGCGGCCGCGGCGGTTCCGGCGCCTCGGGGCGCAATCTCAAGGTCCGGGTGAAGACCGCCAAGCGCCGCACCACCTCCTCGACCCGCTGGCTGGAGCGCCAGCTCAACGATCCCTTCGTGGCCGAGGCCCGCAAGCGCGGCTACCGTTCGCGCGCGGCTTTCAAGCTGGCCCAGCTCGACGACCGCTTCAAGTTTCTGAAAAGCGGCGTCAGGGTCGTCGACCTGGGCTGCGCGCCCGGCGGCTGGACCCAGGTGGTGGTGGAGCGCTGCGGCCGCGGCGCCCATATCGTCGGCATCGATCTCAGCGAGGTGGAACCGATCACCGGGGCCGATCTGCTGGTCGGCGATTTTCTCGACGACGACGCGCCGCAGCGTCTGAAGGTGGCGCTGGGCGGGCCCGCCGATGTCGTGCTTTCCGACATGGCGGCGCCCTCGACCGGCCACGCCAAGACCGATCACCTGCGGGTCATGGCGCTGGTCGAGACGGCGCACCTCTTCGCCCGCGAGGTTCTGGCGCCGGGCGGCGCCTTCGTCGCCAAGGTGCTGCAGGGCGGCACCGAGCGCGATCTGCTGACCGCGCTGAAGCAGGACTTCGCCAGGGTGAACCACGTGAAGCCGGCGGCCAGCCGCGCCGATTCGGCGGAGATGTACTTGGTGGCCACAGGCTTTCGCGGCGGCCAAGAGACGCTTTAGACGGGCGGCATCGTTAGACGGCCAGCATCTTGCCCAGGTGGCCCGGCAGTTCGTGATCGGAAATCGGGGTCAGGTCCTTCGCCAGCTCACCGGTGATGCGGGCATTGGTTTCTTTGCTGAGCGCCTGGCGCAGGTCGCCGAGGGTCTTGGGTGGCGCCACGAGGACCAGGCGATCGTACCTGTCCTGCTTGGTGGCGTCGTTCAGGCGTTCGGCCAGTTGTTCGGCGAAGCGGCGTTTCTCGTCGCGATGGGCGTCGGTGGGGGGCTCCATGGCATGGCGGCCGGGACCGTTGCGGTCGTGGGTGCGCCCGGGGCGGTCGGCGTCGATCTCCCGACTCGGCCGGTGCGCCTGGTGCCGGGCTTCCTTCGGCAACGGCGTCAGGCCTTTGCCGGGCCCCTTGTTCTCCAGAATTCGCGCCTGGGCGCCATCGGCTATGACGATCCAGCTACGGATTGGCTTCATCGCGTTCCTCCCGCAAGGACTGGGTGTTTCGGGCAGTCTGCCGCCGTTTCCGGCGGGACGCGTTGGTCCTATTCACCTGGGAACCGGCGGGCGCTTTGCCAAGGGCCGGCCATTGCGATCAAGCCATGACCGCCGCGCAGCCCGGGACTGCGCGGGCCGGGCCGCAATCCGCTTGGCATCGCGGGGGCCATGTGTATGATGCGGCGCCAATCACCGCCAAGGGGATAGGCATGGAACTCCGACAGGCTCTTACTTTCGACGACGTCCTTCTCGAGCCGGCGGAGTCCGCAGTCCTCCCAAACCAGACCGACACGCGCACCCGGCTGACCCGCTCCATCGAGCTCGGCATTCCGGTGGTGTCCTCGGCCATGGATACGGTCACCGAGGGACGCCTGGCCATCGCCCTGGCCCAGGCCGGCGGCATCGGCGTGATCCACAAGAACCTGGACATCCAGAGCCAGGCCGATGAGGTCCGCCGGGTCAAGAAGTTCGAGAGCGGCATGGTGGTCAATCCGGTCACCATCCATCCCGAAGAGCCCTTGGCCAACGCCCTGGCGCTGATGGAAAGCCATCGCATCTCCGGCATTCCCGTGGTCGAGCGCAAGACCAAGAGGCTGGTCGGCGTGCTGACCAACCGCGATGTGCGCTTCGCCGAAAATCCGAAGGAGCCGGTCTCCGCGCTGATGACCAAGGACCGGCTGATCACGGTGAAGGAAGGGGTCAGCAAGGAAGAGGCCCAGCGCCTGCTGCACCATCACCGCATCGAAAAGCTGCTGGTGGTGGACGAGGATTACCGCTGCATCGGCCTGATCACCGTGAAGGATATGGAAAAGGCCCAGGCCTTTCCCCATGCCTGCAAGGATGAGCAGGGCCGCCTGCGCACCGCCGCGGCCACCGGCGTCGGGACCGACGGCATGGCCCGCGCCGAGGCGCTGCTGGAGGCCGGCGCCGACGTCATCGTCGTCGATACCGCGCATGGCCACTCCCAGGGGGTCGTCGCGGCGGTGGGTTCGATCAAGCGGCTGTCCAACAAGGCCCAGGTCATCGCCGGCAATGTCGCCACGGCGGAGGGCGCGCGCGCCCTGGTCGACGCCGGCGTCGACGGCGTGAAGGTCGGCATCGGACCGGGGTCGATCTGCACCACGCGCATGGTGGCCGGCGTCGGCGTGCCGCAACTGACGGCGCTCTTCGACACCGTCGAGGTGTGCCAGAAGCAGGACGTGCCGGTGATCGCTGACGGCGGCATCAAGTTCTCCGGCGATCTCGCCAAGGCGATGGCCGCCGGCGCCAGCGCCGCGATGATCGGTTCGCTGTTCGCCGGGACGGAGGAAAGCCCCGGCGAAGTGTTCCTGTTCCAGGGCCGTTCCTACAAGGCCTATCGGGGCATGGGCTCGGTCGGCGCCATGGCGCGCGGCTCCGCCGACCGCTATTTCCAGCAGGAGGTCGCCGACTCCCTGAAGCTGGTGCCGGAAGGCGTCGAGGGCCGGGTGCCCTACAAGGGTCCGGTCGGGGCCGTGATCCATCAGCTTGTCGGCGGCCTGCGCGCCGCCATGGGCTATACCGGCAGCGCCACGCTCGCCGACCTGCGGCGCAACGCGCGCTTCCTGCAGATCACCAACGCGGGCCTGCGCGAGAGCCACGTGCACGACGTCACCGTGACGCGCGAGGCCCCCAACTACCGCAACGAGATGTGATCGGGCGCGGTCTGCCTTTCCCGGAGAACATCGCACACGCATTGTGTCCGCGGCGCGTGGCGAGGGCCGGGCCATGACCCCGGCGGCGCGCATGCAGGCGGTCATCGAGATCCTCGGCGGCATCGCGGCGCAGGCCGGCAACAGCCCGGCCGAGCAGGTGGTGAACGACTACCTGCGCCAGCGCCGCTACATCGGCTCCAAGGACCGCAAGGCGCTGACCGGCATGACCTACGGTCTGCTGCGCCACCGCGCGCGCATCGGCTGGTGGCTGCAGCGCGGCCAGGGCAGCGCCACGGTGCCGCGCCAGCAACTGCTGGCCTATCTGCTGCATTGTGAGAACGAGAACCCGGAGACGCTGGGCCGGCTCTTCGACGGGTCGCGCTACGCGCCGGCGCCTTTGACGGAAGAGGAGTCTGTTCTGATCGCGCACCTGGCGGACGCCGCCGGCCAGCAGGACGCGCCGCCGTCCTGGGTCGCCAGCGAAGTGCCCGAGTGGATCATGCCGCGCCTTGAGCGGGCCTTTCCCGGAGCCGCCGTTGAAGAATCCGCCGCCCTGCTGGAAGAGGCCCCGGTCGACCTGCGCGTGAACACGCTGCTGGGCCGGGTCGAGGAGGCCCAGGCCGCCCTGGCGGAGGAGGACATCGAGACCCACCCCACGCCGCTGTCGCCGCGCGGCCTCAGGGTCGCCGGGCGCCGCGCCCTGCGCGGCAGCCGCGCCTTCGCCGCCGGGCTGGTGGAACTGCAGGACGAGGGCTCGCAGCTGGCGGCGCTGCTCTGCGACGCGCGGCCCGGCATGGCGGTGGCCGACGTCTGCGCCGGGGCCGGCGGCAAGACCCTGGCGCTGGCGGCCGAGATGAAGGGCGAGGGCCGTCTGCTGGCGATGGACTCGGCGCAGGCCCGGCTCGACCGCGCGGCGCTGCGGCTGCGCCGCGCAGGGGCCAACGAAAAGGCCGCCGGCTTCGTCGAACGCCGGACCGCCAAGGACCTCGCCGCGGCCAAGGATCTGCACGGCGTCTTCGACCGGGTGCTGATCGACGCGCCCTGCAGCGGCAGCGGCGCCTGGCGGCGCCATCCCGACGCGCGCTGGCGGCTGACGCCCGAGGCGCTGGAAAGCTACAAGGCGGCGCAGCGCGATCTGCTGCGCCAGGCGGCGGCGCTGGTGAAGCCTGGCGGGCGGCTGATCTACGTCACCTGCTCGCTGCTGCCCGAGGAAAACCGGGACCAGGCCGAGGCCTTCCTGGCCGCGGCGGCGGACTTCGCCGCGCTGCCGGTCGAGCGGGTCTGGCGGAAGGTGCTGTTCGCGCCCTATCCGGGGTCGGCTTCGGGGGGCGAATCCAGCCTGACCCTGACGCCGGCGCGCCACGGCACCGATGGTTTTTTCATCGCGATCTTCGAGCGCCCCGTGGCCGGTGAGGGAGGCGCGGCATGAGCGATCTGGTGGTGCTGCGCCCGGCCTTGCCGCGCGACGCCGACGACATCGCCCGGGTCCATGTGGAGACCTGGCAGAACGCCTACGCCGGCCTGGTGCCCAGCGACTATCTGGCGCGCATGAGTGTGGCGCGCGCCTCGCCGCAGTGGCACCGCGCCGCCGCCAAGGCGGAAAAGGGCAACGACCTGATGGTGGCGGAGATCGACGGGCAGGTCGTCGCCTTCGTCTCCTTCGGGCCGACCCGCAACCCGGAGATGCCCTACGGCGGCGAGGTCTACGCGCTCTATGTCGCGGTCGACTGGCAGGGCCAGGGGCTCGGCCGCCGCCTGCTGACCACGGCGCTGGAGGCGCTGGCCAGGGAAAAGCACCGGAGCGCCATGGTCTGGGTGCTGGCGGCCAATCCGGCGCGATTTTTTTACGAGGCCATGGGCGGCCAGCGCGCCGGCGAGCGCTTCGAGGCCTTCGCCGGCAGCGACCTGGAGGAACTCGCCTACGGCTGGCCGGACCTGGAGTCCTGGCTGACCGACAAAAAGACCTAGCCCGGCGGGCAGGCGGACAACACGACACCGCCCAGGCGGGCGCGATCAGGACGGATAAGCTGTATGACAGACCGCATCCTCATTCTCGACTTCGGGTCCCAGGTGACCCAGCTCATCGCCCGGCGGGTGCGCGAGAGCGGAGTCTACTGCGAGGTCTTCCCCTTCAATACCGAGCCGCGGCGCGTCACCGACTTCGCGCCCCAGGGCATCATCCTCTCCGGCGGCCCGGCCTCGGTGACCGGCAGCGACACGCCGCGCGCGCCGCAGCAGGTCTTCGATCTCGGCGTGCCGATCCTCGGCATCTGCTACGGCCAGCAGACGCTCTGCGCCCAGCTCGGCGGCGAGGTCGAGGGCTCCGACCACCAGGAGTTCGGCAAGGCCTTCGTCGAGATGCGGGACGACTGCGCGCTGACCGAGGGCGTCTGGGCGCCCGGCGAGCGCCACCAGGTGTGGATGAGCCACGGCGACCGCGTGGTGCGTCTGCCCGCAGGCTTCAAAGTCTACGGCACCTCCGAGGGCGCGCCCTTCGCGGTGGTCGCCGACGAGGCGCGCAAGATCTACGCCGTGCAGTTCCATCCCGAAGTGGTGCATACCCCCGACGGCGCCCGGCTGCTGGCCAACTTCACCCACGCGGTCTGCGGCTGCGGCGGCGACTGGACCATGGCCGCTTTCCGCCAGCAGGCGGTCGCGGCGATCCGCAGGCAGGTCGGCAAGGCGCGGGTGATCTGCGGCCTCTCCGGCGGCGTCGACTCCTCGGTGGCGGCGGTGCTGATCCACGAGGCCATCGGCGAGCAACTCACCTGCATCTTCGTCGACCACGGCCTGCTGCGCCTCAACGAGGCGGCGCAGGTGGTCGAGGTGTTCCGCGATCACTACAACATCCCGCTGGTGCATGTCGATGCCAGCGACCTGTTCCTCGGCAAGCTCGACGGCGTCGACGACCCGGAGGCCAAGCGCAAGATCATCGGCGGCACCTTCATCGACGTCTTCGAGGCCGAGGCGGCCAAGCTCGGCGGCGCCGACTTCCTGGCCCAGGGCACGCTCTATCCCGACGTCATCGAGTCGGTGTCCTTCACCGGCGGGCCGAGCGTCACCATCAAGTCGCACCACAACGTCGGCGGCCTGCCGGCGCGCATGAACATGCAGCTGGTCGAGCCCCTGCGCGAACTGTTCAAGGACGAGGTGCGCGATCTCGGCCGCGAGCTCGGCCTGCCCGAAGCGCTGGTCGGGCGCCATCCCTTTCCCGGGCCGGGCCTCGCCATCCGCATTCCCGGGCCCGTCAGCCGCGACAAGGCGGAGATCCTCAGGAAGGCCGACGCGGTCTACCTCGACGCCATCCGCAAGGCGGGCCTCTACGACGCCATCTGGCAAGCTTTCGCCGTGCTGCTGCCGGTCAAGACCGTCGGCGTGATGGGCGACGCGCGCTCCTACGACTACGTCTGCGCCCTGCGCGCCGTCACTTCGACCGACGGCATGACGGCGGAATCCTACCCCTTCGACCACGACTTCCTGGCCGCCACCGCCACCCGCATCATCAACGAGGTGCGCGGCATCAACCGCGTCGTCTACGACGTGACCTCCAAGCCGCCGGGGACCATCGAGTGGGAGTAGGGGCGCCTGCCTCCTGACGGATCGCCGCAACGCTCGAAAACAGAATTGATTCAAATTGGGCGTAAAGCGCTCTAAGCTCGCTGCCGGGAGGAAGGCACCGATGAAGCGTCGTCTGGCCGCGGTTCTGGCTGCCGACATGGTCGGCTACAGCCGGCTCATGGCCGCCGACGAGGACGGCACGATCGATCGCCAGAAGGCCCTGCGCGACGAGCTGATCGACCCGAAAATCGGCCAGTTCGGCGGACGCATCGTCAAGACGACCGGAGACGGACTGCTGGTCGAGTTCGCCAGCGCCGTCGGGGCCGTGCGGTGCGCCGTCGAGATCCAGCAGGCGATGCCGAACCACGAAGCCGGCCATCCCGAAGCGGCGCGCATCCGCTACCGCATCGGCATCAATCTCGGCGATATCGTCATCGACGGTGACGACATTCTGGGCGACGGCGTCAATGTGGCGGCACGGCTGGAGGGCATCGCCGAACCCGGCGGCATCTGCGTCTCCGGCGTCGTTTTCGACCAGGTGAGCGGCCGCGTCGATGTCGCTTTTGAAGATGCGGGGCACCAGCAGGTGAAGAACATCGCCCGCCCGATCCGTGTCTGGCGGTGGCCGCCGGCCCGGACGGACGGTGTCCGCGACGCTCCCAGTGACGCTCCCAGTGACGCACCCCGTGACGGCCCCCGCGATGCCCCCCGTGACGCCCCGGGCGGCGGCCCCAAGATGCTCTCCGACAAGCCCGCCATCGCGGTTCTTCCCTTCACCAACATGAGCGCCGACCCCGAGCAGGAGTATTTCTCGGACGGCCTCACGGAAGACATCATCACGGCCTTGACCCATTGGCATTCCTTTGCGGTGATCGCCCGGAACTCCTGCTTTGCCTACAAGAGGAAGGCCGTGGACATCAAGCAGGCGGCGCGCGACCTGGGGGCCGGATATGTGCTGGAAGGCAGCGTGCGCAAGAGCGGGACCAAGGTGCGCGTCGGCGCGCAGCTGGTCGACGGGGCCAGTGGCCGTCATCTCTGGGCCGAGCGCTACGACCGCGACCTTATCGACATATTCGAGATCCAGGACGACATCGTGCAGCAGATCGCGGCGGTGGTGGCGCCTGAACTGGCCCGGGCCGAGCTCCAGCGCTCGACCGGTAAAAGGACCGACGACCTCAACGCCTGGGATCTCTGTCTGCGGGGCCTGGCGCTGCTTCGTCAGCGGACGCGAGAAGACAACGCGGCAGCGCGCGGCCTGTTCAAGCGCGCGATCGAAAGCCGTCCAGACTATTCCGATGCCTATGCGGGACTAGCGATGTCCCACAACATGGACATTCTCATCGATGCGGCGGAGGACAGGGAAGGAACCGCCACCCAGGCGATGCAGGCGGCCCGGTCGGCCATCGAACACGACGAAGGTTCGTCCTGGGCCCATCACGAGCTGAGCACGGCGTACCAATGGCTCAACCGCATAGAAGACGCGCTGGCCGAAGCGAAGGTTGCGGTCGATCTCAATCCGAACGACGCCTATGCCCTGCACGCCCTCGGCAACAAGTCCGACCTCGCGGGCGATCCCCGGGGTATCGACTTCATGGAGCGGGCGCAGAAACTCAATCCGGCGGATGCGCGTCTGCATTCGCATCTGGCGTTTCTGGCGCGCGCCTATGTCAATGCCGGCAATCATGAAGCCGCGCTGGAGCGCGCGCGTCAGGCCATCAGGCGGCGGCCCGACTACGCGCCAGCCTGCTTTATTGCCGCGCTGGCCCTGGCCCATCTCGGTCGGTTGGAGGAGGCCAAGGCGATGCTGGACCAGTGCGACAATCTCAGTCCGGGCTTCACGCAGGCGCGCCGGGACTGGAAGCCCTATGCCGACCCTTTGAGTAACCGGCGATTGTTGGAAGGGCTTTCCCGTCTGGAACGATAGATCCGGGACGACAACGGGGTGGCGCGCGCCGCGCGTTGGACGGAGAAATTACTCCGCCGCATCCCGCTTCGGCAGCACCCAGTCCTTGCGCGGGAAGTGGCAGGTGTAGCCGTTGGGGATGCGCTGCAGGTAGTCCTGGTGCTCCGGCTCGGCCTCCCAGAAGGCGCCGACCGGCTCGACCTCGGTGACCACCTTGCCGGGCCACAGGCCCGAGGCGTTCACATCGGCGATGGTGTCCTCGGCGATGCGCTTCTGCGCTTCGTCGGCGTAGTAGATCGCCGAGCGGTAGGACAGGCCCATATCGTTGCCCTGCCGGTTTTTCGTGGTCGGGTCGTGGATCTGGAAGAAGACCTCCAGGATCTGCCGGTAGCCGATTTTTTCCGGATCGAAGTCGATCTCGATGGCCTCGGCATGGGTGCCGTGATTGCGGTAGGTCGCGTTGGGCACATCGCCGCCGCTGTAGCCCACGCGGGTGCGGACAACGCCGGGCAGCCTGCGGATCAGGTCCTGCATGCCCCAGAAGCAGCCTCCGGCCAGAACAGCGCGCTCGGTCATTGCGATATCTCCCTAGCTGTAACGCCCCCAGAATATTGCGCCGGGCGGCGGGCCTTGCCAATGCCGATTTCGTGAGGGCCGGCCGTCCCGGCGCCGCGGCCTGCCGGATTTGAAGGCGGGGTGCCTTCAAGTTACCGAATTCGCTCGACGGGCTTTGCCCGCCCACGTATCTCAAACAGGCTAAACCCAAACAGATCTCCACGGAAGAGGATCCGTCATGACCGACATCAAGCGTATCGACGTGGGCCCGCGCATGTCCCAGGCCGTCGTCTACGGCAATCTCGTCTATCTCGCCGGCCAGGTGGCGCAGCGCGCGCCGGGCGACTCCGTCGCCGCGCAGACCAAGGACATCCTCGCGCGCATCGACGAGCTGCTGGCCCAGGCCGGCAGCGACAAGACCAAGCTGCTGTCGGCGACGATCTGGATCACCGACATGGCGACCTTCAACGAGATGAACGAGGTCTGGGACGCCTGGGTGTCGCCCGGCAACACGCCCGGGCGTGCCTGCGTCGAGGCCAAGCTGGCGGCGCCGCAGTTCACCGTGGAGATCGCCGTCGTCGCCGGCGTCTGAGCGAGGCCGCCGTGACGGGCTGACGCCTCAGGCGAACCTGGCGCCGCGTTCGGCCAGCAGGTCGCGCAGCACCGAGCGGTGGCAGCGGGCCTCGTCCTCGCAGTAGCAGCCGACGGAGAAGTCGGCGTGGTGGGAGAGGGCGGCCAGGAGGTCGAGGCTGCGGCCGGCCGCCGGCGCCTTCATCTCCTTGCGGAAGGCACGGGCGAAGGCGCGCCACTCCGCCTCCGTGCGCGCCGCCAGGGCCCGCGCCACCAGCGCCGGGCTGGGGGACAGCTCCGGGTACCAGACATCGTACCAGTCGTCGGCCGCGTAGCGCTCCTTGCGCACCCCGCGCGGCGGCCGCCGCACGCTGCCGATGCGGGTGCCCTCCCTGGGGTGGCGCGGCGTGCCGAGGCGGACGATACGCAGCGGCATGGATGGGGTCTCCGCGAGGCCGGAGGCGCAGCCTCTCGGCCCGCCGCCCGGCCGTTCTCGCAATTCGCCCTATTGGACGACGAGGTTGTTGTGGACCCGTCTCACGCCGCTAATGCCGGCGGCGACATTGCCGGCGCGGTCCTTGTCGGCCTGCGAGTCGACGAAGCCGCTCAACTGCACTTCTCCCTTCAACGTGGTGACGTCGATCTGGAAGATGTTCAGGTCCTTGTCGTCAACGAGCTGGGCACGCACCTTGTTGCTGATCACCGAGTCGTCGACGTACTCGCCCGCCGTTTCGCCGCTACAGGCCGCCACGGCGCCGGCAAGAAGACCGACGAGAAAGAGGGTTTTCAGGAAGCGCATGAATTTCATCGTCGTTGTCCTTTACTTCGATAGGGCGATCGCTGGTTCAGTCCGCCGCCCGCTGGCTCTTGGAGGTTCCGCCAAGCGGAGGCTGTGCCGGGTATAACTCATAACGCGGCCGTTCGTTCCCCTCGGTGCCGGCCGGGCCGCCGGATGAGTCGTCAGCCGGTCGCTTATTCTAGCATATGGCGCGCCGGTCTGTGTGATCAGGTTGTAGCCTGTCCGCGCCGCGACGGCCTTGCCTTCGCGGCGGCGCGGACGCGCCGCCCTGGGCTGAGGCGGTTTTCTATGAATTGACCTCTGCCAAGCAGCGCGCCTTCACTGCCGCGAAGGTCCGGGCCAAGCGCGCCGCCGGCGCCTCAATCCAGGTGCTCAGCTTCGTAATGCTGGCCCCAGGTGCGTGGCGCCGCCTGTCCCGCTCCCACTTCTTCCTGCGCTCGAAAGCGCGACGCCGCGCCGCCTCATGCCGCCCGGGCGCGACGCCGCCCGTCGGCGGCGGCACCGCGGGATAGCGAAGCTGAATGTCGATGTCGTTGAACCACATGGCATTTCTCCCTTCCGGCGAGACCCGGCGACGGACAGGGAAATTACGCCATTGATCCGGCTTCATATTTCGGCTATGACCGAAATATGATCGGTGTCGCCTCCATCGCCGAAGTGGCCGCCCTGATGGGCGATCCCGCCCGCGCGAACATGCTGTTCGCGTTGAAGGACGACGGCTGGATCGCCGCCGGCGCGCTGTCCGCCCTTGCCGGCGTCGCGCCGAGCACCGCGAGCGAGCACCTCGCCAAGCTCAGCGACGCGGGGCTGATCGGGGTGAGCGTTCGGGGCCGGCGGCGCTACTACAGTCTGGCCGATCCAGCCGTGGCCGAGGTCCTCGAAGCCATCGAAGGCCTGGCCGGCACGCTGAAGCAACGCAATCCGGCGCCTCAGCGCTGGGATCAGGGACTGATCCACGCGCGCGCCTGCCTGGACCATCTGGCGGGCCGGCTGGGTGCCCGGCTCGCCGATGCCGCCGTGACGAAGGGGTTCATCCGCGACCTGTCGAGCCGGCCCGAGTTGACGGAAGCGGGGGTGGCCTGGATCGCTTCTCTCGATGTCGATATCGACTCCCTGAGGGCCGAGCCGCGGCGGTTCCTGCGCCTCTGTCCCGACTGGGTGGAGGAGACGGCCCATATCGGCGGCGCCGTCGGAGCCGCCCTGCTGAAGGGGCTCGTCGAGGCCGGCTGGCTGCGCCGCGAGCGCGGCTCGCCGAAAGTACTGGTGACGCCTAAGGGCGTGTCCCGCTTTCGCGCGCAGCTCGACCTGGACGTCCGCACCTTGGGCGGGTAAGTCAGAGCGCCGATCCTGGCGCTGTCGGTTTCGCCATGGCGTCCTGCCGCGGCGGGCTCACTCCAACGGCTTCAGGTCGCCCAGCATTGTCGGGATCAGTTCCGTGACGGTCGGGTGAATGTGCATGGCGCGCTGGATCACCGTGTAGGGCGCGCCGGCGTACATCACATCGAGGATGGCATGGACGGATTCGTCACCGCCGATCCCCAGGATCGTCGCGCCGAGGATCTTCTTTGTCCCGGCATCGATCAGCACCTTCATGAATCCCTGGGTCTCGCTGCGCTCGCGCGCCCGTCCGACACGGCTCATCATCATCTTTCCGACCAAGGCATCGCGGCCGGAGTCGCGAACGTCGCGCTCCGACATGCCGACCCTGCCCAACGGCGGATCAATGAACAGGCCGTAGGCGGGGATGCGGTCGGATACGCGCCGCCGGTCGTTGTCGAACATGTTGGCGGCGAGAATTTCATAGTCGTTGTACGAGGTGTGTGTGAAAGCGCCGCGGCCGTTGACGTCGCCCATCGCCCAGATGCCCGGCACGTTGGAGCGCAGCTGGTCGTCGACAACGACATAGCCTCGCGCGTCGGTTTCGACGCCGCCCTTGTCGAGACCCAGGTCGTCGGTGTTGGGTTTGCGGCCGACCGCGAGAAGCACATGACTGCCGACCACTTCCTCCTGGCCCGCTTCGCAGTTGGCGGTGACCGCCACCTTGCCGCCGCGCTGTTCCAGGCCGATGCAGTCCGATTTCAGGCGGATGCCGATGCCTTCGTTCTCCAGGATTTCCTTCACCGCCGCGGAGACCTCCTCGTCCTCGCGCCCGATGAGGTGCGGTCCCATCTCCACGACCGTCACCTCGCTGCCGAAGCGCCGGTACATCTGCGCGAACTCCAGCCCGATATAGCTGCCGCCGATGATCACCAGATGCTGCGGGAGGAAATCCACCTCCATGATGCTGGAATTGGTCAGGTAGTCGACGTTGCCGTTCCCTGGCCCGACCCCCGGCATATCGGGGATCGCGGCGCGCCCGCCCACGTTCAGAACGATCTTCTCGGCTTCCAGAAGATCGCCGTTGACCCTCACTGACGTCGGGCTCTCGAAGCGCCCATGTCCCTCGAAGACGGTGAGGCGCTCCATGGTCTTGAGCCACTTCGTGACGCCTTCGTTGGAGTGCCGGACAATGCCGTCCTTGCGGGCCTTGACGCTTTTCATGTCGACGCTGACCGCGCCCTCGATCGTCACCCCGAAATCGGCGCCGCGCCGCGCCATATGGGCGGCCCGCGCGCTCGCCACCAGCGCCTTGGTCGGGGTGCAGCCGACGTTCACGCAGGTCCCGCCGAATAGCTTGCGCTCGATGATCGCGGTCTTCATGCCCTCCCGGGTCATCCGCGCGGCGAGTGCGGGCCCGGACTGTCCGGTGCCGATGATGATCGCGTCGAACTTTTCGGTCATGACTGCTCATCCTCTTCTCGAGTTCTTATCCTCGGTTCCGAATGAGCCTAATGGAAGTGGCGCCGCGCCCGGAAAATTAATCTGTGGCATAAAGAGCTTTGGCCGAGGGCCGTGCCGGCGTCTCGAGTCTCATCCGTGCCGAGCCCGTCCCCGCGCCAGGTCAGGTGAAATAGTAGATACCGGCCAGAATGAAGCCGGCGATGAAAACCGTTTCGGCGATGATCAGGGCGATCGCCTGGCCGCCGACATCGAGGATGCGCCGCAACGAGGTTTTCATGCCGACCGCCGCGATCGCCACCAGCAGCGCCCAGCGCGAGAGCTCGCCGAGCCGGTCCACGACGACTTCGGGCAGGACCCCGGCGGAGTTCAGCGCGGCGAAGCCGAGGAACGCGAGGACGAAGCCCGGGATCAGCGGCGGCCGCTTGGTCTTGTCCGGCGTCTCGGCGCCCGCCGCCCGTATCGACAGCGCGAAGATCAGCACCACCGGGGCCAGCATGGTCACGCGGATCAGCTTCACCAGGGTCGCGGTCTCTCCGGTCTCGTTCGAGACCGAGAAGCCGGCGCCGACGACCTGCGCCACATCGTGGATCGTACCGCCGAGAAACACACCGGTCGCCCGGTGGTCCAGATCGAACAGCTCGCTGACGATCGGATAGGCGATCATGGCGATGGTGCTGAGCACGGTGACGCTGAGGACCGTGAAGATGAGATTGCGCTCGGAATGCTCGTTCTTCGGCAGCACGGCGGCGATCGCCATGGCGGCGGATGCGCCGCAGATCGCCACGGCGCCGCCGGTGAGCAGCGCCAGACGCCAGCCCCGGCCCAGAAGACGGGCGCCGATGAGGCCGAAGAGAATGGTGGCGGCGACACCGACGACGACCAGCGCGATCAGTTCCGCGCCGAGCCCGACGATCAGATCGACGCTGATGCGCGCGCCCAGGAGGGCCACGCCCAGGCGCAGCACGCGCTTGGCGGAAAATTCGATGCCCTGGACACAGCGGCCTTCCTCGGCGAGAAAATGGAAAGCGATTCCGAGCAGCAATGCCATCAGCATCGCCGGAGCGCCGTAGTGATCGGAGAGGAACTGCGCGGTAATGGCGACGACGACGCAGACCAGGAACCCCGGGCCTATGCCGCGGAGCAGATGTCCCGACTGTCCAAGTCCGGTCGCTAAGGCGTTCGTGCTGGTCATCTTGGGTTCCTCCGGCGCGGCGCCCGAAAGCACCGCGCCGCTGGGTCGCGGGGAGAGTCTTGTGGCGTCTCAGTCAGGCCCGGCTGCGGCGCCAAGGCTTCACGGCGGAAGGCTTCGCCCGGTTCCTGGTTCAGCACCGCTTCGGGGGAGGTGGTGACGCCCTCCTCCATCTGCGCCGTGACGGCCGCCCGCAGCGCCTCGGTCAACGGATCCTTAGTGGTAACCTGCAAGCTCCTCAGGCCGCAAGCCTCAGCCACCTTGGCGTCTTCGGCACCGAGATGGCGTTCGGTGTCGATCGGAGACGATCGCGGGCGGCTGCCGGCGACGCTTTGGTTCCGCGCCGCGACCCGGCGGCTGACCCTGGAACGCGCATTTTCGCACCTGAGCCGTGGGGCCATGCCGCCGTCGAACGGCCGCTCCCGGTGTCGGCGCCATTCTCTTCAACAGAGCAACGTCGCGAAACGGCGGCCAGTGTCGTAAGCTTCGGCGGGCGTGGCCGCCGCGCCGCGCCATCGGAGACACTGCGATACTCTCACCGGCGGCCGCCAATCAGAAGGGATGACAGTAAGTGGACAAGATCAGGCCTGGACTGACCGGTCAGGCGGAAATGATGGTCGGCACCAGCGACACCGCGCCGCGCATCGGCTCGGGCCGCATCGCGGTGCTGGGAACCCCCAAAATGATCAACCTCATCGAGGAGGCCGCGCTGGCCGCGGTCGAGCACCTGCTGCCCGAAGGCAAGCAGTCGCTGGGCACGCATCTGGAGGTTTCCCACCTGGCGGCGACGCCGGTCGGCATGACGGTGAAGGCGCAGGCCGAACTGATCGGGGTGGACGGCCGCAAGCTGTTGTTCGCGGTTCGCGCCCACGACGGCATGGACCTGATCGGCGAGGGCCGCCACGAGCGCGTGATCGTCACCGCCGCCACCTTCCAGGCGCGGATCGACGAGAAGGGCAAGGCCCTGAAGGCGTGATCGCGCGTCGGCGGGCGCCTGTCGCACGGCCGCCTGTCGCACGGCCGCCAGTCACATGGCCGCCTCCGTCGTCCTCGCCCCAGCCGGGGAAGGTGAGGGGCGCCGGTTGATCAAGAGTTTCCTGTGAAGGGCGGCGCTGCAGAATCCCACTAGCGCGCGCTTTTGAAATCGGCTAAACAGCGCCGCCGCGACCTGCCGGCCCGCAAGGCGCCGACTTTCAAGGACCAAGAAAATCATGCTAGGGCATGCCTGTGTCTTCGCAACGCCCCGCCGCGGGCGGTGGCGCGAAGCCGTTCTGTGTGTCGCTTATTTGTGTGCCGCCGCCCTGCTTCCCGGAAGCGATGCCAAGGCGGAAACGCTGCTGGAACGCGGGACCTACCTGATGGAGGGTATCGTCGCCTGCGGCAACTGCCACACGCCGCAGGGCCCGGACGGTCCGCTGGCGGGCATGGACCTGGCCGGCGGCATGGCCTTCGAGTTCGAGCCCTTCACCGCCTACAGCGCCAATATCACGCCGGACGTGGAGACCGGTATCGGCGGGTGGAGCGACGCGCAGATCATCGCCGCGATCCGCGAGGGGCGCCGTCCGGACGGCACCCTTATCGGGCCGCCGATGCCGATCGCGCTCTACCGCAACCTGTCCGACCGCGACGTTGGCGCCATCGTCGCTTACCTGCGGGCGCAAAAGGCGGTCAGCAACGCGGTGACGAAATCGGACTACCGCATGCCGCTGCCGCCGAACTACGGCCCGCCGGTGACATCGGTGGCCGAGGTGCCGACGGACGATAAGGTCGCCTATGGCGCCTACCTGGCCGGGCCGCTGGGCCACTGCGTCGAGTGCCATTCGCCGATGGGGCCGCAGGGCCCGGATTGGGAGAACCAGCTCGGCGCCGGAGGCTTGGAGATTCCTGGTCCCTGGGGGGTCAGCGTCTCGTCCAACATCACGCCGGCCGGCCTCGCCGACTGGAGCGATGCGGCGATCAAGACGGCGATTACCCAGGGCCAGCGGCCGGACGGCAGCCGTCTGCTGCCACCGATGCCGGTGACCTACTATGCCAAGGTGAGGGAGGCGGACCTCGACGCGCTGGTCGCCTACCTGCGCAGCCTGCCGGAGAAATGACAAAGAGGGGCCCGGGCGCTTGAATGCCCGGGCCTCAGTTTGGGAGTAGCGGCCTAAGGGGGAAAGGCGCTACTCGGCAGCCTGGATCCTGTCCTCGCGGGAGACCCGCTGGAAGACTTCGCTCAAGCGCTTGCTGTCGCGCGCCATCATTTCGCTGACCTCGTTCCAACCCTGCTCCAGGCCCTTGAACATCAGGGGCTGGAAAGCATCGAGCTTGAACTTGCGGCGCTCGCCGGCTTCAAAGGACTTGCGCAACTGCAGCGCCAGTCCGCGTGTCGATAGCGCCATGTGACCGAGCAGGGTCTCTTCGATGAACGACCAGGGCGGGCAGGAGAGGCAGGGATCGGGCCGCGGGCCGTCGGGTCCGATGGGGCCGTTGAAGAACTCGATCAGCACGCGCTCGTGGAGCTTGCGGTTGAAGTCCCTGAGCCAGTCGAGCACGAAGGCCGTTACCCAGCAGGGTCCGTAGTGATAGACCAGGTGGTCTCTGAAGATCGTGCCGACGCGCGCGGCCCCGACCTTGGGATGCACCTCCAGCAGGCCGACATACTCGAAGTGCGACTTCACGAAGTCGAAGAAGCAGTGTGCCCGGTAGCGGCCCGGCGGGGCCAGCCAGACCGCGAGGTTGATGAAATAGCGGCTGATCTTCTGCCAGGCCGTGGTGTCGGCAGCGCCCTCCAGGCCCAGCAAGTTGATGTCCATGTGATGGTGCCAGGTGGAGTCCACCGCGACCCGGCCGATGTCGGTCACGTGCCCGTCATAGACGCTGATCATCGGAAAGTGCTGCGCCGGGGTGTCGCCCTTCTGGTGATTGTAGGGCGGGTCGGCCAGCGTATTGCCCCAGGCGATGATGCGCGGCCGCGGCTGGCTGGAACCGCTGCCGGGATACTCCGGCCCGCTGTAGCCGCTGAAGCTGTAGTTGGCGCCGAGATCGATCTGGCTCTCGGTGAAGCAGCAGCCTTCGTGCGCGTGGTCCGGCATGACGTCGATCGGCCCCAGGGTCGGGTGGCAGAGCACCGGGTGCGGGCGTTTGTGTACCAGGAAATGGCCGTGCTTGTGCTGCTGCCAGGCCACCCATTGGATCGGCTGCGGCACGTGGTCGGACTGGTTGTTGAAGGGGATGACGTCCGGCGTGCCGGCGATGTTCGCCTGTCCGGGGGTGGCAGGCTGGCCGGTGTCGAGGCGGTCGAGGCCGCCGATCGGCGGCACGCCGTCGGCGTTGGTCCACTTGCGCATGGTGCCGACGCGCGGAATGCGATGGCACAGGGAGGCGCCGAGATAGTCGTGATCACCGGTGGCGAAGACGCCGCCCCGGTGTTCGTTCATCCAGCGGGTGAGGGCCTCCAACTCGCTGTCGTTCAGCGGCAGCGCGCCCGGCTGGGCGATGTTGGAATCGGGGCCGGCGTCGTTACCCGGCTTGAAGCCGTAGAGCCAGATCTCGTCATAGCCGTCGATGACCTGGTTGCCGCCGGCCGTGGCGTCGAAGCGGAAGCCGTTGTACTTGGGCTGGGTGGCGCCGGGGTTGGCGGCAGTCACCATGGGGCTGACCGAGGAGCGCTGAGCCAGAGTCACATCGAAGCGCGTGCAGCCGACCCTGGCGTCGCGCAGCAGCTTCACCAGACGGCCAATTCCGAACACGCCCGGCCCTGTAGTGAGGCTGATCTCGGTATCGACCACCACCAGGATCTTGATCCGGGCGGTCAGCAGGAACTCCTTGTAGGCGGCGGCGAGGTGGTCGCGGTAGGCGTCCGCGACGGTGATCAGGGTGTCGTCCATCTCACTGGTCCTTTTCGATCTCAAACGGGTTGATGAGATCTCCCGGCTTCGACGGCACTGTTGTTCTTGTCCGGTCTTGTGCAGGCGGCAACCTGCCAACGGGCTTCACGATGAGATTGGCAGGAAAAGGGGCGGGCGCCAGTGCGCTTTGGCACAGCCGCCCCAATGGAAGCGCCGGTTACTCCCGAAGAGCGTTGCGGTTTCTACTGCAAGGCTGGGGAGTGCCGGGTTCAGGAACGCAGCGCGTCAGGCGTGTCCGACCTGCAGGCAGCGTTGCGGCAGCAGGGCGGCCATGATGGCGGCGACCTTCTCGGGATCGTCATGGAAGCACAGGCCCAGGGTTTCGCCGCGGCGCCACACCACCGCGCCACCGAAGTGGACGGTGCCAGCGAGGATCAGGGTCACCTGGCTGCCAACCGGCACGTCGCCGGCGGTCCAGATCTTCACGCCGTTCAGCGAGGCGTCGACGACCGTGCCCTCGACGGCGCCCTCGGGTGTCAGCATGCGGGCCTTGAGAATGGTCGCGGCGCGAATGAACTGGCGGCGGTCCTCGGGCCTTCCGGAGTCCTGCAGGTCCGCCACGCTGATGTCTTGCTCCCAGGACATGGGTGTCACTCTTTCTTGAAGGGGCGCCGGCACCGCCCGGAGGCTCATTCCAAGTCTCGGGGGAAGTTGAGCCAGCGGCAGTTGGGGGAACCCGCCGCTGGCTCGATCGAGACAGATACTCTTCCATAAGCCGATTGGGGAAAGCTCAGGAATTACCGGATCGTCCCACCATTTGATTTCCCGCCGCTTAAATTTTTAGGTTAAGGAAGTTTTTCCTGATCGTGGCCAGAGGCTCGGCGGCGACGGCTGGACTGGAAGATAAAAATTGCGTCCTATAACAGATCGTTACAGATGAAAATTGATTTTTTACATCAATCGAGCCGGCGGTCGCCGCTGGCGTAGTCGCGGCCTCTTTTGGGTTGGTGGCGCGGGGCGTCAGGGATTGGCCGCGGTCGGCTTAGGAGACCACCCGCAGAGTCTTCCTGAATACTTTAAGAGCTTCGCTCAAACTCTTGGAGCGCTTCAGTTTTTCGCGACCGGAAAAGACGACGAATTCGATGGCGCGGTTGTTGCGTTGCTTGGCGATGGAAAACAGCGGCGCGTCGTGGGTATGGCGGAAGACGGAGAAGATCGCGGTGCCGCCGACCTGGTCGATGGCATAATCCCGCCACTCGCCGTTGGCGACGTTGCGGCTGTACAGGGAGAGCAGTTGGTTCAGTTCAGCCCGGTCGAAGAACACGCGCCGCGGGGAATTGCGATGCTCGCTGAGTCGGTACAGCTGGGTCATGAAGGCCGCCGCTCTCCTTCAGATTTCACACAGGTCTCATAAGTGTCTTATAGCCTTATTGGAGACCAGTTTTCCGCAAATTGTCGCCGCCGTCCAGCCATCACGCTCCGGGGCCGGAAAACCAAGGCGTCCGGCGCGTGCAAAGGCCCGGATTTCCAGGCCTGCCGGTCTGTATTTGGGAGGGAATCGGCCGGCCGGCGCCGGTTCTAGCGGACCCGCTGGGTGGCGCTGGCCATCTCGTCGGGCTGCTGGTAGCAGTTGATGGCTCCGAGGGTCCGGTAGCAGTAGGTCTTGGCCAGCTTGGCGGCGGCCTCTTCCTCGGCGGCGCGGCGCTGTTCCTCGGTGATGAAGTCCTGGCAGTAGTCGCCGCCGTTGGCCAGGGTGAGGGTCGAGCAGTCCTTGTCGAAGGCCCAGGTGGCGACATGGTCGCCGACGGTCTTGTCGCTGTGGGCGAGGGTGACCAGGGAGGCGCCGGCCAGCATGGCCTGGGAGGCCGGGTCGCAGGCGCCCAGGACCACAGCGAGAAGAGGCGCCGCGAGGGCCGTTGCGAGTTTCTGCCTCATACCTTGAACTCCTGTCGTCTCGCGCCGCTTGGTGCCGTCTGCGGCCTGTCTCGGACGTCCTGACAAAAGCCTCCGGGCCGCCTAGGATGTTCCCAGCCGGTCTTAGGCGGGACGGGTCTGCACCTGCTGCGGCCGGCGGCGGATTTGCACCAAACACCAGCTTTCAGTGTGGCCCGCCGCGCTGAAGAATCGGTTAATGTGGCGGGGTTTGTCGGATTCTCAAAAACACGCTGTAACTCTCTGATAAATATTTGAAAGGACGGAAGGCTCATGGCTGCTGCGCCCCCAGTTTGTGACTTCGGCTGGAAGGCCCTGGACTTCTCGCTCAAGGGCATCGACGGCAAGACCCACGGCCTGGCCGAGGTGGCCGGGCCGAAGGGCACGCTGATCGTCTTCATGTGCAACCACTGCCCCTATGTGCGCGCCATCGCCGGGCGCCTGGCCGAGGAGGCCAGGGCGCTGCGCGATCTGGGCATCGGCGTCGCCGGCATCAATGCCAACGACGCCAGCAATTATCCCGAGGATTCCTACGACAACATGAAGGCCTTCGCCGCGGCGCACGGCTTGGACTTTCCCTACCTGGTCGATGAGACGCAGCAGACGGCGCGGGGATACGGCGCCGTCTGCACGCCGGATTTCTTCGGTTTCAACAAAGATTTGGAACTTCAGTATCGGGGCCGTCTGGACGAATCCCGCAGCACCCTGGTCCCCGGCGCCAGGCGTGAGCTTTACGAAGCCATGAAGCGGGTCGCCGAAACCGGCCGCGGCCCGGCCGAGCAGATCCCGTCCATGGGCTGCAGCATCAAGTGGAAGGCGGCCTGAAGGGGTCACCCTACCATTAGGAGGTTGATGCAGGCGGGCAAGGGCTTTATCAACGAAGCGCCGTTCGGCGTCTTCGGGTTGGGACCGCAAGGGTCCGGCTGCGGTCGGCGGGTTTTCGCCGGATACGGCGGCGCCGGCGGTCTGCGCTAAGCCGGCGGTTTGCGTTAAGGGAGTGGCCTGTGGCCGATATCTTTAAGGAAGTCGATGAAGACCTGCGCCGCGACAAAGCGACGGAGTGGTGGAAGCGCAACAGTCTTTTTATCTATGCCGTGGCGGCGGTGGTGGTGATCGGCGTGGCCGGCTACCAGGGCTGGCGCAGCTACGATCTGAACCAGCGCGGCGCGCGCTCCGACAGCTACGCCGCGGCCGCCCAGCAGCTGGAAGCCGGCGACAGCGCCGGCGCCCGCAACGCGCTGCGCGCGCTCAGCGACCCCAGCGGGAGCGGCTACGAACTGCTGGCCGCCCTGACCGAGGCGCGTCTGGCGGCCGAGGCCGGCGACAGCGAGGCGGCCACCCGGATCTGGCAGCAGATCGCCAGCGAGTCTCCTTCCAGCGAGGCCCTGCGCCAGCTCGGCACCCTGTTCGCCGCCATGCGCCAGATGAAGGACGGCGACGCGGCGCGGCTGCGCGGCGAGCTGCTCAATCTGGCGACGCCGGAAGCGCCCTATCGCTTCACTGCGCTCGAGCTGCTGGCCGCCCTGGCCCTGCGCGAGGGTGACAAGGCGGCGGCCCGCGAGCACTTGATCAAGATCACCGACGACCCCGCAGCGCCTTCCGGCAGCCGTTCGCGCGCCGCGGAGCTGCTCGCCTCCCTTCCTGGATGATTGTCAGATGTTACTGATTTTGAAGCGCTTTTTGCTGCCGCTGTCGCTGCTGTCGGTGGTCTCCGCTTGCGGCATCACCGAGTGGTTCGGCGAGTCCGAGGCGCCGCCGCTGCCCGGCCAGCGCATCGCCATCCTGGCCTATGAACGCGGTCTGCGCGCCGATCCCGCCATTGCCGACACCGTGGTGCGGCTGCCCGAGCCCTACGTCAACGAGAACTGGGCGCAGCCCGGCGGTTCGGCCGCCCATGCGATGTATCACCTCTCGCTCAGCGCCAATCCGCGCCGCGCCTGGAGCGCCGACGTCGGGTCGGGCTCCGGCGACGTGGCGCAGCTGCTGGCCCAGCCCATCGTGGTGGGAGACAGCGTTTACACCATGGACTCGCGCTCCACCATCTCCGCCTTCTCGGCCGGCAGCGGCAGCCGCCTGTGGCAGGTCGACCTCGACGACGACGACGAGGACGGCGGCTTTTTCGGCGGCGGCCTGACGTTCAACGACGGCAAGCTCTTCGTTTCCACCGGCTTTGCCCGGGTCTTCGCGCTGGACGCGGCGAGCGGCGAGGTCCTGTGGATCCACAAGGCGCCCTCGCCGATGCGCGGTGCCCCGGTGGCCGACAACGGACGGGTCTTCGTGGTGACCTTGGACAACCAGCTGCTGGTGCTGAACGACGACACCGGCGAGCGGCTGTGGAACAACGTCGGGGTGCAGGAAACCGCCGGCCTGCTGGGCTCGGCCAGCCCGGCGGTGGCGCGCAACACGGTGATCGTGCCCTATTCCTCCGGCGAGGTGCTGGCCCTGCTGACCGACGACGGCCGCGCGCTGTGGACGGAAAACCTCAGCGCCATTAGAAATCTGGACCCCCTGGCCGACATCGCCCAGGTGCGCGGCCTGCCGGTCATCGACCGCGATCTGGTGCTGGCGGTCAGTCACGCCGGGCGCATGCTGGCGGTCGACCTGCGCCAGGGCGTGCGCGCCTGGCAGGCGGACGTCGGCGGCGTGCAGATGCCCTGGGCCGCCGGCGACTACATCTATGTGGTGACCAACGACGGCCAGGTGGTCTGCCTGCAGCGCCAGGACGGCCGCATCCGCTGGGTGACGCCGCTGCCGCGCTTCGCCGACCCCGAGGATCAGGAGCAGCCGATCCGCTGGCGCGGGCCGGTGCTGGCCGGCGACCGCCTGGTGATCGCCGGCTCGCATGGCGAGGTGGTCTCCGTCTCGCCCTACGACGGCAAGCTGCTCGGCGCCATTTCCCTGGACGACGGCGTCGCCGTCGCGCCGGTTGTGGCCAACAACAGCCTCTACCTGCTGACCAACGGCGGCGAACTGCTCGCCTACCGCTAAAGTCCGGCGGCAACGCGCGGCGCGGCGCCGCAATCGGGCTTGCGGAGGCCGGCCGAGCGCCCTATGCCTCGGGGCCCCCTAACCTAAGCCATGGCCATGAGCATCACTGTCGCCATCATCGGACGCCCCAACGTGGGCAAGTCGACCCTGTTCAACCGGCTGGTCGGTCAGCGCCTGGCGCTGGTCGACGACAAGCCGGGGGTGACCCGCGATCGCCGCGAGGGCGAGGCCAATCTCTTCGGTCTGGAGTTCCGCGTCTTCGACACCGCCGGCCTGGAGGAGATTTTCGATTCCAGCCTGGAGGGGCGCATGCGCGCGCAGACCGAGCGCGCCCTGGCCGACGCCGACCTGGCGCTGCTGGTGATCGACGCGCGCGCCGGCATTACCGCCTTGGACGAGCACTTCGCCCGCTGGCTGCGGCGCAGCGGCAAGCCGGTCGCCCTGGTCGCCAACAAGTGCGAGGGCCGCTTGGTGGAGACCGGCCTCGGCGACGCCTACAGCCTCGGCCTCGGCCAGGCGATCCCGCTCTCCGCCGAGCACGGCCTGGGCATGAGCGATCTCTATGACGCGGTCGCCGCGGTCGCCGGAACGGCGGTCCAGGAAGAACTGCCGCCAGAGGGCGCGGAGGAAGCCGAAGAGGGCGCCGATGAGTTTGGCGGCGTGCTGCAGCTCGCCGTGGTTGGGCGGCCCAACGTCGGCAAGTCGACGCTGGTCAACAAGCTGCTCGGCGAGGAGCGCCTGCTGACCGGCCCCGAGGCCGGCATCACCCGCGATTCCATCGCCATCGACTGGACCTTTCAGGACCGTCCGCTGCGCCTGGTCGACACCGCCGGGCTGCGCCGCAAGGCGCGGGTCACCGAGAAGCTGGAGAAGCTCTCGATCCAGGATACCCTGCGCGCCATCCGTTTCGCCCAGGTGGTGGTGCTGCTGCTCGATGTCGACGAGGGGCTGGAGAAGCAGGACCTCAGCATCGCCCGCATGGTGGTCGACGAGGGCCGCGCCCTGGTCATCGGCGTCAACAAGTGGGACGCCTGCCGCGAACGCGACGCCGCCCTGGCCGGCATTCGCGACCGCCTGGAACGCTCCCTGCCACAGACCCGCGGCATTCCCGTGGTGACGCTCTCGGCCCTGCAGGGCCACAACATCGACAACCTGATGAAGGCGGTCATCCAGGCCTACGACGTGTGGAACCGCCGCGTCGGCACGGCGGACCTCAACCGCTGGCTGGAGGCGGTGACCGCCGCGCATCCGCCGCCGGCGGTCAACGGCCGCCGCGTGCGCCTCAAGTACATGACTCAGGCCAAGACGCGGCCGCCGACCTTCGCCATCTTCGCCTCCAAGCCGCAGGAGCTGCCGACCTCCTACCTGCGCTATCTGGAGAACGGCCTGCGCGACGCCTTCGACCTGCCCGGCACGCCGATCCGCATCAACTTCCGCAAGGGCGACAACCCCTACGCGGGCCGCAAGAAGAAAGCCAACAAGCGGACGCGATAGGGCTCACCCCCTCGCCCAGCTTCGCCTGAGTTCAATCTTCGATTTCGTAAAGGCTGCGCAACCTTCTCCCCGGTGGAGCGAGGGATCGCTGTTCTTTCCTTGCCTCGGCGGGGGAGAGGCAGGCGCGCGCGCCGGTGGAGGGTGAGGGAGCTTTTCTTCAAGCGCCTCAACGTGACGCGAGCAAGTGCGGTGACGGCGTTTCCTGCATAGAATAGCAAGAGCGACGCAGAACGGGATCCCTCACATGCCGACAATCGAAACCAACGGCGCGCGCCTCTACTACGAGACCCACGGCGAGGGGCCGGCGGTGGTATTCGCGCATGGGCGTGGCGGCAACTGCGCTTCCTGGTGGCGGCAGGTGCCGCACTTCGCCAAGGCCTTCAAGGTCGTCGTCTTCGACCACCGCGGCTTCGGGCGTTCGCGCTGCGATCTCGAGCACTTCGAGAGCGTGTATTTTCACGGCGACATCATGGCGATCCTCGATGCCGAGGGTATCGACAGGGCGGCGCTGGTCTGCCAGTCGATGGGCGGCTGGGGCGGTCTGAAGGCGGCGGTGACCTGGCCGGAGCGGGTGAGCGCCCTGGTGCTGGCCAACACGCCCGGCGGCCTCGACACGCCCAAGGCCAATGCCGCCATCGAACACATCGCCTCCGGCGCCATTCCGCCGGGCACGGGACAGTTGGGGAAGAGCTTCGTCGCCAACGATCCGCAGGGCGTCTACCTCTGCCGCCAGATTTCCGGCCTCAATTCGAACTTCCCCAAGTCGTTCGACCGGCTGACCGCGGCCCGGGCGGTGACGCCGGCCGAGCTCGACGGCTACACGGTGCCGACCCTGGCGATCACCGGCCCCGAGGACGTGCTGTTTCCGCCGCCGGTCCTGCGCGAGGTGGCCGAGACCATCCCCGGCGCGCGCCTGGTCGAGCTGCCCGGCGTCGGCCATTCGACCTATTTCGAGGCGCCAGAGGCCTTCAACGGCCTGGTGTTCGGGTTCCTGAACGAAACTCTTTCCGCTTAGCTGAAATCCGGGGCGTGCGGAGTCTCCACCGCAGCCCGTTCGTTCATATTATACTATAATAAAATGTAATTTAAATCATTAACCCACTTCGCTATTGTAAATTTCAATCGCCGGCCTATTTGAAGGTGAAACCGCCTTCGTTCGGTTCATCTGTTTCCAGTCCTGCCACGGGAAGGGGCCCCCGATGTCTCGCATTCATGTCCTGCACGAGAACCCCGACTGGCTGCCGCCGCTGGCCCAGGCGCTGGAGCGCGGCGGGGCGCCCTGGGAAGACTGGTTCCTGGTCGAACGCGCGATAGACCTCTCGGCGCCGCCGCCGGAGGGCGTGTTCTACAACCGCATGAGCGCCTCCTCGCACAGCCGCGGGCATCGCTTCTCGGCAGAGCTCACCGCCGTCACCCTGGCCTGGCTGACGCAATACGGACGCCGCGTGGTGAACGGTCCGGCCGCGTTGGATCTGGAAATCAACAAGGCGCGCCAGTATGCCGCGCTGGCCCGCGCCGGAGTGGCGACACCGCGCACCGTTCCGGTGGTCGGCAAAGGCAAGCTCGTCGCGGCGGCGCGCGCCGCCTTCGGCGAGGGGCGCTTCCTGCTGAAGCCCAACCGCGGCGGCAAGGGGCTTGGCGTGCGGCTGTTCGAAAATGCCGAAGATCTCCTGGTGCATCTTGACTCGCCCGACTTCGAGGCGCCGCTCGACGGCGTTCACCTGCTGCAGCAATACGTGGCGACGCCGGAGCCGGTGATCACCCGGGCCGAGTTCGTCGGCGGGCGTTTCCTCTACGCCGTCGAGGTCGACACCAGCGGCGGTTTCGAGCTCTGCCCCGCCGATGTCTGCTCGCTGCCCGGCGCGACGCGTCCGGCCTTCAAGGTCGTCGAGACGATCGACGCCGGGCTCAAGGGCCGGCTTGAGAATTTCCTGAAAAGCGCGGGCATCGAGATCGCCGGCATCGAATTCGCCACCGGCGCCGATGGCGTGCCGCTGGTCTATGACGTGAACACCAACACCAATTACAATGCCGAGGCCGAGGCCGCCGCGCGGGTGACGCTCACCGGCATGGATGCCATCGCGCGGTTCCTGAAATGCGAACTGGACCGGTCCGCCCTCAAGGCCGCGTAACCTCCAGCAGGCTGTCGATAAAGCGCACATGGCATCTTGTGGCGCCCTTCGAGACGGCCCCTCGGGTCACCTCAGGCTGAGCTAAAATATTGAGATAATCGACCTCATGGTGAGGAGGGGCGCAGCCCCGTCTCGAACCACGGGGGGCAAAGCGTCTCGACGCACGCGGTCAAGCACGGCGCGGGTTTTTCAGCGGCTTGCTAGCTATCCAGCTCAAAAATCAGCGTCGCCAGGGGCGGCAGCACAATTTCGATGGAATCGGGGCGGCCGTGAGACGCCAGAGGCCGGCTCTCCACGGCGCCCAGATTGCCGCGGTCCCGGCCGCCGTAGGCGGCGGCGTCGCTGTTGAGGCGCTCGGCCCAGCGCCCGGCCGCGGGGACGCCCAGGCGCCAGGCGCCGCGCTCAACCGGAGTGAAGTTGCAGACGACGACGACCGGCGCGGTACCGTCGCGGCCGCGGCGCACCCAGGCGAAGACGGACTCCTCCGCCGCGTTCGCTTCGATCCATTCGAAGCCTTCGGCCTCGCAGTCCAGTTGATGGAGCGCGGGTGTCGTCAGGTAGAGCCGGTTGAGGTCGCGGACCAGTGCTTGCACGCCCGCATGGCGTTTGTCGGCAAGCAGGTGCCAGTCGAGGCTGCGGTCATGGTTCCACTCTGCCGGCTGGGCGAAGTCCTGGCCCATGAACAGCAGCTTCTTGCCCGGATGGCCCCACATGAAAGCGTAGTAGGCCCGCAGGTTGGCAAAGCGCTGGTCGTCATCTCCGGGCATTTTCGCCAGCAGCGAGCCCTTGCCGTGCACCACCTCGTCGTGGCTGAGCGGCAGCACGAAGTTTTCCGAAAAGGCGTAGTGCAGACCGAAGGTCATCTGGTGATGATGGTGGCGGCGATGCACCGGGTCGTGGCGCATAAAGTCCAGGGTGTCGTTCATCCATCCCATATTCCACTTGTAGCCGAAGCCGAGGCCGCCGGCGTCGGTCGGTGCCGAGACCGCGGGGAAGGAGGTCGATTCTTCGGCCAGCGTCATGACACCGTCGCAGGCGCCGTAGACGACTTCGTTCATGCGCCTGAGAAACGCGATGGCCTCCAGGTTTTCACGCCCGCCATGGACGTTCGGCACCCATTCGCCTTCGTCACGCGAGTAGTCGCGGTAGAGCATGGAGGCGACGGCGTCGACGCGCAGGCCGTCCAGATGATGCTCCTTCAGCCAATAGAGCGCATTGGCGATCAGGTAGTTCTGCACTTCGCGCCGGCCGTAGTTGTAGATCAGCGTGTTCCAGTCCTGATGAAAGCCCTCGCGCGGGTCGGCGTATTCATAAAGCGCGGTGCCGTCGAAGCGCCCCAGCCCGTGTTCGTCCGTGGGGAAGTGGCCGGGAACCCAGTCGAGGATGATCCCCAGCCCGGCCTCGTGGCAGGCTTCGACGAAGTCGCGGAACTCGTCCGGCGTGCCGTGCCGGATGGTCGGCGCGTAGAGGCCGATGGGCTGATAGCCCCAGGAGCCGTCGAAGGGATATTCGGTGACCGGCAGCATCTCGATATGGGTAAAGCCCATGTCGCGGACATAGGGCACCAGCTTTTCCGCCAGTTCGTGATAGCTCAACGGGCGTGCGCCGCCGTCGGCGCGCTGCCAGGAGCCGAGATGTACCTCGTAGATCGAGATCGGCCGGTCGCGGCGGCCGGCTTCCGCGCGCCGCGCCATCCAGGTCTCGTCGCGCCACCGGCGCCCGCGCAGTTCGCGCACCACGGATGCGGTGGCCGGCGGATGCTCGCTGCCGAAGCCGACGGGATCGGCCTTCAGCGGCTGGACGGCGCCTTCGGCGCCCCTGATCTCGTACTTGTAGCGGGCGCCCTCGCCCACGCCCGGCAGGAAGATTTCCCACACGCCAGTGGTTCCGCGCGGGCGCATGGGGTGGCGCCGGCCATCCCAGAAATTGAAGTCGCCGACGACGGAAACGCGCTGGGCATTCGGGGCCCAGACGGCGAAGTGAACGCCCGCGACGCCGTCCAGTTGCAGGGGATGGGCGCCGAGCGCCTGCCAAAGGCCGAGGTGCGAACCCTCGCTGATGAAATGCTCGTCCATCCCGCCGAGAACCGGGCCGAAGCGGTAGGGATCCTGCTCCTCCCAGCTGGTTCCCTCAGCTTGCAGCCGCAAACGATAGGCGCCGGGGTCGGCCGCCAATTCGGCGGCGAACAGACCGGCCGGATCGACCAGGCTCAGAGGCACCGGATCGCCGGAGGGCGTCGCCGGCAGCATCTCAACCGCTTCGGCTCCCGGGCGGAAGACGCGCAGAACCCAACGCTCCTTGGCGTCCCGATGCAGGCCGAGATAGGCGAAGGGATCGCCGTGCGTACCGGCGGCGAGGGCCGCGGTCTGGCGGGGATCGGTTTGAGGAACGCCTTTTGCGGCGGATTTCTTGGGCTTGGCCATGAGCTCTTTCAAAACGCTGTTTCGGCATTCCAGATGTCGCGGGCGTAGCTGCGTATCGTCCGGTCGGAGGAGAACCATCCCATCTGAGCGGTGTTCAGAACGGCGCTGCGGAACCAGCCGTCGCGATCGTGCCAGGCCGAGTCGATGCGGCGCTGGACATCCCAATAAGCCTTGAAGTCGGCCGCCACCATGAACCAGTCGTGTTGGCGCAGGTTGTCGACCAGCGCGGTGTAGCGCTCTGGGTCGTCCGGGGAGAAGGCGCCCGAGGCAATCTGGTCGAGCACCTCGGCGAGTCGCGGATCGGCGTCGATATGGGTTGAGGGCTCGTAGCCCTCCGCGCGGGCCGCCGAAACCTGCTCGGCCGTAAGGCCGAAGATGAAGATGTTGTCGCGGCCAACGGCATCGGCAATTTCGATGTTGGCGCCGTCCAGCGTGCCCACGGTCAGGGCGCCGTTCAACGACAGCTTCATATTGCCGGTGCCCGAGGCTTCCATGCCGGCGGTGGAGATCTGCTCGGAGAGATCGGCGGCGGGAATCAGAAGTTCGGCCATGGAGACGTTGTAGTTCGGCGGGTAGACGACCTGCAGGCGTTCGGCCATTTGCGGATCGGCATTCACCGTCGCACCGATGTCGTTGATCAGCTTGATGATCTGCTTGGCCATGGCATAGCCCGGAGCGGCCTTGCCGCCGAAGACCATGACGCGCGGGGCCCAGCCCGCATCGGGGTCGCGGCGGATTTCGTTCCGCATCGCGGCGACCTGCAAAATGTTGAGCAGTTGTCGTTTGTATTCATGGATGCGCTTGATCTGGATATCGAACATGGCATCGGGGTTGACCGTCATGCCCATGGTGCGGTTCAAGTAGTCCGCGAGCCGCAGCTTGTTGTCGCGTTTGGCCGCCGCAAAGCGCTCGCGAAAGCCCGCGTCGTCGGCGAGTGGCGCCAGCGCCCGCAGTTGTTCAAGGTCGGTGACCCAATCGCCGCCGATGTGCTTCATCAGAAGCTTGCGCAGGGAAAGGTTGCAGTTGTAGAGCCAGCGCCGCGGCGTGACGCCGTTGGTCTGGTTGACGATACGCTCCGGGTGCAGGGTGTGGAGATCCTTGAACACGGTCTGCTTCATCAGGCTGGTATGAAGAGCCGAAACGCCGTTGACCCGGCGCGCGCCGATGAAGGCGAGGTCCCCCATGCGAACCTCCTGTCCGTCGACGATCTTCACGCCGGAGGGACGCTTTACCGTCTTGGCGTGGTGCGCGTCGATCTGCTCGATCAGTTGCATGTGGCGCGGCAGGATCCGGCCCATGAGATCGGCGGGCCAACGCTCCAGGGCCTCGGGCAGCAGCGTGTGGTTGGTGTAGTGCAGGCAGTTGCGGGCAATCTCGAAAGCGGCGGCAAAGGGTTGCCGGTGCTGGTCGACGAGCAGGCGGATCAGTTCCGGGAAGGCGATCGCGGGATGGGTGTCGTTGAGCTGGATTGCAATGGCCTGCGGCAGCCGGGTCACGTCGTCGTGCTGCGAGAGGAAGCGGCGCATGATGTCGGCCAGCGAGGCGGCGGTGAAGAAATATTCCTGCTTCAGCCGCAATTCTTTGCCCTGCTCGGTGGTGTCGTCGGGATAGAGCACGCGGCTGATCGTCTCGGCAAGCACCGAGGGGGCCGCCGCCGCCATGTAGTCACCTCTGTTAAAGGGCTCCAGGTCGAACTCGCGTTGTGATTTCGCCGACCACAGGCGCAGCGTGTTGGCCCAGCGGCCACGCCAGCCGGGAACCGGCGTGTCATAGCCGACGGCGAGGACAGTCTCCGCCGGGCTCCATTGCTGCGCGCCGTCTTCCATGCGCAGCTCACCGCCGAAACTGATGCTGTAGCTGGTCTCCGGCCGCTCGAACTCCCAGGGGTGCACCTGGCGCAGCCAGTCCTCGGCTTCTTCGGTCTGCCAGCCGTTCTCGAAGGACTGGCGGAACAGGCCGTGATTATAGCGGATGCCGTAACCGTTGGCCGGGAGTCCGACGGTCGACATCGAGTCGAGGAAGCAGGCGGCCAGGCGCCCGAGGCCGCCGTTGCCGAGTGCGGCGTCCGGTTCGTCGGTCAGCAGGGCGTTGTAGTCGATGCCGAACTCCGCGACCACCGACCGAACGGAGTCATCCAAGCCCAAGTTGGCGATGGCGTCTTCCAGCAGGCGGCCGATGAGGAACTCCATCGACAGATAGTACACGCGCTTGTGGCGTTCGGCGCGAATACGCTCGGTGGTTTCGAACCAGGGGGCGATGACCAGATCGCGAATGGCGCGTGACACCGCCAGACGCCAGTCGGTGAGTGTGGCGGCGCCGGGGTTCTTGCCGATGGAATACTGCAGGTGATATTCGATCGACCGGCGCAGCTCCGCGTCGTCAGGACGATTGCCGGGCTGAAGGGCGAACGTTTCGGTCAACATGGAAACCTCAAAAAAATTATTCTTTGCGCCGCAGACGCGGCAAGGAACTGCAGCACCGGACGCGGGTCAGGCTGCAGTGGCAATCTTCTTGACCAGCAATTCCTGGTCGGGGGAGAACTCCCGGATCAACGGCAGGATGGCTGCGCCGGCAACACGCGCCTGGGTTCCGATGCTGCCTTGACACAGGGTGAGCGGACTGGTGCCCGTCAGATCCATGCGGTGCAAGGCTTCTTGCACGTCCTGCACCAGGGCGCCGAGTTGTGCGGGGTGCAACATGGCGTCGATGACCACGCCTTCGAAATCGATGACGCTGGCCGCCGCCGCGATAGCCTCGGCGATCGGCGCCGCCGCGCCGCGCCGCCAGCCGGCAAAGGCGTCCGCCGCGCGAGGGTCGGCCGCCAGGTCGGCGATCATGCCGAGCTCACCAATACCGGCCGCGCGCAGTGTGTTCTCCAGGCTGTAGAGGGAACCCTGGCGGATCAGTTGTTCGCGTCCGCCCGCCGCGGCCGCCACCGGCATCGAACCGATGGCTCCGGCATTGCGCTGCGTCCCTTCGAAGAGCTGGCCATTGATCACAAGGCCGCCGCCAATGAATGTCCCGACGTAGATGTAGAGCGCGCTGGAAAAGGTGAGGGCGCGCCCCAGCACCATCTCCGCCGCGCAGGCGGCCGTCGCGTCGTTGTAGACCTCCACAGGCAGTTCGGTGATCTCCGAGATCATCGCGGTGACGTCGACTTCATTCCAGTCCACCAGCTCGGCCGGGTCGAGGCCCATGACGTCGGTCCAGCCGGAGATGTGCCCCGGCATCGCGACTCCGATGCCGACGACGCGGTCGAGCTGCGACTCGTCGAGGCCCCGCAGCAGCGCGGCAAGTTCCCGGCGCAGCAGCCTCGCCACCTCCTTGCGCCGCGGGGCGGCATAGGGGAAGCGCTTATAGTCGATGGCTTGGCCATGAAAGTTCACCAGCATCAATTCCAGACTGCGGCGGCCGATCTTCACGCCGGCCGAAAACGCGCCATTGGGGTTCAGGGCGATGGGCGTGTGGGGTTGGCCCACCTTGCCGCGCACCTTGTTTTCCTTGCGGACCAGTTTCTCCTTCAGCAGCGCATTGACGATGACCGACACCGCCTGGGCGCTGAGGCCGGTCAAGCGGGCCATTTCTGCCTTCGGGAGCGCGCCATGCTGGCGGATCAGATTGAGGATCATCCGCCTGTTGTAGGCGCGCAGGCCGAGCTGATCGCCGCCACGAATCTGGTGCTCACCTTGCATAGTCTTCAATCCGCCCTTTTTCGATTTCGCGGCTCAATGCCCGCATGCCACCCGGCTGGCCCAGGATGCAGTTTTCTGCCGTCTCAAGCAAATAATTCCTGGTGATTTATTTTTCTGAACACCGCTCGTAGCCGCCTGGCTCGCGGCGCTCTTCACGTGCGCACATCCGGTGCGTCGCGGTCTAGCCGCGAAGCGGTTCCGGCGATCTGCGCAGCGGCTGCGATCACCGCCGCGAGCGCTTCCTGGGGATCGTCGGTCTGCCGCCCCGGGTCGTCCTCGAAGCGTTCCAGATAGACCCGCAGCGTGGCGCCGACCGTGCCGGTGCCCGAGAGGCGGAAGACCACCCTGGCATTCTCCTTGAAGAACACGCGCAGGCCCTGATGGTTGGTGAGCGACCCGTCGACCGGGTCGTTGTAGGCGAAGTCATCGGCCGCGGTCACGGTGAGCCCGGCGAAGCTCTGGCCCGGCAGGTCGCCGAGGCGCCCGCGCAGGTTCTCCATCAGCGCCTCCGCCGCCACCTTGTCGACCCCTTCGTAGTCATGCCGGGTGTAGTAGTCGCGTCCGTAGGCCGACCAGTGCGCCTTCAGGATGTCGGCGACCGATTCGCGGCGCTCGGCCAGGATGTTCAGCCACAACAGGACGGCCCAGAGACCATCTTTCTCGCGCACGTGATCGGAGCCTGTCCCGGCGCTTTCCTCACCGCACAGCGTGACCAGGCCGGCATCGAGCAGATTTCCGAAGAACTTCCATCCGGTCGGGGTCTCGTAGGCAGAGATGCCGAGCTTCGCGGCGACCCGGTCGGCGGCACGGCTGGTCGGCATGGAGCGGGCGACGCCATCAAGGCCCGCCGCATAACCCGGCGCCAGCTTCGCGTTGGCGGTCAAAACGGCCAGGCTGTCGGAGGGTGTCACATAGACCCCACGCCCGAGCACCATGTTGCGGTCGCCGTCGCCGTCCGAGGCGGCGGCGAAGTCGGGGGCCTCCGGTCCCATCATCAGGTCGACGAGCGGCCGGCAATGGACCGGGTTGGGGTCCGGGTGGCCGCCGCCGAAATCCGCCAGCGGTATCGCATTGACGACGCTGCCGGGCGGCGCGCCGAGTTCCTCCTCCAGAATAGCCGTGGCGTAGGGGCCGGTGACCGCATGCATGGCGTCGAAGCGCAGGGTGAAGCCCGACGCGAAAAGCCCGCGGATGGCATCGAAGTCGAAGAGGGAGCGCATCAGGTCGACGTAGATCGCCACCGAATCGATGACTTCCACAGCCGTGTTTTCCAGCACGGTTTCGCCGCAATTGGCGAGATCGACCTCACCGGAGGCGAGGGTGCGGTATTCCTCGATCTCCTGGCTGCGCCGGTAGATTGCATCGGTCACGCTTTCCGGTGCCGGGCCGCCCGCCGGGATGTTGTACTTGAGGCCGAAATCGCCGTCGGCGCCGGCCGGGTTGTGGCTCGCCGAAAGGATGAGGCCGCCGTCCGTCTTGCGGCTGCGGATCACAGCCGATGCCGCCGGTGTCGAGAGAATGCCGTTCTGCCCCACCAGCACGCGCGCGGCACCGCCGGCGGCGGCCATCCTCAGGATGGTCTGGATTGCTTCCTTGTTGAAGTAGCGCCCGTCACCGCCGAGGGTGAGGGTCTTTCCGGCGATGCCGCCGATCGCATCGAAAATCGATTGCACATAGTTTTCCAAGTAGCCCTGCTGCATGAACACCCGGGTCTGCTTGCGCAGCCCCGAGGTACCGGGCTTCTGACCATCGATGGGTTTCGTTGGAACGATATTCACGGACATGGTTGTGCCTCGTTGACCCCTGATACGACTTTTTCGGAGGGACTGAGAAGGCGCGCGACCGCGCGCAAACCGGGATCGTCGGCCAGCGCGCCGGTGGCGACCGGATAGCGGCGGCGCCAGTTGGGATGCTCGTCGATGGTGCCCGGAAGGTTCTGCTGGGCGACGCTGCCGATGGCGTCGTCGAGCTGAACAGCGACAAGACCGGACCCCGCGGCAGCCAGCATGCCGTGCAGGGCCACGGCGATGCCGTCGTCAGCCTCAGGTGGCGGTGCCGTGGGGTCGAGGTTTGCCGGAGCAAGCCCCTCGTCCTTCAAGAGCCGCGCGAGGGCGGCGCGCTCGTCGGCCCGCTGGCGGTGCTCTGCCTGTCGTGCCGCCGCGCTGCCGCCGGCGATATCGTGGCGCTGGTCGATGTCCCAACCGGACCACCAGCCGCGCAGGGTCGGTGTGTCGTGGGTGCCGAAGCTGGCGATGGTCGCGGGACGGTAGGCCGAGGGCGGATGAAAGCGGTGGCCCTCTTTCTCGAATTGCACGACGGCGCAGCCCAGCAAGCCGGACTGAGCCAGGCGGTCGCGCAGCCCCGGCGGCACCGAGCCGAGGTCTTCGCCGACGACGACGCAACCGGTGCGCTGTGCCTCCAACCGGATCAAAGCCAGCAGCGGCTCCAGGGGGTAGGCGACGTAGCCGCCGGGCGCGCCGTTCTCCGGCACCCAGAAGCTTCTTCTCAGGCCCAGGATATGGTCGATGCGGATGATCCCGGCGTGGCGCATGGCGCTGCGCAGCATCTCGATGAAGGGGCGATAGCCGGCGGCGCGCAGGCCCGCCGGGTCGAAGGGCGACAGCGCCCAGGTCTGCCCCGAGGGATTGAATGCGTCGGGCGGCGCGCCGAGCGACACGGCCTCGACGAAGCAGTCCGGCGCGGACCAGGTATCGGCGCCGCCGGGGCGCACGCCGACCGCCACGTCGAGATAGAGTCCAAATCCCATGCCGGCGCGCTTCGCCGCGGCTTGAGCGGCGGCGATCTGGCGCGCCGCCAACCACTGCAGCCAGGCATGGTAGCGCAGTTCGGCGCCATTGCCGGCGGCGAAGTCCAGCACCGCTTGACTGCCGAAAGCCTGCAGCGGTTCAGGCCAGCCGCGCCAGTCCGCGCCATGCACCAGCGAAACCGCCTCGAACAGCGCATACCACTCGAGTGCTTCGCCGTCGCCGGCACGCCACGCGGCAAAATCATCGGATGGCCCGCCGGGGACCGGATCGACGTCCTCGAAGACCGCGCGCAACACCGGTGACGCTATGCTCTCGGCAGCGGCATAGTCGACCAGTCCGCCGCTCCGTGCCATCTCCAAACGCTTCGTGTTGTCGTGCAGCAGGCGTTGTGCCTTGACGGAACTCGCAAATCCCGGAACCGCGTCCACGGCAATGTGGCGCGGTTCGAAGGCGGTGCGGCAAGAGGGCGTATAGGGGCTGATGCCGGTGCAGGCCGCGCCGCGCGCGTGCACCGGATTGATGCCGATAAAAGCGGCGCCGAGGCCGGCCATCTGCGCGGCGGCTGTCGCCAGGTCGGCGTAGTCGCCGATACCAAGGTTTCGGCTCGAACGCAGGGCATAGAGCGCGGCGGTGACGCCCCAGGCCCGTTCATGGCCAAGCATATCGGCGACACCCGGCGCTTGCGGCGGCGCGGCGATGATCAGGCAGGTTTCGTCGCCAAGGCAAAGCCGATGCAGCCCGGCGGGCGGGGCAATGTCAATAAACTCTTCGGCGCTGCCGCTTCGCACTTCTCCAGTTTCCAGTTCGAGATGCCACTCGGCCGGTGCCGTGAGGTTGAGGCGATGATCGTCGCCTGCCGTGAGCACGATCTCCTCGGGCAGCCGCCTGGTGCCGGCACGATGATCGTGTTCGGCCAGCGCTTCCGCCGCTTCAGCCTCCGTCGCCACCTCGCAGCCCATGGCGGAGAGAAGGGCGCGCTGCGTCTCGGGGCCGGTCGTGTGGAGGTTGCCCGCCAGGTCGTGCCAATGGGGTAGAATGCCCAGAGCCTCGGACAGCTTCTCAAGGGGGGACGTGTTCACAACAAGGTTCCGGTTTCGAAGGCGGCGATGCTCTGCGCCGGAATATCCTGCTCGGCGGCGCGGCAGGCCGCCCGCGGCGCCTCCGGCCGGGCGCTATCCACGGCACGCACCCAGACTTGGCCCTGCGGCGGCACGGGCAGGCGGGTGGTCACAGCCTTCTGCGAGCCGTTGAAGACCAGCACCACGGTATCGCCGTTGGCGGCATAGTCCGGCGCCTCCGCCGACTCGCGCAGTACCAGGCAAAAGCCGGCCAAGCCCTGATCGCGCCAGTTCACCGCCCCGCCGTCGAGGCCGAGCCACTTCACATCCGGCTCGCCATCCTGATCGCGCTTGCCACCGTGCAGGAAACGGGATTGTCGCAGACAGGGGTGCGCCTTGCGGAAGGCGATCAACTTTCGGGCAAAGCCGAGAAAGTGCCGGTCGGCCGCGGCCCAGTCGATCCAGCTGATTTCATTGTCCTGGCAGTAGGCGTTGTTGTTGCCTCGCTGACTGACGCCGACCTCATCGCCGGCCAGCAGCATCGGCGTGCCTTGCGCCATGAACACCGTCGCCAGCAGATTGCGCCGCCGCTGGTCGCGGCGCAGCCGGATATCCGGATCCTGAGTCTCGCCTTCCTCGCCACAGTTGTCGCTGTAATTTTCCTGGTGACCATCCTGATTGCCTTCGCCGTTGACCTCGTTGTGCTTGGCGTTGTAGGCGGTCACGTCGGCCAGCGTGAAGCCGTCGTGGCAGGCGATGAAATTGACCGACGACCAACTGCGCCGGCCGGCGCAGTCGAAGGTGCCGGCGGAACCGAGCAGCCGCTCGGCCATATCCTGGGCGGCATGGGTGTCGCCGCGCCAGAACTTCCGCGCACCGTCGCGAAAGGCGTCGTTCCATTCCGCGAAAGGCGGCGGGAACCCGCCGAGGCGGTAACCGCCGGGGCCGATATCCCAGGGCTCGGCGATCAGCTTCACCGAGGATAGAACCGGGTCCTGGCGCAGCGCGTCCAGAAAGCCCCCGGCCGGGTCGAAGCCGTGAGCTTCGCGCGCCAGGGTGGTGGCCAGATCGAAGCGGAACCCATCGACACCCATGGCCTCGACCCACCAGCGCAGGCTGTCCAAGACCATTCGCAACACATAGGGGTGCGCCACGTTCAGCGTGTTGCCGCAGCCAGTGTCATTGACGTAGAAGCGGCGCTGCCCTTGCTGCAAGCGGTAGTAGGCGGCGTTGTCGAGCCCTCGGAACGACAGGGTCGGGCCGGTCTGGTCGCCTTCTGCGGTATGGTTGTATACCACGTCGAGGATGACCTCGAGGCCGGCGCCATGCAGGCGGCGAACCATCTCGCGAAATCCGGCGAGGCCGGCCGGGCCGAAATAGCGCGGCTCCGGCGTGAAGAAGCCGATCGTGTTGTAGCCCCAATAGTTGACGAGCCCCTTTTCGACCAGCCAGCGGTCGTCGACCAGGGCGTGCACCGGCAGCAGTTCGACCGCGGTGATGCCGAGCGACGCCAGATGGTCCAGCACCGGCGCCGCGGTCAGAGCGTCATAGCTGCCGCGCAGCGTTTCGGGCAGGTCCGGCCACAGCTGCGTCAACCCCTTGGGGTGCGCCTCGTAGACGATGCTGTCGGCCCAGGGCGTGGCGGGGCGCTCGTTCGCGGGGACCGGCGGCGGCGGCGCGGTGACCACGCACTTCGGCATCGCCGATGCACTGTCTGTTTTCGAGATGGACAGATCACCCTCGGGCGAGTCCAGGTCGTAGCCAAGAGTGGCATCGCCGGTGGTGACGCACCCGGACAGGGCCTTCGCATAGGGATCCAGCAGCAGCTTGTGAGGATTGAACCGGTGGCCGCGTTCGGGCGCGTAGGGGCCGTGGGCGCGCAGGCCGTAGAGGGTGCCGGGCCTGAGATCCGCTAGATAGCCGTGCCACACCGCGCCGGACTTCTCCGGCAGCGCCAGGCGCTCTGTCTCCCGCCGGCCGTCGTCGGAGAACAGGCAGATCTCGATCTTGGTGGCGTTCTCGGAAAACACCGCAATGTTGGCGCCGTCGCCGTCCCACTGCACGCCGAGCGGCTCGGGCGCTCCGGCCAGCAGGCAGCGGGTGCGTCTCATCTTCATGCGGCGGCCTCTAGCAGTTCGGTGTAAAGCCTCGCGTAGGCGGCGGCCGAGGTGCGCCAGCCGACCGGGTGTTTCATGGCGCGGCGCATCAGGGCAGTCCAAAGCTTTCTATCCGCGAAGGCGTCGCAGGTGCGGTCGATGGCGTCGGCCAGGGGCGCGGCCGCGACCGGCGAGAACTGAAAGCCTGTCGCCACGCCGGCCTGGAGAGCTGCCTCGTTGGCGTCGATGACCGTGTCCGCAAGTCCGCCGGTCCGTGCCACCACCGGCAGGGTCCCGTAACGCAGACCGTAGAGTTGCGTCAGGCCGCAGGGCTCGAAGCGCGACGGCACCAGGATCGCGTCTGAACCTGCCTGCATCAGGTGGGACAGCGGCTCGTCGTAGCCGATGACCACGCCGATCCGGCCCGGATTGTCCCGGGCCGCGGCAGCGAAGGCGGTCTCCAAGTCGGCATCGCCGGATCCCAGCACGGCGAGACGGGCGCCACGCGCCAGCAATCTCGGCAGGGCCTCGAGCAGCAGGTCGAGGCCCTTTTGCCGGGTCAGCCGGCTGATGACGCAAAACAGCGGCGCTTCGCCGTTGCTTGACAGCCCGAAGCGCTCGGCCAGGGCTTTCCGGTTCTTTACCTTGGGGGCGCGGCGCCCGGCGGTGTAGGGCGCGGCGATCTGCGCGTCGCTCTCGGGGTTCCAGACATCGAGGTCGATGCCGTTGAGGATGCCGCAGAGGTCGCCGCGGCGGTGGGCGATGACGCCTTCCAGACCCATGCCGAACTCGGCGCTCGCCAGTTCGCGCGCATAGGTCGGGCTCACCGTGGAAATTCGCTCGGCGTAGGCGAGGCCGGCCTTGAGAAAGCCGAGTTGGCCGAAGAACTCGAAGCCGCCGGGATGGAATCCGCTCTGCGGCAGACCCAGCGGCGCGACCGATTTTGCGGGGAACAGGCCCTGGAAGGCGATGTTGTGTATGGTGATCAGCGTCGGCGGAACCGCGGCCCGCTGCTTTGCGGTGCCGAGCTTCAGGTAGGCGGGGACAAGGCCGCCCTGCCAGTCGTGCGTGTGGACGACGTCGGGACGCCATCCGTCGATGCCGTTCACCGCAATGCGTGCGGCGGCGCGGCACAGCGCACCGTAGCGCAGGTGGTTGTCGGGCCAGTCCTTGCCGTCCGGTCCGAGGTAAGGATTGCCAGGCCGCTCGAAGAGCTGGGGGGCATCCAGCGCCAGGATGTCGAGGCCTGCGGCCTTCGCGGCGATCAGCCGGGCGCGCCCGCCGGGAAGCTTGCCGGGATCGACGGTCTTGGATTTGGCAGGCAGTGCCGCCTTCACCGCCGGGTAGGCGGGCAGCAGCACGCGCACCTCCACGCCTTCGGCCGCCAGGGCGGCGGGCAGGGCGCCCACCACGTCGGCCAGTCCGCCGGTCTTGATGAAGGGCACGCATTCGGAGGCGACAAACAAGGCCTTCATGGTGCTGCCATTCCAGGTGTGTGACTAATCAACGGCGGTCCCGGGCGTGGTGGATGGGTCAGGTGGGAAGGGCGTCGATCATGTTCTGGGTGACCAGCGTCACCCCTCCTTTGCTGACGCGGAAGCGGCGCGCATCTTCCAGCGGGTCTTCGCCGACCACAAGGCCCTCGGGAATGTGAACGCCACGGTCCAGCACCACATTGGTCAAGCGGACATTGCGGTTGATGACGCAGTGGGGCAGGGCGACGACCTTTTCCAACTGGCTGTACGAATGGCAATGCACGCCTGTGAAGAGCAGGCTCTCTGATACGTTGGCCCCGGATATGATGCAACCGCCGGAAACCATCGAAGAGACGGCATTGCCGCGCCTGCCTTCCTCGGCGTGAATGAACTTGGCGGGGGGCGTAACCTCTCCGTAGGTCCAGATCGGCCAGCTCTCGGAATAGATGTCGAGCTCGGGCACGAATTCCGTGAGGTCGATGTTGGCCTGCCAGAAGGCATCCACCGTGCCGACGTCGCGCCAGTAGGGACGCGGTTCGGAGCCGGTCATCACGCAGGAATCCGAGAATTTGTGGGCGATGGCCTTGCCGTGCTTCACGATGTGGGGAATGAGATTCTTGCCGAAGTCGTGATCGGAGTCCGGGTCGGCGGCGTCCTTGCGCAGCAGATCGATGAGGAAGTTCGTCTCGAAGACGTAGATTCCCATGGATGCCAGAGCGGCCTCCGGATTGCCGGGCATGGCGGGCGGGTCGGCCGGCTTTTCGAAGAAGTCGATGATGCGTGCGGATTCGTCCACGTGCATCACGCCGAACCCCGAGGCTTCCAGACGCGGCACCTCGACGCAGCCGACGGTGACGTCGGCGCCGCTGTCGACGTGTTGCGCCAGCATCACGCTGTAGTCCATCTTGTAGATGTGGTCGCCCGCCAGGATGACGATGTACTTCACCCCGTAGCCTTCGATGATGTCGATGTTCTGGGTCACGGCATCCGCCGTGCCGAGGTACCACTGCCCCTCGTCGACGCGCTGCGAGGCGGGCAGAATATCGAGCATCTCGTTGCGCTCGGCGCGGAAGAAGTTCCAGCCGCGCTGCAGGTGGCGGATCAGGCTGTGCGCCTTGTACTGGGTGGCGACGCCGATGCGCCGGATGCCCGAGTTCACGGCGTTGGAGAGCGCGAAATCGATGATGCGGCTCTTGCCGCCGAAATAGACCGCGGGCTTGGCCCGGCGGTCGGTCAGTTCCTCAAGCCGGCTGCCGCGTCCGCCGGCCAGAACGAAAGCCATCGACTGCCGGGTCAGAGCGCCGGCGCTGCCTTGTCCTCGTTGCATGGTCTTCCTCCCGAAAGTGCGCGACGGATTCTGAATGGCTGCTGCCCCGCCCCGCGGCTTGCCCCGAAAAACACCAGCGAAACGTCGCTGGCGCCGGGGTTGGCCGAGGCCCGTTGCATCCGTCTTGTCGAGGATAATGCACAATCCGGGCGCGCTTGGCAATAAGAAACTCAATGTGATTTATTTATTGACAGTGGGCTTGAGCGAGAGCTATTCTTTTGCTCAAGATGGCACCAAGGCCTTGTGCGGAGGGGCACCCAAGATGCCCGCAGCACGCAATTCTAGACCAAACGAACTGTTTTTTGGGAGGAACAAATCTATGAAAACCAGATTCATCGGAACGCTGACGGCCGCCAGCTTTCTCGCCCTGACCGGCATCGCCGCGAGCGCGGTAACGGCTCCGGCGCTGGCCCAGGAAATCATCGTCGGCCTGATCACCAAGACCAACACCAACCCCTTCTTCGTGAAGATGCGCGAAGGTGCCGAGGCGAAGGCGCAGGAGATGGGTGTCGAACTGCGCACCTTTGCCGGCAAGTACGACGGCGACAACGAGGCGCAGATCGAGGCGATCGAAAGCCTGGTCGCGGCCGGCGCCAAGGGCATCCTGATCACACCATCCGATCCTGCCGGCCTGTCCGACACCGTGAAGCGGGCGCGCGAGGCCGGCCTTCTGGTCATCGCCCTCGACACGCCCTTCGATCCGCCGGAAGCCGCCGATGCCACCTTCGCGACCGACAACTTCAAGGCCGGCGAGTTGATCGGTCAGTGGGCAGCGGCCACGATGGGCGATACCACGAAGGCCAAGATAGCGACGCTCGATCTATCCGAGGCGCAGATCACGGTGGATGTGCTGCGCAATCAGGGTTTCCTCAAGGGCTTCGGCGTCGACGTGAAGAACGTCAACAGGATGTACGACGAGGACGATCCGCGCCTGGTCGGTGGCGACGTGACGCTGGGCTCGGAAGAGGGCGGCCGTACCGCCATCGAGGGCCTGTTGCAGAAGGATCCCGGGATCAATGTCATCCACACCATCAACGAGCCGGCCGCGGCGGGTGCCTTCGAAGGCCTGAAGTCCTTCGGCCTGGCGGACCAGGTGCTTATCGTTTCGGTCGACGGCGGCTGCCCCGGTGTGCAGAACGTCAAGGAAGGCATCATCGGTGCGACCTCGATGCAGTTTCCGCTCCGCATGGCCTCTCTCGGCGTCGAAGCGGTTGTCGCTTATGTCAAGACCGGAAAGAAGCCGCAGAACAGCGAAGGGCTGAGCTTCTTCAACACCGGTGTCGAGCTGGTGACCGACGAGCCGGTCGAGGGCATTCCTTCCATCTCATCCGAAGAAGCGCTGGCGAAGTGCTGGGGCTGACCGGCCGCTGACCGCTCCTCAGCCTGAGGACATTGGCAACAGGGGAGGCACCAGGCAGTGCCTCCCGGGGACGAGAAGATTTAGGGAGGCAAGCTTTTATGGCCGAAGACCGGACAACTCCCCCGCGCGGCCCACAGGACTTCGAAAAGGCGCTCGACAAGAGCACCGCGGACGTCGCTTCCTTTGAAGTGCACGACAAGTCGCCGATCGCCAGGTTCCACCACTTTCTGCACGCCAACCCGACGGCCGCGCCGGTGGTGGTTCTGGCTCTCAGTTGCCTGTTCTTCGGTATCTTCGCCAATAATTTTTTCTCGGCGTTCAATCTGTCGCTGATCATCCAGCAGGTCACCGTCATCGGTATTCTCGGCGCCGCGCAGACGCTGGTCATTCTGACCGCCGGCATCGACCTCAGCGTCGCCGCGATCATGGTCCTGAGTTACATGGTCATGGCGCGCCTCGCCGTGCAGGGCGACGTTCCGTCGTTCCTCGCGGTGCTCGCGGGTCTCGCTGTCGGCTTGGCCTGCGGGCTGTTCAACGGCAGTCTCGCCACTCGCGCCCGGCTGGTGCCGATTGCGGTGGCCGTTCTCGCCTGGGTGCTGCTGCTCAGCCTCGGGTTGCCGCTGATCTACGCCGTGCCGGTCGGCATCGTCGCCGGCTTGGCGGTCGGCTGGTTCAGCTTCGGGCCGGCCCTGGAACTGCGGCTCCCTCCCTTCATCGTCACCCTGGGAGCCTGGTCGATCTTCTTCGCCTTGAACCTCTGGTACTCGGAATCGGAGACCGTCCGCAGTCAGGACATCGACGCGACGGCGCCGCTCTTGAAGGTCTTTGGCCTGCGCGTCGACGTCCTCGGCGCCCAGTTCACACTGGGATCCTTCCTCATGATCGGCATCTTTATCGTGCTCTGGTATGCCCTGAACTGGACCGCCTGGGGCCGTGCCGTCTACGCCGTGGGCGACGACAAGGAAGCCGCCGAACTGTCGGGCATCAGCACCGACCGTGTCCTGCTGTCAGTCTACGGAACCGCGGGTCTGCTCTGCGCGCTCGGCGGTTGGGCCGCCATTGGCCGCGTCGGTTCCGCCTCGCCGCAGTCATTCTATGAGGGCAATCTCGACGCCATTACCGCGGTGGTCATCGGCGGCACCTCGCTGTTCGGTGGCCGCGGCGCGATCTTCGGCACGCTGTTCGGCGCCTTGATCGTCGGCGTGTTCAGATCGGGGCTCAAGCTGGGCGGCGTCGACGTGCTCTGGCAGACCTTCGCCGTCGGCCTGCTCATCATTGTGGCGGTCGCGATGGATCAGTGGATTCGGAGGGTAAGCGCATGACCCTGAAACCCGTCATGACCGGTCGCGGCCTCACCAAGCGCTACGGCCGTGTCACCGCCATGGACAATGCCGACTTCGAGCTGTTTCCCGGAGAGGTCCTGGCCATCATCGGCGACAACGGGGCCGGCAAGTCGACCCTCGTAAAAGCGCTCTGCGGCGCCGTCCACATCGACGAGGGCGAGATTCGTCTGGACGATGAACCGGTCGTCTTCAAGTCGCCTATGGATGCCCGCGATGCCGGCATCGAGACCGTCTATCAGAATCTTGCCTTGTCGCCGGCCTTGTCGATCGCCGACAACATGTTCCTCGGCCGCGAGATCTTCAAGGAAGGGATCTCCGGTTCGGTCTTCAAGATGCTCGACAAGAAGAAGATGCAGGACTTCGCCCGGGCCAAGCTGACCGAACTCGGCCTCATGACGGTGCAGTCCATTACCCAGGCGGTGGAGACTCTCTCCGGCGGCCAGCGCCAGGGCGTCGCGGTCGCCCGCGCGGCCGCTTTCGCCACTAAGTTCGTCATCATGGACGAGCCGACGGCGGCCCTGGGGGTGAAGGAGAGCCGCCGCGTTCTCGAACTGATTCAGGATGTGAAGTCGCGCGGCATGCCGATCGTGCTGATCTCGCACAACATGCCGCACGTCTTCGAGGTGGCGGACCGCATCCACATCCACCGGCTGAGCCGCCGTCACGCGGTGATCCGCCCGCAGGACTTCACCATGTCCGACGCGGTCGCGATCATGACCGGGGCGATGGAACCACCGGCTGAGATCGCCCTGCCCGAGGGCGCCGTACTCAACTAGGCCGGAAAGGTCTCCCGACGGCGGCGTGATCGGACGCCGTCAAACTAAAGGGTGCGAAACGCAGGGCTGGTTTCGCGTCTCTCTCTCTTGCACAGTGGGCGAGTTCGACATGTTCCTGATTTGCGGCGAAGCGCTCTACGACGTATTTCCCTCGTCCGAGACGGCGGAAGGCTTCAATCTCGATGCCCGTATCGGCGGTTCGCCGTTCAATGTTGCCGTCGGGCTCTCCCGCTTTGGGCGGAAGTCCGCTCTGTTCACAGGGCTGTCGAGCGACCCGCTGGGGCGGCGCTTGGAGCGGGCGCTGACGGCCGAGGGCGTCGAGACGCGATACCTGGTAAAGAAGCAGAACCCGACAACCCTGGCCGTCGTCGGCCTGACGCCCGCCGGTGTCCCGCACTATACATTCTATGGCCACGACGCCGCCGACCGTGCGGTGACCGTGGACGATCTGCCGGACCTGCCGGCGGAAGTGACAGGCCTCCACTTCGGCTCCTATTCGCTGGTGGTCGGCGAGACCGCCGATGCTTTCCTGGCGCTGGCGCAGCGGCACGGATCGGATCACATCGTTTCTCTCGATCCCAATGTGCGACTCAACGTCGAACCGGACGTCACCGTGTGGCGCCGCCGGGTCGAGGCTTTCTCGGAGATCGCCGACCTCGTCAAGGTGAGCGACGAAGATCTCGAGATGCTGTTTCCCGGCGACGGGATCGAAAGCGCGGTGACCCGCTGGCATTCGCGTGGGGTACAACTGGTGGTGATCACGCGCGGGGCCCAGGGGGCGCTCGCTTCACTGCGTGGAGAAGTGTTCGAGGTTCCCGGCCGCAAGGTGGAGACCGTCGATACCGTTGGAGCCGGTGACACCTTTCAGGCGGCCCTGCTGTGCGGCTTGGAGGAACTGGGGCAGGCGACCAAGACAGGCCTCGCGGGTCTGGGACTGAATGACTGCCGGCGCCTCGTCGAATTCGCCATCGCGGCGGCGTCGGTCACCTGCTCGCGCCGGGGCGCCGATCTGCCGCGGCGCGGCGAGGTCCCCGACCTCTAAGCCGGTCGCCAAAGACCGTGCAGCCGTGCGGTGGGGACTCCGCGTTTTCCGCGTCGATCGCCGTCGATCTTGCCCTGGTTATCGGTTCCGCGATTCGACGGGCGGCGGCGTGAACGCGGCGACGTCGGGCGCCGCGCCGGTCAGCCGCTCGACCTCGACAAGGCAGGTCAACGCGCTGGGTCCCTGTGCCAGAGGCGAGGTTGGCAGGTCCGGCGTGAGGGTGTTGGGATTGCCGTGCTTGCAGCAGTCCGCATCGTTGTCCCAATCCGGGTCGTACCAGGCGCCGGTCGCCAGGGCCACGACGCCCGGGCGCAGGCCTGCGTCGAGCTGGGCAACGCTGAGGCAGGCGCCGCGCCCGTTGAAGAGTCTCACCAGATCGCCGTCCGCGATATCCCGCCGCGCCGCGTCCTCGGGGTTCAAGCGGCACGGCTCGCGGCCGCTGATCTTCCCGGCGCGGCTGTAGGCGCTGTGGTCGAGTTGGCTGTGCAGCCGGCGCTCGGGCTGATGCGATATCAGATGCAGGGGGTAGTCCTGGGTTATGCTCGAACCCAGCCATTCCCGCGGCTCCAGCCAAACCGGATGCCCCGCAATGCCGTCCAGGCCGAAAGCGGCGATGGTCTCGCTGTAGATCTCGATGCGGCCCGACGGGGTGGCGAGGGGAAAGACCTCGGGGTCACCGCGGAAGTCGCTCAGCATCACCCGGGCTTCTGCGGGAGCCTCGAGCCGCAGCACGCCGCGCTCCATGAAGTCGTCGTAGTCCGGAAGGTCAAAGCCCAGTTCCTGTCCGCGGCGCCGTGATTCCCGATACAGCTCGCAAAGCCACTGCGCCTCGCCGCGTCCTTCGGTAAAGGCCTCCTCGAAACTGGTGTTGGCGCCGCCGCCCGGCCGCAGGCGGCTGGCCAGGCCGGCGAAGATGTCGTGGTCGCTGCGCGCCTCGCCGAAGGGGCGGGCAACCTGGCGCGCCGCGAACATGTAGCTGTCACGCGGCGAGCCCGCGAGGTCGTTGCGCTCCAGTGACACCGTCGCGGGCAGCACGATGTCCGCGTGGCGGGCGAGAGGTGTCCAGAACGGCTCGTGCACCACGACGGTCTCGATGCGCTGCCAGGCGCGGCGCAGCCGGTTGAGATCCTGATGGTGGTGGAAGGGGTTGCCGCCGGCCCAGTAGACCAGGCGAATATCGGGATAGCGGAGCTTGCGGCCGTCATAGTCGAATATCGCGCCAGGAGTCAGCAGCATGTCGGCGATGCGCGCCACCGGGATGAAGCTGTCGACCGGGTTCTTGCCGGTCGGCAACGCCGCCCAAGGCAGGTGGGCCCGATCACTGCCGACACTGTTGACGGCGCCGAGCCCGAGCGCGAAACCGCTGCCGGGCCGGCCGACGCCGCCGAGCATTGCCGCCAGTACCACCAGCATCCAGTAAGCCTGTTCGCCGTTCTGCTGGCGGGTCAGGGACCAGCTCGCCGAGATGGTCGTCGGCGTCGAGGCCATGCGCCGCGCCAGCGTGACGATGCTGTCGGCCGCGAGGCCCGTGATCCCCGCTGCCCACTGCGCATCCTTTGGCACGCCGTTATTGTCGCCCATGAGGTAGGGCCGGAAGCGCGCGAAACCGACGCAGTAACGATCGAGGAAACCCTGGTCGTGCAGAGTCTCGCTGACCAGGGTGTGGGCCAGGGCCAGCATCAGGGCGACATCGGTATTGGGTCGGATCGGCAGCCACTGCGCGTCTAGATCGGCCAGGGTGTCGCTGGCCACCGGGCTGACGTTCACGAAGTCGACACCCGCCCGCTGGGCCGCCCGCATGTCTTCGGCCTGGCTGTGCCGGCCGGTGCCGCCGGAGTTGACCTGCGAGTTGCGCAGCGCCATACCGCCGAAAGCGACCACGAGCCCGGCGCCCTCGGCAATCGAGCGCCACGAGGTGTGCTCGATGAGCAATTGAGACATCGACCCGACCACATGCGGCAGGATCACCTCCGCGGCGGCGTAGCTGTAGGAGTTGCGGGCGGTGGTGGAGCCGCCGAAGAGGTTCATGAAGCGCCGTAATTGGCTCTGGGCGTGGTGAAACCGCCCGGCGCTGGCCCAGCCGTAGGAGCCGGCATAGATCGCCTCGTTGCCCCAGCCGTCGCGAACCCGGTCGAGTTCCCGCGCGGTCAGGTCCAGGGCCTCATCCCAGTCCAGTTCGACGAAGCTGTCGCGCCCGCGCAGCGCCCGGTGGTTTTCGCCGTCATTTTCGAGAAAGCCGCGACGCACCATCGGCTTGCCGATGCGGCAGGGGCCGTCGAGAGTCTCCAGCATGGCCGCGCCGATGGGCGAGGGCGCCGGGTCGTCTTCGAAGCCGCGCAGTTCGACGGGTCGGCCGTTTTCGACGACAACCCGGTAGGCCCCCCAGTGCGCGGCGGTCAGCGGCAGGCTTCCGACACCATCATCGGTGACAGCCATCGGATCAATTCCCTTCCGGTCCCTCCGAAACGATTACCATGCAGCGGCTGTCTGTTCCAGGTTGCATTGCCTTGACGGCGGCCAGGCCGGCCGCGCCGCTCGGTGTCGTCGCGAGGTCATGGGCGGCGAGCAAGTCCGCGGCGGAGGCGGCGTCGCTGTCCGAGACGGTCACGAAGGTATCCGCGTCCGACCGCAGCGACTGGTAGCAGATCAGCGAAGCCTCTTTGCAGTCAAGCCGTCCCATGTTCGATACCGGCCCCTCGGCGCGCGTCAGCCTGTCCGCTTTGATGCTCGTCATGAGGCAGGGCGCGGCCTCGGGTTCGACAACGGTAATGATTGGCTGCTCTGCCCAGTGGGCGCGAATATGTCCGGCGACGGCCGCGGCTAGCCCGCCGACGCCGGCCTGCAGGTAGACGTGAGTCGGCCAGGCGCCGCTTGCCGCAAAGTTCGCGCGGCATTCCTCGGCCAGCACGGTATAGCCTTCCATGACCAGGGCGGGACGCTCGGTGTAGCCGTCCCAGGATCCGTCGGCCAGGAGAAGCCAGTCGCTCACTTCCGCGGACCGCGCGGCGAAGGCGACGCTGTCGTCGTAGCTGCCGCCGACGCGGACCACCTCCGCCCCCAGCGATCTGATTCGGTTGGCAAAGCCTTCGGGAACCGCAGCGCACAGGACGATCACGGCATGGGCGCCGAACACCCTGGCGCCGGCTGCGAGGGAAAGGCCGTGATTGCCGGCGCTGGCTGTGACGAAAGTCAGAGTCTCGGCAATGCTCCGGGCTTTCTCCCCCAGCAGGTCTGTGGTTCCCGCGGCATCGGCGATCATCTGCGCGACGGCAAAAGCCCCGCCCAGCGCCTTGAAACTGCCGAGCCGCATCCGCTGGGTTTCGTCTTTGGCAAACAGGGCTCCGACGCCCAGGCCCGCGGCGAGGCTGGGCAGTTCGACGAGCGGCGTCGGCTGATAGACCGGGCACTGCCGCAGAAGCGCCAGCGGGCGGTCTGCCGAGACCTTGAAGTGGCGCGGTTCGGCCGTCTGCCCGCGCGACATGTTGTTGAGCAGCATCCGCGTATGATAGCGCTTGTTTGAGACTAAGAACCATCAAGAGTGCATATAAAGTGACAAAGAGAGTCAAGAATCAGCGCAACTTTGACCTGTACGCGTCAGGATAAATTGACAGACTACGCGGCAGGACGAGGCACGGGCCCCGGGTCCGGTCGATCCCGGCGCCGGCACAGCGGGAGGGCGCATCATGTCACAAGCCATTGGGCTGTCGGAAGAACTGAGCCAGCAGATGACGGCATGGCGGCACGACCTGCACCGGCATCCCGAACTGGGTTTCGAGGAAACCCGCACCGCCCGGTTGGCCGCCGAGCGACTGCGCGCCGCCGGCCTGGAGGTCCACGAGGGTGTCGGCGGCACCGGTGTGGTGGGCGTTCTCAGGCGCGGCAACGGTCCCGGTTCGATCGGGCTGCGCGCGGACATGGACGCCCTGGCCATCGCCGAAGAGAACACTTTCGATCACCGCTCACGGCACCCGGGCCGCATGCACGCCTGTGGCCACGACGGCCACACGGCGATGCTGCTGGGCGCGGCCCGGCACCTGGCCGCCGAGGGAAACTTCAGCGGCACGGCGGTGTTCATTTTCCAGCCCGCCGAAGAGCATGGGCGCGGTGCCTTGGCGATGATCGACGACGGCCTGTTCAAGCGCTTTCCCGTCGACGCCGTCTACGCCATCCACAACCTGCCTTCCCTGGAGGCCGGGAAGCTCGCGGTTCGCGAGGGGGCGATCATGGCTTGCGAGGATACCTTCGAGATCCGGGTCGAAGGCAAGGGAACCCATGCGGCTTTGCCGCATCGGGGCATCGATCCCATTCTCGTCGGCGCCGAGATCGTCACGGCGCTGCAGTCGCTGGTCTCCAGGACGCTCGATCCGCTGGACAACGCCGTCGTTTCGGTGACCGACTTTCGGTGCGACGGCACCCGCAACGTGATTCCCGCGCGTGTTGCGATCTCCGGCGATGCGCGGTCGTTCGGCCCCAAGGTGCAGGACCATATCGAAACCGGCATGGAGCGGATCGCCGCCGGCATCTGCGCGGCGCACGGCGCCAGCCATCGGCTAAGCTACAAGCGCGAGTTCGCCGCCACCATCAACACCGCCCGCGAGGCGGCGGCCGCCGCCGCGGTGGCCGAAGCCGCTTTCGGTGCCGGTCGGGTCGACCGGGACTGTCCTGCGTTGATGGCCTCGGAAGATTTCGGCTTCATGCTGCAGCAAAAGCCGGGCGCCTACATCCTGCTCGGCAATGGCGGCGACGGCCCCGGCGGCTGCGGTCTGCACAGTCCGAATTACGACTTCAATGACGACGTGCTGTCGACCGGGGCTGGTTTCTGGGTGCGCTTGGTGGAATCGCAGTTGTCCGGCTGAATTCAGCTGCCACCTGTTCCCACGGCTGCGGCTTAGAGCGCTTTACGTCCAGTTTGAATCAGTTCTGTTTTCGAGCGGTGCGGCGATCCGTCAGGAGGCAGGCGCAGCCCTGAAGCTCTTCCGGGCGATGCGGCGCATCGGGCGGCCTGACGACGCAGCGGGCGCCCGCCGCTCGAAAATCCGCCAGGGCCTTGGCGATGGCCACGCGTTGCTGCTGGCCGCCGGAAAGCTGATGGGGGTAGTGCTGATCCTTGTCTTCCAGGCCAACCTCCTTGAGCAGCTCCTGGGCTTTGACCGTGGCGTCGGCCTTGTCTTTCCCATGCACAAGAATCTGCGGCTGCTCGATGTTGTCGATCGCGGTCAGGTGGGGAAAAGATTGAATTGGTGAAACACCATGCCGACGCTTCCCCGCTCGGTGCGCACCGCGAGCACGTTCTACGGAAACTATCCGGTTGACGTACCACGCATGACTCCCTATATTCCTTCTATCAACGAAGGAACGAGTCATGAGCAGCCCCAAAGTAGACCTCACCAAGCCCATCTTTCACGACAACGACGCCGCGCGTGAGCATCTGGAAAGCCTGCTCTGGCCGAATGGTCCCGTTTGTCCGCACTGCGGGAATAATGACGGTGATCGGATCACCAAGCTTAAGGGCAAGTCCACTCGCCCCGGTGTCTATAAGTGCAAAGAAAAGGAATGCCGCAAGCCCTTCACAGTGACCATTGGTACCGTGATGGAGCGCAGCAAGATCCCGCTTTGCAAATGGGTGCTGGCCGCTCAACTGATGGCTTCCAGCAAGAAGGGCATGAGCGCCCTTCAGCTACAGCGCATGATCGGCACCAACTACGAAAGCGCGTGGTTCCTGTTCCACCGTCTGCGGGAGTGCGCCATTGACCCAAAGCGCGGCCCAGTCGGCGGCAGCAATAAGGTTGTCGAGGCCGATGAAACCTACGTTGGCGGCAAGGCTCGCAACGCCCGCAAAGGAAAGCCCGTTCCAAAGAAGCAGGCCGTGTTCTCGCTGGTCGAGCGTGATGGCGAAGTGCGCTCCTTTCACGTTACCAACGTCAACGCCAAGACCCTGCGGCCCATCCTCGTGCAGAATGCAGACCGCAAGTCCTACCTGATGACCGATGAAAGCGCCGTCTATCCCTAGGTTGGCGAAGAGTATGCAGGCCACGGCACCGTGAACCACAGCGCCGCCGAATATGTGCGCGGCACCATCTGGTATACGAACAGCGTCGAGTCCTACTTCGCCATCCTGAAGCGCGGCATCATGTGCTCATTCCACAATGTGTCAGAGGCTCACCGGTACCGCTACCTTGCCGAGTTCGATTTCCGTACAACCAACTCAAGGACAGCGATCTGGAGCGCGCTGAGGCCCTCCTGAAAGGCGAGCAGGGCAACCGGCTCATGTATCAACAACCTCGTGAAGCCCAGAATGCCTAAGCAGCACGCAAGGGCGTTCAACCGCTGGAGGCGAAAGCGTGATTAAGCCCATCGAATACGACGATGTGTTTGGCTATGACGATAGCGGCAAGCCCTGCGCTGTGCAGTTGCACGGCAACGTCTATGGCTTCGGATATGCATTCTGTGGTGCGCTTAAACCGCTGCTCGATAGAGGCTGCTTAGCAACACATCGCCTCTTCGATGACGGCGCAGCGTTCATATTTGTCTTTGACCCTAAGGCCAGTGAAACTGAATTATGGAAAGGGCAGTGGGCCGAGGACGAGGGAAAAATCTACTCGATTGTTGACCCGGCCCGAGTCGGTCTCTTGTCAAAGTCACCCGAATCTTTTGACGCCCTTAAGGACTTTGCCAAATCGGATATGTCCGCATTGGGACTGCAACCAAGCTCACTCTCCAAGAGATAGTCTGCTGGCAACAGCCCGAACGGCAGGGAGGGAGATTCATAGAATGCTCTGCGCGTTACGGGATCAGTGAAATCAAGATTTTTACCCGCCACCTTTCCCTACCTTCGGCCCCTCGGGACTCTTTGATGACTGGTTGCTAGACTGCTTCTCGCGATCCCGCTTTGGGCGGGGTTGCGGGGGCGTTTTCAGCAGGCGCTTTAGCAGTTCGTCGCGTTCCTGCTCTTCGACGCTTTGCTTTCTGTCATTCATGGGGCCACGTTACCATGCCTGATCTAAAGGACCAGAATGAACTAGATGCCTATTACTTAGCGGATTCAGGGGCCCCACGAGCGGCCGGCGTCATGTGGCCAGCCATCATAGAAAAAAGGATTGATGCCCTCTTCACAGTCGGCCTGCGCCCTGATGCGGCAGTTCACAACGAATTATTTCAGCCTAGCGGCGCAATCGGCAACTACGCCGTAAAGGTCCGGTTGGCTTACATGCTCGGCTGGATCGGGAAGGATGTATACGACGACCTACTATTGGTCGCGCGCATCCGAAATCGCTTCGCCCACGTCCTTGAAGCTACAGACTTTACAGATCAGAAAGTCGCTGCGTGGCTGGGCAACATGAAGGTACACAAACTCCTTCCCGACATGCTGGAGAGTGCCAAGGAGCGCGCAGAGGCGGACCCAAGCGTGGAAAGTCTGGTCATGGCGGATGTGATCAAAGACGCCATTGAGGATGGCCAGATGGGATTCCGGTTCTGCCTTGATATGATGCTACACCACCTTGATAAGTGTTATGCGAACATGGAGCGCAACTTAGCTAATCTTCCTGAGGATTGGGCCACGTCAGATGAACCGACTCGGACTGCTCGCAAACCTTCCGAAAAATCCTGACCGCCCCCTCCTCAAGACTCTCCTAGAGAGGGTCGTACTCCGATAGAGCAAGTGCGCCAGCCCCCACCATCTCCGCGGTGATCTCAATCTCGCAAGTTTCCGGCCTGTCACGCATTTTGGAGATGGTGCCTTGAATCTGGTACGTCAACCGGATAGTTCCCCCTCCATCATCCGCAGTATTTCCGCGTCGCTACAGACACGGTGTTCCAGGAATCCCCCCGAATTCCATAGAAATACAAATGTAGGCAGGCGAATTACTGTATTCAGCGCTATAATTACATTTGCACGGTCCAGCCTCTGGTGCGGTTTGTTGTTTTTCACTCTGAAGCTATTGACATGATAGCGGTCGCTTGTGCTCAATGGTCAGCACAAAGGCCGATATTATGAGAAAAAAACTCTAAATGGGTTGTTCGTCTGAAGTGGAAACATCATGTTGAAGCCAAGCGCCAGCGATAAGACCATCTTGCGGCTGTTGCAGTCGAACGCCCGCGAACGACTGGAGACCATCGCCGCCGAGTCAGGCTTGTCGGTGGCTACGGTGCAGCGGCGCATCAAAGCCTTGAAGGCGGAGGGCGTGATCGTCGGAGAAGAGGCGCTGATCTCGCCGCCGGCCGTCGGCTACACCATGACCTTTCTGATCCTGGTGGAGCTGGAACGCGAGCGGATCGATCAGGTGGATGCCTTCCGCAGGCGGGCACGCGCCGAGCCGCAGGTGCAACAGTGCTACTACATCACCGGCGAGGCGGACTTCGCGCTGATCGCCTTGGCCAAGGACATGGACGATTTCCAGCTTTTGACCCACCGCCTGTTTTTCGACGATGCGAACGTCAAGCGGTTCCGGACCTCCGTCGTCATGGACCGTGCCAAAGTGGGCCTCACGGTGCCGCTCGGCGACTAGCAACCGGGCGCGAGGTCGACCCGGCGCTCTCCAAACAGGAAATTGTATTAGCGCGCCAGAAGCGCTTCCACTTCGCTCAGGCTCGGCATCGACGGCGCCGTGCCCGGCCGGGTCACAGAGATGCCGGCAACGGCGTTGGCGAAGCGCACGGCATCGAGCGGCGCGAGGCCGCGCGACAGGGCGACCGCCAGCCCGCCGTTGAAGGCGTCGCCGGCGCCGGTGGTTTCGACGACCGGGCCGGCATCGACGGCGGGCAGGAGTTCAGAGGCCGAACTGTCGTGGAACAGCGCGCCTCTTTCGCCAAGGGTGATGACGGCGGCCCCCACGCCCCTGGCCAGCAGGGCTTCGGCGGCACGCCGCGCGTCGTCCGGGGTCTCGACCGCGATGCCGGTCAGGCCCTCCGCTTCGGTCTCGTTCGGCGTCACGTAGTCGCAGAGACCGTAGATCGCCTCGGGAAGCTCGGCGGCGGGTGCCGGATTCAGGATCGTCGTCACCCCGGCCGCGCGGGCGATTTCCAGGGCGCGTTGGGCGGCGGCCAGCGGCTGTTCCAGTTGCGTGATGAAGACGCCGGCCCGGCCGATGAGGTCAGCCTGGCTCTCGATATCCTCAGTCGTGATCAGGGTCGCGGCGCCGGGACAGACAATGATGGCGTTGTTGCCGGTCGCCTCCTCGATGAAAATATAAGCCGCGCCGGTATAGCTCTCCGGCGTTTCGATCACCGCCGGAGTCACGCCGGCATCCTGCCAGGTGTTTCTCGCCATGTCGGCGAAGGGGTCGCGCCCGAGGCGGGTGATGATGCTGACGTCGGCGCCGAGCCGCCCGGCGGCGACCGACTGGTTGGACCCCTTGCCACCCGGGCCGAGCACGAACTGCCGGCCGAGGATGGTCTCGCCAAGCCGCGGCTGCCGCTCGGCGCGGTAGGCGGTGTCGGCGACGAAGACACCGAGGATGACGATCGGCTTGCCGTGGGTCATCGCGGTCAATCCTGGCCCGGCGGGATGACGCCCTTGCGCAGGGCGAAGCAGCCGAAGAAGCGGCGCTCGCCGGTCTGGATGACGCAGTAGGCCTGCTTGGAGCGTTCGTAGAAGGCATAGCGCTCGATCGGCATCATCGGCCAGGATCGGCCCTCCGCCGCGTCGATGGCCTTCTGCACTTCCTGCTGCACCGGCGGGACCTCGTCAGGTGCGCCGACGACCTCCATGCGCGCGGCGGCATCGTCCACGAAGGTGTCCAGCGGCATGACCGAAAGCACCGCGGCAACGGCCTCCGCCGCACTAACGTTGTCGATGCGCAGGAGTTCGCCGAGCTCCGTCTGCCGCGCCACCGAGTCGGCGGGAAAGTTGGTGTCGGTGACGATCAGGTCGTCGCCGTGCCCCATCGCCCTCAACGCGAAGAGAACCTCCGCATTCAACAGCGGACTGATGCCTTTCAACATTTCCTTCTCCCCAGAAACGCGGGTTCTCTGTGGCGCTGCGGTCAGACCCGCTGGCCGGATTCGGCATGGAACAAATGCGCCTGATCGGCGCGCGGGCGCAGGTGAATGGTATCGCCCGGCTTGATGTCGTGGCGTTCGCGGAACAGCGCGACGATCTCGCTTTCGCCGAAGCGCAGGAAGACCATGGTTTCGGAGCCGGTGGGTTCGACGACGGAAACCCGCGCCGGAAAGCCGTCGGGCGCGAGTTCCAGGTGCTCGGGCCGAACGCCGAACAACAGCGGCTGGCCGGCCACGATGTCGTGCGCACCATCGATCGTCAGGCGCGCGCCGTTCACTTCGACCGCGGTGCCGCCGCCCTCGGCCGCGACGCCCTTGAGCAGGTTCATGGACGGCGAGCCGATGAAGCCGGCGACGAAGACATTGGCCGGGCGGTCGAATAGCTCCAAGGGCGCCCCGACCTGTTCGACCCGCCCGTCCTGCATGACGACGATTTTGTCGGCCATGGTCATGGCTTCGACCTGGTCGTGGGTGACATAGACGGTTGTCGTCTTCAGACGCTGGTGGAGTTCCTTGATTTCGGTGCGCATCTGGACCCGCAGCTTGGCGTCCAGGTTGGACAGCGGCTCGTCGAAGAGAAAGACTTGCGGATTGCGCACGATCGCGCGCCCCATGGCGACACGTTGACGCTGGCCGCCGGAGAGCTGGCGCGGATAACGATCCAGATAGGGGGTGAGTCCGAGAATCTCCGCCGCCTGGCTCACGCGCTCGGCCACCGCCGCCGCTTCCATTTTGCGCAGCCGCAGGGCGAACGCCATGTTGCTGCGCACCTTCATGTGGGGATAGAGCGCGTAATTCTGGAACACCATGGCGATGTCGCGCTGCGACGGGGGCAGGTTGTTGACGATCCGGTCGCCGATCCGGATGACCCCGGCGCTGATGCCTTCGAGGCCGGCGATCATGCGCAGCAGCGTGGACTTGCCGCAGCCCGAGGGCCCGACGAGGACCACGAACTCTCCGTCCGCGATTTCGACGTCGACTCCGTGAATGACCTCCACCGGTCCGAAAGACTTGCGGATGTTCCGAACTTGAACCTGCGCCATCTATGCTCCCAAGTCCCCTCTTGGCGGGCCGGTTTTCCTGCCGGTCAAAGAACAGACGAGCGGGCAGGCGATGTCAATTGCAAAGGGCCCCTGGTCGTTTCGATTAGACTCCGAGGGCCTGCCGGACGGCGCACGCCGTCCAGTTGACAGCAACCATACTTGCCTCATACTCAGCCGTGATGGTCGAACGCGACAGCGGATGCAACCTGCGGCGCGCGGCAAGTCGGTGCCGGCACAATCGGCAAGTGGCCTAAAAGAGCCAGTGGATTTTTTAAGGGAGGACCAATTCATGAAATTGCACGCTTATGAGCGGTTTATGGCCATGCAGGCGAGTCGCCGCAAGCTCCTCAAGGGCGCGGCGGGGGCGGGCGCCCTGGCGTTAGGGTCCGCCAGCGGACTCGGCAGCCTGATGCCGCGCGCGGCCGCGCAGGAGAGCCTGCGGGCGGAGATCCTCAAAATCCCCGGGGTCGGGGTCGGGTCGCCGACGGATGCCGACTGGCAGAAGGTCGGCGAGCTGTGTCTCGGCGGCACCAAGGGGATGGTGAAGGAAGGCGAGTTCAAGGGGGTCGAGCTGACCTTCATGGGTCTCAACAACCAGAATCTCCACAACTTTCTCTTCCGCGGCTTCCTGAAACCCTGGGAGGCCTATACCGGCGCGACGATCAACTGGATCGATCTGGCCCAGGCCGACTACAACGCCCGCCTGCAGCAGTCGATCGCCACCGGCACTGTCGATTTCGACATCATCGAGATGGGTGCGCCCTTCGAGGGGGATGTCTGCGGCAAGGGCCTTGCGGCGGAGATGCCGGGCTGGGTGAAGGACCTGATCGACATGGACGACTATGTGGGCTACCTGAAGGCCCCGGTCGGCACCTGGGACGGCAAGACCTACCGCATCTCCATCGACGGCGACTGTCACAACTTCAACTACCGGACCGACTACTTCGAGAGCGCCGAACTGGCCAAGGCGTGGAAGGACGAGGGGCATGACGGCGCGTGGGAGGTTCCGACCACCTGGCAGCAAGTGCAGGAGGTCACCAAGTTCCTCAAGGGCAAGACCTTCGACGGCTTCCCGGCCAACGGTTACCTCGACCCGCTGAAGGGCTGGGGCGGCTTCGGTTTCTATTTCCTGGCCAGCCGCGCGACGGCTTACGCCAAGCATCCCGACGACTCGGCCTGGCTGTTCGATCCCGACACCATGAAACCGCGGGTCAACAACGCGGCTTGGGTCCGCGCGATTCAGGACGTGCTCAACGTTATCGATGCGCAGCCGCCGGATCAGATCAACGCCGATCCGGGCACCACCGGCTTCCAGCAGTTTCTCGCCGGTACAGGTTCCATGCTGTCGTGGTGGGGCGACATCGGATCCAGCGCCAAGACCTCGGATTCCTCGGTTGTCGGCGACGTGGTCGGCTTCTCGATCCTGCCCGGATCCGACGATGTCTGGAACCACAAGGCGGGCCAGTGGGAGACTCTGTCGAGCGGTCCCAACTTCGCTCCCAACATGGCCTACATCGGCTGGGGCATTTACGTCATGGCCCGGGTCGAGAGCGATTCCAAGAAGCAGAAGGCGGCCTGGTCGGCGGCGGCGCATCTGGGCGGCCGGGACATTTCGCTGTGGTGCTCGGCCTATCCGTCAGGCTTCCAACCCTATCGCAACAGCCACTTCGACACCGCCGAATGGGTCGAGGCCGGCTATGACAAGGCCTTCATCGAAGACTATCTCGCGTCGGAGGCGGATTCCTACAACCACCCCAATGCCGCGATCGAACCGCGCATCCCCGGCATCTTCCAGTACTACTCCGTCGCCGAGGACGAATTGGCCAAGACCTACGCGGGCCAGTATGCCTCGGCGCAGGAAGGCGCCGACAAGATCGCTGAAGCCTGGGAGCGGATCACCGACCAGATCGGCCGCGACACCCAGATCAAGCTCTACAAGGCATCGCTGGGGATGTAGGCGGTTAACGCCGAGCCAAACAGGTAAACCGGATCGGCGGCAGCGTGTCGCCGATCCGTCTCCTTTTCTCAGCAGTTCGGACCGGTCCGCCGCCTCATGCAGGAAGTTACGGCAAGTCACAGCGACCTCGACGAGGTTGTCCCCGAAGACCCCGCTGTGGAGGTCCGCAGGCGCTGGGGCCTTGCCGTCCTGCTGGCCGGTACGCTGATCCTTGTCGCGACCTTCCTGATCCAACTTCTCCAGGCGACCGGCAGGACCGGCTTCGGCTTCGAGACCTGGCGGCCGGTGCTCTACGCTTACCTGGTCTGGGCGACGTGTCTGGGAATCTCACAGGTTCTGCGGCGCGGGCAGGCGGGTTCGCGGGCGCTGTTCGTTTTGCCGGCGGTGCTGTTCATCGGCGCCATGGTGATTTTCCCGCTGACCTTCGGGCTCTACATCTCCTTCACCGACTGGAATCTGTCCTCTTTCGAGGGCCGCAAGTTCAATGGGCTCGACAACCTGCGCCAGATGCTGAGCGACCCGTTTTACTGGAACGCGCTCTTGAACATGCTGTGGTACAGCTTGGCGGTTCTGGTCGAGTACGCCATCGCTTTCGGCCTGGCGCTGTTGCTCAATGGCGAGATCCGGGCGCGCAAGTTCCTGCGCGTCGTCTTCCTGCTGCCGCTGATGCTGTCGCCGGTGGCGGTCAGCTGGATGGTCGGCAAGTCGATGATGGAGATCCGCTTCGGACCGATCGCCAACCTGGCCCGCTGGCTGGGCTGGGACACGCCGGCTTTCTTCACCGACCCCTGGCTGGCCAGGGCCTCGATCATGGTGATGGACGCCTGGACCTTCATTCCCCTGATGATGATCATGTTGCTGGCGGGGCTCCAGGCCCTGCCCAAGGAGGTCATGGAGGCGGCCAGGGTCGACGGCGCCAACGCCTGGCAGACCTTCTGGCGCATCGTTTTTCCGCTGACCCTGCCGGTCTCGATCACCGCCATCATGATCCGCATCATCTTCAAGCTGAAGCTGGCGGATATCATCATCAACGTGACCTCGGGCGGCCCGGGCGGCGCCACCGACTCGGTGACCAGTTTCATTTTCCGGGAGTACCGCGATCGCTCCAATGTCGGCTACGGCACCCTGCTGGCGATGGTCTATCTGGTGATCATCGTCGTTTCCCTGACCCTGCTGCTGAACCTGCTCGGGCGCTGGCTGCGCGGCTACGGCCAGGAGGAATCCTAGATCATGGCCATCGTTGACGAGCCGGAAGTGGACGACTTCGAAGAGACGGTCGAGCCGGGCGAACGGCTGCGCCGCGTTCTGGTGCGGGTGCTGATCTACGGGATTCTCATTCTCTGGGCCGTCATCTGCATCTTCCCGATCTATTGGACGGTGACGACCTCCTTCAAGATCGCGCCGGACGTGATGCGCGGCAATCTCGTGCCGTTCTGGGACTACATGCCGCAGTGGCGCGGCTGGCGCTCGCTCGGCCTGTCGCCGGAGACCATCTTCAACACCTCGACGGTGCGCGAAGAGTTTATGAAGCGCTTCTGGAACAGCGTGATCACCTCCGTCTCGGCGTCCACCCTGGCGGTCGTCATCGGCTCGCTGGCCGCCTACGGGCTGACCCGCTTTACCTACAAGTTCGGCCCCATGAAGAACAAGGACATCTCCTTCTTTTTCCTCTCGCAGCTGATCCTGCCGCCGGTGGTTCTCGCCCTGCCGTTCCTGGTTCTCTACAAGGAACTGGCGCTGCTCGACACTTCGATCGGCCTGATCCTGCTCTACACCCTGATGGTGCTGCCCATCGTCATCTGGATCATGCGCGATCAGTTCCGGGCGATCCCGGTGGAACTGGAGGAGGCGGCGCTGGTCGACGGCCTGTCGATCTGGGGCGCCTTCCTGCGCATCGTGCTGCCGATCTCGGTCCCCGGCATGGTGGCGGCCTTCATCCTGGCGCTGCTGCTGTGCTGGAACGAGTATTTCTTCGCCGCTCTCTTGACCAGCACCGACGCCAAGACCCTGCCGGTGATGGTCGCCAGCCAGACCGGCAGCCAGGGCATCAACTGGTGGGCCATGGCGGCACTCTCGACGGCGGCGATCGCGCCCCTGGTCATCGTCGGCATCGTGCTGGAACGCTACATCATCGCCGGCATGGCGACCGGAGCGGTGAAGTAATCGGCTATTCCAGATTGGTATGGCGCGCCCGCAGATCCTCCGGCACAGCCGCCAGCAGCTTCTGCAACTTCAGTACCATGACTTCGAAGAGCAGGAACAGCGCGCCCTCGTAGACCGAGCCCAGGGGCAGGACCGCGCGGCGGCCGTCATTCTGGTCCCGGGCCATGGTCTGCGCCGGGACCAGCAGCACATGGTCGGCCTTCCGGGCGGCGCTGCCCGCGGCCTCGGCGGTCAGCACGACGGTCGTGGCGCCGGCTGTTCTTGCCTGCTCCATCAGCGCCAGGACGGTCGCCAGTTCGCCCGGCCCCGAGGTCGCGAGGAAGACGTCGCCGGGTCCGACCGGCGGGCAGGTCATCTCGCCGGCCACGGCGGCGGCGAGGCCGAGGTGGTAAAGGCGCATGGCGAAGCCGCGGATTTGCAGCGCCTCCCGGCCGCAGCCGTAGACGACGATGCGCCGGGCTTCGGCGAGTCGACGGCAGGTCCCGTCGACCGCGTCGTCGTCGACGGCGGCGGCGGCGGCGGCGATCTCCGCGACCGCGCTCTCTAGCAGCTCATTCATCGGATACCTCGGCCATGAGATCCTTGGTTTGCTCATATAGACGGCGGAACACGCGGTATTGGCGTCGGTAGACCGCCGCCGTCTCGGGACGTGGCCGCAGGTTCCGCTCGATCGGGTTCCACCCGCCAATGTCCGCCGCCTCGACGTCGCCCAGCCCCACCGCGGCAAGGAAGGCGTCGCCGTAGGCGGCGCCGAGCGTATGGCGGCGCAGGGCCTGGTCGAAGCCGGAAATATCCGACGTCGCCTGAGCCCATACGGCATTCCTGGTGCCCCCTCCGACGGCATAGACGGCGCTGGGCGGATGGCCGATTTCGCGATAGGCATCGATAATGTGATTGGTCCCGCAGGCTATGCCTTCCAGCAGAGCACGATAGATGTCGCCGCGCGCATGGGTGAGGTTGAGGCCGAAGAGGACTCCCCTGGCGTTGGGATCGTGGATCGGCGTGCGCTCGCCCGAGAAGTAGGGCAGAAACACCAGCCCTCTGGCGCCTGCGGGTGCTTCGGCGGCTTCGGCGGCCAGTACCTCGAAGGCGTTCTGCGGCGGCAGTTCGCGGGCGCAGTGATCGCGAAACCAGTGGGTCAGAGTGCCGCTGGTGGCGAGGCCCGCCATGGAGGCATGCTGGCCCGGGAACAGCCAGGGCGCGTACCAAAGGCGCGCGTCGCGGATGCGGGCTGCGCTCAGCATGATGGTGAAGATGGTCGAGCCGTACATGATCATCATGTCGCCGGGCGCCAGAACGCCGGCCGAGAGCGCCTCGGCGGCGGCGTCGATGGTGCCGGCGATCACCGGCGTTCCGGCGGCGAGCCCGGTTTCCTCCGCCGCGGCCGCGGTCACTTCGCCGGCGATCTCTCCCGACCACAACAGCGCCGGCAATTGATCGGGACGGGCGAGGTCGGGTGAGAGATCCTGAGTCCAGTCCTGAGTCGCGACGTCGTAAAGCGGGCTGAAGTTGGCGGCGGAATAGTGGTCAATAATGTAGCGCCCGGTGAGCCGGAAGTTCAGGTAGCTTGTCGAATTGAGGAACTTCGACGCCGCGGCATAGATCTCGGTCCGACGCTTCTTCAGCCAGAGGATCTTGGGCCCGATCGACTGGGAAGTCAGGGCGTTGCCGCAGCGCTCGAGAATCGTGGCCCGCCCGATGGCGGTGTCGAGCGTCTCGATCTCCTCGGCGGCGCGAGTGTCGACACCGTAGAGGATCGCATTGCACAGCGGACGTCCGTCGGCGTCGACCGGCAGCAGGCAGGGTCCGATGGCGCTGCACCCGAGGGCGCGGATCGACTTCGGGTCGACGCGGCACTCGGCGAGCATCTCGCGGGTCACGAAGACCAGGTCGTCCCACCAGTCTTCCTGCGGGCGGTGTTCGGCCCAGCCGGGCCGCGGCACCAGCATCTTATGGGCGCGGGCCGCCTGCGCCACGATGGCGCCGTCCTCGGCGACAATCACACCCTTCGTCTCGAAGGTGCCGATGTCGACGCCGAGGTAGTGCTTCATGTGATGTAGTCGTCGCGATCGAGGCTGAAGCCGGCATCGATGGCGCCGATCCCAGCGATCAGAAGCTGGGTCAGCTGCTCCAGGTCGCCGAGGTCGCAGACCTCCAGCGACGAGTGGGAAGAGCGGATCGGGAATCCAAGGTCGATGGAGGCGACGCCGCCGCCGACCAGTTGCACATAGGAGGAGTCGGTGAGGGCGCCGGTGTGGGCGCTGCGTTGCAGGGTGAGTCCGAGTTTGCCGGCGGTGCCTTCGAAGAGGCCGGTCAGCGCCGGGTGCGGGATGGTGCCGTTGAGCGTCCCGCGGCCATGGAAGGAGTAGAGACTCATCGCCGGGCCGGCTCCCAGGCGTACGTCGCCGCGATAGCCCATGTCCGGTGTATCGGTGGCCAGCACCAGATCCAGCTGGATGGCGACGTCGGGCTGCAGGACTTGGGCGGCGGGCAGGGCGCCGCGCAGGTTGAACTCTTCCTGCACCGAGAAAACCAGGTGCAGGGTCGGGCGCGGCGTGACGTCGAGCAGCGCGCGGGCGACCTCCACCATGACGGCGCAGCCGGCGCGGTCGTCGACGGAAGTACCGGCGACGCGGTCGCCGCCCAGGTCGACGCAGCGTGGCAGGTAGGTAACAGGTGTGCCGATATCGATGCCGGCGGCGCGAACCTCCTGCGCGGAGGAGAAGCCCGCATCGATGTGGACCTCGGGATAGGGCACCACCTTGTACTTCTCTTCCGGCGTGGTCGCGTGGTGGCTCTTGTTGGCGATGATGCCGGGCCGGTCGCGGCCCTCGCCGACGCAGAGCAGCACGGCCTGTGACGCCAGGGCGCGTTCCGGCACGCCGCCCAGGCGCTCGACGCGCAGGAAGCCGTCCGCCTCGATCTTGCGGACCACGAAGCCGAGCTGATCCATGTGGGCGAAGAGCATCACCTTCGGCGCCGCGCCGCTGCCCTCGATGGTGGCGATGAGATTGCCCTGCCGGTCGGTTGCGCTGGCGATGCCGAGCGCCGTGAGCTGTTGCCTGAGGTGGTGCCGGACGCGGCCTTCGTGGCCGCTGAGGCCGGGAATCAGCATCAGGTTGGAGAGCAGTTCGCGAAGTCTTTGTTTCACTGGCGGGATCGCCTTTTCGATTGTTGTCGGCGGGCGGCGGTCACGCGTCGCGCGCGGCCCGGGCGAGGCGCATGAACTCTGCCGCGCGCGCCGGGTCGACCGGGTTCCAGGTATCGCCGTCGACCTTCAGCGAGGAGCCGACGATGCAGCCGTCGGCGGTTTTCAGGACCTCCGCCACGGTCTCGTGCTTGACGCCAGTGTTGGCAAGCACGGGCGTTTCCGGCAGCGCCTTCTTGACCGCCTCCAGATCGCTCATGGTGGCGGCCTCGCCGGTGATCTGCCCGGAGACCAGCACCGCGTCGGGGATGCTGGAGAACACCGCGCTGCGCGCCCGGTCCGCCAGACTGCGCCGATCGAGCGACCAGGCGAACTCGGCGGAGATGTTATAGAGCACGGCGAGGTCACCGCGCCCGAGCCGGTCGCGGTAGCGCAGGACCGCCCCGGCGTCGGGTGTCCAGGGGCCCATGTCGGAGGCGTAGCTGCCGGTGAAAATCTCGCGCACGAAGGCCGCGCCGCAGGCCGCCGCCAGCGCGATGGAACTCATCGGGTCCCAGAGGACATTGACTCCGAATGGCAGGGTGATGCGATCGCGCAGCCGCCCGATGATATAGGCCATGGTCGCGGTGGAGGCGGTGTCGACCCGGAACTCGTAGGGACGGTCGTTCTCGTTGCCGAACATCACGGCATCGAAGCCGGCCGCCTGCAGCGCGACGAGATCCTTCAGGGCCGCTTGCTCGATGGCGTGCAAGCCGCCGTCGGCGTCGTACAGCGGGGTACCGGGCAGGGCGCCGAGGTGAACCATGGCGATGACCGGCTTGGGGGTCTTGAACACACGCACGAACTTTTCGGTCATCGGTTCCTCTTGCACCGGCATTGCGGCCCGCGATGCTAGCAACCGGCTATTTCCAAGTCCAATGCTTCGACGGGCTTTGGCCTTGCCGCAACTGTGCTAAAGCGCTTTGCGCCCAATTTGACTCAATTCTGTTTTCGAGCGGTGCGGCGATCCGTCAGGAGGCAGGCGCCCCCTTGAAGTTCCCCGGGCGATGCGGCGCATCGGGCAAGCCTGCCGACGCCGCGGGCGCCCGCCGCTCGGAAACCCGCCAGGGCCTTTGGGGGCCGGGCGGCTTTGCGCCAGTACCGGCGGGCTTTGGCTTGACCATAGCGCCGCTATGCCCGGCGCCAAATCCACTTGGTCCTGACACAAATCCGCTCCGGCAGAATGGTTCAAATTGGGCGCAAAGTGCTTTAGTCTCCGCGCAAAATGCTTTCCAGAGGAGTTTTCTGTCCATGCAGACGAGGCGCTTCGAGCGGATCGACAACGGCGGCTTGACCTTTACCGAACTTGGTTTCGGAACGGCTCCCTTGGGCAACCTCTACCGCGCCATTTCCGATGCGGAGGCCGAGGCGGCGTTGGAAATGGCCTGGCAGACCGGCTGCCGCTACTTCGACACGGCGCCGCTCTATGGCCTTGGACTCTCGGAGACCCGGCTCAACCGCTTCCTGCGCGGCAAGCAACGCGACGACTATGTGCTGTCGACCAAGGTCGGACGTTTGCTGGAGGTCTGCCCGCCGGACCGGCGCACCGGTATCGGCAAGTTCTTCGACACGCCGTCGCGCTGCGAGGTCTACGACTACACCTTCGACGGTGTGATGCGGTCTTTCGAGATTTCTCTCGAACGGCTCGGCGTCGACCGTGTCGACATCCTCTACGGCCACGACATCGACGTCTTCAATCACGGCACACAGGAAGCCCTAGACGTGAAGCTGAAAGAGTTCATCACCTCGGGCTACTACGCTCTGCTGTCGCTGCGCGACCAGGGTGTCATCAAGGCCTTCGGTGCCGGACTCAACGAGTGGCAGGCCTGCCAGTGGCTGGCCGAGCGCGGCGACTTCGACCTGTTTCTCCTGGCGGGTCGCTATACCCTGCTGGAGCAGGAGGCGCTGGAGACCTTCCTGCCGCTGTGCCGGCAGCGCGGCATCGGCATCCTCCTCGGCGGTCCCTACAACTCCGGCATCCTGGCGACCGGACCAAAGCCGGGCGCCTACTACAACTACGGTCCGGCGCCGCAGGAGATTCTCGACCGGGTCGCGGCGATCGAGGCGGTGTGCCGGCGCCACGGCGTCCGCCTCATCGAGGCGGCGCTGCAGTTCCCGCTGCTTCACCCCAGCGTCATGTCGGTGATCCCCGGCGGGCAGAGCGCGGCGGAGGTGGAAGCCAACCGTACGGTCCTCGACAAAGAGGTGCCCGTGGCCCTGTGGGAAGAGCTGAAGGCCGAGGAACTGCTGCGCGCCGACGCGCCGACCGCCGGAGCTGGGCTGGACCGGTCGTGACGCTCACCATCGACGCGCACCAGCACTACTGGCACCCCCGGCGCGGCGACTATGACTGGATGCCGATGGACGATCCGGTCCTGGCGCGGCCTTACGGCCCGGCCGATCTGGCGCCGGAGCTGGCCGAGGCGGGGATCGCGCGTACCGTTCTGGTCCAGGCCGCGGCGACGGTGGAGGAAACCGAGTACATGCTCGGCCTGGCCGATGCGACGCCTTCCGTCGCCGCGGTGGTCGGCTGGATCGACTTCGAGGATCGCGGCCACCTCAAGCATCTCGAACGCCTCAAGCAGCATCCCAAGTTCGTGGGTGTCCGCCCGATGATTCAGGACATTTCCGATGTCGACTGGATGCTGCGCGACGACGTACAGTGGGCTTACGCGGCGCTGGTCGATCTCGATCTCACATTTGACGCGCTGGGGTTTTCGCGCCACCTGGCAAATTTCCTGACGCTGCTAAAGCGCTATCCAAAGCTGCGCGTGGTGGTCGATCACTGCATGAAGCCGCAAATCCGCGATCATGGCACGGCGCAGGAGGAACTCGCCTTGTGGGCCGCCGGCCTGCGCCGCATCGCCGAGGAAACAGGGGCTTTCTGCAAGTTTTCCGGCCTGGTGACGGAAGCCGGCGAAGGCTGGGGCGAGACGGACCTCGCGCCCTATGCCGCCGAGGTGCTGCGGGCCTTCGGCGCCGGGCGGGTCCTGTGGGGATCGGACTGGCCGGTCTGCCGCCTGCGCGCCAGCTACCTGGAGTGGCACAGAACCGCGCGGTCGCTCTGCGCCGGCCTCGGCGAAGCCGGGCTTGCCGAGGTCTTCGGCGGCACCGCGCAGCGCTTCTATGGCTTGGCAGAGGCGAAGGCCGCGCCGTAAAGCACTCGGACTCGTCCTACTCCCGGCAAGCCAGGCGGCTCAAGCGCTCCAGATCGTCGAGATCGAGATGGTTGCGCATATAAAGCTGGGCGGCATCGCGCTGCGGCTGATGATCCCAGCTGTGCAGCTTGCCCTGCTTCATGGCCGCGTCGACCAGCCGCCGGCGCCGCTGGCTCGCCAGCACCGATTTGCGTAAGGCCGCCTGATCCCAGCGCGCGGTCGCTTCCTTGCGGAAACCTGTAAGGACGTTTTTCTGCGTCGGATCCTGCGCCAGATTGGTCATCTCCTGCGGATCGGCAACCAGGTCGAACAACTGCTCCGGATCGGGCGCCGAGCAGACGTACTTGAACCGATCGCGCCGGATCATCAAGAGCGGGGCGATGGCGCCTTCACCCATGTACTCGCCAAAAACTTCATCGTGGCCAGCGCTGCCGGAGAGATGCGGGAGAAGGCTGCGGCCATCCAGCGGCGCCGCGTAGGCGGGCGCCTGACCGTCGCTCGCCAATTCGGCCAGGGTCGGCAGGAGATCGACCAGCGAGACGGACTGCGCGATCCTCCGGGGGGTAAAGTCGCCGGGCGCCTTGATCATCAGGGGCACCCGCGCCGAACCCTCGAACCAGCTCATCTTGTACCACAGCCCACGTTCGCCCAGCATGTCGCCGTGATCGCCGCAGAACACGACAATGGTGTCGTCGTCGAGCCCGGTTTCCTCCAGCGTTTGCAGCAGGGAGCCGATCTGCGCGTCGACGAAGCTGATGGAGCCATAGTAGGCGCGCCGGGCGCGGCGGATCTGGTCTTCGCCAATGGTCCGCCCTTCGAGATCGTAGACCCGGCGCAGCCGCTTGGAGTGCGGATCCTGCTCCTCCGCGGCGATGGAAACCTCGGGCAGGTCGATGTCTTCGTCACGGTAAAGGTTCCAGTATGCCGGCGGTGTGGCATAGGGATCGTGCGGGTGTGTGAAGGAGGCGACCAGACAGAAGGGGCGCTGGTCGTCGCTGCGCGCCTGCTCGAACAGAAAACGCCGCGCCGTGAAGTGCGCCTCTTCGTCGAAGTCCAACTGATTGGTTCGGATCACGGGACCGGCCTCGGTGACCGACGACATGTTGTGGTACCAGGTCGGCCGGTGCTCCGGGCGCTCCCAATCCACGGTCCAGCCATAGTCGGCCGGATAGATGTCGGTGGTCAGGCGCTCCTCGAAGCCGTGCAGTTGATCGGGTCCGCAGAAGTGCATCTTGCCCGCCAAGGCGGTGCGGTAACCCGCCAGGCGCAGGTAGTGAGCGAAGGTCGGGGTATCGGCGGCGAGGTCCGCCGCGTTGTCGTAGGCGCCGATGGCGCTGGGCAGCTGTCCGGTCATGAAGCTGAAGCGCGAGGGCGCGCAGAGTGGGCTATTGCAATAGGCCGCGTCGAAGACGACGGACCGCTCCGCCAGCGCCGAGAGGTGAGGCGTGCGTGCGCCCGCAGGGTCACCCGAACGGCAATAGCTCGGCATGGCCTTGACGGTCATCTGGTCGACCATGAGCAGCAGGATGTTGGGGCGTTTCGCTGGCATCGGTTTCAACTTTCTACGGCACGCCGGCCGTGGCGCTTGCTTAGTGAGGAACGAAATAGAATTTCATTATGGAAAGCATGTAACCGAGTCCTTGTAAACTTGTCCGCGTAAACTTGTCCGCCGGATATGCATGAGATAAATACAGGTTATGCGGCAGCGTCGCTCACCCTTGCCGCCGACGCACAGTCTCGAGGTATTCGAAGCCGCCGCCCGCGAATTCGGCACGCCGTTCGTCACAGGTGCCGATCGCGCCTTCGATCTCTTGCCAACGTCGCGGCGCGGCTACCATCTGGTGCTGCCGCCGGCTGGGCCGGTTCGGAGGCCAGGGCCTTCGTTGTCGCGCTGGTCGAAGGCTAGCGCCTGTTTCGTCGCCGGTGCGGGCTCGACAACCCGGCGGTGCCCTCGCATAGTGCCGTGGATTGTCGGGTTGAGCGGACAAGCTGGCGGAGCAGAAAGCGGATGAAAAAAGACGAAGCGGGTTTGCGGCAGGAAATTCTCGAGACCTGCTTGGCGATGAATGCGATGGGAATCAATCAGGGTACTTCCGGCAACGTGAGCGCGCGCTGCGGCGCCGTCATGCTGATTACCCCCTCCGGCGTTCCCTACCTGGATCTGGCGCCTGAAGATCTTGTGACCATGCCGCTGCAGGGCGACTACGGCAGCTACGAGGGCAACCTGGCGCCGTCCTCCGAGTGGCGGTTTCACCTCGACATCATGTTGGCGCGGGGCGACGTCGGCGCCATCGTCCACACCCACAGCACCTACGCCACAACCCTGGCCATCTGCGGTAAAGAGATCCCAGCGGTGCACTACATGATCGCCGCCGCCGGCGGACCGACGATCCGCGTCGCACCCTACGCGACCTACGGCACCGCGGAGTTGTCGAAGAATGCTCTCACGGCGCTGGAGGGCCGCGGCGCCTGCCTGTTGGCCAATCACGGCGTCATCGCGACCGGGCCCAATCTGAGGCGGGCTCTTTGGCTGGCGGGCGAGGTCGAGACCCTGTCCAAGCAGTATTATCTGTCCCTTGCACTCGGCAAGCCGAGGGTTCTGCCGAAGGCCGAGATCGCTCGCGTGGTCGAGAAGTTCAAGAGCTATGGCCCGCGATCCAAGGCGGCGCAAACGACGCCCAAGCCGGCGCCGCGGCGCAAGCGCGGCGCTGCCGCCAAGGCCGGCCCCGTCAAGCGCGCCGGCGGTTCGGGACGCAGCAAGAAGCGCTAGGCGCCGGTGTTCCTTTTCGTTCCTATTCCGCACAGTCGGATCAGTTCGCCCGTTGGTGCAACCGATGGTGTCTGCAAGTCAGGCACGGAGATTTAGCTATACAGAGGGCCGCTCCTCGCTAGACTGCCGCGACCGATGGCTGAGGGATCTGCCATGAACTCGGCGGCCCTGTGGCCAACCAGGTCGGCGCAGCGAACGGGCGTTAGGGAACAGGTGTGAGCAAGCGGAAAGGAAACGAAGGGGGGCGTCTCGACGACGCGGCCCGCGCCGGCTGGCTCTACTACGTTGCCGGCAACACCCAGGACGAGATCGCGGCCAAGCTTCGCATTTCCCGGCAGTCGGCCCAGCGTCTGGTGTCACTGGCCGTCTCGGAGGGCCTGGTGAAGGTTCGGCTCGATCACCCGCTGGCCGAGTGTCTCGAACTGGCGGTGCGGCTTCGCGAGCGGTTTGGTCTGCAGCTCTGTGAGGTGGTCCCGACAGACCCGACTTCCGAGTCCAGCACTCTTGGCATTGCCGAAGCGGCGGCGGCGGAAATCGAGCGGCGGCTGAAGTCGCCTGAAACGCAAGTCATGGCGATCGGTACCGGCAGGACGCTGAAGGCCGCCAGCGAACTGCTGCCGAGGATCGACGCGCCTGAAAAGAAGATCGTTTCGCTCACCGGCAACTTCGCTCCCGACGGTTCCGCCGCCTTCTACAGCGTGATCTTCACCATGGCCGATGTGGTCAATGCCCGTCACTACCCCTTGCCCTTGCCGGTGATCGCCGCTTCGGCCGAGGAGCGGGACCTGCTGCACCGGCAGGTGATGGTCCACGCGACCCTCGAACTGGCGGCGCAGGCCGACATCACTTTCGTCGGCATCGGCGATCTTGGCCCCAAGGCGCCGCTGCATCAGGACGGTTACATCAGCAAGGCCGAACTCACGGAACTAAAAGAGGCCGGCGCGGTGATGGAAATCGTCGGCTGGGCTTTCGATGCTCAAGGCAGGCTGATCGAGGGCCTGACGAACGCGCGGGTCGCCTCGGCGCCGCTGCCCGCGCCGGAGCGCTCCCTGGTCGTTGCCGTGGCCATGGGCGGCACCAAGCTGGCCGGGATCGGTATCGCCGTGCGCCACGGCCTGGTGAATGGCCTCATCACCGACGAGGCGACGGCGGCCAAGCTTCTGGCAGAGCGCTGACTCACTCCTAAACCAAGAACTCTTCTGGATTTCCGGCGCCTGGCACAGGTTCTTTGGTGCAGTGCAGCGACGATTCTGTCTTGACGAAGTGCGTCAAACTATGAGTAATTGCCCTTAATATTGGCAAAAGCTCAATCGCCTTTGGGAGGAAACAATGAAGCGCTTACCATTTCTGATGACGACCTGTGCCGCGACCCTGCTCGCCGGCCAGGCCTTTGCCGCCACTACCCTGACCATCGCCACAGTGAACAACGGCGACATGGTCCGGATGCAGAAGTTGACGGATGATTTCACCGCGACGCATCCCGACATCGCCATCGAATGGGTGACGATGGAGGAGAACGTCCTGCGCCAGAAGGTGACGACGGATATCGCCACCAAGGGCGGCCAGTACGACATCATGACCATCGGCACCTACGAGGTTCCGATCTGGGCCAAGCAGAACTGGTTGCTGCCACTGGACGAACTTGGCGCCGACTATGATATGGACGATCTGCTGCCGGCGATCCGCGGCGGCCTTACCTATGAGGGCAAGCTCTACGCGGCGCCGTTCTACGGCGAAAGCTCCATGGTCATGTACCGCAAGGATCTCTTCGCCGAGGCGGGGCTGGAGATGCCGGACGCGCCGAGTTGGGAGTTCATCGGCGATGCCGCCCGCAAGATCACCGACAAGGACAACGAACTTTACGGGATGTGCCTGCGCGGCAAGGCCGGCTGGGGCGAGAACATGGCTTTCCTGACCGCCATGTCCAATTCCTTCGGGGCCCGCTGGTTCGACGAAAACTGGCAGCCGCAATTCGATCAGCCGGAATGGAAGAACACCCTGCAGTTCTACGTCGACTTGATGAATGACGCCGGCCCTCCGGGTGCTTCCTCCAACGGCTTCAACGAGAACCTGGCGCTGTTCCAGACCGGCAAGTGCGCCATGTGGATCGACGCCACGGTTGCCGCCTCCTTCGTGACCAACCCGGCGGAGTCCCAGGTGGCCGACAAAGTCGGCTTCGCCTTGGCGCCGGACCGCGGCCTTGGCAAGCGTGGCAACTGGCTCTGGGCTTGGTCACTGGCCGTGCCGGCCGGCTCCGAGAACGGTAAGGAAGCGCAGAAGTTCATTTCCTGGGCGACCAGCAAAGCCTACGCGGAACTGGTTGCCGCCAAGGAGGGTTGGGCCAATGTGCCGCCGGGCACCCGCATGTCCCTCTACGAGAATCCCAAGTACCAGGAAGCCGCCCCCTTTGCCGCGATGACACTTGAATCCATCAAGGCGGCGGATCCCAACAATCCCACGGTCGATCCGGTGCCCTACGTCGGGGTCCAGTTCGTGGCGATCCCTGAATTCCAGGGCCTGGGTACAGCGGTTGGACAGCAATTCTCGGCGGCCCTGGCCGGCCAGTCGAGTGTCGAACAGGCGTTGCAGAATGCCCAGAATCTGACCGCGCGCGAAATGAAGCGTAGCGGCTACATGAAGTAGGCGTGTCCTCCCCGCGGGCCGCCGATTGCTCTCCCAACCTTGGGCGGCCCGTCTTTTTCTTGTCGTGAAGCCTTCATGCGTTCTGTCCGCGGATAGAACCCTTACCGAAGGAGATTGGCGCCATGGCCACTCTGCACACCCAAGCATCAGCACGTCTCATGATCGCGCCGGCGGTGGTGATGCTGCTGGTCTGGATGATCGTGCCCCTGGGCATGACCCTCTATTTCTCCTTCCTGCGCTACAACCTGCTGATGCCAGGCATGGAAGAGTTCACCGGCTTCGGCAACTATGAGTTCTTCCTCACCGACCCCGCCTTTTTCGAATCGCTGAAGAATACCTTGCTGCTGGTCGGCGGCGTGCTGCTGGTGACGATTGTCGGCGGTACCTTCCTCGCCATCTTGATCGATCAGCCCTTCTGGGGGCGCGGCATCGTGCGCCTGCTGGTGATCGCGCCCTTCTTCGTCATGCCGACGGTTTCCGCCCTGGTGTGGAAGAACATGTTGATGCATCCGGTCAACGGCCTCTTCGCCTGGATTGCACGGGGTTTCGGCCTGGAACCCGTCGACTGGCTGGCCACGCTGCCGCTGTTCTCGATCACCATGATCGTGGCCTGGGGCTGGCTGCCGTTCGCGACGCTGATCATCCTGACGGCGCTGCAGTCCCTCGATAGCGAGCAGAAGGACGCCGCGGAAATGGACGGCGCCGGGCCGGTATCCGTCTTCTTCCACATTACTCTGCCGCACCTTTCCCGGGCACTGACCGTAGTGACGTTGATCGAAACGATTTTCCTGTTGTCGGTCTTCGCCGAGATTCTGGTAACCACCAGTGGCGGCCCGGGCACCGCCAGCACCAACCTGCCGTACCTGATCTATGTGCAGGCATTACTGCAATACGACGTCGGCGTGGCTTCGGCCGGCGGCGTGGTGGCGATCATCCTCGCGAATATCGTTGCGATCTTCCTGATCCGCATGATCGGCAAGAACCTGGAGACCTGAGTCATGGCCCGCGCAGTCACCCGCAATCGCAAGATCGTTTTTACCGTGATCGCCTGGACGGTTGGTCTGACGCTGTTCTTTCCGATTTTCTGGACCATCCTGACCAGCTTCAAGACGGAGGGCGAGGCCATTACCACGCCGCCGAGCTTCATGTTCTTCAGTTGGACGCTGGAGAATTACTTCGAGGTTCAGAGCCGCTCGAACTACTTCAAGCATGCCTTGAATTCAATCGTCATTTCGGTCGGCTCGACCGGCCTGGGTCTGCTGGTGGCCATCCCGGCGGCCTGGTCCATGGCCTTCTCGCCGACCCGGCGCACCAAGGACGTGCTGATGTGGATGCTGTCCACCAAGATGCTGCCGCCGGTCGGTGTCCTGGTGCCGATCTTCCTGCTGTTCCGCGATTTCGGGCTGCTCGATACCCGCACCGGCCTGGTCGCCGTCCTGATGCTGATGAACCTGCCGATCATCGTCTGGATGCTTTACACCTATTTCAAGGAAATCCCCGGTGAGATCCTCGAGGCGGCGCGCATGGACGGCGCCTCCCTGGGCAAGGAGATCGTCTACGTCCTGGCGCCCATGGCGGTGCCCGGCATCGCGTCGACCCTGCTGCTCAACATAATCCTGGCCTGGAACGAAGCCTTCTGGACACTGAACCTGACGGCCGCCGATGCGGCACCGCTCAGTGCCTTCATCGCTTCTTATTCCAGCCCGGAGGGTCTTTTCTGGGCAAAGCTGTCTGCGGCCTCGACGCTCGCCATCGCGCCGATCCTGGTCATGGGGTGGTTCAGTCAGAAACAACTGGTGCGCGGCCTGACGTTCGGCGCGGTCAAATAGGGGAAAGAATCATGGGTGCCATCACCATCGAAAAGGTCACCAAGGAATTCAGCGGGGTCTCTGTCATCCCGGGCGTCGACCTGGAGATTGCCGACGGCGAGTTCGTCGTCTTCGTCGGACCGTCCGGTTGTGGCAAGTCGACTCTGCTGCGGCTCATCGCCGGACTGGAGGACGTAACCTCGGGCACCATCAGCATCGACGGCATCGACGCCACCGGCATGCCGCCGGCCAAGCGGGGCTTGGCCATGGTGTTCCAGTCCTACGCGCTCTACCCGCATATGAGCGTCTACAAGAACATCGCTTTTCCATTGAAGATGGCCGGCATGGACGAGGCGGCGATCAAACTGAAGGTCGAAACCGCCGCCGCCACGCTGAATTTGACTGACTATCTCGAGCGGCGGCCGGGACAGCTCTCCGGCGGCCAGCGCCAGCGCGTTGCCATCGGCCGCGCCATCGTGCGTGAGCCGGGAGCCTTCCTCTTTGACGAACCGCTGTCGAACCTGGATGCCGCGCTGCGGGTGAACATGCGCCTGGAGATCAGCGAACTGCACCAGACGCTGAAGACCACCATGATTTATGTGACCCACGACCAGGTCGAGGCCATGACCATGGCCGACAAGATCGTGGTCCTCCACGACGGATACATAGAACAGGTGGGCTCGCCGCTCGATCTTTATCGCAGCCCGGCCAATGTCTTCGTCGCCGGATTCATCGGTTCGCCCAAGATGAACCTCGTCGAGGGCGCACCTGCCGCCAAGCACGGCGCCGCGACCATCGGGATTCGCCCGGAACATATCGAGCTCTCGACAGAGAGCGGTGAATGGCCGGGGGTCGTCAGTGTCGCCGAGCATCTCGGCTCGGACACTTTCCTGCATGTGCAGGTCGACGGCATCGGCCTGATGACGGCGCGGGTCAGCGGTGAACTTGGCGTGCGCCACGGCGACCGGGTGTGGCTGACGCCGCCACCGGACCGGCTGCACCGCTTCGGCCCCGACGGAAATGCCATTTGATGCAGCGCCTGCAAGGCAAAACGGCGCTGGTGACCGGCGCGGCCAGGGGCATCGGCCTTGCCTTCGCCAAAGCCTATGCGGCCGAGGGCGCGACGGTGGCCCTTGGAGATATCGATCTGGCCCGGGCCGAGGCGGAGGCGGGCGCCATAGGACCGCAGGCTTTTGCCGTTGCCCTGGATGTAACCCAGCAGTCCGCGATCGACAGCGCCATTGCGGAGGTCGAGGCACGCACCGGCGGGATCGACATTCTGGTGAACAGCGCGGCGCTCTTCGATCTGGCGCCCATCGCCGAGATCACGCGGGAGAGCTACGAGCGCCTTTTTTCGGTAAATGTCGCCGGTGCGCTGTTCACGCTGCAGGCGGTGGCGCGCGGCATGATACGGCGCGGCGAGGGTGGCAAGGTCATCAACATGGCGAGCCAGGCCGGGCGCCGCGGCGAGCCCCTGGTGGCCGTCTACTGCGCCAGCAAGGCCGCGGTGATCAGCCTGACTCAATCGGCGGCCCTCAATCTCATCGAACATGGCATCAACGTGAACGCCATCGCGCCGGGCGTGGTCGACGGCGAGCATTGGGACGGTGTCGACGCCCTTTTCGCAAAATACGAAAAACGTCCCCTTGGAGAAAAGAAGCGCCTGGCCGGGGAGGCGGTACCTTGCGGCCGTATGGCGCAGGCCGCGGACCTGACCGGAATGGCGGTCTTCCTGGCGTCCGCCGAAAGTGACTACGTGGTCGGCCAGACCTACAACGTCGACGGCGGCAACTGTTTGAACTGAAAGGCCCGATCAAATGTATCTAGAGAGATTGAAGCTGGAGGGTCGCGTTGCCGTGGTGACCGGTGGCGGCCAAGGCATCGGCGCCGCTTGCGCTCAGGCTTTGGGCGAGGCGGGTGCCAAGGTCGTTATCGCCGAAGTGAATGCGGCGCGGGCGGCAGACTGCGCCGAGACGCTGGTGCGCCAGGGCATCGTTGCCGAGGCCGTCGAACTGGACGTCACCAAGTCGGCACAGGTCGACGCGGTGGCGGCCAAGGTCCTGAAGGACCACGGGCGCGTCGACATTCTGGTGAACAACGCCGGTGTGGCCAAGAGCGACGTGCGCGCCGAAGATACCAGCGACGAGCACTGGCGCTTCCACATGAACGTCAATGTGGACGGCCTGTTCTGGTGCTGCCGCGCTTTCGGGCGGCAGATGCTGGAGCAGGGCAGCGGGTCGATCGTCAATATCGGCTCCATGTCGGGCTTCATTGTGAACAAGCCGCAGCCACAGTCCTTCTATAACGCTTCCAAGGCGGCGGTGCATCACCTCACGAAATCGCTGGCGGCGGAGTGGGCGGCACGCGGCGTGCGGGTCAACGCGGTGGCGCCAACCTATATCGAGACGCCGCTGACCAACTTCGGAATTAAGGAGAATCCGGAGATGTACCAAGTTTGGCTCGACATGACGCCGATGGCCCGCGTCGGCCAGCCGGAAGAGATCGCTTCGGTGGTGCACTTCCTGGCTTCTGACGCCGCCAGCCTGGTCACCGGCGCAATCGTCGCGGCAGACGGCGGCTATACCTGCTGGTAGCCGCGGCGTCGGTCAGGGTGGCAGCAGGGAAAGGTCGTCCCCGTGAGCGCTGTGCCCATCGGACTTGTCATCTTCGACTGCGACGGCGTGCTGGTGGACAGCGAACCGCTGTCCATACGTATCCTCATGCGGCTGCTCAGCGAATGCGGCGTTGAGCTCAGCGCCGAAGAAGCCAGCGAAGCCTTTCTCGGCAAGAGCCTGGCTTCGGTCTGTGAGAGCCTGCGCCGCGACCATGGCGTCGACGTGGACGACCTGGCCCTGGAGCGCATGAGGCAGCGCCTCTATCAAACCATCCGGCAGGAACTGCAGCCGATCTCAGGTATCGCCGACACCCTTGAACGGCTCGGCCGGCAAGCCTGCGTCGCTTCGTCGAGCCAGCCGGAGCGCATCCGTCTGTCCCTGGAGGTCGCCGGGCTCTCCCGGTTTTTTGGCGGCAATGTCTTCAGTGCCACCATGGTCGCCCGCGGCAAGCCGGCGCCAGACCTCTTCCTTCACGCGGCGCGGCAGATGCATGTGGCGCCGGGACAATGTATGGTGATTGAGGACAGCCCGGCCGGCGTTACCGCTGCCTTGGAGGCCGGGATGGGCGTGTGCGGCTTCGTCGGTGGCAGCCACGCGCGCACCGCGGCACATCGGCAAAAGCTCGCTGCACTGAAACCGAAGGCCGTTTTTGAAGACATGCGCCAGCTTCCCGGTCTGCTGCGGGATATGGAGAAGGACCGGAAGGTTTCTTGATGGCCGGGTAGCCGAAGGTTAAGTTGCCAATGGATAGGTTGGCAAATAGGTGAGTTGCCGGATGGGTGAGTTGGTGGTGGGGGTCGATGTCGGCACGGGCAGTGCCCGGGCCGGTATCCTCAGCCGGACCGGGGCCCTGCTCGGCCGCGCGGAGCACCCGATCGACCTGCATCAGCCGCGCAGCAACCACAGCGAACACGATTCAGAGCAGATCTGGTCGGCGGTCTGTGCCGCCGTGCGGGAGGCATTGCAAGCGGCCGGCGCCGACAGCGCGGACATTGCCGGAATATCGTTCGATGCGACCTGCTCGCTGGTGATGCGCGACCGCGAGGGCGGGCAACTCAGTGTCTCGACCTCTGGCGAGAAACGCTGGGATACCATCGTCTGGCTCGACCACCGCGCCTTGGCGGAGGCCGAGGAGTGCACGGCGACGGGCCATCGCGTGCTCGACTACATCGGTGGCGTGATGTCGCCGGAAATGGAAACGCCGAAGCTCATGTGGCTGAAGCGCAACCTGCCGGACCGCTGGGCCGAGGCGGGCTATTTTTTCGATCTGGCCGACTTCCTGACCTGGAAGGCCTCCGGCAGTCTTGCGCGCTCTCAATGTACGGTGACCTGCAAGTGGACCTACCTGGGGCACGAGGCGCCGGGCTGGCAGGAGGATTTCTTTGAGCAGGTCGGCATTCCCGATCTAGGCGAGCGCGGCACGCTGCCGGAGGCTGCCAGCTCGATCGGGGAGGACCTGGGGCCGCTGACGGCAGGGGCTGCCGCCGGCCTGGGGTTGACCGCCGGTTGCCGCGTCGGGGCCGGGCTTATCGATGCCCATGCCGGCGCCCTCGGTGTACTTGGCGCTTTTGCCGGCGATCCCGGCGGGATCGATCACCACTTGGCGCTGATCGCCGGCACCTCGAGCTGCGTCATGGCGCTGTCCGCCGAACCGCGGCCGACGCAGGGTGTTTGGGGACCTTACTACGGTGCGGTCCTGCCGGACTGTTGGCTGAACGAGGGAGGCCAGTCGGCGACCGGGGCGCTGCTCGATCATATCATCCGCTGGCACGGCGCCGGCGGTCGGCCGGATGCCGCGATGCACCAGCGCATCGCCGCGAGGGTGATGGAACTCCGTGCGACGGAGGGCCTCGACCTTGCCGGACGCCTGCATGTCCTGCCGGACTTTCACGGCAACCGCTCGCCGCTGGCTGATCCGCAGGCCGTGGGTGTCATCAGCGGCCTGACGTTGGACTCCTCCTTCGACAGCCTGTGCCGGCTCTACTGGCGCACGGCAGTCGGCATCGCTCTCGGCGTGCGCCACATCCTGGAGGCGTTGAACGCGCGCGGCTACGGCATCGACACGCTGCATGTCTCCGGCGGGCACCTGAAGAACCCGTTGCTGATGGAGCTCTATGCCGATGCCGCCGGCTGCATGGTGGTCGAGCCGGCGGCCGAGGACGCGGTCTTGTTAGGCAGCGGCATGGTGGCGGCGACGGCGGCGGGCTTCTACGGTAGCCTCATAGCGGCCGCCGGGGGCATGCAGCAGGGCGGCCGGAAGCGCCACCCCAATCCGGCGGCGCGCGCCCGCTTCGACAGCGACTACGCGGTTTTCCTCAAGATGCACGAGCATCGCCGTGTTCTTGATGAGATGGCCGGAAATGGCCGGCGTTAACGGCGTTTCTGGCCGGCGGAGCGTCCAGCCATCCCGTCTCTCGATGCAAGGTTCGGCGGTCCGCCCTATAACGTCGCGCCGGGGCTGAGGCATCTCCGCCGGCCGGTCGAATCCACCCGCAGATTCGAACGGCTTTGCGTCATCATCTCCGTGATCGGGCTGCCCGCCGATGGTAGCATGCCGGCCCGCGGCGGGCCGGGTCACGGCATCGCGGCCGGCCAAGAGAGGAGGCGAAAATGCCCTATCCGTTCAAGCAAAAGTGCTCGCAGCTGCTGGCGGCATCTGCTGCGCTGGCGCTCTGCGTGGTGCCACCGGCAACGGCCGCGGAGGCGGGTGACATAGTGCTGCGTATCGGCGGACCGGCGGGCACCGCCTTCTCCGCCGATTGCGAGGTGAAGAAGCCCGGCGGGACCGAGGTCTTCACTGTCGAACAGTCGGTGCCCTACGAAGCGACCTACAGCGGCGGCGGTCTGTCCTGCCGGATCACCGCCGAGGGGACCATCGACGTCGAGGTCGTCAAGGGCGGCAGTTCCTCCCGCATCAGCACTTCCGGCGGCAGCGTTAATGTGAACGTCGGCTCCTAACGCTCGTCGGTCAGAACTCCAGATCGAGGGCGATGGCCTCGATTCCGGCGCGGGCGCAGGCGTCGTCCATCTCGCCGCCGGGCGCGCCGGAGACGCCGACGGCGCCAACGATGCTGCCCTGCGCCTCGACCGGCACGCCGCCGCCCAGCATCAGGGCGCCGGTGATGAAGTTGGCGCCATAGGCTTCGGAGCCTGGCTTCATGTTCTCGGCCAGGGTGAGAGTGTCGCCGCGGAAGCTGACGGCTGTCCAGGCCTTGCGGCGCGCGGTCTCCGGCGTGTGCGGACCGGCGAAGCGGTCGCGCAGCAGCATTTGCAGGGTGCCGAAGCGGTCGACCACCGCGACGGCGATCTGCGCGCCCTCGGCGCGGCAGGCCTCCATCACCGCTTGAGCCAGCTTCACCGTCAACTCGGGCTTCATCACGGAGAAGGTGATCAAGGCGTCCTCCTGGGCGCCGGCGGCCGGCGCGCCGGCGAGGAAGCCGAGGACTACGGCCAGGCATCTGAGGGTCTTCACGTGGTGTCTTCCTCTCTCTGTTGCAGGCCCGCTATTCCGCCGGATTACGGCGCGTTATCCGGAAGGCGCTCCAAAGCGATCCCTCCAGCAGATAGCTGAGGCCGAGGCGCGCGCCGAGGGCGATGGAGAGCATGACCACCGGCGCGGAGAGCGCCAGCACCGAGGCCGCGCTGACGCCCTGGCCGATCGTGCAGCCCAGGGCGAAGACGCCGCCGGCGCCCATCAGGAAGGCGCCGACGATATGGCGGCCCAGCTCGCGCGCGTCGTCGCAGGCCTCCCAGCGGACATCGTGCTTGCGCCAGGCCACGGCCGCGGCGCCCAGCGTGATGCCGATCACCAGGCCGACGCCGTAGTCGGGCAGCTCTCCGGTCAAGGCGATGAACTGAAGGAGGGTGTCACCGACCGGCACCACGAAGGAGCCCGCCTCGATCTGTATCGGTTCGAAGGCGTGGCCGGCGCCCCAGGAGGTCACCAGCCAGCCGAGAGAGATGCCGCCGCCGATCACCACCGCAGTCACGATGTGGCGGGTCTGCCGGCGGTAGTCCGCGGCCCAGAAGATCCAGGTGAGGAGCAGGACGACGACGACCGCGGCCGTCAGCGGCTGGGCGTCGAAACCGAGCAGGGCGCTGGCCAGGCTGGCGATCGACTGGTCGCCGGCGAAACTCAGGTCGGCGGCGAGGTCGTCGACCATCGCGACGCGGGCCTGGGCGATGAGGCCGCGCTGGGCGGCGAGGGCGGAGAGCCCAAGCACCAGCAGCACGACCAGCGAACGCAGGCTGCCGCCGCCCAGGCGCAGCAGGGCGCCGAAGCCGCAGGTGCCGACCAGGGCCATGCCGAAGCCGAAGGCGAGACCGCCCAGGATGGCGCCGCTCCAGCCGAAGGAGGCGCTCAGGTAGAAACTGCCGCTCAGGTCGACGAGGCCACCGAGGGCCATTGCCTGGGTGGCGGCGATGGCGCTGGCGGCGGCCAGGATCCAGCTGCGCAGGCCGTTGCTGTCGTTGGCGTACCAGTGGCGTTCCAGGCCTGCCAGAATGCAGAAGCGGTCATGCCGGGCGACGGCGCCGATGACGAGACCGATAAGGCCTCCGGCGATTGGTATCAGCCAGCCGATGTCCTGCATCGACTCCTCCCTTTGCCTTGACCCGCCACCGCATTCTGCGAAAGCCAGGTCCTGTCCGGCGCCGTCCGGTCCGGAATCCGGCGCCTTACCGCTTGTTGCTCGCGGCTTTTTCCCGTGCCGGCTTGCAGAAGAATTCGTAGAGCATCTCCACAAGCTGGGTGACTTCCTCATTGGCGATGGAATAGTAGATCATGCGGCCCTCGCGTCGCGTTGCGACCAGGCGGTCGAAGCGCAGCCGCGCGAGCTGTTGAGAGACCGCGGCCTGCGGCATGTTCATGATGTCTTCGAGTTCGGAAACCGATTTCTCGCCCTCGACGAGGATGCAAAGGATCAGCAGCCGGCTCTCATGGGACAGCGCCTTCATCAGGTCGCCGGCCTTGCGCGCCTGCTCCATGAGAACCTCGATGTCCTTCGGCGGCGCACCTGGTGCGAGATCAGCCATTCTCGTCTCCCCCGGCAGAGGGCACCAGTTTGGCCAGCATCTCCGCCAGCAGCGGCCAGAAAAAGTCCTCACCCGGATAGCCGCGCAGGCGGGCGATCTCGCTGCCGTTCTCGATGACGATGAAGGTCGGCGTGTAGCGGTCGACGGCGATCTCCGCCAGGTCGGCCGGCCACGGCTCCGTGATATCGACGCGGCGCAGCGGTGCCCTGCGGCCTTCTTCGGTCACGGGGTAGATCGGCGCGATTTCCTTGTTCCAGCGGGCGCACCAGACACAGCCGGGACTCTCGAGCATGACCAACTCCGCCGCCATCGCGGCGCGCGGCACGGCGGCACCGGCCGCCGCGGCGCAAACCAGGGCCAGGAGGGTAAAAAGGGCTCTCGCGGACTTCATCATTGGCAGCGGTGGCGGAATCCAGATTGAACCGGCATAATATATATGAATTAATGCATGTATTGCAAACCCGGCGTCAGGGCCGACCACAAGGAGATCCCGCCGCCATGCCGCCGCCCCAGAGAGAGTGCTGCTGAATGCTCGACGTGACCTACGGCGGCGCCTTCCTGGCCGGATTGATCTCCTTCGTCTCGCCCTGTGTGCTGCCGATCGTGCCGCCCTATCTGGCCTACCTGGCGGGCCTTTCTTTCGATGAACTGAAGAACGAGAGCCGCGGCGCCGAATCGACGCGCAAGCTGATCCTCGCCGCCGTCGGTTTCGTTCTCGGCTTCACCACGGTGTTCATCGCGCTGGGCACGACGGCCAGCATCATCGGCCAGTCGATCGCCCGCTATTTCGACATCCTGTCGATCGTCGCCGGGCTGATCATCCTGGTCATGGGCCTGCATTTCCTCGGCGTCTTCCGTATCCCACTGTTGTATCGCGATACCAGGGTTCAGGTGGACCGCCGCCCCGCCGGCATCGCCGGCGCCTATGTCATGGGACTGGCCTTCGCTTTCGGCTGGACGCCCTGCGTCGGCCCGGTGCTGGCGGCTATTCTCTTCGTTGCCGGGGCCGAAGCCACGGCGGCCCGCGGCGCCGTCCTGCTCGGCACCTATTCGCTGGGGATTGGGCTTCCCTTCGTGCTGGCGGCGGTTTTCGCCACGCGTTTCCTCGACTGGGCGGCGCGCTTCAAGCGGCATATGCACAAGGTCGAAATGGCGATGGGAGCCATCCTGGTCGTGACGGGTATACTCTTCATGACCGGCCAGATGGCGGAAATCGCTTTCTGGCTCCTGGAAACCTTTCCCGTCTTTCAAAGCATTGGATGAGGAGGAGAGTCATGTTGAAACGCTTGCTTGTGGTACTAGCCTTCTGCCTGCCCGCCTCGGCGGGCTGGGCGGCGACCCTGGGAGACGACGGCCTGCACAAGCAGGACTGGTTTGCCATCACCTTCCGCGACATGAGGGAAGACATCGCCGCCGCCCAGGCGGAGGGCAAGCGTCTGGCCATTATCGTTGAGCAGCGCGGCTGCATCTATTGCCGCATTGTGCATGAGGAGATCCTGACCGACCCGGAGGTTAGGGACTACATCAAGGCCAACTACTCCATGGTGCAGTACAACCTCTACGGTGACGAGGAGGTCATCGACCTGGACGGCGAGGTCCTGACCGAGAAGACCGCGGCGCGCAAATGGGGCATCGCCTTTACCCCGACCATTCTGTTCCTGCCGGAACAGGCCGGGGGAGAACTGGATACCCGTCAGGCGGCGGTTGCCACCATGCCCGGCGCCTTCCGCAAGGGCACCTTTCTCGACCTCTTCACCTGGGTGCGGCAGAAGCTCTATGACACCGATGAGGATTTCCAGCGCTTTCACGCCCGGCGGATCAGCGAGCGTGCCGCCGCCGGCGTCAAGAACACGGACTGACGGAAATCATGAGCCCGGCGGCAATACATTCAAGAATTGCAATTTATGAATTGAATGACGGGCGCGCCGCCGTTAGAGTAGCGAAAAATAACCGTCGGATTTCATGCGGCGGATCATAAAAGGGGGATATTTGCCCATGCTTGCAGCAAGAACCGGTATCGCCGCGGCGGCGCTGTTGGTCGGTGTCTCGACTGCCCAGGCGGCCGAGCTGGCCCCGGAGAAGGTGGAATTCGTCGACGGGCAGGTGGCTCAGTCCTTGACCGGGAAACCCGGTGACGTCGCCGAGGGCCGCAAGTTCTTCGCCGACCGCAAGCTGGGCAACTGCCTGGCCTGCCACGTCAATTCAGAGATGACCGAGCAGCAGTTCCACGGCGAGGTCGGCCCGCCGCTGGATGGCGTCGCCGATCGCTGGACCGAGGCGGACCTGCGCGCCATCGTAGTCAATTCCAAGGCCGTTTTTGGCGAGCAGACGGTGATGCCCGGCTTCTATTCCTTGGAAGTCGGCGCGAATGTTCGCAAGGACCTGGTCGGCAAAACGATCCTGACCGCCGAACAGGTCGAGTCGATTGTTGCTTATCTCGGCACGCTTAAGTGACCGACGAGCTCAACGGGAGAACACCTATGCAAGTGACACGACGCGAGGCGCTGGGACTCTCCGCGGCCACGGCAACCTTTGTGGTGCTTGGTCCCGGATTGACGACCGCCTTCGCAGACGAAGCCGCCGCCGAGAAGATGCTCATGGAGTTTGCCGGCGGCAAGACGCCGGCAAGCGGCAGGGTCGACCTGAAGGCGCCGGAGATCGCCGAAAACGGCAACACCGTTCCCATCTCGGTTTCCGTCGAAAGCGATATGACCGAGGACTCTTATGTTCAGTCGGTCATGTTGCTGGCAGAAGGCAACCCAAATCCGGGAGTCGCGACTTTCAACTTCACGCCCATGAGCGGTGAGGCCAGCGCGACGACGCGCATGCGACTGGCCAAGACGCAGAACGTGGTCGCCATCGCCAAGATGAACGACGGTTCGGTGTTCATGGACAAGAAGCTGGTCAAGGTCACGATCGGCGGCTGCGGCGGCTGATCGGCAAGCGAGGAAAACGAAAATGGCAGTGTCCAAACCCCGTGTGAAAGTACCCAAAACGGCCTCGGCCGGCGAGGTCATCACAATCAAGACTCTGATCAGCCACAAAATGGAATCCGGCCAGCGCAAGGACAAGGAAGGCAACGTGATTCCACGGCAGATCATCAACAAGTTCACCTGTGAATTCGAAGGCAAGCCGGTCTTCTCCTGCGACGTCGAACCGGCGATCTCGGCCAACCCCTATTTCGAGTTCTCGGCGAAAGTCATGGAAAGCGGCACCTTCAAGTTCACCTGGGTGGACGACAGCGGTGACGTTTACACCCACGAGCAGGCCATCGAGGTCAATTAGACCTCGGGCACTTCAACGGCCGGTGCCGAAGCAAAACGAAGAACGCGCCGGGCCGGCAAGGGTGAGGCACAAACGGGAGGGAAAGTGTTGAAGAAGAATCTGGTCTTGGCGGCGCTCGCCGCCGCCGTAACAGCCTCCGCCGCCGTCGTTACCGTGGTTTCTGCCGAACCTGTCGACGAGGAACTCGTCATCGACGGTGAAATGCAGATGATCACGCGGACTGCGGCTCCGGAGGGGCATCCCTTCGATGAAGTGCTCTCCGGCTGGCTGTACCGCACGCCGGAGACGCGCGCGCTCGAGGCCGACTCCTTCCAGAACGCCGGCATGCTCTACGTCGAGCGTGGCGAGGAACTGTGGAACAGCGTCGAGGGCGAGGCGGGCAAGTCCTGCGCTTCCTGTCATGGCGACGCTGCGGATACCATGGCTGGCGTTGGCGCCGCCTATCCCAAGTGGGACCCGGATGCCAAGCGCCCGATCAACATGGAACTGCAGATCAACAAGTGCCGCGAAAACAACATGAAGGCTGAGGCCTACAAGTTCGATTCCGCGGAGCAGAAGGCGCTGACGACCTACGTGAAGCACCAGTCGCTTGGCCAACCGGTTGCTATCGATCTCGGCCAGGGCGATCTGCAGACTTGGTGGGAAAAGGGTAAGGATGTCTACTACACGCGCACCGGCCAGTTGAATCTCTCCTGCGCCACCTGCCACGAGCAAAACAACGGTAAGTACATTCGTGCCGACCATCTCAGCCAGGGCAACGCGAACGGCTTCCCGACCTACCGCCTGAAGCAGTCCAACATGGTGTCGCTGCACAACCGCTTCCGGGGCTGCATCCGCGACACGCGGGCGGAATTCCCGGCAGCCTTCTCGGACGAACTCATGGCGCTCGAGGTCTATGTGACCTGGCGTGGCACCGGGCTTTCGGTGGAAACGCCGGCCGTCCGCCAGTAGACAGTTGCGGGACCGGCGGCGGCTCTGCCGCCGCCGGTTCTGGAAATTCACATTTCGACAGCTGGAGACCCTGTCCGCCGGCCTGACGGCACGGGCAGGAAGAGAGGGTTCTTATGTTCTCGAGACGCGATTTCCTGACGGCTTCGGTGGCCTTGGCGGCCATCGCCGGCCCTGGAATGACGGGGCGCTGGAGCCGGGCCGCGGCGCAGCAGCGTCTGACTGAAGAGGACCTGCTGTCGGCGGAGGCGTTCGGTAATGTCACCCTGCTGCACGTCACCGACATCCATGCCCAGATCAAGCCGCTCTATTTCCGCGAGCCCTCGGTTAATCTCGGCGTCGGCGAAGTCGAGGGCCTGCCGCCGCATGTGACCGGCGCCGATTTTCTGAAGATGTTCAACCTGCGGCCCGGCAGTCCGGAGGCCTACGCCCTGACGTCCGTCGACTTCGCCGCTCTGGCCAAAACCTACGGCAGGATGGGCGGGCTCGACCGGGTGGCCACCATCGTCAAGCGGGTGCGCGGCGAGCGGCCCGGCAACACCCTGTTCCTCGACGGCGGCGATACCTGGCAGGGCAGCTACACGGCCAACGCGACGGCCGGCGCCGATATGGTCGAGATCATGCACGCCCTGGGCGTCGATGCCATGACCGCGCACTGGGAGTTCACTTACGGCACCGAGCGGGTGAACGAGATCGTCGAGGATCTGCGGTTCCCGCTGCTGGCAGGCAATATCTTCGACGACGAGTGGATGGAGCCGGCCTTCAAGGCTTACGAGATCTTCCAGCGCGGCGGTGTGAAGATCGCCGTCATCGGCCAGGCCTTTCCCTATACGCCGATCGCCAATCCGCGCTGGATGATCCCGAACTGGAGTTTCGGCATCCGCGAGGAGGAAGTGGTGAAGAACGTGGCCGCGGCGCGCGCGGAGGGTGCCGAACTGGTGGTCCTGCTGTCGCACAACGGCTTCGACGTCGACCGCAAACTGGCCGGCCGGGTCGCCGGTATCGACGTGATCCTCAGCGGCCACACCCATGACGCCCTGCCGGAACCGGTGCGGGTCGGCGAGACCATGATCATCGCCTCCGGATCCAACGGCAAGTTCGTGTCGCGCCTCGACCTTAATGTCTCCGGCGGCGAGATGAAGGGCTACCGCTACCGTCTCATCCCCGTGTTTTCCGACGTCATCGCGCCGGATCCCGAGGTCGCCGGGCTGATCGACAGCCTGCGCGCGCCTTACGCAGACGAACTGAAACGCGAACTGGGGCGCAGCGACACGCTGCTTTACCGGCGCGGCAATTTCAACGGCACCTTCGACGATCTGATCTGCCAGGCGCTGCTGGCCGAACGCGACGCGGAAATCGCGCTCTCGCCCGGCTTTCGCTGGGGCACCTCGCTGTTGCCGGGCCAGGCAATCACGGTCGAGGATCTGCACAACGCCTGCGCCATGACCTACCCGGAGGCCTATCGTTCCACCATGAGCGGCCAGCTCATCAAGGAAATCCTCGAGGACGTTGCCGACAACCTCTTCAACACTGACCCCTACTATCAGCAGGGCGGCGACATGGTGCGGGTCGGCGGCATGGGCTATCGGATCGATCCGATACGGCCGATCGGTTCGCGGATCTCGGAGATGACCCATTTGAAGACCGGCGCGCCGATCGACCCGGCGCGCGATTACGTCGTCGCCGGCTGGGCCTCGGTGAACGAGGGAACCGAGGGACCGCCGGTCTGGGATGTGGTCGAGGCGCATCTGCAAAAGAATCCGGTGGTTCAGTTGGAAGAGAACCGGTCGGTCAAGCTGACCGGCTAGAGCTAAAGCATCGCGGTCACGGCGGTGCCATGACACTTCGGAGTGTTTGAATGACGAGTCAGTCCGGCAGATCCAGATCAGGCTTTCCAGAGAAAAGACAGAAAACGACCGTTGCCGAGCCGTCGCGTCGCCACTTGCTGACGGCCGGTCTGGCGGCGGGCGCGGGCGCCGCTCTCGCCGGCCTGCGGACAGGGCCCGCGGCGGCGGCCGGCGAGCCGGCGATCACCGAGATCCAGGACTGGAACCGCTACCTCGGCGACGGTGTCGACGCCCGGCCTTACGGCGCGCCATCGCCCCATGAATCGCAGGTCGTGCGCCGCAATGTCGCCTGGCTGACGGCGGATCCGGTCTCCTCGGTGAACTTCACGCCGCTGCACGAGCTCGACGGCATCATCACACCCAATGGTCTGTGTTTCGAACGTCACCACGCCGGCATCGCCGAGGTCGACCCGGCGCAGCAGCGTCTGATGATTTCCGGACTGGTGGATACGCCGCTGATCTTCACCATGGAAGACATTCTGCGCTTCCCCCGCGAGAACAAGGTCTACTTCCTTGAGTGCGCCGCCAACTCCGGTATGGAGTGGCGCGGCGCGCAGCTGAACGGCTGCCAGTTCACCCACGGCATGGTCCACTGCGTGGTCTATACCGGCGTCCGGCTGCGCAGTCTGCTTGAGGAGGCGGGGGTGAAGGCCGGCGGCAAGTGGCTGTTGGCCGAAGGCGCCGACGCCGCTGCCATGACCCGCTCGATCCCCATGGAAAAGGCGCTCGACGACTGCATGGTCGCCTTCAAGATGAACGGCGAAGCGCTGCGCCCCGAGCAGGGCTATCCGCTGCGCCTCGTGGTGCCGGGCTGGGAAGGCAACATGTGGATCAAATGGCTGCGCCGCCTCGAGGTCGGCGACAAGCCCTGGCAGCAACGCGAGGAAACCTCGAAGTACACCGACCTGCTGGCCAACGGCAAGGCCCGGCGCTTCACCTGGGCCATGGACGTAAAATCGGTGATCACCAGCCCTAGCCCGCAGGCACCGGTCGTCCATGGCCGCGGGCCCTTGGTGGTTTCCGGACTCGCCTGGTCCGGCAACGGCACCGTCAAGCGCGTCGATGTCAGCCTCGATGGCGGGCGCAACTGGAAGACGGCGCGCCTTGACGGGCCCAGCCTGTCCAAGGCGCTGCACCGCTTTTATCTCGATGTCGATTGGGATGGTTCCGAGTTGCTGCTGCAGTCCCGCGCCATCGATGAGTTGGGCTTGGTGCAGCCGACGAAGGACGCCCTGCGCCGCGCGCGCGGCGAGAATTCGATCTACCACAGCAACGGAATCCAGACGTGGTATGTGAAAGCGGATGGGGCGGTTGAAAATGTCGAAGTTTCTTAGGGTCGCCGGCGCGGCGGGCGTGGCGCTGCTGCTGACCGCGGCGCCGGCCAAGGCCGCCGGCGACGCGGCGGCGGGCGAAAAGATCTTCAAGCGCTGCGCCGCCTGCCACGCGGTCGGCGAGGGCGCCGGCAACAAACTGGGCCCGCCTCTGAACGAGGTGATCGGACGGCCCGCCGGCTCGCTGCAGGGCTTCAAGTATTCCAAAGGCATGGTGGCCGCCGGTGAGGCGGGCATGGTGTGGGACGACGAGACCCTGGGCGCTTTCCTCGCAAAGCCGCGCGACGTCATCAAGGGCACCCGGATGAGCTTCCCGGGTCTGCGCAAGGAAAACGAGCGGGCCGATGTCATCGCCTATTTGAGATCCTTCACGACAGGTCTGGATCAAGCCGCGGCGGCGCCCGAGCCGCCAGTTGCGGCGCCTCAGCAGACGGCAGCCGCGCCGGCAGTGCCGCTCGCAACCGACACGGCGCTTCCGGAGCACGGCGTCTTCCATCTGGGCCGCCCGGCCACGGCCGAGGAAATCGCGGCCTGGGACATCGACGTCCGTCCGGACGGCGCCGGCCTGCCTGAGGGCAGAGGTAGCGTGGCCGAGGGCGAGGCGATCTTCACCGAGTCCTGTGCCGTCTGCCACGGCGATTTCGGCGAAGGGCGCGGCCGCTGGCCGGTCCTGGCCGGCGGTTTCGATACCCTGACGGCGGAGCGGCCGGTCAAGACCATCGGCTCCTACTGGCCCTATCTCTCGACGGTCTACGACTACGTACGCCGGGCCATGCCCTTCGGCGATGCCCGCTCGCTGAGCGACGACGAGGTCTACGCGCTCACCGCCTACCTGCTCTACCTCAACGACGTGGTCACCGACGAAGGCTTCGAACTTTCGCAGGAGAACTTCTCGGATTTCCGCTTGCCGAACGAGGGAAATTTTTTCATGGACGATCGCGCCGAGGAACCGAACTACGCCAAGCGGGCCGAGCCCTGCATGAGCGACTGCAAGCCCGGCCCCGTCACGATCACCCAGCGCGCGCGCGTGCTCGACGTGACTCCGGACAGCGAAGAGGAACCCGCCGGTGGCGCAGTCGACTGACCGCGCCGCGTTCACTCTTTCTTGAGAGGCTGGCGGCTTTCGCGCGCCCGATGTTCTGGCGTAGACTCTTTTTGCGACCCCGCCGAGGCATCCGTTGAAGGAGAGGACAATGCTGCGCACCTTGGGACTGCTGGCGATTGCCGTTTTGTTGGCGACTGGAGGCGCGCCTTCCCGCAGTCTGGCGCAGGCGCCCGAAGGCTATCACCGCCTGGTGCTCTACATCGCCGAGGATGACGAGAAAAAGATGAACGGCGTGCTCGATGTCGCCGCCAATGTCTCGCGCCACTACAGCGCGATCGGCGAAGAGGTGGAGATCGAGATCGTTGCCTACAATCAAGGCCTGCACATGCTGCGTGCGGATACCTCGCCGGTGAAGGAGCGCCTGACGAATTTCATGCAATCGATGATCAACGTTACGTTCCAGGCCTGCGGCAACACGCTCGATACCATGGAGCGTAACGAGGGTGCCCGCCCGCCGCTGCTGGACGGCACGGGAACGGTGCAGACCGGTGTGGCCCGGCTCATCGAGCTCGACGAAGCGGGCTGGACGCTGGTGCGGCCGTAAATTTCGTCAAACAGGGCCGGCCTATGTCGATTCACTCGGCCCGCAGCGGCAGCGGCACCGCGAGATAGACGCCGAATTCCTCACCGATGTCGCAGCTGACCCGGGCGTGCACTCTGCCTTGACGGTCCAGGAACCGCTGCTCGTCGGTGACCGGGAAGATGCCCTCGTGCCAGATGTTGGGGTGGATGTAGAGGCCGCGGCTGCCGTCGCACCAAAAGGCCACCACCTTGTCCGGCGTCAGGTCGTCGCCGGGCAGGGCGGCTGGAATTACGAAAGGCTTCCGGTCCAGGGGGAAGAACAGCTGGCCGCCGTCGGGGTGGTAGTTCATGTGCCAGAGCAGCACCTGGTCGCGGGGCGCGCTGGCGGCTTCGGCCTTGGCCTGCTGGGGATCGCGGCTCCAGCCCAGCACATAGTGGCCACCGACCGCCTCGTTGCGGCCCATCAAGACGTCGCCGCTCCATTGGCCGTGGAAGAGTCCCTCGACATAGCCGGCCTCGTCGCCGGTGTCTTCGTCCACCGGGCGCCAGCCCTGGGCCGGCCAGCGCACGATCTCAATGTCGAAGCAGTCCGGGTCCTCCACCAGGGACCCGTAGCCCTCTACTGAGTCATCGCTCGCCACGATCAGGGGAACCTGGTGTAGCGGCAGGCTGGGTTTCTCATCGGGATCGAAGAGGTAGCTGGGGGCCGTGGCTTGCATTGGGGCCGTCCTTGTCATTGGTCGCTGCCAGCCTGAAGTGTGGCCCGGCACCTTGTCACAATCAAACGCTTGCTTTCGCTGCGTTGCGTCCGCCATCGTTGGTCCGGCAGGACGCAGAGTCCCTCTCGTGTTCCCTATGATACCCGCCGGCTCGATCTTATTTCTATTCAAAGAATCGATGTACTGCAGCCAGGAGAAGCGCCATGAGAAAAACGCTCGGCGTCTACGACAGCCCGCAACCGCATTGGGTCGGTGACGGATTCCCCGTGCGCACGATGTTCTCCCATGCTTCGCACGGCCAGGAGATCAGCCCCTTTCTGCTGCTGGATTATGCCGGTCCGGCGGACTTCCAGCCGGCCGGGCGGCCGCGCGGCGTCGGCGAACATCCGCATCGTGGCTTCGAGACCGTCACCATCGTCTATCAGGGCGAAGTGGAGCATCGGGATTCGACCGGCGAGGGTGGCCGCATCGGTCCGGGCGATGTCCAATGGATGACGGCGGCCTCGGGCATTCTGCATGAGGAGTTCCATTCCCGGGAATTTACCCGCCAGGGCGGCACGCTGGAGATGGTGCAGCTGTGGGTCAATCTGCCGGCCAAGGACAAGCTCGCGGCGCCGGGCTACCAGACCCTGCTCGACCGCGATATACCCGAAGTCGAATTGCCGGACGCCGCGGGCTCCCTGCGGGTGATCGCCGGCGAGTTCGCCGGGCAAAAGGGCCCGGCGAGGACCTTCACACCGATCGACGTCTGGGATCTCCGGCTGCGCCGCGACGGTCAGGTGTCGCTGCCGCTTCCCGAAGGCCATGGCGTCTCGCTGGTTGTGCTGCGCGGTGTTGTTCTGGTGAACGGAAAGGACGTCGTGCGCGCCGGCCAGTTCGCGCTTCTCGATCAAGGCGGCGGCGCGGCCGCGGTGGAGGCGAACGGCGATGCGACGCTGCTGGTACTGAGCGGTGAACCGCTCGACGAGCCGGTCGTGATGCACGGACCCTTCGTCATGAACACCGCCGACGAGATCCGGCAGGCGATAGCCGATTTCCAGAGCGGCCGCTTCGGCGCCATGCCGGAATAAGAGCCGCTGCGCCGATCCGCGGGACCTGATCCGGCGGTGGCGGTTGGGGTGAGGGGCATGGCAGGATGGGACTCTGCCCGCCGCCCTCCGAATCGGGCAATGTTTTGACGAAGGACCGCACAATGAAGTTGATTGGCATTTCTGGAAGTCTGCGGCGCGAGTCGTTCAACACCGCCCTGTTGAGGGCGGCGGCGGCGCTGGCGCCCGAGGGCGTCGAACTCGCCGTCGAAACGATCCGCGGCGTTCCGCTCTACGACGCCGACCAGGAGGCCGCGGAGGGAGTGCCGGAGAGGGTTTCCGCGTTGAAGGACGCCATCGCCGCGTCACACGGCCTGATCCTGGCGACGCCGGAGTACAACAATTCGATGCCGGGTACCCTGAAGAACGCCATGGACTGGCTGTCCCGGCCACCGGCGGACTCGGCGCGCGTCTTTCGTGGCAGGGCGGTCGCCGTCATCGGCGCTTCTCCGGGCGGGTTTGGAACCGTGCTCGCGCAGTCCGCCTGGCTGCCGGTCCTGCGCACCCTGGGCACCAATCCCTGGTTCGGCGCCCGCCTGATGCTGTCGCGCGCCGGCAGCGCCTTCGACGATGAAGGGCGTCTCACCAGCGACCAGTCGCGCGAGCAGCTTCAGAAATTCATGGCCGGTTTCGCCGATTTTGCCCGCGCCGCCGCGCCCTCCGGTCCCTCCTGACGCTCACAACAGGCCGCCTGCCTGGGCGATGAATTTCCACAAATTCACATGGATATTGTTGACTAATGTGGGTGTTTCGGCAGTCTTTCCGGATCGCTTGTTTCAGGGATTCGGGCAGGGATTCGCGACGTGTCGGGCAGGCAGCACTGTAAGTACCTCATCATCGGGGGCGGCATCATCGGCTGCTCCGTCGCCTATCACCTGGCCAAGGCGGGCGAGAAGGACATCGTCCTGCTGGAAAAGGCCGGCCTGACCGAGGGCGCCACCTGGCACGCGGCGGGACTGGTCGGCCAGCTGCGCTCGTCGCGCAACACCACGCGCATGCTGCAGCGTTCGGTCGAGTTCTACGACCGGCTGGAGGCGGAGACCGGTCAGGCCATCGATTGGAAGAAGGTCGGCAGCCTGCGTCTCGCCTGTTCCCCCGACCGCCTGCTCGAGGTCAGGCGCCTGGCCACCATGGCGCGCAGCTTTGGCCTGGAGATGCAGGTCGTCACCGCGCGGGAGGCCTATGATCTCTTCCCGCTGATCGATCCCCAGGGCGTGCTCGGCGCCGCCTTCATCCCGTCCGACGGGCAGGTCGATCCGGCCAGCCTCTGCCAGGCCATCGCCGCCGGCGCCCGCCAAGCGGGCGTGAAGATCGTCCAGGGCCGTAAGGTGCTCGACGCGAAAGTCGTCGATGGCCGCGTCACCGAGGTACAGACCGACGACGGCGCCTATGCGGGCGAAACCGTCGTATTGGCCGCCGGCATGTGGAGCCGCGAGCTGGGCCGCAAGCTGGGCGTCAACGTTCCCGCCTGCGCGGTGGAGCACCAGTATCTCGTGACCGAGCCGATTCCGGGCATGCCGAAGGATCTGCCGACCCTGCGCGATCCTGACCGTCTCGTCTACTACAAGCCCGACGCCGGCGGCCGCCTCGTTATCGGCGGTTACGAGGACGACACGCTGCCTTTCGGCGACCACGGCATTCCCGGTGACTTCGCCCGCCAGCTGCTGCCCGAGAACTTCGACCGCTTCGAGCCGTTGGCGGCCTACGCGGGGCAGGTGACACCGGTGGTGAACACGGTCGGCGTGCGCCAGATCGTCAACGGGCCGATCCCCTATTCGGCCGACGGCGACTTCGTCATGGGCAGGGCGCCGGAGCTCGACAACCTCTTCGTCGCCACCGGCTTCCTCTACGGCATCGCCGCCGGCGGCGGGGCCGGCGCGATCATGGCCGAATGGATCCTGGAGGGCCGGCCGAGCCTGGACCTCTGGCCGCTCGACATTCGACGCTTCGCTTCCCACCACGGCACCCGGGCCTTCATGTATCCGCGCGCCGTGGAGCACTACGCGCATCACTACAAGATGCGCTACCCCGGTCAGGAGAGCGAAGCGGCCCGCGGCATCCGGCGCAGCCCGCTCTACGAGATATTGAAAGCCCGCGGCGCGGTCTACGGTTCCAAGAACGGCTGGGAACGTCCCAACTGGTTCGCGCCCGAGGGCGTCGAGCCGGTCGACAAGCCGGGCTTTACGGACCAGAACTGGAAACCCTTTGTCGCAGAGGAGCACCGCGCCGTTCGGGGGGCTGTGGCCCTCATCGACCAGTCGAGTTTCTCGAAGTTCGAGCTGCGCGGCCCCGGCGCCCTCGCCGCGATTCAACGTCTTGCCGTATCCAATATGGACAAGCCGGCGGGCGCGGTGATCTACACCCAGCTGTGCAACGAGCGCGGCGGCATCGAGGCTGATCTCACCGTGACCCGGCTTGGCGAGGACTATTTCTACATCGTCACCGGCAGCGGCTTCGGCGTTCACGATGCCCACTGGATCAACAGTCACTTGCCGAAGGACGGTTCGGCCCTGCTTCTGGAGGTCACCTCCGGCAAGGCGGTCATCAACCTCTGCGGTCCCCGGGCGCGCGAGGTGCTGTCCAAGGCCGCCGAGGAGGATGTCTCCAACGCCGCCTTTCCCTTCGCCACCGCCCAGTGCATCACCATCGGCGCGGCGCCGGTGTTGGCGATCCGCATCGGCTATGTCGGCGAGCTCGGCTGGGAGCTGCACATTCCGACCGAGTACGCCGCCCACGCCTACGAGACTTTGCTGGCGGCCGGGGCGCCGCTGGGCATCCGCGACGTCGGCTACCGCGCCATCGAGAGCCTGCGCCTGGAGAAAGGCTACGTCTATTGGAGTGCCGATGTGACGCCGGACTACAGCCCCTACGAGGCCGGCCTGGGCTTCCGTGTCCATCTGAAGTCCAAGGGTGATTTCATCGGCCGCGGGGTGCTGGAGACGCAGAAGACCGAGGGGGTGAAACGCCGGCTCTGCACCTTCACGGTCGAAGAAGCCCTGCCGGTCTTCGGCGGCGAGACCATCTTGAGCGACGGTGCGGTGGTCGGCCTGGTGTCCAGCGCCGGTTTCGGCACCACGCTCGGCAAGACCGTGCTCTACGGATATCTGCCGGCGGAGTTGGCCGAGAAGCAGGGGTTCGAAATCGAGGCCTTTGGCGAGACCTATGGCGCTGTGCGGGTCGCCGGGCCGCTGTATGATCCTGAGAACGAGAGGTTGAAAGCCTGAGATCGTAGCGAGAGGGGAGAAGTATGACGGATGGCGGCAGCATGATCGAGGCGGCGGCGGAAGACGCGGGCGAACAGCAGGCCGTGCTGGAGGCGCTGTGGAAGATTCCCGGGTTCGAGGCGATCCGTGCCGACGAGTTTACCGTCGAGCGCCAGGGCGGCATGACCAACTTGGTCTACAAGCTCGACTTCGGCAACCAGCGCTGCATCCTGCGCATTCCCGGCAAGGGCACCGAGGAATACATCGACCGTGCGGTGGAACTGCACAACGCGCGGGTGGCCGCCGCGGCCGGCATGGCGGCGGAGGTGATCTACGGCGACGAAACCTCGGGGATTATGCTGACCCGCTTCATCGACGGCATCGTCACCATGTCGCCGCAGCGCTTCAAGGAGCGCGCGGGATCGCCGGCGCGCGCCGGCAGAGCCCTCAAGCAGATGCACGCCTGCGGCAAGGAATTCCGCTTCCGCTTCGAACTCTTCGCCATGATCGACGACTACCTCGGCATCCTCGCCAAGCAAGAGGCCGAACTGCCCGAAGGCTACACCACGGTGGTCGAGGCGGCGCAGCCGCTGCGCGCGGCGCTGGACGCCCATCCCCTGCCTTTGGCGCCTTGCCATTGCGATCCGCTGTGCGAGAACTTCCTCGACGATGGCGACAAGATGTGGGTTGTCGACTGGGAGTACTCGGGCATGAACGATCCGATCTGGGATCTCGGCGATCTCTCGGTGGAGGCCGGCTTCGACGCGGCGCAGGATGCTGAGATGATGACCGCCTATTGCGGCGGCGCGCCCTCGGCGGCGGTGATGGGCCGTATGGTGGTCTACAAGGCCATGTGCGACCTGCTGTGGACCCTCTGGGGCCTCATCCAGCATGCCAACGGCAATCCGGCGGAGGATTTCTGGGCCTATTCCATCGGCCGCTTCGAACGCTGCCAGAAACTCATGCAGGACCCTGCTTTCGCCGGACACATCGAAGCTGTCCGGAAGGGGTGAAGGGGAGATCCCCCATTTCGCTTTGGCCGGGAATGGAAGCGCGCGGTCAGGAAATTTTCGCGCCGGGCGAGCGGCGCAATTTGCCGTCGCGGATGCTATGCTGTCCGTGCCGCGGACAGTATCTGTCTGATCCAGGGGACCACGACCATGACGCGTTCCGCCGGGCTGCCGCCCTATCGCTGGGTCATCGTTGCCGCTTCCGCGCTGATCCTGGCCACGGCGATGGGTACCATAGTCAACGGGATGTCGGCGTTCCTCGTGCCGATGCAGGAAGCCTACGGCTGGGAGCGCGGAGACATCGCCCTGATTAACGTCGCCGGACTCCTGGGTCTGGCATTCGGCGGGCTCTTGATGGGGCCGCTGGCTGACCGCTGCGGCACCCGTCCTGTCGTGTTTTTTGGCGTCACCGTGCTGGGACTGTGCTATCTGGCGGCCTCGTTGGCGGATGCCCTCTGGCACTACTACCTGCTCATGGTCGTGGCCGGCTTCTTCGGCGCCGCGGCGATTTTCCCGCCGATCATGGCGGCAATCGGCAACTGGTTCCCGATCGGCGCCGGGCTGGCGATCGGTGTCGCTTCGGCCGGCCAGGCGCTGGGTCAGGGCGGGGCTCCCTTCGTGTCATCGCTTTTGATCCAATCGCTCGGCATCAGCGGCGCTTTCGGCGCCATCGGCGCTCTGATGCTCGCCGTCCTCGTTCCTCTCGCCGCGCTGCTGCGACAACCGCCAGGAGGTCTCGACAGGGGGCAATCCGAGGCCGTCCCGTCCGACAGGGACTATCCGCCGTCCCGGGTTGTCATTCCGGCCATGTCTGTCGCCATCCTCCTGTGCTGTACCAGCATGTCCGTCCCCCTGATGCACCTGGTGCCGCTCATCCAGGACAAGGGCTTTGCCTTGGACGAGGCAAGCAGCGTCATTTTCGTGATGCTGCTGGTGGCGATCGCCGGGCGCATTGCCTTCGGCAAGCTTGCCGATTTCATCGGCGCGCTGCCGGCCTATATGACGGCCACGGCTTGGATGACGGTCATGATCTACGGATTTGTCCGGCTGGAAAGCCTCGACGCCTTCTATGTCTATGCCGTGGTCTATGGTTTTGGCTACGCGGGCGTCATGACCGGGGTGCTGGTAACCATCACTGCCCTGACACATCCGGCCCGCCGTGGAACGGCCATGGGCATTGTGATCATGTTTGGGTGGTTCGGCCACGCCGGTGGCGGCTATCTCGGCGGCGTGCTGTTCGATCTGACCGGCGGTTACGCCTTGGCCTACGGGATCGCCGCCGCCACCGGTGTCGCGAACCTCATTGTCGTCGGCTTGCTCTATCTGAGGACTCGGGGTCCACAATTCCGCTTGGCGAGGCCGTAGAAGGCACCAAGAGCACTTTGCGCCCAATTTGAACCATTCTGCCGGAGCGGATTTGTGTCAGGACCAAGAGGATTTGGCGCCGGGCATAGCGGCGCTATGGTCAAGCCAAAGCCCGCCGGTACTGGCGCAAAGTCGCCCGGCCCCCAAAAGGC
>JAVJNS010000031.1:0-52092 GCA_040217155.1 Kiloniellaceae bacterium
CCTGGCGGGTTTCCGAGCGGCGGGCGCCCGCGGCGTCGGCAGGCTTGCCCGATGCGCCGCATCGCGCTTCGCCTGCCTCCTGACGGATCGCCGCACCGCTCGAAAACAGAATTGATTCAAATTGGGCGCAAAGCGCTTTAACCGTAGCGGGTCAGAATGTCCTGCACCATCTGCGCATAGGGGGGGCCACAGATCTCCGTGTGCACCAGCAGCGGGAAAAGGTTGTAGACATCGCGGCGGCCCTCCCGGTAGCCGGGCCGCAGCGGCCGCAGCTCGCGATAGCGGCGGTGGAAGGCGGCGCCGAAGGTGGACAGCAGCTCGATGTAGGCGACCTCCACCTCCGGGTCGGCGTAGTAAAGCGCCGGGTCGATGAAGGCGGCGACCCGCTCTCTGCCGAACAGCACGTTGCCGCGCCAAATGTCGCCGTGGACCAGGCCGGGCGACGGCGGTTGGTCGATGAAGTCCTCGAGTTTGAGGCAGAAGCGCTCCAATGCCTGGTGCGTTGCCGCCGGCAGGCGGCCGGAATCGCGGGCGATCCGCCCCATCACCAGCAGGCGCCGGTCGCGATAGAAGTCGCACCACTTTCCGGTCCAGGGATTGGGCTGCGGCAGGGCGCCGATCACGGTATCGCGCTCGAATCCGAAGGCTGGGGCGCTGATGCCATGCAACGCGGCCAGCGCCTCGGCGGCGTCCGCCTCGGCGGCGGCGCTACGGTCCTGCCGGTTCTCGATGAAGTCCATGAGCAGCAGGTCCTCGCTGACATGGCGTGTGGCGGGCACCGCCAGGGACGACCGCTCGGCCAGGTAGTCGAGCATAAAGCCCTCGACGGCAAGGCCGCCTTCGCGAGCGACCTTGGCCACCAGCGGCGGGCGTTCGGCGAAATCGAGTCGATAGACCGCCGCGATGCATCCGCCGAAGAGAGGTGAGATCTCGCGCGGCCGGGCGCCGCAGACTGCCGCGACGTCCTCGCGCAGTTTGACCGCGTCCTGCTCCGGCACGGAAGTCATGCCGGTGTCGGCAGGCCTTCCCGCAGGCGGGCAACCCAGCCCGGCACCGCCGCCTCGATGACGTCGAGCATGGCCGCATAGTCGCTGTCGCCGCCGTAGTAGGGATCGGCGACATCGACGCCCAGCGCCGGCTGCCCCTCGAGGAACAAGCTGAGGCCGGCGGCCGCGGTGCGCGGCCGCAACGCCGTCAACTGGCGCAGGTGGCCGCGGTCCATGGCCAGGATCAGGTCGAAGGTCCCGAAGTCCTCGGCCGCAATCTGGCGGGCCCGCAGAGGGGTGAGGTCGTAGCCGCGGCGGGCGGCGAGACGCACGGCGGGCTCCGACGGCGGCGCGCCGATATGGTAGTCGGCGAGGCCGGCGGAATCGACTTCAATCAAGCCGCCGAGACCGGCGGCGGCCGACTTGTCGCGCAGGATCACCTCGGCGCTGGGCGAGCGACAGATGTTACCGGTGCAAATCATGAGAACCCTGATCGCCACGCCGCCTCCGCTTACGATTTTGTTGGTGTTTCGTGCCGCAGCAATTCGTCTATCATCGCCTCTTGCCTGGCGCAACTCCGCGCCGGCACCTCACGGCACCCGGCATCTCACGGCACCCGGCATCTCACGGCAAAAAACAGGCAGACCTCGGCAGGCATGGATCCCCAGCGCATCGTTATCCTGACAGGAGCCGGGATTTCCAAGGAATCCGGGCTCGACACGTTTCGCGATCCGGACGGCCTCTGGGCGCGCGTGCGCATCGAGGACGTGGCGACGCCGGAGGCCTTCGTCCGCGATCCCGACCGGGTGCACGCCTTCTACAACCATCGGCGCGAGACCCTGCTGACGGCCGACGTGGTTCCCAATGCGGCCCACGAAGCCTTGGCGCGGCTCGAGGCCGAGTGGCCCGGCGAGGTGTTGCTGGTCACCCAGAACGTCGACGACCTGCACGAACGTGCCGGCGTCAGGAACCTCATTCATATGCATGGCGAACTCCTGCAGGCCCGCTGCCTGGTCTGCGGTGCGGCCAACCCCTGGCGCGAGAACATCACCCGTGCTTCGCTCTGCCCGTCCTGCGGGGCGGAGGGCACACTGCGGGTCAACGTCGTGTGGTTCGGCGAGATGCCCTTTGAAATGGACCGCATCTACGAGGCGCTGGCCGCCTGCGACCTCTTCGTCTCCATCGGCACGTCCGGCAGCGTCTATCCTGCCGCCGGCTTCGTCGCCGAGGCACGCGGCAATGGCCGGGCCCATACCGTCGAGCTGAACCTCGAGCCCTCGGAAGGTTCCTCGCACTTCGAAGAGAGACGCCACGGGCCGGCCAGCGTCGAGGTGCCCGCTTTCGTCGAGCGGATCCTGCGCGATGGCTGGTAGGGATCCGGTGGAAGAACTGGCGGAGATTATGGCGGCGGTACGCGGCTGCCGGGTCTGCGAGGCGCACCTGCCGCTGGGCCCGCGCCCCGTAGTGCGCGCGGCGCCGGCGGCGCGGTTGATGATCATCGGCCAGGCGCCGGGCACCCGGGTCCACGAGAGCGGGGTGCCCTGGGACGACCGCTCCGGCGAGCGCCTGCGGGCGTGGCTGCGGATGCCGGGTGAGGTCTTCTACGACGAGAGCCGGCTGGCCATCGTGCCGATGGGTTTTTGCTATCCCGGTGTCGATGCCAAGGGCGGCGACAAGCCGCCGCGGCCGGAATGCGCGCCGCTGTGGCATCCGCCGCTGCTCGGCGCCCTGCCGGCCGTGGAGCTGACGCTTCTAATCGGCCTCTACGCCCAGCGCCGCTACCTCGGCAAGCGGCGCCAGAAGACGCTGACGGAAACCGTGCGCCACTGGCGTGACTACCTGCCCGAATTTCTGCCCCTGCCGCACCCGAGCTGGCGCAACACCGCCTGGCTGAACAAGAACCCCTGGTTCGAAGAGGATCTGCTGCCCGAGCTGCGCGAACGGGTAAACAAGCTGACGCGCTAGCTTCTGCGCGTGACGAGGTAGGCGCAGCGTCGGGCGCCGGCCAGGATGTGGTCGATGCGCTTCACCAGGAAGTCGCGGCCGAGAGACTTGCGGAAGACCTCGAGCTCCATGTTGCAGAGCCCGGTGCAGGCGGCGGCGGCCGAGCAGACCGGGCAGTGGTTCTCGATCAGAAGATAGCCGCCGTGGGTCTTCGACACCTCGGCCATGTAGCCCTCTTCCGTGCGGATCTCCGCCAGGGCCTGCAGCTTCTTCGGCAGGCTCGGCTGCCGGTCGAGGCGCGCCTTGTAGCTGCCGGTCTGTTCGCGCGCCCGCACCTGCAGCAGCTTGTCGAGGCCGTCCTGGCCGAAGGTCTGCTTCATGGCGTTGATCAGGCCGACGCTGAAGTCCGCGTGGCCGTCGGGGAAAAAACGGTCGGCGGCCGGTGTCAGGGCCCAGAGCTTGGCCGGGCGGCCCAGCGGGCGCGCCTCTGCTTCGTGGGTTACCAGGCCCTCGGCCTGCAGGTCATAGAGGTGCTGGCGCACCGCCATGGCCGAAACGCCGAGGCGCCGCGCCAGGCTGGCGGCGTCCTGCGGTCCGTCCTGCTTCAGGCTGTCGATGAGAAGGCGGCGGCTGCGCTTTTCCGCCGGGATGGTGTTGCGGCTGCTCATGGAGTGTTTATAAAGTTTTTTCTTGAGAAAAACAAGCGCCGCGCCTAGTGTCTTTCGATAGAGAATTCTTTCGAAAGTAAGAATCGGAGTCTCAGCATGGCGATGCCCGAAGAACGGACACAAAGACTGGTTCATGTCGCCTCCCTGGAAGCCCTGCTGACCAAGGGGCGCCACCTCTTCAAGGAGGGCGGCAAGCGGATCGCGGTCTTCGCCGGTGACGGCGGCGTCTATGCCTGCAACAACCGCTGTCCGCACGAAGGCTATCCGCTGATGGAAGGCAAGCTGACGCCGGACCCCAAGGGGCGGGACTGCATTCTCACCTGCAACTGGCACAACTGGAAATTCGATCTGGCGGGTGGCGAGACCCTGGTCGGCGGCGACAGGCTGCGGCGCTATCCGGTAGAGATCATCGACGGCGAGGTCTGGGTCGATGTCAGCGATCCGGCGCCCGAGGCGGTCGCGGCGGCTGCGCTGGACAGCCTGCGGGAGTCGTTTCACCGCCACGAATACGACCGCATGGCGCGCGAGATCTCGCGCCTGCAGAAAGCCGGTGCCGATCCGCTGGCGGCCTTGCGCGGCGCCTTCGCCTGGACGGCGGACCGCTTCGAATTCGGCTGCACCCACGCGCAGGGCGGCGCCGCCGACTGGCTGGCGCTGCGCGACGACTACGCCGTCAGCGACGAGGAACGCCTGGTTCCCTTGATCGAGGTCGTCGGCCATCTGGCCTGGGACTCGCTGCGCGAGCCGGCCCATCCCTATCCGCCGGGCTGCCGGGCATACGATCCCGCGGCTTTGGTCGCCGCCATCGAGGCGGAGGACGAGGCGGCGGCCGTCGCCCTGGTGCGCGGCGCCCTGGCCGCGGGCCTCGCCTATCGCGATCTGGAAGAGGCCCTGGCCGAGGCCGCCCTGGCGCACTATCAGGACTTCGGGCATGCGCTGATCTATACCCTCAAGACCGGCGAGCTGATCGACCGCCTGGGACCGCAGAGCGCCGAGCCGCTGCTGCTCAGCCTGGTGCGCTCCCTGGTCTATGCCACGCGCGAAGACCTGATCCCGGAGTTCCGCGCCTATGCCTCGGCCGTCGCGGCCTGGGACGGCGCCGGCACGGCGCCGGTCGCGGCGGCGGACCTGCTGGGCCTGCCGGTGTCCAAACTTCTGGCGCGGGTGAACGCTTCCTCCGGCGACCGCCGCGCGCTCTACGACGCGCTCATCGGCGCGGCGAGCTGGCAATTCCTGCACTACGACACCACCCTCATGGCCGCCGTCGACAAGCCGGTGTCGCACAACGTCACCTGGCTCGACTTTTCCCACGCCATCACCTTCGGCAACGCGGTGCGCGCGCTCTGCGGGCGCTATCCGCGGCTGTGGCCGCGGGGCCTGCTGCAGATCGCCTGCTTCGTCGGCCGCAACGCCGGCTTCGTCGACAAGGACTTCGACGGGACCCCGTGGCGGGTCGAGAACGCCGGGGCCTTCCTGGACGCCGCGCTAAAGGGTCTGCTCGACCACGGCCAGGCCGAGTACATCGTCTCGATCCACCACGTGAAGCTGCTCTCGGCGGTCAAGGCCGAAGTCGCGGCGGCGCCCGAGGCGCCCTGGGCGGCGGACCTGCTGGCCGCGGCGAACCGCTTCGTCAACGCACCCTTCAAACGCAAGCACGCCCTGCGCAGCGCTCACCAGGCGCTGGGATTCGTGGCGGCGGAAGGCTGAGGCGCGGGGACGATCGCTGCGCGGCGCGGCGCCCGGGGCCGTTTCACACGGTGCGCTCGATGCGCTCCATGTCGTCGTCGGAAAAGCCGAAGTGGTGGCCGATCTCGTGCACCAGCACGTGCTTGACGACCTCGGCCAGGTCTTCGCCGCTGTCGCACCAGTAGTCGAGGATCGGGCGGCGGTAGAGGTAGATCATGTCGAGGTCGTCGGGGGCGTCGAAAGACGACTTGCGCAGCAGGTCGACGCCGCGGTAAAGGCCGAGCAGGTCGAAAGGCGACTCGCAGTCCATTTCTTCCAGCGTGTCGTCGTCCGGGAAATCGAGCACCCGGATCACCACATTGCCCAGCGCCTGCCGCAATTCCTGCGGAATCTCGGCATAAGCCTCCCGGGCCAGCGCCTCGAGGTGCTGGGTTTCAGGCGGTGTGGTGTGGCGCCCGACGTCGTGCATCTGTGCCATTATCGTTCCTATTCGGCGATCGTCAGGGCCACCCTAGCCTGCCTTGACGGGGAGTCCAAGCACAGTCAACGTCGGTTAACCTTACTTGAGCAAATTCCAATTTCGGGAGGTCTTGATGGCGGAAAGGTTAAGCGACGAGACACGGCAATCGCTGGCGGCGGAGCTGCCCGGCTGGGCCCTTGTGGAGGGCCGGGATGCCCTAAAAAAGACATTCACCTTCAAGACCTTCAGCCAGGCCTGGGGCTTCATGTCGCGGGTCGCCCTGGCGGCCGAGAAGCTGAACCACCATCCCGAGTGGAGCAATGTCTACAACCGCGTGGAGATCACCCTGACGACCCACGACTGCGGCGGCCTCTCCGACCTCGACGTGACCCTGGCCAAGCGCATCGACAAGGTCGCGGGATGACCGTCGCCCGCGCGGGCTACACCGGGCGGTCGCCGAGCGCGGTGGTGCGGTGCATGATCCTGACGATGTTCTCGTCGTAGTCGCGCACCGCGTAGTGCATGGCGGCGCGGTTGTCCCACATCACCACGTCGCGCTGGCGCCAGCGGTGGCGATAGACGTTTTCCGGCCGTGTCGCCTGGGCGCAGAGGAAGTCGATCAGCGGCCGGCTCTCCGCGACGGTCATGCCGGAGAAGCGCTCGGTGAACCAGGGATTGATGTAGAGCGCCGGCTTGCCGCTGCCGGGATGGCTGCGCACCACCGGGTGCTCGACCGCCGCCGGCACCTCGCCGATCTTGTTGGCGTTGTTGTCGCCGGCGTTGTTGCGCGACGCCAGGCCGGCGGCCGAGTGCAGGGCCTTCAGCGGGCGCAGCAGCGCCTGCATGGCCGGAGAGAGCTCGGCGAAGGCGCGCACCATGTTGCAGAACATGGTGTCGCCGCGGCCGTCGGGCACCTGCAGGCCGTAGAGCACCGAGCCCAGCGGCGGGCGCTCGGCAAAGGAGATGTCGCTGTGCCAGATGTCGTTGCGCGGCGCGCGCTGGCCCGGCTTGTTCACCAGCACCAGGATCTCCGGGTGGTCCTCCATGCCGGGGCGCGAGCGCAGCGGGTGTTCCTCCACCGGGCCGAAGCGCGCGGTGAAGGCGATCTGCTGGGCCGGGGTCAGGTGCTGGTCGGGAAACACCAGCACCACGTATTCGTGAAAGGCCGCCTCGATCTCGGCGAAGACCGCGTCGTCAAGAGGCTGCGACAGGTCGATGCCGGCGATCTCGGCACCCAGCGCGCCGCAGCGCGGCCGCGGGGCGATATGGCGGTAGGACGGATGGGCGTCTTGCGGCGCGGCTTCGCCCGGCATGGCTTCCTCCAGGAATCTGATCGTCTCGGCCCGAAGTCTAGCGCTCCTGGACGGGGCCCGTGAAGCCCCCGCTTGCGGCCCTCTCCCGAGCCCCCTGCCGCCGCGCCTTCACTGCATCCGCATGGCGCCGTCGAGGCGGATGGTATCGGCGTTCAGCATGGCGTTGTCGCAGATGTGCAGGACCAGTCTGGCGAATTCCGCCGGACTGCCGAAGCGGTGCGGGAAGGGCACCTGGCCGGCCAGGTTGTCCTGCACTTCCTGGGGCATGTTGAGCAGCAGCGGCGTGCCGATCAGCCCCGGGGCGATGGTCAGCACGCGCACGCCGGACTTGGCGAACTCGCGCGCCGCCGGCAGCATCATGCCGATGATGCCGGCCTTGGAGGCGGCGTAGGCGACCTGGCCGAGCTGGCCCTCGACCGCGGCGATGGAGGCGGTCGAGACGATGACGCCGCGCTCGCCGTCGTCGTTCACCGGGTCGCCCGCCAGCATGTCGGCGGCGGCCAGGCGCAGCAGGTTGAAGCTGCCGATGAGGTTCACCCGGATGACCTGTTCGAAGGCCTCCAGCGGCATGGCGCCGTCGCGCCCGACGATGCGCTTGGCCGGGGCGATGCCGGCGCAGTTCACCAGCACGCGGCAGGGCCCGTGGGCGGCGCGAGCCTCGGCCACGGCGTTCTCCGCCGCCGCGGCGCTGGCGACGTCGCAGGCCAGGCCCGTGCCGCCGATCTCCCTGGCGACCGCCTCGGCGGCCTCGGCGTTCACGTCGAGCACGGTCACCTTGGCGCCGGCGCCGGCCAGATGGCGCGCGGTCTCCGCGCCCAGGCCCGACCCGCCGCCGGTGACGATCGCTGCTTGCCCCTTCACGTCCATGGATTTGTCCCTTCTCGTCGTCAGTGAGCCGCCCGCCCGTGAGAATTGGGGCGGCGATATCTTGAAAAGCGCCGGCTCTATAGCAGAGCGCCGCGCGAAAGACGAGACATGGCGCGAAGGCGGATCGTGGAGAAAGCGCTAGAACCGGGCCTTGCAGGCGCCGAGACCGGCCCAGGCCAGCGCCAGCCAGCCGGCCGTGAGCAGAAAGCCGCCGACGGGTGCCAGGGGGTCGGTGACCGCGGCCAGGCCCAGGGCCTTCAGATAGAGCGTACCGCTGAACAGCGCCAGGCCGGCCAGCAACAGCGCCCCGGCGAGGGCGGCGCGGCGCGCGCTGGCGGGCGCGAGGCTGCCGATCAAGGCCGCCAGGCCCAGTGCCGGCAGGTGCGCGAAGTGATAGCTGAGGGCGGTCTCGAAGGTGCCTTTCTGGCCCGGCTCGGCGAAGGCGGCGGCGTGGCTGCCGTAGGCGCCCAGGGCCACCGCGGCGGCGCCCAGCAGGCCGAGAATGATCCAGAAAGCACGCATGGCTGCGCAAGATACGCGAACAAGGGATTGCCGTCACAGGTCAGATTGCCGCGGGCCCCAGATTGACACGGGCCCCAGATTGACACGGGGCCCAGCTTGTCGCCGCGATTCCGATTTCGTAAGTTGCGGATCGACGTCGGGTTCTCTTCGATGCTGCGGGGGCGGCGATGACATCGCCTGTGAAAATTCTGGTGATCAACCTGCGCGGCTCGACCGAGCGGCGCGACAGGATGCGCCGGCAGCTCGAGGCGCTGGGCCTCGACTTCGACTTCGTCGACGCGGTCGACGGGCGCGGCTTCGACCTGGCCACCCATCCCGCCTATGACGGCCCGCGCCGCCGGCGCGCCTATGGCCGCGACCTGTCGGGCGGCGAACTGGGCTGCCTGCTGTCGCACCGCTCGATCTACGAAAAGATGCTGGCCGAGGGGCTGGAGCAGGTCCTGGTGTTGGAGGACGACGTGATCCTGGGGGCCGATTTCCTGGCCGTGCTGCCGTCGATCCTGGCGGCCTCGGCGGACTGCGACGTGGTGCGCTTCCTCAGCGCCCGCAAGATCGCCCGCCTGCGCCAGCGCCGGGTCGCGCCCCTGGCCGGCGGCTACTGGCTGGCGCGGCTGGAAACCACGCCGGGTGGCGCCTATGCCTATCTGATCCGCCGCCGCGGCGCCGAGAAGCTGCTGCCCTTCATGCAGCGCAACTGGCTGCCGGTGGACACCCTGATGGGGCGCAGCTGGGAAACCGGGCTGCGCTGGCTGATCGTCTGCCCGGCGCTTGCCGATTATGACCGCGACATCGACCCCGACATCAGTTTCTCGCGCTACGACAAGGGCGCGCGGCGCGGCGGCGCGGGCCGCCTGGCCTACCGACTGAGCCGCGCCCGGTTCAAGCTGCTGGAGACCCTCGGCAAGCGCCGCGTCTACTGGTCTGCTTGGGCGGCGGACCGGCGGGGCCTCAAGGCGGCGCGGCGCGAGCGCCCGGACGGCGCCTTGGAATCAAGGAAGTCGACGACGCCATTTGGCTGATAAGCTTCATGCACTACGATCTCGGCTACATCGACTTGGAGCAGAGAACCTTGCAGACTATCGACAACCCGTTCGGCTCGAGGTTGTCACCCATGTCTTAGGTACAATCCGTTACCCATGTCTCCGGGTCGGACAATTGAAATACTGGTGACCCCGGCAGGATTCGAACCTGCGACCTACAGATTAGGAATCTGTCGCTCTATCCGACTGAGCTACGGGGCCCCAGGGCCAGGTGCCACTTCGGCCTGGCCGCGAAGCGCCGCCCAGAAATAGGCCAAAGCGGCGTTTTAGGCAATGCAGGGCAGCCTTCGAGTCGGCCGCTCAGGACGCGGCGGGTTGGGGAGCCGGCCTATTCCAGCGCCTTGTAGCGTTCGGTGGCGGCGACCAGGGCGCGGCGGATGCCGGGCTCCATGGCCGAGTGGCCGGCGTCGGGCACGACCAGGTAGTCGGCCTCGGGCCAGGCCTGGTGCAGGGCATCGGCGGTCTGGATCGGGCAGACGATGTCGTAGCGGCCCTGGATGATGGTCGCCGGGATGTTGCGGATCGTGGCGACGCCCTTCAGCAGCTGGCCCTCCTCCAGGAAGATCCCGTGCTTGAAGTAGTGCGCCTCGATGCGCGACAGGCCGAGGGCGTGGCGCTCCTCGCCGAAGGCGGCCACGGTCTGCGGCGAGGGCAGCAGGGTCGAACAGCTGCCCTCGTAGACCGACCAGGCGCGCGCCGCCGGCAGGTGGATCTTGGGGTTGGGGTCGTTCAGCCGCTTCTGATAGGCGGCCATGAGGTCCTTGCGCTCGGCCGGTGGGATGGCGGCGACGAAGTTGCGCCAGTGCTCCGGGAAGAGGCGGCCCATGCCGTAGAGGAACCAGTCGACCTCCGGCTTGGAGCCGAGGAAGATGCCGCGCAGCACCAGGGCGCTGACCCGCGCCGGATGGGCCTGGGCGTAGGCCAGCGCCAGGGTCGAACCCCAGGAACCGCCGAAGACGTGCCAGCGCATGATGGCGAGATGATCGCGCAGCCGCTCCATGTCGGCGATGAGATGCTGGGTGGTGTTGTCGGTCAACTCGCCCAGCGGCGTCGAGCGCCCGGCGCCGCGCTGGTCGAAGACCACGATGCGGTAGTGGCGCGGATCGAAGAAGCGCCGGTGGTCCGGTCCGGCGCCGGCCCCCGGTCCGCCGTGCAGGAACACCACCGGGCGGCCCTCGGGATTGCCGGAAACCTCCCAATAGAGGGAGTGGCGGCCATCGAGGTCGAGGCGTCCCTGGGCATGAGGCTCGGCCGGCGGAAACAGGTCTTGCGCGAGCATTTGGCGGGCTGGGTCCATGGTTCTCTCTAGTTCTCCCGATTCGTTCATATAGTAGCCGAGCCCTTGCTGCCAACTTTCTTCCGGCTTAGCGGCGGCGCGGCGAGCCTGCTAGAATTGGCGCCATGGTGCGATGGCGCTTTCATATTCTGACCTTTGTCGCGGCGCTGCCGCTGCTGCTCGGCGGCGCGCCGCCGCGGGCCGAAATGCCGGCGGATTTCCGCGCCGCCCTGGCGCCGGCGCCGGGCGGGCAGGTGGTGACGGTGACCGACGGCGACACCCTGACGCTGGCCGGCGGCCTGGAAATTCGCCTGGTCGGCATTCAGGCGCCGAAGCTGCCGCTCGGCCGGGCGGGCTTCGAGGCCTGGCCGCTGTCGCAGGAAGCCAAGGCCTTCCTTGAGGACCTGACCCTCGGCAAGACCCTGACGCTCGGCTACGGCGGGCGGCGCGGCGACCGCCACGGGCGGGCTTTGGCGCACCTCTTCGATGCCGAGGGCCGCTGGATCCAGGGCGAGATCCTGAAAGCCGGCCTCGCCCGGGTCTACAGCTTCGCCGACAACCGGGCGCTGGTCGCCGAGATGCTGGCCCTGGAAGGCGCGGCACGGGCGGCCCGGCGCGGCATCTGGGGCGATCCCTTCTATGCGGTGAGAACGCCCGACGCGGCGGCACGCTGGCTCGGCGGCTTCGAAGTGGTGGAGGGCCGGGTCCTTGCGGTTGGACGCGGCGGCGGCAATACCTATCTGAACTTTGCCGACGATTGGCGCAGCGACTTCACCATCATGTTGGACAGGAAGGCGCAGAAGCTGTTCGAGGCGGCGGGCCTCGATCTCGACAGCTACGCCGGCCGGGCCGTGCGGGTGCGCGGCTGGCTGAAATCGCGCAATGGGCCGATGATCGAGGCCACCCATCCCGAACAGATCGAACGTCTGGAAGACTGATGCCCGAATTCCTTCGCAACCTGTTCTCAAGACTCCTCCGCCTTGGTGCGCCTCTGGCCCATCCTCGTGCGCCTTTGGCTCATCCGCGTGCGCCTTTGGCCCATTCTCGTGCGCCTCTGGCCCATCCTCGCGCGCCTTTGGCCGGCCTTCGCGTGCTCTTCGCGATGGCGGCTCTGGTCCCCCTGCTGGCGGCCTGCGCCACCGCGCCGGGCACCGGCCGCACCATCTTCACCGGCGGTCTCTCCGAGGAAGGCGAGGCCGATCTCGGCCGCCAGGAGCACCCCAAGGTGCTGGCGCAATACGGCGGCGCCTACGACGATCCGGAGCTGAACCGCTACGTCACCAGCGTCGGCGACTTCCTGGTGCAGACCTCCGAGCGCGCCGATCTCGACTTCACCTTCACCATTCTCGATACGCCGATCGTCAACGCCTTCGCCTTGCCTGGCGGCTATGTCTACATCACCCGTGGGCTGCTCTCGCTGGCCGAAAGCGAGGCCGAACTGGCCGGCGTGCTGGGTCATGAAATCGGCCACGTCACCGCCCGCCACACGGCGGAACGCTACGGCCAGACGATGGCCGCGAACGTGGCCGGCCTGGGTCTCGGCGTGCTGCTCGGCGGCGAGGCGGCGCAGGCCGGCGGCGCCCTCGGCGGTCTGCTGCTGCGCAGCTATTCCCGCGATCAGGAGTTCGAGTCCGACATGCTGGGCGGGCGCTATCTCGCGCGCGCCGGCTACGACACCCGTGCCATGGCAGGATTTCTGCAGCAGCTGCAGGCACACAGCCGCCTGGAAGCGGAGCTCGCCGGCCAGCCTGAAAAAGCCGATGCCTTCAACATCATGCAGACCCACCCGCGCACGACGGACCGCATCGAGCGCGCCCTGGAGCAGTCCGGCGCCACGCCGGTGGCCGACCCTCTGGTGGCGCAGAATGTCTACTTCGACAAGATCGACGGCATGATCTACGGCGACAAGGCGGACGAAGGCTACATCCGCGGCCGGACCTTCGCCCATCCGAAGCTGAAGTTCGCCTTCGACGTGCCGGAGGGCTTCCGCCTCTACAACCGGTCCAAGAGCGTCGTGGCGCGCGATGGCGAGGGCAAGGCGTTGATCCAGTTCGACCGCGGACCGACGGACTACCGCGGGTCGATGCGCGACTATCTGACGCGCGTCTGGGGCGCCAAGGTGAGATTGAGCGCCGTCGAGGCGATAACCGTCAACGGCATGCCGGCGGCGACCGCCACGGTCTCCGGCAACGGCAAGGACTTCCGCCTGCTGGCAGTCCGCTACGATCCCAAGACCCTCTACCGTTTCGTCTTCCTGTCGGCCAGCGACCGTACCGCGGCGCTGAGCCGGCCGTTCCGCGAGACCACCTACAGCTTCCGCAAGCTCTCCGATAGAGAGGCGGCGGCCTTGAAGCCACGCTATCTCAGGGTAATCGAGGTGCAGGCCGGCGAGACGCCGGCGCGGATCGCCGCGCGCATGCCCTTCGGGGAGGACAACCTGAAGCGCTTCCTGGTGCTCAACGGCTTCACCGAGCAGACAACACTGCAGCCCGGGCAGCGGGTCAAGATCGTCACCGAATAGGCAAGGGCGCCGCAGCGATGCCCAAGAGACGAGCGATGCGCCGGTGACCGGCAGTTCCATGGGAAGCAAAGACGGCGGCGCCGGCAAGGCTTGGCGGCCGACCATCGCCGTGGTGCTGATCTTCGGCTTCGGCCTGATCGTGCTGGTGGCGGTGTCGTCGGTCCTGTTGGTGTCGCTCGGCACCGCGCAGAAGAACACTGTCGCCCTGCTGCGCCAGACCGCGGACTTTTCGGTGGCCGGCCTCATCGACCAGATCGGCATTCATCTCGGTTCGGCCCGGCAACAGTCGGAGTTTCTCGCCAGGATGATCGACAGGGGCGAGATCGACGCGGACGATCCGGACGAACTCGGCAGCGCCATGCTCGGCGCCCTGGCGGCGGCGCCGCAGGTCACCGGCATCGGATACTTCTCAGCGGAAGGCTGGTCGCTGCGCGTCGGCCACGGCGCCGGCGGCATACTGCGCCGGCGCGATCTGTCGGAGCCGGATGAGGAGGTCCGCCGCCTGGTGCGCGAGACCGCGCCGGACGCCAGGCCGGCCTGGGGCGGGGTCTTTTGGGTGCCCAGCCTCGGGCAGCCGCATCTCGCGGTGACAACCCCGGTCACGCGCGAGGGGCGCTATCTCGGCGTCATCTCCTCGGTGGTCTCGGTGCGGGCGCTGTCGGTCTTCGTCGATGACTACACGCTGCAGACCGGGACGCACGCCTTCATCCTCTACGGGCCCGACCGTGTGCTGGCGCATCCGTCGCTGATCGACGATCTGTCGGGTCTTGGTCCCGACAAACCCTTGCCCGGCCTCGCGGAAGTCGGCGACCCTTTGCTGGCGGCAATCTGGAACGCCGACAAGCGGCCCTTGGATCTGCTCAAAGGCTTCAGCGGATCGCTGCTCGGTCACTACCGGCAACTGCCCGGCGATCAGGTCTACTACCTCTACCGGGTGATCGGCGGCTACGGACCGCAGCAGCTCTACATGGGCGTCTATGCCCGCGACAGCGAGATCGATTCCTCGGAAACCGACCGGGTCATCCTGGCCGGCTGGATCGGTCTTGGCATCCTGGCGCTGTCGCTGCTGCTGGCCGTCGTGCTCGGGCGCGCCATCGCACGGCCGGTGCGCGATCTGGCCGGCGCGGCGCGCGCCGTCAGCAGCTTCGACTTTCGCCGCATCCCGCAGGCCAAGGGCAGCGCCTTTCGCGAGCTGGACAGTGCGGCGCTGGCCTTCAACTCCATGCTGTCCGGCCTGCGCTGGTTCGAGACCTATGTGCCGCGCAGCCTCGTGCTGCGCCTGATCCACCTCGGCGAGGACGGCGTGAAATCGGAGGAGCGCCCGGTCACCGTGCTGTTTACCGACATCGTCGGCTTTACCGCCGCAAGTCAGCAGCTGACGCCGCGCGGAACCGCCGATTTCCTCAACCACCACTTCGGCCTGCTGGCGGCTGAGATCGAGCGCAGCGGCGGCACGGTCGACAAGTATATCGGCGACTCCGTCATGGCCTTCTGGGGCGCGCCGGACGACCAGGCGGACCATGCCCAACGCGCCTGCCGGGCGGCTTTGGCTATCGCGGCCGCGCTGGAGCGCGACAACCGCAAACGCCCGGCCGGCGGGCAGCCGGAAGTGCGGCTGCGCATGGGCATTCATTCCGGGCCGGCCATCGTCGGCAATATCGGCGCCCCGGGGCGGGTCAACTACACCCTGATCGGCGACACCGTCAATCTCGCCAATCGCCTGGAGGCCTTCGGCAAGGAGGCGGCGGCCGTGGCGCCGGATGTCGCGGGGACCGCCATCGTGCTGCTCTCCGAAGCAACCCGCGGCCTGCTGGGGCCGTCATGGCAGGTCGAGGATCTCGGACCCCACCAGATGCGGGGGCGGGCCGGCAAGATCAGGGTGTTTCGCCTGATCTCCGGAAGCTAGACTTCCGGGAGGAGATCGCCCGGCCGGCTCACGCGTTCCATCAGCAGGCTCTTCATCTTCAGCAAGGCGCGCTGTTCGAGCTGGCGCACCCGTTCCTTGCTCACACCCAGGGCCCGGCCGAGTTCCTCCAGCGTCGCGGAGTCGTCGCTGAGGCGTCTCGCGCGGATGATGGTCTGCTCGCGCTGGCTCAATTCAAGCAGCGCCTGCTCGATCCACTCGTTGCGGGTTTCGCTGTCGCGAATGGAGATGACAAGGTCCTCGGGGCTTGCCCTCTCGTCGGCGAGCTGATCCTGCCATTCGGTTTCGCCGTCTTCGCCGATGCGCACATTGAGCGACTGGTCGGCCACCGTGAGGCGGCCCTCCATGTGGTTGACGTCGTTCAGCGGCACGGAGAGTTCGCGGGCGACCGCCTGACGGCCCTCGTCGTCGAAGGGCCTTTGGGACGTTTCCTCGATGCGCGCGCGCAGGCGGCGGAAGTTGAAGAACAGAGTCTTCTGCGACGCCGTGGTCCCGGTGCGCACGATCGACCAGTTGCGCAGGACGAAGTCCTGCATGGCCGAGCGTATCCACCAGGAGGCATAGGTCGAGAAGCGCACATTGCGTTCCGGCTCGAAGCGGCTGGCGGCCTGCAGCAATCCGAGCGTCCCTTCCTGAATCAAGTCGCTCATCGGCAGGCCGTAGTTGCGGAACTTCGACGCCAGGGAGACAACCAGGCGGGTGTAGGCGCGGATCAGTTCCTGCAGAGAATCCGTGTCGCCATCTTCCCGCCACGACCGTGCCAGGCGGTACTCGTGGTCGCGGGACAGCAACGGCTCCGCCATGGATTGGCGGATGAACCGGGCCTGGGCCCGCTGGGCCTGCGAGTCTTCGAACTGCGGCATGTTGTCCGCCTCCACACTGGCTGTGCCCCGCCGGGCTCTTACCCGATCTCCATACTAGGAGATACGTACGGACCGAGGCTATGGATCACCACCAATCTCGCGAATTGTTGATCGCCGCCGCCCGGAAAAGTTGTACGTCGTCGTATGAACGCGGTTCCGCGGCCCGTGCCGGGCACAGGGTCATCGCGGTCCAGCGTCTATGCCTCGATTTGATCGACGACGTCGCCAGCGGGGGTGAAGCAGGCGGCCAGCAGGGCGCCGCCAAAGCCGCAGCCGCCATCCAGCGTGGCGGTGAAGCGGCCCAGTTCCAGGCCCGGATGCGGCGGACCGAAGCCGCGCACCACCCGGCGATAGCCGCCATAGGGTTGCTCGAGGGCGGCAAAACCGCTGTTGCCCCACCAGAAACTGTCCTTCTGGGCCTCCAAGGGGCGGCTCGGGTCCAATCCGGCATTGACGAACAGCAAGCCTTCGGCCGGGGGGGCACCGCCCGCCTCGGGGCCGCCTGCCTGGGTGTCGCCGAGGTGCGCGGTATAGGCGGCGCGGCGCAGGCTGCCGAGCAGATCCCAGTGGCCGGGATGGTCCTGGATGCGCTGGCGCAAGGCGCCGGTCCAGCGGGTCAGTTGGCGCGGACCGGCGGCCGCTTCACGCAGGCCCTCTGCCGGGCTGAAGCCATAGGCCTCGAGGCTGGCGGCGACACCCTGATCGAGCATCCACTGCAGAACGGCGCGCGGGTCGGTGGCGAACTGCAGTTGAAGCAGCTTCTGCCACATTTCTTCCTGGCTGCCGCGCAGATGCACGACATCGCAGGCAAAGGCGTCGGGCCGCGCCATGAACAGGCCGCGAAAGCGCAGGAGGGCATCGAGTGTGGCCGTGATCGCGGGACCGCGGCCGATGAGATTTCCCAGGTAGACCAAGCGGTCGCCAAGCCGCAGGCGGGGGACCAATTCGCGATGCAGGCGGTTCAGGGCATCGGCCTCACCATGGATCGAGGAGACGGCCCAAACGCGCACCGCCGCGCCCTGCCGGGCTGCCCCGCGCTGACCGGCGCGGAGAATCGTGAACTTCTGCCGATCCCCCATAGTGGCGGCGTGTGATCCTCTGGTGTCCGAGATGCTTGTCCCGACAATCTCACGATTCGCGGGATTTGTCGGGAACAAACTGTCTTTAGGACGCGTGCCGGGCGCCCGCCGGGATGGTGACGCAGAAGCGCCCGCCGCCGTTTCCGGCCGGGCGGGCGCTTAGTGGGTGCTGGCGGGCCCGCCTAGGCGGCGAGCAGCTTTTCCAGTTTCAAGGCAGCGGCGTCTTCGTCGATTTTTTCGACCGCCGCCAGCTCGCGGGCCAGGCGATCGAGGGCCGCCTGATACATCTGCCGTTCGCTGTAGGACTGGTCCGGCTGGTCGGCGCTGCGGTGCAGGTCGCGCACCACCTCGGCAATCGACACCGGATCGCCGGAATTGATCTTGGCCTCGTATTCCTGCGCGCGGCGGCTCCACATGGTGCGCTTGGCGCGGCTGCGGCCCTTCAGCGTGGTCAGGGCGGTGTCCATCATCTTGCGGCTGGACAGCTTGCGCAGGCCGGAATTGGCCGCTTTATCGACGGGGACCCGCAGGGTCATGCGGTCTTTTTCGAACTTGATGACGATCAGATCGAGCGTCACCTCCGCGACCTCCTGGGTCTCGATCCCCAACACCCGGCCAACGCCGTGGGTCGGGTAAACCACGTAGTCACCTTCACCGTATTCGCTTTTTGCCATGCTTCGTTCTCTCCAATCGGCATTTGATCCGGCCGAGCTTCCCCTCGGACTGCCTTCCCGACCGAATGTTCCTCAACGCCTGTTCGGGACCGTCGCATAACACGATGCCAGGTCACCTGGTTGCCGCCGCCCGGTTAGGCCGTACAATCTCCAGTACAGGGGCCACGTACCGCTATCCGCTCTCGACCTGGCCGTTCGCCGTCCTTAGGCAAGAACGCAAGACGAAACAAACAACCGCGCCTCCGATTCTCATCGGCGGCGCGCTGCTCAACGTCACACTTTCATGTCATCAATTTATCACATCGGGTGCGGAAAAACAACTCCCGCAACTGCGAAGGGCTCTCGATTTCCCAGGAATTACCGGGGCGTCAGTCGTGCCAGGGGCTGCGGTGGTTAATACCGCAACGCGGCGTAAATCGATCCGCGAGAAGGCGCCCCAGGAACCCAATCGGACATTGATGAGTCCGATTTCGCCGGCAGCGGCGGCCTCAGCCGTCGGTGTTTCCCGGCTTTTCCGAGAAGTACTTGTCGTACTTGCCGGTCTCGTCGCGGTGCGCGTCCGCATCGCTGGGCGCTTCGCCCTTACGGGTGATGTTCGGCCACTTGTTGTCGGAGTAGTCGCGGTTGAGCTCCAGCCAGGTCTCGGCCTGGGGATCGGTGTCGGGCACGATGGCCTCGGGCGGGCATTCCGGCTCGCAAACGCCGCAGTCGATGCACTCGTCCGGGTGGATGACCAGCATGTTCTCGCCTTCGTAGAAGCAGTCCACGGGGCAGACCTCGACACAGTCCATGTATTTGCACCTGATGCAGGCTTCGGTGACGACGTAGGTCATCGACTTCACTCTCCTCATGCGGCCGCGCGGATGGCGGTCTTCTAGCGGCTTGTCTCCAAAGGCGCGCGGGTTGCGCCAGCCGGTGTTTCCTGCGTGGGTTGGCTCAGCTCGCCCGGCCGAGGCGGCCCAGCACGCGTTTGCGTGCCAGTCCACTGTCGCGGTCGGTGACGTGCAGCAAACCGGCCAGGCGGCGCATCAGACTGGCCTCCAGATCATGCAGTTCGCCGTCCGCATAGGCGACCTCCCACAACATCTCCATCATCTCAATCCGCTGTTCCGGCGAGAACGCGTTCTTGATCTCGCGGGTGAAGCCATAAACTTCGACCGACTGTTCGATCCGCTCGCTGGCCGCCTGCAGCAGGGCGCGGCCCTCGGCGGCGCTCAAGCCAAAGCGGCGCTCGACCAGTTCGGCGATCTTGGCCCGCTCCTCGGCGCCGAACTCGGCGTCCATCTCGGCGGCCTCGACCAGCAGCGCGGCGGTCGCCAGCTGCAAGGAATCGGCGGTGCTGCCGGCAGTGTCCCGCAGGTTGCCGCCACCGCCCAGTAAAGCTTTCAGTCGATCAAGCACGGCCCTGGTTATCACCCCCTGACAAGGCGCGCAACCCCAGGCCTTGTGCGGTCTTTGGCGCTTGCCGGGGGCATCTCACCCTGGCATAGCTTGCGCCAGAAGAAAGGGGCTCAGCAATGGCCAATGAAAGTCCCCGGGGCCTGTTCCCGGCGCAACACGACTCTGCTGGCGACGGCCGTCTGCACGCCCCCGCCACCCACCGCAATCAACAGCCGATCGGCGACGCGCTGGCGGACTGGCTGCCGCAGACCGGCTGTGTGCTGGAGCTGGCCAGCGGCACCGGCGAACATGCGTTGCACTTTGCCGCCCGCTTCCCTCAACTCGTCTGGCAGCCGAGCGATCCCGATCCCGCGCATCGCCGCAGCATCGCAGCCTATCGGCACGCAGAGGGCAGTGACAATCTGCGCCCGCCCCTCGATATCGACGTCACCATTTCCGTCTGGCCCGTGGCAGAGCCGGTCGCCGCCATGGTCTGCTGCAACATGATCCACATCGCGCCCTGGGCGGCGGCGACGGGCCTGATCGCCGGAGCCGGGCACCATATCATGCCGGGCGGCGGCCTCTTTCTCTATGGGCCGTTCAAACGGCACGGCGCACACACGGCCCCCTCCAACGCGGATTTCGACGCCGACCTGCGGGCGCGCAACCCGTCCTGGGGCCTGCGCGACCTGGAGGAGGTCGCCGGACTGGCCGCCGCCGCCGGCCTGGGGCCGCCCCAGATCCGAGAGCTGCCCGCCAACAACCTCGCCCTCTGGTTCGCCAAGCCCGTTGAAACCAGTTGAAATGTGACCGTCATTCGCGGAGGCCGTCCCACACCTTGAGCAGCAAGCAGCAGAGCCAACCCGATCCGCCGTCCTACTACCTGGCGACGGCCAGGGGTCTGGAACCGGTCACGCCGCTACAGAGCGATCAGCGCTGCGACGTCTGCGTGGTCGGCGGCGGCTTCACCGGCGTGTCCACGGCGCTGCACCTGGCCGAGCGTGGCTACAAGACCGTTTTGTTAGAGGCCCGGCGCATCGGTTGGGGGGCTTCCGGGCGCAACGGCGGGCAGCTCAGCGGCGGGCAGCGGCTCGATCCCGAGGCCATGGCCCGGCTGGTCGGGGTTGAACGGGCGCGCCTGCTGTGGGACCTGGGCGAGGAAGCCAAGAACCTGGTGAAGCAGCGCATCGCCCGCCACCGCATCGACTGCGATCTGAAATCCGGCGTCATCGGCGCCGGCATCAAGCCCGCCCATGCCGCGGAGATGCAGGATCATGCCCGCTTTCTGCGCGACCGCTACGGCTATCCGCATATTCGCCCGCTGAGCCGCGAGGCACTGCGCGCCGAGGTCGCCAGCGACCGCTATCAAGGCGGCTACTTCGACAGTGACTCCGCCCATCTCCATCCGCTGAACTATGTGCTGGGGCTCGCGGCGGCGGCACGCCAAGCGGGCGCCGCGATCCATGAGGAAACGGCGGCGCTGGAGATCATCCGCCGCGACGGCAGGCCCGGGGTTCGCACCGCCGCGGGCGCCGTCACCGCCGATCACCTGGTGCTGGCCGGCAACGGCCATCTCGGCCGGCTGGAGCCGCGCATTGCCGCCACCATCATGCCGATCAACAACTTCATCATCGCCACCGAACCGCTGGGCGCGGCGCGCGCCAAGGCGCTGATTGCCAACGACGCGGCGGTGGCCGACAGCAAGTACGTCATCGACTACTACCGCCTCTCGGCCGACAAGCGGCTGCTGTTCGGCGGCGGCGAGACCTACCGTATGGGCTATCCCAACGATATCCCCGGCGTCGTGCGCCCCTGCATGCTCAAGGTGTTCCCACAGTTGGCCGACGTGAAGATCGACTACGCTTGGGGCGGCAAGGTGGCGATCACCATGAACCGCCTGCCGGCCTTTGGGCGGCTCGACGGCGACATCCTCTATGCGCAGGGCTTCTCGGGGCAGGGCGTGGCGCTGACCACCCTGGCCGGCAAGGTCATCGCCGAGGCCGTGGCCGGCCAGGCCGAGCGCTTCGATGTCATGGCACAAATCCCGACACCGCGCTTTCCCGGCGGCACCCTGCTGCGCTGGCCCAGCCTTGTCGTTGGAATGCTCTACTATTCGCTGCTCGACAAACTTTAGAGCGCCGCGCCCAGAGCCCTGAAAATGATGTAGAGGCCGAGCAGCAGCAGGGCGGCGAAGAAGACCTGCCGGAAGCGCCGCTCGGAGAGTTGGCGGCGGATGCGCTGGCCGAGCACCATGCCGGCGATGGCCGGAACCAGCCCGGCGGCGGAGACAGCCCCAAGTTCCAGGGTTAAAAAGCTGCTGCCGTGCAACGCGACACCGAGGGAGACGGTGGAGACCAGGAACAGCATGCCCATGGCTTGCACCAGCATGTCGCGCGGCAGGCCGATGGCCTGCAGGTACAGCACGCCGGGCACAACGAAGGAGCCGGTCATGCCGGTCAGCACGCCGTTGACGGCGCCAATCAATGGCCCCGCCCAGCGCGCCTGGCGCGGCGTGATGGCGAACTTCAGGCCGGCCAGATTTACCGCCGCGTAGACCACCAGGAGAACGCCCAGCAGCGCCGACAGCCAGGACAGATCGATCCGCGTCAGCGCCAGTGCGCCGAACCAGATGGTCACCGTGGCTATCAGCAGGAACGGCCAGATGCGGCGCAGGATGGTCGCGCCATTCCCGCCGGCCGCGGCCTGCCAGACGTTGGTGGCGAAGGACGGCGCCAGCATCAGCGCCATGGCCTGCGGCAGGCCGAAGGCGACGGTCAGGAGGGCGAGCACAACGGTCGGCAGGCCGAAGCCCACCACCCCTTTCACCGTGCCGGCGAGCAGAAAGACGGCGGCGATGGCGAGGAGGGCGAGAGGTTCGAGCATGGCGCCATCCTAGGGGGCGTTGCCGATTCTAGGAAAGCCGGAGCTTGGCTCCGGGTGGCGCAATCGTTCAGTCCTCTTCGCGCAGGCGGTCGAGGGCGCGGCGGTCGCGCTTGGTCGGGCGGCCGCTGCCCGGCTCGCGCTTCGCCGTCTCGCTGGCGCTGGGCGTACCGCGGGGCAGGCGGTTGTCGTCGGCCGGCGGCGTCAGGTCCTCATAGAGCGCCTGCGCCTCGCTCGCCGGGCCGCGGCGCAGGCCCAGCGCGACGACCTTCACCACGCGAATGTGGCGGGCCTGGGGAAAGGTCAGCACGTCGCCGGGCTTCACTTTGTAGTGTGCTTTGACGACACCCTGGCCGGAGAGGCGCAGCTTGCCGGCCTGGCAGATCTGGGTGGCCAGGCTGCGGCTCTTGAAGAAGCGCGCGTGCCACAGCCACTTGTCGGCCCGCAGGCCCGCCTGTTGGATGGTCGAACCCTCGCCTGCGCCGGTCATTCGCCGGACGGCGCCAGATGACGCAGGATGGCGAAGGGCGAGTCAGCCATGCGCTTTTCCTCGCGCCGCTGGGCCTCGGCCTTGCGGGCGGCTCTGGCCGCCGCGGCGGCGGCCGCCTGGGGATCGCGTCGCTTGGCCTGCTTTCGCGCCTGTCGCGGCGGCTTGGCCGTTGCCGGTGCATCGGCGCCGGACGGTAAAGCCGCTTCAGTGGCCGCTGTTGTCGTTGCGGTCGCCGCCGGCGGCCTCCGGCGCGGCTCCCTGCGCGGCCCTTTGCGGGTGAAGTTCGCCTTGCCCTCCGAATCGCTGAAGCGGCGATAGCCGAGCGCGAAGAGCAGCGCTTCGAGATCGGCGGCGCTGCAGCCGGCCAGGTGGCAGAGCGTCTCGTCGGCACCGAAGGCGCCGTGAGTCGCTTCCTTGTCAGTCGCCCGTTTGTAGGCTTCCCGCGACAGCCGCTCCAACACGTCGGCGCGCACCGCCAGGGCCGTACCGTTCTTGCGGACGATCCGGCGATAGCCGACGGCGTGACAGAAATCTTCCAGCGCCGGTGTGCCGGCATAGGCTTGGCCGTCCTCGCTGGCGAGCTCGAAAGTCTTGGCGCCCTCGGCCGGCAGCGGCGGCAGCGCACAGCCCTGTCGCACCGCCCATAGCCGGGCGCGCAGGCCCAGCATGCGCGGATGCTGCAGTTTCGGCAGAAACAGGCTGGCGCTGCCGAGGCGCACGCCGAGCGCGGCCAGGGTTTTGCGGTCGGCCTTGGTCAACGCCGTCAGCTGCGCGGCCAGGGGCCGGCGCGGCAGGGCGCCAAGGGCCTCGACCAGCTGAAACAGCAGACCCCGCCCCGGCGCGGTCAGCGCGGCCGACTGGGCGTTGAACAGTGGCTTCAACTGAGCTCGGATGTGACGGCTGAGCCAGGTCGCGGCGCGCTTGCGCAGGCGCTCGCGGCTTGGCCCGTCGAGGAAGTCGCTGTGCAATACCTCGATGCGCGGCGTCAGCACGGTGTCGCCGGCGGCGAGCCGCGCGAAGGGTGTGCCGCGCCAGGCAATGCGGTCGTCGACGAGGGTGAAGGCGCCGTCGTTGTCCTGCTCCAGCTGCTTGATCCGGCGGGGGATCTCTCCGCTCAGGGCCCGCCGCGCGGCGGTAAGGAGCGGCCGCGCGTCGTCGCCCGTGACGTCCTCATCGGGCTTGAAGTGGAAGCCCTTCAGCTTGCCGACGAACTCGCCCTCGACCAGCACCTCGCCGTTCCTGCGGACGGCGCCGATCAACTCGCCGTCGCCGCGCAGGCGGCGCACCAGCACCGCGGCGCGGCGGTCTACGAAGCGTTGCGTCAGGCGGTCGTGCAGGGCGTCGGAGAGCGCGTCCTCGATGGCGCGGGCGCGGCCCTGCCAGTGCGCGTTGTCGCGCAGCCAGTCGCCGCGGTGCGTGATGTAGGTCCAGGTCCGCACATGGGCGATGCGCTGGATCAGATGTTCGATGTCGCCGTCGACGCGGTCGAGGCGCTGCAACTGGGCGCCGACCCAGTCTTCCGGCAGGCAGAGGTCGTTGTGGATCAGGCGCAGGTAGATTTGCGACAGCAACTGGGCATGGTGGTCGGACAGGATCTTGCGAAAGTCCGGCACCTGGCAGACCTCCCACAGCAGGGCGACCGAATCGGCCGCCGTGGCGAGCTGGGCGATCTCCGGATCGCGCGCCAGGGTGGCCAGGGCCAACTGGTCGTCGGCATTGCGCACCAACAGCAGTTCCGGCCGTGGCGGGCGCCGCTCCAGGCTTTTCAGCAGGCTCGCGGTGTCGCGGAAGTCGAGGTCGATGTTGCGCCAGTGCACGAAGGCGGCGGGGTCGAAGCGGTGGTTCTCGACGGCATCGACCAGGTCTTCGCCGAGCGGCCCGATTTCGCTGGTGGTGCCAAAGGAACCGTCGCTCATGTGGCGCCCGGCGCGCCCGGCGATCTGACCGATTTCCTGGGCGTTGAGGCGCCGCCGGCCGCGGCCGTCGAACTTGCGGATGCGGGCGAAGGCGACGTGGTCGAGGTCGAGATTGAGCCCCATGCCGATGGCGTCGGTGGCCACCAGATAGTCGACCTCACCGGCCTCGAAGAGGGCGACCTGGGCGTTGCGGGTGCGCGGGCTGAGGGCGCCCAGGACCACAGCGGTGCCGCCGCGCTGGCGGCGCATCAGCTCGGCGGTGGCATAGACCTCGGCGGCGGAAAAGGCGACCACGGCAGAGCGCGGCGGCAGGCGCGTCAACTTCTGCGGTCCCGTGTAGGTCAGGGTGGAGAACCGCGGGCGGGTGATGAACTCGGCTTCCGGCACCAGCTTCTGCAGCACCGGGCGGATGGTCTCGGCGCCGAGGAACATGGTTTCGGCCAGGCCGCGGGCGTGCAGCAGGCGGTCGGTGAAGACATGACCGCGCTCCGGGTCGGCGCAGAGCTGGATCTCGTCGACGGCGAGAAAGGAGACCGGGCGGTCGACCGGCATGGACTCCACGGTGCAGCAGAAGTAGCGCGCCTGGGGGGGCAGGATCTTTTCTTCGCCGGTGACCAGGGCGACCTGGCCGGCGCCTTTGATCTGGACGATGCGGTCGTAGTTCTCGCGCGCCAGCAGGCGCAGCGGAAAGCCGATCATGCCGCTCGAATGGCCGAGCATGCGGTCGATCGCCAGGTAGGTCTTGCCGGTATTGGTGGGCCCGAGGACGGCGGTCACCCGGCCTTTCGCGAAGAGCGACATAACACCCAGAGAATCGGGACTTCTCCCTTCCTTTGCAAGCCTTCCCTGGGGCTTTCGCCGGATTGTCACACTGGCGGCTGCGCGGTCGCTAACGGTCCTCCGCCGGCGGCGTGACCAGGGGCACGAAGGCGACCGGCAGGATCACTCTCTCGCTGAGGCCGCCGTTTTCCGCCTTGTCGACGCGCAGCAGGCGCTGGGTGCTGGTGAAGCGCACGGCGCCGTCGGGCGGACCCAGCGGAATGATCAGGCGGCCGCCGGGCTTCAACTGGTCCACCAGGGCCGGAGGGATTGCCGTGGCCGCCGCGGTGACCAGGATGGCGTCGAAGGGCGCGGCCTCGGGCCAGCCGGCGGCCCCGTCGCCCTGGCGGCAGTGAATCCCGCCGTATCCCAGGGTTTCGAGGCGCTCGGCGACTTCCGCGGCCAATTCCGGCAGCGCCTCGATGGTCCACACCTCGGCGCCGGTCTCGGCCAGGACCGCGGCCTGGTAGCCGGACCCGGTGCCGACTTCCAGCACGCGGCAACCGGGTCCCACTCCGGAACCTCCCAGGGCCTGGTCGGTCATCACCGCGACGATGTAGGGCTGCGAGATGGTCTGACCGAGGCCGATGGGCAGCGGTTCGTTGCAGTAGGCCTGGGCCGCCTCCCGGCGCGGCACGAAGGCGTGGCGCGGCACCCTGGCCAGCGCTTCCATGACGGCTGGATCGAGCCGCTGCTTGCCAAGCCAATGAGCGGTTTCCGCGGCCTCGGATTCGATGAGGCGCAGCATTTCCCGGCGCTCGCCAGCGCGGTCGTCCGCCTTATCCTCGTCTGACATGGCGCTCCCCAATTTCGCGCCGCCCCCTGGTTCGCGGCCACCGGCCGGGCTCCCGACGTCCCGCAACCCTTGCAGTCAACATGGATTGGCCTCATATGTCACGCGGTCCCGCCGCCGGGGACCGGTCCCAGGAACGCTTTATCAAGTCTCACCAGGGGTCGGTATGGCGGGCTCGGGCCGGCATCTCTGTGCCGCTCTTTCGCCCCGGCGACCTTAGCGTGAAACAAGCCCGCAGGACGGAAAGATGGCTATGGCGGAAGAACAACTGAGCTTTCAGGCTGAAGTCAGCCGGCTCCTCGATATCGTTGCCCACTCGCTTTATTCGGAAAAGGAGATCTTCCTCAGGGAACTGATCTCCAACGCGTCGGACGCCTGCGACCGGCTGCGCCACGCCGCACTCACCCAGTCGGACCTGCTCGGCGACGACAGCTCATTCAAGATCCGCCTCACGGCCGACGCTGCCGGCAAGACTCTCGCCGTGGCCGACAACGGCATCGGCATGAATCGCGAGGAGCTGATCGAGAACCTCGGCACCATCGCGCGCTCCGGCACCGCCGCCTTTGTGCAGCAACTGGAAAGCAAGCAGGAGGGCAGCAACCTCATCGGCCAGTTCGGCGTCGGTTTCTACTCCGCCTTCATGGTGGCCGAGCGGGTTGAGGTCAGCACCCGCCGCGCCGGCGAGGCGCAGGGGTGGAAATGGTCGTCCGACGGCAAGGGCGCCTTCACCATCGCCGAGGATCCGGACGCGCCGCAGCGCGGTACCCGCATCGTCCTGCATCTGCGCAAGGGGGAGGAGGAGTACCTCGACCCGCAGCGCATCCGCCGCATCGTCGCCACCTATTCCGACCACATCGCAGTGCCCGTGGTGTTGGAGTCGAAGAAGGAGGACGAGCCCGACGAGACCCTGAACGCCGCCTCGGCACTCTGGACCCGGCCCAAGAACGAGATCACCGAGGAGCAGTACAAGGAGTTCTACCACCACGTCGGCCATACCTTCGACGACCCCTGGCTGCGCTTGCACTTCAAGGCCGAGGGCGTGGTGGAGTACACCGGCCTGCTGTTCATTCCCTCGCAAAAGCCCTTCGATCTCTTCCATCCGGATCGCAAGCCCGGCGTGCGCCTCTATGTGAAGCGCGTCTTCATCACCGATGACTGCAGCGAGTTGCTGCCGTCCTATCTGCGCTTCCTGCGCGGCATCGTCGATACCGAGGATCTGCCGCTCAACGTCAGCCGCGAGCTGCTGCAGAACAACCCGCGCCTCACCAAGATCCGCACCGCGATCTGCAAGAAGGTGTTGGGCGAGTTGAAGAAGAAGGCGGAAAAGGCGCCGGACGAATACGCCAGCTTCTGGGACACCTTCGGTGCGGTGCTGAAGGAAGGCCTCTATGAGGACGGCAGCCAGCGCGAGGCATTGCTGCACCTGGCGCGCTTTCGCTCCACCACCCGCGAGGGGCTGGTCAGCCTGGCCGACTACGTCACGGCCATGCAACCGGGCCAGGAAGCCATCTACACCATCACCGGCGAGAACCCCGAAGCTCTGGCCAGGAGCCCGCAGTTGGAGGGCTTCGCCGCCAAGGGCGTCGAGGTGCTGCTGCTCAGCGATCCGGTGGACGACTTCTGGCTCTCCACCGTGCCGGACTACGACGGCACGGCCTTCAAGTCGGTGACCCGCGGCGGCGTCGACCTGGAAAAGATCGGTGCGGAAAGCGAAGACCAGGACGGTGCCGACGAAAAGAAGGGCGAGACCACCGCGGCGCTGGATGCCCTCATCGCCTTCGTCAAGCTGACGCTGAAGGACGCCGTGAAGGACGTGCGCGCTTCCAAGCGGCTGACCTCCAGCCCGGTCTGCCTGGTCGCCGACGAGGGCGACCTCGACATGCATCTCGAGCGCCTGCTGAAACAGCAACGCCAGCTCGACCGGTCCTCGGCACGCATATTGGAACTCAATCCCGGCCACGCGCTGATCAAGGCCCTGGAGGGTCACATCGGCAAGGACGGTTCGGGCAGACTGGTGGAAGACGCGGCCTGGCTGCTGCTCGATCAGGCGCGCATTATCGAGGGCGAAGCCCTGCCCGATGCCGCGGCGTTCTCGCGCCGCCTTTCCACGCTGGTCGAAAAGGGACTGATGAGCGCCGGCTAGCCGGACTCGCCATCGAGGTCGATGACGGCGGCGCCGAGGATCGGTCCACCGCGCCCCTGCTGCACCATGACCGCGCAGCCGCCGCGCCCGTCGGCACGGGCCGCCGCGAGATCCAGCGGAAAAGTCTTGGCCTCGCCGGTCCAGGTGCCGAGCGGGCGCAGTTCACGCACCACATTGAAGTTTGCCAGATCGCGTCCGCCGTTTTCACCGCGCGCCACTTGAGTCTCAAGGCGGTCATCGAAGGTGATCAGCCACACGGTGGCGCCACCCGCCGGGGCAGCTCCTTCGGAAAGCATCACCTGGCCGCCGTTTTCCGGATCCAGTGAAACCACCACAACCGGTTCTGCCGCCGCTGCAGACTCCTCTATGGTACGGGTTACCGCACGGCGGTTGCTGCCGACCGCGTCATAGAGACCGTCGATCACCATCTGCGGCGTGTAGACATAGCGCAGGCCGAGCTTGGCGGCATAGTCGCGCTGACGCTCGGTGTACTGAGCACTGGCGAAGGGATCCTTCCAGCCGATGTAGTCCCAATAGTCGACATGGAACGACAGGGCCAGGACGCCGGGCTGTCCGGCCAGTTCGCCGAGCAGGTCGTCGGCCGGCGGGCAGGAACTGCAGCCCTGGGACGTGAAGAGCTCAACCACGACGGGGCGCTGCTTGCCGGAATCAGTGGCGAGCTGGAGCGGCTGAGCCGCGCGGCCGCCGGTTGCCGCAGCGGCGGCCTGGCTTTGCACCGGGGCCTGTGCGGCCCAGAGGCCGAGACCCGCGGCAATGACAAAGGCGCCAAAGGCGCCGAGCGTTGAAATTTTACGGCCCATGATCGAAAAACTAAGGAGTTCCAAGATCACACGCCAGTCACGTTCGGGTGACGGGATGACCGCAGCGCAAAGTGCGGCTCAGCCGCGTGTCACCTGGACATCGACGTCCATTTCGACGAAGTCGTCCGCCGCCCCGTAGTAGGAACCCTGCAGCGGCAGCGCCTGGAAAGGCTCGCGTGCCACGGCGACACGAATCAGGTTGGCGCCGCCGGCCTTGCCGTTGGTCGGGTCGAACTCGACCCAACCGGCGCCGGGCAGGTAGATCTGGACCCAGGCATGAGTATCGCCGGCACCGCGGATCTCGCCCTGCGGGTTGGCGGCGCCGGCGCCACCCGCGGCACCACCCGGGAGGGTCGAATCAACCGCCGGGTCGTAGAGATAGCCGGAGACGAAGCGCGCCGCGAGGCCCAGGGATCGCGCCGCTCCCATCATGAAGGCAGCCAGGTCACGACAGGTACCGCTGCCCAGTTCCAACGTCTCGACCGGCGTCTGCGTGCCCAGGGTATGGCGCTTGGAATAAGTGAACTGCTCGTGGATCGCCCGGTTGACGCGCACCAGCAGATCCTGCGTACCGATCGGTCCGCCGCCGTTCAATTGAGCCTTTACCCAGGCGTCGATCTTGCGATCCGGATCAGGAAAGTCGAGCTCCGCGGAGCGGCCGAGGTCCGGGATCTCTTCGGCCGGATAGCTGAAGGGATAGGTCTGGGCATAAGGCTCGATGGCGAAGTCAGGATCATCGAGTCCGAAGTGCTCGATCACGATGCGGCTCTCGATACGCAATTCCTCGGCCGCTTCTTCGAAGGAGGCGATGGCGATGGAATTGGAGAACACATCGTGCATCCAGCGCACCTCAGCTCTCGGCGCAATCGACAAGGCCGAGTCCGCGAGGCGCAGGTCATGGCTGTCGCGCGGCCGGAACATCAGACGGTGCTGGCCGAAGGTCACGGCCCGTCTATAGCGATAGACCGTCGTGTGAGTGACCGTCAGCAGGCGCATTGTGGCTTCGCTGTTATTGTGGCTTCGCTGTTAGGGGTGGCCGTCGCCCCGGCCGGAGGGCTGGGCTGGCGGCGCCAGGATGAAGACGCGGCGATCTTAACGGAAAGCGGCGTCGAGCCACAAGATATTGTGCTACAGGGTGGCGCCCCCGCTAAAAGCGGCATCAACTCGGGCGCCTTCAAAGTTGCGGAAGCGCCGGCACAAGGGATGGTTAACCTATAACCAATAGGATGCACGCCGTAGCACGCGGCTAAGCATTAAGCGCCAGGGCGATGTCAAATCAGCACTATCTCAAGGCGGCCGAGGATCACGGCGGCAGCCTTTCCAAGCAATTGGAATTCATAGGTGATTTGGGCACCCGTCTGGCTGAGGCCGACGATCCCGTAGGCTTGCTCGAAGCTGAGGCGCCCGGGGTATCGAATGAGCGGGATGCGGCTTTCGACCGGGCGATGAAGGGATTGTCCGGCCTGGCGCACGCCAACGCCGCGCTGCGCCGGCGTTTAACCGAGCAGCTGCGGGCCGGCGACAGCCTGGAAATGGCGGCCGACCTGCAACAGAGCCTGCAGCCGAACTCTGTGCCCGGCCTTCAGCCGATCTGGGGGGTCAACCTGCCGGCCCGCAAGGTCTCGGGCGATTTTTTCGACTTCTACCGCCTCGACAAGGCGCGCATCGCCTTTGCCTTGGGCGATGTTTCCGGCAAGGGCATGAATGCCGCGCTGCTGATGGCCAAGACCATCAGCCTGTTCCGCTGCCTCAGCAAGCGGATCGACACGCCGGCCGGGCTGCTGCAAGCGATCAATGAGGAGCTTTGCGAAACCGCGTCGCGGGGCATGTTCGTGACCATGGTGGCCGGTCACTACTGGATCGCCAATGGCCGCGTTTGCCTGGCCAACGCCGGGCACCAGCCACCATTGCTGCGCCGCCGTGACCGCAGTTACACGGCCTTTCCGGCCGCCGCCCCGCCGCTTGGCATCGCCACCTCGACCTGTCCTGCCGAGGAGTGGATCGATCTCGACGGCGGCGAACTCTACACCTTTACCGACGGCCTCACGGAATACCGCTACAAGAGCGGCGAGCAGCTCGGCGTCGACGGACTGATCCAGCTGATCGAGGCCGTCGCCGAGGCGCCACTGGCCCGGCGTCTGGAATCGCTGCTGGAGACTCTCGATCAGGACGACGGCTGGGAAGCCCGCGATGACCTGACGGTGCTGGCCATCGACGATTCCTGGGTGCGCAGCGATGCGGGGGTCAACCAAGCCGAATCCGGCGATCAGCGCGTCGGCGGTACGGGGGCTCCTGGTTTGCGGAGCGCTGCTCCATGAGCGCGGCAAACGAGGAATGTCTGCTGGAACTGCGTTTCCCGGCGCAGGCGAACCGCATGGTCCTGGTGCGTGATACGGTGCGCAGCGCGGCGCGTTTCTGCGGCTTCGACGAACCCGACACGCGCGACATCGTGCTGGCCGTCGGCGAGGCCTGTCAGAACGTCATCCTGCACGCCTACGCCGGCCGGGAGGCCGGCACCATCGTGCTCGGCCTGCTGCGCGGCGAAGACCGATTGATCCTGCGCGTAACCGACTTCGGCGAAGCCATCGACCCGGCCAAGATCGAGCCGCGCAACCTCGATGAACTGAAGCCGGGCGGCCTGGGGATCTATTTCATGCGAGAGCTGATGGACAGCACCGACTTCGGCCCATCGCCCGATGGCGTCGGAAACGTTCTGCAGATGACCAAGAGGAAGGGTTCAGCGAGATGGTAGAGGCGGTCCGCGAGGAGCAGGGCAGGCTTGTGATCGGCCTGGACGGAGAGATCGATCTCGACCGGGCGCCCAAGCTTCGCAACCTCCTGCTCGACTGTGTCGGGCGCGGGCGCGACGTTCTGGTCGACCTGTCGCAGGTCACCTACATCGACAGTTCGGGGATCGCCAGCCTGGTGGAATCACTGCAAAAGGCCGCCGGAAACGGCACCCGCTTCGGCCTCATCGCGGTCAGTCCGGAAGTGATGCGGGTCTTCGAACTGGCGCGGCTCGACAAGGTCTTCGCCATTTACCCCGACTTCGATGCCGCCAAGGCGGTCGTCAGCTAGGCCGGGCGCGATGCTGCGAGTGGCGGAAGGTATCGGCAGGGGCGTTGTGCGCGGCGTCGAGGAAATCGGTTTTGCCGGCGCCCTGTTTCTAGAATCGTTGCTTTGGGCCGTGGCCGGTCCGGCGCGCCGCCAGCCGGTCCGCCTGTCCGCCGTTTTCGCGCAGATGATGCAGATCGGCATCGAGGCGCTGCCCATCGCCACGGTGCTGGCGGCGGCCATCGGCATGATGCTGGCGATTCAAAGCCTCTACAGCCTCGGGCTCTTCGGCGCCGAGTCTTTCGCGACGGTCGGTATCGCGCTTTCGGTCGTGCGCGAGTTCGCGCCGCTGATCATCGGCATCCTGATCGCCGGGCGCTCCGGCTCCGCCCTGGCGGCGCGCTTCAGCACCATGACGATCAATCAGGAGGTCGACGCGCTGCGCGTGATCGGAGTCTCGCCGGTGCGCTTTCTGGTCGCGCCGGCTTTGATTGCGATGATGGTCGTGGTGCCCTGCCTCACCATGTGGGCCAACCTGGTGGCGCTGACCGCCGCCGGCTTCCTGGTGAGCTCCGCGCTGGGGATCAGCCTGGGCGCCTACGCCGCCGACGCCGTGGCGGTGCTGTCGGTGAATGACCTGGCGCACGGGCTCGGCAAGAGCGTGCTCTTCGCCGCCCTGGTCGCCCTCGTTTCCACGGTCAACGGGGCGCTGGCCGACGGCGGCGCCGAAGGGGTCGGGCGAAGGACCACGCGGGCGGTGGTGCATTCGATCGCGGCCATCATCATGGTCGACATGATCTTCGCCTTCGTCGTCACCAGTGGATGAGACAGTGATGGCGGGCGCTCGAAATCCTCAACCACAGCCGGTCCCGGGCCGCACGGACCAGCCGGTCATCCGGGTCGAGGGGTTGCAGGCTTTCTACGGCGCAAAGCAGGTGCTGCACGACATCGAACTGACGGTGAAGCCCGGCGAGATCATGGTGATCATGGGCGGCAGCGGCTCCGGCAAGTCCACCTTGCTGCGGCATCTGGTGGGTCTTACGCGCCCGGCAGCGGGCCGTGTCGAACTGCTCGGACTCGACATCGCGCGGGCCCGCTCCCTGGAGATGCTGCGGCTGCGGCGCAAGATCGGCGTCGCCTTCCAGGGCGGTGCCCTGTTCAGCTCGATGTCCGTGCTCGACAACATCATGCTGCCGCTGCGCGAGCACACCCGGCTTGACCGCAAGACCATGGAGATCATGGCGCGTCTCAAGCTGGAAGTGGTCGATCTGGCGGGCGCCGACAGTTTGATGCCGTCGGAGCTTTCCGGCGGCATGCTCAAGCGTGCGGCGGTGGCGCGGGCCATCGTCATGGACCCGCAACTGCTGTTCTTCGACGAGCCCTCGGCCGGACTGGACCCGGTCGTGTCGTCGGCGCTGGACGACCTTATCCTGAAGCTGCGCGACGCCCTGCGCATGACCATGGTCGTGGTGACCCACGAGCTGGAGAGCGCCTTCAAGATCGCCGACCGCATAACCATCCTCGATCAAGGACGGGTGCTGCTGATCGATGACGTCGCCGCTGTGCGGAAGTCCGGCAACGCGCGCATCCAGAATCTTTTGAACCGACGTTCCGAGCAAACCGAGGTCGACGCGCAGTCCTATCTGCAGCGCCTGACGGGCGCCGCGGAACGGTCTCCGGATACCCGAAACGACGAGGCGGGAGCGACTTAGAGCGATGCGACATCAAGGACTGAGCTATGCCGCCGTCGGGGCCTTCGTGATCGCGATGCTGCTGGCCGCTTTGGGCGCGGCGGTCATGCTGGCCGGCGGCGCCGGCGACAGCGACCGCTACAGCGTGGTGTTCGACAATGTGGCGGACGTCAGGTTTGGCACCCAGGTTCGCTACGAAGGCTTTCCCGTGGGCCAGGTGGAGGCCATCGATCCGGTCGCCGAAGACGGCGCGATGCGGTTCCACCTCGATCTTTCGGTGACCGAAGGCTGGGTCATTCCCGCCGACAGCGTGGCCCGCATCCACAGTTCGAAGTTTCTCGGCGCCAAGACGGTGGAGATCCAGCGCGGCACCTCGCCGGTCGCTTTGACCCCTGGCGCGCAGATCGCTTCGGCGCCAGCGGCCGACATGTTCACCGCCATGGCCTCCGTCGCCGGCCAGGTCGGCGAGCTCTCGCAGGACGGCCTGAAGCCGCTGCTGTCGCAGATGACCAGTCTGGTCGACAACGCCAATCGGCTGCTCGACAGCGACGTCGCGTCGATGCTCGGCTCCTTGAACGCCGTCGCCGCCGACACCCGCGGACGGGTGCCGCAGATCACCGGCGAGCTGTTGGCCTTCATCAACGAACTCAATACAACGCTGGCGTCGCTGCAGGCGGTGATTTCCGAGCAGAACGTCGCCGAGGTCCAGCAGACGGTTCAAAACGTCAACACGGTCTCGCGCGATCTCGTCGAGATCGGCGGAACCGTCAAGGGCACGTTGGATCAGCTCGACGGCATCGTCACCAATCTCCAAAGGGTTGTCGAGGGCAATGAGGGCAATGTGAACGCGGCGCTCGAAGACACCCGCTATGTCCTGCGCTCGATCGCCCAGAATATCGACACCATCAACCATAACCTCGCGGGAACGACCCGCAATATGAACGAGTTCAGCCGCCTGATCCGGCAGAACCCGGGCCTGCTGCTGGGCGGCTCGGCGCGCGAAGAGGTCAATGTCGAGTCCACGCCACCGCCGCTGACCCGAACGGAAATCCAATGAAGCGAATCCTCTTCGTCCTGATGATCGCGCCGCTGCTGAGCGGCTGCCTCGGCTCGGCACCGCCGGTGCCCCGCGATCACTACTATCGCCTGCTGGTGCCGGCGCCTGGCGCGGCGCCTGCCGCGGCGACCCTGCCCGGTGTCATGACGGTCGAATTGCTGCAGGCCGACGGCCTGCTGCGCGAGCGGCCCCTGCTGTATAGCGCGAGCGGCGAGTCCTACGAGCTGCAGCAGCACAACTACCACTACTGGAACGACGCGCCGCCGCGCATGCTGCAGGACCAATTGGTGGCTTACCTGCGCCGCAGCGGTATCGCCGGCCAGGTGGTGACGCCGGACATGCGCATCCGCGCCGACTATCAGGTGAGCGGCAAGGCGCGGCGCCTCGAGCGGCTGCTCGGCGGCGGGCCGCCGCGCGTGTTTGTGGAAGTCGAACTGGCGCTGCTGCGGCTCTCCGACGAGACTCTGCTGGTGGTCGAGACCTACAGCGCCGAAGCGAGCGCGGCCGACGAGACGGTCGACGCCGCGGTCGTCGCGCTCAACCGCGCCACGGCGGAGATTTTCGATCGCTTTCTCACGCAGGTCCGCGTCGCATCCGCCGGCCAGGCCGCCGCGCAGCGCTAGGCGCCGCCGGTTTCTCCAGCGCCAAAAGAAAAGGCCCCTGCCGTGAAGCAGGGACCCTTGTCGTTGCGGCGGACTGTGATGCGGCGCGTTACGCCGCCTTCATGAGGTTGCGCAGCACGTAATGCAGGATGCCGCCGTTCTTGTAGTACTCGACCTCGTCGGCGGTATCGATGCGGCACAGCAGCGGCACCTCTTCCGACGAACCGTCGGGGCGGTGGATGGTCAACTGGAGCTGCATGCGCGGCTTGAGGCCGCCGGCCACGCCGGTGATGTCGAAGGTCTCCTCGCCGGTCAGCTTCAGGCTGTGGCGCGAGGTGCCCTCCAGGAACTGCAGCGGCAGCACGCCCATGCCCACCAGGTTGGAGCGGTGGATGCGCTCGAAGCTTTCGACGATCACCGCCTTGACGCCGAGCAGGCGGGTGCCCTTGGCCGCCCAGTCGCGCGACGAGCCGGAGCCGTACTCCTTGCCGCCGATGACCACCAGCGGCACGCCCTCGTCGGCGTACTTCATGGCGGCGTCGTAGATCGGCATCACCTTGCCGTCGGGCAGGTGCTTGGTGAAGCCGCCCTCGGTGCCCGCCACGATCTCGTTCTTGATGCGGATGTTGGCGAAGGTGCCGCGCATCATGACCTGGTGGTTGCCGCGGCGCGAGCCGTAGGAGTTGAAGTCCAGCGGCCGGACCTGGTGTTCCAGCAGGTAGTCGCCGGCCGGGCCGTCCTTCTTGATCGAGCCGGCCGGGGAGATGTGGTCGGTGGTGATGGAATCGCCCAGCATGGCCAGGGGCCGCGCGCCCTTGACGTCGCCGATCGCCTCGGGCTCGGCTTTCATGTCCTCGAAGAAGGGCGGGTACTGCACGTAGGTGCTGGCCGAGTTCCAGAGGTAGGTCATGCCGGAGCCGGAATCGATCTCGCGCCATTCTTCCGGGCCTTCGAAGACGTTGGCATAGCGCGCCTTGAACATGGCCGGCGTCAGGGAGTCGCCGATGACCTGCTCGATCTCCTTGTTGGAGGGCCAGATGTCCTTCAGATAGACCGGCTGGCCGTCGCTGTCGGTCCCCAGCGGATCCTTGAAGAGGTCGACCTTCAGCGAGCCGGCCAGGGCGTAGGCCACGACCAGCGGCGGGGAAGCCAGATAGTTCAGCTTCACCATGGGGTGGACGCGGCCCTCGAAGTTGCGGTTGCCCGACAGCACGGCGGCGACCGAGATGTCGCCCTTCTCGACGGCCTCGTGGATCGGCGGGTTGAGCGGGCCGGAGTTGCCGATGCAGGTGGTGCAGCCATAGCCAACCAGTTCGAAGCCGAGCGCGTCGAGGTCGTCCTGCAGGCCGGCGGCCTCCAGGTAGTCGGTCACTACCTGACTGCCGGGGGCCAGCGAGGTCTTCACCCAGGGCTTGGTCATCAAGCCCTTAGCCCGTGCCTTGCGGGCCAGCAGGCCGGCGCCGACCAGCACCGAGGGGTTCGAGGTGTTGGTGCAGGAGGTGATGGCGGCGATCACCACGTCGGCCGGGTCGATAGAGTAGTCGGTCCCCGCGACTGGCGTCGCTTCGCCGGCGCCCATGTCGGCCAGGGCCTTGTCGGCCGAAGCGGCGACGGCGGAGAGCGCGACGCGGTCCTGCGGGCGCTTCGGCCCGGCGAGGCTCGGCTCGACGTCGGCGAGGTTCAACTCCAGGGAGTCGGTGAAAACCGGATCGGGCGTGCCGGCGTCGCGCCACATGCCCTGCGCCTTGGCGTAGGCCTCCACCAGGGCGACGCGTTCGGGATCGCGGCTGGTGAAGGTGAGGTAGCGGATGGTCTCCGCGTCGATCGGGAAGATGCCGCAGGTGGCGCCGTATTCCGGGGCCATGTTGCCGATGGTGGCCTGGTCGGCCAGGGTCAGGTGATCGAGACCGTCGCCGTAGAACTCGACGAACTTGCCGACCACGCCCTTGGCACGCAGCATCTGCACCACGGTCAGCACCAGATCGGTGGCGGTGGTGCCCTCCTTCATCCGGCCGGTCAGCTTGAAGCCGACGACCTCGGGGATGACCATGGAGACCGGCTGGCCGAGCATGGCGGCCTCGGCTTCGATGCCGCCGACGCCCCAGCCCAGAACCGAGAGGCCGTTGACCATGGTGGTATGGCTGTCGGTGCCGACCAGGGTATCGGGATAGGCGACGGTCTTGCCGTCCTCGTCCTTGGTCCAGACCACCTGGGCCAGATATTCCAGGTTCACCTGATGGCAGTTGCCGGTGCCCGGCGGCACGACGCGGAAGTTGTCGAAGGCGCTCTGGCCCCAGCGCAGAAAGGCATAGCGTTCGCCGTTGCGCTCGAACTCCATCTCGACATTCTTCTTGAAGGAGTCGGCGCTGCCGTAGTTGTCGACCATGACCGAGTGGTCGATGACCAGGTCGACGGGCGCCAGGGGATTGATCTTCTTGGGGTCGCCGCCGAGCTTGTCGAGCGCCTCGCGCATCGCCGCGAGATCGACCACGGCGGGCACGCCGGTGAAGTCCTGCAGCAGCACCCGGGCGGGGCGGTAGGCGATCTCGCGGTCGGAGCGCTTGTCCTTCAGCCACTGGCCGATGGCGCGGATGTCCTCCACGGTGACGCTGCTGCCGTCTTCGTAGCGCAGCAGGTTCTCGAGCAGCACCTTCATGGAGTAGGGCAGGCGCGAGATGTCGCCGATTTCGGCGGCGGCGGCCTCCAGGCTGTAGTAGCTGTAGGTCTTGTTGCCGACCGGCAGGTCCCGGCGGGTCTTCAGGGTATCTTTGGAAGGCATGAGCGTCTCTCCTTCGGTTGCGTTGGGCCGCGCCTGACAACCGTTTTCCGGTGCCACCCTAGCACGGGCGGCGGCGGTTTCGTCTGCCGGCGTGCCCCGCGACCGGTTGCGACCGTTTCGCGGGAGCTCACGTTTGGGAATATGGGCGCTAAAATACTCTTCGCCAGCGACTTGTCCATGCCGTTTTGATGACGGAAGCCAGCGTTTCGGGGCAGTTTCTCCACGCCGCAGGCTTTGTGCGGCAGGGGATGGCCACGCCGGAAGAGGCGCCGGTTTTGCCGCCCTGGAGCGTCAGTTCCGGCGCAGGTCCGCGGTGGCCAAGCCGACGGCGAAGGCGATGAAGGTCGATCCGGCAATCCTGTCGAACCAACGCCTTCGGCCCTTTGCGATAAACCGGCCGATGCCGCGCCCGAGCGCCGAGTAGCCGGCATAGACCAGCACCGTCACGCCAAGCGCTGAGGGTGCCAAGACGGCGAGCTGGCCGAAGAGCGGCGCCGCCGGATCGATGAACTGAGAGAACACCGCCATCCAGGCGAAGATCGCTTTTGGATTGCTCAGCGAAATCGCCATCGCCTTCAACGTCAGACGCAAGGCGCTTTCGTGCTTTGGCGCGCTGTCTATTCGCATGTCGCCTTTGGACCGCAGCAGGGCGACGCCCATCCACAGCAGATAGCCGACACCGAGCCAGCGGACGACTTCGAAGAGAAAGGGGTTCGCGCCCATGAAAGCGGCCAGACCCGTCACGGCCAGAGTCATGTGGATGGCCGCCGCCGCCGCGATGCCGACGACAGACCATAGGCCTTTTTTCACGCCGTAGGCCGCCGAGGTCGAGATGCAGTTCAAGGCATTGGGTCCAAGGGGCAGGCTGGCGGCGATCCAGATCACCATGAATACAGCCCATTCTTCCGCCGACATTCCACAGTCTCCGTTCTCTTTGCGTTCTTCCGTTATAGCAACTGAGTCGAGTGGCTGCACCGGGAATCTCCATGACGGCAGGGCGCCGGCCTGCAACCCTGGTGCGGTCCGCATGTCCGGCTCAGGCCCCCGGCATGCCGGGCCCGGCAAGGAAGGCCGTGACCGCCGCGAGCACGGCTGTGCGCTGTTCCAGGTGAGGCTGGTGGCCGCAAGCCGGCAGGAGAAGCGAGTCCGCCGGCCCGGACACCCTTTCCATGATGAGGCCGACCTGGCGTTCGCTGCCGTAGGCGTCGTCGGCGCCCTGGATGACCAGGCAGGGTGCGGTGATCCGCGCCAGGTCGCGGCGCATTTCGCAGCCCGCGAAGCCGGGCCGCAGCCAGGTCTCGGTCCAGGCCCGCCAGAGCGTCTCGGTCTGATTGCCGTGATAGCGGGCGAGGCGGCGGCGGATTTCGGCGGCGCCGGGCTCTTGGTCGGCGGCGCGAATGCCGTCCAGGGTCATGTCTTCGATCATGACGTGCGGCGCCAGCGCGACGCAGCCGGCGGTGCGCTCGGGGAAGGCGGCGGCGTAGAGCAGGGCGATGGTGGCGCCGTCGCTGTGGCCGATCAGAACCGGGCGTTCGACGCCGCTGGCCGAGAGCACCGCCGGCAGCACCACCTCGGCTTCGCGGCGCAGGTACTCGCTGTCGCGAGGCAGCGGCAACGGGGACGAACGTCCGTGCCCCTGACGCTCGTAGACCAGGGCCGGGCGGCGGCTGGCGGCGGCCAGATCCTCCGGAAAGCCCTTCCACTGGCCGATGGAGCCCAGGGCTTCGTGCAGGAAGACGAGACTCGGCGCCGCGCCCGCCGCGCCGGGCGGCCGGAGACGGCGCGCCGCCAGCCGCAGACCGGCGCCGTCCAAGGGGATATCAAGAAGAAAGTTTTCGCGGGACAGAGATGGCTCGGTCATCGAGGGTCAGAAGACGTCCTTGTTGGCGCGCACCTCTTCCTTGATGAAATCGATGGTCTCGCGCACCCGGCGCAGGGCCAGGGTGTTCTCGTGGCTGACGATCCAGAAGGTGCGGGTCAGCGAGAAAGCCTTGCCCAGCACCGGCTGCAGACCGCTCTGCTGGCCGGCCAGGAAGTCGGGCAGGATGCAGATGCCCGCGCCGGCCAGGGTGGCGTTGAGCTGGGCGATGAGGTTGCTGCTGGAGATCTGCGGTACCACCTTGCGGCCGAAGACCGGCATGTAGTCCAGCTTGGGATCGAAGATCAGATCGGGGATATAGCCGATCATGGCGTGGCGCTGCAGGTCTTCCAGGTCGCGGACCGGCGGGTTTTCCTTCAGATAGTCCGGCGCCGCGTAGAGACGCAGCTGATAGTCGGTGAGCTTGGCGGCCAGCAGGCGCCCGGAGGTCGGCCGTGTGACCGCGACGGTCAGGTCGGCCTCGCGCTTGGCCAGGCTGAAGACCCGCGGCATGGCCACCAGTTGCAACTCCAGCTTCGGGTGCCGCCGCGCCAGCTTGTGGATGCGCGGGGCCAGGAAGAAGCTGCCAAAGCCGTCCGGGGCGCCCAGGCGCACCACGCCGTCGAGGGATTCGTCGCGCCCCTGCACTTGGGCCTGGGCCTGCAGGGTGGTGGTTTCCATGGCCTCGGCTGAGGGCAGCAGGCGCTGCCCCACGTCGGTCAGGCTGTAGCCTTTGGGATTGCGGTCGAAGAGCTGGGCATCGAGATCGATCTCCAAGGCGCGGATGCGCCGCGCCACGGTCGCGTTGTCGACCTTCAGGCCCTTGGCGGCGGTGGTCAGCTGCCCGGTGCGGGCCACCGCGAGAAAGAACTTCAAATCGTCCCAGCGCATGTGCTTTGCTTCTGATAAGCTTGCGTTCTTGCAGCCATGCTCGCCTTGTCCTTGCAAAAATGCAAAATGAAAATGACAATTTGGCGGTTTTGACGCAGAAAAGAATGTACTAGGCACAGTATCGAATAGATCTGCGGTTCAGGCCGTGCCCCTTGTGGCAGTCTGGGCCGTGAGGCAAAAGCCGGGAGGACGCAAATGGTGCAGGAACTCACTCACTTCATCGGCGGCCAGCACGTCAAGGGGACGAGCGGGCGCAGCGCCGAGGTCTTCAATCCGGCCACCGGCGAAGCCGAAAAACTGGTGCCGCTGGCCAGTGCGGCCGAGTTGGATGGCGCCGTCGCCAACGCCAAGGCGGCGCAGCCGGCCTGGGCGGCGGTGAACCCGCAGCGCCGCGCGCGGGTGATGATGAAGTTCGTCGAGCTGCTGAACCGCGACATGGACAAGCTGGCCGAGGCGCTGTCGCGCGAGCACGGCAAGACCCTGCCGGACGCCAAGGGCGACATTATCCGCGGCCTGGAAGTGGCGGAATTCAGCTTCGCCGCGCCGCATTTGTTGAAGGGCGAATACACCGGCAACGCCGGCCCGGGCATCGACATCTATTCGATCCGCCAGCCGCTCGGCGTGGTGGCCGGCATCACACCCTTCAATTTTCCGGCCATGATCCCGATGTGGAAATTCTGCCCGGCCATCGCAGCGGGCAACGCCTTCATCCTGAAGCCTTCCGAGCGCGACCCTTCGGTGCCGCTGATGCTGGCGGAGCTGATGGTGGAGGCGGGGCTGCCCGCCGGGATCCTCAACGTCGTCAACGGCGACAAGGAATCCGTCGACGCCATCCTCGACCATCCGGATATTCAGGCCGTCGGCTTTGTCGGTTCGACGCCCATCGCCGAGTACGTCTATAAGCGCGGCTGCGCCGCCGGCAAGCGGGTACAATGCTTCGGCGGCGCCAAAAACCACATGATCGTCATGCCGGACGCCGATATGGACCAGGCAGTCGACGCCCTGATCGGCGCCGGCTACGGTGCGGCCGGTGAGCGCTGCATGGCGATTTCCGTGGCAGTGCCGGTCGGCGAGAAGACCGCCGACGCTCTGATCGAACGCCTGGTGCCACGGGTCGAGAGCCTCAAAATCGGTCCCTATACCGGCGGCAACGATGTCGATATGGGTCCCTTGGTGACAGCGGCGGCACGCGACCGGGTGAAAGGCCTGATTGACAGCGGCGTGGCACAGGGTGCCGACCTGGTGGTCGACGGCCGCGACTTCTCGATGCAGGGCTATGAAAAGGGCAATTTCATCGGCGGCTGTCTCTTCGACAAGGTGACCGCCGACATGGACATCTATAAGCAGGAGATTTTCGGCCCCGTGCTGTCGGTGGTGCGGGCCAAGGACTACAGCGCCGCGGTCGACCTGCAGATGAGCAATCCCTACGGCAACGGCACCGCGATCTTCACCCGCGACGGCGACACCGCCCGCGACTACTGCGATCGCATCAATGTCGGCATGGTCGGGGTCAACGTGCCGATTCCCGTGCCGCTGGCCTACTATACCTTTGGCGGCTGGAAGGCTTCCGGCTTCGGCGACCTGAACCAGCATGGCCCGGACGGCTTTCGCTTCTACACGCGGACCAAGACCGTGACCTCGCGCTGGCCGTCGGGCGTCAAGGAAGGTGCCGACTTCGCCATCCCCACGATGAATTGAGGGGACGGGCGCCGGAACCGAAGTAAGCTTGCGCGACTGAACGACCGGCGGTCCGGGGGGATCTGCCGGCTGAGGACACCCTGGAGTATTGATTTTTCGGTCAAAGACCGCATAGATTTTGTGACCTTTCCGGGCGGTATCAAGCCGTAACAACACCAATAAAACCGGAAGGCGAATAGGGAGGCCCGGCTGCATGATGGCGAAACCATCAGGGCTGTGCGCAGGTTCGGCGACCCGCAGGGGCCGCCGGGTGATCTCTGCGCAGAGCGACAGTGGACCGTCGATTCGGCGGAGCCACAGGACATGAGCACTGCCGACAGCGCCAAGGGGCTGCCGCCGGCCGATTGCGACACCTTTCCCAAGCTGCTCGAGCACCAATGCCGGATACGTCCGGGTAAGCCGGCGATCCGCGAGAAGAGCTTCGGCATCTGGCAGACCCACAACTGGGGCCGGGTCGCCGAGGAGGTGCGTTCTCTCGCCGCCGGCCTGTTTGCCCTCGGCGTCAAGCGCGGCGACAAGGTGGCGATCGTCGGCGACAACCGGCCGCGGCTCTATTGGACCATGACCGCCGTGCAGGCGATCGGTGGCGTACCGGTACCGCTCTATCAGGACTCCGTGGCCGAGGAGATGACCTATGTTCTCGACCATGCCGAGGCGCGTTTTGCCGTTGTCGAGGACCAGGAGCAGGTCGACAAGCTGCTGGAGGTGAAGGAGCGCTGCGCCCACCTCGAGCATATCGTCTACGACGAACCGCGCGGCCTGCGCCACTACACCCAAGCCTTTCTGCACCATTTCGACGCGGTGCAGAGCGAGGGCCGCGATTACAACAAGGTCCATCCGGACTTCTATGACGGCGTCATCGCCACAAGCCAAGGCACGGACACGGCGATCATCCTCTACACCTCCGGAACCACCGGCAAGCCGAAGGGCGTGATCCTCAGTTTCGATAACGTCATCAAGACGGCCGCCAATGGCGTGAAACTGGAGAACCTGACGGCGGACGAAGAGTCCATGGCTTACCTGCCCATGGCCTGGGTCGGCGACCATATCTTCTCCTATGGGCAAAGCTTCGTCGCCGGCTTCTGCGTCGCCTGCCCGGAATCCAGCGCCACCGTCATGCACGACCTGCGCGAGCTCGGGCCGACCTACTTTTTCGCGCCGCCGCGCATTTTCGAGAACATCCTGACCACGGTGATGATCCGCATGGAGGACGCCAGCTGGGTCAAGCGCAAGGCGTTCCATTTCTTCATGGCCGTCGCCAAGCGCAGCGGCAGTCGGATCCTGGATGGCAAGTCCGTTGGCTTCGGCGAGCGCCTGCTCTATGCCCTGGGCGGGCTCTTGATCTACGGACCGCTGATGAACACCCTGGGCTTTACCCGCATCCGCCTGGCCTATACCGCCGGCGAGGCCATCGGGCCGGACATCTTCGATTTCTACCGCTCGCTGGGCGTCAACCTCAAGCAGCTCTACGGCTCCACCGAAGCCAGTGTGTTCATCACCATCCAGCCGGACGGCGAGATCGAGGCCGACACCGTCGGCAAGCCGGCCATCGATGTGGAAATCAAGATCGCCGACAGCGGCGAGGTGTTGTTCCGCAGTCCCGGCGTGTTCATCGAATACTTCAAGAACCCGCAAGCCACAGCTGAGACAAAGACTGCTGACGGCTGGGTCCATACCGGCGACGCCGGCTTCTTCGCCGACAACGGCCACCTGAAGATCATCGACCGGGCCAAGGACGTCGGGCGGCTTAACGACGGCGGCCTGTTCGCGCCGAAGTACGTGGAGAACAAGTTGAAGTTCTTCCCCGATATCAAGGAAGCCGTGGCCTTCGGGCACGAGCGCGGCTTCTGCGCCGCCTTCGTCAACATCGATCTCGTCGCGGTGGGCAGCTGGGCCGAGCGCAACAACGTGCCCTACGGCAGCTATCAGGAACTGGCGTCCAATCCGCAGGTCCTTCAGACCATCAAGGCGCATATCGAAAAGGTGAATCGTGACCTCGTCGCCGATCCGCAGTTGGCGAGCTGCCAGATCCGCCGCTTCCTGGTGCTGCACAAGGAACTGGACGCGGACGACGGCGAGCTGACCCGTACCCGCAAGGTGCGCCGCGGCTTCGTCGCCGAACGCTACCAGCCGCTGATCGAGGCACTCTATTCCGATGCCGGGTCGGCCTATATCGAGACCGAGGTCACCTTCGAGGACGGCCGCAAGGGGATGATCAAGGCCGACCTGCAGATCATCGACGTGGACATCGCGCCGGTGGCGCCGCCGCTCAAGCAGGCGAGCTGACGATGAAGGAAGCGCAGGGCGCATGAGCTACGGCGACAAGCAGATCGGCGATACCCTGTTGAAGGTCGACAACATCACTCTGGCCTTCGGCGGGGTGAAGGCGCTGACCGATATCTCCTTTGAAATCCGCGAGCACGAGATCCTGGCGATCATCGGTCCCAACGGCGCCGGCAAGACGTCCATGCTGAACGTGATCAACGGGTTTTACCATCCTCAGCAGGGCCGCATCATGTTTCGCGGCGCCGAGCGCCGGGCCATGCGTCCGCACCTCGCCGCGCGCCAGGGCATCGCGCGCACCTTTCAGAACGTGGCGCTGTTCAAGGGCATGTCGACCCTCGACAACATCATGACCGGGCGCATCCTGAAGATGAAGAGCAACATCTTCCAGCAGGCCATCTACTGGGGCGCCAACCAGCGCGAGGAGATCGCCCACCGCGAGGTGGTGGAGAAGATCATCGACTTCCTGGAGATCGAGGCGATCCGCAAGACGCCGGTCGGACGCCTGCCCTACGGCCTGCAGAAGCGGGTCGAACTGGCCCGCGCTCTGGCCATGGAGCCGGACCTGCTGCTGCTCGACGAACCCATGGCCGGCATGAACGTCGAGGAGAAGGAAGACATGTGCCGCTTCGTCCTCGACGTGAACGATGAATTCGGCACCACCATCGCCCTTATCGAGCACGACATGGGCGTGGTCATGGACATTTCCGACCGCGTGGTGGTGCTCGACTACGGCCGCAAGCTGGCGGACGGCTCGCCCGACGAGGTGCGCGCCAACCAGGACGTCATCGATGCCTACCTCGGCGTCAGTCACTAGGAGATGGTGGAGATGAACCCGGCTGCAATGCGATTTTCTCTGTGGCTGCTCGGCGCGCCCCTTCTGATCGCGGCGCTCGGCCTCGGCTTTCAGGGCATGGCCGCGATCGACTCCTCGCTGTTCTTCACCTGGGGCTATTTCATCGAGGTGCTGATCGCCGGGCTGTTGCAGGGGGTCCTCTACTCACTCGTGGCGCTTGGCTTCGTGCTCATCTTCAAGGCCTCGGGCATCTTCAATTTCGCCCAGGGCTCGATGGTGCTCTTCGCGGCCCTGACCATGGTCGGCTTCATCGAGATGGGTCTGCATTGGACCATCGCCTTTGTGCTCGCCGCAGGCTCCATGGTGCTGCTCGCAATCGCGATCGAAAAGATCGTGCTGCGGCCCCTGGTCAATCAGCCGCACATCATCCTGTTCATGGCGACCATCGGCATCTTCTACTTCCTGGACGGCTTCGGGCAGACCCTCTGGGGCTCCGACGTGAAGGTGCTCGACATTGGCATTCCCAAGGATCCGCTGTTCGTCGCCGAGGGCCTCTTCGAAGGCGGCATTCTGGTCAATGCCTTCGATCTGGTCGCCGCGCTGGTCGGCGCGGCGCTGGTCGCGGGACTGGCGGTGTTCTTTCAGTACACGCGCGTCGGGCGCGCTTTGCGGGCGGTGGCCGACGATCACCAGGCGGCGCTCTCGGTCGGCATTCCGCTGAAGACCATCTGGACCATCGTCTGGTCGGTGGCCGGCATCGTCGCCCTGGTCGCGGGCATCATGTGGGGTTCCAAGGCGGGGGTGCAGTTCTCCCTGGCGCTGATCGCGCTGAAGGCGCTGCCGGTACTCATCCTCGGCGGCTTTACCTCGATCCCGGGCGCCATCGTCGGCGGGCTCATCATCGGCGCCGGCGAGCAGTTGGCCGAGGTCTTCCTGGGGCCGCTGGTGGGCGGCGCCATCCAGGACTGGTTTGCCTACATGCTGGCACTTGTCTTCCTGCTGTTCCGGCCGCAGGGCCTGTTCGGCGAAAAGATTATCGAGCGGATATAGGACGGGATCGACGGGAATGTTTTATCGCGAATCCGGCCAGTTCAAGACCAGCTACACCGCCGACCAGTCGATCTTTCCGATCCGCCAGGACCGCATCGGCCTGCTGATCCTGGGGCTGGTCGCCGTGCTGGCGGTACCAGCCTTGGCCAGCAACTATTTCGTCGAGACCATCTTCGTGCCGTTCCTGGTTTTCGCCATGGCGGCGCTGGGGCTCAATATCCTGACCGGCTACTGCGGCCAGCTGTCGCTCGGGACCGGCGGCTTCATGGCCTGCGGCGCCTTCTTCTCCTTCAAGCTGGCGACGGCATTCCCCGAACTGCACATCGTGCTGGTGTTCCTTCTGGCGGGCTTCGGCACCGCTGCAGTCGGCGTGCTCTTCGGTTTGCCGTCCCTGCGCATTAAGGGATTCTACCTGGCGGTCGCCACCCTGGCCGCGCAGTTCTTCCTCGTCTGGATGTTCAACAAGTTCGACTGGTGGACCAACTTCAGCCCCTCGGGTGTCATCTCGGCGCCGCCGCGCGCGGTCCTTCCGGGGCTCGATGTGACCGGCTCCGGCGCCGATCCGATCACCAAGTACCTCTTCCTCCTGGTGGTCGTGACGCTTTCCGCGCTGGTCGCCAAGAACCTGGTGCGCAGCCGTATCGGACGATCCTGGATGGCGATCCGCGACATGGATATCGCGGCGGAGATTATCGGCATCCGCCCGCTTTGGGCCAAGCTCTCGGCTTTCGCCGTCAGTTCCTTTTTCGTCGGCATCTCCGGCGCGCTCTGGGCCTTCGTCTATACCGGCTCGGTCGAGGCGCTGGCCTTCGACATAAACCGGTCCTTCCAGGTCCTGTTCATGATCATCATTGGCGGACTGGGATCGATCCTCGGCTCCTTCCTGGGCGCGGCTTTCATCGTGCTGCTGCCGATCCTGCTGAACAACGCGCCGGCCGCGCTGGGACTGCGCATTTCGGTGGAGTTGGTGTCGCACATGGAGTTCATGGTGTTCGGCGCCTTGATCATCTTCTTCCTGATCGTCGAACCGCACGGCCTCGCGCGGCTGTGGCAGATCGGCAAGGAGAAACTACGGCTCTGGCCGTTTCCTTATTAGCCAAGCTGCTTGTGGTCGTTGTTTTTGGCCGGTCCCTGGCCAGTGGTGAAGGTCAATGCTAGCCTAAACCAGGAATGAATAACCAAGGCCCATGAAGGGCGCAAATAACCGGGAGGAACGCAGGATGAAATTCAAGAAACTAGGCCTCACCGCGGTGGCCGCGGCAATGCTGGCGAGTTCCGCCGTTTTGCCGGGCCTGGCCACCGCTCAGGAGCAGTTCGTGCCGCTGCTGGTCTATCGCACCGGCCCCTATGCACCAAACGGCATTCCCATCGCCGACGGCTTCAACGATTTCATGCAGCTCGTCAACACCCGAGACGGCGGCATCAACGGCGTGAAGTATGCCTGGGAAGAGTGCGAGACCCAGTACAACAACGACCGCGGTGTCGAATGCTATGAGCGTCTGAAAAGCAACGGGGCGACCGGCGCCAGTGTGGTCAATCCCTATTCGACGGGCATCACCTATGCGCTGATCGAACGCGCCACCAATGACAAGGTTCCTGTCCTCTCCATGGGCTATGGCCGCGCCGATGCTTCGGACGGACGGGTCTTTCCTTACGTCTTCACGATGCCGATCACCTACTGGGCCGGCGCCGACGTGATGGTGCAGTATGCCAAGAAGGAATCCGGCGGCAGCCTGCAGGGCAAGAAAATCGCCCTGGTCTATCACGACTCCGCCTACGGCAAGGAGCCGATCGCCACGCTTGAGCGCCTGGCCAAGGAAGAGGGCTTCCAGTTCTCCACCTACCCGGTCGCCCATCCGGGCCTGGAGCAGAAGGCGACCTGGCTGCAGATCGGCCGCCAGCTGCGTCCCGACTGGGTCTTCATGTGGGGCTGGGGCGTGATGAACTCGACGGCCATCAAGGAGGCCGCGGCAGTCGGCTTTCCGATGGAAAAGTTCGTCGGCATCTGGTGGTCCGGCGCCGAGGCGGACGTGATTCCCGCTGGCGATGCGGCCAAGGGGTATAAGTCGCTGAACATCACCGGCGTCGGCACCTCCGCGCCGATCTTCAAGGAAATCGAGAAGATGCACGCCGACGGCAACGGGATCGCCGACAAGGCGAACATCGGCACGGTGCTCTACAATCGCGCGCTGGTGAACGGCTTCTTCTATAGCGAGGCGATCCGCACGGCGCAGGCCGAGTTTGGCAACAAGCCCATGACCGGCGAGCAGATCCAGTGGGGATTCGAACACCTCGACATCTCCCAGGCCCGCATCGATGAGGTCGGCATGAGCGGCCTGTTGAGCCCGGTGAAGATCACCTGCCTCGACCATGAAGGTGGCGGCTCCGCCGTGGTGCAGCAGTGGGACGGCGCCAAGTGGCAGGCCATCACCGACTTCATCGCGCCGCGCCGCGGCGCCCTGCGGGAAGCCTACGAAGCCTCGGCCGCCCAGTATGCCAACGAAAAGGGCATCTCGCCGCGCAGCTGCAACTGAACGGCCTGACGAAACGGGAAAGGGGGCGGCGCGTCTTGCCCGCCCCCGACCCGACGCCGCAGTCTTCAAGCCCCTGCTCCGGATCGACGCCATGAGCCAAGCCGCCAGCCTGACCGACCAAGCCGCAGAGCGCGGTGCGGCGCCCGCGATCCTCTCGGTGAACAACATCGAGGTGATTTACGACCACGTGATCCTGGTCCTCAAGGGCGTGTCGCTTGATGTGCCCCAAGGCGGCGTCGTGGCGTTGCTGGGCGCCAACGGCGCCGGCAAGACGACAACCCTCAAGGCGATTTCCAACCTGCTGCGCGCCGAACGCGGCGAAGTGACCAAGGGTTCCATCGAATTCGAAGGCGCGCGCGTTGACGCCCTGACCCCCAACGACCTGGTGAAGGCCGGCGTCGTGCAGGTCATGGAAGGCCGCCACTGCTTCGAGCACCTGACCATTGAAGAGAACCTGCTCACCGGCGCCTATACGCGGGGCGACGGGCGCGGCGCCATCCAGGCCGACCTGGAGCTGGTCTACGACTATTTCCCACGTCTGAAAGAACGGCGCGGCAGCATGGCCGGCTACACCTCCGGCGGTGAGCAGCAGATGTGCGCCATCGGCCGGGCCTTGATGAGCCGGCCGAAGATGATCCTTCTCGACGAACCTTCCATGGGCCTCGCGCCGCAACTGGTCGAAGGCATCTTCGAGACGGTGAAGCGGCTGAACGAGGAGGAGGGTGTCTCCTTCCTGTTGGCCGAGCAGAACACCAACGTGGCGCTGCGTTACGCGCGCTACGGCTATATCCTGGAGAGCGGCCGCGTGGTCCTCGACGGCGCTGCCGACAAGCTGCGCGAGAATGAGGACGTGAAGGAATTCTATCTCGGGCTCTCCGCCAGTGGCCGCAAGTCCTACCGCGACGTTAAGCACTACAAGCGCCGCAAGCGCTGGCTCTAGAATGGACCTATACGACGCTCTCGAGTCACGGCCGCCGGAAGTTCGCGAGGCTGCCTTGCTGGCCGCCCTGCCGCGGCAGATTGGCCATGCCAAGGCCAAGACGCCCGGCTATGCGGATGTTCTGGCCGGCGTCGACGCCGGTGCCGTGACGAGCCGCGCCGCCCTGGCGGCCCTGCCCGTTATTCGGAAGTCGGATCTGCTCGAGCGCCAAGCTGCCGCGCCGCCGTTCGGCGGGCTTGCTGCCCTGGTCGAGAACCAGGCGGCGCATCTCTTCGCCTCACCCGGCCCGATCTACGAGTTTGAGACGGCGCGTCCCGGTTTCTGGCGTCTTGAGCGGGCGCTCTTCGCCGCCGGCTTTCGTGCCGGCGACGTCGTGCACAACTGCTTTGCCTATCACCTGACGCCGGGCGGCTGGATGATGGATGGCGCGGCGCGCAACCTCGGTTGCAGCGTGATTCCCGGAGGCGTTGGCAATTCCGATCAGCAGGTCCAGGCCATCGCCCACTTCCGTCCGTCGGGATACAGCGGCACACCCGATTTTCTCAAAGTGCTGCTCGACAAGGGTCGGGAACTGAACATCGATTGCAGCTCCATCACCCGGGCGCTGGTTTCCGGCGGGGCCCTGTTTCCGGAGCTGCGCCAAGCCTACGCGGAACGCGGCGTCGCCGTGCTGCAATGCTATGCCACCGCCGATCTGGGCTTGATCGCCTATGAATCGGAGGCCCGCGAAGGACTGATCCTGGACGAGGAGATCATCGTCGAGATCCTGCGCCCCGGCACCGGCGACCCGCTGCCCGAGGGCGAGGTGGGCGAGGTGGTGGTGACGACCCTGAACCCCGATTACCCGTTGATCCGCTTTGCCACCGGCGACCTGTCGGCGCTGCTGCCCGGGTCCAGCCCCTGCGGCCGCACGGCGCCGCGCATCCAGGGTTGGATGGGTCGGGCCGACCAGGCGGCCAAGGTGAAAGGCATGTTCGTGCAGCCCGCCCAGGTGGCAGAGGTTCTGAAACGTCATGCGGAGATCGTCCGCGCCCGCTTGGTGGTGACCCGCGCCGGCGACAATGACGCGATGATCCTGCAGTGCGAGGTGGCCGGGCACGACGAGGGCCTGGCCACAGCCATCGCGGAGAGCCTGCAGGGCGCTTGTAAGCTGAAGGGCAAGGTGGAGTTGGTGGCCCCCGACAGCCTGCCCAAGGACGGCAAGGTTATTGACGACCAGCGCAGCTACTGACTTTAAGTCTCTGAAATTGGCGAATTCGCCCTGCCGGGTCGAAAATCACAAAGTCGCCCCATTTGCGGCAAAGTCCCGACACCTTCGCTGCCTAGGTTGTTATACACGGAGACTTCCCCTCTCTGTTGAGGAGCCCAGCCTTCCTCTAAGAATGCCCCGAAACGGCTGGCACTAAGGGGCGGCCAGGTGCCCCGACCAAGCTTGGCCGCCCCAACTTTCTCCGGAAAGCTCCAACTGCGGGCGGTCGCGTACCCCAAGCCAACGGGACCGCCCGTTTTTCTTTCCGCTCTTTCCCAGGCCACGCGACCCGGCGCGCGATCCATCACTCTTGAAGCTCGTTTGAACGGGCCGCTCAATGCCGCGCCGCGCGGCAGGGCCGCTGTTCGGCCGATCCCGGACCGGACAAGCTGAAGAAACCCTAACAGGCTGCTGAAAAACTATTTTGGGCTCGAATTTGCGCAATCATGATTCGCAGTCATGCCATTTGCGATTCGATTCCGTCCGTTCCGGGTCGTGTTAGATTCTTTTCTTGCACGACCGCCTTCGTCCGGCGACTTTTTCAG
>JAVJNS010000033.1:0-7552 GCA_040217155.1 Kiloniellaceae bacterium
TCCTTTGCTGCTTGAGCAGGTCCATGTTCATGTAGCGCTTGAGGGACCATTTGGTGCCGGCGATGTGCCTCAACCTGGCCGCGGCCAGGTTGAGGGCCGATTGACCGTCGGGAAAGGCGCCGACCACGCGGGTTCGCCGCCGAAATGCCGGGCTGGCCTGGGATGCGGAAAAGGCGGGTGGCCTCGGCAAGGTCGACCTGCGCGATCCCCCGTCATAAGATCGCGGGAGCCTGTCGCCCCGGCCGGCGGACACCGGTCGGCGCGCCGACGCGCGCCTTTGCGCATTCGCGCGGGGGGCTGGCAGAGCCGCGGACAACAAGAACGAAGGGCGATGGAACGAGGGGCATGGACTTCAAGAAGCTGAACGGCGTCGTGCTGCACTATCAGGATCTCGGACCCGCGGAACGGCGGACTCTGGTGTTCGCCAATTCGCTGGGCACCGACTTCCGCATCTGGAACGAGGTGGTGGCGCGGCTGGCCGACAGCTTCCGCATCGTGCTCTACGACAAGCGCGGCCACGGCCTCTCCGAGATCGGCGCGAGCCCGTACAGGATTGCCGACCACGTCGCCGACCTGGCGGCGCTGCTCGACGACCTGGCGGTCGAAAACGCCGTGGTCTGCGGCCTCTCGGTCGGCGGGCTCATCGCCCAGGGGCTTTATGCCGGCCGCCCCGACCTGGTCGCCGGCCTCATCCTCTGCGACACCGCCCACAAGATCGGCGACGAGCCGCTGTGGAACGAACGCATCGCCGCCATCGAGAAGGGCGGCATCGCCGCCATCGCCGAGGCGATCCTGGAGCGCTGGTTTTCCAGGAACCTGCGCGAGAACGATCCCGCCGCCCTGGCCGGCTGGCGCGCCATGCTGACGCGCACGCCGCTGGCCGGCTACCTCGGCACCTGCGCGGCGATCCGCGACGCCGACTTCACCGAGGAGGCGAAGAAGATCGAGGTGCCGACGCTCTGCGTGGTCGGCGCGGAGGACGGCGCGACGCCGCCGGCGCTGATGCGCGAGACCGCCGACCTCATCCCCGGCTGCGGCTACGAGATCGTCGCCGGGGCCGGGCACCTGCCCTGCATCGAGCAGCCGGCGGTCCTGGCCGCGTCGATCGTGACGTTCGTGGAGGAGAACGGCCTTGGCTGAAGACGAGCTTTTCGAGACCGGCCGGCAGACCCGCCAGGACGTGCTGGGCGAGGCCCATGTCGCCGGCTCCGACGCCGCAAGGAGCGCGTTCAACGAAGACTTCCTGCGCTTCATCACCGAGGGCGCCTGGGGCTCGGTGTGGTCGCGCCCCGGCCTGACGCGGCGCGAGCGCAGCCTGATCACCATCGCGCTGCTGGCGGCCCTGGGCCATGACGAGGAGGTCGCCCTGCACGTGCGCGCCACCGCTAACACCGGGGCGACGCCCGAGGACATCAAGGAGGCGCTGCTGCACGTCGCCGTCTACGCCGGCGTGCCGGCCGCCAACCGGGCCTTCAAGATCGCCGGCAAGGCGCTGGACGACAGGGCGGGGCGGGAAAAACAGGACGGCAAGCCGTGACCGATACCCCCCGCGGCTATTCCCGGCGCGACTGGGCCTCGCACCCGCCGCTGATCGCCCCCGACTACAGGTCGACGCAGACGCGCGGCCCCACCAGGCCGCTGGTGCCCCTCGCCCAATCGCTGTCGGAACTGACCGGGCCGGTGTTCGGGCGGGAGTCGCTCGGGGCTCTCGACAACGACCTCACCAGGAACGGCCGCCGGGACGGCGCGCCGCCCGGAGAGTCGCCCGGAGAGCCGCCCGGAGAGTCGCCCGGAGAGCCTTTGGGCGAGCGCATCCTGGTGTCCGGCCAGGTGACCGACGAGGCCGGACGGCCGCAGGCCAACCTGCTGGTCGAGATCTGGCAGGCCAACGCGGCCGGGCGCTACGTGCACCAGACCGACCGGCACGACGCGCCGCTCGACCCGAACTTCTTCGGCGGCGGACGCTGCGTCACCGACGACGCCGGCGTCTACCGCTTCCACAGCGTGAAGCCGGGCGCCTATCCCTGGGGCAATCACGACAATGCCTGGCGGCCGGGCCACATCCACTTCTCGCTGTTCGGCCCCAGCATCGCGACCCGCCTGGTGACGCAGATGTATTTCCCCGGCGACCCGCTGCTCGATCTCGATCCGATCTTTCTCGCCGTGCCGGCGGCGGCGCGCGACCGCCTGGTCGCGCGGTTCGACATTTCGCTCACCGAGCCGGCGTTCGCCCTCGGCTACCGCTTCGACATCGTGCTGCGCGGGCCCAGGGAAACGCCCATGGAGACCACGGCATGAGCAAGGAGAGGACGAAGCCGGGGCAGACACCGTCGCAGACCGTCGGCCCCTACTTCGCCTACGGCCTGACGCCGGAGCAGTACGGCTATCCCTTCGCCAGCATCGCGACACCCGACCTGCGCCGGCCGGAGGTCGCCGGCGAACCGATCCGCATCGAGGGCCGGGTTCTGGACGGCAAGGGCGAACCGGTGAGCGACGCCATGATCGAGATCTGGCAGGCCGACCCGCAGGGCCGCTACGCCCACCCGGCGGACCGTCGTTCTGGGGCGGACCGGGCCGGGGCGGATCGGGCCGGGGCGGGTCGGGCCGGGGCGGATCGGGGCGGCGATGCCGCCTTGCCCAACATAGCGTTTGGAGGTTTCGGGCGCTGCGGCACCGGCACCGACCCGGAGCGCCGCTTCGTCTTCGACAGCCTGAAGCCCGGCGCCGCCGGCGACGGCCAGGCGCCGCACATCAATGTCATCGTCTTCCTGCGCGGGCTGCTGAACCATCTCTACACCCGCGTCTACTTCGCCGACGAAGCGGCGGCCAACGCCAGGGACCCGGTGCTGCGGGCGGTGCCGGCCGGGCGCCGCGGCACCCTGATCGCCGCCCGTGACCAAGACGGCGACGTCGCGGTCTATCGTTTCGACATCCACATGCAGGGCGACCGGGAGACGGTTTTTTTCGACGTCTGACGCCCCCTTTTTTAGATCGAATGGAGGCCCCGAAATGGGCGAAGCCTGCATCATCACCGTCGCCATCACCGGCTCCGTGCCGCGCAAGAAGGACACGCCCGCCGTGCCGGTCACCGTGCCCGAGCAGATCGAGTCGACCCAGGAAGCCTACGAGGCCGGGGCCAGCCTGGTCCACGTGCATGTGCGCGACGACCAGGAAAACTCCTCCTCGGACCCCGACAGGTTCGGCGCCTTTCTGGAAGGCGTGCGCAAGCACTGCCCGGAGATGATCGTGCAGTTCTCCACCGGCGGGCGCGGGCGCGGCGCCGACCAGCGCGGCGCCATGCTGAACCTCGGGCCCGACATGGCCTCGCTGGCCACCGGCTCGGTCAACTTCCCCAACATGGTCTACGAGAACCCGCCGGAACTGATCGACAGCCTCGCGGCGGCGATGATCGAATACGGCATCAAGCCGGAGGTCGAGATCTTCGACCTCGCCATGCTCTACGCCGCCGCCGCGATGGTGCAGGACGGCCGTCTGAAGGCGCCGGCCCATGTGCAGTTCGTCTTCGGCCTGAAAAACGCCCTGCCGCCCCGGCGCGAGATCCTGGAATTCGAGGTGGCGCAGCTGAAAGAGGTGCTGCCGGACGCCACCTGGACCGCCGCCGGCATCGGCCGCAGCCAGCTCGAGCTCAACCACTGGGCGCTGGAACTGGGCGGCCACTGCCGCACCGGCCTGGAAGACAACATCCGCTTCGACAAGGACAGGCTGGCCAAGAGCAACGCCGAGCTGGTCGCCCGCGTCGCCGGGCTCTGCGCCGACTACGGCCGCCGCCCGGCCACCGCCCGGCAGGCGCGCGAAATCCTCGGCCTGCCGGCGATGGCCGCGGCATGAGCGCGCCACAGCCATGAGCCTCCTGCCCTTCGACAGCGCCCTGCTGGGGCCGCTGCTGTCCGACCCGGAAACGGCGGCCTGGCTCGACGACGCGGCGCAGCTGAGCGCCATGCTGGCCTTCGAGGCGGCCCTGGCGCGCGCCGAGGGCCGCTGCGGCGTGATCCCCGAAGCCGCCGCGGCGCGCATCGCCGAGGTCGCGGCGGCGCTGGACGCCGACCCGGCGGAACTGGCCGAGGGCACGGCGCGAGACGGCATTCCGGTGCCCGCCCTGGTGGCTGCCCTGCGCCGGGCCGTCGGCGGCGACGCCGCCCAGTATGTGCACTGGGGCGCGACCACCCAGGACGCGATGGACAGCGGCCTGGTGCTGCGCCTGCGGCAGATCCTCGACATCTTCGACGCCCGCCTCGCCCGGCTCAACGGCCGCCTCGCGGACCTGGCCGGGGCCGAACGCCGCACGGTGATGCTGGCGCGCACCCGCGGCCAGCAGGCGACGCCCACGACGTTCGGCCTCAAGGCGGCGGGCTGGCTGGCGCCGCTGCAACGGCACCGCGCCCGCCTGCAAGCGCTGCGGCCGCGCCTCGAGATGCTCAGCTTCGGCGGCGCCGTGGGCAACCTCTCCGCCCTCGGCGGCAAGGGCCTTGAGGTCGAGGCGGCGCTGGCCGAGATCCTGGAACTGGCGGCGCCGGCGGTCCCCTGGCACAGCCAGCGCGACGGCCTCGTCGAGTTGGGCTGCTGGCTGGGCCTCGTCTCGGGCGGTCTCGGCAAGATCGCCGGCGACATCCTGCTGCTGTGCCAGAACGAGGTCGGCGAGCTGCGCGAGGGCGACCATAACGGACAGCGGGGCGGCGGTTCCTCGACCCTGCCGCAGAAGTCCAACCCGGTGAAATCGGAAGCCGTGCTGGCGCTCAGCCGGCATGCGGCGGGACTGACCGGGCAGATGCAGCTGACCGCCTTTCATGCCCACGAAAGAGACGGCGCCGCCTGGCAGCAGGAATGGCTGCTGCTGCCGCAGATCATCGCCGCTGCCGGCGCCGCCCTGGTTCAGGCGCAGGCGCTGCTTGCCGGGCTGCAGGTCGAGCGCGCGCGCATGGGCGCCAACATCGACGCCACCCGGGGCCTGGTCCTGGCCGAAGCCGCCAGCTTCGCGCTCGCCGCCCACATGGAGCGGCCCGCCGCCCAGGCCCTGGTGAAGCAGGCCTGCCAGGAGACGCTGGCCTCGGGCCGCCATCTCATCGACCTGCTGGCCGAGCGCTGCGCGGCGCCCGTCGACTGGGCCACCCTGCGCGATCCGTCGCGCCAGCTCGGCGCCAGCGACACCTTCATCGACCGGGTGATCGCGGCGCGGGACTGACGCGCGGTTCCCGGCATTCGCTGGAAGAACCTGTATGTCGATCCAATCGATTCATCCAGTCTGAACCCGCCGGTCTTTCTGTACGATCAGCCGAAGGCCTGTTAGCCGCCGAAAACCAAGCGCTTAGCGCCGTCATGAAGATTTTGGCATTCTCTTCTTCAATTACTGATTGTATCGCATTAAGCTTTCGTTAGGTTTGCCGAGGGACAACAGAGGGAGCGATGCGCAGCGGGCCAGATCGGGATCCATGGGCAGAGGAAATCGTGCAGCGGCCTCCCGGTCGACAGCGGTGTTGTGCCGGCGCGCCAATGAAGACCACAGCGCCTGTTCCCCGACACTCGCCGCCGCCGCCTTTCGGCGCAACTGAAGGTTGATTCAAACCCATGCGACGACTCTTCCGTTTCCGCTTCGAGACCAATGACAGCTACGGCGGCGGCAAAGGCGTCACCGGCTCCGCTCGGCAACGCGCAGGGTCGTTGATGTGAGCCGATGAGCAAGGTTCCCCGCCCCCTTTTCCGGTTCGACGACGGCCAGACGGACATTCTGGAACGCTTCGGCGAGGATCGCGAGTCCTTCACCCAGACCTTCGCCTACGACAATCTCCAATGGCCGGCCTTCAAGATCTTCGGCCACGCGCGGCCGAGCGTCATCGACAACCGCACGCCCAAGGAGCGCGCGGCCGAGGAGCGCGGCCTGGAAGGCCAGGACTCTTCAGACAACGGGCCGGCGGCGCCCTACACCACCACCAATTCGGCAATTCCGATTTATACGACCGGCAAGGTGGTGCAGCTGGACGACAGCGCCACCATCCTGCCGCAGACGAGCCTGTCGGGCCCGGTGATCGGCCTTGACGATTACCGCGCCGACGACCGCTTCAACGACTTCAACGGTGCTGGTCAGGCCGTCGTCATCCTCGATACCGGCATCGACCTGGACGATCCTTTCTTCGGTCCGGACGCGGACGGAAACGGCGTCGCCGACCGCATCGTCTACCAGTACGACTTCGCCGATAACGACGCCAACGCCGGCGACGTCGACGGCCACGGCAGCAACGTCGCCAGCATCGCCGCCGGCGCCGCGTACAACTATTTGGGCATGGCGCCACATGCCGACATCATCGCCCTAAAGGTCTTTTCGGACTCCGGGACCGGCTATTTCAGCGACATCGAAGAGTCGCTGCAGTGGGTGGTCGACAACGCCGCCGCCTACAATATCGTCAGCGTGAACATGTCGCTCGGCGACGGCGGCAACTACAACGCGCCGGTCGCGCTCTACGGCATCGCCGACGAACTGGCCACCCTGGCGGCGATGGACGTCATCGTGGTCTCCGCCTCCGGCAACGGCTTCTACGAGCTGAATTCGGTGCAGGGCGTCGCCTATCCCTCGGCCGACGCCAACTCACTATCGGTCGGCGCCGTCTACGACGCCGACACCGGCGGCTGGAGCTACGGCAGCGGGGCCATCGCCTACACTACCGCGGCCGACCGAATCGCACCTTTCAGCCAGCGCGACGACGCGATGAGCGACATCTTCGCACCGGGCGCGGAGATCATCGGGGCCGGCGCCGGGAACGCATTGACCAGCATGCACGGTACCAGCCAGGCGGCCCCACATATCGCCGGCATCGTCGCCCTGGCCCAGCAGCTGGCAGTCGCGGCGCTGGGGCGCCGCCTGACCTACGACGAGTTCAACACCCTGCTCTCCGCGAGCGCCGATATTGTCATCGACGGTGACGACGAGAACGACAACGTCGCCAACACCGGCCTCGCCTTTCCGCGCGTGAACGTCGCCAAGCTCGCCGATGCCATTCTCGAGATGGCCTGGCCCGGTGCCGAGACCTTCTTCGATATCGCCACGCCCGAGGTGGTCAAGGCAGAGGGCAACTCCCAGGTCACCGGCTATACCTTCACCATCCACCGCTCGGGCGACACGAGCAGCACCGGCAGCGTCGACTTCGCGGTCACCGGCAGCGGTAGCAATCCGGTTTCGGCCGACGACTTCAACGGTGGGATTCTGCCCAGCGGCACTCTGACCTTCTTTGAAGACCAGACCGTCAGGGTCGTGACGGTCTACGCCTCTACCGACACCGACTACGAGGACGACGAGACTTTCACGATTTCGCTTAGCAACCCCTCGGCCGGCAGCGGGTTCATCAGGTCTTCCGCCAGCGGCACGATTCTCAACGACGATTTACCGGATCCGGGTGTGAGTATCGCCCTGGTCGACGCCGGCTTCGACAGCGACAGCGGCGGCTTTACCTATGCGGAAGGTGTCTTTGGCGGCGCCAACCCGCAGGTCTATGCCGACGGCGCCTGGCAGGCCGGAGCGCTCACCATCGAGCTCGGCGGCATC
>JAVJNS010000002.1:0-227108 GCA_040217155.1 Kiloniellaceae bacterium
CGTGGGCACTCGCGACTCCTGCGCGACATCCAGGACCTCACCAACGACGAGGGTCATGGCCTGCTCGACGTGTGGATGAGCCACGGCGACCATGTCACCGATCTGCCGCCGGGCTTCAAACGCATCGCGTCGACCGAGAGCGCGCCGATTGCCGGCATGGCCGACGAGGAACGCGGTTTTTACGGCCTGCAGTTCCATCCGGAAGTGACCCACACCCACCAGGGCCAGGCCATCATCGGCCGGTTCGTACACGAGATCTGCGGCTGCGGCGCGTTGTGGACACCGGCCAATATCGTCGCCGACAGCATCGCGCGGGTGCGCGAGCAGGTCGGCGAGGACCGCGTGCTGCTGGGGCTCTCGGGCGGTGTCGACTCCTCGGTGGTCGCGGCGCTGCTGCACGAGGCCATCGGCCCGCAGCTCACCTGCGTGTTCGTCGACAACGGCCTGCTGCGGCACGACGAATCGGCCGACGTCATGCGTACTTTCGCGCGCCATATGGGTGTGGACGTGCGTCTCGCCGAGGCTGGCGAGCAGTTCCTCGGCGCGCTCGCCGGCATCGCCGACCCGGAGGAGAAGCGCAAAGTCATCGGGCGTACCTTCATCGACGTGTTCGAGGCCGAGGCGGCGAAGCTCGACGGCGTGCGCTGGCTCGCCCAGGGCACCATCTACCCCGATGTCATCGAGTCGGCCGCGGCGGCGACCGGCAAGGCGCACGTGATCAAGTCCCATCACAACGTCGGTGGTCTGCCCGAGACCATGCGCTTCGAACTCGTCGAGCCGTTACGCGAACTGTTCAAGGACGAGGTGCGCCGCGTCGGCATCACCCTCGGCCTGCCGGAGGAGATGGTCTATCGCCATCCCTTCCCGGGGCCTGGTCTGGGCGTGCGCATCCTCGGCGAGGTACGGGCTGAGTACGCGGCCATCCTGCGCCGTGCCGATGCCATCTATATCGACGAATTGCGCCGCCACGGCCTCTATGACAAGGTCAGCCAGGCCTTCGCGGTTTTCCTGCCGGTGCGCTCGGTCGGGGTGCAGGGCGATGCACGCAGCTACGAGTACGTCGTCGCGTTGCGCGCCGTGGAAACGGTGGATTTCATGACCGCGCACTGGGCACACCTCCCGTACGACTTCCTCGATCTCGTCTCGCGCCGCATCATCAACGAGATTGCCGGCGTCTCACGCGTCGTCTACGACATCTCCGGCAAGCCGCCGGCGACCATCGAATGGGAATGACCATGCCGTTGTTGCGTTTCGCACGTGGCGCGTGCCGTGTCGCGTGGCCCGCTGTCGTGCTGGCCGGATCGGCCGGCGCCAGCGCCGATTCGGGACCGATCTGCACCGATCGCCCGACGCGCGCCAACGGCGTGTGCACGGTACCGGCGGGACGCCTGCAGATCGAAGCCGACGTGCTCGCCTACCTGCGCGACGAGCGCGCGGGTGTGACGAGCGAGAGCACCACGGTGGCAGCGGCGACCATCAAGTACGGCCTCGATACGCGCGCCGACCTCGAACTCGGCTGGACCGCCTGGACCGAGAACGAGGTCGAGCAGGCCGGACGCCGCGTGCGCACCGACGGCAGCGGCGACCTCGTGGTGCGTTACAAGCGGCGCCTCAGCGCTGAGGAAGCCGCATTGGGCGTATCGGTCATCCCCTACGTGAAGCTGCCATCGGCGCCCGGCGACATCGGCAACGAACGCGTCGAAGGGGGGCTCATCGTGCCGCTCAGTACGGCGCTGCCGGGCGGCGTGGCGCTGACGCTCGGTCCCGAGATCGACGTGCTCGCCGAGGCTGATGGCAGCGGCACGCGTATCAACGTCACCAACCTCGTCAATCTCAGTCGCAGCTTCGGCCCGCTCACCCTCTACGGCGAGCTGTGGAGTGCCAACGACTTCGCCGCCGAGGGCGACGGCGACCAGTACTCGGCCGACGTCGCGGCCTCGTGGTTGGTCACGGCCGATTTACAGCTCGATGCGGGCGCCAATTTCGGGCTCGATGCCGATACGCCCGACTACCAGGTCTACCTCGGTGTCTCCGCACGCTTCTGAGCAACCGGTGGCGGATGAGGATGTGCACTGGATGCGCGAGGCGCTCGTCGTCGCCGCGGCCGCGGAAGCGCGCGGCGAGGTACCGGTGGGTGCCGTGGTCGTGCAGGACGGCGTCATCGTCGGACGCGGCCATAACCTCTGCATCGCCGACCACGATCCCACGGCCCACGCCGAAGTGGTGGCGCTGCGCGAAGCCGCGGGTGCCCTGCACAACTATCGCCTGCCGCGGGCCTCGCTCTATGTCACGCTCGAGCCGTGCCCGATGTGCGCCGGTGCCATCGTGCATGCGCGTATTGCGCGCGTCGTATTCGGCGCGCACGACCCCCGCGCGGGAGCCGCCGGCAGCGTGATGGACGTCCTCGGCAACGCCGCGCTCAACCACCGGCCGGCAGTGACGGCGGGCATCGAGGCGGAGACCTGCGCGCGACTGCTTACCGAGTTCTTCCGCGCCCGGCGCACGCGCGGCATCGTATGAACGGTACAAGCGGTCCCACCCAGGAAGCACTCGAGGCACGGGCACGCGCGCTGGGCGAGGTGCTGCTCGAGCGCGGCTGGCGGGCGGCCACCGCGGAATCGTGCACAGGCGGCTGGATCGCGCAGGCGATGACGGCGATAGCCGGCAGCTCCGACTGGTTCGAGGGTGGGCTCGTAACCTATTCGAACCAGGCCAAGATCGCGTTACTGGGGGTCGATGCGATGCTCATCGAGCGCCACGGTGCGGTCAGTGCCGAGGTCGCCGCGGCAATGGCCGAAGGCGCGCTGCGCACGCTCGGTGCGGATCTCTCCTGCGCGGTGACCGGTGTCGCCGGCCCGGGTGGCGGCAGCCCGGCAAAGCCGGTCGGCACGGTGTGGTTCGGCTTCGCGCGAGGGGGCGCCGTCACGCGGACCTGCATGCACCGGTTCGCTGGTGATCGGCGCGCCGTGCGCGCCGCGACGGTCGCTGTGGCCCTCGAGGAGCTCGCAGCGCTGGCCGGGTGAGGCGATGGCGCGGCTGTTCTTCGCGCTATGGCCGGATGCCGCCACGCGGCGCGCGCTCGCCGCGGCGGCCGCGCAGGTCGACGTGCGCGACGCGCGACGCATGCGCGTCGAGAACCTGCACCTGACGGTGGCCTTTCTCGGCGAGGTCACGCCACTCGCGTTCGAGGCCCTGGCCGCGTTGCCGCCGGCGCCGGACGTGCGCGCCTTCACGCTCGACATCGGCCTCGCCGGTTGGTGGCGAGGCAGCCGGGTGGCGTGGCTGGCGCCACTCGCCGTCCCCGCCGCGCTGGGCGCGCTGCACGACGCGGTCAACGCGACAGCGCAGGGGGCCGGCATCGTTCCGGACCAGCGACCCTACCGTCCCCACGTCACCATCGCGCGTGCCGCGCGGCGCGCACCACGTGCCGCGGCGGCCTTCGAGGTGCATTGGCAAGTGACTGATTTTGCGCTGGTCGAATCGATCGCCGAGGCTGCCGGCCCGTGCTACCGGGTGCGGCGCCACTGGCCACTCGCGGCGCCCGCGCGCGATTAAATGCCCTGGTCATCTATGCGATAATCCGCCCGCGCTGGATCTCCCGACCACCCACTCGAACAGAGGGCACGACAATGGACGAGAACAAGCAGAAAGCGCTGGGAGCGGCGCTGTCTCAAATCGAAAAGCAGTTCGGCACGGGCTCCATCATGCGGATGGGAGACCGCGGCGCGGTGCCGAACATCGACGTCGTCTCGACCGGCTCGCTGAGCCTCGACATCGCACTCGGGGTCGGCGGCCTGCCGCGCGGCCGCGTGGTCGAAATCTACGGCCCGGAGTCGTCCGGCAAGACCACGCTCACCCTGCACGTCGTTGCCGAGGCGCAGAAGCTCGGCGGCACCTGTGCTTTCGTCGATGCCGAGCACGCGCTCGATCCGCAGTATGCCGAGCGTCTCGGGGTCGATGTCTCGGAACTGCTCGTCTCGCAGCCGGACACCGGCAAGCAGGCGCTCGAGATCACCGATATGCTGGTGCGCTCGGGCGCGGTCGACGTGGTCGTCGTCGACTCGGTCGCCGCACTTACGCCGAAAGCCGAGATCGAGGGCGAAATGGGCGACAGTCACGTCGGCCTGCAGGCGCGGCTGATGTCACAGGCGCTGCGCAAGCTGACCGGAAGCATCAAGCGCTCCAATACGTTGGTCATCTTCATCAACCATATCCGCATGAAGATCGGCGTCATGTTCGGCAACCCGGAAACCACCAGCGGCGGCAACGCGCTGAAGTTCTATTCCTCGGTGCGGCTCGACATCCGCCGCATCGGCGCCATCAAGGACCGCGACGTGGTGGTCGGCAACCAGACCCGGGTGAAGGTGGTGAAAAACAAGATGGCGCCGCCGTTCCGTGTGGTCGAGTTCGACATCACCTACGGCCTGGGCATCTCCAAGAACGGCGAGCTGCTCGATCTCGGGGTGCAGGCCAACATCGTCGACAAGGCCGGCGCCTGGTTTTCCTACGAGGGCCAGCGCATCGGCCAGGGACGGGAAAATGCCAAGACTTTCCTGAAGGAGAACCCGGAGATCGCCCAGCAGATCGAACAGAAGATCCGCGCCAACGCCGGTCTGGTGTCGGCGGCGATGCTGGAGGGCGGCCCGGACAATGGCGAGCAAGAAGGCGGCGACGCGGCGGAGGCTTCCTAGCGGCCTTCCGCCCGCCGGGCCGCGGGCGTCACGCTCCGGTGCAGAGCGGCCCCTCCGGGGGCCGTCTTTTTTTTTAGAGCGCTTTGCGCCCAATTCGAATCAATACTGTTTTCGAGCGGCGCGCGGCCGCCGTGGCAGGCGCCCTATTGAATGCTGCCGTAACCTGCCGTGAAGCCTTTCAGCGAGAACGGCAGGTTGAGACCCTCTCCCTGGCTCGATTGCACCGTGACCTGGCCCTTGCTGCCGGCCTTCATACTCTTGACCATGTCGTCGGTCAGGGGGAGGAAGGCTTGGCAGCCGTCGCGCCGGCAGATCTGAAACGGCACCGTATCGATGTCATTGCCGTCGACGCTCACGTGGGCGCCGCGCGCCAGGGGTACGCCGAGCGGCAGGGCCAGCACGGCGGCGGGGCGGCGGCCCGGTTCGAAGAAGCCGATGGTGATCTTCAGCACCGGGCGCTGACTGCTCGGATCGACGAACTGCTGGACGATGAAGCAGGATTCCAATTCGCCGTCGCGTGGCGGCGAGGCGCCGGGCGGGGGCTTTGGCGTACAGCGCTGCGCCCAGTCGCCGAAGACCTTTGCCGGGGCGGTCTGCTCCTGCGGTGCCGCCTGGGCCTGGGGTTGGACCTGTGTTTGTGCCGCCGCGGGCGCCGCCAGACCGCCGGTGGCAAGCGCCACCGCCAGGCCGGCGGCGGCCAGGCCGGCGGCGGTCTGGCGGCGCGCGCCGGCGCGGGAGCGGGTTTCGCGCGGGAATTGAACGAAATCGGACTTTAACGGCATGAGGTCAAACTGGCTCCTGAAGGGAGGGGCGGACCAGGCAGGGACGGTGATCGCTGATCTTGCCCCCTGACATAAGGGCCGGCGCGGCTTTTTGCCAGAGCAAACCTTGGCCTCCGCAGTGTTCTGTCGGTGGCATCCGGGCGGGCTCCGGGCCGCGCCGCCGGGCGCTGCGCGGCCCGGCCTTTCGGTGGACTTCGGCCCGGCGGCGCGCTACAACGCTGCGCTTTCGCGCGCTCTGCCCGTTCGCTGCGAAGAAAATTAGAAGGGTTCCAGCTTGCGGTGCAAGCCAATGGATAATATTTATCTGCCATGACCACTGGTAACGACATCCGCTCGGCTTTCCTGGACTACTTCCAGCGCAACGGCCATGAGATCGTGGCTTCTTCGCCGCTGGTGCCGCGCAACGACCCGACCCTGCTGTTCACCAATGCGGGCATGGTGCAGTTCAAGAACGTGTTCACCGGGAACGAGACCCGCCCCTACGACCGCGCCACCACCTCGCAGAAGTGCGTGCGCGCCGGCGGCAAGCACAACGACCTGGAGAACGTCGGCTACACCGCGCGCCACCACACCTTCTTCGAGATGCTGGGGAACTTCTCCTTCGGCGACTACTTCAAGGACCAGGCCATCGAACTGGCCTGGAACCTGATCACCAGGGAATACGGCTTGCCCGAGGAAAAGCTGCTGGTCACGGTCTATTCGGAGGACGAGCAGGCCGCCAAGCTGTGGCGGCAGATCGCCGGCCTGCCCGACGAGCGGATCATCCGGATCGCCACCTCGGACAACTTCTGGGCCATGGGCGACACCGGGCCCTGCGGACCCTGCTCGGAAATCTTCTTCGACCACGGCGCGCATATCCCGGGCGGCCCGCCGGGCAGCCCCGACGAGGACGGCGACCGTTTCATCGAGATCTGGAACCTGGTCTTCATGCAGTACGAGCAGATCGACAAGGATACGCGGCGCGACCTGCCGCGCCCGTCGATCGACACCGGCATGGGGCTGGAGCGGATCGCCGCGGTGCTGCAGGGCAAGCACGACAACTATGACACCGACCTGCTGCGCTCGATCATCGAGGCTTCGGCGGAGGCTTCCGGCCAGTCGGCGGACGGCGAACACGCAGTCTCGCATCGTGTCATCGCCGACCATCTGCGCGCCAGCGCCTTTCTCATCGCCGACGGCGTGTTGCCGTCCAACGAAGGGCGCGGCTATGTGCTGCGCCGGATCATGCGCCGCGGCATGCGTCATGCCCACAAGCTGGGCTGCCGCGACCCGCTGCTCTGGCGGCTGGTGCCGACTCTGGCCGGCATGATGGGTGGCGCCTTTCCGGAGCTCAACCGCGCCGCCGCCCTGATCACGGAAACCCTGAAGCTGGAGGAGACCCGCTTCAAGGATACCCTGGAGCGGGGCCTGAAGTTGCTGGAAGAGGAGACCGGCCGGCTCGGCGAGAGTCAGGCCCTGCCCGGCGAGGTCGCCTTCAAGCTCTACGACACCTTTGGTTTTCCGCTCGACCTGACCCAGGACATCCTGCGCGGCCAGGGCCGTGGCGTCGACAGCGCCGGTTTCGATGTGGCCATGGAGCGCCAGCGCGCGGCGGCCCGCAAGGCCTGGGCCGGCTCCGGCGAGGCGGCCACGGAAACCCTCTGGTTCGAACTGCGCGAGCGGCTCGGCGCCACCGAGTTCCTGGGCTATGACGCCGAGGAGGCGGAAGGCCAGATTGTCGCCCTGGTGGTCGACGGCAGGGAGGTCGCGGCCGCCGAAGCCGGCCAGGATGTGCTGCTGGTCACCAACCAGACGCCCTTCTATGGCGAGTCGGGCGGCCAGGAAGGCGACCATGGCGCCGTCTTCTCAGCCCAGGGCGGCGAGATGACGGTGCTCGATACCCAGAAGAAACTGGGCGACCTGCACGTTCACAGCGGCAAGCTGGTGCACGGCCGGCTGACGCTCGGCGAGGCGGTTGAGATGCGCGTCGACGGCCGCCGCCGCGCGGCTCTGCGCGCCCATCATTCGGCGACCCACCTGCTGCACGAAGCGCTGCGCCGGCGGCTCGGCGACCACGTGACCCAGAAGGGCTCGCTGGTGGCCGAGGACCGTCTGCGCTTCGACATCAGCCATCCCAAGCCGCTCGAGCCCGAAGACATCGAGGCCGTCGAAGCCGAGGTCAACGACCGCATCCGCGAGAACGCCGCGGTGGAGACCCGCTTCATGACACCGGAGGAGGCGATCGAGGCCGGCGCCCTGGCGCTGTTCGGCGAGAAGTACGGCGACGAGGTGCGGGTGCTGTCGATGGGCGGCAGCGATCCCTCCAAGGACGGCAAGGCCTACTCGACGGAGCTCTGTGGCGGCACCCACGTGCGCCGGACCGGCGACATCGGCTTCTTCAAGCTGACCGGCGAGGCGGCGCTGGCGTCCGGCGTGCGCCGCATCGAGGCGGTGGTCGGCGAGGCGGCGCGGCGCTATGTCGAGCACCAGGGGCAGTTGTTGAAGGAAGCGGCCGCGGCGCTGAAGGTGTCGCCCGAGACGCTGCCGGCGCGCCTGGCGGCGCTGATCGACGAGCGCAAGCGGCTCGACCGCGAGATCGGCGACCTGCGCCGCAAGCTGGCCGGCGGCGGTGCCGGTGGCGGCAACAGCCAGGACGTCCGCGAGGTCGGCGGTCTGAAGTTCGCCGCCAGGGTCTTCGAGGATATCCCCGCCAAGGACCTGAAGCCCCTGGCCGACGATCTCAAGAAACAGATCGGCAGCGGCGTCGTGGTGCTGGTCGCGGTGAACGACGGCAAGGCCTCGCTGGTGGTCGGCGTGACCGAAGACGCCACCGGCAAGGCCAGCGCGGTCGATCTGGTGAAGGTCGGCTCGGCGGCGCTCGGCGGCAAGGGCGGCGGCGGGCGGCCCGACATGGCCCAGGCCGGCGGCCCCGACGGCGCCGCGGCGGCCAAGGCCATCGAGGCCATCGAGGCGGCCCTGGCCGGCTCGTAAACGAGGCGGCGGCCCTGGCCGGCTCGCGACGGCTTTCGCTGAGGTGAACCGGGCGATCAAGCGCCGTTTCTTATCGAAAAGAGCACCGCAAGGAGCACTACAGACCCGCCGACAAATGTTGCGATGTCCGGAATCTCCGCAAACAGCAGGAAGGCGAAAACCGGAGCTAGAGGGGTTTCCAAGGCGCCGAAAAGAGCGGTTTGGCCGGATGGAACCCGTTTGGCGCCTTCCGCCAGGGTCACCGAAGCAATGGCGAACAACAGTCCAAATGCGGCGAGCACAAAGATTTCCGTGTGATCGATATCGAAGGGGCGGCCGAACATCGCGGCAAGGGGCAGCAGGAGAACGGATTGCAGCACTGCCGGCCCGGCCCCGGGCGTGTCTGGATATTTGCGGTAGATGACCATGATCGAGGCCATGGCAATGGTCATCCACAAGGCCAACAGATCGCCGTAGAGGCTGATCTGACCAAGCGAACCCGAAACGATGATCGCGACCCCCGCCAGCGCGCCAACACACCCCGCCATGGTCCGTGGCGATACTCTTTCTCTGATGAAAAACCAGGCGAGCAGCGCGGCGAGAAGTGGGGATACCGCATAGATAAGTGACACGTTGGCGATGGTCGTCAGTTTGAATGCCGGAATGAACGCCGCCGTACCCGATGCTCCGACCACCGCCACCGCCCAGCCACTGCGACCCATATCGAAAAAATTCCGCCGGAACGCGCCTCTGTTCACTGTCCAGGCCGTCGTGAAGGCGGCGGCGAAAATGCCGCGCCAGAAAATCACCTCCCACGACCCGGCGTCGACTCCCTTGGTGAACAAACCCGCCGTGCTGTATGTAACGGCCGCGGTCACAACGAGAACGACGCCGATGGAATACTCGGACTGAATATTCTGGCTCATGCCGGCGCGTCCTCCATCGGGTTCCGGCCTGACCGCCCGCCGCCATACCCATGATTTAGTTTTTTTTGATCTACGAGGCTGCCGCCGCCGCCCCGGAAGCGGCGTATCTCGGCTTTGAAGTATCGACAGGGTATGCGTAGACTTGACCTTCAACAAATGAGAAGATCTCGGCTTACTTGTTAGAAAGTCTCAGGCATAGACATGCCCCGACCGCTCCCGCCCTTGAACGCACTCCGGGCCTTCGAAGCCGCCGGCCGGCATCTCAGCTTCACCAAGGCGGCGGCCGAATTGAACGTCACCCCGGCAGCGGTCAGCCACCAGGTCAAGGCGCTCGAGGCGCTGCTCGAGGTGCCCCTGTTCCGCCGCCTGACCCGGGCGCTGCGCCTGACCGATGCCGGCCAGGCGGCCCTGCCGGCGCTCAGCCAGGGCTTCGGCAAGCTGGCCCAAGGGGTCGAGCAACTGCGCGCCCACTGTGAAAGCGGGGTGCTGACCATCAGCGTCAGCCCGTCGTTCGGCGCCCTGTGGCTGATGCCGCGACTCGAACTCTTCCGCCGCCGGCACCAGGACATCGAGATCCGCATCGACGGCACCGACCGTCTGGTCGACGTGGCGCGCGGCGACGCCGACGTGGCGGTACGCTACGGCCCCGGCGGCTACACAGGGGTGCGGGTCGACCACCTGTTCAGCCAGCACAACACGCCGGTCTGCAGCCCGGCGCTGTTGAGCGGCGAGCACCCTTTGCGCCAGCCCGACGATCTGCGCCACCACACCCTGCTGCACGTCGACTGGAAGGACGCCGAGGCGAGCTGGCGCATGTGGCTGCTGGCGGCCGGCGCGCACGGCATCGACCCGACCCGCGGGCCGCATTTCACCATGGAGAACATGGCGCTGCAGGCCGCGCTCGACGGCCACGGCGTGGCTTTGATCGGCGACATCCTGGTGGCCGGCGACCTCGCCGCCGGCCGCCTTGTGCGTCCCTTCGACCCGAGCCTCAGTACCCCGCTCACGTTCTCCTTCTATCTGCTGAGCGCGACAGACGGCGCCGGGCGGCCCAAGGTCGCGGCCTTCCGCGGCTGGCTGCTCGAGGAGACGCGCGGCTTGCGCGTGGAGTCTTGCGAGGAGTCTTGAGACCAGGCGGTTCCGCCCTAAGCGCCCGGTCTATCGTGCAGCGCCGCCGGCGACCCGGCGAACCCGGCCGAGGACTGCTGCGGGAGTCCGATGGCCGGTCAGGCGCGCTCCGAGCGCATGTGCAGGTCGCGCTGCGGGAAGGGAATGGTGAACCCCGCCGCCTCGAGGCCTTCCTTGGCGGCTTTGCGCAGTTCGAAGCACAGCGGCCAGTAGTCGGCCTTGGCGCACCAGCAGCGCAGCACCAGGTCGACGGAGGATTCGGACAGCGCCGCGACCAGCACCTCGGGCGGCGGCGCCGCCTGCACCCGGGCATCGCTCCTGACCAGGCCGAGCAGAAATTGCTGGGCCGCCTCGATGCTGTCGCCGTAGCTGATGGCGACGGTCAGGTCGAGGCGCCGGGTCGGGCGGCGGTCGTAGTTGGTGATGGTGGCGTTCCACAGCTTGGCATTGGGCACCGAGCGGTAGAGACCGTCGAAGGTCGTCAGTTGGGTGACGAAGAGCCCGATCTCCTCCACGGTTCCGTCGATGCCCTCGGCGGAGATGTATTCGCCGACCTGGAAGGGGCGCAGGAACAGCAGCATCATGCCGGCGGCGATGTTCTGCAGCGTGCCCTGCAGGGCCAGGCCGACAGCGATGCCGGCGGCGCCGAGCAGGGCGATGATGCTGGCGGTCTGGACGCCGAACTGGGCCAGGACCGCCACCGCCACGAAGACCAGGACGAGATAGCGGGCGCTGCTGGCCAGCACCGGCTTCAGGGTGCGGTCCATGCGCGGCGTGCGGTCGAGCAGACGCAGCACCAGGCTGCGGACCCAGCCGGCCAGCAGCCAGCCGAGCAGCAGGATGACGATGCCGGCCGCCACGTCCAGGGCGTACTTGAGCAGCAGTTCGGCGAAGCCGCTCAGCCGGCCCAGTTCGGCCGCGTTAAGTTCCATGGCCGTTGCCGTTGAATAGAAGCGTTAGTTGGCGTCGGCTTCGAGCTTCAGCGAGATGATCTTGTCGGGATCGCGCACGGTGCCGCTCTGGTCGCCCTCTGGCGCTTTCTTGATCATGTCCACATACTCCATGCCTTCCACGACGCGGCCCCAGACCGTGTATTGACGATCGAGGAAGCGCGCCGGCGCGAAGGTGATGAAGAACTGGCTGTTGGCGCTGTTCGGGCTCTGGCTGCGGGCCATGCCGATGACGCCGCGCTCGAAGGGCTCGGCGGAAAACTCGGCCGGCAGGTCGGGCAGGTCGGAGCCGCCGCGCCCGGTGCCCGTGGGGTCGCCGGTCTGCGCCATGAAGCCGTCGATGACCCGGTGGAATACGATTCCGTCATAGAAGCCCTGCTGTGTCAGCGTCTTGATCCGCTCGACGTGTTGGGGAGCCAGGTCGGGCAGCATCTCGATTTTGACGATGCCGTCTTTCAGCTCCATGACCAGGACGTTCTCGGGCGCCGGCTGTGCGCCGGCATCGCTGGCTTCAAGGGTCATGGCAAGTAATCCAATAGCAATGAGAGAAAACAGGGACTTCATACAAAGAGCTCCCTTCGGGGGTTAGCGCATGGCCTGCTGGAGGTTCCGGTCCAACTTGTCCATGAATTCGTCCGTGGTCATCCACTTCTGGTCCGGGCTGATGAGCAGCGCCAGATCCTTTGTCATGTCGCCGGACTCGACGGTATCGATGCAGACCCGCTCCAGGTCTTCGGCGAACTTCACCACTTCCGGCGTCTCGTCGAAGGTGCCGCGGAAGTGCAGGCCGCGGGTCCAGGCGAAGATCGAGGCGATCGGGTTGGTCGAGGTTTCCTTCCCCTGCTGGTGCAGGCGGAAGTGGCGGGTCACGGTGCCGTGCGCGGCCTCGGCTTCGACGGTCTTGCCGTCCGGGGTCATCAGGACGGAGGTCATCAGGCCGAGCGAACCGAAGCCCTGGGCCACGGTGTCCGACTGCACGTCGCCGTCGTAGTTCTTGCACGCCCATACGTAGCCGCCGGACCACTTCATCGCGGCGGCCACCATGTCGTCGATCAGGCGGTGCTCGTAGTGAATCCCCTTGGCCTTGAAGGCCTCCGCGAACTCGCTGTCGAAGGTTTCCTGGAAGATGTCCTTGAAGCGCCCGTCGTAGACCTTGAGGATGGTGTTCTTGGTCGACAGGTAGACCGGCCAGCCGAGGTTCAGGCCGTAGTTGAGGCAGGCCCGCGCGAAGCCGCGGATCGACTCGTCGAGGTTGTACATGCCCATGGCCACGCCGGCCTCGGGGAAGTCGAAGATGTCGTAGGTCGTGGCGCCGCCGCCATCGGCGGGCTGGAAGGTCATGGTCAGCTTGCCGGGGCCGGGCACCTTGAAGTCGGTGGCACGGTACTGGTCGCCGAAGGCATGGCGGCCGATGACCACGGGCTCGGTCCAGCCGGGCACCAGGCGCGGCACATTCTGCATGATGATCGGCTGGCGGAAGATGGTGCCGCCGACGATGTTGCGGATGGTGCCGTTGGGCGAGCGCCACATCTTCTTCAGGCCGAACTCCTCGACCCGCCCCTCGTCGGGGGTGATGGTCGCGCACTTCACGCCGACGCGGTACTCCTTGATGGCGTTGGCTGAATCGATGGTGATCTGGTCGTCCGTCTCGTCGCGCTTTTCGACCGACAGGTCGTAGTACTTCAGGTCGACGTCGAGATAGGGGAGGATCAACGTCTCTTTGATCTTCGCCCAGATGATCCGCGTCATCTCGTCGCCGTCGAGCTCGACGATCGGATTCTTGACCTTGATTTTCCCCATTATTTTCCTCCGGGAGTGCTGACCAGACCGGCCGCTTCGGCCGAATATTGCGGCGCAAGATAGCAGGCTGCGGCGGGCACGCAAGACGGGGCCGGCCAGGGCGTGGCGCAGACGGCTGGGAAAGCGGCAGAAGGGCGGTTATTCCGCCGCCGCGGCGCGGGCTACATGCGCTCGATCTTGTCGGGCAGGCTGGGGCTGGGCGCGGTGGCCGCCACTTCCAGCACCTGGTCGACGCGCTCGACCACATGGAACAGGCCGGCGCTGCCGCCGCGCAGGTAGCCCTCGGCGGTCTGGTGCTCGACCAGGCGCAGCAGCGGATCCCAGTAACCCTCGATGTTGACCAGGATGACCGGCTTGTCGTGCAGCTTCAGCTGCCGCCAGGTGATGATCTCGAAGGTCTCGTCGAGGGTGCCGAGACCGCCGGGCAGGGCGCAGAAGGCATCCGAGCGCTCGGCCATCAACTGTTTGCGGGCGTGCATGGAATCGACGACGAGGTATTCCGAGGCGCCGCGATGGCCGGCCTCCAGGTCTTCCAGGTGCTGTGGAATGACGCCGACGACCCGGCCGCCGGCGGCCAGCGCGCTTTCGGCCAGGGCCCCCATCAGACCGACCCGGCCGCCGCCGTAGACGATGTCCACGGCGGCGCCGGCGGCCAGGGCGCCGAGCTCGCGGGCGGCGCGCAGATGGCTGCCGCGCACCTGGCTGGAGGAGCCGCAGTAGACGCAAAGCGCTCGGATTTCCATGATCACAAACTCGTTATCGCTGCGCCCCGCGGCAGGACGCCGTTGAAATCAGACGCAGATTCGGTAGTCTTGAGGGGCGTCACTTCTCGTGATCGCCTTGTAGCACAGGCCTGCTGTTCCCATCCATACCAGGTCGTCTCGGGGCGTTGTCCGAATGCCGCTCGGATTGGCGTGCTGAATGACCGCAAGGAACAATATGCCCCTTAGCCGTCTGCGGGGGGCGTAAACAAGGAAGGAACAGGTTACATGATGCAGCGAACTGTTTTGGCGGCCGCCGGCGCGGTTGCCGTCGCCGCCGGCGTTGTTTTTGGCGCCAGCACCCTGGTGCAGGCGTCGCCGTCTGCGCCGGTGCAACTGGCCGACGCGGCGCAGATGGCCGCCGTGAAAGAACGCCAGGAGACCATGAAGGGCATCGGCGGGAACATGGGCACCATCGCCAAGTTCCTGAAAGAATCCGAGGGCACCGCGGCCGAGGCCCAGGCCGCCGCCGCCAAGATCGGCGAACTGGCCAAGACCATTCCGGCGGTCTTCGAGACGGAGGCCTCTCTCGATGAGATGGACGCCGTCGGCAAGAACCGCGCCAAGCCGGAAATCTGGATGAACTGGGACGGCTTCACCGCCAAGGCCAAGACTCTCGAAGACAAGAGCATGGCTCTCGTCGGCGCCTTCGAGAGTGGCGATTCCGCCGCCATCCAGACGGCCTTCGGCGACATGGGCAAGAACGGCTGCGGCGGTTGCCATGAAGATTTCCGCGGGCCCAAGGTCGAGTAGTCCGGGGTTTTCCAAAGCCACGATTGGAAGCAGTGATCTTGGGGCGTGAGGCGGCAGTGATCCGCAGGGCGGCCGGCGTATTCGCCGTGTCGGCGCTGCTCGCCTTCGCTTCCCCGCTGCGGGCTCAGCCGTCGGAAACCGCTGCCGGCGACGCGGCGGGCGATGCCGCCGTCGCTCGCGGCGCTTATGTCTTTCGCGCCGCCGGCTGCCTCGCCTGTCACACGGACGCCAAGGGCGGCGGCGCGCCGCTGGCCGGCGGGCTCGCTCTGGCGACGCCTTTCGGCACCTTTTATTCGCCCAACATCACGCCGGACCCCAAGACCGGCATCGGCGCCTGGAGCGAGGACGATTTCTTCACCGCCCTGCGCCACGGCACCTCGCCGCGGGGCGATCCCTACTATCCGGCCTTTCCCTACACCTCCTATACCGGCATGACCGAGCAGGACATGGGCGATCTCTGGGCCTATCTCTTGGCGCAGCCGCCGGTCGAGCGGCCGAACCGGGCGCATGACCTGGGCTTTCCCTACAACCTGCGTTTCACACTGGGCATCTGGCAGGCACTGTTCTTCGAGCCGGGGGCGTTCACGCCGCGGGCCGACAAGGACGGCGTCTGGAACCGCGGCGCCTACCTGGTGCGCAATCTGGCACACTGCGGCGAGTGCCACAGCCCGCGCGGTTTTCTGGGGGCGGTCGACGGCGACCTGGAACTGGCCGGCAATCCCCTAGGCCCCGACGGCGGCAAGGTGCCGAACCTGACCCCGGGGCCGGGCGGCCTGGCGGACTGGAGCGAATCGGACATCGCCTTTGCGCTGAAAACCGGCATCACACCCGACGGAGACTTCCTCAGCGACTCCATGGGCGAGGTGATCGACAACGGAACCAGCCATCTCAGCGACGAGGACTTGGCGGCAATTGCCAAATATCTCAAGAGCTTACCGGCCAGACCCACGCCTTAGGCCTGGCTCTCGCGGCATTGCGCCTGGACCGCCCAGGGACTAGGCTAAATCCTTGGGGCGTGGAGGCTAGGCGTTTTGCGACGAGTTCTGATTGCCATCGTTGTGGTCGCTGTCGTGGCGGCGGCCATTCTCGGCTACTTCCTCTCAGGCGGGGACGAGCAGGCCGTGTCGCCCGTTGCCGAAGCCGACCCGACCCAGGCCGACGTTCAGGCGTCGGCCCCGCCGCAGCCGCCCACCCAGGACGCGTCTTCCACAGCCGAACCTCCGACGGCAACGCCGGGGAGCGAAGCGGCACCGGCCGAACAGGCCGCTGAGCGTCCGGTCATCATGGTCAAGCCGCGCGCGCCTGCCGCCACGGCGGCGGAAACCCAGGCCGCCACGGCGGCGCTGCCGAAAGCCGCGACAGCGCAACCGAACGCCGCTCAGCAGCCGGCGGCCGAAGCGCCGAGCTTCGACGTGGTGCGGGTCGAGCGCAGCGGCGAGACGGTTATTGCCGGGCGCGCGGAACCCGACAGTGAGGTGAATGTGACCACACAGGGCGGCGAGTCCATCGGCCGTGCCCGCGCCGACAGCACCGGCTCCTGGGCGATCGTGACCGAAACGCCGCTGGCGCCCGGCGGCCACGAGATCGGCGTCGAGTCCGCCGACGCGGCGGGGCAGACCCGGCTTTCCGAGGAAGTGGTGGTGGTGGTGGTGCCCGAGTCGGCGGCCGTCAAGCCGAGCGAAGCGATGAAGAGCCCGGATACCTCGGCGCCGCAGACGGAAGTCCTGGCGCTGCTGACCCCGCGCGAGGGCAGCGCGGCGACCAAGGTGCTGCCGCAGGATCCCGAGGACGGCATCGCGCAGGGCGATCTGGTGCTCGATTCAGTGGACTACGACGAGACCGGCCGCATCACCGTCGGCGGGCGCGCCTCGCCGGGCACCCGCATGCTGATCTATCTGAACAACGAACTGGTCGGCGACACGGTCGCCGGGCCCGATGGCCGTTGGAGCCATGCGCCGGCGGAGCCGGTCGCCGAGGGGCTGCATTCTCTGCGGGTCGATCAGGTGGCGGGCGACGGCAGGGTCATCGCCCGGGTCGAAACGCCGTTCTCGCGCGAGGCCGTTCGGGTGGCGGAAGCCGATGAGGAATTTGTCATCGTGCAGCCCGGCAACTCCCTGTGGCGGATCGCCCGGCGCAGCTACGGCGCGGGCCTGCGCTATACGGTGATCTATCGGGCCAACGAAGACCAGATCCGCGATCCGGACCTCATCTACCCGGGACAGGTCTTCGAGGTTCCGAAGCTCAACTGACCTTCGACGGAGTCGATTCCACCCTAAGGAGCGCGCGCCGCCGTGGCGCGAAGGCACAAAAGGGGCCGCGCATGCCGGGTAAGTTTTTCGCCGTCTCCTTGCTGTCGTTTTGCGAGGTGACGGCGCTGGCCCTGTGGTTCTCGGCGACCGCCGTCATTCCCTCAATCGCCGCGGAATACCCGCTCTCGCCCCAGCAGGTGTCGCTGTTCACCAGCGCCGTGCAGGCCGGCTTTGTGTTCGGCACCCTGCTGAGCGCGACTCTCGGCTTGGCCGACCGCCTCGATCCGCGGCGCTTTTTCATGATGGCGGCGATTGTCGCGGCGGCGGCCAACAGCCTGATGCTGTGGCTGGAGCCGGGGACGATGCCGGTCTACGCCGCGCGCTTCGTCATTGGCCTGTGCATGGCGGGCGTCTATCCGGTCGGCATGAAGATGGCGAGCAGCTGGGCGGACAGAGACTTGGGCCTGCTGGTCGCCATCCTGGTCGGCGCGCTGACGCTGGGGTCCGCGTCGCCGCATCTGTTCAATGCCTTCGGTGGCCTCGACTGGAGATTCACCATCGCCGTCTCCTCGGCGAGCGCGCTGGCCTCCGGTCTGCTCGTCAACCTCGTTCGGCTTGGCCCCCGGCAGAACGCCGCGCCGGCGTTTTCGTGGCTGCTGTTCGCCCGGGCTTTCCGGGAACCGGCCTTGCGGCTCGCCAACTTCGGGTATCTCGGCCACATGTGGGAGCTCTATGCCATGTGGGCCTGGATCGGGATCTTTCTCGCGGCCAGCTTCGACACCAACGCCGGCGGCTACGACCCGCTCTTTCTGTCGCGGATCGGCACCTTCGCGGTGATCGGCGTCGCCGGCGTCATCGGCTGCCTGGCCGGCGGCTGGATTTCCGACCGCTTTGGCCGCACGTTCCTGACGATTGGCGCCATGGCGGTCAGCGGCAGCTGCGCGCTGATCGTGGGGTTGTTCTTCGGCGCGCCGCCTTTGCTGCTGGGCGCCATCTGTTTCGTCTGGGGCGTGACCATCGTCGCCGATTCGGCGCAGTTCTCCGCCAGCGTTGCGGAGCTGTCGCCGCCCGGACTGGTCGGCACGATGCTGACGGCGCAGACCTGTGCCGGTTTCCTGCTGACCCTGGTCACCATTCACTTGATGCCGCTGTTGGTCGAGGCCGTGGGCTGGCGGCTGGCTTTCGCGCCGCTCGCGCTCGGTCCGCTGTTCGGGGTCTGGGCCATGGCCAGACTGCGCGCGCGCCCGGAAGCGCTGCGGCTGGCCGGTGGCAGGCGGTAGCGCGCTGTGCGCCCAAATTGAATCAATTCTGTTTTCGAGCGGGCCGTCAGGCCTTCACGGCGGCGGTGCCGTCTTCGCCCGGCGGCCGCCGCGCCGGCAGGCGCATCGCTACGGCTTGCGCCAGCAGGTCCAGATAGGGCTTGAAGTCGAGGATCAGGGCGACCGCGGTGGCGATCACGGCGACCGGCGTGCGCGGGCTCGGGGGATTGAGCTCGCCTTCCAGAAGGATATCCTGTTCGGGCGACAGCAGAATGTGACCGTGGCGCAGGCGGTCGGTGGCGGCCATCACCGAGCGGGCGAGGCGCCGGCCGTCGGGAGACTCGGCGCTGTAGGGTAGCTTGCCGAGATTCGCGCGCAGCCGCAGCGGCGCCGTCCTGGTGGCGAGTTCGGCTTCGAACTCGACGCCGCAGGCGGAAAAGCGGAAGTGCAGCGGGCGGTCCTCGTCGGCGGGGCCGAGGTGCCCGTCTTCCCCCAGGGCGACGCTGCCGATTTCCAGGGGCAGGCTGGCGCCGCCGACCTGTTTGACGGCCGACTTGATGGAGTCCCGGGCGTCTGTAGAATCGCCGGGCTCGAGTCCTGCGTCGGCCAAAGTCTTCTCTCCCCTCGGATTGGACGGTATTTGGTTAGCATGGGAGACTTTAAGGTTCGGTAAAGTATCGTCTCGCTGCGGTTTTCGACTGCCTGGCCGGGCCCGGCGTGTTCTATTAGGTTTACGCTATTCGCTGCAACTGACGGGAAAACAGTGTGTTTCGAAGTGTTCTGGTGCCGATTCACCGGGCCGGCTGGCCGTTCATCGGGATAGCTCTGGCCGTTGCCGTCCTGCTTGGCTTGCTGTGGGGGCCGCTGTTCTGGCTCGGCCTGCTGGGGGTGGCCTTCTGCATCTACTTCTTCCGCAACCCGCCGCGCGTGACGCCGACGCGGGTCGGTCTGGTGATCGCGCCGGCCGACGGCATGGTCATGCCGATCGAGCGCGCGGTGCCGCCGCCCGAACTGGAACTCGGCGACCAGCCGCTGACCCGGATCTCGATCTTTCTCAACGTCTTCAACGTGCATGTGAACCGCGTGCCGCTGGACGGCGTCATCACGGCGCTGGCCTATCGACCGGGCAAGTTCCTCAATGCCTCGCTCGACAAGGCCTCCGAGGAAAACGAGCGGATGGCGCTGAAGGTCACGACTTATGACGGGGTCGATGTCGGCTTCGTGCAGATCGCCGGCTTGGTGGCGCGGCGCATCATCTGCGACGTGAAGCTGGACGAACCGGTGCGCGCCGGCCAGCTCTTCGGCCTGATCCGCTTCGGCAGCCGCATGGACGTCTTCCTGCCGGAAGGCGTGGCGCCGCTGGTGGCGCCCTACCAGACGACCGTCGCCGGCGAGACGGTGCTCGCCGACCTGCAGTCGGACGAGACCGCCCGGCGCGGAGAGGAGCGCTGACATGGCCGAGTTTCGCCGCCGCCGGGTGACGGCCTTGTCGGTGAACCGGATGATCCCCAACGCGCTGACTCTGCTGGCGCTGTGCTCCGGGCTGACGGCCATCCGCTTCGCTCTGCTGGGCCGCTGGGAAGCGGCGGTGGTGGCGGTGCTGGTGGCGATGCTGTTCGACGGCCTCGACGGCCGCATCGCGCGCCTCATGGGCGCGACCAGCGAGCTCGGCGCCCAGCTCGACTCGCTGTCCGACGTGATCGCCTTCGGCGTCACCCCGGCGGTGTTGATGTATCTCTGGACCCTGTCCGATGCCGGCGGCGTCGGCTGGGCGGCCTGTCTGGTCTATGCCGCCTGCTGCGCCCTGCGCCTGGCGCGCTTCAACACCGCGCTGGGGGAGGAGAACCCGGCGCCGCTGGCCTCGCGCTATTTCGTCGGGGTGCCGGCGCCGGCCGCCGCCGCCCTGGCCCTGCTGCCACTGACCCTCAGTTTCGTGACCGGCCCGTCGTTCCTCAGGAGCGACGCCGTGGGCGTGCTGGTGCTGGTGGGCGTGGCGTTGCTGATGGTCAGCCGGGTGCCGACGTTCTCCGCCAAGCGCTTGAAGCTGCAGGCGCCGCACCGGCTCTTTGTCATGATCGGCATGGTGGTCTTCGTCGCGCTGCTGATCGGCGAGACCTGGATCACGGTGTCGATCATTACGCTGGCCTATCTGATCAGCATTCCGGTTTCCGCCCTGCAGCATCGCCGCGAGCTGCTTGCCGGCGCGGCGGAAACCCCGGACGACCCGGTTCTGCCGGAAGACGAGGACTAAGCCAAGGTTCTACTCCGCTGCCGCGGGGATCCGCCGGCCTTCGTCGTCGCCGTCTTTTTGCTCCGACGCCGGCTTTGCCGTGTGCCGTGTCGGCCTGCGTTGCGCCAGGCGCCGGACCAGGCGGCCGAGATTCTCGCGCAGCATCAGCGCCGAGGGCGTGACCAAGAGTGTCAGCAGGGTGGCGAAGGTGAGCCCGAAGACGATGGCGGTGGAGAGCTGGCGCCACCACTGGGTCGAGGGCGCGCCGATCTGCACCGTGCGCGAGAAAAAGTCGATGTTCATGGCCAGCACCATGGGCATGAGGCCCAGGATGGTGGTGACGGTGGTCAGCAGAACCGGGCGCAGGCGCTGGGCGCCGGTGCGCAGAATGGCCTCGCGGACCGAGCCGGTGGTCTCGCGCAGCCGGTCGAAGGTATCGATCAGCACGATGTTGTTGTTGACCACGATGCCGGCCAGGGCGATGACGCCGATGCCCGACATGATGATGCCGAAGGGCTGGTGGGTCAGCAGCAGGCCGATCATCACGCCGACGGTCGACATGACGACCGCGGTGAGAATCAGGAACGCGCTGTAGAAGCTGTTGAACTGGGTGACCAGGATGATGGCCATGAGAAACAGCGCGACGCCGAAGGCCTTGCCGAGGAAGGCCTGGGCCGCTTTCTGTTCCTCGTCCTCGCCCTTGAAGGTGATGTTGACGCGCGGGTCGAAGTCCTGGCCCGCCAGCCAGGCGCGGATCTCCTGCACCTTGTCGTCGGCCAGCAGGCCGGGCGCGACGTCGGCCTTCACGGTCATGGCGCGGCGGCTGTCGGTGCGTTTCAGCAGGCCGACCTTCGGCTTGGCGACGCGGGTAACGAAGTTGGAGATCGGCACCAGGCCGGCGGAGGTCTGCATGCGGATGCGGTCGAGCTGTTCGACGTTGCGGTAGCGCTCGGGCAGGCGCACGACGATATCGATCTCTTCGGTGCTGTCGTCCGGGCGGTAGTCGCCCAGCTTCATGCCGTTGGTGATCATGCGCACATAGCTGCCGATCAGGCTGATGTCGGCGCCGAACTTGGCGGCCTGGGCGCGGTCCACCGCCAGCTCCCACTCGATCCCCGGAATCTGGGCGCCGTCCTCGATGTCGACGAAACCGCCGATCTTCTCGACGGCGTCGCGGACGCGCCGCACCGCCGGTTCGATCAGGCTGGGCTCGGCCGAGGAGACCTCGATCTGCACCGGCTTGCCGACCGGCGGCCCGGCCTCTTCCTTGCGCGCCTCGAGGATGACGCCGGCGAAGATCTCGCTGCGTTCGCGGATCTCGCCGATGATCTCGTCGGCCGGCCGGCGCGAGAACCAGTCGGTGAACTCCAGGGTGATCTTGCCGATGACATCCTCGGCCTCGTCGCCGCCGCCCTGGCCGGAAGACGCCATCGACTCGGCGGCGATGGCATGGAACTCGCCGTGCTCGCGCTGCACCGCCAGCACCACCTGCTCGACCTGCCGCACCAGCTGGTCGCGTTCCTTGACCGAGAGGTTGCCGCGGGCGTGGAGCTGCAGGACCATGTTTTGCGGTTCGACTTCCGGGAAGAATTCCACACCGCGCCCGAAGGCGATATAGGAGCCCATCACCACCACGAGGACGGTCACCGCGGCGGCGAGGATCTTGGCCGGGTGGCGCAGGGCGAAGTCGAGCACCTTCAGATAGCTGCCGGTGAGCCCCTTGATGTCGTGCAGGTCGCCGTTCTCGCCGGCCGCCAGCGCCTTCATGGTCTCCGGGTCGGCGGTGCCGCCGGCCTTGCCGAAGACCGAGCCCAGGGTCGGCACGAAGATCAGCGCCATGACCAGCGAGGCGGAAAGCGTGGCGATCAGCGTCAGCGGCAGGAATTTCATGAACTCGCCGACCACGCCGGGCCAGAACATCAGCGGCAGGAAGGCCGCCAGGGTGGTCGCCGTGGCGGCGATGATCGGCCACGACATGCGCTTGCCGGCCAGCGCGTAGGCCTCCTTCTTCGGCAGGCCCTCGCTCATCTTGCGGTCGGCGTACTCGGTGACCACGATGGCGCCGTCGACCAGCATGCCGACGGCCAGGATGAGGGCGAAGAGCACCACCATGTTGACCGTCAGCCCGGCGACCGCCAGCACCAGGATGCCGGTCAGGAAGGAGCCCGGAATGGCGATGCCGACGAAGCAGGCCGAGCGGATGCCGAGCGCCGCGACCACCACCACCATGACCAGCAGCACTGCGCTCAGCACGTTGTTCTGCAGGTCGAGCAGGTTGTTGCGGATGTCGGTCGACTTGTCCTGGCTGTAGGCCACGGTGACCGTCGCGGGCCAGCCGGCGCGCGCCTCCTCGACCACGGCGCGGACCGTCTCGATGGTTTCGATGATGTTCTCGCCGGTGCGCTTTGAGACCCGCAGCGACAGGGCCGGCTGGCCGTTCAGGCGGGCGTAGCCGTCGGAGTCCTTGAAGGTGCGGCGCAGGCTGGCGATATCGCGGAAGCGCACCACCGCGTCGCCGTTCACCTTGACCGGCAGGTTGACGATGTCCTCCATGGTCTCGAAGAGGCCGGGCACCTTGACCGCGAAGCGGCCCTGGCCGGTGTCGAGCGAACCGGCCGCGACCACCAGGTTCGACTTCGAGACCATGGTGAGAATGTCGGCGGCGTCGAGGTTGTAGCTCTCCAGCGCCAGCGGATCGATGACGACCTCCAGCAGCTCGTCGCGGTCGCCGGCGATCTTGGCCTCCAGCACGCTGGAGATGCCTTCGATGCGGTCCTGCAGATCGCGGGCGATGCGCAGCAGGGTGCGCTCCGGCGCGGTGCCGGAGAGCGAAACCGTGAGCACCGGAAACAGCGAGACGTTGATTTCATGCACCGTCGGTTCGTCGGCATCGGAGGGCAATTCCGGCTTGGCGAGATCCACCTTCTCGCGGACGTCGAGCAGGGCCTTGTCGGCGTCGAAGCCGGCGTCGAATTCCATGGTCACGTTGGCGCCGCCCAGGAAAGCCGCAGAGGTCATCTCCTTCACGCCTTCGATGGCGCGCAGCTGCTTTTCCAGCGGCTTGATCAGCAGGCGCTCGGCGTCTTCCGGCGCGATGCCTTCGTGGGTCACGCTGACATAGAGCGTCGGGATGTTGATGTCCGGCGAATCTTCCTTGGGGATCGACACATAGGCGAAGCTGCCCGCCAGCAGGATCAGCACCAGCGCCAGGACGACGGTGCGGCTGTGCGAGATCGCGGCGTCGATGATGGCGTTCACGAGGCCAGTTCCTTCAGCCGCTCCGCGATGCTCGATTCCTCGACCGGGCGCACCGCCTCGCCGTCGCTCACGTATTCCTGGCCGACGGTGATGAGGGAGACCAGCGCCGGCAGCCCGGTGACCCAGACGCCGTCGCGGTCGGTATCGACGATGGTGACCGGCAGGAAGACCACGCGGTTGCCGTCGTCGACGCTCTTCACACCGATCAGGCCGTTGTCCGAAAGCGTCAGGATCGCCGGCGAGATCAGATGCGCCTGCACTCTGCTGAGCGGCAGGGCGATCTCCGCCGTCATGCCGTCGGAGATGGCGCCCGTGGGATTGGGGACCTCGAGCTCGACCCGGAAGGTGCGGGTCGACTCGTCGGCCACGGCGGAGATATGGCGGATTCGCCCTGCCACCGTCTCCCCGGTCATGAGCCGCGCCTTGCCCGGCGCCCCGACCTCGAGGCGCTGGACCGCCCGCTCGTTGACCTGGGTCACGATCAGGATGGGGTCGAGTTCGACGAGACGCGCCACCGGGTCGCCGCGGTCGAGGAAGTCGCCCATCTCGATGAGGCGGCGGTCGATGACGCCGTCGAAGGGCGCGCGGATCCGCGTGTAGGCGAGTTCCACCTCGGCGATATTGACGGCGGCTTCGGCGGCCTCCAGCGAGGCTTCGGTGGCGGCCACCTGGGTCTCGGCGCGAAAGCCCTTCTTGGACAGCTTGCGATCGGCCTCGACCTCGATCTTGCGCTGAGCCAGCAGGGCCTTGGCTTCGGCCAGGCGCGCCGGGCGGTCGCCGGGCGAGAGGCGCGCGATGATCTCGCCTTCCTTCACCACCGTCCCGTCATCGACCGCGAGTTCGAGGATGCGCCCGTAGGTCTCCGACTTGATCTCGACCAGGCGGTTGGCCTCGGTGCGGCCGCGCAGCAGGTCAATGACCGCGTGGTCCTGGGCGCTCGAGGGGCGCACCCGCACTGCGGGCGCTTCGTCGAGCGCGGCGAGGTTGGCCGGCGGTTTCTGCGGCTCCGGCTGGGCGCCGCTTTCGCCGAACTGTCCGGAGGCGACCCAGGCCGTGGCGCCGGCGGCCAGCACGGCGGCGAAGATGATCGAGCGCTTCATCGCCGGCCCCGCGCGGCCCGTTCGGGCGCGGTTTTTCGTGTCTGCATGGTTCTAATACGCACCACGGGTCGCTTTCGTGTCCTCATGACTTTGATTTTCCTGCCGGGGTTACTCGGCGACCAGCAGGGTGCCGTCGCCGATCTCGGCGATCAGCTGCTCGCGGTTGGCCTCCAGATAGTCGGCGGCGGTGCGGTAGACGGCGATGCCCATGCCGCGCACGAAGGAGGGGCCGGCGGGGACGGTCTCGCGGCCGGCGCAGCCTTCCATCCGCGCCAGCGCTTCGCGGTACCAGGCGATGCGCTGGTCGATCAGCTGATCGACGCGGGCCGCCGGCAGGTATTGCGCGAAGGACAGGATGAACAGGAAGTCGGAGCGCATGGCGTCCGGCGCCGGTTGCGCCATCAACGACGTAATGAGGGCATTGCGCCCTTTCTGCGTCATCGAATAGATCTTCTTGTCGGGGCGCTTGTCCTGGGCCTGGGCGCGCACCGCGACCAGCTCCTCGGCGCTCAAGGCGTTGAGGGCCGGATAGATCGATCCGAAGCTGGCCTGGTGGAAATGGCTGAACGGGCCTTCCGCGAAGGCCTTCTTGATTTCGTAGCCGCTGGCCTCGCCGCGCGACAGCACGCCGAGGCAGAGAGTTTTCACGTCCATATTCTGCCTAGCCTTTCCGGGGCATGAAACGATTGCCGGGCGCATATTCTATATCCATCCAGCATATATCAACCCTATATATGTGGGCGGCGGGCCCGATTTCGCGGCGGGCCCGGCGGATGGCTTGGGCGGTTACCCGCATTTTCGGAAAAAGTATATAAAATTCAAATATTTGATTGAGACTCACCGAAGCTGTAGACTGGCCGCTTCATGACGCGATAGAAGGCTTGCCGCATGATTGCAGGTTTCTCAGCTTCCCTGTCGGGCCTGATGGCGCAGAGCAAGCGCCTGGCGGTTTCGGCGGACAACATCGCCAACATGCAGTCCCGCGGGCTGCGTGACGACGGGGCTTCCGAGCAGCCGGGGGGCGCCCAGCCGGGGGCCTATCGGCCCAAGCGGGTCGAGGACGTGACCACCGCCGGCGGCGGGGTGCGCGCCGAGGTGCGGTCGGTCGATCCGGCTTCGGTGAAGATCTATGCGCCGGGCCGCCCGGATGCGGATGCGAACGGCGTGGCGGCGGTGCCGAACGTCAATCTGGCCGAGGAACTGGTGACGCAGATTCGGGCGCAGCGGGCCTACGAGGCCAACGCGGCGGCGATCCGTACCCAGGACGAGGTGGCCGACAGCCTGCTCGACATCCTGTCGTAGCCGCGGCCAGTCTTGGCCGCCGCGCAGGTTCAGCGGCCCGCCGGTTGTGGCCCCGGACAGCGGTTTCTCAGTTAATTTCCCGAAATGGGCGGCGTCTTCAGGGAAGCACGCGAGTCCGTCTCGCTGTTGCCGCCGAACCCCGGTTCCCGGGGAGCGGCCTTAGCACGTCATGCACCCCGCCCAACCAATTGCCGCCGCGGTCAGTGACCACGGCGACGGGATCAGGGGGAAGCAGAACGCGTGCTAGGCAGCGATGCCCTCGCGCCAGGCGCTGGTGGACTTGCAGGACTGACAGACCCGCTCGCCGGGCCATGCACTGACGAACGCGGAACTGCACATCAGGCAATTCCGACGCTTCTTCTCGTAGTCGCGGTCCGATTTCGGCTTGGAGTTTTTCGTGGAGTCACTCATGGCCGGTTAGATAGCGGTGGTAGCTTTTGAATGCAACAAAAATGTTGCAGTGCAATGACACTTTCGCGCCACTTTCCTCGAAGGCATCAGATTGCACCGGTTTTCCAGTTTAGTCGAGTGTAATGTGGTTTTCAGGCAGTTTTCCGCCGAAAATTGTGGCGTTGAGGTTTCCGGCAGAGCGGCGCGGCGCGCCAAAATTTCCACCGGCCGCCTCCGGCGGCGTCCGGACCCTTCGCGGCAAAGAGGAATTTTTCCCTACCAGACAAAGCGGCGCCGGCGCCGCTTGAATTGGACTCCGCTTGGGGCTTCTCGCTGAATTGCGAATTTGCTACTCTCTCAGCCGTGCACGACTTTGCGACGCCCGGGAAGGGGCGTGACACGGTCAAGGCGACCTCCGTTTCAAGGGGGGCGAAGACCGCACGCTGCACTGGGGAACTCCGTAGAGGGGGACGCCGCACAGGGGAGGGAGGCAGCATGTATCGTTCAGTGATCGAGAGCGAACAGGTCGGCAGCGAGCGCCGGAGGCTGTGGCGCTGGGCCGAGGGTATCCTGGTCGCCGTGGTGGTGGTGGTCGGTGTGACCTACCTCTTCGGCCTCATCGCTTTCTGAGGGTGACGACTCAACATTTTTAGCGTCGGCGCGCCGCGATGCGCCGGATGAATGCGGGGGCGTGTGCCACGCCCGGTTTGCGTTGGGGATCGTACGCGGATTGTACGCCGCCGGCCGCAAGGGGTGTTGCGGCCGGCGGGCATTCTCGCATAAGCTGGCGTCAGATGGTTTCGCCAGACCGAACGGGACGGCGAAGTAAATGGGAACACGGTGAGGCGTACCCTATAGGGACCGACTCCGTGGCTGCCCCCGCAACTGTGAGCGGAGAGCGACACCCGGCAAGCCACTGGCCCGAATCGGGGCCGGGAAGGCGGAGTGGAGCGACGACCCGCAAGCCAGGAGACCAGCCATCTCATGGTTTCACTGACTCCGGGCGGGGTTGCCCGGAAGGACAGAGTGGCGTGACGCAGGCGCCGTGGCATGTCTTTCCGGCCGGGCCTCATCTGGATGGCACTAGGCAGTTGGAGAATTTGATGCACACGGCCACAACGATCCAAACCCATTCCCGTATTTCGCAAAGCCGGCGGGTCATCGCCGCGGCCACCCTGCTGTTCGGCCTCGGACTGGTTTTCGTCACCGGCTTCGCCTCTTCGGCGACCCTCCACAACGCGGCCCACGACACCCGTCACGCCATGGCCTTCCCCTGCCACTGAGCGGCGGTCATGCTTCATCGGATTCTCTTCGCGGCGCTGGTCGCCGGGGTCGTCGGTGGCCTCGCCACCGCGGTGCTGCAGCACTTCACCACCACGCCGCTGATCCTCGAGGCTGAGAAGTACGAAGGCGGCGATGCCGACGCCGCCGCGCTGCCCTCACGCCTCGACGGCGCCGGCTTCAGCGCCGCGCGGCTCATCCTGGCGCAGGGCACCGAAGACCATAGCGGGCAGGGTGAGGAAGCCTGGGCGCCCGCCGACGGCATTGAGCGCAGCCTCTCCACCTCCGTCGCCACCATCGCGACGTCCTTCGGCTTCGCGCTGATCCTGCTGTCGGCGATGATTCTGGCGAATGCCGGGATCACGGCGCGCAGCGGCCTGCTGTGGGGGCTGGCGGGCTTCGCCGCCGCCGGTCTGGCGCCGGCCCTGGGCCTCAGCCCGGAGCTGCCGGGTTCGGCGGCGGCCGACCTCGGCGCCCGCCAGGTCTGGTGGCTTGGCACCGTCGTCGCGACTGCGGCCGGCCTCTGGCTGGCGCTGCGGGTCTCGACCCGGCCGGCCATCGCCGCCGGCATCGTGCTGATGATCCTGCCGCACGCCGTCGGCGCGCCGCATCCCCAGGAATTTACCAGCAGCGTCCCCTCGGAGCTTTCCGGCCAGTTCGCCGCCGCCTCCCTGGTCGTCTATGCGGTGACCTGGGTGCTGGCGGGCACCGTGGCCGGCTACGTCTGGCACCGAGGCGAGCAGCGCCAGGCCGCCGCCGCCGCGGCCTGACCGGTGCCGCCGCGACAAGGCGCCGTCTGCTTGCAGGTCTGTGTCGCTTGCGGTGAGGCGGAGAGCGGCGATCCCGCGGCGCCCACCGCCGGCCGCCGCCTCTACCATGCCCTGCGTGCCGCCAGCGGCGAGATCCCTGAAATCGAGGTCATGCCGGTCGACTGCCTGGCGGTCTGCGACCGCCCGGTGACCCTGGCGTTCCAAGCGCCCGGCAAGTGGACCTACCTCATCGGCGGCGCCGATGCGGACGGTGATGTGGCCGACATCCTCGCCGCCGCCCGCGCCGTCGCCGCATCCCCGCACGGCATCCCGGCGATGGACGCCCGCCCGCCGTTCTTCCGCGACGGCGTCATCGCCCGGCTGCCGCCGCCGCCGGCCCGCAGCGTCGACTCCTGAGGCCGCGCCGGATACACCTCCAACATCGGATTTCCATATTTCAGGTTGAAGGCAGTCTGCGACCCGGAGCGGCCAAAGAGGTAGCCGACCAGATGATCGTTGCCTGAAATTCTACCGTCGAGGCGAATCCCATGGTTTTCTGGATAGCGAGTGTCGTTGGATTGGCAATCGCTTATCTCCTCGGTTCTACGCCCACGGGCTATCTGGCGGGGAAACTGCTCCGGGGCATCGATATCCGGGAGCATGGCTCCAAATCCATTGGGGCAACGAACGTATTGCGAACCCTGGGGAAATGGCCTGCGTTGCTGGTGCTCCTGGTAGACGTGCTGAAAGGTGTGGGGGCGATCGTCTTCGCCCACTGGTTTTATCCTTGGTTCTATACCTTGCCGTCCGTCACGCCACCGACAGCGTTCGATCCGCAGGCCTGGGTGCATTGGGCAGCCAGCTTGGCCGGACTTGCCGTGTTGTTGGGGCATAGCCGTTCGATCTGGTTGAATTTTACAGGCGGCAAATCCGTTGCGACGGGGCTAGGCGTGCTGCTGGCGATGTCTTTGCCAGTAGGTTTAGGTGCTGCGACGGTTTTTGGCGTTGTGCTGGCTATTTTTCGGATTGTTTCCCTTGGTTCAATGCTCGCGGCGCTGACTGCGGTCGTTCTCATCTGCGGCTTGGAGCAACCGTTGCCCTATCGGTTGCTGGTGATCGCGGGAAGCCTTTACGTGATTGTGCGCCATCGTGCCAATATTCAGCGGCTACTGGCTGGGGCAGAGCCGCGCCTGGGGCAAAGTAGCCCAAAATCGAATGCGGAATCGAAAGCGGAATCGTAAATTCGGTGCGTGCGCTCTGGGAGTGTCGAGATCGCCAGCATGGGCTGCTCCCGGCACTCCGGTAACGTCCTGGTCACGGGGCCACATCACCCGGAAGGCCCTCCGAGGCGGCCGCGACGTTCACCCGCCCGGCGCTTCCAGCGGCAGGGAGTTGGTGTACTTCACTTGGCGCAGGGCGAAGCTCGACTCGATGGAGGCGACGTTCTCGACGCGGGTCAGCTTGGTCTTGAGGAAGCGCTCGTAGGCCGCCAGGTCGGCCGTCACCACGCGCAGCAGGTAGTCGCGGGTGCCGGTCATGAGGTAGCATTCCAGCACCTCCGGGTAGCCGCTCACCTCGGCCTCGAAGCGGTCCAGGTCCTCCTCGTGCTGGCGCTCCAGCTTGATCGAGATGAACACCGAGACCGGCAGGCCGACGGCGCTCTGGTTCAGCAGCGCCACATAGCGGTTGATGACCCCGGCCTCCTCCAGCAGGCGCACCCGGCGCAGGCAGGGCGAGGGCGACAGGCCGGCCCGCTCGGCCAGTTCCACGTTGGACAGGCGGCCGTTGGCCTGCAGCGCGTCGAGGATGCGGCGGTCGATGGCGTCGAGCTTCATGGCTGATAGTTTATGCCGTTCATAGGGTGTCTTACAGAAGATTATGCCAATATACCCGGCAACGATGGCGCCTTTGGTATGAAACGCCAGGGCATCTTGGCGTAATCTCTCGTCCAGCCGACTTCAACGCAGCGGAGCCTTTCATGGCGACCACCGACCCCCAAGCGTCCGACCACAGCCACCTGAAGATGCTGGAAGCGCTGGAGAAGAAAGTTCTCTGGCTGTCCTCCTGGATGATCCACAACGCCAACCACCTGCGCCCCAAGGGCCAGATCAAGGTCGGCGGCCACCAGGCCTCCAGCGCCTCGCTGGCGACGCTGATGACGGCGCTCTATTTCGACGTGCTCAGGCCCGCCGACCGCGTCGCGGTGAAGCCCCACGCCAGCCCGGTGTTCCACGCCATCCAGTACCTGCTGGGCAACCAGACGCGCGCCCAGATGGAGGCCTTCCGCGGCTTCGGCGGGGCGCAGTCCTACCCTTCGCGCACCAAGGACGCGGACGACGTCGACTTCTCGACCGGCTCGGTCGGGCTCGGCGTCGCCATCACCTCCTTCGCCGCCATGGTGCAGGACTACCTGCGCCTCAAGGGCTGGTCCCCCTTGGGCTCGAGCGACCGTCCCGAGGGCCGCATGGTGGCGCTGGTCGGCGACGCCGAGCTCGACGAGGGCAACATCTACGAGGCCCTGATGGAGGGCTGGAAACACGACCTGCGCAACACCTGGTGGGTCATCGACTACAACCGCCAGAGCCTCGACGCCGTCGCCACGGAGAATCTCTACGGCCAGTTCGACAAGCTGTTCCGCTCGATGGGCTGGGAGGTCGTCACCATCAAGTACGGCCACCTCCTGGAGGCGGCCTTCAAGGAGCCGGGCGGCGCGGCGTTGCGCGACTGGATCGACTGCTGTCCCAACCAGCTCTACTCGGCGCTGACCTTCCAGGGCGGCGCGGCCTGGCGCAAGCGCCTGCACGACGACCTCGGCGACCAGGGCGAGGTCTCGGCTCTCATCGACCGGCGCGGCGACGACGAACTGGCGCGCCTCATGATGAATCTGGGCGGCCACGACCTGCCGGCGGTGCTCGAGGCCTTCCACTCGGTGGATCACGACCGCCCGGTCTGCTTCATCGCCTATACGGTGAAGGGCTGCGGCCTGCCGCTGGCCGGCCACAAGGACAACCACGCCGGCCTGATGACGCCGGACCAGATGGAGACCTTCCGCGCCGGGCTCGGCGTGCGCGCGGGCCACGAATGGGATCGCTTCGAGGCCATGGCGCCGCCGCGCGGCGACATCGAGAAATTTCTGAAGGCCGTGCCGTTCAACGCCGAGGGGCGGCGGCGCCACCGGGCGGCGCGGGTCGAGACGCCGGCCCGGCTGCCGACCCCGGACGGCGCGGTGATGTCGACCCAGGAGGGCTTCGGCAAGATCCTCAACGAGATCTCGCGCGAGAAAAGCCCGCTGGCCGAGCGCATCGTCACCACCTCGCCGGACGTCACCGTCTCCACCAACCTCGGGCCCTGGGTGAACCGCCGCGGCCTGTTCAGCCGCCGGTCCCAGGCCGACACCTTCCGCGACCAGCAGATCCCCTCGGCGCAGAAGTGGATCATGTCGCCGGAGGGCCAGCACATCGAACTCGGCATCGCTGAGATGAACCTGTTTCTGCTGCTCGGCGCGCTCGGCCTGTCGCACTCGCTGTTCGGCGAGCGCCTGCTGCCCATCGGCACGCTTTACGACCCCTTCATCCAGCGCGGCCTCGATGCCTTGAACTACGCCTGCTACCAGGACGCCCGCTTCATCCTGGTGGCGACGCCTTCGGGCATCACCCTGGCGCCGGAGGGCGGCGCGCACCAGTCGATCTCGTCGCCGCTCATCGGCCTCGCCCAGGACGGCCTGGCCTCCTTCGAGCCGGCCTTCGTCGACGAGCTGGCGACCATCCTCGCCTGGTCCTTCGACTATCTGCAGCGCGACGGCGACGGCGAACAGGCCGGGGGCACCTGGCTGCGCGACGAGAACGGCGGCTCGGTCTACCTGCGGCTCTCGACGCGCCCGCTGGAACAGGTGAAGCGCGGCATCGACAACGCCCTGGCGGCCGACATCATCGACGGCGCCTACTGGCTGCGCCGGCCCGGACCGAACTGCGAGGCGGTTATCGCCTACCAGGGCGTGGTGGCGCCGGAGGCCATCGCCGCCGCCGGCCTCATCGCCGAGGACCGCCGCGACGTCGGGGTGCTGGCGGTGACCTCCGCCGACCGCCTCAGCGCCGGCTGGCATGCCGCCGAGCGCGCCCGCCAGGAGGGCCAGGCCGGCGCGCGCTCGCATATCGAGAACCTGCTGGCGCCGATCGACCGCGACGCCGGGCTGGTGACCGTGCTCGACGGCCACCCGACGACGCTGTCGTGGCTCGGTTCGGTGCAGGGCCACCGGGTGCAGGCCCTCGGCGTGGAGCACTTCGGCCAGACCGGCACCATCGACGACCTCTACGGCCATCACCGCATCGACACCGCCGCCATCGTCGCCGCCGCCAACGCCGCCTCCGCCGGCCGCCCGATCCGTTACCTGCGCGCGGTGCCGTGAGGATGCAGAGCAGCCCCGCATCCTCCAGGACGCCGTCTATCGGCGGCACCTCAAGATGAGAAGTTGGTCCAGGTCCTCGCCCTGAGGTGCGTTCCGTGGGGTGCGCGTCTCGAAGGGCGAGGACCGTTTGGCTCCGCCATAGCCGCGGCCGCAGCAGTCGTTCCGGAAACAAGGCCCGGGATGGCACTGGAGTGGTCGTTGTCCCCGGCGCCTGTCGCTCACGCAACAGCGCTGTCGCAAATCCTGTCGCCGAATCTTCCTTTGCGCCGGACAGTGGCGCCATGAGACACGGCCCTGGCGCGGAGACGGCGATGACTACCTGGCACCCGAAGGAAATCGAGGCGCAGCGCGCGGCCCTGCAGCGGGTGCTGCAGCCCATCGAAACGGCCAGCGGCCTGCCCAATGCGGCCTACACCTCCGAGAGCTTCGCCGCCGTCGAGCGCGACCAGGTGCTGGCCCGCACCTGGACCTGCATCGGCGTCGGCAGCTGGGTGCCGGAGACGGGCGACCTCAAGCCGGTGCAGTTGCTCGGCCTGCCGCTGCTCATGCTGCGCGACCGCGGCGGCGTGCTGCGCGTGTTCCACAACGTCTGCAGCCACCGCGGCCTCGAGCTGGTCGGCGCGCCCTGCAAGTCCAAGGGGCTGATCCGCTGCCCCTATCACTCCTGGAGCTACAGCCTCGACGGCAGCCTCAAGGCGACGCCCTACATCGGCGGTCCGGGCACCAAGACCTGCGAGGGCTTCGAGCGCAGCAAGCACGGCCTGAAAGCGGTGCGCGCCGCCGTCTGGTGCGACGCCGTCTTCGTCGATCTGTCCGGCGAGGCGCCGCCCTTCGAGGACTTCATCGCTCCCCTGGCCGCGCGCTGGCGGGCTTTCGATCCGGCGCGCCTGCGACACGGCGGCGCCGACTCCGCCTTCTCCATCGAGGTCGGCTGCAACTGGAAGCTGGCGGTGGAGAACTACTGCGAGGCCTATCACCTGCCGTGGATCCATCCGGCGCTGAACCAGTATTCGCGGCTCGAGGACCACTACAGCATCGCCGAGGAAGGCCACATGGCCGGCCAGGGCAGCACCGCCTACCGCCCGACTCTCAGCGGCGAGGGCCGGCAGTTCCCGGCGCACCCGGACCTGACGGAAAACTGGCACGGGGCGGGAGAGTATCTCGCGCTGTTCCCCAACGTGCTGTTCGGCGTCCACGCCGACCACTTCTACACCGTGGTGCTGGAGCCGCTGGGGCCGACGCGCACCCGCGAGCATTTCGAGATCTACTACTTCGACGAGGCGGCGCTGGGCGATGACTATGCCGGTCTGCGCGCCACCAACGCCCGCCAGTGGCAGACGGTCTTCGAGGAGGACCGCGGCGTGGTCGAGGGCATGCAGGCCGGGCGCGCCTCGCCGGCCTTCCAGGGCGGCGTCTTCTCGCCGGTCATGGACGGCGCCACCCACTGCTTCCATCTCTGGATGGCCAAAGCCCTGCTCGGCTAGCCGCCGTGGACAGCGGCGCGGGCGAGACGTAGGCTGGGGACGGTTGCACCGTCCACAGGAGTCGTCCGATGGCCGCTGCGAAGACATCCTCTAGGAAACAGGCTAAGCCGCCCGCGGGCCAGGGCGCGGCGCTGCGCGGGCGCATCGTCGAAGCGGCACTCGATATAGCCGAGGACTGGGGCTGGTACGATCTCCGCCTGCATCACGTGGCCGAACGCCTGGGCGTGCCGCTGGCCTCGATCCGGGCCGAATTCCGCGACGGCGACGCCATCGCCGACGCCTGGATCGCCCGCGCCGACGCCGCCATGCTCGCGGCGCCGGCCCGGGGCTTTGCCGTACTGCCCGCCAGGCAACGCCTGCAGATTACGCTGGAGGCCTGGCTCGACGCCCTGGCGCCGCGCCGCCGGGTGACGGCGCAGATGTTCCGCGCCAAGCTTTGGCCGGTGCATGTCCATCACAATCTGAAGCTTGTGACCTGGACGTCGCGCAGTGTGCAGTGGTGGCGTGAAGCCGCCTTGCTCGACGGCAAGGGTCAGCGGCGCTCGCTGGAGGAGATCGGCATGACGATGCTCTTCCTCGCCACCCTCGCGCTCTGGTGCCGCGACTCCTCCGAGGGGCAGGTACGGACCAGGGCGTATTTGAAGCGCCGCCTGGCGCGCGCCGACAACCTCATGGCCCGTGCCTTTCCGCCACGCGATGCGGCTTGATCGCGCACCACATTCACGGCCTTCACCTTTGTCATTACCGGGCTTGTCCCGGTAATCCATCCCGAAGCCTGACCCGGTCGTGCGAACCGAGGAATGGACCCGCGGAACAAGTCCGCGGGTGACGAGGAATGGGGCGGCAAGGTCCTTGAACTCATTCGTTCGATTTCAACCCGCTGCCACCCGCTGGAACTCCTGCGTCGGGATGGTGGCGATGTCTCCGTTTCTCAGTTCGATCTCTTCGACAACCGCCGCAACAATACCGACGCATGACTGTCATCACAGCGTCATAGCCCCCCTGTAGAGCTTGGGCGTCATCGAGCCGCTGCGAGTCGGCGGGGTAACCAAGCATCAAGGGGCTGACAGCATGTCTGTCATTGCGCTGGCGCGCGTACGCAAATCCTTCGGGAAAAAGACCGTGCTGCACGGCGTCGATCTGGAGATTGGCGAGGGCGAGATGGTCGGCCTCATCGGCGCCTCCGGCTCGGGCAAGTCCACCTTGATCCGCCTGATCTGCGGCCTGGAGCGCATGGACCGCGGTACCGAGGGGCGAATCGCGCTTTTCGGTAAGGACACCCAGAAGGACGGCCGCTTCAACGAGCAGAGCGAGAAACTGCGCTGCGATGTCGGGGTCATCTTCCAGCAGTTCAACCTGATTTCGCGCTTGTCGTTGCTGACCAACGTGCTGGCCGGGCGACTCGGGCGCATCGCGCGCTGGCGCGGCACCCTGGGCCTGTTCCCGAACAGCGACAAAGTAAAGGCTCTCTCGACGCTGGAGCGCGTCGGCCTGATCGAGCAGGCGCATCAGCGCGCCTCGACCCTTTCCGGCGGGCAGCAGCAGCGCGGCGCCATCGCCCGGGTGCTGACCCAGGAAGCGCGCATCATCCTAGCCGACGAGCCCATCGCCTCGCTGGATCCGGCCTCGGCCAGGCTCATCATGACGACGCTCCGGGAGATCAATCGCCAGGACAAGACCGCGGTGATCGTCTCCCTGCACCAGATCGACCACGCCTTCGAGCACTGTGACCGCATCATCGCGCTGAAGGACGGCCGGGTGATCCACAACGGGCCGACTGGCGGCATCACGCCGGAGGACATTGCCCATCTCTACGGGGTGGAGGCCGGCAGCCTCGATCTCGTCAAGGCGCGCCCGGCCAAAGCGCCGGAGCCACCCTATCCAGGCAATGGACTGGACAATCAGCAGGACCTCGCCGCCGGTGCGGCGGCGAACGCCTGACCCTCATCTTCGCACACGCATCAGCAAAACAGGAGTAAGCGATGCTCAAGACCCTCACCGCAACTGCCGCCGGTCTCACGACGGCACTCGCCCTCGGTGTTTCCGTCGCCCAGGCCGAGATGCCCAAGCAGATCAACTTCGGCATCATCTCGACCGAGTCTTCCCAGGCTCTGCAGAAGTCCTTCGGTCCTTTCCTCGCGGACATGGAAAGATCCCTCGGCGTCACGGTGAAGCCGTTCTTCGCTTCCGACTACGCCGGTGTCATCGAAGGCATGCGCTTCGGCAAGGTCGACGTCGCCTGGTTCGGCAACAAGTCGGCCATCGAGGCGGTGGACCGCGCCGGCGGCGAGGTCTTCGCCCAGACCATCAAGGACGATGGCTCCAAGGGCTACTACTCGCTGCTGATCACGCACAAGGATTCCAAGCTCAACTCGCTCGAAGATGTCCTGGCCTGCGACAAGACCAAGACTTTCGGCAATGGCGATCCGAACTCGACCTCGGGCTTCGCGATCCCCGGCTACTACGTCTGGGCGCTGAACAACCAGAACCCGGAAGACTGCTTTGCGCGGGTCACCAACTCCAACCACGAAGGCAACGCCATGGCCGTCGCCAGTGGCAAGGTCGACGTGGCCACCAACAACACCGAGTCGATCTACGCGCGCCTCGCCAAGACCAACCCGGAAGCCGCGGCCAACATCAAGGAGATCTGGCGCTCGCCGATGATCCCCTCGGATCCGATGGTCTGGCGTAAGGAAATGGCCGACGATGTGAAGCAGAAGATCTACTTCTTCTTTATGCAGTACGGCCGCTTCGGCGATGCCGAGAAGGTCAAGCGAGAGCGCGAGGTGCTGGCCAGCGTCTCCGACGGTTGGGGGCCCTTTCTGGCTTCCTCCAACGCGCAGCTTCTGGACGTGCGCCAGATCGAGGCCTTTAAGGCCAAGATCAAGTCCCAGAACGCCGGCGACGAGGCGGGCGTGAAGGCCGCCGAGGAGAAGCTGAAGGAACTGCAGGCCTACGCCAAGATCGTCGGCCAGGCCGGCTACTGACGTAAAGCCGCGGGAAGGCGGGGGCGGCTACGAGAGGTCGCCTCCTCCGAACCACTCCCGCTCCACATGATCATTTCCATTCAAAAATAACCGTTCCCGGGAAGCCTTCCACGATGAGTCTCGCCGCCGCCAACGCTACCACTTCAGCTTCGGGTGTGAAGCTCGAGGATCTCTCTTCGGAGGTGCGCGAGGCGTTGAAGCCGCGCTGGTCGGGCTTCTTGAACCGTGCCGCGGTGGCGCTGGTCATTGCGGTGCTGCTGGGCGTTTCCTACTACCCGGCGGAGGTCAACAACTGGACCTTCCTGATCACCGACGCCGACAACATGGCGGTCTTCATCGGCGATTTCCTGAGACCGGACTTCACGGATATCGGGCTCTTCATCGAGAAGATGGTCGAGACCGTGCAGATTGCGCTCTGGGGCACGGTGCTGTCGATCATCGTCGGTGTGCCCTGCGGCCTTCTGTCCTCCAACAACATCGCGCCGGTATGGATCGTGCAGCCCATGCGCCGGGTGATGGACGCGGCGCGCGCCATCAACGAGCTGGTCTTCGCCATCCTCTTCGTCGCCGCCGTGGGCCTCGGGCCCTTCGCCGGGGTCATGGCGCTTTTCATCCATAACCTCGGGGTCATCTCCAAGCTGTTCTCCGAAGCTGTCGAGGCCATCGACCCGCGCCCGGTCGAGGGCATCCGCGCGACCGGCGCCAGCCGGTTGCAGCAGGTCATCTACGGCGTTATCCCGCAGGTGCTGCCACTGTGGTCGAGCTACTCGCTTTACCGCTTCGAGACCCTGGTGCGTTCGGCCACGGTGCTCGGCATCGTCGGCGCCGGCGGCATCGGCTTCACCTTCTACGAGTCCTTCCGCGCCTTCCAGTACGACCGCGCCGCCGGGGTGATCGTGGTCGTCGTGGTCGTGGTCTCGGTCATCGACATAATCTCCTCCCAGCTCCGCAAGCGGCTTATTTAGGAAGTGGGCGAGCTGGACGTCACCCTTCGAGACGCGGCCCTTACGGTCCGCTCCTAAGGGTGAGGTCATTGCTTTAACCTCATGCTGAGGAGCGAGCGTTGGCGAGCGTCTCGAAGCATGGCGGTGAAACACTAAACCTTCGCGACCGGGACTTTGTCCGCATAGAAGGCGAGGTGGTCCCTGATGGCGGCGACCATCGGCAGGGGCTCGGGATAGAACCAGACGGCATTTTCCAACCTCTCTCCACCCGCTTCGACGTTGTAGTAGCCGGCGTCGCGCCTTCACGGGTAGTCTTCACATTGGCACTGGGCATGGTTTTCTCCTTCAGGCGTGTTCTTCTTCGCGGCGGTCGAAGTGGAAGACCTTGGCGATGATCTGCCAGCGCCCCTCGACCTGGATGAGGGTCAGGAAGTCGGTGAACAGCTTCGGTCCGATGGCACACTCCACCCGGGCGAAGGCGGTCACCGCGCCGGCGAACTCGATCGAGACGATGCGGTCGCGGCGCGCTTCGCCGCGGCTGGCCGGGGAGGGCCGCTTGTCGACCACGGCGAAGTATTGCTCCATGGTCAGGCACAGCGGCGCTCCCGCTTCGGCCTCGGTCGCCGTCACGTAGCGGGCCAGCGGGTGGAAGACTCTCGCGAGTCTTCCGGTGTCGCTGTGATGGAGCCCGTCGAAGTACAGGCCGAGCGTTTCCGCTACCGCGGCAAAGTCTTCTTCCATAACGGCGCCTTTCGGTTGCTCGCCGGGGCGGTCAGGCGGTCAGGCCCTCGGCCTTCAGGGCCTCTTGCACCTTGGCGCGCCCGGCGACGCGGTCCACGAAGGCGGCCAGCTTCGGCCAGGCGTCGAGGGCGATGCCGAGGTGCCTGGTCCACGACGTGACCACGAAGAGATAGGCGTCGGCCACCGAGAAGCGGTCGCCCTGCAGGTAGCTGCGGCCGTCGGCGAGCTGGCGCTCGACAAGATCGAACTTTTGCCCCACGCGCGCGGTGGCCGCCGCTTTCTCGGTCTCGGTGGTTGCGGGATCGAACAGCGGGCTGAAGGATTTATGCAGTTCCGACGCGATGTAGTTCAGATGCTCTTGCAGACGCACGCGCTCCAGGCTGCCGGCGGCGGGGGCGAGCCCGGCTTTGGGATGCTGGTCGGCGATGTACTGCAGGATCGCTGCGCCCTCGGTCAGCACGTCGCCGCTGTCGAGGGTGAGGGCCGGGACATAGCCCTTGGGATTGATGGCCCGGAAGTCGTCGCCGGCCTCGGATTTCTTGCTGGCGTTGTCGACCCGGTCCAGGTCGAAGGCGGCGCCGGCTTCTCGCAGGGCGATGTGCGACGCCAGCGAGCAGGCGCCGGGCATGTAGTAGAGTTTCATCGGACTGTCTCCTATGTCATCGGTGACCCCGCCCCGGCGGGCCGCGCGGCGGCGCCGGCGAAAGCGGCTTCAGCAACAGGTAGGAGTTTTAGTTACTTTTGTATACTACCGGGTAGAATGTAACCCGATTATGTGGTATCCGATCAGTAACCAGGAGCAACCGACGGCAAGCGACATGGCCTTGAAGATCCGCAAGAACCGCAGCCCGGCGCCACCCAACGAGTGCCCGCTCAGCAGATGCATGGAGGTGCTGAAGGGCGTCTGGACGCCGAACGTCATCTGGAACCTCAGCGGCGGGCCGCGCCGCTTCAGCGAGCTGCGCGTCGACATTCCCAAGGTTTCGGCCAAGGTGCTGACGGCACGGCTGCGCGACCTCGAGGCCAAGGGCGTGGTGCGGCGCGAGGTCAAGCCGACCTCGCCGCCGTCGGTCGAATATTCCCTGACCGACCTCGGCGAGCAGCTCGTGCCGGCCATCAACGCCATCGCCGACGTCGGCCACAAGCTGAAGCTGCGCGCGGCGCGGCGCCAGGGCGCCGCGGCGGAGTAACCGTCCGGCGCCGTCGAGTTTGCGCCCCTTCATGCCGCGGGCAGACAACAAAAACCTCAACAATCGTCGTTCGATCGGTCTATTCTGGGTTTAGCCAGTGACTCCGAAACAATCGGAGCGGCGCGGCTCAATAGCTTAGGGAGGATTCAATGAAAGTTTTCTATCGCCTGGCGGCGGCCGCCGCCTTCCTCGGCGCGGCCACGGCCGTGCAGGCGCAGGAGGTCAACATCATCGTCGTCAGCCACGGCCAGGCCAACGACCCCTTCTGGTCGGTGGTGAAGAACGGCGTCGACGCCGCCGCCAAGGACATGAACGTCAATGTCGACTACCGCGCGCCGGAGACCTTCGACATGGTGGTCATGTCGCAGATGATCGACGCGGCGGTCAACCAGGAGCCGGACGGGCTGGTCGTCTCGATCCCCGACGCCGATGCTCTGGGCCCGTCGATCGAAAAGGCGGTGGCCGCCGGCATTCCGGTGATTTCCATGAACTCCGGCTCCGACGTGTCGGCCAAGCTCGGCGCGCTGCTGCATGTCGGCCAGGAAGAATACGATGCCGGCAAGGCGGCGGGCGCCAAGCTGGCCGCGCTCGGCGGCAAGAAGGGTATCTGCGTCAATCAGGAAGTCGGCAACGTGGCGCTCGACCTGCGCTGCAAGGGTTTCACCGACGGCTTCGGCGGCAAGGTTTCGGTCTTGCCGGTGTCGCAGGATCCGGCCGAGGTGAAGTCCAAGGTCAAGGCGGCGCTGGAATCGGACACCTCGGTCGACACGATTCTCACCCTCGGCGCCGGCACCGCCGGCGAGCCGGCCCTGGCCGCGATGTCAGAGACCGGCAAGCTCGGCAAGGTCAACATCGGCACCTTCGACATGTCCGCCGACTTCCTGAAGGCGGTGGCCGACGGCAAGGCGGCCTTTGCCATTGACCAGCAGCAGTATCTGCAGGGCTACCTGCCGGTGGTGTTCCTGGCCAACCTCGCGCGCTTTGGGTTGATTCCGGGCGGCAACGTGCCCTCCGGCCCCAACCTGATCACCAAGGACAAGGCGGGCCAGGTGGTCGATCTCTCGGCCAAGGGCATCCGTTGAACCTTTACCATTAAGGCTTCGGGGCGGCGGCGTAGGTCGTCGCCGCCCGGCGGCTTCGGGGCGCGCCGCGCGCGCTGAAACGACGCTTCGCCGCGGGGAGCGAGTATGGCTGACAAGTCGGCAGAGGCCGCCAAACCGGCCGCCAAACCGGCCGCCGACGAGCGGCTGCGCGAGACGACCTTCATCGTGAAACTGATGCGCCGGCCGGAACTGGGCGCCGTCGCCGGGCTGATCCTGGTCACCATTTTCTTCCTGTTCACCGCCAATCCGGCGATGTTCACCCTGGCCGGGATCATGAATTTCATGGCGCCCGCCGCGCAGCTCGGCATCCTCGCCATCGGCGCGGCGCTGCTCATGGTCGGCGGCGAGTTCGACCTCTCGGTCGGCTCCATGGTCGCTTTCGCCGGGCTGATCTTCGGCGCCTGCCTGGTGGTCTTCGGCATTCCGCTGTCCGGGGCGATCGTCATCACCTTCGTGCTGGCCGCGGCCATGGGCGCGCTCAACGGCCAGATCGTCCTGCGCACCGGCCTGCCGTCGTTCATCGTCACCCTGGCCTTTCTCTTCGTGCTCCGCGGCATGACCCTGGTCGGACTGAAGTGGGCGACCGGCGGCTCGACCCAGCTGCGCGGTGTCAAGGAGGCGGTCGAGGGCTCGCCCATCATCGGGCTGTTCTCCGGCGACGCCTTCGAGGGGATTTTCGCCTGGATGGCCGAGCGCGGCATGATCGACACTTTCGCCAACGGCCTGCCCAAGGTACAGGGCGTGCCGGTCGAAGTTCTGTGGTTCGCCGTCATGGCGGTGCTGGCGACCTGGGTGCTGGTGCGCACCCGCTTCGGCAACTGGATCTTCGCGGCGGGCGGCGACGCCAACGCCGCGCGCAATTCGGGCGTCGCGGTCAATCGGGTGAAGACCATCCTCTTCATTGTCACCGCCTGCTGTGCCGCCCTGGTCGCCATCCTGACGGTGCTCGACGCGGGCTCGACCGATGCCCGGCGCGGCTTCCAGAAGGAGTTCGAGGCGATCATCGCGGCGGTGATCGGCGGCTGCCTGCTGACCGGCGGCTACGGCTCGGCGATCGGCGCGGCGATCGGCGCGGTGATCTTCGGCATGGTGCTGATCGGCCTGACCTATACCAACATCGACCAGGACTGGTACCTGGTCTTCCTCGGCGGCATGCTGCTGACCGCGGTGCTGTTCAACAACTTCATCCGCAAGCGCGCGACGGGGGAGCGCTGAGATGGCCGGCGGCGACAACAGGAACGGCAGCGACATTAAGACCAGCGACATCGACGCCAGCGCTCTCATCGAGGTGCGCGGCCTGGTCAAGCACTTCGGCTCGGTGATCGCCCTGAACGGCGTTTCCCTGGTGGTCGGGCGCGGCCAGGTGCACTGCCTGCTGGGCGATAACGGCGCCGGCAAGTCGACCTTGATCAAGACCCTCGCCGGGGTGCACAAGCCGACCGGCGGCGACTTCCTGGTGGAGGGGCGGGAGGTCCGCTTCGACAGCCCGCGCGACGCCCTCGATGCCGGCATCGCCACGGTCTACCAGGATCTCGCCATGATCCCCTTGATGTCGGTGACGCGGAACTTTTTCATGGGGCGCGAACCGGTGACGGGTTTCGGCCCCTTCCGCCATATCGACTTCCGCGCCGCCGACAAAGTAACCCACGACGAGATGGCGCGGATCGGCATCGACGTGCGCGATCCGCAACAGGCGGTGGGCACGCTCTCCGGCGGCGAGCGCCAGTGCGTCGCCATCGCCCGGGCCGTTTACTTCGGCGCCAAGGTGCTGATTCTCGACGAACCGACCTCGGCGCTCGGCGTCGCCCAGACCTCGATGGTGCTGAAGTACATCGATCAGGTGCGCACCAAGGGCCTCGGCGTCATCTTCATTACCCACAACGTGCGCCACGCGGTGGCGGTGGGCGACTGCTTCACGATCTTGAACCGCGGCCAGACCCTCGGCACTCACGCCAAGAACGAGGTCTCCATGGAGGAACTGCAGAACCTCATGGCCGGCGGCAAGGAACTGCAGCAACTCTCCGAATCGCTCGGCGGCACGGTCTAGCAGGCTGCTGATCCGAAAACACGCCGACCGGTCCGCGAGCGGCTGATACTGGCACCTCAGACCTTCGCGACGCTGACCTTGTCGGGATAGAAGGCGACGTAGCCCTTCACCGCGGCGATCTCGCGCAGCAGGTGGGGGCAGCACCGGTCCGCGTTCTGATGCAACAATCGTTATCAACAGAAATACGGTTTCTTTGCTGCCGAATATTCTACTGACCGAAGAATTCGACCTTCTTGCGCCTCTGGTGTGTCAAAGGGCGACGTTAGGGGCGTTGTATTTCGCGCGATGAAGCGCCAAGCTTCCGGGCGCGGCGACGATGGGGGGGCGAAGCGATGAAGTTCAGCGAAGCGGAAATCCAAGTCCTGGCCTCGATACACCAGCTTCTCGACGACAACGCTGTGGTGGACCGGGCGGCGGTCGAGGCGCGCGGCAATCACTATTGGGTTTTCAAGGAAGACTGGTCCGGCGCGTTCCGGCGCCTCGTAGAAATGGGCCTGCTTTCAGGCGATGACGGCGGTTATCGCCTGACCGACGCCGGTCGACCCGTGGCCCTCGGCTGCCACGGCGAACGCCCGGATATGTACTGGTACTACTACCAGAAATTCTACCCCGCCGCCCGGGCAAGCGCGGCGCATTCCACGCTCTGCGAAAGAGTCTTCGGGGAGAACCTGTGCCAGGAGGGCCAGACCGATATGGCCTCTCTCGAACACCTGATGGCGCTTCTCGACGTCAAGTCCGGTGACGCGGTGCTCGACCTCGGCTGTGGCGCCGGCATCATCGCCGAATACGTTTCCGATCAGACGGGCGCTTCCGTTACCGGCCTCGACTACGCGGCCTCGGCCATCGCCGAGGCGATCGACCGGACCAGCGGCAAGCGGGACCGGCTCACCTTCGAGCAGGGCAATTTCAACGCCCTGGACTTCCCGGAGCGGTCTTTCGACGCCATCATCGCGCTCGACACGCTTTATTGGGCGTCCGATCTTGCGGTGACAATGTCGGCGCTTCGCCACGCTCTCAAGCCTGGCGGGAGAATGGGCGTGTTCATGAACCACCATATCGAAGAGGGCGCTTCGCCGGACCTGCTCGCCGTTCGGCACAGCAAGCTGGCGAAGGCCGCGGTCAAGTCCGGCCTTTCGCTTCAGACATTCGATTACACCAAGCAGCTTGGCGCGTTCTGGCATCGGAACTTCGCTGCCGCTACGGCCCTCAGGCGCGCGTTCGAGGCGGAAGGGAATGGCTTCATCGCGGACAGCTTGATTCGGGAATCGGAAGAGGAGTATCTCCCCGATATCGAAGGCGGCAGGGTCGCGCGCTACCTCTATCTGCTTCGGTGCTGACCACGACCGCCCAGAGTTACCCAGGTTTACCCAGAGTTACAGGACGGCTTGGAGGATACCTTCAGGGATGCCCGCTGCCAGGGATGCCCGCTGCCGGTCAGCCGGCCCGAAGATGACTCCGCAACTCAAACCTTCGCGACGCTCACCTTGTCGGGATAGAAGGCGACGTAGCCCTTCACCGCGGCGATCTCGCGCAGCGGGTCGGCATAGAACCAGGCGGCGTTCTCCAGCGTGGCGCCGTTCGCCGTCACGCTGTAGTAGCCGGCGTCGCCTTTGATCGGACAGTGGGTGCTGTGGTCGCTGGGCGTAAGGCAATCGGGTTCGATATCGTCCAGCGGAAAATAGACCACCGGGGCGTAGGCCTTCCCGTCGTTCACTTCTTCCAGAATCATGGCCCGGTCCGACAGCGCGACGGTGACATCGCCGACCTTGGCGGCATAGGGCTCTCCGGCCAGGCAAACGCTGGCGCTGTGGTTCTTCTCCGTCATCGCTGAACTCCTGAAACTGCGGAAAATTTCATTGCCGCCGGCCCAGGCGCTTCGGCTTCGGCCGGGCGGCCCCGACCTAGGGGGCCGCACTATGGGCGTAGGGCTCACATGGTGACCAGACGGCGGAACGTCCAGGTCTGAATATCGCGATGTGCCCTAGTCGCCGGCGGCGACGTTCAGGGATTCGCGTTCCAATTCGATGAAATCTCCGCCTTCGACCGAGGTGACCAGCGGCGCGCAGGGGCCAACCTTGCCGTAGTCGAAGACCTGGCTGACCAGCACGAAGCCGACGTCCGCTCGGTTGCCGTCGTCGCGGGCAAAGGGCAGCATCAGCCGCTTGGTGTCGAGGCTGCGGCCGCGGTCCCATTGAAAACGCCTGTGCGAGAACAGCGGCGCGCGCTTGGCGATGGACTCGTCGAACAGGCCGCGGATGAAGTCGTGATAGTCGCCCTGCATGATGTCCTGCAGGCGGTGGCCGGTGAAGTCGGCGCCCCAGGCCTCGACCATGTCGGTGCCGACCAGGCGGAAGCACAGCGCCGCGTCTTGCATCACTTCGCAGAGGATGAGCGTCGACAGCGCGCGCGGGAAGTCGACAGGGTCGAAGGCCCGCCGCGGCGGCAGCGACCGGCTGTTCACGGACCGACTTTCCGCCGCCATGCGGCACCACGCGTGGTAAAGGATTTTTTGTCTCGGATCCAGCATCGACGTCACAAACCACGGGCGGCACCAAGGGCCCCAAGGGTACACCCAAGCGATTCAGGTGGCCAGGATCGAGCGCCCGAACCGCTGGAAATCGTCGACATCCGGGCCGGTTCGTCGGCTGCGTGCAGCCTGGCCGCGCAAACATCAACACCGGGTTGCAGTCTCCGCTCTCGTCGCGCGGCAAGCGACTCGGCATCGGCCCTGCCGCCGCGCGCGGCGACGGGCGATTCGCTCAATTGGCGCGGCAGAAAACCTTCACCTGCTTGGTGACGTTGCGGCCGCCCGTGGTGACCGTGAGGGTGACGACGGTGGCGCAGTCTTTGCACTTGCCGTCGGTCTCCTTTTCGCAGCAGATGATGAAGGTCGCCTTGCCGGGCTTGCCGTTTTCTTTTTCGATCACGGCGCTGGACAGGAAGACGCAGTTCCCGGGTTTGGTGGTGATGCTCGCGTTCGAGGTCAGGTCGATCGCGTTGTTGACGATCTCGAAGCGATAGCATTGGTCGCCTGCCGGACCGACCGGCTCGGAGCTGGCGAAGGCGATGTCGCCGGCGCCGAGGTCGTCCTTGAAGTAATAGTTTTGGATGATCTTCGGGGCGGCAGCCCGGGGGCGGTCCGCCGCGATATCGGCGAGGACAAGCTCGTCACCCTCGGCGCCATCGAGCCTGATGGTATCGTTGCCGTCCTTGTTTCTGCCTTTGGATTTATCAGCCATGATTTCCCTCGCAATGCCCGCGCGGGCGGATGAGGTGAATGGCCTTGGCCTGGCCGGGTACGCCAGCCTATCTGTCTGAGAATGACCTGCTAAGAAGCCTAGGCTTGCCTGCCGCGCGAGTCAAACCGGCGCCCCGGCTGCCGTAACGGTTCCTTTACAGCAGGCCGCGCCGGGCCAGGTTGGTGAACAGCGCGCCGCTGCCGAACGACCAGGGGGCGATTTTGTCGCAGTGGTTCACCCGGTTCACCAGGGCGCCCAGGGCCTTGGCGCGGATGGTGACGCGGTCGCCGAGCTTGTGGGTGAAACCCTCGCCGGGGCGGTCGCGGTCCTGGATCGGCGCGAACATGGTGCCCAGCATCAGCACCAGGCCGTCGGGATACTGGTGGTCGGCGTTGAGCGCCTGGCCGACCAGTTCGGTGACGTCGCGGCTGATGGCCGAGAGCGGATAGCTGTCGGCGATGGTGAAGCCGTCGTCGCCGGCGACCTCGACCTCGATGACCACGCTGCGCAGCGCCGTCATGTCGAAGGTTGCGTCGATGAGGCGGATGAAGGGGCCGAGCGCGCAGGAGGCGTTGTTGTCCTTGGCGCGGCCGAGCAGCAGCGCGCTGCGGCCCTCGACGTCGCGCAGGTTCACGTCGTTGGCCAGGGTGGCGCCGACGATCTCGGCGCGGCTGTTGACCGCCACCGCGACCTCCGGCTCCGGGTTGTTCCACACCGAGGTCGAGAGGATGCCGATCTCGGCGCCGCAGCCGACCGCCGACAGCGGCTGGGCCTTGGTGAAGATCTCGGCGTCGGGGCCGATGCCGACCTCCAGGTACTGCGACCACAGGCCGCGTTCGATCAACGATTCCTTGAGCTTGGCCGCTTCCGGCGAGCCCGGCTTCAGGGCCGCCAGCTCGGTGCCGATCTCGCCGGCGATGGTGGCGCGCAGCGCCTCGGCCTGCTGCGGATCGCCCTTGGCCTGCTCCTCGATGACCCGCTCGAGCATCGACTCGACGAAGGTGACGCCGCTGGCGCGCAGCGCCTGGAGATCGCAGGGCGCGAGGAAGTAGGGCGTGGCGGCGGCGCGCTTGTCGTAGGCCGAGTTGGCTAGGATGGCGTCGAGCCGGCCGACGCCGGGCAGGGCGCCGGCCTTAAGCGCGGCGCGAAGTTTCTCGGCCAGGCCATTGATCTCAAACAGCATCGCGGTGGTCGGTGCGAGGCCGGAGAGGTCGCGGACCTGATCGCCGTCGAGGAGCACCGGGCTCGGCCCGGGCGGATTTCCCGGCCGCCAGGCGCGGCCGACCAGCAGGCCGGCGGTGGAGTCGTCGGGCAGAACCAGGGTGTCGGTCAGATCCATCGGGTTTCTCGCTTCGGGCGGGTTGAAAGGCGTTGCAGCTTAAGGCGTTACCGCGGCGAATTGAACTCTTCTCCGAGCCGTGAAAAAATCGCTAGTTTTTTCACGGGAAGCGAGTCAGCATCGGCGCCGTAGATTTCGTCAGGATCTCGTCACGATCTCGTCTCGATCTCGTCTCGATCTCGTCTTTGGGGGGCGCGCGATGGCCGCCGGTGGCCGCATGACCAAGCGGGTGATTCTGGAGTCCCAGGTGGTGCCCGACGCGCGCCTGGGCAGCGACCTGCGCGGCCTGCGCAAGACCCGCGGGCTGACCCTCGCCGAGCTGGCCGCCAGGGTCGGGCGCTCGGTCGGCTATCTCAGCCAGGTCGAGCGCGGCCTCTCGGAAATTTCCATCAACGACCTGCGCGCCATCGCCAAGGTGCTGCGCGCGCCGCTGTCGTGGTTCCTGGTCAACGACGAGATCCGGGCCGAGGAGCGCGGCTACGTGGTGCGCTGGGGCCGGCGCCGCACGATCGGCTCGGTCGAGAGCGGGCTGGTCGAGGAGCTGCTGTCGCCGGACCTGGGCGGCAGCTTCGAGGTCATCCTCAGCAGCTTCGCGCCGGGCGCCGAGCGCAGTTTCATGGTGACCCGCGACACCGAGGAGACCGGCTACCTGATCGGCGGCGAGCTGGAGCTGTGGATCGGCGAGCGCTACTTCCACATCTACACCGGCGACTCCTTCCGCATCGCGCGCGAGCCGGCGCGCTGGCGCAACCCCGGCGACGACACCGCCGAGGTGGTGTGGGTCATCGCGCCGCCGATTTATTGAACAGCGAACAGCGAACAGCGAACAGAGAAGAATAAGGAGAGGGCCATGGCCGAGCTTCCCAGTCACGCGCAGGTGGTCGTCATCGGCGGCGGCGCCGTCGGCGCCTCGGTGCTCTATCATCTCGCCAGGATGGGCTGCAGCGACGCCATCCTGCTGGAGCGCAACGAGCTGACCTCGGGCTCGACCTGGCACGCCGCCGGCAACTGCCCGACCTTCTCGGGCAGCTGGAACTTGATGAAGCTGCAGCACTACTCGGCCAAGCTCTACGCGCGCCTCGCCGAGGAGGTCGACTACCCGATGAACTACCACCGCACCGGCTCGCTGCGCCTGGCGCAGAGCCGCGCGCGCCTGCAGGAGTTCCACCACGTCGCCGGCATGGCCAACCAGCAGGGCATCGGCTTCGAGGTCCTGACGCCGGCTGAGCTGAAGGCGCGCTACCCGCTGGCCGAGACGCACGGGCTGGAGGGCGCGCTGTGGGACCCGGCCGACGGCGACATCGACCCGGCGCAGCTGACGCAAGCTTATGCCAAGGGCGCGCGCGACCTGGGCGCCCGCATCGAGCGCTTCTGCGCCGTCACCGGCATCGCCCCGCTGGCCTCGGGCGCGTGGCGGGTGGAGACGGTCAAGGGCGCCATCGTCGCCGAGAAGGTGGTGAACGCCGCCGGCTACCGCGCCGCCGAGATCGGCCGCATGGTCGGGCGCGAGGTGCCCTGCACGGTGATGGCGCACCAGTACCTGGTGACCGAGGACATTCCCGAACTGGCGGCGCTCGACAAGAGCATCCCGCTGCTGCGCGACCCCGACGACAGCTACTACCTGCGCCAGGAACGCCACGGCCTGATCCTCGGCCCCTACGAGTGGCAGGCGACGGCGATGTGGGGCGACGGCCAGCCGGACGACTTCTCGTTCCAGCTCTACCCCGACGACCTCGACCGGCTGGAGTGGTACATCGAGCAGGCCTGCGCCCGGGTGCCGATCCTGGCGACCGCCGGCGTGCAGAAGGTCATCAACGGCCCGATCCCCTATACCGCCGACGGCAACCCGCTGGTCGGCCCGGCGCCGGGCCTGAGGAACTTCTACGAGGCCTGCGTGTTCTCCTTCGGCATCGCCCAGTCCGGCGGCGCCGGCAAGACCCTGGCCGAGTGGATCGTCGAGGGCGAACCGGAGTGGGACCTCTGGGGCCTCGATCCGCGGCGCTACACCGACTTCGCCACCAAGGCCTACACCACCGCCAAGGCGGTCGAGCTCTACCAGCACGAATACGCCATCGGCTTCGCGATGGAGGAACGCCCGGCCGGCCGCCCGGCCAAGACCTCGCCGCTCTATGAGAAGCTGAAGGCCAAGGGCGCGGTGTTCGGCGCGCGCGGCGGCTGGGAGCGCGCGGTGTGGTTCGCGCGGGACGGCAAGACGCCCGAGGGCGCGCTGACCTTCGCGCGCGAGGGCGAGTGGTTCGCCTCGGTGGCGGCGGAGTGCCGGGCGGTGGCCGAGCGGGTCGGCATCCTCGACCTGCCGGGCTTCGCCAAGTTCGAGCTCGCCGGGCCCGGCGCGGCGGACTGGTTGGACGGCCTCATCGCCGGGCCGCTGCCCAAGCAGGGACGTCTCGCGCTGTCGTACTTCTGCGCGCCGGGCGGCGGCGTGGTCTCGGAGCTGACCGTCACGCGCCTCGCCGAGGAGCGCTTCTGGCTGATCGGCCCGGCGGCCGGCGAGTGGCACGACTGGGACTGGCTGACCCTGCAGCGGCCCGAGGGCGCGGCCTTCACGCTGAGCAACGTCACCGGGCGCTGGGGCACCCTGGTGCTGGCCGGGCCGCGGGCGCGCGCCGTGCTGGGCAAGGTCACCGAGTGCGACCTGTCCAACGCCGCCTTTCCCTGGCTGAGCGCGCGGCCCATCGAGATCGCCCAGGCGCGCGGCCTGGCCTTCCGGGTGAACTACGTCGGCGAGCTGGGCTGGGAACTGCACCTGCCGGTCGAGGCGCTGGCGCCGGTCTACGACCTGATCTGGGCGGCGGGCGAGGAAGAGGGCATCGCCGACTTCGGCCTCTACGCCATGGACTCGCTGCGCCTGGAGAAAGGCTATCGCGGCTGGAAGACCGACCTGGGCAGCGAGTACTCGCCGCTGACCAGCGCGCTGGAGCGCTTCGTGCGGCTCGACAAGCCGGCCTTCGTCGGCCGCGACGCGCTGTTGAAGGAGCGCCAGGAGGGTTCGCGCGAGCGCCTGGTGCCGCTGGTGGTCGAGGCCGGGGCCGAGGACGCGCCGTTCTGCGCCGCGGTGTGGCGGGGCGACAAGCGCGTCGGGCTGGTCACCTCCGGCGGCTATGGCCACCGCCTCGGCCAGTCGCTGGCGCTGGCCTATGTGGAGACTGCGTTGGCGACCGAGGGCAGCGAGCTGGAGATCGAGATCTTCGGTGAACGCCGCAAGGCCCGCGTCGTCAGCGAGCCGCTTTACGATCCCAAGAACGAACGCCTGCGCGCGTGACCCCAGAACAGAGAGCAAGACCATGAGTGACCTTCCTTCCCAGGCGCGCGCGGTGATCGTCGGCGGCGGCGTCATCGGCTGTTCCGTCGCCTACCACCTGTCGAAACTCGGCTGGCGCGACGTGGTGCTGCTGGAGCGCAAGCAGCTGACCTGCGGCACCACCTGGCACGCGGCGGGCCTGATCGGGCAGCTGCGCGCGACCTCCAACATGACCCAGCTCGCCAAGTACACCGCCGAGCTCTACGCGACGCTGGAGCAAGAGACCGGCGTCGCCACGGGGCTGAAGCAGAACGGCTCGCTGTCCGTCGCGCTGACCCATGAGCGCCTTGAGGAGCTGAAGCGCGGCGCCTCCATGGCCAAGACCTTCGGCCTGGAGGTCGAGGTGTTGACCCCCGAGGACATCGCCGGCATCTACCCGCTGCTGAACCGCGACGGCGTCACCGGCGGCGTGTTCCTGGCCAAGGACGGGCAGGGCGACCCGGCCAACATCACCCAGGCGCTGGCCAAGGGCGCGCGGCAGCGCGGCGTGAAGATCTTCGAACACACCAAGGTGACGGGCATCACGCGGCAGGATGGCCCCAATGGCTCAAAGGTCGTCACCGGCGTCCAGACCGAACGCGATGGGATCGGGGGCACCATCGCCGCCGACTTCGTCGTCAACTGCGCCGGCATGTGGGGCCGCGAGGTCGGCCTGCTGGCCGGGGTGAGGGTGCCGCTGCAGGCCTGCGAGCATTTCTACATCGTCACCGAGAACATGCCCGACCTGCCGCGCGACCTGCCGGTCATGCGGGTGCCCGACGAGTGCGCCTATTTCAAGGAGGACGCCGGCAAGATCCTGCTCGGCGCCTTCGAGCCCAAGGCCAAGCCCTGGGGCATGGCGGGCATTCCCGAGGACTTCTGCTTCGACCAGCTGCCCGAGGACTTCGACCACTTCGCGCCGATCCTGGAGGCCGCGGTGGCGCGCCTGCCGATCCTGGAGACCGCCGGCATCCACACCTTCTTCAACGGGCCGGAGAGCTTCACGCCGGACGACCGCTACCTGCTGGGCGAGGCGCCGGAGGTGAAGAATTTCTTCGTCGCCGCCGGCTTCAATTCCATCGGCATCCAGTCGGCCGGCGGCGCCGGCAAGGCGCTGGCCGAGTGGATGGAGGCGGGCGCGCCGCCCGTCGATCTGTGGGACGTCGACATCCGCCGCCTGCAGCCGTTTCAGAACAACAGGACCTACCTGTTCCAGCGCGCCACCGAGGCGCTGGGCCTGCTCTACGCCGACCACTTCCCCTACCGCCAGTTCGCCACCGCGCGCGGCGTGCGGCAGTCGCCGCTGCACGAGCGCCTGGCCGAACGCGGCGCCTGCTTCGGCGAGACGGCGGGCTGGGAGCGCGCCAACTGGTTCCTGCCCGAAGACGCCAAGGCGCGCGGTGAAAAGGCCGAGTACCGCTACACCTGGGGGCGGCAGAACTGGTTCGACTTCGCCGCCGCCGAGCACAGGGCGGTGCGCGAGGCCGTCGGCCTGTTCGACATGACCTCCTTCGCCAAGATCCGCGTCGAGGGGCGCGACGCCGAGGCGGTGCTGCAGAAGATCTGCGCCAACGACGTGGCCGTCGAGGCCGGGCGCATCGTCTACACCCAGTGGCTGAACGACCGCGGCGGCATCGAGGCCGACCTGACGGTGACGCGGCTGAGCGAGACCGCGTTCCTGGTGGTCACCGGCGCGGCGGTGGGCGGGCGCGACCTGGCCTGGCTGCGGCGCCACATCCCGGAGGACGCGCACTGCGTCGCGACGGATGTGACGGCGGGCGAGGCGGTGCTCTGCGTCATGGGGCCGCGCGCGCGCGACCTGTTGCAGCCCTTGACGCCGGACTCGCTGGGCAACGACGCCTTTCCCTTCGGCACGGCGCGGGAGATCGAGATCGGCTGCGCGCTGGCCCGCGCGCACCGCGTCTCCTACGTCGGCGAACTGGGCTGGGAGCTCTATGTCTCCGCCGACATGGCGCGCCATGTCTTCGATGTCATCGCGGAAGCGGGCGATCCGCATGATCTGAAGCTGTGCGGTATGCACGTGCTCGACTCCTGCCGCACCGAGAAGGCCTTCCGCCACTTCGGCCACGACATTTCCGACGAGGACCACGTGCTGGAGGCCGGCCTGGGCTTCGCGGTGAAGACCGACAAAGCGGCCGGGCGCTTCGGCGACTTCATCGGCCGCGCGGCGGTGCTGACGAAGAAGCAGCTGGGGCTGACCCGGCGGCTGGTCCAGTTCAGGCTCACCGACCCCGAGCCGCTGCTCTATCACAACGAGCCGATCTGGCGCGACGGCGCCATCGCCGGGCACCTGACCTCCGGCAGCTACGGCCACCACCTGGGCGCGGCGGTGGGGTTGGGCTATGTGGACTGCGTGGCGGGCGAGGGCGCGGCCGAGGTGCTGGGCGCGGCCTACGAGATCGAGGTGGCGGGGGTGAAGGTCGCGGCGGAGGCGAGCCTCAGGCCGATGTACGACCCGAAGGGGGAAAGGGTGCGGGGGTGAATGGGTTGGGGCAGACCACTGAACAGGACGAGAAGAGGACCTTCAACAACCCCCGCTAATGTGGTGATCCAGAAATCAAACTAAAGATCCTTCTCGAAAGCCGATGGAAGAAGCCAAGTTGAGACCTTACTTCGGGCGATTGCGGCAGATGTGATGCGCTGCCGTTGTAGGTTTTCTTGGCTTGATGACTCCTCAATCTGCCGGCTTCAATTTGCTGTGACGACCAAGCCTCAGCCCATCGCACTTGATTCCCTACAATCCAGTAGTGTGACTGACAATCAAAGCTCCAGTTGCCAATAGATGGCGAGAGAGAAATTGAAGCCCCGTCAAAGATGACCTTCCAGTCGGTTGGGCTGAGGGGAGTGACAACCTCTCTGCCACACCCGCAGCAGCATTTATGAACGACTGTTGCATAACCTACCGAGATGTAGATCGTATGATCTTCGAGCTTGTCCGGAATCGCTTCAACAAATTCATGTGAAAGTATGAGGGGTTTCATTCTCAGCCGTCCGGGTTGGTTATGACATTGCCGTCGATTGTGTAGTGGCAGGAGTACTCATTCGCAAAATCAGAATAGAATCCAAATAGTTTCTTCCACTTGATCACGGCAAGTGCGGCGTTTAGCGCATTCAGGTCGGCAATCTGTATGTTCTGAGAATACTCATCATCATCGACCCTAGATTCAAAACTCACGTGGCGGCGGAAATGGTCCCGCTGCGACGGGATGCTAGTAGTGACGCGTAACACGCCACCAAGAGAACCCTCGGTCTCGTAGATTCCCATCCCTACGTCGACAAATGGTACTTCGCTTCTTTCAAGAGCTTCCGCGATTGGCTTCTTCGCTTCCCCATCATCGATGCAAATGAATGCGAAGTTCATTCCATCAAGCAGGTACAAATTCTCTTCATCTATGTGCTCAGCATGTTGAATGATGCCATTGCGCATAGGAGCATACTGAGCAGCGAAATACTCAACTTTCTTTAGCTTCTTTCTCAGTGTTTCAAGAGAAGGAGCGGCAGGGCTGCGGAATGCATTGTGCTGAAGAAACTCGTCGCCATCGAATAGATGAATCTCGCGGACCGGGGTTTTTGCGATCAAGTCTAGAACGTAGGATCCTGATCCACCCAATCCAATGATGCCTACTTTGTCTAATTGCAGCTTTCCGGTGATGGCCGCGATGCCCGCGCGCGTCGATGCAGAGTCGACATAGTTGAATGGTGTGTCTATGTCATCGCAATCAACTACTATGTGCGTGCGTGCGCTCACATCAGAGTCAATCGCCCGAGCAGGTGATGAGATTAACTCTGCATATGTCGTCATCTTGTGGTAGTAGTCGCGGTAACCAATGCCGTCGTTTGGCTTGGCAGAGAATGAGTGGTGCACAACTAACCCATTCCCGAGATCTTTCCTGCCGCTAGAGTGTTCGAGAACTCTAAGTTTGTTTCCACTCCTGTCGCACGGATGCTCTCCATCAAAGAATGCAATATGGTTCTTTGGCTTGATTGTCTCGTCTCCATTTAGATCAAGGACAGAGACCAATGTTCCACGCTTAACTTGCTTGTCGGCATTTACGTACGGAACATTGTAAAGTAGGAGGTGGCCGGAGTTTATGGCCACCTCGTATCCGTCTTCTAGCAGAGCCTTTAGGTCTTTGTTACGACTTATCAGTAGCCGTGACATTGAACACCATGCCCTTCTTCAATTTGACTGACTCTCCTTCATTGAGAGTTCCTGTCGGTTTGTTGCCATGCCCCTTGTGGTACGTAATAGTGAAGCAGATCAATTCGCCAGTAGGCGGGTTTTCGAACGCTAGATGCACTAGGTCGTCGAAGCTCAACTCCTTTTCTTCGACGGTCTTTTCGCGTCCATTGACGATAATCGTGATTGTCTTCTTGTCTTTGTCATGATCCTTCACATTGGCATCATCTTTTTCGGTGCCTTTGCTCATCATTTTCTCCTTCTTTCTTCAGCTGGGTCGAAAGCCTCCCGCCAGGAGGGGGCGCATTACGCGTTTGGCAATCAATTCCAGATTGTATAACCTCTATCCTGCGGGTGTCACCAATGTTGGCGCGTCAGGCCGACCGCCTCGGACAGACATTTTTTTGCGAACCTGATGTCCGAGGACATGTGCGTCGACCGCCGAAAGAAGGAGAAGGAGATGCTGACCTTTGACCAGTGAGCCCCGAAGTGTCCGTTTGACCAATGATGCGTTCATCGCCGCTATCAACTCTCTTTCGGACGCTGGGTTCGTGCGTTTGAGAAAAAAGGCTATGCATCGAGCTATGGGCACTGGGCTGGAAGCAGATGACCTTCTCAATGAAGCGATTCGACGCACCTTGGACGAGGGGGGACGAAGTTGTCCGTCCGATGTCCCTATTGATGTGTACTTGGATAATGCGATGCGAAGCATTGCAAACGGGGAACGAGCGAAATATCTGCGGTCGCTTCCGTCAGGTGATGGTCACGATGAGGGAAGTGTGATCGGATCAGTTTCTGACTGTAGACCTTCGCCTGCAGAGGTGGCTCTAGCAAAAATCGATCTTGAGGAGATAGTGAGGCGGATTGAGAGTATTTTTGCCGAAGATCCACAGGCCCAGGCAATTGTAATCGGCAATATGGAAGGTTGGACACCGGCGGAGATTAAGGAGGTTGAGCCAATGGATGACATTCAGTTTGCCACAGCGCGTAGACGAGTCCGCCGCACCCTAGAGCGAGAGTTCGGTGGAAAGAAGTTAAAATGAGTGTTTCTCGCGAGGAGGCTCGTCAGAAATTGGAGAGGCTTGCCGACGCCCTCTGTCGCGATATTGACCATATGTCAGACGCGGAATTGCTTCGAGAGGTTGTAGATGATTTTAGCAACCCCGAGCAGACTGCTCTAGATATCAAGCGTCAAGTTGGCCAGTTGGTGTCAGAATTCGGCAGGAAGCGTCTAGTGGATGCGCGTAGAGGGTATGAAGCAGCAACAAGCGGCGCTATGCAGAGATCCCATGCTCTATCTTTGGAGCGTAAGCGGGAATTGGTTGAACGCTTTGCGGCGAGTGATAGCGATCTTCGAGAGAAATTGACTATGGCTGCTCGAAATCAGGAAGACTTCGAATCTGATATAGATAGTTTTATTGAGGATTTGATCGAGCTGGGTGTCATAGATCGAGAAGGCAATATCTCGTGAGTTGGCAGAGCCCAGCTGAGAAATTATTGCAATCACTTGGTATATCCGACCCGCGAGACATCGACCTGGAGGCGATAGCCTTTGATCAAGGTGCTACTGTCAAGTATCGGCCGCTCAAGGGATGCGAAGCACGAATTGTTGGGTTTGGCAATCGTGCTGTAATCACCGTTGATAATGCTCAACATTCTTTGCGGCGAGTTCGATTCTCTACGGCTCATGAATTGGGGCATTGGTACAGCCATCGGGGGCGCTCCCTAATGTGCCGATCGGAAGATATCGGGAACCCGAGTCATAGTGTTTTGGATCCGGAGAGAGTGGCGGACAGTTATGCGGCGGATTTGCTTCTGCCAAGATACCTATTCGTACCAAGGGCGCGAACTATTGGCAGAACAAATATCGAGGCGGTTGAGAAGCTGGCAGACGAGTTTGAGACTAGCAAGAAGTCGACTGCTATTCGGCTTGTAGAGTACGGCCCAGAACCAGCGATGCTTGTTTGCCACGGCAAAGAGGGGAGAAAGTGGTTCAATCTACCCAAAAGAATTCCAGAGCGTTGGTTTCCAAAAAAAGAGCTCGACGCCGACTCTTATGCATTGGATGTGTTGTATGGCAAATCCCGTCGAAGTCGCCGAGTGCTCATTGGTGCGGATGCATGGTTTGACAATCCGGGTGCTGGGGAGTTCGAACTTTATGAGCAAACTATGAAGGGCTGGGGGGATGAAGTCTTGACCATCCTCACTTTCAAGGACGGGGAGATGCTTGAAGATCTAGATTTCTAGGAGAGTTTGATTCTGCGCTTTCGTTATCTCCGCTCCCATAATCGTATTGCGGTGCAGGCTGCGGTGGTTCCCATGCCGCGGTTGGTCTCATGCTGTTTCGTGCTGGCGAGATCTCATTTGAAGTATTGGATCCATCAGTGGTTCACCTTTTTTCCAACTATCCCCGCCGGCCCAGCACGATGTTGATCTGGTCGGCGTGGACAGGTGACGGCGGATTCGACGCCCGAGCGCACTAGCGCTGACCCAGGCGCAGATGATTGCGCCTGGGCATCCTCCTTGAATCACAACCCTTAATTCGTCTCTTCGCCCGTTTTCGGCGCTCACGTGCTACGCATCCAGCGAAACTCATAGACGTCGAGCCCTGCGATTCAGTCTCGGGGAATGAGTTCGGACGGGAGCCCTTCGCGTTTGGATGACCTTCTTGGCGATGCCCGCACGTTCGAAGACCTTTGAGAAATTTATGCCTTTAAATGGCTCTCCTTTGATCAGTGCTTCAATGACGCAAGCGCGGTAGAACGGGGTCAGCACTGCCTGGCTGGGAGGGGCTTTCGGGCTCAGCCCCCAGAGGAACTGTGTACCGTATTGAAAGACCTGATCCACATCGCCTGTGTCTCCGAAATCGAGGAAGACGGGTACCTGGCTGTCTGCCCAGTCCCGAAGCAGCGCCCCCTCGTTTGCGGGAACGGCGAACGAAAACGGGTTTCCGTTAACGGTTCGCGCGTGGCTCAACGCCTCGAAATATTGCTTCTTGTCTCGTTTGCGCCTCAGGCCATTTACAACCCAACACATTGGTCGATAGAAGGCTTCTCGGGATTGACGCTCTTCCTTAGAAATGGGGGAATTCTGAAACTCGATGACTCGGCCCTGCGTGGTCTTCACATCGGCGATATGTTTCTCGCCGTCGTCGGCTCGGTGAACGATCTCTTGCCAATCTTCGGGAAACGCGTTCTTCCAGGACCGGTGCCACTCGGTCTCGTTTTCCCACCACGGGTCGCATTTGCGCTTCCCGCGATGGGCCCAATGCCAGACTTTAATGTCTCCGCATTTCGCCAGCATAGGGGCGCCGCAGCCAGGGCATCCGCCCACGAGTTTCGGTTCGGCCTCTCGGCGTTGTCCTTCAACGATTGCGAACTTCATAAGCAGACTCCTATCGTCTCCGCGAGCGCGCCAAAGCCGGCTGCCGGCGGCAGAATGTTGATCTTGTTCTTGCGATGGGAGGCGGCTGAAACGCCGCTTATTGCTTGTTGAGACGCGTAGCCCGCGCGTTCTTGATCTTCATCCATCCATCATGGATTCGTTATTCAACAGCGATTCGGCCGGAGTCGTCAACTGACATGGGCCTGACAGTCGTTCCCCCTCACCCGGCTTCGTCTAGGTTCGCAAGGCTCCTCAGGGTGAGGGAAGTTTAATTGGGGAGAGGGGTGCGTCGAGCTCTGGCCAGGGCGCCTCACACCCGGTCCATGCGGCGGTGCAGCCAGACGAAGGCGCGGAAGTAGGCGAACCAGAGCGCGGCGGTGAAGGCGTAGAACAGCAGGATGCGCAGTTGCCAGAACGGCCAGTAGCCGGCCGGGCCGAAGTCGAGGATGTTGGGGTGCCAGGAGAACAGCTGCGAGCGCCAGCGGTTCCAGATGACGGTGACCTCGGTCTTGCGGTCGGCGGCGGTCTTGGCGTCGTTGAACACGCGCTCGCTGTTGCGCTTCAGCCACCACCAGGAGTCCTCGTTCTCGAGCTCCAGGCCGGCGTCGGCCTGGTTGCGCATGTAGACGTACTGCACGTCGCGCGTCGGGGTGGCGGCGTCGGCGGCGTCGCTGCGCCGCACCTCGGTGCCGCTGATGTAGCCGGTGGTCCAGGTCGGCCGCGCGTATTCCCACCAGCCGAGAAAGGCCAGCCCCACCACCAGCGCCGCCACGGCGACGACCTCGCTGCCCAGGCGCCACAGCACGAAGGCGAACAGCCCGAGGGCCAGCAGCAGGATGTAGCCGATCGAGAACCAGACCTCGAGCATCGCTTGACCTTTGTTGTATCGCGCCGGGGGCGCGGGGTGTCTTGTCGCGCCGGGGGCGCGGGGCGCGGTGGGGCGCCCACTCTGTGGCCCGCGGGCGGGAGCGTCAAGGCGGGCCTCGCCCGCGGGGGTGAGGCGAGAGGGCGGGGCGCGGAGGAGTCAGCGGATAATGCGGAACGCGCCCTGGCCCGTCGCGACCAGCTTGCCGGCCTTGTCGCGGACCTCGGCCGAGGCGAAGGCGGCGGTCTTGCCGACGCGCTCGGCGCGGCCCTCGGCGGTCAGGTCGCCGCGCGCGACGTCGAGGTAGTTCACGGTCATGGTCATGGTCGAGATGCCGCGGAAGTCGGCATCGTCCAGAGTCGAGCGGATCGCCTCCGACATGGCGATGTCGATGAGGCCGGCGAGCACGCCGCCCTGCACGTCGCCCTTGCGGTTGCCGAAGGCCGCGTCGAAGGCGTAGGCCAGGGTCGCGCGGCCGTCGCCCCGGGCGGCGATGGACAGGCCCAGGGTCTCGAAATAGCGCGACGGCCGCTTCCAGTCCCGGTCGAGGGTCATTGCGTGGTGCTCCCGCGTCTGCCGGTCGGGCTGTTCAGGGTCGGACTGTTCGGGGTTGGCGCTGGCGCGCCTCAGCGGCGCTTCTGCTTGAACGAGATTTGCGGTTTCAGGACGGCGCCCTGGCCGGGCAGGGCGACGGTGGCCGGCTGCCCGGCGGGCGCCTTGCCGGCAGGCGCCTTGGCGGCGGATTGGGCTCTCGCCGCCGCCGGGGCCGCCGCCGGGGCCGCCGCCGCCGGGGCCTCGCCGCGCAGCTGGGTCAGCAGGGTCTTGTGGTCGGGCAGCGCCTTCACGGTCTGCTCGATGCCCTGGCGCACCTGGGCCACGTAGCGGCGCCAGCGGTCGCGGTCGAGGGCGACGCCGCAGGCCGGCGGGCCGTCGGCATAGCCGGTCTCGTGCACCTTCTTGCCGAGCAGCACCGCCTGGTAGACGCGGTGCGAGAACAGCGAGGCCGAGGCGAGGTCGTGGCGCGTCGGCAGCGCGTGCCGCCACAGCGCCAGGTTGGCGGCCAGCGAGTCGGGGACGTCGAGCCCCTCGCGGGCGTCGATCCAGTATTGGCTGTCGGTGCGGTTGCCGAGCGCGTAGTGCAGGCAGATGAAGTCGCGCACCTCGTCGTAGAGCTGGGTCGAAATCTTGTTGTAGCGCGCGCACAGCGGCGGCGCGAAATCGCGGTCGGGGAAGTAGGCCATGAGCCAGCGCAGCGACATCTCGATCATGTAGATGGCGGTCGACTCGAGCGGCTCGACGAAGCCGCCGGACAGGCCGATGGCGATGCAGTTCTTGACCCAGGGATTGCGAGTGCGCCCGACCCGCATGGGGATGACGCGCGGCTGGGCGTCCTTGCCCGGGTCATTGCCGGTCGCGCGCAGATGGGCGAGCAGCTCGTCGCAGGCTTCGTCGTCGCCGCGGTGGGCGCTGGAGAAGACGTAGCCGGTGCCGACGCGGTTGTAGAGCGGCACCCGCCAGACCCAGCCTGAACTCAGCGCCGTCGAGCGGGTCAGCGGCTCGAGCCGCTTCGGATCGGGGTGGGGGATCTGGATCGCCGCGGCGCGGTCGTTGGCCAGGTAGTTGGAATAGTCGACGAAGGGCTCGCCGAGCGCCTGGTTGATGAGCACGCCGCGAAAGCCGGTGCAGTCGATGACCAGCTCGACCGGCAGCCGCGCCCGCTGCTTCAGGGTGAGGGCGGCGATGAAGCCGCGCTCGTCCTTTTCGATGTCGACCACGTCGTCGCGGAGGTGCTCGACGCCGCGCCCGATGCAGATGTCGCGCAGCAGGCCGGCGAAGAGCGCCGCGTCGAGGTGATAGGCGAAGCCGACGCCCTCGTCGTATTCCGGGGCGCCCAGGGCGCGCGGCCCCTTGGCGGCGCGGCCGAGGTCGAGCGCCGGGGTGATGACGTCGGAGAAGTCGCGTCCGCCGGCGCCGAAGCGCAGGAAGTGGTGCGCCGCGTCGATGCCGCCGAGCAGCGGGCCCTCGTTGAAGGAGTTGATGTAGGCGACGCGCTTGCCGTGGCGGTCGCGGTTCCAGTTGTCGAACAGCACGCCGAGCTTGAACGAGGCGTTGCAGCGCTTGAAGAAGTCGCGCTCCGAGATGCCGGCCAGCTTGAGCAGCCGCGGCATCGCCGGCACCGTGGCCTCGCCGACGCCGACGGTGGCGACGCTGGGCGACTCGATGAGGGTGATGCGCCGCGACTCCGGGTCCTCCGCCGGCGCCTTCCAGTAGGTGCCGAGCAGCAGCGCCGTCATCCAGCCGGCGGTGCCGCCGCCGACGATGGTGACCTGCTCGATCCGCTCACCCATGGTTTCCCCCCGCATGACGGCCCCGCTTCCCGGGCGCCAGTGTCCCCCGCCGGCCGGCCCCGGTCAACCGGACGCCGCCGCGGCGCCGCCGAAGCGGCGCGCAGGGGACGTTCCCGGGGGACGTTCCCGGGGGGCCTTCCCGGGGGGCGCGCAGTTGCCTGGCGCGGTGCAACCTGTCACAGTCGCGCTCCGGCCAAGCCCGTGGCGAATCGACAGGAACCAGAGCCCATGACGGTGGACCCATGACGGTGGAATTACGGCCCACCGCGGTCGGCCGTCCGGCGGTGCCGGCGTCCCGGCGCGACTGGCTGTGGGTCGGCGCCGGCGTCGCGGTTTCCCTGGCCGCCTTCCTCGTCGACGTGACGACGCCGCGCGGCGTGGCGGCGGGCGTGTTCCCGCACTTCGTCGCCATCGGGCTGAGCGCGCCGACGGCGGCACGCCTGGCGCCCTACGCCCTCGCCGGCCTGGCCACGGTCCTGACCCTGGCGGGGCTGGCCTTCGTCGACGGCGGCGCCCCGGCCATCCTCCTGGTCAACCGGGCCTTCCTGGTCGCCAGCTACTGGCTGGTGGCGTTCCTGGTGCACCAGAAGCAGGTGGCGGACTGGAAGCTGCTGCAAGGCTACGCCGGCCTCGAGGACAGCGTCCGGCAGCGCACCAGCGAGCTGGCGGACAGCGAGAGCCGGCTGCGGCTGATCACCGACCGGCTGCCGGCGCTGATCGCCTATGTCGACGCCGAGGAGCGCTATGCCTTCGTCAATGCCTACTACGAGGAAGCGATCGGGGCGGCGACCGACAAGGTGTTCGGCCGCCATATTCGCGAGGTGATGGGCGAGGCCGCCTACGCGGTCGTCGCGCCCAACGTCCGGCGGGTGCTGGCGGGCGAGGTGGTGCGCTGCGCCATCCATCTGCCGACGCCCAAGGGCGAGCGCAATTTTCGCGTCACCTACCTGCCGGACCGCGATGCCTCGGGCGCGGTCGCCGGCTTCGTCCTGCTGGCGCTCGACGTGTCCGAGGAGGAAGACCTGCAGCGCAAGCTGGAACAGGCGCAGAAGCTCGAGGCGGTGGGCCAGCTCAGCGGCGGCATCGCGCACGACTTCAACAACCTGCTCGGCGTCATCATCGGCAACCTGGAGCTGGCCTCGGCGCGCGCCGGGGACGATCTCAAGCGCTATCTCGACGCCGCCATGCTGTCGGCCGAACGCGGCGCCTCGCTGACCCGCCGTCTGCTGGCCTTCGCGCGGCGCCAGCCGCTGCAGCCCTCGGTGATCGACGCCAACGCGGTGATCCGCTCGATGGAGGAAATGCTCGACCGCAGCCTCGGGGCGCGGATCGAGGTCGCCTTCGCGCGGGCCGCCGGGCTGTGGCCGACGCTGGCCGACGCCCATCAGCTCGAGGCGGCGATCCTCAACCTGGCGCTCAACGCGCGCGACGCCATGCCCGAGGGCGGCCGGCTCGGCATCACCACCGGGCACCAACAGCTCGACGCCGAGGGCGCCGCGGCGCTGGGTCTGCCGGCCGGCGACTACGTGTCGATCACCCTGAGCGACAGCGGCATCGGCATGAACGCCGACACCCGGGCGCGGGCCTTCGAGCCGTTCTTCACCACCAAGGCCTTCGGCAGGGGCTCCGGTCTCGGCCTGCCGATGGTCTACGGCTTCGCCAAGCAGTCCGGCGGCACGGTGACCCTGGACAGCGTGCCGGGCGAGGGCAGCTCGGTGCGCATCTACCTGCCGCGCGCCGCCGCCGCCGCGACCGCCGAGGCGCCGGCGGCGCCCGCCGACAGCGCGCCGCCGCTCGGCCAGGGCAGCGCGGTGCTGCTGGTCGAGGACGATGCGGCCCTGCGCGCCGTCGTGGTGGCCATGCTGGAGCGCCTGGACTACCGCGTCGTGCCCTGCGCCGACGCCGCGCGGGCGCTCGAGCGGCTGGCCGGGGAGGATTTTGAGTTCCTGCTCACTGACATCGAGCTGCCGGGCGACATGAACGGCTGGCGGCTCGCCGAGGCGGCCCTGGCGCGCGCGCCGGCCCTCGCCGTCGTCCACATGTCCGGCACCACCGAGCACGCGCGCGCCGAGCGGCACCCTGCGGGCCACGCCAAGGAGCTGCTGGTCAAGCCGTTCCGCCAGGACCAGCTGGCGCGCGCCCTGGTGCGGGCGCGGCAGGCGGCCGGCGCGGCCGGCGCGGGTGAAGCGTGAGGGCAGGGGTCTCATGAAACAGCGTTTCGAACTTGCGATGGCAGCGGCTCAATGAAGGCTCCGGGGGAGGGAATTTCGGCGTGAAGGACGATAAGCTTACCGTTCTGGTCATCGACGACGACCCGCTTTACCGCCAGACCCTGCAGGACATCTTGAGCGACGGCGGCTACGACGTCCTGCTGGCGGAGAACGGCAAGGAAGGTTCGAAGGCCGTCGCCCGGGACCGCATCGACCTGGTGGTGTGCGATATTCTGATGCCGGAGAAAGACGGCATCGAGACCATTCTCGAACTGCGAAATTCGCACCCCGGACTGAAGATCATCGCGGTTTCCGGCGGCCGGCTGGAGAGCGGCCTGCATCTGCACGCGGCCCGGCAACTGGGCGCCGACGCCGGCCTCGAAAAGCCGATCCACAGCGCCGAGCTGCTCAACCTGGCGGCCCGGCTGACGGCCGGTTGCGACTGAGCGCCTGAGCGACGCGGCGGGCGCCCGCGACATTTTTCCGGCCCTCCCCCCGCGCGGGTATCGGTCATGGTACGGCAAGGACGCGGAACCCCTGGCGTACGGGCTTCGGCGTGTCACAGCAACGCTATGAACCCATCTGCCTGCACGCCCGCCGCGGCATCCGGGCAGTCGGTCATTCGGATAATAGAGTAGATCATCCGGGTAATAGACAGACTCAGATGCTTTCCATAGAGTAGCGGTTCCTGCGCCGGAATGCTGGCGCACTCGCCACGGTGGCAGCGCGATCTGTGGAACCGAAAACGGCCTCTTCCGTCGCAGGGCTGATCGCAGGCGAACGATGAGGGTCGTCGGACGCGACCGGCGGGGTCGATGATTCCCTGTTTTCAAATCTCCTCGCTTGGTAAAGGTGCACGACAGATCCCCTGATCGTTGAATCCCGTCTGTTTCGGCTGGGCCACGGCAGCGCGGATTCCGCCAAGGCGATTTCGATAGGGGAGGAGTCCAATGGGCAACGCCAAGAGCGGCTTGATTTTCCTGGTTTACGCCACTGTGCTGTTCGGGCTGCTTGCATGGTGGTCGCTGGGCAGTTCCGGCGTGTTCGGCGCCTTTGACCTCAGCGACAGCGCGGCGCTGGAAAAAGAGTTGCAGACCTTCGCCATCGCTGCCGGTCTCACTACTCTTGGAATCATCTCTAAGCTGTTGTTCGACGTTCTCATGCCGGACGGCAAAAACCGTGGCATGCCGTTGAACTGGCGGCGTTCCCTTGCGGCGATGCTTGTCGCCCCGGTGATCGTCTTCGGTATGTTCGAGCCCCTCATGCGCATGGAGAGCGCAATACTTGCCGCGCTGTTCTGCTACCAGAACGGATTCTTCTTCCAGACGGTTCTTGGAAAGAAGTAATGATCCCGCGCGCGATCCTTCTGGTTTCGCTGCTATACCTTGCGCCGCCGCAGGCGCTCGCGGCCTCGCCGGCCGCGGTCCATCGGCAGCTCGTCGAGGCCGGGCAGACGACGGATGCCTATGATCCACTCCTCGAGAGCTTCTTCGCCCTGGCGCGTGACAGGGGCGACATCCTGGCGCCGGTGCAGGTCGGCGGCGTCTTCGCGTCGGACAGGATCAACATCATCGTCGTCAGGGCACCCGAAGACGGACGGGGGATCCAGGTCCAAGGGCTGAGTGCCGACCAGGGCCATCTGGCCCGCAACTTCGTCGCTCTCAATCCCAACCTGGTGCTGCTCGGCGAGCACATTCTTGCCGATGTCGTGCTGAACGTGTTCAACGATGCGTTGGGAATACTGCAGGCTTTAGATGTTGCCGAGCAGGACGCGACCGTGACCGATCCGATAAATCTGGCCTCGAGCATGACGACTTTCCTGCGTCTGAACAACATCAGGCATTCGCTCGACGGGCCGAAAGATGAGAACCATCCTCTTTCCCTATCGCCCCAGATCGTCCAGAGCGTGACCGCGGCGTGGGACGGGTCGGACGAAGGCGCGGGCCTGTTCTACTATGGCCTTCTCTTCATTTTTTACCATGAGTTCGCGCATCTGGAAGCCAACCAGAGTGCCGGCTTTCTGGACATCATGGGCATGCTGGAGCGCTGGCGGCGGCAACGAATCCTGGCGGAGGAAGAGCGTGCCGACAACGAGGCGCGCAGGCTGCTCAATGCCGCCATGTCGAAAAGCCGCAACGCAATGGACCTCTTCGCCGTCCTTTCGATGGCCAGCTACCTGCGCGACTTCATGGCTTCTTCGTTGTTCGACGATCTCGGCCCGCTCGGTGTCAGCGAGCGGTTCTTTTCGTTCCGCCACCGGGAATGCACGCCGGGCGAGGGCGACGGCGCGGAACTCCGTACGGACAGCATCGACCAGGTTGTCGGCGGCTATTGGAACGTCCTGCCGATCCTGAGCAATGCGCATGTGGCGGAGCTGCAGCAGCGGCTCAGGTCGCAGGCCGATATCGCGACCCATGCGCACAACTTCCTCAGGTCGGGGAGCATTCTGGCCGATATGGCGGGTGCCCAGTTCCCGGTCGATCGCTTCGCGCCAATCGTCCCCTTCGTGCGGCTGTACGAGTCGGTCATCGATGGCCGCCCCTATATCCTGAAGGATACGGTGGTGGGCACCACGTCGATGACCTTGGAAGACCTTACGCAAGGTCTGGCCGACGACGCCGTATCTTTCGAGCCCTCGAGCGTCTGCGAGTCGCCGCTGCAATGCCTGCTGGGCGATCTCATCGGCGATGCCAAAATCGAAGTGATCCTCTCGGAGGGCCGGGTGAAATACGCGGTCCTTTACATGCCGGTCCTTTGGCAATCCGCCTTCAGTCCGGACTATGCGGGCAGCGAAGAACAGACCAGGGCCTACATCGAAAACGTTGCCTCAACCATCAGACTGTTCGCGAACTTCTTGGGCGCGGGGGGAGATGTCTCGCCGCAGGGGATGGGGGAAGCTGGAAACGCGGCAGTGAATCTCGCCACCTTCATGCGCGGCCAGATCGTCCAGTGCGGTTTCTTCAGCCACGAGTACCGGCGGGAGCGCGAGGTCGTCGAAATCACAACCATGAGCGCCGGCAGCTGGGTGCGGTTCAAGGTCTATCCGGCCACCCACAACATCGAGGAATTTCGCTGACGGTTTGCCCGCCAGAGGTCCCGAGGCGGCCCGGTTCTGTTGCTTTCGATGCCTGAGCGGCATCGAGTATGACTTCGCATCCCGTTGAACATTGCGGTTAAAGCGCTTTGCGCCCAATTTGAACCATTCTGCCGGTACCGGCGCCGACGCCAGCCTCGAAAAGCCGATCCACAGCGCCGCGCTGCTCAATTTGGCGGCCCGGCTGACGGCCCGGCTGACGGCCGGTTGCGACTGAGCGACGCGGCGGACGCCCGCGACACTTCGGGCCTTTCTCCCCCGGCGATTTCGGCTAAGGTGCGGTGGCTTCGCCGACCGTAGCCGCCTTGATCGACCGACCTAGACTACCGACGCAATCTACCGACTGGGAGACGACATGACCGCCTTGCTGCCCGACATCGATCCGGAGGGGCTTCTCGAATACTCCGTGGTCTTCACCGACCGCGCGTTGAACCACATGTCCGAGACTTTCCAGGAGGTTATGCGGGATATCTCGACCACGCTGAAAAGCGTCTACCAGGCCGAGGCGGTGGTGGTGGTGCCGGGCGGCGGGACCTACGCCATGGAGGCGGTGGCGCGCCAGCTGGCCACCGGCGGCAAGGCGCTGGTGATCCGCAACGGCTGGTTCTCCTACCGCTGGACGCAGATCTTCGAGGCCGGCGGCATCCCGGCGGCGTCCACGGTGCTGAAGGCGCGGCCGACCGGCGGCGGGGCTCAGGCGCCCTTCGCGCCGGCGCCGCTCGACGAGGTGACGGCGGCCATCGCGGCGGAGAAGCCGGACGTGGTCTTCGCGCCGCATGTGGAAACCGCCTCGGGTATGATGCTGCCGGACGATTACCTGAAGGCGGTGGCCGCGGCGGTGCATGCCGTCGGCGGGCTCTTCGTGCTCGACTGCATCGCCTCGGGCACCGTCTGGGTCGACATGAAGGCCCTGGGGACCGACGTGCTGATCTCGGCGCCGCAGAAGGGCTGGTCGGCATCGCCCTGCAGCGGCCTGGTCATGCTGAGCGCGGCGGCGCTGGAGCGGGTGAAGGCGACGGCCTCGTCGTCCTTCGCCTGCGACCTGAAGAAGTGGCTGGAGATCATGCAGGCTTACGAGAACGGCGGCCATGCCTATCATGCCACCCTGCCGACCGACGCGCTGAAGGGCTTCCGCGACACCATGAAGGAGACCGAAGCCTACGGCTTCGCCAAGGTGAAGGCGGAGCAGGAGGCGCTCGGCCATGACGTGCGCAAGCTGCTCGCCGAGCGCGGCTTCCGCTCGGTGGCGGCCGAGGGCTTCGAGGCGCCGGGCGTCGTGGTCTGCTACACCGACGACCCGGGCATCAAGTCCGGCGCCAAGTTCGCCGCCGCGGGCCTGCAGACGGCGGCCGGCGTGCCGCTGATGTGCGACGAGCCGGAGGGCTTCCAGACCTTCCGCCTCGGCCTCTTCGGCCTCGACAAGCTGCACAACCCGGAGCGCTCGGTGGCCAACCTCGCCAAGGCGCTCGACAGCATCACCGGCCACACCAACGTGCGGTGAGGGCGGGCCTCGCCCGTCGAGACGGCTGCTGCGCCGCCTCCTCAGGGTGAGGCTGATTGCGTATGCTCGCGCTGAGGAGGGCCGCCGGCACGTCTCGCAGCATCCCCTGACCCGGCTAGGCCCAAACCGCGTAAGCACTGGCTCTGATGACTCCCGAACAGGGAATCACGACTTCCACCGCGCCGCGATTGCCTTTTTCAGCAGCCTGCTAGCCGCTACAAATCCATTCTGTAGACGGTTACCGGCCCACGAAGCGATTCCACTTGCTTCAATGCCCGCCAGCCGCGTTTTCCCAGAATGTTGTCCGCGGCATCCGTAGAGGTATAGATCGAGGAAAACCCAAGACGGCGGGCTTCATCCTCCAGCGCGGCAACCAGCGCTGTGCCGACCCCTTTGCCCCGGTTGTTTTTCTCGACCACCAGTCCGGCAATCCACGGCAGTTGGCCGGGCTCCGAGCCCAGAGACTCGGCCTTTAGCGCGCCGGTTCCGATAACGTCTCCGCCATCGTCAACGGCAATGACAGCGATGGGAACGGCGCCACGTCGGCAGCAGGCACGGATATCCCGTTCAGCGTCTCCCGGACCTTCCACGCCGTAGTAGGGCTCCCACTCGTCGACGAAGATTTCAGCCAGTCTCGCGACGGCGTTCGGAACCTCCGCCAGATAGCGAATTTCAAATGTCATCGTCAGCAGGTCCTCGCTGGCATCCTTCCACAAGCGGTCAGAAGAAAAAAGGGGCAGGCGGAGCAGAAGGCGCCCGGCAAGGCGCTGGACAGCATCGCCGGCCGGACGACCCTGCGGGGAGGGCGCGCCGTCACGCCGGCGGGGCGGCGCAGCACTGCTCGTAGGCGTAGCGCTCTTTGATGAGGCCGTTGTATTCGAAGACGTCGAGGGTGACTTCGTAGGCCGGTCGGGTGATCTCCACGTGCGGGGTCCAGCAGCCGAGCTTCTGGTAGGTGGCGATGCAGTCGGCCAGCGCCGCCTCGTCGATGTCGGGGAAGTAGGGCTTCTCGGCCCGGGCGATCTCGGCGGCGGGCGTCTCGTTCAGGTAGGCGCGGGTCTTCCGGTAGGCGCGCATGAAAGCCTTGGCCATGTCGGTCTCGAGCCACTCCCGGGTGGCGGCGAGGCTGGAAAAACCGCAGGGGCCGATGAGCGGGCCGACCTGCGCCACGACGGATCCGACGCCGTCGGCCTGGAGCTGCTGGGGGAAGGGGCCCTGCTGCTGCACATAGGCGCCCTGGCCGCCGCGGAAGGCCTGGTCGAGAGCGGCGGCGCCGCCGGGGGTGATGGGCACGATCTTGTCGAAGTCGATGCCGGCCTTGTGGCAGGCGTACTGGAACATGGCGCGCGGCTGGCCGCCCTTGAACATGACGACTTCGGCGCCCTCCAGCTTGTTCCAGGCGAAGTCGGGGTCGGCTTCGCGGCCGGTGAGGAAGAAGCCGTCCATCTCGTTGACCTGGGCGAAGTGGACGACGCTCGGCACCTTGCCCTCGCCGAGCGGCCCGAAGGCCTGGCTGAGCGCCGACTGCACGACCTGGACGCGGCCTTCCTCCAGGGCCGTGATCGCCGAGACGCCGGGCTGGGCGACGGACCACTCCGGGTCGAGGCCCTGTTCTCTCAGGAAGCCGCCGGACATGGTCGAGATGAGCGGCGAATAGAAGGCCGAGAACAGGGTGAACTGAATGTTGATCTTTTCCAAGGCGCCGTCCCCCGAAGCGTGTTTCTGTTCTTAAAGCGAGGCGACAGGGTAGGCGGTGCGGCGCGGTCGCTTCAAGGGATTCGGAAAGCCGGGTTTCCGGCCGTCGCGCAAACCGCCGGGCGTAGGCATCGACACCGCCGTCGAAGCGGCCGGCGAAGGTCACTCCGCGGCCTGCTCCTCCGCGAAGCCGGCGATCAGATTCAAGAACGGCTCGGCGAAGTCGCGGACCTTGGCCTCGCCGACGCCGAAGACCTGGGCGAAGGCGGCGCGGTCGGCGGGCCAGTCGCGCGCCATCTCGATCAGCGAGCGGTCGCGGAAGATGACGTAGGCCGGCACGCCCTTGTCGCGGGCGAAGCCGAGGCGCAGTTCCTTCAGCGCCGTGAGCAGAGCGGCATCGGCGGCGGACAGGTCGCCGTCGCCGGCGGCCGGGGCGCCCCGTGCCGCCCGCGCCGCCTTGGCGGCGGCGCCGCGCGGGCGGGCAATGTCGCGGCGGAAGCGGAAGCCGGCGCCGCCTTCCAGCAGCGCCGGCGCCGCCGGCGTCAGGCTGAGGCCGCCGTGGCCGGCGATGTCGAGCTGCAGATAGCCGGCGGCGACCAGCTGGCGCAGGATCGAGCGCCAGGAGTCCTTGTCTTCACCCTGGCCGAGGCCGTGCGCGGGCAGGCGGTCGTGGCCGAGGCTGCGCAGCTTCTCCGTGGCGGCGCCGCGCAGTACGTCGATGACATGGGCGGCGCCGAAGCGCTGGCCGGTCTGCCGCACGGCGGCGAGCGCCTGGCGGGCATGCTCGATGCCGTCCTCGGTGACCGGCGGGTTGAGGCAGACATCGCAGTTGCCGCAGGGCGCCGACGCCTCGCTGAAGTAGGACAGCAGCACCTGGCGGCGGCAGTGGGCGGTCTCGCAGTAGGCGATGAGGGCGTCGAGGCGCTTGTGCTCGCGCCGCTTGTGATCGCCGTCGGCCTCATCGTTCCGCGGGGCCTCCTCTTCGATGAACAGGCGGCGCTGGCGGATGTCGGCGAGGCCGTAAAGCATGAAGGCCTCGGCCGGGCGGCCGTCGCGCCCGGCGCGGCCGAGCTCCTGGTAGTAGGCCTCCATGTTGCCGGGCAGGTTGGCATGGAAGACATAGCGCACGTCCGGCTTGTCGATGCCCATGCCGAAGGCGATGGTGGCCGCCATGACCACGCCCGGCTCGGTCATGAAGATGTTCTGGTGGGCCGCGCGCGTGGCCGGGTCGAGGCCGGCGTGGTAGGGCAGGGCGCGGATGCCGCCGCGCGACAGCAGCTCTGCCGCCGCCTCGGTCTTCCGGCGCGACAGGCAGTAGACGATGCCGCTCTCGCCGGGCCGCGCGGCGACGAAATCGAGCAGCTGCCGTTTCCACTCGCGCTGCATCTCCACGGCCAACTGGATGTTGGGCCGGTCGAAGCCGGTGACGAAGGTTTCGCCACGCCCCTTGAACAGCTTCTCGGAGATGTCGAGCCGCGTCGCCGCGTCGGCGGTCGCGGTGAAGGCCGAAAGGGTCACCTCCGGAAACACTTCCGACAGCCGCGCCAGAGCCTCGTATTCGGGCCGGAAGGCGGGCCCCCAGCGCGAGATGCAGTGGGCCTCGTCGACGGCGATGAGGGCCAGCGGCAGCCGCGCCAGCGCCGCCAGCATGCGCTCGGTCATCAGCCGCTCCGGCGAGATGTAGAGCAGGCGCAGTTCGCCCGCCGCGGCGCGCCGCCAGGTGGCGACGTTGGTCCCGCGGTCGCGCGAGGAGTTGATGGTCTCGGCGGCGACGCCGTCGAGCTTCAGGGCCGCCACTTGGTCTTCCATCAGCGCCACCAGCGGCGAGACCACCAGGGTCAGGCCCGGCTTGACCAGCGCCGGCACCTGGAAGCACAGCGACTTGCCCGAGCCCGTCGGCATCACCGTGAGGGCGCTGGTGCCGGCGAGCAGGGTGGCGATGACTTCCTCCTGCCCGGGCCGGAAGTCGCCGTAGCCGAAGACCTCGCGCAGCACGCGGCGGGCCGGGGAGTCGGGGGCCAGGGAAGCCGGGGCGGCTTGGGGGGCCGGGGCGGCTTGGGGGGCCGGGGAAGGATCAGACATCATGCGGCGCTTCTGGCACGGCAGCCAGAGTCGGGTCCAGGGGGGAGGCGCCCCGCCGCGGCAAAGAACCGCGCCAGGCGGGAGAGTCCCCCGGGCGGGGCGGCCTCCCGCGGCGGCCTTGCGCGGCGGCCTTGCACCGGGGCCGCCAGGCCCGCCAGGCCGGCCAGGCCCGCCAGGGGCCGCATCCGGTCCTCGCGGTTATTTTCGCGCCGCGGCGGAGAGCTTTGTGTAGCTGCTGAACAGGTTGCGGTAATCGGGGATGTGATTCGAGAACAGCGCGCCGAGCCCCTCGATGTCGTTGCGCCAGTCGCGGTGCAGCTCGCAGGCCACGCCAAACCAGGTCATCAGCTGCGCCCCAGCCTGTTCCATGCGGCTCCAGGCCGAATGGCGCGTGATTTCATTGAAGGTGCCCGAGGCGTCGGTGACGACGAACACCTCATAGCCCTCCTCGATCGCCGACAGCGCCGGGAAGGCCACGCAGACCTCGGTGACAACCCCCGCGATGATGAGCTGCTTCCTGCCGGTCGCCTCGACCGCCTTGACGAAATCCTCGTTGTCCCAGGCATTGATCTGACCCGGACGCGGAATGAAAGGCGCCTTCGGAAACATCTCCTTCAATTCCGGAACCAGGGGGCCGTTGGGGCCGTCCTCGAAGCTCGTGGTCAGGATTGTCGGGACCTTGAAGTACGCCGCGAGGTCGGCGAGCGCGAGCACGTTGTTCTTGAACTTGTCGGGCTCGATGTCCCGCACGAGCGAGAGGAGTCCGGCCTGGTGATCGACCAGCAGCACCGCTGCTTCATCCTTGTTCAGGCGGGTATATGGCCTGGTCATGACGGGATTCCTTCGCTGTGTTGAAAAGTGTTGAAGATTGCATCGCCGCGTTCGCCCGCGCGGCCGTCCGGTGACGCGCCGCCGCCCGTCGAAGCAGCATGGAGTATGGCAAAGACCCCGTCGAGAGGGCAATCGCCGGATGGGTGACGGTCCGGGCGTTTGGGGGCCGACGAACGGCACATTGCCGCAGCGTTCGAGAGCGCCGGGTCGTCCAAGAGCGGCTGGAACTTCTCAGTCGTTCAGACGTTATGCAACGACACAGTATTATCCGGAGCCGTAAAATGACAAACCGCTACCCCCTCTTCTTTGCGATGATCGCCACATCGATGATCGCGATGTTCTTGATGACCTACTTGAACAGTTGGGAAATCAGCCACCTGTTCTGGAGCGAAACCCGGTTCTACATGGTGCTTTACATGGGCGCCGCGATGGCGCTCATCATGCTCGGCTACATGTGGGGAATGTACACCAACAAAACCCTCAACTATTCGATCGTCGGAGGGGCCGTCCTGCTGTTTGCCGTGGCGCTCTGGCTGGTGCGCAGCCAGGCCACCGTCGGCGACGTGTCGTGGATGCGGGCCATGATTCCCCACCACTCGATTGCCATTCTGACGAGTACCAGGGCCGAACTGTCCGATCCGCGGGTGCGCAACCTGGCCGCTGAAATCGTGAAGGCGCAGGAGCTTGAGATCAATGAAATGCGGGCCCTGATTACCGAACTGGAAGGCGGCCCCAAAGCGACGCCAGAACTGGATGGACGATGATGGCGACGGCATCGGGGAAGACAGCCACGCTATACCGCATGGTGATGGACGAACACACCTGTCCCTACGGCCTCAAATCCAAGGACCTTCTTGAACGCGAAGGATACGAAGTCGAAGACCGTCACCTAACCACCCGCAGCCAGACCGATGCCTTCATGGAGGAACAGGGCGTCGAGACCACGCCGCAAACATGGATCGGCGACGAGCGCATCGGCGGGTACGACGACCTGCGGGAGCACTTCGGCAAAGCCGAGACGGGCGGCGGAACGAGCTACAAACCGGTCATCGCGATTTTTGCGATGGCGGGAGCCATGGCGGTGGCCATGGGCTGGGCGGCCTATGGGTCCGTCTCGGCCGTCACTGTTTTCGAATGGTTCATCGCCTTGTCAATGTGCCTGCTGGCGGTGCAGAAGCTTCAGGACGTCGAGAGCTTTTCAATCATGTTTCTGAACTACGACCTGCTGGCTCAACGCTGGGTGCCCTATGGCTACGTCTATCCATTCGGGGAAGCGATCGCGGGTGTTCTGATGCTGGCGGGCGCGCTGATCTGGCTGGCTTCCCCGATCGCCCTTTTTATCGGCACCGTTGGCGCGGTTTCGGTCCTCAAGGCTGTCTATGTCGACAAGCGGGAGCTCAAATGCGCCTGCGTGGGGGGAAACTCAAGCGTGCCGCTTGGCTTCATTTCCCTGACGGAAAACCTGATGATGATGTTCATGGGCCTGTGGATGCTGTTTCGTTGAGACGCAGCGCCCGGCTACAGGCGCGAGTGAGGCCCGGACGCTTCTGGCTTGTCGTCCCCACTGCGAGAGATAGCGGACCTCCGCAAAGTTCGCGAGAAACACCTCATTCCCGGATTGCCGCCGCCGGGCTTCACGGTCGTCCCCTGGTCCTCCGAGAGCGCCGCAGGCGGTACGCCTCGACTATGCGGCGTCCACCGGGCATTCTTGCGGATGTCCGTTCGGACACCACTTAGAGAGAGAGCGTCCCCCGCCAAGGCGGTTCGGCGATATTCAGAGGTAGGACATGTCCCGGGCAACAGCCGAAGATCTCAAGCTCCCGCCGGCGTCGCTGCGCTGGCGCTGCGACGCCGAGTGGCTGCCTTTCGAGACCACGGCGCAGGTGGCACCGGTCGCCGGCGTGGTCGGGCAGGACGACGCCATGGAAGCGCTGCGTTTCGGCCTCGAGTCGCAGGGGGCCGGGCACAACGTCTTTGTCCGGGGTCTGACCGGTACCGGCCGCATGACGCTGGTGCGGCAGCTGATCGGCGAGATCGAGCCGGCCGGGGCGGGCGCCGAAGATCGCGCCTATGTGCACAACTTTCAGCAGGCGGACCGCCCCAAGCTGATCACGCTGCCGCGCGGCCAGGCGCGGGAATTCCGCAAGCAGGTCGACGGGCTGATCGAATTCATCGAGACGCGGCTGGCCCCGGCGCTGACCTCCGAAGCGGTCCGGGCCAAGCGCAGCGCGCTGGACGAGCAGATACAGGAGCGCATCCGGCAGTTGGGCAAACCCTTCGACGAGGAGCTGCGCTCCAACGGCCTGGCGCTGGTCCCGGTGCAGATCAACCAGACTGTCCAGCCGACGATCCTGCCGCTCATCGACGACCGCCCGGTCACCGCGGACGAGCTGGAGGAACTGCGCGAAAAGGGCGCCATCGATGCCGCGCAGGTCGAGGACATCGGGCGGCGCATTTCGGAGTTCACCAAGAAGTTCGCCGAGATGAACCGCAAGACCTATGACATTCAGCTCGAACACGGCGCCCGGCTGAAGCAGCTCTACGAAGGCGAGGCCCGCACGCTCCTCGACCTTCCGACCTCCGCGATCCGCGTGAAATTCCCGCAGATAGAGGTGTCGGACTTCATCGTCGCCCTGGTCGATGACCTCGTCGCGAACCGGCTCTCGACCCTGGGCGAGGACAAAGGGTTCACCCGCCTCTACCGGGTCAATGTCGTGCTCGGCCACGGCCCGGAAAAGAAGTGGCCGGTCATCGTCGAAACCGCGCCGAGCCTGGAAAACCTGCTCGGCAGCATCGATCGGGAGTTCGTCGCCGGCGGGGCGCTGCGCTCCGATCACATGATGATCCATGCCGGCGCCATGTTGCGGGCCGATGGCGGCTACCTGGTGCTCGAGGTCCGCGAACTGCTGGCCGAACCCGGGTCGTGGAAAATTCTGCTGCGCACACTGAAGACCGGCAAGCTGGAGATCACGCCGTCGGAGTTGTCGAATGCCTGGTCGGGACCGATCCTCAAACCCGAGCCGATCGACCTGAACGTGAAGGTCATTCTGATCGGCGATCCGGGCCTTTATCAGACTCTCGATGCGCACGATCCGGACTTCTCCTCGCTGTTCAAGGTGCTCGCCGACTTCGAGACCAGCATCGAGCGCAGTCCGGTGGCCGCGCGGTATTACGCCGGCGTCATCGCCCGCCTCGCCGCCGAGGAGGGCCTGCCGGCCTTTTCACGCCAGGCCGTCGCCCGGCTGGTCGAGCAGGGCGCCAGAATCGCCGGACGGCACGACCGGCTGACGACACGTTTCGGCAGGCTGTCGGATATCGCCCGCGAGGCCGCCTTCATCGCCGGCAAGGCCGGGCGGCAGACGGTCACCGACGAGGATGTCGATGCCGCCATTCGCCGCGGGCGGCACCGCGCCGACCTGCCGGCCCGGCAGTTTCGCAGGCTGGTCGCCGAGGGCACCCTGCGGATCCAGACGCGAGGGGCCGAAGTCGGACAGGTCAACGGCCTCGCCGTGACCCATGCGGGGCCCTTGACCTACGGTTTTCCAAGCCGCATCACGGCGACGATCGGCCCGGGCACCGCCGGCGCGGTGAACATCGAGCGCGAGGCTGACCTCTCCGGCGCCATCCACACCAAGGGGTTCTATATCCTGGGCGGCCTGCTCCGGCATCTGCTGAAGACGCCGCACCCCCTGGCGTTCTCGGCCTCCATCGCGTTCGAACAGAGCTACGGCGGAATCGACGGCGACTCGGCCTCGGGCGCCGAGATGTGCTGCCTGTTGAGCGCCCTGACCGAAGTGCCGCTGCGCCAGGACCTGGCGATGACCGGCGCCATCGACCAGTTGGGCCACATTCAGCCGATCGGCGCGGTGACGGAGAAGGCGGAGGGCTTCTTCTTCACCTGCAAGGATGCCGGCCTGACCGGCACCCAGGGCATCGTCATACCGCGCGCCAATGCCGGCGACCTGATGCTGGCGCCCGAGATCGCCGAAGCCTGCGACGCCGGGCAGTTCCACATCTATGCGGTCGACACCATCGAGCAGGCGCTGGAGATCTTCACCGGGCGGCCGGCGGGTGAGGCCGACGACGACGGGCGCTATGCTGAAGGCACCTTGCTGCACCTCGCCGAACAGAAAGCCCTCGACTATTGGAACAAGATTTCCCCGGCCCATGGCGCGCGCGCTTAGGCGGCGCGCGCGATTAGGCGACGGCGCGGCCCGGCCCGGCGGCGCAACCCCTTTCATCTTGATTTGTCGGGGGTCATACCGCAGCGTTGCCGGTAGAGAAAGAATCGCTGTGACCGCTTTGGAGACTCCTGGCAGTGGTATTGTGGAAGTACGAGAACGGGTGGCGCTACGAATACTTCGAGCCCGACGTCCAGCCGTCTTCAGTTCCACAGTTCGAGGATCTGGTGACCCTCTGGCAGTCAAAACGGAACGGCAGGCGCGTGCCCGCCAAGCGCGATTTCGATTTCTACGACTTCAAAGGGTGGCACGGTTGGATCTCGCTTCACGACGTGACCTATGATCCCTTCGACTACCTGGTCAGACTGTCCGGCACCAAAATCGACGATCTCTACGGCACGTCGATCAAAGGGTTCGACCGCGAGGGGATGAACAGGATCTATGCGGAGACGTCGAACAGAGACGCGTTCGACGAAATGAACTGCCTCAATTTGACGATCTCTCATATCACCGGCCCGCTCAACGTCGCCGGCCGAACATACAATCGTGTGGCTTACCTTGAACTGCCGCTCTCCGACGATGGCGAGAGAGCCGACAGCACCATCGAGGCAACGCTTCCGCATCGCGATGGCCCGGCCTGACAGAGCGCTTCGAGGCGCTTCGCGCCTTGGCACGAGGTCGGGCGTTTCAACGCCTTGCCGCACCGTGAGGCGGCCAGAAGAGTCGTCTCGAAAGGCGTCGCAAGACTGCTTGAGCCCTTAACCGGCAGCTTGCGCGACGCGGGTCAGGCGGGCGTGACCGGCTTGCGGAAGCCGATCCGAATTTCCCGCTGTCCGCTCATCGAGACCAGCCTGCCGTCGATCACCATCATGTTCGGCTCGCTCATGGTCGCGCCCAGCAGCTTGCCGCCGCAGAGCACGCGGGCGCCGAGGTAGACCGCCGCGCAGTTCCACGTGCCGGCGACCACCCTGGCGTCGCTGGTCTTCACCTCCAGGGCCACAAGCTCCTCGTCGACGATAACGCAGTCCTGGTTGCCGAAGGTCACCGGCGTTTCCGCGCGCAGCGTGATCTCGCCGTCGGGGGCGTGGCGCGCCAGCATGACGTCGAGCGCGATTTCGGCGGCGAGGGCCGCCAGCGGCGCGACCGGGTAAATCGCATTGTGCAGGACTTCCACGGTGGCGCCCTCGGCGCTGGCCCGCGCGTGACCGAGGTCGGGACGCCCGGCCACCCGGTCGCTGTTGGCGGCGAAGATCCCGCCCTCCAGGCTGGCGGCGACGATCCCCGCGTCGGCGGCGGGATTGGCCGCCAGCACCGACTCGACCGCTTCGCGCGGCGCGCGCCCGGCGCGCAGCCGGTCGAGCACGGCGAGGTTGACCGGCACGCCGTCGCGCCCCGGCATGTTCGGCAGGCGGTGCCCGCTGACCAAGCCAACGCCGGCCAGCGCCGGGACGAACTGGGCCAACGGCTGCGGCCGGTCCGGCCCACTCGACATGACGCCGGCCAGGGGGGCCATGGCGATGGCAAGGTCCGGGTCGCCGCCGGTCCGCTCCCCCGCCGTGAACAGTGTCGCGCTGCCGCCGCGCTGGGTCTCGCCGCGCAAGACCTCTGCCGCGGTCACCGCGGCAAAGGCGGCAAAGCCGCCGATGGCGCCGGCGCCGACCCGCTCCACGGCCTGCAGGGCTTTGAACACGGCCAGCCCGGCGCGGGGGCCCGATGCCACGATGCCGATGGTCATGGCGCGCTCATCCGAGGGGGAAATGACAGGCCGCGGAGTGGCCGGGCTGGATCTCGCGGATCCCGGGCCGTTCGACGCGACAGCGTTCCCGGGCATGGGCGCAGCGGGTATGAAAGGCGCAGCCGCTCGGTGGGTCGATCGGGCTGGGAATTTCGCCGCTCAGCATCACCTGACGCTTGCTGTGGCGGGCCTTGGGGTTGGGCTGCGGCACGGCGGACAGCAAAGCTTCGGTATAGGGATGCTGAGGCGCCCGGAAGATGCTCCGGCGGTCGGCGATCTCAACCAGATTGCCCAGGTACATGACCGCCACCCGGTGGCTCACGTGCTCGACCACGGACATGTCGTGAGAGATGAACAGGAAGGAGATGCCGAACTCTTTTTGAAGTTCGATCAGCAGGTTGATCACCGAGGCCTGGATCGAAACGTCGAGGGCCGAGACCGACTCGTCCGCCACGATCATTTTCGGGTTGACCGCAAGGGCCCGCGCGATCGCCAGGCGCTGGCGCTGGCCGCCGGAGAATTCATGCGCATAGCGCTTCATCTGGTCGGGCCGCAGACCGACCCGGCGGAACAGCTCGGCGATCCGGTCACGGCGTTCGTGGCTGTCGCCGATAGCATGGATCACCAACGGCTCGCCGACGATGCGCGCCGCGGTCATGCGCGGGTTGAGCGAGGAAAACGGATCCTGAAAGATGATCTGCATCTCCCGGCGGTAAGGCCGCATGCGTGACGGCGGCAAGGCGGTGATATCGTCGCCCTCCAGCAGGATGCGGCCCGAAGTCGGCTCGTGGAGCTTGAGGACCGTCTTGCCGGCGGTCGACTTTCCGCAGCCCGATTCACCGACCAGGCCGAGAGTTTCAGCCCGCCCGAGATGGAAGGAGACGTCCTCGACGGCATGCACCCAGGCGGTCGGCCGGCCGAAGAAGCCGCCGGAAACCGGGAACCGCTTGGTCAAATTCTTCACCGACAACAGCGGAACCTCGACTTTTTCCATCACGCGCCCCCCGGCAGCTTATCGGAGTGCCAGCAGGCGGCCCACTGTGTTTCGGATTTTTTCTCGAAGGGCGGATACTCGGCCCGGCAGCGGTCGCTGGCGAAACCGCAGCGCGGCGCGAAGCGGCAGCCCGCCGGCAGCCGCGTCAGCGGCGGCACGATGCCGGGGATCTCGTTCAGCCGGATGTCGCCGACGGCGCCCTCGGGACGCAGCCGCGGCAGCGCCCCCAGCAAGCCGAGGGTATAGGGATGCCTGGGCGTCTCGAAGATCTGCTCGACCGGCCCCTCCTCGACGGCGCGGCCGCAGTACATGACGATGACCCGGTCGGCGACCTCGGCGACCACCGCCATGTCATGGGTGATGAGGACGATACCGGTCGTGAATTCCTCCTGCAGGCGTTTCATGAGGTGCAGAATCTGCGCCTGAATGGTCACGTCGAGCGCGGTGGTCGGTTCATCGGCGATGAGGACCCGCGGATTGCACGACAGCGCCATCGCGATCATCACCCGCTGCAGCATGCCGCCGGACAGCTGGTGCGGGTACTGGCGCAGGCGGCGCTCCGGCTCGGGGATGTTCACCAGCCGCAGCATCTCCACGGCGCGGCTGCGCGCGGCCTGTTCCCCCAGCTTCATGTGCTGCACGATGGGTTCCATCAGTTGACGCCCGATCGACAGGACCGGCGTCAAAGAGGTCATCGGCTCCTGAAAGATCATCGAGATCTCGTTGCCGCGGATCCGCTGCAATTCGCGGTCGCTGAGGCCCAGGAGCTCGCGGCCGGCATAGCGTACCGAGCCCGCCACCACGCGGCCCGGAGGATTCGGGATCAGGCCCATGATCGACAGCGCGGTGACGCTCTTGCCCGAGCCGGATTCACCGACCACGGCGAGCGTCTCACCGGGCCGCACCGCATAGGAGACGTCGTCCACCGCCGCGGCGATGCCGGCCCCGGTGCGAAACTCGGTGCGCAGGCCGCTGACCTCCAGGATCGGCGCTTCCGCCGCGTGGCGGTCGCTCGCCGGAGAGTCTGCCCGCCTTTCGTCGACGATCATGGCGCTACACCTTCCGCTGCCGTGGATCGAGCGCTTCGCGGATGCCGTCGCCCAGCAGGTTGAAGCCGAGTACCGTGACCACGATGGCGATGCCCGGATAGAGCATGATCCACGGCGCCCGGTTGAAGTAGTCCCGGCCGGCCGACAGCATGGCGCCCCATTCCGGCGACGGCGGCTGGGCGCCGAGGCCCAGGAAGCTGAGGCCGGCGGCCGCCAGCACGGCGGTCGACACGCCCAGGGTCGCGACGACGATCAGCGGCGGGACGATGTTGGGCAGCAGGTGGATGAAGATCAAGCGCAGGTGCCCGGCGCCGGCGGCATAGGCGGCCTCGAAGTAGGGCCGATTCTTTTCGACCAGCGCGACGCTATAGGTCACACGGGCGTAGAAGGGCACCGCGGCGATGCCGACGGCGATCATCGCGTTGGTCAGGCTGGGGCCGAGAACCGCCACGGCGGCCAGGGCGATCAGGGTCTCGGTGAAGGAGAACAGGACATCGACGCCGCGCATCAGGACGCGCTCGAGCCAGCCGCCGGCGTAGCCGCCGACCAGCCCGACCAGCAGCCCGACGGTGAGGGAGATGCCGACGGCGATGACGCCGACCTGGATGGTCAGCTGCGCGCCGAAGATGACGCGGCTGAACATGTCGCGGCCGAACTCGTCGGTGCCGAACCAGTAGGCGGCGTTGGGCGGCGTCAAACGGCGTCCCGCCCCCATCTGGTCCGCATCGTAGGGCGCGATCACGTCGGCGAAGAGGGCGACGAAAATCAGGGCCGTGACGATGACCAGGCCGGCCGTCGCGCCGGTGTTGCCCAGAATGCCGCGCAGCAGGCGCAGCGGCCAGGCAAGGTGCGCCTCCTCGGGGTCCTCCACCGTCGATGGCAGCTCGGCGGCGGACGCCAGTTCCTCGTCGGTCATCACGCCTCACTCATAGCGAATGCGCGGGTCGAGCCACGCGTACATCATGTCGATGATGATCGAGACCGTCACCACGACGCAGGCGAACATCAGGATGAACCCCTGGATCAGCGGATAGTCGCGCTGGAAGATGGCCTGAATCGCCATGCGGCCGACCCCGTTCCAGCCGAACACGTTCTCCACGACGATGGCGCCGCCCATCATGTAGGTGAACTGCAGGCCCATCATGGTGACGATCGGTACCAGCCCGGACTTCAGCGCGTGGCGGTAGAGGACGATGGCCCGGGGCATGCCCTTGGCCCGGGCGGTGCGGATGAAATCCTGGTCGAACACGTCGATCATCGACGAGCGGGTCAGCCGCGCGATGATGGCGGCGTTCGTGACCCCGAGGGTGATCGCCGGCAGGATGAGGTTTTCCGGCCCCGAGCCGGCCACCGGCAGCCAGTTCAGGTTCACCGCGAAAACGAACAGCAGGATCAGGCCGAGCCAGAAATGCGGGATCGACACGCCGAAGATGGCGGCGACCATGAGGCCGGTATCGTAGGCCGTCCCGCGTTTGTAGGCGGCGAAGAATCCGCAGGTCAGACCGATCGCCGCGGCGATGACCAGCGCCGCGGCCGCCAGGGCCAGGGTGTAGGGCAGACGCAGCAGCAGTAGATCGAGAACCGGCTGCTCGCCGCGGATGGTCTTGCCGAAATCGCCCTGAAGCAGGCGCCCCATGTAGAGGGCGTACTGTTCGACCAGCGGCCGGTCCAGGCCGAGGCGATGGCGCACCTCCTCAAGCTGTTCCGGCGTCGTGCCCTGCGACTGGGCGTACATGATCTGAACCGGGTCGCCGGGCACCACGTGGATCAGCATGCTCACCGCGATGGTCGTCACCCAAATGGTGATCAGGGCGGCGAAGATACGTTTGACCAGGTATCGAAGCATTTCGCTATCCGCGGAGGGCCGTTACGACGGCAGGGCCATTACGACGGCAGGGGCAGGGGCGGCAGGGGCAGGGGCGGCAGGTGCGGGGGCGGCAGGTGCGGGGGCGGCAGGGGATCCCGCCGCCGCGGGATCCCCTGCCGGTTCGTCGCTAAAGCTTGACGTCGTTGAACAGCGGCCGGTTGAACGGGCCGATCTTAAAGCCCGGCGCCTTGTCGGTCACCGCATACATCCACAACCAGCCCGGGGTATAGACGGGCACGTGGACGGCGTTTTCCAGCAGATGGGCGATGGTGCCGCGCACCGCCGTCATGCGTTCTTCCTCGGTGACGGCGGTGCGCGTCGTGTCGAGAAGCACGTCGAGGTCCGGCTGAGTGTAGCCCTCGTAGGCGCCGGGCGAACGCCACAGAAGGTAGAGCACATCGGGATCGAACCAGGTCCAGCCCATGAGATCGATGGTGCCGGGGCCGTCCTGCTTGTTGTTCTCCGTCTTCACACGGGCATTCAGGGTGCCGATATCCATCACCTCGATCCCCGCCTTGACGCCGACCTGCTTGAGCATGTTCTGGAATACCTGCAGCAGCTTTTCGCGGCTGTCGCCGGTCCAGGTCATCAGGGTGACCGGCAGGGGGTTGTCTGGTCCGTAGCCCAACTCCTTGAGCAGCGCCATGGCCTTGTCCGGATCATAGTCCTGGCCATGGGCGGCGCAGAACTCCTGGCTGTTGCCGAACACGCCTTGCGAGACCGGGCAGAGTTCGCGCTCGACCAGGCCGCCGAAAACGATGTCGAGCGCCGCTTCGAAGTCGATCGCATGGGCGATGGCCTTGCGCGCGCGGGCATCGTTGAAAGGCGGCCGGTTGAACGAGAACTCGAGGAACATGTTCTGGCCGCTGTTCTGGGCCAAAAAGAGATCGATCGAGTCGTCCTTCTGGATGTCCTCCACCTCCTCGATCGGCGGCACGACGATATGAAGCTCACCGGTCCGCAAGCCGGCCATGCGCGTCTGGCCTTCCGGCATGGTGATGATGGTCAAGCTATCGACATAGGGCGCGCCGGCGTTGTCGACGGGCCGTCCGTAGCGCGTATAGTCCTCGTTTCTGGCCAGCACGATTTCGGATCCCTTGACCCAGCTGACGAATTTCCAGGGGCCGGTCCCGACAGCCGAGGAGACGCCGAAGTTCTCGGCGTCCTTGTTGCTGTCGCACAGCATCGAGGTAAACTGATCGGCCAAGAAGGGGATGAAGGCGCCGAAAGGCTCCGACAGATCGATCTTCACATTCAGCCGGTCGACCTTGGTGACCGCCGTGATCGGCCCCCAGCTGGCCTTGGTCAAGCTGGGGTTCTTGTCGCCCAGCGCGCGATCGATGGTCCACTTCACGTCGTCGGCATCGAAAGCGGTGCCGTCATGGCACTTGATGCCGTCGTTCAACTCGAAGACGACCTGCTTGCCGTCCGGGCTCACGGTCCACGCCTTGGCCAGGTTGGCCACCGGCGCGCCGTTCTCATCGAACTCGAGTAGCGAGTCGTAAATCTGATACCAGAACTGGCGCGACAGCGTCGATGTCGCGCGATGCGGATCGAGCGAGTCGATGTCGCCATCGCGCGCCCAGACCAGATTCGCCGCCTGTCCGGCGCTCGTCGCGGCGAGCAGCATGCCGCCCGCAAGCAAACCAGTTCTCGCAATCTTTTGCATTGTTGTCTCCCTGTCCGGTAAGTCCCTGAGGCCGTGGGTGGTACCGGCCTCGTTTATCAAGCCCCATGGGGTGGGAGCGAGTCAACGAAAAATGCAAAAAGATTTTCGGCTTGATAGAATGATGAAAAGTTGTTTTTAGTTTCGGTGCGAACATTTTCATTGGAAGCTGCTCATGGCGCGTAACAACGACACATTGGATCTGCGCATTCGCTCGGCCTATGACGATCTTCCCAGCAGGGAACGGGATCTCGCCGATCTGCTGCTCGAATTTCCCGGCGATGTCGCCATCTACTCCGCCACCGACCTGGCAAAGCGCGCCAGCGTCTCGAACGCGGCCGTCACCCGGCTGATCAAGCGCCTGGGTTATGGCGACTACCGCGAAGCCCAAAGCGGGGTGCGGGCGCAGCAGTCGACCGGGCAGCCGCTCTATCTCAACAACTCTCTGGTGCAGCCGCCGACGCAGGGCGAAAGCCCGGCGCAGCATCTCGAGCGGGACATCATGAATCTGCGCGCCACATTCGAGGGGCTGGTGCCCGGCGAACTCGAGGAAGCCGTCCGGGCGATCCTCAAGGCGGAGCAGGTCTGGACCCTCGGATTTCGCAACAGCTACTTCTTCGCGTCGTATTTTCGCCGCCAGCTCAACCAGGTGCGGCCGCGTGTCCATCTGCTGCCGCTGCCCGGTCAGGTTGTCATGGAAGATCTTGGAGCGGCGACGTCGAAGGACCTGGTCATCGTCGTCGGCATGCGCCGGAGGGTCAGCCTGCTGCATCAGGTGATGAAGTACCTGCACCGCCGGAAGGTCCCGATTCTCTACATCACAGATCACCGCAGCGTGCGGACCGCCAAGCTGGCGCGCTGGGTTTTCCGCTGCCATGCGCGCGGGGTCTCTCTGTTCGACTCCTACGTGCCGGTCATCAGCCTGCTCAACTACCTGAGCACGGAAGTCATGGCGCAGGCCGGCAGCGCCGGACGCCGGCGGCTCAAACAGATCGAGGGCGGCCTCGATTACTGCGGCGAAGTCGACCCGGCAAACTGATGAGGCGAACCAGCGGAGAGGGAGGCGCCTGCAGCGGCGTTGCGTCATGCACATAGAACAGATCGACGTCTATCACGTGGCCATGCCGATGAAGGCGCCGTGGCGCACCGCCTTCGGTGAGATGACCCGCGTCGACAGCGTCCTGGTGCGCCTCGCCGCCGCGGGACAGGTGGGCTGGGGCGAAGCGGCGCCCTATGCCGCGCCGCAGTACTGCCCCGAGTTCGCGGCCGGCGCCTTCGCCGTCATTCGCGACTGGCTGGCGCCGGCGGTGCTCGGCCGGGAGGCCGCGAGCGGCGACGCGCTGCAGCGCCGGATGGACCCTTTCAAGGGCAATCAGTTCGCCAAGGCGGCGGTGGATATCGCCTGGTGGGACGCTTTTGCCCGTGCCAAGGACGAACCGCTCTGGCAGGCTATCGGCGGGCGCTCCCCCGACATCGACGTCGGGGCGGACATCGCGGTCTTGGAGAGCCTGGACGAGCTTTTGCAGGCGGTCGGCGCGGCCAGCGGTGCAGGCTTCAAGCGTATCAAGCTGAAATTCCGCGCCGGTTGGGGACCGGAGATGGTCCGGCGCGTGCGCCAGCGGTTCCCGGAGGTGGTGATCCATGTCGACTGCAACAGCGGGTTCAGCCTTAAGGATGCCGCCATGTTCGAAGAGCTCGATTCGCTGGGTTTGGCGATGATCGAACAGCCCCTGGCGCACGACGACCTGATCGACCACGCGGCCCTTCAGGCCCGGCTCGCAACGCCGCTCTGCCTCGACGAAAGCATCGTTTCCCTCGACAAGGCGCGCAAAGCGATCGCGGTCGGCGCCTGCCGGTGGATCAATCTCAAGGCCGGCCGCCTGGGCGGACTGACGCCGGCCATCGCCGTGCACGATTACTGCCGCTCCCAGGGCGTCCCCTGCTGGGTCGGCGGGATGCTGGAATCGGCGGTCGGCCAGGGCCCCTCGATCGCGCTCGCGACGCTCGACAACATCGCCTATCCCGCCGATATTTTTCCCACCGAGCGCCTCTATGACGAAGACCTCTCGGCGCCGGACGTGGTGCTGACCGGACCGGGGCGCCTGTCGGCCCCGGACAGGCCCGGCCACGGCTTCGCGCCGGTGCCCGAGCGCCTGGCCCGCCATACGGTGCAGCATGCCTGCGTCACGTCCTAGCGATCCTCCGGCACAGCCGCCGCGGGTCGCGGTTCTGACCCTGGGCGGCACCATCGGCATGGTCGCCGAGCCGGGCGGCGGCGGCCTGCGCCCGGCGCTGTCGGCGGCGGCGCTGCTGGCGTCGCTGGACAACCTCGATGCCGTGGCCGACTTGCAGGTCACCGAGATCATGAACCGGCCGAGCCCGCACCTGTCCTTCGACGACCTCCGCGATGTCGCGCAGAAGGCCTCGCAGGCCCTGGCCGCGGGGGCCGCCGGTGTGGTCGTGGTGCAGGGCACGGACAGCATCGAGGTGACCGCTTTCGCGCTCGACCTGCTGGCCGGGAGCGCGGCGCCGATCGTCGTCACCGGGGCCATGCGCGGCGCCCAGTTGCCCGGTGCCGACGGGCCGGCGAACCTCTCCGCCGCGATCCGCGTGGCGGCGGCGCGGCGGTGCCGGGATCTCGGCGCGCTGGTGGTGATGAACGACGAGATCCATGCCGCCCGTTACGTGGTGAAGGGGCACAGCAGCAATCCGGCGGCCTTCGTGTCGGATCCGGGGCCGATCGGCCGGCTTGTCGAAGGCGAACCGCAGGTGCTGCTGCGGCCGCCGCGCCTCGACGCGGCGGTGCTTGCGCCGGACAGCGCCGCGACGGCGCGGCCGACCCGGGTTTTTCACATCGCCGCGGAGATCGACGACGACGGGGCGCTGGTCCGGGCGGCGCTGGAGACCGGTTGCGAGGGGCTCGTCGTCAGCGGCATGGGCGGCGGCCATGTCGCGCCGGCGATGGTTGCGGTCCTGGAGGCGGCGGCGGCGCGGCTTCCCGTTGTCCTGACCACCAAGTGCCCCGGCGGCGGCGTGCTGGCCCGGACCTATGGCTATGCCGGTGCGGAAATCGACCTCGCCGCGCGGGGCCTGGTCCGCGCCGGCCTGCTGACGCCGTCGAAGGCGCGCGCCGCGCTGGTCCTGCTGCTGCGCGCGGGGCAGTCCCTGCCGGCAATCCGTGGTTTCTTCAGCGCGTTCGGTGGCGGCTGAGCGGTGCGGTGCCGCGGGACCCGATCGGGCCGGCGCTCCCGGTCCGCCGCGCCGCCGGCGGCCGTCAATCGTTTCGCAGCGCCAGGTGCAATCCCATGGCGATGAACAGGCCGCCGCCCACCCGCCGCCCGATCCGCGCCAGGCCGCGCGAGGCCGCGATCCAAGCGGCCAGCCTGTCCGAGAAAGCGATGCAGACGGCATCCGTCGCCGTGAACGCCAGGTTCGCCAGGGTGCCGAGAATGACGATCTGCAGCCACAGCGGCGCGGCCGCCGCGGGCGATGCGAACTGCGGCAGGAAGGCGAGAAAGAACAGCGCGGTTTTCGGGTTCAGGATCTCGACCGCCAGACTGTCCCTGAAGGCGCGCCACGCCGTCGGATCGGCGCGAGGCCGGCCGGCTGGGGGCGTTGTCCGGGCGTCCAACACCATGCGCAGGCCCATCCAGATGAGATAGCCGGCGCCGAGCAGCTTCAGGACGACGAAGAGGACCGGAACCGTTTTCAGGAGGAACGTGATGCCGAAGGCGGCGGCGAAGATGTGCAGGTAGGCCCCGAGATGGAATCCGGCGGCGGACAGCCAGCCGGCTTTGCGCCCGCGCGCCATGGTCTGGATCGACATGTAGAACATCCCGGGGCCGGGGATGAACGCGAAAACCGACGTCGCGACGATGAACGGCAGCAGAAGCTCGAACGGCGGCATGAGGCGTCTCCGACGGGGCTGTCCGCAGGCTAGCATCGACGGAGACGATCCCAAGGGCGGCAAATTGCCGCCCTTGGGAGACCGCAATGGCCAAACTGGCCGCGGGGCCGCGCCGATGCCGTAACCGGTGCTACTCGGCGGCGCGGCCCTTGTCGGTGGCGACGTAGGCGTCGCGCGTGGCGCCGTCGAGGTTGCGGCCCTCGATGCGGATCAGGCGGGTGGGGCCGTCGCGTTCGGGCGAGTGGATCGCGTCCTCGTTGTAGACCACCGCCATGCCGGGCTTCAGCTCATAGACCTTCAGCGGCTCGACCCGGCCGGGCGTGTCGCCCTCGGGCGCCGTCAGCTTGCGCCACTCGGTCATCGTCGTGGTGCCCTCGGCCTGGCCGTAGATCGCCCAGGTGCCGGCGTGATCGTGCGGCGGGCCGCCCTTCGCCTCGGCATAGACGTGGGCCATGATGCAGAAGCCGAGGTCCGGATCCTGGTAGAGCGCCTGGCGCGGCGTCATGTTGTGCGGGCCGAGATGGGCTTCGACGAAGGCCGCGTCGCGCAGCGCCCGCTCCAGGTGCAGCCGCACCGCCTCGCGCCCGGCCGGGCCGGGATCGGCGGTCAGCGCGGCGCGGCAGTCGCCGGCCAGTTGCTCGAGGGTGTAGCCCATGCTTCGCCCGCTCCTCTGTCGCCGTTTCGTGGCGATGCCCATCACATCCCAGTGCGGACCCATGCTATCCCATGAAATGGCGCTGTTCCAAGCGGCCAAGCGCCCCGGGGCGCCCCGGGACGCCGTGAAGCTGGTGCGTTGAGGCTGTGACAGGTCTGTGACAGACTGTGCCGGAGACGCTGGAGTCTGAACTGGCCGGGGGGCGGTTTGACGTGGGGGAAGATAATGTTGCCGGAGGGAAGGGCGCCGGCCGGGCGGGCGCCACAGGGAAGGGCGCCGCAGGGAAGGACGCCGGGCTGAAGGAGACCGGATTCAGGCCGCTGAGCCGGCTGCTGCCGCGCCTGACGATCTGCTTTCTGGTGGTGGCCTGCTCCACCACGCCCTACTTCGAGCCGCCGCAGCCGTCGGGCGGCTTCACCAATTTCGAGACCGAACCGCTGCGGCCGCTGGTGCTGAGCGACGATGGCCGCTTTCTCTATGCGCTGAACACGCCCGACGACCGCCTCGAGATCTTCGCGACCGGCGACGGCGGCCTGACCTCGCTGAGCGAGGTCCGCCTGGGGCTCCGCCCGATCGCGCTGACGCTGCGCGCACCCGGCGAACTCTGGGTCGTCAATCACCTCTCCGACACGGTGAACCTGGTCGATGTCAGCGATCCGTCGCAGCCGGTCGTACGGCGCACGCTGAGCGTCGGCGACGAGCCGCGCGGCATCGTCGCCGCCGGCCCCAAGCGGCGCTGGATCATGGTCGCGACGGCGCGCCGCGAGCTGACGCTGACGGCGGGCATCGGGCGCGCCACCCTGTGGATCTTCGATGCCGAAAACCCGCAGGCGGCGCCGCAGAAGCTGACGCTGTTCGGCACCAAGCCGCGCGCCCTCGCGGTCTCGCCCGACGGCCTGACGGTCTACGCCGGGGTGTTTCATTCCGGCAACCGCACCGCCAGCGTCGGCGGCATCGAGGCGGCCAAACTGGGGCGCGCGCCGATCTACTCGCTCGACAACCTGCCGGTCCGCGACGGTCCGCCCAAGCAGGGCGCCATCGTGCGCCAGGAGGACGGCGTGTGGCGCGACGACGACGGCCTGGACTGGTCGCGCGCCGTGCCCTTCGACCTGCCGGACTACGACGTCTTCGTCATCGACGCCTCCGGCCCGCGCCCGCGAGTGACCGACCGCATCAGCGGCGTCGGCACGGCGCTCTTCGATATCGCGGTCAAGCCCGGCAGCGGCGAGGTCTGGGTTTCCGCCACCGAGTCCACCAACCTGGTGAAATATGAGCCGCGCCTGAACGGCAGGTTCGTCGAGAACCGCATCACCCGCCTGCGGCGCAGCGGCGACGGCTGGTCGGTGCGGCCGCGGGGGCTGAACCCCCATGCCGACGGCCGGCAGATGCCGGGCAGCCCCGAGCAGCGGCGGATGAGTCTCGCCCAGCCGCTGCAGGTCGTCTTCGACGACAGCGGCGCGGAGGCCTACGTGGCCGCCTTCGGCTCGGGCAAGCTGGGGGTGCTGTCCCGCGAGGCCGAGGTCATCGACCGCATCGAGGTCGGCTTCGGACCGGCGGGTCTCGCCTTCGACAAGCGGCGCAAGCGGCTTTATGCCCTGAACCGGCTCGACGCGACGATTTCCGTCGTCGACGCGCCGGCGCGACGCGTGATCGCGACGGTGCCGCTGCGCCACGATCCGACGCCGGCACTGGTCAAGGCGGGACGGCCGCTGCTCTACGATGCCGCGGCGACCTCCGGCCAGGGCACCGTGTCCTGCGCCAGCTGTCACGTCTTCGCCGACCTGGACGGCCTCGCCTGGGACCTGGGCGATCCCGACGGCGAGGTGGTGATCATGCCGGAAGCGTTGCGCCACCCGCTGTTCAAGCCGTTCCAGGACTACCACCCCCTGAAAGGCCCGATGATGACCCAGAGTCTGCGCGGCCTGAAGGGCAGCGGCGCGCTGCACTGGCGCGGCGACCGCTTCGGGCGGGACGCGGCGACGCCGGGCGAAGACCTCGCCAGCTTCATGGACTTCGACCGCGCCTTCGTCGATCTGATGGGGGCGCCGGAGATGCCCGACCGGGCGGCGATGGAAACCTTCGCGCGCTTCGTGCACACGATCCGCTATCCGCCCAATCCGCACGAGGCGCCGGACCGCGAGATGAACTCGGCGCAGCAGGCCGGCTTCCGCATCTTTAACGGCGGCATCACCATCGATCGCGGCATCCTGGGCTGCGCCGACTGTCACACGGCGCCGCTGGGGACCAGCGGGATCGTCAACTTCGAGGGTGCCGACGGCGGCATCGACATGAAGACCGCGCAGCTGCGCAACGTCTATCAGAAGGTCGGCCGCTTCAACGAGCCGGGCCCGCAGGTCTCCGGCTTCGGGCTGGTGCACGACGGCAGCATCGACACCATCATCAACTTTCTGAAGCTGGATGTGTTCAGTATCCCCGGCAAGACCGAGGACGACCGCGACCGCCTGCGCGCCGAGCTCAATGCCTTCGTCATGGGCTTTCGCACCGGCATGGCGCCGGCGGTGGGGCTGCAGGTGACGGCGCAGGGCGAACTCTCTTCGGATCAGCAAGACCTGCTCGACCTGATGGCCGAACGCGCCGCCCTGGGCGACTGCGACCTGACCGCGCGGACCCGCGAGGACGGCGCCGAGCGCGGCTGGCTGTGGCGCGCCGGCAGCTTCCTGGCCGACCGGCGCGACGACCCGCCGCGCGGCCTCGAGGCCCTGCTGGCGTCCGGGCGCGACCTGCCGGTGACCTTCCTCTGCGTGCCGCCCGGCGACGGCCTGCGCTCGGCGCTGGACCGCGACCTGGACGGCCACTTCGACGGCGACGAACGGCGCCTCGCCGGGGCTCCCGCGACGGCCGGCTCGGTGCCGCCGCTCAGCCTCTATCGCCGGTGACGGCCGGGCGTCATGCGGCCGGCCGCCGGTCGCCGGGTTCGGCGATCCTGCCGGCGCTGCTGCTGCTGCTTGCCGCCTGCACGACGCTGCCGGAGACGACTCCGGCCACGGGCACCGTCGGCGGACAACAGGTCGCCGCCGGGGTCGACTCGCCGGAGGCGGCCTACTTCATGGGGCGCTACCTGGCCGGCGAGAGGGGCTGGTCCGAAGTCGACGCGCGCATCGACGCCCTCTACGCGGCGGCGGTGCCCGGCGCCCTGCCGGACAGTGCCGAGCTGAAGCGGATCGCCGATGCCTTCTCGGTCGATTTCGCCGCCATCTACTTCGCCGAGCGCGTCGCCGACGTTGCCGCCAACCGGCTGCTGCGCCGCACCTACGACGCGCAGCTGGAAAGGGCGCTGGCGGACTATCGGCGCGCGGCGCCGCCGAGGCTGCTGCCGGAGGCCGCGGACTACACCTTCATCGGCGTGCCGGGCTACTACTACGAGAGCCACCGGGAATCCGGCGCCGACCTGGCCGAGCCGCGCGGCGCGCTCGAGGATGCCGGGCTGCAGCCGCAGCTGATCCTGACCGACGAGGCCGGCGCCGTCGAGGCGAACGCGGACCTGGTCACCGCGGCGCTGCGCCGCGCCGCCCGGCCGGACCGGAAGATCATCGTGGTCAGCGCCAGCAAGTCGGGCCCGGAGGTGGCGCTGGCGCTGTCGCGGCTGGCGCCGCGGGAAGCGCGGACCATCAAGGCCTGGATCAACATCGTCGGCCTGCTGAGGGGCACGCCCCTGGCCGACGAAATCCTGGGCGACGGGCCGCTGTCGCGCTACCGCTCCTTTGTCGAGGATGACGGGCTGCACAGCCTGGTGACCGGCAAACGCCGCGACGCCTTTCGCCGCTTCAGGCTCCGCGACGGCCTGCTGGTGGTCAACTACATCGGCATTCCGGTGACCGGCACCATCTCCGAGCGGGCGCGCGACAGCTACATCGCGCTGCGCGCCTATGGGCCGAACGACGGGCTCAACCTGCTGGCCGACCAGATCGCGCCGGGCAGCGTCACCCTCGCCGACTTCGGGCGCGACCACTACCTGGCCGGCGACACCCTGCGCCCGCGCACCATCGCGCTGGTCAACACCACGGTGGCATGGTTGACCCGCTGCGCCGCGCCGGCGGGACCGCCGCCGAGCGACCCCGGCGCCACGGCGGACTGTGGCTGGGCCGCGCGCCAAGCGCCTTGACGGGGAAGGGATCCGCAATGGCCGAGGGGAGAGTTCGCGGCGGCGCCGTCTTGGGACGCAGCGGGCGCGGTCTGGCGGCGCTGCTGGTGCTGGCGGCGGCGGGCTGCGTCGCGCAACCCGGCGGCACCGAAACCCTGGTCATCGACTCGCGCAGCTTCGGCTTCATCGACGAGTTGCTGGCCGGCCAGGCGGGCCGGCCGCAGCAGGTCGAGGCGACGCTGGTGCTGCCGCAAGGCGGGCCGGCGGGAGGCGGGCAGGCGGGAAGCGGGGCACCCTATCCGGCAATCGTCCTGCTGCACAGCTCCAACGGCCAGGGCTCGCAGGACTGGCTCTATGCCAAGCGGCTCACGGCGCAGGGCATCGCCGTGCTCGCGGTCGACAGTTTCTCGGCCCGCGACGTGAGCCACACGGTGCGCGACCAGACCCTGGTCAGCACCGCCTCGATGCTGTCCGACGCCTACGGCGCGCTCAGCCGCCTCAGCGCCGACCCGCGCATCGACCCCCGGCGCATCGGTGTCATGGGCTTTTCCAAGGGTGGCATCGCGGCGCTCTACGCGGCCTACCGGCCGGTGCAGCGACAGGCGGCACCCGACGGCCGCCGTTTCGCCCTGCACATCGCCTATTACCCCTGGTGCGGCCTGCGGCTGCGCCAGCCGGAGACGACCGGCGCGCCGGTGCTGATCCAGTCCGGCGCCCTCGACGATCTGGTGCCGCCGGAGCGCTGCGCGGCGCTGATCGAGGCCAGCCGTGGTCCGCCGGACTCCGGGGGCGGACCGCCGGCCCTGCGGCAGATCATCCACCCGCAGGCGCGCCACGCCTTCGACCATCCGCTGCTCGCCCTGTTCGACAAGATTCCCATCACCGCGCCGTCGCCGGCCTTCTGCGAACTGCAGCAGCGGGCGGACGGGCGCTTCGTCGAGACGACCGGCGGCCAGGTCGTTCACGCGGACAATCTGAACGCGGTGCTGGCCGGCTGCAGCCGGCCCGGCCACGCCGGCGGCAACGAGGCGGCCGATGCCGCGGCCTTCGCCGCCACGCTGGCGTTCCTGGAGGAGGCGGGGTTCCTGACCGCGCCGCCGCGGAAATGACCCCGGCGGGGATGGCCGGGCCGACCCGCGGCGCCACATAAGCGCGGCGACGACCGGCCACTCCCTCAGCGCGGGTGGCGATGCGTTCTTGTCCGATCTCCGATGAGAAAGTATGACTTGGGAGGGATAACAGTTGGGAATCGCCAAGTTGAAGCCCGCAGCCAAGCTCGCCATGGATGGCGCAGTCGTCGCATCGGGGACACTGCCCAGCTATGCTTATGTGTCCGTCAAGTACGCGGAAGAGGTGATCCACAGGATCAGAGTCACCGGCGCGATCGATCTGGAACGGCGCCTGCCGCTGTATCGCGAGACCCTGGCCAACAATCCGTCAAGCAACTATTTTTGCGTTCTCGACAACAGCGAGGGATACGAGAACGATTTTTCCTATCCGGACATGGCGGTGCTGGACAGATTGCTTGTCGAGGCCGGCATCAAGCATTTTTACGGCGTCACGGTGACCAAGGATCCCGGCTACAGGAACCTGGTGAAACTCGCCAGCGATCACGCCAAACTCCTGAACCTGGAGGGCGATCTCTTCGCCACCGACGATCTCGCCGAGGCGGAGAGGTTCATCATGGAGAGCATCGACCGTCTTGCCGGATGATGTGCCGCCGCGCCCGGGCGGTTCCGTTCAGGCCTTTACCGCGGCATCGTAGGTGACCACCGATTTCGAGCGCACCATCGCCGCCACGGCGCCGTCGAAGGACTTGAAGTGATCGCTTTCGAGGTGCGCTTCGAAGGCCGCGCGGCTGACGTAGATCTCGTATAGAAAGATCTCAGGCCGCGCGCTGTCGGTCCAGACGTCGAAGGTGTTGCAGCCGCTCTCCAGGCGCAGGGAATTGGCCGCCTGTTCGGCGACGAGGCCGAGAAAGCCGTCTCTTGAAGCCGGTTCCACGTCGAAGATCACGCTGACGGCATACATCGGGCTCTCCATTTTTTCGCTCTCATGAAATTTGTAGGGGTTTCCGGGTGGCGCGCGACCAGGGCACCGCGTTTGCGATGAACCATCACGGTCTATCCGTGCGACCGCCGCTCGGCCGCCGCCCGGCCGCCGGTGTCGCCAGCGTGGAGACGACTTCCTCTGCGACCGCCCTGGTGCCCATATCGCCGCCGAACTCCATCGGACGTATCCGGTGGGCGGTGAAACCCTCGTGCACCGCGTCTTCGATGCGTTGCGCGGCGTCCGCCAAGGCGGTGTTGCCCGAGATATCCGCCAGGTAGTCGAGCATCAGCCCGCCGCTCAGGATGGCCGCCAGGGGATTGGCCCTGTCCTGGCCCATGATGTCCGGCGCGCTGCCATGCGCCGGCTGAAACAGGCCGATGGTGTCGCCGATCTCGGCGCAGGCCGCCATGCCCATGCCGCCGACCAGCGCCCCGGCGAGATCGGACAGGATGTCGCCGAACATGTTCTCCATCACCAGGACATCCGCCTCCCAGGGCCGGCGAATAAGGTCGAGCGCCTGCGCGTCGACGTAGCTGTAGCCGGTCTCGATGTCGGAAAATTCGGTCGCGATCTCGTCATAGATCTTCCGGAAAAAAGCCATCGAACGAAAGACGTTGGCCTTGTCGACGCAGGTCAGACGGCCGCGCGAACCGCGCGCCTTACGCTTGCGCGCGAGGCGGAATCCGAAGCGGTGCAGTTTTTCGGTCGTCGCCCGGGTGATGCTGAGGACGTCGCGGACCTCCTCGTCGCCGATCACCTCGCCGCGCCCGTGGACCGCGGCGGAGTAGAACAGACCCTCGGTCGACTCCCTCAGGATGACCAGGTCGATGTGACGCGCCCGCGGATCGGCCAATCGCTGGGGCGAGTTCGGATAAGCCTTGACAGGCCGCACACCGGCGTAGAGCTGATAGCGGTCCCGCAAGCGCAGATGCGGCGCGATCTCGGTGCCGTCGGGATGGCGCACGCTCGGCAGTCCGATCGCGCCGAGGAAGATGGCGTCGGCCGTTCCCGCGGCTTCCTCGCCGCCCGCTTCGATATCCGATCCGGTTTCACGGAAGTAGCCCGCACCGGACATGATCTGCCGGTAGCTCAGGGAAAAGCCCCCGACGGCGCGCGCCGCCGCATCGATAACAGCCAGGGCGGCATCGGTGACGTCGACGCCGATGCCATCGCCCTTGATGACGGCGACTTTGAATGACTCTTTGGTCATGCGCCGCGTCCCTTTCCAGCGCTATCCGATCTTTACGCATACAATAACGTATGCATTAAGACCTGCGCAAGAGCCGAATTTGCGACGCTCCACCGCCACACCGCGGCCAGGACGCGGGCGACCCCCAGCGCCTCGCCGAGAAACAGGGCCGCGAAGACCGCGGGCCGGTTCAGGCCTCAGAAAAGGCCGATCAGGACAACAAGCGCGACAGCGCCGGGCGAGACGCGGTTCAATTCCGCATCTCGTAAAGGTTCCAGAAGGCCGTCTTGGAGAACCGGTGTCTCGACAGCATCGGCTTCCCTGATTCGGACCGAGTGAACGACCTGTCGAAACCTCGTCTCTAGAGGTGCTCCCTGGTCCAGGCCGTGCGGTCGAGATCCAGGTCGGGAAAGTCGTCCGGATTGAGCACCGGACGGGCGACGCCGGCTTTCAGCTGTTTGCGGAAGTCGCGGAGAATGCGCAGGCAGGTCGGCAGCAGCATCATGATGGCGATGAGGTTGACCAGGGCCAGGATGCCCATCATCGGGTCGGAGAAGAAGAACACCGCCGTCGCCCCCGGCGCGACCGCGCCGAGAAAGACAATTCCCATGACCGTGACGCGCAGCGCGTTTATCGCCAGCGGGTGCTCGGTCATCACGGTCAGGGCGTTCTCGCCCAGATAGTAGTTGTAGATGATCGAACTGAAGGCGAAGAGCAGGATGATGAAGGTCAAGAAGTACTGAGTCCATTCGCCGAGGTGCGAGACCAGCGACTGCTGCGTCAGCACCACGCCGTCGACGGCCTCGGCGCCCGGCACGTAGACGTCGCCGAGCAGGATGACGAAGGCGGTACAAGAGCAGATGACGATGGTGTCGATGAACACGGAGAAGGACTGGGTGATGCCCTGGCTGATCGGGTGGCGCACGTCGGCCGTTGCCGCGACGTTCGGCGCCGAGCCCAGTCCGGCCTCGTTCGAAAACAGGCCGCGGCGCAGGCCCTGGGCGAGCGCCGCCCCCATACCGCCGCCGACCGCTTCCTCGAAGCCGAAGGCATTCGAAACGATCGATACCAGCACGCCCGGCAGCGAGCCGATGTTGATCACGATGATCACGGCGGCCATCAGCAGGTAGGCGATGGCCATGACCGGCACGACGACGTCGGCGGTTTTCGCGATGCGGTGGATGCCGCCGAAGACGATGAAGCCGGCGATGACCGTCAGCAGGCCGCCGGTCCAGATCCGGTCGATGCCCAGACTGTCCTGCGCCGCGCCGGCGACGGTATTGCCCTGGAAGGCGTTGAAGCCGACCGCGAAGGCGGCGATCAGACAGACCGCGTAGAGCACCGCGAGCCATTTGTATTCCTGGCCGAGGCCATGGATGATCGAGCGCGCCGGGCCGCCACGGAAGGTGCCGTCGGGTTCGCGACGCTTGTAGAGCTGCGCCAGCGAGCACTCGACGAGACTGGTCGCCATGCCGATCAGGGCGATGGCCCACATCCAGAACACGGCTCCGGGGCCGCCCAGCGTGATGGCCACGGCGACGCCGGCGATGTTGCCGCCGCCGACCCGGCCGCCGACCGAAACCAGCAGCGCCTCGCGCGCCGAGATGGCGTTGGGATCGCCGCTCTGATTCTTCGACGACAGCACCCGGAACATGCGCTTGAAGAACTGAAATTGAACGAAGCCGGTCAGGGCGGTGATGAAGATACCGAGCACGACGAGAATCGGGATCAGCGACCATCCCCAGGTCAGATCGCCGATAAGTCCAAAAAGGCTTTCGAGAAACGCCATGACTTCCCCCCAATTCACCCGCTTAGTCCACACTCATGATGAGGCTTCACATGCAAGGCGGACGCCGCCCAGGACCGACTCGCCCAAGGCATCGCGGCGAAGGCCGACTTGCCAGATGCGGCACCCAGAACGTCGACGATGGTTACGGTAGTGATTGAGTGGCGGATGGTAAACGGCCAATTCCGCGCGCTCGCGATCGATTTTGCTGAGCGGCCCGTTCACGGCGCTGTCCGGGCCAGGATCACTTGCGGCTGTTTTCGATCTCTTCGATGGTGCGGCCGGGCCGGTGGCGGTAGGCCGGCAGCGACCAGTTGCAGGAGATGGCCAGGCCGCGCAGCGTGAAGGTGGCCAGCACGCCCGCCGCGCCGGCTTCGACCGGCGACAGCGCCAGCGCGCTCAAGACCACGTAGGTGCAGGCGCCGAGCCCCGAGGCGCTGACATAGATTTCGCGGCGCAGGATCACCGAGGGCTCGTTGCCGACGAGGTCGCGGACGATTCCGCCGACGCAGCCGGTGATGACGCCCATGGCCACCGCCACCAGCGCGCCGGTGCCGCTGTCGAGGCCCTTGGCGGTGCCGGCGACGGTCACCAGAGCCAGCCCGAGCCCGTCGAACCAGAGCAGCAGCTTGTAGCGCGATTCGACCAGATGCGCGGTGAAATGCACGACAATCGCGGTGACGAGGCAGGCGACTATGTAGGTCGGATCGACCATCCAGAACACCGGCAGGTCGAGCAGCAGGTCGCGGACCGTGCCGCCGCCGACCCCGGTCAGCACCGCCAGCCACATGAAGCCGACGATGTCCAAGCCCTTGCGCGAGGCGACCAGCGCGCCGGACACCGCAAAAACGACGGCCGCGAGAATGTCGAGCGCGAGGGAGAGATGCGGGGGCGCTTCCAGTTCCAACATGGCAAACCTATCCTGTGAGATCCGTCGGCGAGGCGGCGCCGGCCCGTAAGGCGCCGCGAAGCGGGTTCGCCGCGGCTACGACGGATAGCCTAGCAGTTCGAGCGACTTCCTATAATCGGGATTCCGCTCAAAGCGGCGCTGCAGAGCGGGCGCCAGGGGTCTTCTCGCGGCCGGCGCGATGGCGTCATTTCCGGCGCGGGCGCGCTTGTCACCGGTGATCTTCCGGTAATCCGCCCAACGCTCCCGCCACTCCGGACCGTAGGGCAAATCGAGCGCCGTACAGATCAGCCGCAGCTTCGCATCCGGATTGACGGTGAAATCCTCGTAGCGGACGAAACCGATCTCCGCCGCCTGCTCGGAGAACAATCTGAAGCCATGGAGAAAGCGCTCAAGCTGCGGCGTGATGTCATCCGTGAACAGCTTCGACAGCGAGAGCCACTGATCCGCGGGATGGCGGACCGTGAAGTACCGCAGAATTCGGAACCGATCCCGCAGCACCTCGACGGTCGAGAAATGGAACGGTGGTCTGGCGCGAAAGCTGATGCCGGTGAAATCCACGTTGTTGTAGTCGCGGACGATCAGGTTCTTGCCCTTCGCCTTGCAGCGCGCGGCGATGAGCAGGATCTCCGCGGCGAAGTCGCTCGGGCGGTCCTTAAACTTGAAGGCTTCCAGTTCCTCGCCTGTGATCAGGCCGAACCATTGGTGAGCCTGGACCGCCGGAATATGCCTCAAGGCCCTGCGGCCGTTTCTCTTCACCAGGATCCTGCCGTAGGGATGGACCTCACTCAACAGGACCGCGTCGTCCATCACGGCGAGGCCCTTGGCGATCAAGGTGCCGCCGGAACGTCCCAGTTGGTGGAGGACCCTTAAACGCGGCCGCGCGCTTTCTGCATCGTGCATGTCGATCATGTCTTGCCGGTCCGAGTGCCGTCGCCGCCGCCGGTGACGAGCCGGCCGTGCCGCAAATCGGCAGCCGGGCCGGAGGTTCCGCCGCGAGTCCGCGCCAGCGGCCAAGCATGGCCCGCAAGGCGGCGACATGCAATCCGCCGTCTCAGACCTGCCGGGCGCGGTCGAAGAACCGCCTGCGGCTCGCGGTATGGATGGCCTTTGCCGTGGCCGGGCGGTAGGTTCCAGGCCGCGACGATTGAGACGTCCGACGGCAAGAGAAGGATATAGCGATGTCGAGCACGGCTTTCAGGTTGCTTCCCGGCGGCGATCCGGCGACCGGAATGGAGCCCTCCAACATAACCTCGCGCGCTGCCTTTACCAGCGACGACCGCAGCGAGCTGAACCAGACCTTCTTCCAGACGGCGGACGAGTCCATTGTTACCGGGCTGTGGGTCTGCGCGCCCTGCAAGGCGGAGATTGAAAGCTATCCGGTCCACGAAATGATGACCGTCATTTCGGGGTCGGTGACAGTGACGCCTGAGGAGGGAGAGCCGGAAACGTTCACGTCGGGCGATGTGTTCTTTATCGCGAAGGGGACCAAGTGCACATGGCAGATCACCGAAACTCTGCGGAAATTCTACATGATCGCGATGTAAGGCGAAGCCGATCAAGATGACCGCCAGGACAGCGAGGCGGGAAGGCCGGAGCCTGACCGGGAAACCTGCCGCCCGCGAAGACCGGCCAAGCGGCGCGCTCTGCCGCGCGGCGTTGGGCCTCCACTACCTGTTATGGGACAGCGACTGAATGGACTGGACGGCAATCATCTTCGGGGCCATGGCACTCGCCTTCGGGGGCGTCTTGAAGGGCGCGACGGGCGCGGGAGCGCCGATCCTCGCGGTGCCGATCCTGGCGATGTTCTACGATGTGCCGCTGGCCATAGCGATCTTCACCCTGCCGAATCTGCTGTCGAACACCTGGCAGGGGTGGCGTTTTCGCGCGCAGCAGGTGACGCCGATGCTGACCTGGGGCTTTGCCCTGGCCGGCGCGGCTGGCGCCGGCGTCGGCTCGGTGATGCTGGTCAACCTGCCCTCCGACGTTCTGCTTTTGGGCGTGGCGGCGGCCGTCTTCCTCTACGTCGGCTTCCGGCTGGCGAAACCGGACTGGGCGCTCGATCTCGGCATCGCGACGCGCCTGGCGACGGCGGCGGGCTTCGCCGGCGGGATCCTGCAGGGCGCGGTCGGCCTTTCGGCCCCGGTGTCGATCACCTTCCTCAATGCGATACGGATGGAGCGCGGCGCCTTCATCGCCACGATTTCGGTGTTCTTCGTGGCGATGTCCCTCATACAGATCCCGCTGCTCGCCGCCTGGGGCGTCCTGACGCCGCAGCGCGCGCTGCTCAGCGCCGCGGCGATCCTGCCGCTGGTCGCCGCCATGCCGCTCGGCGCCTACCTCGCACGGCGTCTCTCCAAGGAGGTCTTCGACCGGGTGATCCTGGTGCTGCTGGCGCTGATCGCCGCGCGCCTCGTCTTCAACGCGGTCCTGTAGGTTCAAGCCAGCGTCACGCTGTAGACCTGGTCCCGGGTGTCGCAGAGGGAGGTGCGCCACTCGACCGGCCGGCCGCTCAAGGCCAGGGCGGTGCGGTCGATGGCGAGCAGCGGCGCGTCGCGCTCGAGGTTCAGGTGCCTGGCCGCCTCGGCACCGGCCTTCACGGCGGAGAGGTTCTCTTCGGCGCGGCCGACCGTGATGCCATAATCGCGGGCAAAGAGCGTGTAAAGCGTGTTCGGCAGGTCGCCGATCTCGTGCAGGCCGGGAAAGAGCGCCGCCGGCAGGACGATACGCTCGAAGATCGCCGGCCGTCCGGCGAAGCTGCGCACGCGGGTGATGCGGGTGACCTCCTCGGAAGCCTTCAGCGCCAGGCGCGCGGCCTCGGCCGCTTTGGCCGGGCCCTTGGTACGGCGCAGCACCCGGCTTTCGGGCACCAGGGGGCGGCCGCGCCGGTCGGTCAGCTTGAAGAAGTGGAAGAGGGCGTGTTCCTGGTCGTGCTCGGCGACATAGGTGCCGCGGCCCTGGCGGCGCACCAGCAGGTTGCCGGCGGTCATCTCGTCGAGCGCCTTTCTGACCGTGCCCTGGCTGACGCCGAGCTGCTCGGCCAGCTGCATCTCGCTGGGCAGCAGGTCGCCGGGCCGCCAATAGCCGCCGATCAGCCGCTCGATGAGCAGATCCTTGACCTGCTGATAGAGCGGCTTGAAGCCGGGAAGCGCCGAAAGCTGCTGCGCCATTTCTGGGATCCCTCGGGGAGATTTTTCTTGTCTTATATAAGACATAACATATAGTTTCGGATCCTTGAACAAGAGATCGCGGAAGCCTCCGCCAGCCGCCCGCGCCGGGCGGAGAGGAGAGGAGAAGGCGCCCGGACAGCGGGCGCTCCTCCGCGCAGTAAGGGAGAACATCCGAAGATGTCGGCACCTGATTTCATCGTGCACGATGCCAAGGACACGGTCGGCGTGATCGTGAAGGAAGGCATCGCGGCCCACAGCAAGCTCACCGGCTGGGTCATGGAGGACGATTCCCAGGTCGAGGTGGAATGCATCGACGCCATTCCGCTCGGCCACAAGATCGCCCTGGGGGAAATCGCCACAGGCGATACCATCCTCAAATACGGCCACGACATCGGCAAAGCCGTGGCGCAGATCGCCAAGGGCGGCCATGTCCATACCCAGAACGTCAAGACCAAGAGGTGGTGAGATGAGCGCGCAGAAAATCCTCGGCTACCGCCGCGAGAACGGCCGCGTCGGCGTCCGCAACCATGTCGTCATCCTGCCCCTGGACGACCTTTCCAATGCCGCCTGCGAGAAGGTGGCCAGCAACATCGACGGCTGCCTCGCCCTGCCGCACCACTACGGGCGTCTGCAGTTCGGCGAAGACCTGGAGCTTCACTTCCGCACCCTGATCGGCACCGGCAGAAACCCCAACGTCGCCGCGGTCATCGTCATCGGCATCGAGCCGCAATGGACCGGCCGCGTCGTCGACGGCATCGCCAAGACCGGCAAGCCGGTCGAGGGCTTCGCCATCGAGGGCCACGGCGAGATCAAGATCGTCGCCGACGCCTCACGCAAGGCCAAGGAGTTCGTGCAGGCGGCGACCGAGCTGCAGCGCGAGCCCTGCGACCTCAACGAGCTCTGGGTCTCGACCAAGTGCGGCGAGTCCGATACGACCTCCGGCCTGGCGTCCAACCCGACCGTCGGCAACTTCATCGACAAGTTCGACGAGATCGGCGCCACCACCTGCTTCGGTGAGACCTCGGAGCTGACCGGCGCCGAGCAGATCTGCGCGACCCGGGCCTCGACCAAGGAAGTGGCCGACAAGTTCATGAAGACCTGGCAGGCCTACATGGACGAGGTCATCGAGCCGCACAAGACCAGCGATCTCTCCGACAGCCAGCCGACCAAGGGCAACATCGCCGGCGGCCTCACCACCATCGAGGAGAAGGCTTTCGGCAACCTCCAGAAGATCGGCAAGAAGACCAAGTTCATCGACGTGCTGCAGCCGGCGGAAGCGCCGAGCAAGGGCCCCGGCCTTTACTTCATGGACTCCTCGTCGGCGGCGGCCGAATGCGTGACCCTGCAGGCCGCGGCCGGCTTCGTGGTGCATCTCTTTCCGACCGGGCAGGGCAACATCATCGGCAATCCCATCGAGCCGGTGATCAAGCTGACCGCCAACCCCAAGACGGCGCGCGAGATGGGCGAGCACGTCGACCTCGACGTCTCCGGCATCCTGCGCGGCGAGATGAACATGGATCAGGCGGGCGATGCGTTGATCGACATCACGCTGCGGACCTGCAACGGCCGGCTGACGGCGGCGGAGGCGTTGAAACACCGCGAGTTCGTGATGACCAAGCTGTACCGCAGCGCCTGAGGGTCGCGTCGCCCCTGTCACCTTTTCCGCCGTCATCCCAGCTTGGCCCCGGAACGACGGCAGGGAAGTGGCTAGGAATGCCTGGATGAAGGGAGAGGCCGGCTTGCCCGACATCGTAATTGCCGAGTTCATGGACGAGGCCGCCGTCGACGGCTTGCGCTGTGATTTCGACGTGCTCTACGCCCCGGGCCTGGTGGACAGTCCCGAGGCTCTGAAGGACGCCGTCCAGGCGGCGCGCGCGCTGATCGTGCGCAACCGCACCCAGGTCACCGCCGAACTGCTGGAAACGGCGCCGCGCCTGATCGCCGTCGGGCGCCTCGGGGTGGGGCTCGACAACATCGACCTGGAAGCCTGCGCGGCACGCGGCGTCGCGGTCTTTCCGGCGACCGGAGCGAACGACCGCGCGGTGGCGGAGTACGTCGTCGCCACGACCCTGCTGCTGCTGCGCGGCGCCTATCTTGCCCAGGACGAGATGCTGGCCGGGGCCTGGCCGCGCCAGGCGCTGATGGGCGGCGAGGCGGCGGGCAAGACCCTCGGCCTGGTCGGCTTCGGCGCCATCGCCCGCCAGGTCGCCGTCCGCGCGCAGGCGCTGGGCATGTCGGTGGCGGCGGTGGATCCCTTCGTCGCGGCGGGGGATCCGGCCTGGCGGGGAATCGCGCGCCGGGACTCGCTGGATGAACTGCTTTCGGCCGCCGACGCCCTCAGCCTGCATGTGCCCTTGACGGAAACCACCCGCGGCTTGATCGACGCCGCCGCCCTGGCGCGCCTGCGCCCGGGCGCGGTGCTGATCAATACCGCGCGCGGCGGTATCGTCGACGAAGCGGCGCTGGCCGAGAGCCTGCGCCGCGGCCATCTTGGCGGCGCGGCATTGGACGTCTTCACGACGGAGCCGCTGGGCGCCGCCGACGCCGCCAAGTTCGCGGGACTTGGCAACCTGATCCTGACGCCGCACATCGCCGGCGTCACGGTGGAATCGAATGTACGGGTCAGCGCCGTCACCGCCCGCCAGGTGCGCGCCGCCCTGGAGGAGCAAGCATGACCGTAAACAGCGAACGCCTGAGCCTGGAAGCCGCCCACGAGTTGGTCGCGCAAAGCCTGATGGCGGCCGGCACCTCGGTGTTGAACGCCGAGTCCGTGGCCGCCGCCCTGGTGGCGGCGGAGGCCGACGGCCAGCGCGGCCACGGGCTGTCGCGCGTCGCCGCCTATGCCGGGCAGGTGCGCAGCGGCAAGGTCGACGGCAAGGCGGAGCCGGAGGTCGAGTGGGTCTCCGACTGCGCGATACGCCTCGATGCCGGCAGCGGCTTCGCTTTTCCGGCCCTCGACCTGGCGCGGGCCGGCCTGGCGGAGATGACCCGCAGCACCTGCATCGCCGTGGCGGGCGTGCATCATTCGCATCACTTCGGCCAGGCCGGCTATCACGTGGAGCGCCTGGCCGAGCGCGGCCTGGTCGCCCTGATGGTCGGCAACTCGCCCCAGGCCATGGCGCCCTGGGGGGGCAGCCGCGGCGTCTTCGGCACCAACCCCATCGCTTTCGCGGCGCCGCGCGAGGCCGGCGCGCCGCTGGTCATCGACCTGTCGCTCTCCAAGGCGGCGCGCGGCAAGGTCATGGCCGCGGCCAAGTCCGGGGAGTCGATCCCGGAGGGCTGGGCGCTCGACCCGCAGGGCCGGCCGACCACCGATCCGCAAGCCGCCCTCGACGGCACCATGATCCCCATGGGCGATGCCAAGGGCGCGGCGCTGGCGATGATGGTGGAGATTCTCTCGGCCAGCCTGATCGGCGCCAACTTCGCCTTCGAGGCCAGTTCGTTCTTCACCGCCGAAGGACCGGCGCCGGGCGTCGGCCAGTTCCTGCTGGCGATCGACCCGCAGCCGCTGTCCGGCGGCACCTTCGCCGCGCGTCTTGAAATGCTGATCGCGGCCATCGAGGAGCAGGAAGGCGCGCGCCTGCCGGGTAGCCGGCGGCTCGCGAGCAGAGCCGCCGCCGCGCGCGACGGTATCGATGTCCCCGCCGGACTGCTGGCGGAAATTCGCTCTTTGGCCGGCTAGAAAATTTTCCTGAAGGCGGTGCCGGGCGGTAACATTAAGTCGGTGAATTTACTTAATACTTTACCGAAGCTACCTAGAAATACCCGGCATGCCATCTAATCAACTTGTTGAAATCTTAGGGGCGAGCCGTGCTATTCTTTGAGTTGCAGGGCGGCCCCGGAGGTGCCGCAAGGTCTCCTTCGGGGGGAGGGGCGCTGTTGGGCCTGCCGGCGACGTAGGCCGGCCGCAGCACACCATGAGAGAGACCTTTGCCGAGAAGCAAGACGGCTTTCCCGGCTGCCTGCGCTAGCCTTTGGCTGGTAAGGGAGCCGACTGTCCATGGGGCTATTGAGGCTATCGACGGCGGCGGCCGGGTGGGTCAAGAAGGGACTTGTCTGGCTGTCTCTCCTAGCGGTGATCGCCTTGCGAGTCGCCGATCCAGCGCCCCTGCCGACGTTCCGCCATGCCTTCTTCGACTTCGCCCAAAATTTCCTGCCGGCCGCGGCGGATGAAGCGGCGGCGCCGATCACGATCGTCGATATCGATGACGCCAGCCTCGCGGCCCGCGGCCAGTGGCCCTGGCCCCGGGACATGCTGGCCGACCTGATCCACATGCTCGCCGGACAGGCGCCACGGGTGGTCGGGATCAATATCATATTCCCGGAACCGGACCGCCTGTCGCCGGAAAATCTGCTGCAGCGCTTCCCCATGGATGCGCCGCTGCGGGAAAGTCTGGCGCAGCTGCCCTCCAATGACGCGGTTCTCGCCTTCAGCCTGCGACAGGTGCCCGCGGTGCTCGGCGCCGCGGTTGCCGCCAGCGAGCAGGCGCCGCCGGATGTCTCGGCCCTGAGCGTGCCGATCCTGCTGCGCCTCGGCCAGCAGGGAGCCACGGAGATTCGCCGCTATCCGTCGTTGCTGCGCAATATTCCGATCCTCGAGGAAGCGGCCAGCGGCATCGGCGTGGTGAGCCAGGCGTTTTCCGGCGACGGCGTGGTCCGGCGCCTGCCAATTGTCATGCTGGTCGGCGATGCCGTGCTGCCGAGCTTCGCGGTGGAGGTGGTGCGCGTGGCCAAGCAGGTGCCGGCCATATCGGTGGAGATCGAGGGGCCCGGCATTTCAAGCGTGACCCTGGGAGACCTGGTCATCGAGACGGCCTTTTCGGGTGAAGTCTGGCTGCGCGACCTGCCTCTGCAGGCGTTCAGCCGCGTCTCGGCCGTCGATGTTCTGGACGGCGTGGCCGATCCGGCGCTCCTGAGCGAGCGGGTCGTTCTTCTGGGCGCCACCGGTGGCGGCCTGTCCCGGAGTTTCGTGACGCCGGGCGGCACGGCGGTGTCGGCGCTCGACGTGCAGGCGCTTTTTGTCCACAACCTGCTGTCCGGGAGCTACCTGCTGCGCCCCCAGTTCGCGGTGTTCTGGGAAGTGGCGCTGACCGTCGTCCTCTGCCTGGCCTTCCTGGCCCTCGGGACACGCCTGCCGGGCTCTGCCGGTCCGGCGGTGCTGGCGGTCATGCTGGCGGCACTATTCGCCGCCGCTTTCTACGCTTATGACCGGCACGGTCTGTTGCTGGACCCGACCTATCCGGCGTTGATCTTCATCCTCACCTATCTGGTCACCGTCGGCCTCGGCATCGTCGCGGCGGAGCAGCGGCGGCGGCGCAGCGAGCGGGAACGCGAGATGGCGCTGATCCTGGCCGAGGCCGCCAACCGCTCCAAGACCAGCTTCCTCGCCAACATGAGCCATGAGCTGCGCACGCCGCTGAATGCCATCCTCGGCTTCTCCGAGATGATGAAACGGGAGATCATGGGACCGGTATCGCCGCCCAAGTATCGCGACTACATTGACGACATCCACCGTATGGGAACTCATCTGCTGTCGCTGGTGAACGACATTCTGGAAATGTCGAAGGTGGAAGCCGGCGAGAGCCAGTTGAGCGAGACCGAGTTCGACGTGCGCGCGATTCTGGTGGACAGCATTCGAACGGTGAGCGCGGCCTATAGCGACCGCGGCACCGCCGTCGCTCTCGACCGGCAATCGACGCTGCCGAAACTTCGCGGCGATCAGCGTATGTTCACACAGATGGTCCTCAACCTGATGTCCAATGCCGTCAAATACACACCTGAGACCGGCCGGATCCGCGTCAGCGGCGCCATTGCCGACAACGGCAGCTTCCGGCTCTCGATTTCCGACACCGGAATCGGCATGACGGACCAGGAAATTTCGGAGGCCTTCGAACCCTTTCGGCGTATCGACCACGCATTGGCGTCGAACTTCGAGGGAATCGGGTTAGGATTGCCGCTGACCAAGGCCATGGTGGAAATGCATGGTGGCAAGCTGGAGATCGCCAGCATCAGCAACCACGGTACGACTGCCACCCTGGTGTTCCCGGCGGAACGCGTGCGAGGTCCGACAGAGCAACAGCGGGAGAAGGCATAGCGTCATGAACACACTGTTGAGTTTTTTTGCGAAGCTGCGCGCGCCGGGCATCGCTCTCGGCGCACTGTTGATAGGTGCATCGAGTGGCGCCGTGGTGAGCGGGGCGGCGCAGGCGCAGCAAAGCCAGGTCGCCCTGGTGAAGGTGGTCGACGGCGAGGTTTTCGCCCTGCGGGCGGAACAGCGCAGCGCCTTGGAGGTTGGCGAGCCGATCTTCGTCGAGGACGTGTTGGAGACCGAGGCCGGCTCCGTGGGCCTGACGTTCAAGGACGGCTCGCGGATCTCGATCGGACCGAATTCGCGGGTCCAGTTCACCGAGTTCGAGTTCGCCCCGGTCGAGGGACGGCTGTCCTTCGTCATCGACTTCTTCCGCGGCACTCTGCTCTACGTCTCGGGGGTCATCGCCAAGCTGTCGCCGGACGCCGTGCAACTGCGCACGCCGGTCGCCACGGTGGCCGTCCGCGGCACCCGTTTCCTGGCCGAAGTGGAAGGAGAATAGAGCCATGTTGCGATTCCTCCCGATAGCGCTGCTGCTTTTGACCCTCGCCGCCTGTGCGGGCGGCAATCGCTTCGTCCTGCTGGAAGAAGAGGACGGCAGTGTCGGCGCCATCACCGTTCAGAACGATGCCGGCAGCCAGACCATCGAGCAGGCAAGCACCGGCACTCAGGTCGCCAGCGCCACCGCGGCGCCGACTGCGCCGGAGGCAATCAGCCAGGAAGAGATCGAGAAGACCTGGGGCGCCAGCCTGCAGGCCAGTCCCCTGAAGCCGCGCAGCTTCCTGCTCAACTTCATCTCCGGCACCGATATCCTGACCGAGGAATCGCGGCGCCAGCTGCCCGACATCCTGGACAGCATCAAGGAATACCCAGCGCCGGAGGTGTCGGTGACCGGACATACGGACAGCGTCGGCTCGGCCGCGATCAACGCCACTCTGGCGCTCGACAGGGCCGAGGCCATCCGCGACCTGCTCATCGACGAGGGCCTCGATCCGGCCCTTATCACGGTGGACTCGCACGGCGAGTCGAACCAGCTGGTGCCGACCGCGGACAATGTCGACGAACCGCGCAACCGCCGAGTCGAGGTGACCGTGCGTTAGCTGGCCGCGTGTCATCGGGAGTGATCCTGCAGATGTTCCCCCACAAATCTTGCGCCCGCAAGACTCTACTACTTTAGGAGTCTTGACTTAGCCGACCCCTGCAACCGACCTTTTTCCTGTCCCGGAAGTTGGGGAGGACGGCAGTTGGCAATCGTTCCGAGGCCGGTTGAGGGCCGATTCGACGATGTGCTTTTCGATTTCATCGCGGCCAGCGAGGGTTTCGTACCGCGGATATACTGCGACCATCGCGGCATTCCCACTTTGGGCCTGGGTTACGCGCTGCTGGTCAACACGCCGGGCTGGCCGCCGCGCGACTCCCTGGAAAGCGATCTCGCGGCGATCGGTGTCGCCCTGACGGCAGCGGACAGACAGCGCCTGACGGCGGTCGGCCGGGCGCTGTCGGGCAACGATTCGGATCAGGCGAAAACCCTGGTCGCCGCTTGGCTGCCGGGGGAAGACTCCGCCGCCAGCAACAGCTTCAGCTTTCTCATCACCCGCGCGCAGGCCAGGAGCCTTTTCGCGATGGTACGGCCCGACTACGAAGCGGTGATCCGACAGAAGCTTGGCGACCGCTTGACCGACGACCTGGCCAACTCGAAGGAGATGGTGGCCCTGTTTTCGCTGGCTTACAACAGCCCGGCGCTGATCGGTCCGGGGCTATCCACGGCGCTGCGCAATGGCGAGCGCGAGAAGGCCTGGTACGAGATCTGCTTCGGCTCCAACCGCCGGCGTCATCACGGCATCCAGAACCGCCGCGACCATGAAGCGCGGATGTTCAGCCTCACCAATGCCGACCCCAGCCCGTCGGAACGGGCGGCGGTCGCAAACCTGCTTCAGGACAAGCGCGCCTTCATGGAACGCTATCTGGCCGACGCCGGACGCGAGCGGTCCGACATCGACGTCGCCCTGGCGGCCATCTCCGAGAGCGCCGCTTCGACCCGCTTCGCCTGAGCGGAAGTTCAGGCCGAAGCGGGGTGGCCCGGGATCGACTCCCGGCGATTCCAGACCCGCGAGAAGGCGACGGCTTCGGCGAAGGTGGATGCCTGCGCGCCGAGAGAGCGGCCCGGCCGGATCGATCGCCCAAGCGGCTGCGCCTGCAGCGCGCGGCCACAGGCGAGGGCGGTGAGCTGCAAGGTGCCGCTGCCGGTGAGCTCGGCGCTGTCCGCGATCATAAGCTCGCGGTACAGCGCGTCGGCGAGGAAACCTGTGAAATAGGGATTGCGCGACAGGCCGCCGTCGATAGAGAGCGGGCCGGTCGCCGGGACCAGGGCGTTCATGGCCCGCATGACCTCGGCGGCGCGAAAGGCGATGCCCTCGAGGATGGCTTTCATCAGATCCTCGGCGCCGTGGTCGATGGAGAGGCCGGCCCAGGTGCCGCGCGCCTGGCGGTCCCAGTGCGGACAGGCGAGGCCGGAGAGGGCGGGGACGAAGACCAGGCCCCGGTCGACGGCCGCGGCGCCGCCGAGACGGTTCAGGGAGTCGATGTCATCGAAGAGGCCGAGCCCGCGCGCCCAGTTGACCGCGGCGCCGGCGCTGTAGACACCGCCGTCCAGCGCATAGACCGGCGCCGCGCCGGCGAGCTGCCAGGCGACGGTGGGCAGCAGGCCCTGCTCGGGGGCGCGGCGGAGCTGCGGTCCGGTCACCATCAGGATGAAGGCGCCGGTGCCGAAGGTGATCTTGGCGTCGCCGGCGTCGCGGCAGCCGTGACCGTAGAGCGCGGCCTGCTGGTCGACGATGCTGGCGACCACGGGAACCCGGCGGCCGCGCACCTCCATCGCGCCGAAATCTCCGGTGGTCGGCACGATCTCGGGAAGCGCGTCCAGCGGCACGCCGAAGAGGCGGCACAGCTCCGAGTCCCACCGGCCTTGCGCGAGGTCCAGAAGCGAGGTGCGCGAGGCGGTGGTGATGTCGGTGACGCAGCGCCCGGTGAGCCGGTCGAGGAAAAAAGCGTCGGTGGTGCCGAGACGCAGTTTGCCCGCGGCATGGAGGCGCCGGGCCGCCGCACTGTGCTCGAAAATCCAGGCCAGTTTGGACGCCGAAAAGTAGGCATCCAGCGGCAGGCCGGCGCGCGCCAGGGTCGCTTCCTCGGCGCCGTCCCGCTTCAGCTTGTCGATGACCTGCGAGGTCCTGCCGTCTTGCCAGACGATGACCGGCGACACGGCTTCCTTGGTCTCCGCGTTCCAGGCGAGACAGCTTTCGCCCTGGTTGTCGATGCCCAGGGCCTCGAGTCCGTCGACCGCTTCGGCGCAGGCGAGAATGTTGGCGACGAGTTCCTCGGGATCGTGCTCGACCCAGCCGGGCCGCGGGTAGATCTGGCGGTGCTCGAGAGCCTTCACCACGGCTGCCGTGCCATCCGGCGCCAGGGCCAGGGCGCGGGTGCTGGTGGTTCCCTGATCGATGGCGGCGATGGTCATGGCGGCGGTGTCTCCGCGAAAGCGAGGGTGAGGCTGTCGCCCCGGGTCGCCGCGGTGACACCGGCCAGCGGCACCAGAATTCGGCGCTCGGGCAGGCCGGAGAGGGACTTCGACCACAGCACCTTATCCGCGTCGCGCAGAATCAGCACGCCGCGCGCCGCCCGGTTCAGCCGGACCTGGATGTGGTCCATGCCGCCCGCCGGACCTGGCCGGGCGAGACGTTGGGGGAGGGCGAGCTTGATGGCCGGATCCGGCGCCGCGACGGTCACGAGGCGCTCGGCTGGCGGCAGCCGGCCGGCAAGGCTGTCGGCGATGACGTCGCCGGCGGCGCGACCCTCCTGCCAGGACCAGCCGGCGGTCTCGACCGGGCGCAGCAGGTTGCCGGCGGCGAAGAAGGCCGGATCGGAACAGCGCCCGAACTGGTCGATGATCGGGCCGCCGCTGCCGCCGTCCAGATCGAGATGGCCGAGGCGCAGCAGGCTGGCCTCCGGCGTGAAGGCGCCGCTGACGATGACGCCGTCGCAGTCCAGCCGCCGTTCCTGACCGTCGCGGCCGCGCAGGGTGACGCCCTCGACCCGCTGGCCGTCGTGAACGGGGCCGCCGTGGATGCGGACCAGCGTCGTGCCGAGATGCAGCGGAATGCCGAGGACGCGCGGCAGCAGGCTTGCGAAAGACCGCGCGGTGACTCTCTCGCGCTCTTCGATCATGGCGGCGGGGCGGATGCCGGCGTGCCGGCAGGTGAGCAGCGCCGAGAAAGACACCAGTTCGCTGCCGAGGATGACCGGCCGCCTGAAGGGCCGCCTGCCGGCGAGGTAGACCATCGACTGCAGGGCGCCGGTCGAGACCACACCGAGCGGCCGCTGCCCGCCGATCAGGCGCGCGGCGCGGCTGGCCTCGCGCACGCCGGTGGCCAGCAGCACTCTATGGGCGGCGATCTCGGCCTTGCCTTGCGGTGTCGAGAGCAGCAGGCGCGGCCCGGCCTCGATGGCGACCACGGTGGTTGCGGTGCGGACCTCGACGCCGCTGGCCAAGGCGCGCCCGACCAGCCGGCGGGCGTAGTCGGGACCGCGCAGGAGGCGGTGAAACTCGCGCAGCCCGAAGGGGTAGTGTCCGCAGTGGCGGGGAATGCCGCCGGCCGCCGGCTCCCGGTCCAGCACCACCACCGAGGCGACGCCGCGCTGTTTCAGCCGGGTCGCGGCGGCGAGGCCCGCCGGCCCGCCGCCGACCACGGCGACGTCGACCTCCGCCGGCGGGCTCGGGGTTTCAGTCCCGCCGCGCATCGGCGATCTCCAGTTCGGGTTCGAAGTGGCCGGCGGTGATCTCCGACAGGGCGCCGAGACAGTAGAACCCCTGGCAGCGTCCCATGGTGACGCGGGTGCGGCGCTTCAGGCCGGCCAGGCTGCGCGCCGGCAGCGGGCCCGCGAGCGCGGCTTCGATTTCCGTGCGGGTGACCAGTTCGCAGTGGCAGACGATGCCGCCGTTGCCGGCCTCGGCCCAGGCGCGTGGCGCGTACTCGGTGAGCCGGCCGGCCCGCGGCCAAACGACGTCCGGCGGCGCCCGATGCCGTTGCCCGAAGCCGTCGAGCAGGGCGGTGACTTCTCGCGCCAGGCCGAGGGCGCTGCTGAGACCGGTCGAGCGAATGCCGCCGAGAGTCACATAGCGGCGTTCGGGATGCACCTTCACCTGGTAGTCCTTGTGCTCGCTGGCCGGGCGCAGGCCCGCGTAGCCGGCGGTCACCGGCACCTCGGCGAGAGCCGGCAGCATGTCGACCGCCTGGGCGCGCAGCGCGCGCAGGGTCTCGCCGTCGGTCGAGGCGTCGTCGCGGCTGTCCTGGTCCTCGGCGGTGGGACCGACCAGCAGGTTGCCGTAGCTGGTCCGGCACAGCACCACGCCCTTGGTCTTGGCCGTCGGCACCGGCAGGATGATCGCCCCGACAAGCCGTGCCGCCGCCTTGTCGAAGACCACGAACTGGCCTTTGCGCGGCCGGATGGAAAATTGCCGCGCGCCCAGCAGGCGCTGGTCGACGATGTCGCCGTAGAGTCCGGCGCAGTTGATCGCCGCGCGGCCGCGCAGCCGGCCGCCGGTGGTCTCGATGTGCCAGGTCTGGCCGTCGAAGCTGCCGCCCAGGACTTCGGTGCCGCGCCGGCAGGCCGCGCCGTTGGCCAGCGCCTGCAGCAGGTAGGCGGTGGGCGCGCTCCACGGGTCGATGACAAACTCGCGCGGCACCGCGAAGCCGCCGCGCAGTCTGGGCGACAGCCGCGGCTCGCGGTCGAGGATTTCGCGGCGCGACAGGCGCTCGACGTCGTCGACGCCGTTGGCGCGCGCCTGCGCCATGAGGGCGGCGAGCCGGCTTTCCTCTTCCCCGGTCCAGGCCAGCACCAGGGCGCCGGTTTCCAGCAGCGGCAGGTTCAGTTGCTCGCGAATCTCGAGATAGTCGCGGTAGCCGGCGGCGATGCAGCGCTGCTCAAGGGAGCCGGGCGGAGCATCGAAGCCGGTGTGCAGGATGCCGCTGTTGCCCTTGCTGGCGCCGTCGAGGATGTCCACCGCCTTTTCGACGATGAGCACGCGGGCACCCGCCAGGGTCAGGCCGCGCGCCACGGCGCAGCCGACGACGCCGGCGCCGATCACCACCGCGTCGAAGACTTCGGCGTGATCGCCGGATGGGTCTGCCCCACGGCGTGGCATCGCGGCACCCTGGTTCTTGTGGCGGTCCTGCCGGCGCGGCGGGGCGCGGACCCTTCGGCCTGGACCGGCAGTTTGCACTTGTTTCAAAATCGACAGCCGCCTAACGTACTCAATCTTGCCCTTTCGGTCAATAGATCGGCTTATGTGTGGTTCTTAAAAAACACAATATAAACAATATATTGAGGAGTTTTATGTGGATTCGGTCATTCGGCAAATCCACGAAACTCCGGGTTGGGGGAGGGCAGCTGAAGGCTTGGAGAGTCTCATGCTGAAAGGCCGCGCGCGCAGCCCCGGGCCTAGGCTGCGCCAGGAGCGGATTGCCGAGGCCGTGCGGCGGCAGGGCAAGGTCAGCGTCGAGCAACTGGCGGCCCGCTTCAAGACGTCGAACGAGACCATCAGGCGGGACCTCGCGGTCCTCGCCGACAGCGGCAAGGTGCTGAAATTCCATGGCGGCGCCAAGCTGCCACAGGCCCGGGAAGAGGGGCCGTTTCGCGAGCGCATGACGATGAATGCGGTCGCCAAGCGGATCATCGCCGAGAAGGCCGCGCGGCTCATCGCCCCCGGCGAGACGGTGCTGATCGATACCGGCTCGACGACCCTGATGTGCGCCGAGGAAATCGGCAAGATCGACGGCCTGACCGTGATCACCAACTCCGCACGCATAGCGGCGGTTCTGGCCGAGCGCGGCAACCATACGTCCGTGTTTCTGCTGGGTGGCCGATTCGACGGCGACAATCAGGAAACCTTGGGCCCGACGGCGATCGGTGAGATTCAATCGTTCCATGCGGACCACGCACTGATTACCATCGGTGCCCTGGACGGGGCCGCCGGCGCGACGGACTTCAATTTCGACGAGGCGCAGGTCGCCAAGGCCATGCTCGGGGCCGCCGACAATCTGATTGTCGTGGCCGACTCATCCAAGTTCCAACGCCGGGCGGCCTTCACGGTCTGCCCGCTGGAGCGAATTGGCGCGCTGGTCAGCGATCGCGCGCCGCCGGGGCCGCTTCGCGCCGCCCTGACGGAGGCGAAAGTGACGCTGCATTGAGGAACATCTACCGGTTCGGGTTGAGAGCGCCCAAGCGTTCGCCCTCGGGCCGGTACGTGTGTCGGGCTTCCGCGGACTCACGCCAGTGGCTCTCGGGCTGCTTCAAGGGGTGGTGAGGTATCGGGACAGAACGGAGAACCACGTTTTGTGGGGAAGCTGGAAAAGTGAACTGTCAAAACAGGAGAAGGCTATGACAAAGAAATCACCACCGAAGAAGGCCGCGGAGCCGGCCAAGACGGCGATGAATCCGGGGAGGCGTTCGTTTATCAAGCATGCCGGTCTCGGCGGCGCGGCGGCGGTCGCCGGCTCGACGCTGGCGGCGCCCTATGTGAAGGCGCAGGGCGCGCCGATCAAGTGGCGCCTGCAGACCTATTCCGGCGCCCCGCTCGGCGCCCATGTGATCAAGCCGCAGATCGAAGCCTTCAACAAGGCGGCGAACGGCGAGATGGAGATCGAGCTCTACTACGCCGATCAGCTGGTGCCGACCTCGGAGCTGTTCCGGGCGGTGCAGAACGGCACCATCGACGCGGTGCAGAGCGACGACGCCACCATGGCCTCGCCGGTCGACATCTCGGTGTTCGGCGGCTATTTCCCGTTCTCGACCCGCTACAGCCTGGACCTGCCGGTGCTGTTCCAGCGCTATGGCCTGAACGAGATCTGGAAAGAAGCTTATGACGAGGTCGAGGGTGTCGAGTGGCTCAGCGCCGGCGCCTGGGATCCGCTGCATATCTTCACCAAGGAGCCGATCAACTCGCTGGCCGACATGAACGGCAAGCGCGTCTTCGGCGTGCCGACGGCGGGCCGCTTCCTGTCCCGCTATGGCCTGATCCCGGTCACCGTTCCCTGGGACGACGTGGAAGTCGCGATCCAGACCGGCGAGCTCGACGGCGTCGCCTGGTGCGGCTTCACCGAGGCTTACGAAGTGGGCTGGGCCGACGTCTGCAACTACGCCCTGCTCAACAACGTGACCGGCGCCTGGAGCGGTTCCTACTTCGCCAACACCGATTCCTGGGCGAAACTGCCGGCGCATCTGAAGGAGCTGTTCCTGGTCACGATCGACCAGTCGCACTACTATCGCCAGGTGTGGTACTGGGGCGGCGAAGCGGATCTGCGCGTCAACGGCAACAAGATGGAGCTGACCACCATTCCGCAGAACGAATGGGATCAGGTCGTCAAGGACGCCCAGGGTTTCTGGGACGAACTCGCCGCGGAGAGTCCGCGCGCGGCCCGGGTCATCGAGATCTTCAAGAAGTATAACGCGACCATGGAAAAGGTCGGCGTACCCTACCGCTACTCCTAAGGCAGGGGAGAGGCGGCCGCCGGACAGCGGCGGCCGCCTCAAGTCTTTTCGACACGCATGATCCCGGAATTCATGCTCCCCGGCTCATTTGGTACTACCAATGGGCCAAGGCGCCCGCCCGGATAGTCCCTTGCCACTGTGCCGGGCAGGGCTCAAAATGCTGACTTCATTTGTGGCGGAACAAGTAGGTGCCGCCGCCAGAACGTCCCTCTGCAGCCGAGGCAAGGGTGGTTATGGCGGACTACATTTCCGAGCGGACTGCCGGTCAGATCATCAGCGACAGCATTCGCCTGTACGGCAAGAACCTGCCGATCTTCTTCACAATCTATGTCCTGCCGATCCTGCCGGTGATCGCCATAGAGGCGGCGGCGACCGCGCTCGAAGACGATGATGTCTACATCATCACCACCGTCGTTGAATCGGTGATTGCGACCTTTGCCCTTGGCGCGATGACCTTCGCGGTCTCCGACATCTGCCTCGGCAACCGGCCCAGCGTGAAACGCTCCTATGGTGCGCTGTTCAGAGTTTTCTGGAGCTATCTGGGGACCTACTTCATCTACACGTTGGCGACCCTTGTCGGTTTCGTGCTGGTCCTGGTGCCCGGCTTCATCGCCATGACTCTACTGGTGTTCTCACTGCCCGCGTCGATCATCGAGCGCCGTGGACCGATCGAGGCCTGCAAGCGTTCCATACAGCTCGGCAAAGGCTACTACTGGCGCATCTTCGGCATCCTGCTTCTGGCCCTGCTGCTGACCTTCGTCATCATGTACGGCTTTCTCCAGTTCAGCTTCCAGATCACGATTTTGATCATCGACCCCGGTCCCGCCGCCTTCTTCCTCTATTTTGCGCTTGGCGTGTTGAGTGCGGCGGCGGCGCCGCTGTTTCAAATACCGGCAATCCTCCTGTACTACGATATGCGCGCGCGCAAGGAGCACTTCGACGGTGCGGCGCTGGCGCAGGAACTGATGACCTAAGGAAAGAACCATGCCGCAAGACCCGCTTCTTTGGACTATCGCGATTGTGGTCGGTGGCGTGGTCGTCATCGTGGCGCTGGCGCTGGGCGGGATCGTCGAAGTGGGGCTCGATCCCCTGCGTCTGTCCTTCCGGCGCAAGAAGGATGCGGGGCGCGAGAGCGTTTCGGTGCTGGACCAAGCTGAAATCGAAGACGCCGAGATCGGGTCCGTGACCGGCGTCGCGCGGGAGCCGGGCAGCGCCGCCGAAGGAGGTCGGGTCAGCGACATCGACGTGGCACGCAAGGCGAAAATCAAGGGCGGCAAGATCGGCGATATCTCGGGCGTCACGATCGCCGGCAAGAAGGACGATCCGGCACCCTAGGGCGCTCGCTGGACCAGGAGGGAGTTGCGTGAGAACCCACATTGAGCGGCTGCTGGCCGAATTCGTCAATCGCGAAAGCGAGATGGCGCGCTTCTGCGACATGCTCGACGACAGCAGTGTCTGCGTCTTCGCCGTCTGGGGCGGCGGCGGTGTCGGAAAATCCTCCCTGATGGCCAAGATGATTCACGAGGTGGCCAACCGCCGGCTCCAGAAATCGGAAGTGACCTGGACCGAAACGCGCAACCACGATTTCCTCGCCATCATGCGCAAGATGCGCGACGATTTCGGGCCACAGCACTTCGCCCGCTTCACCGACCTGGTGAATTTCTTCACTGTCCCGCAGTACGAACTGAAGGTCACGCTGGAAGGCGCCGGGAAGATCTCCGTGGCCGAGGGCGCGACCATCGAGGCCGGGGCGCAGGTCGGCGACATCGCCGGCGTGATCATCAAGGATGCGACGCTGACCGAGCCGCGCAGCGACATGCAGGTCTCGACCGGCGAACGCCGGGCGCGTCTCACCGATGCTTTCGTCGAGGGTATGGCCACGGCTCTCGGCGAGCGCTCTTCCGCGGTCTTCTTCGATGCCGCCGAGAAGATGACCGAGGAGACCGAAGACTGGGTCTGGCGTGAGCTCCTGCCGGCCGCCTGCGAAGGCCGCCTCGGTCGGGTGAAGTTCGTGCTGTCCGGCCGCCGCAAGCCGGCCGTCGACCGCCTGTGGCGCAATGTCATCGAGGTCGCCGAACTGCGGCCCCTGGAGGCCAAGCACGTGCTTTCCTATCTCGGGCGCCGCGGCGTCAGCGCCGACGATCGCGCGGCCCTGGCCGACATGCTGCTGGTCGTCACCGGCGGCAACATGCTGGAGCTGGCGACGCACGTCGACGCCTACCTGAAACTCCAGGACCGCAGGCAGCGCGAGTCGGTCGAGTAGCATGAGCCAGCGCAGCAGCGCCCTGGAAGAATACCGCCGGCTGGTCGCCGAGCTGCCGACGGGCATGGCCGGCAGTGTCGAACTGGTGGCCCGGCAGTTGTCGCCCCTTGCCGAACGGCTGCTGCGCCTGGGATCGATCCCGCATGGCGTCGACCGGGCGGTGGCCCGGGTGCTGCTGCCGGGGGCCGCGGAAAGCGATCTGGAAGCGGCCGCCGAGGAACTGCAGCCGCTGTCCTTCGTCATCCGCAGCAGCGAAGGCAGCATGCTGCATGACAATGTACGGGCCTATCTCTTCGGGCAGTGGCTGAAGGCCCACGATGACGATCCGGACAAGTGGGGAGAGTTCAAGGCGGTGAACCGCCGGCTGGTGCGCCACTACGAGAAGGTCTCCGAGGATGCGATCGGCGAGACGCGCGCCGTGGCGGAGCGCCAGCGCATTTTTCATTTGACCGGCGCCAGCCGCGCCGAGGGCTTCGCCGCCTTCGAGAAGGGGTGCCGGGCGGAGCGCTACCGCTTCCGGCTCGAATCCTGCGAGGCGCTGATCAAGCTGCTGCGCGAGTACGAAACGATCCTCTCGGCGCAGCAGCGCAGCTATCTCGACTACCACGCGGCCAAGCTGGACATCGACCTGCATCACTACGACAAGGCCGAGCGCCTGCTGACCGAGATGCTGGCGCGCCGCAGCGTCCAGGGCGATCCGGCGCTCCATGCCCGCTGCCTGTTCCGCCTCGGCGCGGTGCTGAGACTCAAGCGCGACTTCCAGCGCGCCCGGTCGCACTTCGAGGAACTGCGCAGCTTTGCCGCGGGAATGCCGGAGGCGGCCGAACTGGAGCTGCGCGCGCTGCAGGGGCTGGGCGCCCTGCTGATCGAAATGAAGGAACATGAAGAGGCCGAGGAGAGGCTTGCCGAAGCGGTCATGCTGGCGGAGGGGAGCGGGCGTCACGACGAGATCGCCACCGCCTGGAACGCGCTCGGCATCCTGCGGCGCCAGTTGGGGCAGCCCAAGCGGGCGTTGATCGCCTTCGAGACCGCGCTGCAGCACCTGGCGCTCGGCGGCGAGGCCTTTCGCCCGCGCCAAGTCTACAACAACATCGGTTTGCTTTATGCCGACCGCGCCGACTGGCCGGCGGCCCGCGACAATCTGGAGAAAAGCTGCGAGATCGCCCGCGAGGCCGGCGACATGAACGGCGAGGCGACGGCGCTCAGCAACCTGGGGCGGGTCTATCTCGCTCTCGAGCGGCCGGGCGACGCCATGACCGCGGCGGAGCGGGCCATCCTGCTGTTCGGCAATGTGCACAACTGGTACGGGGTGGCCATGACCAAGCGCGGCATGGCGCGCTACTACCGGCGCGAAGGGCGCCACGGCGAGGCCCGCGACCTCTTTTCCGAGGCCAGGGAAGTCCTGCTGCGGGCCGGCGCGGACGACCGGGCGGCGGAAATAGAATCGGAACTGGTCAAGCTGGAGACCGCGCGGCAGTCCTGGGGCTGGCTGCGCTGGCTGCTGATCACAATCGGCGCCGTCGTCGGGCTTGTCCTGCTGCTCGTCGTCTTCGCCATTGTGATCGATGAAATGTAATCCGCGGACGCGGCGGGATGAATTGATCCGATGGGATCCTGAGCGTATTCACGGCCACTCCCGCACGGCCTGGGCGATCGCCCCGCCCAGGATCCGGTGCGCCTCGGCATCGAAGTGCACGCCGTCGATGTCGCTGGCCGCGATCAGGCCGGCGGCGTTCACAAAGGGCAGACGATAGCGCTGCGCCAGCCCGGCCAGGCCGCCCGCCAACGCCGCCGACTTGGGCTCGGCGCCCTGGTAGATCTCCGCCAGGCAGCCGCGCTGCTTCACCAGCGGCGGCGCCACCAGCATCAGACCCGGGGCGCCGGCTTGCGGTCCGGTGCCGCTGGTCTGGACGCAGCGGAGCAACTGCTCGACACAGCTGACGATCTCCACCGCCGGCAGCGCGAAGCGGGCTTTCAGGTCGTTGGTGCCCAGCATCAGGATCACCAGGTCGATTGGCCGGTGGCTTTCCAGCACGGCCGGCAGCACCGCGAGGCCATTCTTGTGGACCCCCGACACCGGGTCCGGGTGGACCGTCGTGCGCGCCGGAAGGCCCTCCTCGACGACCTGCCAGGATGCGCCCAGTGCCGCCGCCAAGATCCCGGGCCAGCGCTCGTGGCGGTCCAGCCGCCTGCTGTCCTGCAGCGAGGTCTTCGGGCAGGTCCCGTGAGTGTTCGAATCGCCGTAGGCGAGGATCGTCCGCTGGCTCGACGGCATGCGCTGTTCTCCAAATGCAATCCGCTGTCCGGCGCGCCGGAACCGCCTCGCTGACGGAAGCCGCGACGGCTATCGACTCCGGCGGCGGGTCGTCGTCAGCCGGCACTATGCCATGGGCGGCGCACTAAGCAGACAGGTGAATGCGCCCGTAGACGATCGCAAAGAGCCCGAAAGCGAGAGACCAGGCGGCCCCTGACGCCAACAGCAGCGGCGCATAGAATTCCGGCGCCATCGATGCCGCGACCCGCAGGCCGGTCGCCGTGGCGACGGCGAGATAGATCGTCGTCGTCAAGCCGTCCGCCTTCAACTCGCGTCCGCTGTGGCCGAGCGTCGCCCGTGTCATGACCGCCAGGGTCATGCCGCCGATGGCGCCGGCGGTGAGCGCATGGAGGCCCGCGGTCGTCGGGAGAAGGTCCGGCGCCGCGATCCCCAGCCCCAGAAGCGCGAGGCCGAGTGGCACCCAGAGGAAGCCAAGGTGGAGGCTCCAGACCAGCGGTTCGGACAAGGTCCGGTGGCCCTGCCAGCGCGCCAGCCGGACGAAATTCAACGCCCCGGCGAGGATCAAAGCCGCGCCCGCCAGGGGCTGTGCCTCGGCGAAGACCCAGCCCAGGAGCGCCAGCAGGGTCGCGGCCAGGCACAGCTTGTCGAAGCCGCCGAAGGATGCCGGAAGCGTCGCCGCGCCGTTCTTGACCAGCCAGTTGCGCGTGAAACTGGGGATGACACGCCCGCCGATCAGGCTGATGAGCAGCACCAGGGTGGCGATCCCCAGGCGCGCGCCCAGCCGTCCGGTGTCGATCACAGCGGCCGCTTCGAGGTGGCTTAGCGCGTTGGCCGCGATCAGGGCCAGCAGGGCCAGCAGCAGCGGCAGGTTACGCCAGTTGCGCCCGGCGACGATCTCCCTCAGGGCGACCAGGAGCAGCAGCACGAGAAAGGCGAGATCCAACGCGGCCGCCGGGCCGGCGCCGATGACGGCGGAAGTCGAGACCGCCGCCCGGCCCGCCAGCCAAGCCAGAAAGAGGCCGGCGAGGGGCAGCCCCTGCAGCGGCAGGCGCCCGGTCCAGTTGGGGATCGCGGTCAGCAGGAAGCCGGCGACGACCGCCGCCGCGAAACCGAAAATCATCTCATGGGCGTGCCAGGCGAGGGGATCGAAAAGCGTCGGCACCGCGAGCCCGCTCAGAAGCACCGCGAGCCACAGCGGCACGGCGGCCGCGGCCCACAGACCGGCGGCCAGAAAAAACGGGCGAAAGCCCTGGCGAAACAGCGCCGGGCCGGTGAAAGCGCGGTAACGCGGGACGGCGGAACGTGATGTCATGGCGCTTTCCTTGTTCGACGGGAGCCGGCGACGGCAAGCCTAGCGCCGAAGCCCGCACGGCGCGGCGCTCGATCTTGGTCAGGGCCACTATCGCCGCCACTGTGCCGGGTTACGTTGTCGCAGCGCAAAGAGAACGCCAAAGCGGCGCTAAAATCGCCTGAACGAAACCGGCACCACTGCTTCACACGCGAATCGTTCGGCGCCCCTCGGAGTCCTGGATGTAAGCCGCCGTGGCGCCCAGGCGCCGCAGGACGCCTGGCGCGGCAGCGGGCGGCAGCAGGGCCAAGGCGGTCGAGGCCGCATCGGCGATAGTCGCGGTCGGCGCGACGACCGAGACGGAGCGCCGTGCCGGCGCCGAGCGGCCGCTGCGCGGTTCGATCAGATGGTTGCGCTGGCCCGCCGCGTCAAAAGGCGTGCCGTAGCCGCCCGAGGTCGCCACCGCGGCATCGGAGAGCGCAAGCCGCCCGCCGATCTCCAGCGGGTCCATAGGGTCGGCCAGCGCGATACGCCAAGGGGCGCCGCCCGGCCGCGCGCCGATGGCGCGGGCCTCGCCGAGGTCGAGGAGCACCGACTCCATGCCGGCATCGCGCAGCAACTGCGCCACCTTGTCGGTGATGTAGCCCTGGGCGATGCCGTTCAGGGTTACCGCCATGCCGGCGCGCCGCAGGACGATGGCGTCGGCATCGACCCAGAGGTTCCGCCAGTCGACTAACGGCAGGAGGTCGGCCAGCGCCGGGCCGGCCGGGTCGGCGCCGGGCGCCGCAAAGTGCGCGGCGAGGCGCCGCCACAGCGGCTGTACCGTCACGTCGAAGGCGCCGCCGCTGGCCGCGCTCACCTCCGTGGCATAGGACAGAAGCTCGACCAATTCGAAGGGCGGCGAATCGATCCGCCCCTGCGCATTCAGCCGGCACAATGCCGAGTCCGGGCGATAGAGGCTGAGGATGCTCTCCAGGCGTCCGATTTCCTCGACACAACGGCGCAGCAGCGCGCGCCCCGCAACCGGGTCGGGGTGCGCCAGCCGGATACGCGCCACGGCGCCGAGGGCCACGCCCCGCCACTCGACCATGCCGCCCGCCGCCCGCCCGTAACGCGGCACTGCCGCCGCGCCGGCGGCGGCGGCGGAAACCGCGATGAACCTGCGGCGTGTCAGGCCGGTCAAACTAGTGCGTGACATCGGCCGCTCCGTCTTCCGCCGGCATCTGCGGCATACCGAGCACGTAGTCCGGCGGCACGGCGGCCAGGCGCACCACGCGGCCACCCTGTTCCGCCGTGTAGCGCCGCGCGGCCTCCGGCGTTGCGAAAGGCACCACCTCGGGCAAACCCATGCCGCCCAGGCGCCGGCTTTCGATCACCAGCCAGGCGTCTTGCAGCGCGACCCAGGTGCCCGGCGCCGGGTTCGCCCAATCGGCCGCCCCGCCCATGTCGGTGACATAGATCGCTGTCACGTCCTTCGGCTCCCCCGCCAGCAGGGTAAAGGCCACGGTGTCGCGCACCGAGGAAAACCACAGCGGTTGCTCCCGGCTCTGCAGATGCACCTGGCCTTTCGGGCCGCCATGCTCGGTGAGCAGCATGTTGCAGAAATAGCCGATGGCGTCGCCGCCGTAGTCGGCCGGCGGCGGCGCTTCCGCCACCTCGGCAGGGCGGTCGCAGGCGGCCAGGGCGAGGCTCAGCAAAGCAACCGTCAAGATTCCCTGCAGTTTGACTTTCACAGCTGCCTCCGTGCGAAGATGGCGGTGGCGAGCGCCAGGGGAACGGCGGCCCAGGCGACCAGGGCCGCGAGCAGGGCCGGCGGCGTCAGGCCAGATGTGCCGGGGCCAGACTCGCCGGGACCGGACATGCCGGCGTAGACGCTCACACTGTCGCTGCCGGTCAGGTTGAACAGGCGATAGGCATCCGCGGGGTTGAGCAGCAGCAGCGCATCGAGCAGCCCGGGGCCGACGATGCGTCCCTGGTCGGCGACCAGGATACCGAGGAGGGCCATGTCGTAGAGCAGCACGAAGACCAGCCAGACGGCGACGGCGATGCCGGCGGCGGTCGCCCGCTCGCGCACCACGACGCTGGCCAGGGTGCCGAGCGCCAGGAAGGCGGCGCCGAGCAGAACCGAGCTGCCCAGCATGGCGGCGAAGGCCGGCCAGTCGCCCTCAAGGCCGCCGCCGCTGAGTGACAGGGCGGCCAGCGCGCCGCCGTAGCCGACGACCGTGGCGATGGCGAGGATCGCCGCGTGACCGAGGAACTTGCCGGCCACGACCTGCCATCGCGCCACCGGATGAGCGAGCAGCAGGATGAGGGTGCCGCGCTCCTGCTCGCCGACCACGGCGTCGAAGGAAAGCAGCAGCGCGATGAGCGGCAGCAGGAAGATGGTCAGGCTCGACAGGCTGACCACGACGATGGCCAGGGGATCGGCGCCCAGCGTTCCGCTCGGCGCGCTGCCGAGCAAGGTCAGACTGAGCGCGAGGGCGGCCAGCAGCAGCGTCGTGGCGACGATCCAGCGGTTGCGCAGCCCGACCCGGATTTCCTGCCCGGCGATGACGAAGGCGGCTCTCATCTCGCTTCCTCCCTGTCGACGAGGCGGCTGTAAATCTCGGGCAGCCCGGGTGTCTTCACTTCCACGTCTCCGATCAACTGCCAGAGATCGCCGAGGCGCCGCAACATCTTCGTCTTCTCCGCCGCCGGGCAACCGATCTCGAGCCGACGCTCGCTTCGCTCAAAGATTTCGACGCTTGCTCCCAGGCGCTCGAGGAGGCGGCCGGTGCCGCAGGGCGTGACCGTGAACCGGAGCCGGACCGGCAGCGCCGCCGCCAGCCTCAGTTCGTTCATGCCGCCGAGGGCGACGAGCCGTCCGCGGTGCAACACCGCGATGCGGTCGGCATGGCTTTCGATCTCCGCCAGGGCGTGGGTCGAAATGAGAACCGTCGCGCCTTCCGCGCGCAGGTCGTCGACGGTTCGGTAGAAATCGGCCCGCGAGGCCGGATCGAGGCCGCTGGTCGGCTCGTCCAGCAGCAGCAGTTCCGGTTTTCCGATCAGCGCCTGCGCCAGGCCGAGCCGCTGGCGCATGCCCTTGGAGAAGGTGGAAACCCGGCGCCCGGCGGCTTCGGCCAGGCCGACCCGGCGCAGCAGGCCGTCGACCTCGGTGCCCCCGCGCCGTTTCAGGCGGGCGTAGAATCCGAGCAGCTCGCGCCCGGTCATGGCGCCGTGAAAGGCGACATTCTCCGGCAGAAAGCCGAGCCTCTCGCGCAGCGCCGCGCCGCGCGAGGAGGCGGGATCGCACCCCAAGACATCGACCCGGCCGCTGGACGGCGAGACGAGGCCGAGGATCAGCTTGATCAGCGTCGTCTTGCCGGCGCCGTTGTGGCCGACCAGGGCCGCCGTCTCGCCGCCGCGCAGTTCCAGATCGATGTTCTCGGCCGCGGTCAGCGCGCCGTAGCGCTTGCTGACGCCGTTGAGGCTTGCGATAGGCGTCATCGGCCTTCCTCCACAGTCTCCGGTGCCCGCATCAGCGGCGCGGAGTCCACCACGCCGCCGGGATAGAGGGCGGGAAAACGCGCCTGGGCCCAGCGCAGGGTGTCGACGGCCGGGCTGTTCAGCAGCAGTTTCGCCTGCGGCAGGGACCACAACACCTGGTCCATGATATCGTTGGGACGGTAGGCAGAATCGGCGATGCCGTCGCCGTCGAGGTCGAAGCCGGGATGGTCGCTCCAGTAATTTCCGCGGCCTTCGGCGCTCCACTCGACCCGGCGGGTGCCGACGTACTTTACCTGGGTGCGGTTGGCGATGAAGGCGTTGCCGGTCACCTGGTTGCGCTCCGACCCGGCGGTGAAGTGAATGCCGATGGGACAGCCCTCGAAGCGGTTCCCGGCGATGCGGTTCTTGTTGGCGTTATAGATGAAAACGCATTTCTCTCCGCCGCCGCGCACGACATTGCCGGTGATCGCCGACTCATTGGCCGCGTTCAGCATCAGGCCGTGGTCGCGGTCGCCGACGCTGACGTTGTCGCGGATCTCCAAGCGGTCGGAGAACATGATGGCCCAGCCCACGTGGTTGTCCTCGGAACGGTTGCCGATGATCCTGCTGTCCTGGGTGTACATGTAGTGGATCGCAAAGCGCAGGCGGGCGAAGCGGTTGTTCTGGAAGAGCACGTCGCGGCTGGTGGTGACGAAGATGCCGTCGCGGCCGAAGCGCACGTCGTTGCCGATGATGCGCACGCCGGGGGCGTTCCAGATCGAAACGCCATTGCCTGATTCCGACAGGCGCAGGTCGTCACGCCCGACGATCACGTTGTTCTCCACCAGCGCGCCGGCGGCGCCATGCAGATAGACGCCGAATAGATTGTTCTCGAAGCGGTTGTCGCGGATGACCGCGTTCGCCGCCTGGCGGCCGGCGAAGATGCCCGAATCCATGGCCGGCAGATCGGTCCCCGACCCGCGGATGACGAGACCCTCGATCCGGACGCCGGGGACCGTCAGGGTAATGACGCTGCCGCTGCCGTCGCCGACCACGGTGGCCCCGGTTTCGCCGCGCAGCGTTATTCGGCGGTCGACCACGACAGGGCCGTTATGGTCGCCGGGCAGCAGGCGCAGCAGGTCGCCGGGCCGCGCCGCCGCCACCGCCGCCTGCAGCGCCTGGCCCGGCGCGACCGCTCTCTCCGCCGCCGCCGCGGGCAGGGTGGCGGCGGCGGCCGCGACAGCCGCGACGATCAGACTCAGTGTTGCTCTCATCGACTCATGTTCCCCGTTGAGCGGCCGGCCGGCAGCGCCGCTGCCGGCCGGTCACCGCCTTAGGCCGAGCGCGGCTCGACCAGCATGCGGCCCTTCATCTCCATGTGCAGGGCGTGGCAGAACCACTGGCAGTAATACCAGTGCACGCCCGGCCGGTCGGCGGTGAAGGTGACCGAGGCGGTCGCCTGCGGCCCGACCTCCATGGCGACGCCGTGATTGGTCAGGGTGAAGCCGTGGGTGAGGTCTTCCACGTCATCGATGTTGGTGACATAGACCGTCACCTCGTCGCCCTGCTTCACCGTGAACTGCTCCAGGGAGAAGACCGGCGCGGCGGAGTACATGTAGACACGGACCTTGTTGCCGTCGCGGATCACGTCGGCGGCATCCTCCAGGTCGATGCCGTCGGCTTCCGCCTGGCGGCGCGCGTCCTCCCACATCGGGTCGTTGCGGTCCCAGATGTGGACCGGATTGACCTTGGAGCTGTGGATGATGGTGGCGTCATGCGGCTCGGCGAAGCTGGGGCCGTCGTGCACGATGCGCATCTCGTCGCCGGAGATGTCGATCAACTGGTCGTTCTCCGGCTTCAGCGGACCGACATTAAGGAAGCGGTCCTTGGAGAACTTGTTGAGCGATAGCAGCCACTTGCCGTCAGCCTCCTTGGTCTGGCCCATCGAAGAGTGGTTGTGGCCGGGCTGGTAGTGGACGTCGAGCTTCTGAATGATCGGGTCGACGTCTTCGCCCTTGAACGAGCGGATTGCCGTCTCGATGTTCCACTTGCAGACCTGGCTGTCGATGAACAGGGTGGTAAAGGCGTTGCCGCGGCCGTCGAAGGCGGTATGAAGCGGTCCGAGACCCAGTTCAGGTTCGGCGACGATGACGCCGCGCGGCTCGATCTTGTCTTCGAAGAGATCGTCCAGCCGGCGGACGTCCATGACGGAAACGGTCGGCGACAGCTTGCCGTTGATCATGACGTGGATGCCGTCCGGCGCCGTGTTGATGCCGTGCGGGCTGTTCGGGATCGGCACGTAGCGGGTATAGGGGGAGCCGTGCCGCCCGTCGACCACCGGCACGCCGCTGTGCTCCGCGAAGTCGCCGTTTCTGACCGCCTCTTCGATCCGCGCGATGTTGAAGATGACGATCCAATCCTGCTCGGCCGCCGTCATGTCGGCGAGCGTGACGCCGCCTTCCGAGTTGTAGCAGGTCGAGAAGCAGTATTTGCCCTGGTAGTCGGCATCGACGTTGTCGAGGTTGCCGTCGACCATGACCTGCCAGGCGATCTTCATGGTGTCGCCGTCGACCGCGGTGAAGATGCCGTGGTACTTCTCGGGCTCGTCGAGAATCTTTCCGTCGTTGGGGAGGGGCAGGCGGTCCTCGCCGTTGGCAAAGACATAGCCGGTGCGCGGGAATTTCTGCACCCTGAGGCCGTGCACCGCCTCCATGTTGGGAATCTCGATGATCTTGTCGCACTTCATGACGTCGCAGCGCACGCGGGCGACCCGGGAGTTGGCCTTGTCGTTCATGAAGACATAGCGGCCGTCGTAGGTACCGTCGGTGAAGGACATGTGCGGATGGTGCAGGTCGCCGTTGGTGTAGGTGCCGCCGCGGCTGGCCAGGAATTCCCTGGTCTCCGGGGTCAGGCCCTCGGTCAGGATCTTCTTGCTCTCGTTGGTCAGGCCCCAACCGGTGGCGCTGCAGCGGTTGAACACGGGAATGCGCATCAGTTCGCGCATTGACGGGCAGCCGACGATGCGAAGCTCGCCAGACTGGCCGCTCGAGAAGAAGATGTAGTATTCGTCGAGCTGCCCCGGCTTGACTTCGGCGTTGCTTCCTTCCTGAGCCTGGCTGACGCCGGGAGCCAGCAAGGCGCCGCCGGCCAGTCCGCCGGCCAGGCCGCCGAAGCCCGCGAGGGTGGCGACCTTGGCGGAGCCTTCCATCAATTCGCGCCGGGAAACGCCGCCGGCTTCCGAGTCTTGGTCTTTCATGGTCTTGGTTCCTTTTTTCGCAAAGTCGGCACCGGGACGGTGCCTGCCTTAGATGGCGCCGCTGTCCTGGCGCGCCGTTCGACCGGGACCCCCCGGCCGCATTCCTGGTGACGCCAACGCCGCACGCTTTTCGCGTTTGAGGCGCTGCTGAATCATCACTGGGCATTTTCGATCGTGGTGGTAGAGGACCTGGCAGTGCAGACAGGAGATGCACTCGTTGGGATTGATGTGCCCTTCCGGATGAATCGCCTGCACCGGGCACTCCTTGTAGCAGCGCATGCAGGGGTTGCCGCATTCACGGTAGCGCCGCAGCCAGTCGAACATGCGCAGGCGGCCGGGGATCGCCAGCGCCGCGCCCAGCGGGCAGAGGTAACGGCAGAAGAAGCGCTCGATGAAGAGACCGGCCACCAGCAGCGCCACGGCAAAGAGGACGAACCACCAGTCGCGAACGAAGCGCAGGATGATCGCCGTCTTGAACGGCTCGACCTCCGCCAGTTGTTCGGCCAGCGCCAGCGAACTCAGGGACACGCCGAACAGTCCGAGAAAGATGATGTACTTGACCGGCCACAGCCGCTCGTGCAGCCACCAGGGCACGGAGATCTGTGGCACCCTGGCCAGCTTGGCGAGGCGGTTCGTCAGTTCCTGGAGCGCGCCGAAGGGGCAGAGCCAGCCGCAGAAGGGGCCGCGGCCCCAGAACAGCAGCGCGGCCGCCACCGACATCCAGAGAATGAAGATCAGCGGATCGACCAGAAAATAGGACCACTGGAACTCGCTTCTAAGGGCGCTGCCGAAGGCCAGCACGTTCACGACGGAGAGCTGCGCCTGGGCCACCCAACCCAGCCAGAACAGGGTTACCGCCAGGTAGGCGAGGCGCAGGCGGTCGAAGAGCAGCGGCCGCTTGACGAACCAGTTCTGGAAGAAGAACAGCAGCGTCAGGGCGAGAATCATGGCGCCGAGCACGCCGATGGAAACCGCCTTGCTCTTCCAGATGCGCTGCCACAGCGGCGGCTGGTTGTCGGTGACGGCCAGGGCCGGCGCGGTGGCGGCTTGCGGTTCCGCCGCCCGCGGCGCTTGCGGTTCCGGCACGGCGGTGCGCTTCCTGTAGCGTTCCGGAATCCAATAGCCGACGTCGAAGGTGGTGAAGGCTTTCTCCAGGGCGCCGACCGAGCGTTGCACCAGCACCTGCAGCCGCCACGGCTGCGCCGGGTAGAAGGTGACGTCCGGCGGCACCGCGAAGACGCCGACCTCGGGCAGCCGCGGCGCACCCTCGGCGGCGATGCCGGCGAGCCGGCGGTGCTGCTTGTCGCGAAAGCGCACGGTCTCCGTGCCCTGGATCAGTTCGATGCGGTCGAAGATGCCGCCGCGTACGTAGCCCGAACCCTTGAAAGAGTAGCGCCCCTCGCCGGCGACGAGAATCGCCTGCTGTCCTTCGGCCAGCTTCTGCTGAAGGTTCGCGTACTCCGCTTCGCCCAGCAGGCTGCGGCCGATGGCCGGTTGGCTGACCAGCGCCACGTAGAGATCGATAAAGGTCTCGTCGGGCTGCCCGCGTTCCCGGCGGCCCGCCGCCTTGGCGTTGCCCGAGCGCTCGAAGGCCGCGTTCACCTCGCCGACCGAGACGTGGAGGCGGCGTACCGCCCCTTCGCCGAGCAGGGTCGGCCAATCGGTGACCTCGCCGGCCGCTGGATCGAGCTCCCAGGCGGCGCTGTCCGCAAGCGCTTCGCCTTCGCCAATTCCCAGTCGGCGCGCCGCCCGCGCGGCGGCGCGCACCAGGCTGTCGCCCATGACCAGCACCGTGACGGTGGCGCCGCTGACGATGTCGACCGCCGGCGCCGCCGTCCCTTCTGCCGCCGCCTTGACCGGGTTGTACCCGATGTAGGCCGAGAGGAACTCGACGACGCGGGCCTCGGGAATTCCGATGAGCACGATCGGCTCGTGATGCTCGACCAGCCGGGCGCCGAGGATCGTGCCCTCGGCGTCGATCGCCGCGATCACGTCAATCGGCTTGCCGGAATAGCCGGCGGTATCGACAAAGTCGGAAGTCAGAAAGGCGTAGCCGACGACGTTGCCGTCCCGCAGCAGCGGCGCCAGCGGCGGTTCGCCCTGCGGTGTCCCGAAAGTCTCGGCGCCGGCCACCAGATCGCCGGCCGAGAGGCCGCTCAAGAACCGATCCAGCCGCGGAGCCGCCTGTCCAAGAGCCGCCGTCGAGCCGAAAACCATCAAGCCGAGAACGAGCGGCAGCAGCCGAGGCCAGGCGAACGCAAACGGCCTTAGTATGGTGAATTTTAGCGCCACGGCGAATCCCTACCTACTTTCCCAGTGCCGTACATATTTGAAAGCAGCCGTCGACGACTTGACCTCGGTCAATTCCCTCGACATTTTTTTCGCCGTACTCTGTCGCTCCCTGGATTTCACACAGCGAACCGCAACCGAAGGAACTGCAATGGAGGTGACCGGCAAGCCCCGGCTTCTGTCCACGGAGCCGCTCGCCAGACCCGAAAGCCTGAGTGCGCTTCTGGGTTTGGCGAACGCCATCGAGACGGAATCGGTCGCGCGCTACACGCAGCTGGCAGCCTTGATGGAACAGCGGGGCGAGCCCGGCACGGCGGCGGTCTTTCACAGGATGCGCGAGATTGAAGAGCGCCACGTCGACATGGTCGGGCGCCGGGCACAGTCGCTGCGCCAGGCGCTGCCGCCGGCGGCCGAGTTCACCTGGTGGCTGCCGCCGGAAGTCGCCGGATCCTGGGACGACGTTCAACACAGCGCGCTGCTGACGCCCTATCGCGCGCTGGCCATCGCGGTCACCAACGAGGAGCGGGCTTTCACCCTCTATAGCTACATCGCGGCCCGGGCCGACGACCGCGACCTCGCCCAGGAAGCCGAGACGCTGGCACGCGAGGAACTCGCCCATGCCGCCGAACTGAGGGTACTGCGGCGGCGGGCCTACCACCGGGAAGGGTCCGGACGTGAGATCCCGGCGGCGCCGGCCGTCACGGCGCTGCCCGAGTTTCGCATCCTCGAGCAGCGCCTCGCGCGCGGCGCCGCGACGGCGCTGTTCGGAACCGCTAAATCCCTCGAAGCGCTGGGCGACGGCGTCAGCGCCAAGCTGGTTGCCGGGCTGGCACAGCGCGAGGCGGATGTCGCTGCGAACGGTGACGTGGCGCCCGCGGCGGCCGCGGCACCCGGCGCCAGGGGGCCGGCCGCTCTCCTGCAGGACGCCCGGCGCCCGCTCGAATCCGCCAGCGAGATCTTCGAGGATGTCATCGCCAAGGCCGAGCGCGAAGACCTGCTCAGTGCGGCTCAAACGTCCCTGCATCGGATTGTCCAGAGTATCGCCGCGCTGGGCCGCCGGTTGAGCGAGCTTGAAGCGCCTGGCGACGATGCGGAGCGTTGAAGGCGAGGCGCCGGCTCATGAACTGCGGGCCGGGGCACGTGGGCTCAACCGCCCGGTTCGGCGCCGCGCGTCCCGACGCACCCGGCTGCCATGCCGCGCCGCTTGAGCGCCTGGGCCGCCGTCAGGACAGCGGCGGCCATTGCGACTGTCTTCATCTGCAGATCTCCACTTTTCAGGCCGCGGCGAAGGCTTCGCCGCTGTGCCGCAGCGGTTATGGCCGAGTGAAGAGACGGCTTCTTTGCGCCGCCGCAAAGAGGACGGATGTCCGCGGCCCGTTCACCAAATCTTTGGATGTCGCGTGAACCATGGCGGCCTAACAAATGGAATCTGAAATGTCGAATTCTCCGGACGGCCGCCTGTTCCTCGCCTGGACCGATCGCTTCGCTGTGGGTGTCGAGGCGCTCGACCGAGATCACCATGCCCTCGTCCGCTTGATCAACGGCGTCTGCCGGGCGGCGCACGACGAGACCGGGGCGGGGGTCCTGGCAGCGATGGACTCGCTCTGCGAGGCCGCAAGAGAGCATTTCCACAGAGAAGAAATAGTTCGGACATTCCTGCGCGCCGTCGGGCACCCGGCGGCGCACGGCGCCGAGCGCCGCGAGCACCGTGAGCGCTGCAAACACCTGTGCGAGCTGCGCCGGCACTTCGAAGGGACAGAGGAACGCGCCGCCCGCCTGAAACTCTGCGAGGAGCTGATTCACTGGTTCGTGCGCCAGAGCATTGGCCGTGACGCGGAGATCAAGGCCTATTTCGACGACCGCGGTTCTCGGCGCTGCCGTCTGTAAAGCGCCGACGGCCAGGGGCGCCAGGCGCGGCTTGCGAGCTGCAGCGCCAGGAGGGACAATCAGGCGCTCACGCGCCAGAATGGGAGCCTCCGCCGAATGCCGCATTCCCCGAACCTTGACCCGGTCCTGCTCGACGCCGTCGACGTTTTTGCCAATCTCGGCCCCGAGGGGCGCGCGCGGGCCTTGGACCGCGCCCATTGGAAGAAGCTGGAGAGCGGCGAGCAGGCCTTCGAACAGGACGCGGAGGCCGATGCCTTCTATGTTCTCTCCGTCGGCCGCCTGAAGGTTTCTCAGCTCACGCCGGCCGGACAGGAAGTCACCATCCGCTATATCGGCCCCAGGGAGATGTTCGGCTGTGTGGCGGTCTGCGGCGGCCTCACCTATCCGGCAACGGCCACGGCGGTGCTCGATTCCTGGGCCCTTGGCTGGGACCGCAGGAGCATCGCCGACCTGGTTCAGGACTACCCGCAGATCGCGCTCAACGCCCTGCGCGGCATGGGCGGTCGCCTGACGGAAACCCAGGCGCGGCTGCGCGAAATGCAGACCGAGCGGGTCGAGCGCCGCATCGGCCATGCCATCGCGCGCCTCGTCGCCCAGGCCGGCCGACGCGTCGAGGGCGGGATACTCATCGACTTTCCGGTGTCGCGCCAGGACATCGCCGAGATGACCGGCACCACGCTGCACACCGTCTCGCGCACGCTGACCGCCTGGCAGAAGCTCGGTATCGTCGAGGTCGGCCGCAAAAAGCTGACCGTGGTCGACCCCCACGGCCTGGTGATGATCGCCGAGGATCTGCCCCCGCAGCAGCCCGGAAGCTAAAGCGCTTTCGCCCCGCTATTTGCGCTGGCGCAAAGACGGCGCGGCGCTATCGCGCCAGACTGGCCGCAGCCAAGCTGGAGAGCGAGTCGCCCCGATGCCGCCGCCGCAAGCCCCCGCTGACATCCGCGCCGAGGCAATCGTCGGCGAGACGATGCGGGCCTTTCCCGGCACTCTCGCCGTGTTCTTGCGCCGGAAAATGCACTGCCCGGGTTGCCACATGGCGTCCTTCATGACGCTCCGCGAGGCGGCGGCCAGCCACGGAGTGCTGGTGGACGATCTGGTGACGGAACTGCGCCAGGCGGCCCTAAGCCCCGCCTGAGCCGCAAGGCTTGCGGCCGTTTATCGGGTTTCGGCCGGCCGGCACGGCTGCCGGAGACGTCAATTGATCTCGATCAATGCGAGGGATTCTCGTCACCGCTACGCTTGGCTGGTTAGGGCTTAACGGCATCGGAGACGCCTTTTGGGCAGCTCGATGGCGGAAATGGCGGTGCGCGGGTAGGAGGATGGCTGGGTGCCTGAGTGCGATTGCCGGAGGTGGCTCGGTCATGGACGGGCCTGGCGGGTCATCGCCGGATCATGGGGGGGAACTCTTCAACAATGCCTGAAGTTGTATTTCTACGATCGTCTGGAAATCGGGCCTCTGGAAATCGGGCCTCTGGAAATCGGGGAGTGCCGGTGATGAAGCGCCAGGCGCGCCTCTTCGCAGCGGGCCTTCGTGTGCCTGACAGGTGCGGCGAAAAGCAGCGGCGCTCTCCGAGGGCGGTGGCATGATCGCTGGATTGACCCGGGGTGAGCGCCAGCTCGCAATCGCCATATTGATCGTGCTGACGGTTTTCGGACTGGCCATGGCCGGGGCCGGCCAGAGCCGGCCGCTCGGCATCCACGGCTTCGTCGTCATCGCTTTCAGCCTCGCGTTGGTCATCGTCGTGTTGTCCGGCTATTTCGCGCCCGAACCCGACGCGGAGCGGCTGACCCGCTACTACGACGATCCAAGCAAGGTTGGCATCCTCCTCGCCATGGTCTGGGTGGTCTTCGGCTTGTTCATCGGCGACTGGGTCGCCTGGCTCATGGCGTACCCCGAGGCCACCTTCGATGCCGCCTGGGCGAGCTTCGGACGCCTGAGGCCGGTGCACACGACCGCCGTCATCTTCGGCTTCGGCGGCAACGCGCTGATCGCGACGTCGTTCCATGTCATGCAGCGGACCTGCCGGGCGCGGATGCCCGATCAATTCAGCCCCTGGTTCGTGCTGTTCGGCTATAACCTGTTTTGCATCCTCGCCGTCAGCGGCTACTTCATCGGCATCACCCAGTCGAAGGAGTACGCCGAGCCCGAGTGGTATGCGGACATCTGGCTGGTGATCGTGTGGGTCACCTATTTCGTGCTCTACCTGCGGACCCTGGCGCGCCGCAGCGAGCCGCATATCTACGTGGCGAACTGGTACTATCTGGCCTTCATTCTGGTCGTCGCGGTTCTCCATATCATCAACAACCTCGCCGTTCCGGTGTCGCTCGCTCACGCCAAGAGCTACTCGGCCTTCTCCGGCGTGCAGGACGCCATGACACAGTGGTGGTACGGACACAACGCGGTGGCGTTTTTCCTCACCGCCGGCTTCCTCGGGATGCTGTACTACTACCTGCCGAAGCGGGCCGAACGGCCGATCTTCTCATACCGCCTGTCGATCATCAGCTTCTGGGGCATCACCTTCCTCTACATGTGGGCAGGCTCCCACCACCTGCATTACACGGCGCTGCCGCAGTGGGTGCAAACCCTGGGCATGACCTTCTCGGTCATGCTGCTGGTGCCGTCATGGTCCTCCGCCGGCAACGCGCTGTTGACGCTGAACGGCGCCTGGCAGAAGGTGCGCGACGACGCGACGCTTCGCTTTATGATGGTGGCCGCGGTGTTCTACGGCCTCTCCACCTTCGAGGGTTCCTTCATGGCGATTCGTCCCGTGAACGCCCTCTCTCACTACACCGACTGGACCGTCGGCCACGTCCATGCCGGAGCGCTCGGCTGGGTCGCGTTCATCACTTTCGGGTCGATTTATGCGGTTGTGCCCACGCTCTGGAAGCGTGAACGCATGTACTCCGCCCGTCTCGTGGAGGTCCATTTCTGGCTCGCCCTGGCGGGCACAGTCATCTACGTCTTCGCGATGTGGAACTCCGGTATCATCCAGGGCCTGATGTGGCGCACCTACAATGAAAGCGGCACGCTCGCCTATTCCTTCGTCGACTCGCTGGTGGCGATGCATCCCTACTATATCGCCCGCGCGTTCGGCGGCCTGTTGTTCCTGATCGGGGCTGTTGTCGGCTTCTACAACATCTGGATGACCGTGCGGCCGGTACCGGAGGCGCCGCGCTCGACAGCGCTCGACGGGCCAGCCGCCGCCGATGTCCCTCTGGCGGGAGAGTGAAGGACATGTTCGGTCTGCATTACAAACTCGAACGCCACACCATTCCTTTCGTGCTGGCCATCGTATTGGTCTCCGGAATCGGCGGATTCGTCGAGATCGCGCCGCTGTTCACCATCGACGAGACGGTGGAAGATGTTCCCGACATGCGCGTCTACACGCCTCTCGAACTGGCCGGCCGCAACATCTACATTCGCGAAGGGTGCTACGCCTGCCATTCGCAGATGATCCGCACGTTGAGAGACGAGGTCGAGCGCTACGGCCCTTATTCCCTGGCGGTCGAATCGAAATACGATCACCCGATGCTCTGGGGGTCGAAGCGCACCGGCCCGGACCTGGCCAGGGTCGGCGGCAAGTACTCGGATGACTGGCACGTCGCGCATCTGAACGACCCGCGCTCGGTCATTCCGCAGTCCGTGATGCCGGCTTACGCATGGCTCGGGCGGAACCGGCTTACCATCGACGACCTGGGCCTGCACCTCGTCGCCCTCCGGCGCGTCGGCGTGCCCTATACGGACGCGATGATCGCCAATGCCACCGCCGACGCCTACGGCCAGGCAAACCCGGACAGCGAGCAGGTTGACGGGGTCGTGGAGCGCTATGGCGACGCGACGACTGTCCGGGCATTCGATGGGCAGCCCGGCGCGGTCACCGAGATGGATGCCGTGGTTGCCTATCTCCAGATCCTCGGCAAATTGACGGACGCCGCTCACAAACAGCAGGCGCTGGGAGAGCAAGCACCATGATCGACTTCGATCACGACACACTCGTCGCTCTGTCCAAATCGTTCGGGCTCATCTATCTGATGGTGCTGCTGTTCGGTGTGGTCGTCTATGCCTGCTGGCCCTCCAACAAAAAGAGGTTCGACCGCGCCGCCCGGAGCGTTCTCGACGATGAGGACGGACCATGGCGATAGAAAAACGCGACCCGCATACCGGCTATACGACGACCGGTCACGATTGGAACGGCATTACCGAGCTGAACCGGCCGGTCCCAAGGGTGATCTGGTTCTTTCTGACAGCCACGGTCATCTTTTCGATTGGCTACTGGGTTCTGATGCCGGCATGGCCGCTGGTCTCGACCTATACCAAAGGATTGCTCGGCGTCGATCAGCGGGAAATCCTCTCGGAGAACCTCGAGGCGGCGGCGGCGGCGCGGTCCGTGTGGACCCGGCAGATCGAGGCGCGCGACTATGCGGAGATCCGGCAGGACGCGTCGCTGATGGGGACTGTGCGGCGCACGGGGCGCACCCTGTTCGAGGACAATTGCGCGGCCTGCCACGGCATGGCGGCGCAGGGCGGCCCCGGCTATCCGCGCCTGACCGACGCGGCATGGCTGTGGGGGGGCGACCCCGCGGCCGTCGCGGAAACCCTGCGGGTCGGCATCAATTCCGCGCACGACGAGACGCGCTTCGCCCAGATGCCGGCCTTCGGCCTCGATCAGACACTGGATCGCGCGGCGCTCCGCGAAGTCGTCGACTATGTGCTTTCGCTCTCCGCCGGCGCGCCGGCCGACCCCGGCCGCTCGGCCTCGATCGCCGCGGGCGCCGGAGTTTTCGCGGACAACTGCGCCGCCTGCCACGGCGAGAATGCCGCCGGGAGCACCGATCTGGGCGCGCCCGACCTGACGGACGATTTCTGGATCTACGGCGGCGACCGCCAATCAGTCTACGGAACGGTTTACGGCGGCAGGCAGGGTCAGATGCCGCAGTGGGAGGGGCGCCTCTCGGCGCTGGAGCGGAAGATCTTGACGCTCTACGTCCTCGACCTCGGCGCGTCGAAACGATGAGCCCGGCGTTAAAAAAAGGCGCGATGCCACGACGACGCAGAAGTTTGCGCGGTTGGGCGGTGATCGGCGGCATTGCCGCCGCCGGCCTGCTGCTGGCGCTGGCCAACGTTCATCTCGTCTATGTGGCCTTCTCATCGCAGCCGGACTGCGTCGAGCATTCGAAGGGACCGGGCGAGGTTCCCGGAACCTTCAGGGCGGCAAAGTCGGCATGTTGAACCGCCGGCAGAATGGCAGGCCGACTCGCAGACCGACACGCGGGCCGGCTCAGATAGGGTGGAAGTGACGATGGCAACGATCCCGAAGACGGTTCCGCCGCTCCCGACGGAGCGGTCGTTCGCGCGGGCGGTCCCGGCGGCCGCCGCGTTCGACTGGCTGGCGGCGGGCTGGCGCGATTTCAAGGTGAAGCCGGCGAGCAGCCTGCTGTACGGCCTCGCGGTCTTCATCGTATCCCTCGCCGTGGTCTTCAGCTTGTTCACGCTGTCGCTCGACTACATCCTGTTTCCCGCTCTCGCCGGCTTCATGGTGGTCGGACCGCTGCTCGCCGTCGGCCTCTATGAAAAGAGCCGCCGGATCGCCCGGGGCGAGGCGGTCACGCTCATCCGAATGATCCTGGTCAGGCCCCAATCTGGGGGGCAGGTTCTGTTTACCGGCGCACTGTTGTGCCTGCTGATGCTGTTTTGGATGCGCGCGGCGATCCTGCTCTACGCGCTGTTCTTCGGCCTGCGGCCTTTTCCGGGCCTCGACGACGTGGCGCCGGAACTGTTCACGACGCCGACGGGATTGGCACTGCTCGCCGTCGGCACCTTGGTGGGCGGACTGTTCGCCGCCTTTTCTTTCGCGATCAGCGCATTTTCGGTGCCGATGCAGTTGGACCAGCGTGTCGACGCCTTGACCGCGATGGGCACCAGCATGGCGCTGGTCTGGAACAACCTGCCGGTCATGCTGACCTGGGGCGCCATCGTGCTGTGCCTGGTCGCGGTCGGCGTGGCGACCGGCCTCGTCGGACTGATCGTTATTTTTCCGGTGCTGGGACACGCAACATGGCACGCCTACCGGGCAATGCAGCCGTAGTGGTCTGGGTCGGCAGGATGCAGGCGGCGGCGCCTGTATCGACGATCTCGTCATGAGCGGCCACCCGACAGCCGCCGGCTTGGCGGACAAGGGAATCCTGCAGGCGAGCTCTGTGGTCGATGATTCTCTGAGGCAAACTGATCTTTCCGTGCCGTCGATCCGCTGCGGCGGCTGCATCTGGAAGATCGAGCAAGCCCTCAACGCCCTCGATGGCGTCGAGCGTGCGCGCGTCAACCTGTCGACGAAGCGCGTCTGCGTCTTGTGGCGGGCGGACCGCGAGGCGCCGCCTTTGATCCGGACTCTGGCCGATGTCGGCTATGCGGCGCATCTCGAGGAACCGGGGAACGATACGCCCGACAGGACGCTCTCGGAGCTCATCCGGGCGCTCGCCGTTGCGGGCTTCGCCACCGGGAACATCATGCTGCTGTCGGTCTCGGTCTGGTCCGGGGCCGACGCGGCGGCGCGCGACCTGTTTCACGGAGTCTCCGCCCTGATCGCCCTGCCGGCGCTGGTCTATTCAGGGCGGATATTCTTTCGCTCGGCGGCCCGGGCGATCCGGCATGGGCGCACCAACATGGACGTGCCGATTTCCATCGGCGTGCTCCTGGCCTTTGGCTTGAGCCTGTTCGAGACTTTCGAAGGGGGCGAGCAGGCGTACTTCGAAGCCTCCGTGATGCTGCTGTTCTTCCTGTTGATCGGCCGGACCCTCGACCATCTGATGCGCGAGAAGGCGCGGCGCGCGGTCAGCGGTCTCGCGAAACTTGTGCCCCGCGTCGTGCAGGTGGTGCGCGCCGATGGGCATCATGTGACGCGTCCCCTGTCCTCGGTCGAGCCCGGCATGAGCGTCCTGGTCGCGGCCGGCGAGCGTGTCCCGGTGGACGGCCGGGTTGCGGCCGGGCTGTCCGATGTCGATCGCTCCCTGGTGACCGGCGAGAGTGCGCCGCAATCCGCGGGCGTCGGCAGCGTGGTGCAGGCCGGCATGCTGAACCTCACGGGGCCGCTCACCGTCACCGCGACGGCGGCGGAGGCAGGCTCGTTCCTGGCCGACATGGTTCGCCTCATGGAAAGAGCCGAGGCCGGCCGCCCGGTCTACCGCCGTGTCGCGGACCGGGCCACGCGGTTCTACGCGCCCTTGGTCCATGGGGTAGCGTTGGCGAGCTTCGTCGGCTGGATGGTGGCGGCCGGCGACCTTCACCAGGCGACCGTCGTCGCCGTGGCGGTGCTGATCATCACCTGCCCCTGTGCGCTCGGCCTCGCGGTGCCCATGGTGCAGGTGGTGGCGGCGCGCCGTCTGTTCGAACGGGGGATCATGATCAAGGACGGCGCCGTCCTGGAGCGCCTCACCGATATCGATGCCGTCGTCTTCGACAAGACCGGCACGCTGACGATGGGCGCGCCGGTGCTGCGGAACAGGCAGGCGATCGCCCCGGAGAACCTGGCGCTGGCCGCGGCCCTGGGGGCCCAGTCGCGCCATCCCCTGTCGCGCGCCCTGGCGGCCTTCGAGGACAAAGAATCGCCGGCGATGCCGGTGTCGGGCCATGTCACCGAGCACCCGGGATGCGGGCTGGAGGCGCTGTCGGACCACGGCCGGTTCCGCCTCGGCCGTGCCGCCTGGGCGCTCGACGCGGCCGCCCGGCCGACCCCTGGGGCGTTCGAGGACTCCGACCAAACCGAAACCGTGCTCTCGAAGGACGGTGAACTGCTCGAGGTCTTCCGTTTCGACGATCCGCTTCGGCCCGGAGCCCGCGAGGCGGTCGGCGCGCTGAAGGCGCGGGGTATCGAGATCCATCTGCTATCGGGTGACCGCGCGGGGCCGGTGCGCCGCCTGGCCGGCGACCTCGGCCTCGATGTCTTCGAGGCGGCGCTGCGGCCGCGGGACAAGGTGGCTTACCTGGAGGGCCTGGCCGAAGCGGGGCACAAGGTGCTGATGGTCGGTGACGGCCTGAACGACGCGCCGGCGCTGGCCGCGGCGCAGGTGTCCATGGCGCCGGGGACGGCAGCCGATGTCGGGCGCAATGCCGCCGGTCTCGTGTTCCTCGGCGACGGCCTCGAGGCGGTGCCCTTCGCCGTGGCCCTGTCGCACCGCGCCGACCGGCTGATCCGGCAGAATTTCCTTCTCGCCATCGTCTACAACGGCGCGGCGCTGCCTTTCGCCGTCCTCGGCTTCGTGACGCCGCTGGTCGCGGCGGTGGCAATGTCGCTGTCGTCGATCGCGGTCGTCGCCAACGCGCTGCGGCTCAATGCCGGCAGCGGGCGCCGGCGCCGCCACGAGGGCACGAAGCAGAGACGGCCCGCGTTTGCCCTGGAGACAACCGAATGAGCATTGTGCCCTATCTGGTGATCATCTCGCTCTGTCTCGGCGCCGTCGGTCTGGTGGTGTTCTTGTGGTCGTTGAAGAATGGCCAGTACGAGGATCTGGACGGCGCGGCCGAGCGGGTGCTGTTCGACGACGAGAGTGCGCCGGAAGATCGGCGCGCAGCGCCGCGGCGATAGGCCACGCACCGCGCCGGTGGTGGGATATCACGCCCCAAGTAGACGGGGTTCATCTCGCTTTCTTAGCGGCCGGCCGCCGAGACCCTATTGCCGGCCCGTCGCGCGCGAGACCCGGCGGGTGCTTCTTCTTGCCGCATCCGCCTGGTGCGCGCGCGACGCCGTCAAATCTGTTCCGGCATGCGTTTCTTGTCATACTGCATTGCAGCAAAGAGGGTTGTTTACACGACGGTTGCTGCCTAGATTTTTAATTGTGCATTGCAGTGTTCGGCGCCGAGATTTAGAGCGCGGGTGATGTGGACAATCGAGTTTGCTTGGAGCCTGCGGAAACCGTTTCGCGAGCGGATCACGCAGCTCAGAACAGGTCGCGGCAGCCGCCCGGGTTGCGACCAACCGGGTGCCACGGCGCCGTGACATGGTCGAAAGGAGATCGGAGATGGCCGGGAAAAAACCGAAGCTGAGCGTTGTGCCACCGCAATCCGAAAATGCCGCAGAGCGTCCGGAAGCCGTTGAAGAAAAGGCGAACCGGCGCAGCCCGTCGAAGCCCCGCCCGGTTTCGCGCGGCCTCGCAGACCTCGCCGATCCGTCGCGCCCGTTGTGGGGCGGCGTCAGCGACGAGATCATCGACCGGCAGGTTCATGCCGCCCTGGCGCGGATGACGTCGGGAGTATCTCCGTCTTCGCTGATGGCGGCCTACGGCGATTGGGCGAGACACTTGGCGATCTCGCCGGGCAAGCAGGCCCGGCTTGCCCAGAAGGCCCTGCGCAAGGCGGTGCGGCTGTGGCTGCACACCTGTCGCTGCGCGACCGACCGCGAGACCGGTCCCTGTATCGAGCCCTTGGATCAGGACAAGCGTTTCTCCGCCCCGGAATGGCAGACCTGGCCGTTCAATCTGATGTACCAGTCGTTTCTGCTCAATCAACAGTGGTGGCACAACGCGACGACCGAGGTGCCGGGCGTGTCGAAGCACCATGAGAACGTCGTTTCCTTCGCCGCCCGTCAGTTCCTCGACGTCTTCTCGCCGTCCAACTTTATCCACACCAATCCGGAAGTCCTGGCCGCGACCGTGCGCCAAGGAGGCGCCAACCTGCAACGCGGCGCGCTCAACTTCATCGAGGACTGGGAGCGGGAGATTGCCGGCAAGCCACCGGCCGGCGCCGAGAATTTCCGTCCCGGCGAGGCGGTCGCGGTAACGCCGGGCAAGGTCGTCTACCGCAACCGGCTGATCGAGCTGATCCAGTACGCCCCGGCGACGGAAACCGCGCACCCCGAGCCGGTGCTGATCGTGCCGGCCTGGATCATGAAATACTACATCCTGGATCTCTCGCCGCAAAACTCGCTGGTGAAGTACCTGGTCGAGCGCGGCCACACGGTCTTCATGATCTCCTGGAAGAACCCCGATGCCGGGGACCGCGACCTGGGCATGGATGACTACCGCCGTCTCGGCGTGATGCAGGCGCTCGACGCGGTCTCCAAGATCGTGCCGGATCGGAAAATCCATGGCGTCGGTTATTGCCTCGGCGGCACGCTGCTGTCGATCGCCGCGGCGGCGATGGCGCGCGATGGCGACGACCGCCTGAAATCGCTGACGTTGCTGGCCGCGCAGGTCGACTTCACGGAAGCGGGCGAGCTGATGCTGTTCATCGACGAAAGCCAGATCCGCTTCCTCGAAGACATGATGTGGGAGCAGGGCTATCTCGACACCAAGCAGATGGCCGGCGCCTTTCAGCTTCTGCGGTCCAACGATCTCATCTGGTCCTACCGACTGCACAACTATCTGCTGGGCCAGCGCCACCCGATGAGCGATCTCATGGCCTGGAACGCGGATGCGACGCGGATGCCCTACAAGATGCATTCGGAATATCTGCGCGGCCTGTTCCTGAACAACGACCTGGCCAAAGGCCGCTACGTCGTCGACGGCCGGCCGATCAACCTGGCCGACGTCCGGGTGCCGATTTTCGCCGTGGGCACGGTCCGCGACCACGTCGCGCCCTGGCGGTCGGCCTACAAGATCACCAGTCACCCCGCCACCGACATTACCTTCCTGCTGACCAGCGGCGGCCACAACGCGGGGATCGTCAGCGAGCCCGGCCATCCGCGCCGAAGATACCAGGTCGCCACCAAGCGCGCGGGCGACAACTACGTGGATCCGGATACCTGGCAGGCAGAGGAACCGTACAAGGACGGCTCCTGGTGGCCGGAGTGGCAGGCCTGGCTGGTCGAGCGGTCGGCGGCGCAGACCGATGCGCCGGGCATGGGGGCTCCGGACAAGGGCTATGGCCCGCTCTGCGACGCACCGGGCAGCTATGTGCTGCAGGACTGAGGAGGTGAGCCTTTCATGTGCGGCGACCTAGAAACGGCGCCCGGTCCGGCCCGGACCAGTCGCGGTCTCTCGTCCGAGGAGGCCGCACGCCTGCTGACCGAACACGGCCGCAACGAAATCGTGGCGCGGCGTGAGAACCCGCTTCGCAAGTTCCTCTCCTACTTCTGGGGACCGATCCCCTGGATGATCGAAGCGGCGGCGGTCCTGTCGGCGGTAGCGCGCGACTGGTCGAATCTCACCGTCATTCTCGCCATGCTGGCCATCAACGCGGGCGTTGCCTTCTGGCACGAACGCAAGGCCGATAACGCGATCGAACTCCTCAAGCGGAAATTGGCGGCCACGGCGCGCGTGTTGCGCGACGGAGCGTGGTGCGATCTGCCGGCGCACGACCTGGTGCCTGGCGATCTTGTCCACCTGAAACCCGGCGATGTGGTCCCCGCCGATGTCGAACTGATGAGCGGCGCCGGTCTTTCGGTCGACCAATCGGCGCTGACGGGCGAATCTCTGCCGGCCGAGAAGAAGGTGGGCGAAGCGGCATACTCGGGCTCGATCGTACGGATCGGCGAGATGACGGGTGTCGTCTCGGCGACGGGGATGCACACCTATTTCGGCAAAACCGCGGCACTGGTCGAGCACGCCGGAGCGCCGTCGCATTTCCAAAAGGCGGTTCTGAAGATCGGGAATACCCTTATCGCGGCGACACTCGTTCTGGTCGCCGTGATCCTCGTCTTTGGCTGGCTGCGGGGCGATCCGGCGCTGGAGACGCTGCAATTCGCGCTGATCCTGACCATCGCCGCCATCCCCGTTGCGCTGCCGGCGGTGCTGGCCGTGACCCTGGCCGTCGGTGCGACCGCGCTCAGCCGCCTTGGCGCCATCGTCTCACGTCTCGCCGCGATCGAGGAACTGGCGGGGACGGACGTGCTCTGTTCGGACAAGACCGGAACGCTGACCCAGAACCGGCTGACCGTGGGTACCCCGCTACTGGCCGAGGCCGACGCCGAGGTTGAGGTTGTGTCGGCGGCCGCGCTGGCGTCGGAACCGGAGAGCAATGATCCCATCGATATTGCGATCTTCGCGGCGGCCCGGCAGTCCGGTCTTCGGAGCGATACGCGTGTGACCGAATTCACGCCCTTCGATCCGGTGCGCAAGTTCACCGAAGCGCGGGTGACGACAGAGGGGGTATCACGGCGGATCGTCAAGGGCGCACCGCAGGCGATCCTCGCCTGGGCCGAGGCTTCGGATGGTACGCGGGCGCAGCTTGAGCGGCAGGTCGACGTTCTCGCAGCCGATGGCTACCGCGCCCTCGCCATCGCCGAGCGCAGCGGCGATCGGCCGGCGCGGGTCCTGGGTCTGCTGCCGCTCTATGACCCGCCGCGCGAGGACGGTGCCGCCACCATAGCCGCGATCCGGCGGCTCGGCGTGACCGTGAAGATGGTGACCGGCGATCATATCGCGATCGCCCGGCAGATCGCCGGCCGGCTGGGGCTCGGCACAAATTTCATTGCCGCCGCCGAGGCCTTCGCCGGAGAGCGCAGGACAACTGCCGGCGATGTGCTGGCCTACGACGGCTATGCCCAGGTCTTCCCCGAGCACAAGTACAGGATCGTGCAGGCGCTGCAGTCCGGTGGCCACCTCGTGGGCATGACCGGCGACGGCGTGAACGATGCGCCGGCGCTGCGCCAGGCGGATGTGGGCGTTGCGGTGAGCGGCGCGACCGATGCCGCGCGGGCGGCGGCAGATCTGGTGCTGACCGAGCCGGGCTTGGATGTGATCCGCAATGCCATCGAGGAGGCGCGCCGGATTTTCGAACGCATGAACGCCTACGCGATCTTCCGTATCAGCGAAACCGTTCGCGTGATGCTCTTCATGACGATTTCAATCCTCGTCTTCGATTTCTACCCGGTCACGGCGGTGATGATCGTGCTGCTCGCGCTGCTGAACGATTTTCCGATCATGATGATCGCCTACGACAACGCCAGGCCGGCGGCGAAACCGGTGCGCTGGGACATGCGGCGGGTGCTGATCCTCGCGGGCGTTCTCGGCACGCTCGGCGTCATCTCCAGTTTCAGCCTGTTCTGGGTCGCGGAGACGGTCTGGGCCTTGCCGCGCCCGACCATCCAGACGCTGATCTTCCTGAAGCTTCTCGTCGCTGGACACCTGACCCTCTATCTCACACGCAACGATGGGCATTTCTGGGAGCGCCCCTGGCCGAGCCTGAAGCTGTTCGTGACGACCGAGGCAACACAGGTGGTCGGAACGCTGGCCGCCGTCTACGGCGTGTTCGTGGAGCCGATTGGGTGGTCGCTGGCGCTCGTCGTCTGGGGCTATGCGCTGGTCTGGTTCCTCATCAACAACATGGTCAAGCGGTTCGTCCTGCGTCTGCTCAAGGGCGCTCGACCGGGTAGCGCGGGCGGTTATTTATCGGAGACATCTGCATGAGACTTCTCGAAGGAAAACGGGGCCTGGTGGTGGGAATCGCGAATCAGCACTCGATCGCCGCCGGCTGCGCCCAGGCGTTCAGCAAAGCCGGCGCCGAGCTTGCCGTAACCTATGTCCAGGCGAAGTCGAAAGCTTTCGTCGAGCCGGTGGCGAAAGAGCTGAACGCATCGATCTTCATGCCGTTGGATGTCGAAACGGAGAGTGACCTCGACGCCCTGTTCGACGAGATCGGGAAAAAATGGGGCAGGCTGGATTTTCTGCTGCATTCGATCGCCTACTGCCCGAAAGACGATCTGCACGGCCGCGTCACGGATTGTTCGAAAGAGGGCTTCGCCCAGGCCATGGACGTTTCCGTTCACTCGTTGATCAGACTGGTGCGCAAGGCCGAACCGCTCATGAAAGACGGCGGCTGTGTATTGACGATGAGCTACTACGGCGCCGACAAGGTCGTCGACCATTACAACATCATGGGGCCGGTCAAAGCGGCGCTGGAGGGGACCGTGCGCTATCTGGCGGCGGAACTCGGCGATAAGGGCATACGCGTCAACGCGGTCTCGCCGGGCCCGGTCAAGACACGTGCGGGCTCCGGCATCGACCATTTCGACGAGCTGATCGAGCAGGCCCGTTTGCGGGCGCCCGGGAAGCGTCTTGTGAGCATCGATGATGTCGGAAACATGGCCCTGGGCCTGGTCAGCGACCTAGCGCGGAACGTGACCGGCAACATCGCCTTTGTCGATGCCGGCTATCACGTCATGGCGTAGGCGAATTACCCAGATGAGATAGGAGATCGACCCATGTCCAAGCCCGAAGTTGTCCTCTGTGCCCCGATGCGCACCGCCATCGGCACCTACCGAGGGGTCCTGAAGGATACCCCGGCTCCGAACCTGGGAGCCGCAAGTATCTCTGTGTCGTTGAAAAAGGCCGGATTATCCGGAGCCGATGTAGAAAGTGTCGTCATGGGGCAGGTTGTCCAGGCCGGCGCGAAGATGAACCCGGCCCGCCAAGCCTCGATTGGTGGCGGAATACCCGTGGAAGTTCCGGCGATGACCGTGAACCGGGTCTGTGGTTCGGGCGCTCAAGCGATTGCCTCCGCGGCTCAGGAAGTGTGGCTTGGCAACATCTCCTGCGCATTGGCGGGCGGTATGGAAAACATGGACCAGGCGCCGTATCTGATGGATGGCGGGCGCTGGGGCTACCGCATGGGCAATGCGGAAATCTACGACAGCATGCTCCGAGACGGGCTCAACGATGCATTTTCCGGCGAGCATTCCGGATGGCATACCGAGGATCTCGTTAAACAGTTCCAGATCACGCGAGAGGAGCAGGATCAATGGGCCCTGCGGTCCCAGCAACGGTTTAGCGAGGCGCAGACCGCCGGCAAGTTTCACGACGAGATCGTGCCGGTGGAGATCCAATCGCGCAAAGGGCCGGTCGCCTTCGCCAAGGATGAGCACAATCGGCCGGACACTACGGCAGTGTCTCTCGCCAGTTTAAAGCCGGCGTTCCGGAGGGATGGCACAATCACGGCCGGGAACGCGCCGGGGCTCAACAGCGCCGCGGCCGCGATGGTGATCGCCGAGCGTGGTTGGGCGGAAAAGCGCGGCGTGGAACCGTTCGCCCGCCTCGTGTCCTACGGCGTCGGGGCGGTCGAACCCGGAATGTTCGGGCTGGGGCCAGTTCCGGCAGTGCATCAGGCCCTTGAGCGCGCGGGCTGGGCAATTGCCGACCTCGATCGTGTGGAGATCAACGAAGCCTTTGCGGCTATCACAATCGCCGTTACGCGTGAACTGGGCCTGCCGGAGGATATCGTGAACGTCGAAGGCGGGGCGATAGCGCACGGACATCCAATCGGTGCGACTGGCGCCATTCTGGCGACCCGCCTCATTTACGCGATGAGGCGCGACGGCGCTAAGCGAGGACTCGTCACGCTATGCATCGGTGGCGGCCAGGGCATTGCGCTTGCTCTGGAGGCAATGACCTAACCTATCGGATTTTACTGGTGCGGTGACGTAACCGATTTTCCGCATCCCAACTGTTCTGCAGCCAAAGGATCATGAACCGATGACTAAGAAGAAACTGGATTGGAAAGCAGACTTGACGCTTCCTGTTGGCAAAGGGGCCACCAAGCAAAGATTTACTTCCAGCGAAGGAGAGGATGATCTTGAGATCGACACGACTCCTTGGGGTGAAGGCGATCTCAAAGTCAATGAGTCGATTGTTGCTCATATCTCGGATGACGCCAACGCTGGCGAGGCCTTCCGTGACCTCGAAGCAATCGCCGAGGACTACGAAGAAAAAAGGCGACGCGAAGGACGAAAGGCACTGGCCAGCCGCGAGACTCGTCTGAGTAGGCGTCCCCCCCAATAAGGATGATCGTGCCGTCGATACCTTTTGTCGGCGGAGAACCCCAGGGTACAGCGTATGCAATACATCGAGAACAAGACCTTCGACGAGATCGAGGTCGGCGATTCGGCCGAGTTGGTCCGCACTCTCAAGCACGAAGACATCGAACTCTTCGCCGTGATGTCGGGAGACGTGAACCCGGCCCACGTCGACGAGGAGTTCGCGCGATCCGACCTGTTCCACAGGGTCATCGCGCACGGCATGTGGGGCGGCGCCCTCATCTCCGCCGTTCTGGGCACCGAACTGCCGGGGCCCGGCACCATCTATCTCAATCAGTCCTTGAGCTTTCGCCGGCCGGTGGGTCTTGGCGACACGGTGACGGTGCGGATTACCGTGCGCGAAAAGAATCCAGAGAATAAGCGCCTCATTCTCGATTGCGAATGCATCAATCAGGCGGGCGAGACGGTCATCAAGGGCGATGCCGAGGTGATCGCGCCAAGCGAGAAAGTACACCGCCCGCGCACCGCCTTGCCTGAGGTCCACCTGCATGAGCGGGGCGCGCGCTACAAGGCACTCATCGACGCCACGCGGGACGTCGCGCCGGTCCGCACAGCGGTCGTCCACCCCTGCGACGCGCTGTCGCTGTCGGGGGCGCTCGAAGCGGCAAGCCAGGGTCTCATCGTCCCCGTTCTCGTCGGGCCGCGGGCCAAGATCGAAGCGGCCGCGGCCGCAGCCGGCCGGGAGCTCGGAGAAGCCGAGATCGTCGATGCCCCCCACAGCCATGCCGCCGCGCAGGTGGCGGTCGCCCTGGCGCGGGAGGCGAAGGTCGAGGCGCTGATGAAGGGCAAGCTCCACACCGACGAGTTGATGAGCGCCGTGACCGACCGGACGAGCGGTTTGAGAACCGAGCGGCGGATGAGTCACGTCTACGGCCTTGACGTGCCCCACTATCCCAAGCCGCTGTTCATCACCGACGCGGCAATCAACATCTATCCGGACCTCGATGACAAGCGGGACATCGTGCAGAATGCGATCGACCTCGCCCACGCGCTCGGCCTGGAGACGCCGAAGGTCGCGCTGCTGTCCGCCGTCGAGACGGTGTCCGCGAAGATCGCTTCCACGGTCGACGCGGCGGCGCTCTGCAAGATGGCCGATCGCGGCCAGATCAGCGGCGGCGTCATCGACGGGCCGCTCGCCTTCGATAACGCGGTCTCGAAGACGGCTGCGGAAACGAAGGGCATCGTCTCGCCGGTGGCCGGGGATGTCGACATTCTCGTCGCGCCCGACCTCGAGGCCGGCAACATGATGGCCAAACAACTCATCTATCTCGCCGGCGCCGACGCGGCAGGGGTCGTGCTCGGCGCCCGCGTACCCATCATGCTGACGAGCCGCGCCGACGACATGCTCAGCCGGCTTGCCTCGGCGGCGCTGGTTCAGCTCTTCGTCCGCTGGCGCTCGGAGAATGGCCAATGACTGAGGTGATCCTGGTTCTCAATGCCGGGTCGTCGTCGATCAAGTTCGCGGCATACGACGCGAGCGATCTCGAAAGTCCGCCGCCGGTCAGAGGCAGCTTCGAGAGAGTCGGGCAATCTCCGCAGCTTAGCGTTAAATCCGGCCCCTCCGCCGAAACCTTTGGCGCGGTCGGCGCGGAAGACGGCCATGCGGCGCTGATCGAGCGCCTCGTCCCCTGGCTGGAAGCCGCAGTGGAAGGCGGAGCGATCGTCGCCGCGGGGCACCGCGTCGTCCACGGCGGCCGCGACTATGCCGAGCCGGTCCTGATCGACGATGAGGCCTTCAGGAAGCTCGAGACCCTGGTGCCCTTGGCGCCCCATCATCAGCCGAACAATCTGGCCGGGGTGAGGGCTGTCGCGGCCGCGCGCGCCGGCCTGCCGCAAGTCGCCTGCTTCGACACCGCCTTCCACCGTACCCAGCCGCGGCTGGCCCAGCTCTTTGCCATCCCGCGTGCCTTGACCGACGAGGGCATCATTCGGTACGGCTTTCACGGGCTCTCCTATGAGTACATCGCCTCGGTTCTGCCGCGTCACGCGGGGACCTACGCCCATGATCGCGTCATCGTCGCGCACCTGGGGCATGGCGCGAGCCTTTGCGCCCTGCGTGCGGGCAGGAGCGTGGCGACGTCGATGGGCTTCACCGCGCTCGACGGCCTGGTGATGGGCAAGCGCCCCGGCGCACTCGATCCGGGCGTCGTCCTTCACCTCCTGCAGGACAAGGGCATGAGCGTCGAGGCGGTCGCGGAACTGCTCAACAATCGTTCAGGCCTGCTTGGGGTATCGGAGCTATCCAGCGACATGCGCGACCTGCTCGACAGCGAGGACGAACGTGCGCGCGAAGCGGTCGATCTGTTTGTCTACCGCGCGGTGAAAGAGATCGGCGCGCTCGCGGCCGTGCTCGGCGGCATCGATGCGCTGGTCTTCACCGCCGGTATCGGCGAGAACGCGCCCGAGATACGGGCGCGGATTTGCGAGGCCAGCCGGTGGCTCGGCGTCGAACCGGACGCGGCTGCGAACAAGGCGGGGGCCTCGCGGATCAGCAAGGCAACCAGCCGCGTCTCTGCGTGGGTTGTCCCGACCGACGAGGAGCGGATCGTGGCGCGGCACACCCGGGACCTCTGGCGCGGGCTTTGTTCCAGCGCCGCCTGAAGAGGGGGGATTTCGAGCCCCTCGTCTTGGCTGTCTCGCGGCGGTTCTCTGGCGGCTGATCTCTGGCGGCTGATCTCTGGCGGGCCGGCCGCCGCCGGTAATTTCCTGTGGCTGTCCATGGTACCGTGCCATTACAATCTCCACCGGACCATCGGAACCAATGTACCATAATGGTTCAGAGGCTGCCCGCGACGAGAAGCTGTTTGCCGCGTTCGCGTTTTCTGGAGAAGCAATGCCGAGTTCAGCCGAGTTCGATTACATCGTGGTGGGCGCCGGATCGGCGGGCTGCGTGCTCGCCAACCGCCTGACCGAAGAAGAGGGCGTCAGCGTTCTCGTTCTGGAGGCCGGCGGGTGGGACCGCGATCCGATGATCCATATCCCGCTCGGCTGGGGCAAGATCCTCCAGCAACGCCGCCACGACTGGATGTATTTCAGTGAGCCCGAAGACGCCGTGGGCGGGCGCCGCATCGAATGCGCCAGGGGCAAGATCGTCGGCGGCTGCTCATCGATCAACGCCATGGCCTATGTCCGTGGCAATCGGGCCGACTTCGACGGCTGGGGGTCGCAGGTCGCCGACAACTGGTCGTTCTCTCAATGCCTGCCGTACTTCAAGAAGCAGGAGGCCTGGGAAGGCGGCGCGGACTCCTATCGCGGGGCCGGCGGCCCGCTGGCGACGCAGTTCTGCAAATACCAAGATCCGCTGCTGGAGGCCTATGCCGAGGCGGGACAGGGGGCGGGGCACCCCTGGACCGACGACTACAACGGCGCGCAGCAGGACGGTCTCGGCCGGCTGCAGATGACGATCCACCAGGGGCGGCGCTGCAGCACGGCCAATGCCTACCTGAAGCCGGCGCGCCACCGCAAGGATCTGCGCATCGAGGTCAAGGCGCAGACCACCCGCATCCTGATGGAGGGCAACCGCGCCGTGGGCGTCGAATACCTCCAGGCCGGCCAGCGCCACCGACCGCGCGCGCGCCGGGAAGTGATCCTCGCCTCCGGCGTCATCAATTCGCCGCAGCTTCTGATGCTCTCCGGCATCGGAAACGCCGATCACCTGTCGAAAGTCGGGGTGGAACCGAGGCTCGATCTGCCGGGTGTCGGCGAGAACCTGCAGGACCACGTGTCGGTGATCTTGATGTACCAGCGCAAGGCGCCGGGACCGTTCCACAGAATGATGCGCTACGACCGCATCGCCCGGGAAATGGCCAGGGCCTATCTCTTCGGCACCGGCTTCGCCGCCGACGTGCCCGGCGGCATCACGGCCTTCCTGAAGAGTCCGTCGGCCTCGGCGCTGCCCGACATCCAGCTGCTGCTGACGGCGGCTCCGCTCGGCGCCTGGCCCTATTTCAAACCCTTCAAGCAGCCGTTCAATGACGGCTTCGCCTGCCGGATCGTCATGCTGAAGCCGGAGAGCCGCGGCAGCGTCACCCTGGGCAGCGACAACCCGCTCGACCTCGCCGTCATCCGCTCGAACTTCCTGTCCACCGACCGCGACTGGAACACGCTCCGAAGCGGCGTCGAGATGGCGCGGGAGATCGCCGCTCAGCCCGGCATGGAGGCCTTCATCGCCAAGGAAACGCTGCCGGGCGCCGGCGCGCGGGCGCCTGCGGCCCTCGACGAGCATATCCGCGACACCTCGATCACCGTCCATCATCCCCTGGGCACCTGCCGCATGGGCAGAGCGGACGACCCCACGACGGTGGTGGACTCCGAACTCAGGGTGCTCGGCGCCGAGGGGCTGCGCGTCGTGGATGCCTCGGTCATGCCCGAAATGGTACGCGGGAACATCAACGCCGCGGTGATCATGATCGCCGAAAAGGCGGCGGATATGATTCGCGGCCGCGAGAGTCCGGCGCCTTAAAGCGCTTTAGGCTCATCGCGCTTCGGGGCGCGGCGCCCTATTCGGCGGCTTCCACCGTTCGGCGGGCCACCTGGTTTGGCAAGGCGTCGATGAACAGGCTCTGATGCACGTCGCTCAGATGCTCCAGCATCAGCGACTGGGCGCGGTCGCCATCGCGCTCGGCGATCGCCTGGACGATGGCCTCATGGAAGCCGGCGTGATTCGACTGGCGCTTGAAGCAGTGTCCATTTTCCCCGAACCGCTCCAGCGCCGTGTCGCGCAGCGCTTCGCTGACGCCTTCGTAAAGCGAGAGGAAGAGATGATTGTGACAGAGCTCCGCGATGCGGCGGTGAAACGCGGCATCCGCGACCTGATAGTCTTCGTGGTTGGTTGCGTCCCGCGTCGCCTTTGCCAGGGCGAAGAGGTTGGTGACGTCGATCCGCGAGGTGCGCAGGGCGGCGAGGCGGGCCATGGTCGGCTCCAGCACCAGGCGCAGCTCGATCAGCTCAATCGGGTTGGCGCTTTCGTAAAGGGAAGCCTGCTTGTGGCCAGGCGGCGGGGACCGCGTCCCGGCATCGCCGGCACCGACCAGGAAGGTTCCGCGCCCCTGGCGCCGCGAGATCCGACCCTTGTCCTCAAGCTCTCCCAGGGCCCGCCGCAGCAGGCGGCGTCCGACTCCGAGACTTTCGCAGAGCGTTCTTTCCGGGGGAAGCCGCCCTCCGACAGGAAGGGTGTCACTGGTCAGGAACTCTTCCAGTTCCCGCAGCAGGGTTTGATATCGATTTGAACTTTCCAACCGATGCCTCCGCATTGGTTCAGTCCGTCATCCGCATCCCGGCGATCGGTCTCAGAGCGCAGAGACAAAAGATTTCCGAACTCTTCGGACCCACTCACGCCGGCCCCACTCACGTCGGCCCCACTCAAGTCTCTGGTGCCGCCAAGTGAGAAGACAATCGGTCTTAGGCGGCACTGCTGGCCGAAGGCCCGACCGATATGGAACCAATTCAAACGGTCGCAAGTGACCGCCAGCATACCGTTTGTCGGTTGGTCCCGCAAGGGTTGAGGCTTGGCGGCCTGTGGGCCGTCCGCCCACTGGACAGGCACGCAGTGCCGCGGAAAGCGGGGCAGTGTGGCACAATCTTAGGTAGGCGAACGCCGGCTCTCGGAGGCCGTGGGGGCGGCGGCGCCGGGCACGCCGAAGCGGGCGATATCATTGACATGTTTCACCGTATTGGTATCATTTTTTCGAACTTGGGGTCATCGAGTGCGAACCAATATACCCATGATTGGTTCGCTTCGTGATGGAAGCTCAAGCGGAAGCCCCGTTTTCGGGGACGGGTGGCAAGAAAGTGAGACAAACGCCTCAACAACCGGAAAGCGGCCTGCGGATCGGGGTGTCGTTCCCGGCAAGGCGGTTCCGCCAGGGGCAGTTGGCTCTGCAATCAATGAACAAAACAGGAGGCGTTTATGTCTTGCCGAAAATTTGGAGTTGGACTCGTTACGACGGTCTGTTTCGTCGGCGCCATGATGGCCGCCAGCCATCGGGCCGAGGCGGCGGAAGTTAAGAGCATCGCGATTCTCGTGCCCGAACAGGGGACCGATTTCGGCTGGAATCAGCAGGGCGTGGACGCCGCGCGCGCGGTCGCCGAGAAATACGGCCTGGAGTTCATTCCGGCCGAGGGCCTTGGTTATGGCGACGTCCGGCCGACGCTGCGCGAACTCGCCGAGGACGGGGCGGGTCTCATGATCGCCCATGCCAGCGGCTACAACACGGCGGCGCCGGAGATCGCCGCCGAGACCGGGGTGCCGGTCGCCATCGTCGATCGCCCCGACGACATGAAGAAGGGCCTGGTCGCGGACTATACGCTGTCAGGGCACGAAGGCGCCTACCTCGCCGGCCAGATGGCGGCGATGATGACGCGCACCGGCACCGTGGGTATCGTGGTTTCCGGCGAGCCGCCGTCGTGGAACTCCCAGTCGGCCGGGTTCGCGATGGGCGTGCAAGCCGCCGATTCCAAGGTCAAGGTGATCTACGCGGTGATCGGGCCGGCCGCCTATGGCGATGCCGCCGGCGGCCGCCGTGTCACCGAGTCGGTGATTTCCGCCGGCGCCGATATCATCTTCGGTCAGGGCAACGGCTCCAGCTTCGGCATGATCCAGGCCGTCGAAACCACCAAGGCGACGGATGGCGGCAAGGCGTGGTTCATCGACGTGATCGGCGACAAGTCCTCGCTCGACAAGGGGCACCTGCTGTCCTCGGTCCTGTGGAACATGGTGCCGGTCTACAGCGCCATGGTCGAGGATCTCCAGAACGACGTCTTCGGCACCAGGAGCTACAGCATCCAGCTCGCCGACGGTTCGGTCGAGTTGCTCAAGACCGATTACATTCCGGCCGACGTCTGGGGCAAGATCGAGGCGCTGCGCAAGGATATCGTCGACGGGAAGATCACGGTCGAGTCGATCACCGACGCACAGAAGGTGCGGGCGCTGATGTCCTCGGTCGACGCCAAAGAGTAGTCTCCCGCCCAACTGTCCCGCCGCGCCGGAAACAGCGCGGCGGGATCTCGTTTTTCTGACATCATCGCGCCGCCGCGACGGGGGCACCCCAGGGTCCGGCGGCGCGCCAGGAAGGACCGTCGAGATGGCCCCAGCGACCGACAGCGAAGCCGAGACCGCCGTTTCGCTCGACGGCATTACCAAGCGGTTTCCCGGTGTCGTCGCGAACGACTCGATCTCGCTGCGGTTCCGGCGGTGCGAGATCCATGCCCTGCTGGGCGAGAACGGCGCCGGCAAGTCCACCTTGATATCGATCCTGGCCGGCATGCTGCAGCCGGACGAGGGCGCCATCCACGTCGACGGGGCCCGGGTCAGGATCGCCTCGCCGCGCGCCGCGCTCCAACTCGGCATCGGCACGGTCTATCAGCATGTGCTCCTGATCCCCAGCCTCACCGTCATCGAGAACCTCCTGCTGGGGTCGCCGTGGTGGAAGCCCTATGCCCGGGAAGAGACGCTGCGGCGCTACAACGAACTCTCCGCGCTGCTGTCCATCGCGATCGATCCCGACGTTCAGGTCGGCCGGCTGTCGCTTGGCCAGCAGCAGCAGATCGAGATCGTGCGCGCGCTCTGGCACGGCGAACGCGTTCTCGTTCTGGACGAGCCGACCTCGATGCTCACGCCGCAAGGCGTCAGGGAACTGGGCGCGGTCATCAAGCGGCTGCGCGACCACGGCGTCTCGGTCGTCTTCATCACCCACAAACTCGCCGAAGCCTATGCCCTGGCGGACCGGGTATCGGTTCTGCGCCTCGGGCGGGTGGTCGGCGAGCTGGCGCCGGAACGCTTGAAAGCGCTTTCGGAAGCGGAAGTCATCGACGAAGTCGTGACCATGATGTTCGGCCAGCAGGCCGGTCAGGACAGCGAACTGGAAGAAACCCTGCTCGGCGAAGCGGCGGGTCAGACACTGCGTCGGACCGTCGACCGGGAGCGGGGGCCGGCGCTTGCGGTGCGGTCTCTTTCGACGCTCGGCGAGCGGGGCGAGTGTCCGATTTCGGAAGTGAGCTTCGAAGTCTGGCCTGGCGAGATCCTGGGTGTCGCCGGCGTCGACGGCAACGGCCAGAAGCATCTTGCCGAGGCCCTCGCCGGGCAGCGGCCGGCCGCGGCCGGCGATATCAGGCTTGCGGGGGAAAGCCTCGCCGGTCTCGGCGTGCCCCGGCGCCGCGAACGCGGTGTGCGCTACATCACCGACGAGCGTCTGGGCGAAGGCACGGCGCAGCTGCATTCGGTGGCCACCAATCTCGTCATCAAGGAAATCGGCAAGCCGCCTTTCTGGTCCGGCCCGTTGACCCTGTGGCGCGCCATCCATGAGCATGCCCGCGCTGAGATCGCCGCCCATGACGTGCGAACGCCCTCCGAACGAACGCCGCTGGGCAAGCTGTCCGGCGGCAACATACAGAAGGTCCTGCTGGCGCGCGAACTCAAGGGAGAGTCGAGGCTGGTCATCTTCAACAAGCCGACCTACGGGCTGGACTTGCAGAGCACCCGCCTCGCGCGGCGGCGCATCCGCGAGATCGCCGAGCAGAAAGAGGCCGCTGTCGTCGTCATCTCGACGGAGTTGGACGAGCTGATGGAGACCTGCCACCGCATTCTGGTGATGGAAGGCGGCAGGGTGGCCGGCATCGTCGACAACCGGCCCGGCGCGGAGGCGGAAATCGGGCGCCTGATGACCGGCAGCGAGGCGGCGTGAAGGTGCTCCAGGCAGATCTCTCGAGCCGCGGCATGAGCGCCCTGAAGGCGGTATCGCGGGTGCTCTTGCCGATCCTGCTGGCGTTGGCGGTCGGCGGCCTGCTGCTGATGGTTTTCGACAAGGACCCCTTCGCCTACTACGGTTATGTGGTGAAACGGGGCCTTCTCAGCCCTTCCGGGCTCGAGGCCTCGATTACCCGTAGCGTGCCGCTGCTGCTGATCGCCGCCGGGCTGATCGTCGCCTTTCGCGCCGGCCTGTGGAACCTCGGCGTCGACGGACAGTTCCTCCTGGCCGCGGTGACGGTCGCCGCTTTCGCACCGGCCGCCGTCTCGGTGATGCCGGTTTGGGCGGCCATTCTGCTGTCGGCGCTGCTTGCCTTCGCGGTGGCCGCGGCCTGGTCGGTCATCCCCGCCTTTCTGAAAGCCAGCTACGGCATCAACGAGATCATCTCGACCCTGATGATGAGTTTTCTCGGCGTCAGTGTCGCCAATGTCCTGGTCAAGATCCCCTTCAACGACCCCTCGACGACGGTGCCGCAGACGGCGACCCTGGCGGTGGCCGACCGGCTTCCGCCGCTTGGCGGCAGCACCATCTCCTCGGGAATCATCATCGCCCTGGTGGCGGTGGTCGCGGTTCACCTGATGATGGAGCGCACCGCCCTGGGTCTGCGCCTGCAGATCGTCGGCAGCAACCCCAAGGCGGCGCTGCACGCGGGCTTGAACGTCCGCGCGCTGACCTTCATCGCCTTCGCGCTGAGCGCGGGGTTTGCCGGCCTCGGCGGCGCCGTGGACATCCTGGGGGTGCACGGGACGGTGCGGGCGGACTGGAACCCAGCTTACGGCATCCTGGTGATTCCCCTGGTGTTCCTCGCCCGCTTCAACGGTTTCGCGGTGATCGGCTTCGTGTTCTTCTTCGCGGTTCTCATGATCGGCGGCGAAAGCGCGGCGCGGCGGTTGGGCGTGCCGCACTTCTTCGTGCTCTTCCTGGTGTCGCTGCTGATGATCTTCCTGGCGCTGGTGGAGTTCCTCGAGTCCCGGCGGGCCGAGCGGGCGGAGGCATAGCCATGGCGGGCCTGCTCACCGAAGTCTTCATCGGCTCGCTCTTCTACGGGGCCATCACCGCCGGCATTCCTCTGCTGCTCGCCGGGCTTGGCGAGCAGATGTCCGAGAAATCCGGCGTCCTCAACATCGGGATCGAGGGGATGCTTCTGCTGGGGGCCTATTTCGGCTTCCTTGGCGCCTACAGCAGCGATTCCTTCGCCTTGGGATTCCTCGCGGGAGGCCTCGCCGGCATGGCCGCCGCCGCCGTCATGGTCGCGCTCTGCGTCTATGCCTCGATGAACCAGATCGTTGTCGGCATCGCCATCACGCTGGGCGCCGAGGGGCTGACGGCGCTGCTGCACCATTTCCACTTCAGCCGCAGCTACCCGCGCCTGCCGCGCGCCGAGAGCCTGGGCATTCCAGGGCTTTCCGACCTTCCGGTGGTCGGCAGCGCGCTCTTCGACCGCAATCCGCTGGTCTATCTCGCGGTGCTGCTGACCTTCTTCATGGTCTGGCTCTATCGGCGCAGCCACATCGGCCTGAACCTGCAGGCCGCCGGGGACAAGCCGGCGGCGCTGGATGCCGCGGGCGTCAGCGTCACCCGCACGCGCACGCTTTCCGTTCTGACCACGGGGTTCCTGGCGGGCCTGGGCGGCGCCTATATGTCGACCATCGGCGCCGGCCTGTTCCTGCCGTTCATGACCGGCGGCGCCGGTTTCATCGCCATCGTGCTGGCGATGCTGGCGCGCGGCCACCCGACCTGGGTGATGATCGGAGCCTTCCTCTTCGGCAGCAGTCTCTCGCTGACCACGGCCATGCAGGTGGCGGGCGTCAATATCCCGACCGATGTCATCCAGATGCTGCCCTTCGCCCTGGTGATTCTGGTGCTGATCGCGTTCGGCCGGAACAGCTATCTTCCGCCGGCTCTGGGCCTGCCGTACCATCGAGGAAGCCGATAAACGGCCGGATGGTTGCTTCCTGGCCGCAACTGCAACGACGAAAAGATGAAAGAAGGAGGCAGACAATGAGCGAGACGAAGGTACACCTGCTCGACGGCGGGACCCTGGTGATCGACGGGTTCCACGCCTTTTGGAACCGTGGCCCGGGCGGCGAACTCCGCTTTCCCTGCTACTCGGTTCTGGTCGAACACGAGGACGGGCTCTACATCTTCGACACCGGCTATGACTACGACCACGTCCAGAAGGTGCTGCCCTTCGAAAAGCCGCTGCAGACGCCGGAGCAGACCATTCCCGGCGCGCTGAAACTGATCGGCAAGCGCCCCGAGGACATCAACTACGTCATCAATTCCCACTATCACTTCGATCACTGCGGCGGGAACAAGTACCTGACCACCGCCTGCACCCTGTGCCACGCGACGGAGCTGGAGGCCTGCAGCTGTCACCAGCCCTTCGAGCACCTCGGATACTCGGACCTGAGCTTTGCCCCCGACCTGAAGAAATCCGACGACACGTCAGGCGAGGGCGACCCGCCACTCGACATCTACACGCCGAAGTTCGAGACCGTGACCGGCGATCAGGAGATCGCCAAGGGCCTCTGGCTGTTTGAGACGCCGGGGCACACGGCGGGTCACTACAGCATGATGGTCGAATTGGCCAACCGGCGCCCCATGCTGTTCACCGCCGATGCCTGCTACAGCCAGAAGAACATGGACATGATGTGCATCTCCAGTTTTCATCTCGATCCCACCGCCAGCCTCAATTCCATGAAGCGCTTGCAGGAACTGGCGGAACTGCACGACGCCGAATTGTTCTATTCCCACGATCCTGAAAGCTTCGTGGACTACGTCAAGGCGCCCGACGGCTACTACTCGTGAACAGAGCCTGAGCCTCGGCGATGACGGAACAACGGGCGAGCCGCGGACCCGCGGCGGCGGGCGGCGGGAGAGGCTTAGGCCTCTGCCCCCTCGATCACCGCCATGGCCGCGGTGACGCCGGCGGCGACATTCAGCGACTGGCCCAGCTTATTGAGGCTGCCGCCCAGCGCCGTCGCGGCGACCACCGCGTAGATCGGCTCCGCCGTCGGACCCATATGCCCGACGCGCAGCAGCTTGCCGAGGGTCTCGCCGCGGCCGACGGAGAACACCACGCCATAGAGATCCCGCGCGGTCCTGACGATGTCCTGATCCAACACGCCTTCGGGCACGCGCACCGCGGTCGTCGTTGGGCTGGCGATATCCTCGCTGGCGGCCCAAAGCGCGGCGCCCATCGCCTTGATGGCGGCCCGGAACGCCTTGGCCGTCAGGGCGTGGCGTTTCCAGACGGCTTCGGCCCCTTCCTCGAGGTAGAGGTCGATGGCCGCGTCGAGGCCGCTGATCTCGGCGACGGAGGGGGTGAAGGGGAAGGGCTTCTCGCGGCTCCAGGCATCCTTCCAGTCGAGCAGGCTGAGAATCGAGGCGGTCGGGCAGTCCGGATTGCCCTCGATCTTCTCCCAGGCGGCGTCGCTGACGGCAATGAAGGTCACGCCCGGCGTGCCGCCCAGGCATTTGCCCGGGCCGGTAATGAAGACATCGGCGCCGCAGTCGCCGGGATGGACATCCATGCCGCCGAAGGAAGAAACCGCGTCGACCAGCAGCAGGGCACCGTGCTTCTTGACGACGCGGCCGATCTCGAGGATCGGGTTGATCGTGCCCGAGGGGGTGTCGTGGTGCACCATGGAGACAATGCTCACCTCCGGGTGTTCGCCGAGCGCTTTCTCGACGGCGCCGGGCGAGATCGCCTCGTTGAACGGCACTTCGATCTCGACCATGTCCTTGTGGTAGCGCGCCGACCAGTAGCCGAAGCCCTTGCCGTAGACGCCCGAAGCGAGATTGAGCACCGTATCGCCGCGCCCGATGAGGCTTGCCGCCGCCGCTTCAATGGCGACCGCCGGCTCCGCCTGGATGATCAGCGCCGGCTGCGGCCAGCGCATGGCCTTGGAGCATTTCAGCGCGACGTTCTCGTAGAAGGCCTGAAAATAGGGATCGTAGTCGTAACCGAGCGGCTTCGACATCGCCTGCAGAACCTCCGAGTAACCCTGAACCGGCCCCGCCGTCAGGGTGATCACGGGCTTCTTGATTCGTTCGCTGTTCATTGGCGCCTCCCTTCGATGGTGTCGAATTGATCTTAGTACAGACCGCTTAAGCCGAAAAGAATTATTTGATCTATTCTTGATGTTTGGAGATAATTATTGAAGTTTGACTTCGTGATTGTTGGCGGAGGCACGGCCGGCTGCGTTCTGGCCAGCCGTCTGAGCGAAGACGCGTCCCTGCGGATCTGCCTGGTCGAAGCGGGCCCCGAAACCGGGGACTGCCGCATTGGAAACCCGCTGGAGTGGCCGGCGCTGCAGGGCAGTTCGTTCGATTGGCAATACGAGACGGAGCCCCAGGCGCAGATGAAGCGGCGCCGCATGAAGTGGCCGCGCGGGCGCATCCTCGGCGGTTCAACGGGCATCAACGCCATGGCGCATGTGCGCGGACACCCCAGCGATTTCGACGCCTGGGCCGACGCCGGGTGCCGGGGCTGGGGCTTTGCCGACCTGCTGCCCTACTTCCGCCGGTCCGAAGACTCCCCGTTTCCCGACTCGCCGGACCCCGACTCGCCGTACCGGGGTAGGGGTGGGCCGGTAAAGCTGCTGCGGATCGAAGAACCCCATCCGGTCACCGAGGCCTTTATGGCCGCGGCCGGCGATCTCGGCATGCCGGCGATCACCGATCACAACGGCGGATCGCTGTCGGGCGTGACCCTGAACACGCTGACAATCGCGAATGGCCGGCGCCAGACCGTGGCGGATGCTTATCTCGACGACCAGGTGCGCGGCCGCGAAAACCTGACGCTGCTGTCGGAGGCTGTGGTCACGGCGCTTCACTTCGATGCCGGTCGCTGCGTCGGCGTCCCGCTGCGTCATGGCGGCGAGGCGGTTCGGCTGGAGGCTGAACGTGGCGTGGTCCTCTGCGCCGGGGCGATTGCTTCGCCGGCGTTGCTGCTGCGGGCCGGGATCGGCGATCCGGACGCCTTGAGGACCCTCGGTATCGGCTGCCGGGTCGAGGCGCCGGGCGTGGGGAGGAACCTGCAGGACCATCTCCTGTCCGGCGGCAACCTCTACGAGGCGCGCGTGAAACTGCCGGTATCGAAGTATCAGCATTCCGAGTCGCTGCTCTATTCGCATGCTGCGGATGCGGACAGCGCCCCCCGGATCGTCCTGGCCTGCGTCGCCGCGCCGGTGGTGACCGAGCGCTTCGCGGCACCGGAATTCGGCGAGGCCTACACCATCATGTTCGGTTTCACCCACCCGCAAAGCAGAGGCCGGCTGTGGCTGGAGTCAGCCGATCCCGCCGCCGCGCCCCGCCTGGACCCAAACTACCTTGCCGCGCCCGCCGACATGGCAAGCTATCTGGAAGCGCTCGATTGGGCGCGGGATCTTGGCGCGCGTCCGGCGTTCAAGGCGTTGCGCGGCAGCGAACTTCTGCCGCGCCCCAGCGACCTCGCCGGCGTGGAGGCGCGTCGCGATTTTCTGAGGCGCGCCGCCTATACCCATCATCACCCCGCCGGCACCTGCAAGATGGGGCCGGGGGCCGATGCGGTGGTCGGCAGCGACCTTGCGGTGCACGGCACGGCGGGGCTCTACGTGGTCGATGCCTCGGTGATGCCCAGCATCCCGACCGGGCCGATCAACGCGGCGGTGATCGCCATCGCCGAGCGCGCCAGCGACCTCCTGCGGGGGCGGCTACCTCTGAAGCCGGAGTCTCCGGACCAGGTGGCGGCGACATGAGACTGCGCCCTCGCGCCGGCGATGCGGCGGGCAGGCAGCGAAGCGGCTTCCTGTTGGCAGCCGTCGCGGCCTCGGCACTTCTCGCCGGCTGCGTGAACCCCGACAGACGCTACCCGATCGCCGCCGACAGCGGTTTCGAGGCTCTCGACCTGGTGGTCGAGAACGGCGGCACGGCGCCCCTGCGGTGCACTTTGATACTCGCCCACTTCATCACCAAGGAAATCGGGGAGATCGCGCCCGGTGGCCGGGTGTCGGTGCCGCTGGAACGGCGCTCCGGCGACGGAGTCCTGGCTTCGGGGCGCCACAAGGGGGAACCCATGCTGGTGGAGAACGTACTCTGCGGCAGCGTGGCGGACTGGCAGGCCACTGCCGGCGACCTGCCGCTTCCGGCAATCCGCCGGGGCAGCAAGCGGCACTACCGGCTGCGTTGCCGGATCGCTGAGCGCCTTGCCTGCGCGTTCGAAGAGGGAGCGGCCCGAACCACGCCCGCTTCGTGACGCCCGTGGCCTGGGCGTCCTACCAGCGCACCATGCCGGCATCGACATTCAACGCCTGGCCGGTGATCCAATGCGCTTCTTCCGAAGCCAGAAAGGCGATGGCGGGAACGATATCCAAGGGCGTGCCGCGGCCTTTGATCGCCTGCAGCATCTCGACAAACTCGAAGGCCTCCTTGTGGGGGGTCTGCTGGACGCCTTCGGTATCGGTCAGGCCCGGGCAGACGCAGTTCACGGTGATCTTGTCCTGGCCCAGTTCCGTGGCCAGGGCGCGGGAGAAGGTCAGCACGCCACCCTTCGAAGCCACGTAGTGCGCCATGTTGGGCGTCCCCGCGAAGATTGAATTGGAGGAGATCGACACGATGCGCCCGTAGCCGCCTTCGCGCATCATCCCCGAGCCGGCGCGGCACATCAGGTAGAGCCCGTCGAGGTTGACCCGCAGCACGCGGCGCCATTCCTCGAAGGTCAGTTCGTCCCAGGGGACAAAGGGAACGATGGCCGCCGCATTGACCAGCACGTCCAGCTTGCCGCAGTTGCTGCGGACTTGCTCGAACAGGGCGGCAACCGAGTCGGGATCGCCGATATCGCAGTGGACGGCGAAGCTTTTGCCGCCGGCGCGGGCGGCATTGGCTTCGGCGCCTTCCTTGTTGATATCGACAAAGGCGACCTGCGCGCCCTCGCTTGCCAGCCGGTTGGCCGCCGCCGCGCCGATGCCCTGCGCCGCGCCGGTCACGACCGCCACTCTTCCCTCGAACCTGCTCATCTTTTCGCTCCTCTTTTCGTTTCTGTCACGCGACGGCGCGCCCCTTGCCGATGCGCGGATTGGGGCGCCCGCCGTCGGCAAAGGCCATGATCATCAGAATCTCGTCGGGACGCGGTGCGTCCGCCATGAAAACCGTAATCGTATCCAGCTCGTCGAATGACCAGACCTCGTCCTTATGAGCCAGCGGCACGTCCACGATCGTTCCCGCGGCGGCCACCTTGGTCGTCGAGGGGATCAAAGCCTCGCCGCCGCCGCAGGCCGCGCGCATGGGCTTGCCAAGTTTCGGATGCAACAGGGCCGCCGCGTGCTCGATGTCGCCGTTGACGCCGACGATCGCCGACTTGCCGTAGGCGACCGGAGGCCGCGCCAGCAGGGCAACGGCCTGCGCGGCCGCGAACTCGCCGACCGCAAGCCCGAGATCGCCAAGCTCCGTCAGCTCTTCGGCGTAGCGGCCGGCATAGGGGTTGTCGACGACCGCCAGCACCGCGACACGGGTCACCGGCAGCGCTGCCGCCTTGCCCGCTTCGCGGTACACGGTCTCCTTGAGAAAGCTGCATTTGCGTAGCTGCATGATGTTTTCCCGGCTCAACGGGTCCTTTCGGTCACGTCCAGCAGCAGCTTGTACTCCGCTGCGAGCTGCGGTTCGGAGGTCAGGATTTCCTCGCCGACCTCCTTGAAGGTGGCCATCATCTTCGCGCGGTCTTCGTCGCTGAGCGAGAGGATCTGGCCGCCGTTCTCGATCCACAGGGCATTGGCCCGCTCGATGTTGCGGATGCCCCAGGGCAGCACCGCCTTCTCGGCGGTACGGCCGGCCTCGATGATCGCGGTTTTGACGTCGTCGGTTTGGGACTGGAACCAGGTCTCGTTGACCACGGTGACCGAGACGATCTGGGAAAACTCCAGATCGGTGACATAGGTCGCCACGTCGTAGTAGCGAAAGGCGGTCAGGATCGGCATGCCCGCCAGCATGCCGTCGATATTGCCGGACTGCAGCGCCGGCACCACCTCGGACAGCGGCAGGGGCAGGGGGTTGGCGCCGATCTTCTTCAGCGGCTCGATCTGCAGCGGCGAGGCGAAGGTGCGGATCTTGAGCCCGCTGAGATCGTCGAGTCTCGGCGCCGGCTGCTTGGTGAGGACGACGAAGGGGCTGTTGAAGATGGCGCCGATGATCCGCAGGTCCTGGTCCAGGGCGATCTCTTCCAGGTGCCGGCGATACGCAGGATCGTGGATCACGCGGCCCAGGTGTTCCGGCGAGTCGAAAAGCCCCGGCGCGTCCAGGACCTTCAGCTTGGGCACGGTGCCGACGATGAAGGCGGTCGGCGTGGTGAAGGCCTCGATGGTGCCGAAGAGCACGCCCTCGGCCATGCGCGGAATGGTGCCGAGCTGGCTGGCCGGGAAGATTTCCACCGAGACGGCGTCGCCGACGCGCGCCGCCATTTCCCCGGCAAAGACTTTTTGCCATTCGTGCTGCACGTCGTTGATCGTCGCGCTGGCCAGCTTCATGGTCGTCTGAGCCTGGACCGGCGCCGCAAAGAGCGCGAGACAGGCGGCGAGAGCGAGGGTTCTGCGCCACGCCGGGCGCCCGGTCTTAATCGAGAGGACTGGCATCTTCCGTTTCCTTTCCATCAGTAGAAGCCAACGAGCCAGAGAGAGATTTCCGGCAGGTAGGTGATCAAGAGCAGCGCGGCCACCTGGACCAGGAAGAAGCCCAGAACGCCTCTGCAGACATCCCAGATTTCGGCGCCCAGGACCGACTGCGCGACGAAGATGTTCAGCCCGAACGGCGGCGTGAACATGCCGATGCTCAGGTTGACGGTCATGACGACGCCGAAGTGGATCGGATCGATGCCGAGGTTCTGAACGATCGGGATCAGGATCGGCGTCAGGACGAGGATCGCCGAAGTCGGATCGATGAAGCAACCGAGGACCAGAAGGATGAGGTTGATGGCGAGCAGGAAGACGACCGGCGTCATCTGGGCGTCGGCGACCCAGGCGATCAGCGACTGCGGAATGCCTTGCACGGTCAGCACCCAGGAGAACACCGCCGCGCTGGCGACGATGACCAGGATCTGTCCGCTGAGAAAGGCCGCCTCCGAAGCGGCCTCCAGGATCTGCTGCCAGGTCATGCTGCGGTAGGCGTAGCGAATGAGGACGATCGCGTAGAAACAGGCGACGCCCCCGGCCTCGGTCGGGGAGAACAGGCCGAGATAGATCCCGGAAAGCACGATCACCGGCAGGCATAGCGCGCCGAGCGCCTGCCACGTCGCCCGCAGGAAGCCGTCGGCGGCGGCGCCGTTCGACTTTGCCGCAGCGGGCCCGGCACCGCGCCGCACCAGGAACAGGACATAGAGGGCCATCATCGCGGAGATCAGCAGGCCGGGGAACAGGCCGGCCATGAACAGCTTGGGGATCGACTGCTCGGCGCTGGCCCCGTAGAGGATCATCGCGATGCTGGGCGGGATGACTATGGCCACCGAGCCGCTCGAGACGATCAGGCCGAGCGCCGAGGAACGCGCGTAGCCGGCCTTCAAGAGATCCGGGTAGAGCGCCTTGCCGGTCGCCGCGACCGTCGCGGGGCTCGAACCCGAGACGGCGCCCATGAGGGTCGCCGTGCCGATGGTGGTCAGGCCCAGGCCGCCGGCGAAACGGCCCGAGAAGCTCGACACCCAGAGCACCAGCCGATCCGAGACGCCGCCGCGGCTCATGAGTTCGCCGGCGAAGATGAAGAAAGGAACCGCCAGAAGGGCGTAGTTCTCGACCCCGCCGTAGAGGATCTGGTGCAATACCAGGGGCGGCGTGTTCATGGTGAAGGCGAGCGTGGCGGCGCCGGCGGCGAGCAGGACGATGTAGACCGGGAACCCCAGGACGAAGAGCGCGAGCGGCAGGAGGGCGAGGGTCCAGATCACGGCATCCCGCGCTTTCCGTCCGCAGCGCCGCGGCCGCTTCGCTGCGAGAGGGCACGGGCGGCCAGGATCAGCGACAACAATGCCGTCGAGACGAAGCTCACCAGCAGCGCGCTGTGCGGCAGTGTCATGGGCAGCTCAAGCGCCATGCTCTTCTGACCGACCTTGGCGAGCTTCTGCAGCACGGCCCAGGACTGCAGGGCGACGTAGCCGGTCAGCAAGGCGACGAAGAGGTGCCGCAGAACGCGCAGGCCCTTGTCGGTGGACTCGGACAGCCACCCCTTGGGCAGATTGAAGCCCAGGTGACGGTCGGTGGCGCTGGCCAGAAGCGCGCCCAGGAAAACCAGCCAGACCATGCTGAACATCAGGATCTCGTCGGCGCCGGGGATGGCCTGGCCGAAGAGATAGCGCCCGGCCGCGTTGAGCAGGTTGAGGCCGACCATCACCACGAGCAGCACACCCAGGAACAGCCTGAGGAGGCGATCCGCCGCGGAGACGAGCCGGGACAGCCTGGTCACGATCGGTCACTCTGCTCCAGGGCCCGGCGAACGGCGACGAAGCGCCGCGTGCGCTCTGCCTGCAGCTCGGCAAGGTTCTGGTCGCGATAGGAGAACAGGCCCTCGCCTGACTTGATGCCAAGTTTGCCTTCGCCGGTACGCGCCGCGATCATCGCGCTGACGTCCTTGCGGTCGCTGAGCTGGGCATTGAGGTAGCCGGCGACGGCCTGGTAGATGTCGAGACCCGCCATATCGAGCAGCCGCATCGGGCCGACGATCGAGAGCTTGTAGCCGATGCCCCAGGAGACACAGGTATCCAGCGCCTCGGGATCGATGACTCCTTCTTCGACCAGATCGATCGCCTCGCGCATGATGGCGTAGAGCACCCGGTTCTCAACGAAGCCGGGGACGTCCTTCTTGATCTGTACCGGGTGGAGCCCCAGGCCGCGGATCAGGTCGACCAGCGCCTGGCAGGTTGCCGGGTCGGTCCCGGCGCCCGCGATCACCTCGATCATCGGGATGATGTGCGGCGGGTTGGACCAGTGCATGCCGGCGACGCGGCCGGGATGGGAGATGCCGTCCTGCAGCTTGGTGATCGGAATGCCTGAAGTGTCCGAAGCGATGATGCTGTCGGATTCAGCCAGCTTGTCGATCTCCGCGAGCACGCTTTTCTTGAGGTCGAGGTTTTCCGGGACATTCTCGATGACGAGGCCGCAGCCGGCGACCGCTTCGGCGAGGGAGCCCGCGAAGGTGACGGCGGTCGCGTCTCCCCTGGCGGGTGTTCCCAGAGACTCCAAGACCCCGGCGATCGCCGGCAGCGCGGCCCTGGCTTTCTCGACGGCCTGTGGATCGATGTCGAAGGCGCGCACCTCCAGGCCGCCCCGCGCCAGGGTCGCGGCGATGCCCGCGCCCATGGTGCCCAGCCCGATGACTGCTGCGGATTTCATAGGTCTTCCCCCTCAGTGAGCGCGGGAGGCCGCTGGGCGCTCTCCCTCGTATGGTCTCTCAGGCAGTGGCCTTCAGGAAGGCCGGCCGGTCCTTCATGCGGGCATGCCAGGCGTCGACCGCCGGAAGCCTCGGCCGTTCAACCGGAAAGCCCAGGCAGCGATGGACAATCGGGGCGAGACAGATGTCGGCGACGGAGAAGTCAGCCCCCGCCACAAAGTCGTTGCCGGAGAGCTGGCCTTCGAGAATCGTCAGCGCCGCGTTCATCTCCGCGAGCAGCTCTTCGGACACCTCGCCACCACCCTTGGTGGCCTTGAAAATACCGACGTAGGGACCGTTGAGGGTGGCGAGCAGCCAGTCCATCCAGCGCTCAACGTGGCTGCGCGCCGCGGCGTCGGTCGGATAGAGCGGTGAGCCGGCCTTGGTGGCGATATATCGCAGGATGGTGTTCGATTCCCAGATCGAGAGGTCGCCGTCGACCAGGGTCGGCACCTTCGCCGTGGGGTTCATCGCCAGATAGGCGGCATCGCCGGTGTTGCCGAACTGACGGCCGTAGTCCTCGCGGGTGTAATCGCTGCCCAGTTCTTCGAGAAGGAACAGGACTTTCTGGACGTTTCCCGAGGTGCTCCTGCCGAGTACTTTCATGTTCGCGGTCTCCTAGAATTGCATTGGGTTTCTGTTGTCCTTTCAGCCCTTGAGGGGCTTGTAGGCAATGGCGTCCATCTCGATCTTGGTATCGATGGCGGCGCGGGCCTCGACGGTGGTCCGGGCAAGGCAGCCGTCGGGGAAGTACTCGGCGAAGACACGATTATAGCGCCCGAAGTTGCGCGCATCCTCCAGGTAGACGGTCACCTTCACCAGGTCGCTGAGATCCGCGCCGGCGGCCTGAAGCACCCGGCGGATGGACTCGATGGTCCAGCGCGTCTGCTCTTCGATCTGGCCCTCGCACATGTTGCCGTTTTCGTCCTTGGCCACCTGGCCGGAGACGAAAATGAAATCGCCGGCCCGGACACCGGGGTGGAAGGGCAGGTTGGGGTTTTTCTTCCCGATCGGGTGGATGTCTGAGGCGGCGCCGGCGTGTCCGTCGGTCATGGCTGTCTCCCGGTTGGCTAGAAGCAGGTGGTCTCGATGATGTCGACGCCGCGCTGACGGTCGATCAGGTAAATGAGTCCGCGCTCGTCGATGGTGACGTCATTGGACGACGCGCGATCGAAGCCCTCCGGCGGCGACGACTCGTAGTGGCCCACTTCCTTGGGATTGAAAGGATCGGCGAAGTCGATGAGCCGCAGGCCCTGGGCGAACCACGCGAAGGGCACGACGGTGGTGCCGGTCAGACGCTCCGACGGCTGGTGACAGCCGGTCATGGGCGGCTGAGGACTGCCGTCGACGTCGACGCCCTCGACCTGGAAGGTGGAGATCGGCGTGGGATTCCACTCGTCGGTGATGTCGTAGACCCAGGTGAAGGCGGGCGCCGAATCGTACAGCTTCGCCACGTCTTCGTCGGCCACGATCATGACGTCCCGGCCTTTCAGCTTCCGCGGCATCTTCAGGCAGGTGTGCGTCGGATGCGGGAAGGCGGAGCTGGTGTTGCGGCCGGAGATGGGCTGCGGCCGGCTCATATCGCTGATGTCGAGAATGAAGAAGCCATGATGCCAGTAGCTCACGTAGAGCCGGTCGCCGACGCGCATCGGATGATGGCAGCGCGGTGGCACCCAGTCCTCCCAGGGGTATTCCTCGCCGCCCGCCTCCCACTGGCCGGGGATCCACCAGCGCGACACTTCCTCGGGCTTGGTGGGATCCTTCAGGTCGAGGATCATGGCGATGTTGCCGACGAAGCCTTCCGCCGTGGGGGAGATATAGGCGTAGCGCCCGTCGAAGTCGTAGCGGTGGACGCCGCGCCCCTGGGTCCGCCACTTGGTAATCAGTTTGGGCTGTGCCGGATTCTCGACGTCGTAGATGCCGAGGCCGCCGCCGAACTCCGGGTCGCCCTGACCGAGTTGCTCGTGGTTGACCACCATGAGGCCGTCGGCGACCCGCACCTTGTGGGAGTGCCAGCCTTCCGGCACCTCGATCCGGTGGAGTTCCTTGGGGCCGGCGGGGTCGGAGACGTCGTAGACCGTCGTGCCGCTGGGATTGCGCATGTGGCCGACATAGAGAATGCAGCCGTCGACCCAGACCTGACCGCCGCCAGGGCAGTCGATGTGGCCGACGAGCTTGGTATTTTTTGACTGCGGCATGGAACTTCCGGTTTGCTGAGGTGAAGATCAAACGAGCTTGACGACGTCTCCGGCGCTGTCGCGCCCCCACTGCTTGAAGAGACCGAAGGCCTTGAGCGCCGGCTCGTCGCTGGCGACGAAGAGGATGATGGGTTGCGCGCTCTCGTTGACATGCTGCGCCCAGCTGCCCCCGGGGATGGCGAGGGTGTCGTAGAGATCCCAGTCGTAGCGCTTGTCATCGATGATGGAATAGCCGGCCGGTCCCTCGAAGGGCGACACCAGGAGGCTGGCGGTCTGCTTCAAGGGAAGGGTTTTCTCCCCCGGCCGCAGCATCTGGGCGAAGAAGGTCATGGTATTGAAGACCGGCTGGCCGTTGGTCGGGTCGATGTACTCGACCTTCAGAGCCTCGTAGGGATCGCCGTCCCGGTCCCGGTGTTCTTCGAGCATGCCGCGCATCGGCTCCCAGCGATAGACGTACATCGGCGACGCGGCGCCGGTGCCGCGGGCGTGGGAGACGAAGCGCGGCATGTAGCCGCCGCGCCCATAGATGCGCCTGGAGTAGTCGGGGTCGAAGCGGGCCGACTGCTCCTTCTTGGCGACCTCCTGAGAGCCGCTCTTTTCCTTGTAGTCGTGCTCGAAGTAGATGGCATTGAGCGTTTCGACCAGCGGCAGGTCGAGCACCGACAGGTTCACCGCCGGCTCGTCGCCCTTGTTGCCGTGATTGTGCCAGGTGTCATGCGGCGTGAGCACCATATCGCCGGGACCGAAGACGATGTCCTCGCCTTCGACGCCGGTGAAGTTCTGCGAACCGGTCAGCCCAAAGCGGATGGCGTTGGGCGAGTGGCGGTGCGGCGGCATCACCTCGTTGGGGTCGTTGAGGCGATAGGCCGTGTACAGGGTGGTGACGGTCGCGCGCCGCGGCGACAGGCCGGGGTTCACGAGGATCAGGGAGCGGCGCTCCGAGTCCGACATGCTGACCAGTTCGGCCGAGCGCTCGAGAAGCGGCCCCAGCACCTTGTCGTAGCTCCAGACGTAGGGGACCGCCTTCTGGGTCGCCATGAGCTGGCGGACCTCGTCGTGCTCGACGGAGGAGGTGGTCGCCCAGAAGGGAAAGAGATGGTTGGCATGAACCTCGTCATAGAGTTGCTTCAACGTCTCTTCCAGATTGTTCCCCTTGGTCACCTCGTTCTTCCTCCCAATCTCCGCACGACCCGGCATTCACCCGGTGCCGCGCCTTCGCGATGGAACCAATCGATAAAAGGTCACACCCTGCGAACCGCAGCGCCGAAAGCAAGATAGAATGAGAGCCGCCGCGCTGTCAAAAGATTGACTCTGGCCGCTTCGTTGTACCGGCCATGCTTTGTAGAAAATGAAATAGGAAAAACAATATAGTAGAGAATATATTGGGATGCGGCTGCGGGGGCTTCCGTTCCGCCCGGCAGGGCTGGCGGGGGCGTCGCGGAACCAATGCGCGTAAATGGTTCAGCACCGCGGCCTCCCGCCGCCCGCACGTCCGGTCCGGCGGTCGGCTTTATCGGCCTGCAGCGGCGGGGAACAGGATGCGACAGGCGCAGCCGCCGTCTCGAACCACGAGGAGCGACGTGTCTCGACGCACGCGGTCAAGCACGGCGCGGGTTTTTCAGCAGCCTGCTGGAATGGTTCAATCTGACCGTGAAGCGCCTTAGAATCCCCGTTCCTTGAATTTGACAAGGCGCGTCAAGGTGGCGTTCACCGGCGCTTTCCCGCCGAGCTTCGCCGCCTCGCGCGGAATGGCGCCGTTGATGTAGTCGATCTCGCTCGGGCGGCGCGCTTCGAAGTCGAGCAGCAGGGAGGGCTTGGCCCTGGGGATCGCCGCGCCGAAGCTGCGCACGTGGGCCACGGGATCCTCGATGGCCACGGCGATGCCGGCGGCGCGGGCGACTGACCAGGCCTCGGTGGCGGCGGCGCGGCTGACCGGGCCGATGTCCGGGTCGTCCATGACCTCGCCGATGGTCAGCCCGGTCAGGGTGCAGGGCGCGCTGTAGGCGACGTTGCAGATCAGCTTTTCCCACTGCATCACCGCGATGTCGCGGGCCGGCGCGGCCTGGAAGCCGGCGTCCCGCCAGACCGCGGCCGCGCGCTCGACCGCTTCGAAGGCGAGCCCGGCGTAGGCGCCCATGCGGATGGTCTTCATGCCGTTGTGGTGGGCGTGGCCGGGCGCTTTCACCGAGGCGCCGAAGCCGCCGGCGATGCCGACCAGCAGGCGCTCAGGCCCCAGGGCGGCGGCCACCACGTCGGCGCTGCCGAGGCCGTTCTGGATGGTGACCACGACGGTCTCCCGGCCGATGAGGGGCAGGGCGGAGACGGCCGCCGCTTCAGCGTCGGCCGCCTTGACGGCGATGACCACCATATCGGCTGCTTCGTCCGGCGGCGTGGTCGCGGCGGCGAGGCGGACGCGGCGGTCGCCGCTGGCGCCCTCGACCCGCAGGCCCTGGGCGGCGATCGCCCGGATGTGTTCCGCCCAGCGGTCGACGACGACCACCTCGTTGCCGGCGTCGGCCAGCAAGGCGGCGTAGACGGACCCCATGGCGCCGCACCCGATAACCACGATACGCAATGCTTCGACTCCTTCGTCTCTTCTTCCGCAGCCGCCTTTGTTGCGGGCCGCGGCGATGGCAGGCAGACTGATAATCGTTTCTACATGAGAACCGTCCATGGACGCCAACCTCCATGCCATCGCCGCCCGCCTGATCGCGGCCCACGATTCGGCTTCCTTGTTGGAGCCGATCACCGCCGCGCTGCCGGATTTCTCCGTCGCCGAGGCCTACGCCGTGCTGGCCGAGATCGAGGCGCGGCGCCGCGCCCAGGGCTGGCGGGCGGTCGGGCGCAAGATCGGCTTCACCAACCGCACGATCTGGGACCGCTACGGCGTCCGGCAGCCGATGTGGGCGCATGTCTGGGCGCACAGCGTCCATCAGGCGGAACAGGGGCGCGCGGCGCTGTCGCTGGCGGCCTTCGTGCAGCCCCGCCTCGAGCCGGAGGTGGTGTTCAAGCTGAAGGCGCCGCTGGCGCCGGGCGACGACCCCCTGGCGGTTCTGGAAAGCGTCGAGTGGATCGCGCCGGGCTTCGAGATCGTGCAGAGCCACTTCCCGGAGTGGAAGTTCACGGCACCCGACTGCACCGCCGCCTTCGGGCTGCATGCTGCGCTGATCGTCGGCGCGCCTCTGCCCGTCACCGAAGCCAACCGCGCGGCGATCGCGGCGCTGCTGCCGGTCTTCGAGGCGACGCTCAGCCGCGGCGGAACCGCCGTCGACCGCGGGCTCGGCGCCGATGTACTGGACAGCCCGGCGCTGGCGCTGGCCGATCTCGCCAGGGTGCTCGCCGGGCAGCCGCGGTTTCCGCCGCTGGCCGCCGGCGAGATCGTCACCACCGGCACTCTCACCGACGCCTGGCCGATAGCGCCCGGCGAAACCTGGTCGTCCGACTATGGCGCCCTGGGCTTGCAGGGCTTGACCGTTACCTTCGAATGAACGCTTGCGGAATGGAGAGGAGACTCACCGCGATCAACGGCTTGGCCAAACCGGGTGGTGCAGGTCGATAATGTAAGAGTGCCTGTGTTTCAGCGGGGCGTGGTAGTGAGGATGCCGATGAGGTGCCGGCCCTTCCCAGCCCTGATGTGCATGTTGATGGTGTTCGTCGTGAACATGCAGGTGCTTGTGTTCCTGTTCTTGGTGCCGGTGCTCCAGTTCACCGGAGTCGTGGCGCGGCCATAGAAGCAGTGCCATGGCGGTCGAGGTCAGAGCTACGGCCGCAAGGACGGCAAAAGCCGAAGTCGGACCGAGCACTCCACCAGCCCAACCGGCGAGTGGGTAGGCAACCAACCAACAGGCGTGAGACAAGGCGAACTGTGCCGCATAGACGGCCGGCCGGTCGCCGTCGTGGGCTGAGCGCCTGAGAAGGCGGCCCGTCGGGGTTTGAACAAGTGAAGAACCAACGCCAAGAACGAACCAAATAACCAGAAGGAACTGCAGGCCAGGCTCACTCAAACCGAGCAGGAGACCGCTGCCCAAGACGGCTCCGCCCATTAGCATGATCGGGCGATCAGGCAGGCGATCCAGGAATCGGGGTAACAAAAGCGCCACAACCATTGATCCCGCTCCGGCGGCGGCGAATGCGACGGCGGTGTCGCTATCCGTGCCGCCCAGGCGATCACGAACGTAAACGACAGTATTTACGATTATCATGGCTCCAGCACTCGCCACCGCGAGCGAAAGCGCCAACAGCGCCCGCAGTCGGGGTGTCTTGACGTAGGCCCGGATTCCAAATGTCATGTTGTGCCATATGCCGCGTTCGCGCTCGTGAGGCTTGGGGTCGGGCAAGCGCACGGAAAGAACCAGAAAGGCAGAGACCAGAAATCCTAGCGCGTTCGCCACGAACAAGGCGTTGTAGGTCAATGAGACCAGGGCAATCGCGGCAATCGTTGGGCTCAGCAGGTTCTCCAGATCATACGCCAATCGAGATAGCGACAGCGCCCGCGTGTACTGGGCTTCGTCCTGCAGAACATCCGGGATCGTAGCCTGGAAGGTCGGGGTAAATCCCGCCGAGCATGCACTCAACAGAAATATGAGCAGGTAAATCTGCCAAAGCTCGGTGACGAGTGGCAGGCATGCGATACTGACGGCGCGGGCAATATCGAGCCCGATCAGCAGTTGGCGGCGCGGCAGCCGATGCGCAATGCTGCCAACGATTGGAGCGATGCCAACATAGGCCACCATTTTTATGGCCAGCGCGGTGCCAAGCACCATTCCTGCGTCCGCACCCGCCAGATCATATGCCAGCAGGGCCAGCGCGACAGTTGACAGACCGGTGCCCGCAAGTGCGATGACCTGTGCCGCTAAAAGCCGGCGATAAGTTCGATCTTTCAGAGGAGAGTTCATTTCTGGAAAATTTCAACCTTTCCCAAATGGTCTCAGTTGCCTGGAAGCGATGATACTCCAAGTATGAAGGAATCCGAGACGGCGAATTTCGCAAGCTCTGGACAACATACTGGACATGGTGCGCTTTGATCTGCTTTGAAACGAGAGCGTAAGGCTTTTGGTGCCAGGGCGCTTTCGATTAAGTTGCGGCGGCCGCGTCAGAGCTGCGAAACCACCGCGATCCCGACCACCGCCAGCATGGAAGCGGCCATGGCCATGTTGACGGCGCGCTGCTGGCGCGGCGGCAAGTCGAGGCGGCGCAGGGTCACGCCGGTCCACAGCCAGGCGATGTGGATCGGAATCCACAGGGCGTTGAAGATCGCCAGCTTGATGGCGGTCTCCGCCGCCAGCGCGCCGGGCAGGAAGGCGAAACCGGAGAACAGGGCGGTGTTGACCGCGTAGGCCTTGGGATTGATCGGCTGCAGCGCCAGGCCGTTCCAGAAGCCCGGCGCGGACTCTGAATGAATAAAGGCGACGCGCGCGCCGGCGAAGGCGATCTTGGCGGCGAGCCACAGCAGATAGAGCGCCGAGGCCCAGAGCAGCAGCGTGCGCAGCCAGGGCAGGCCGAGCGCGGCCGCGGCGACGCCGGAAATCACCAGGCCGGCGACGATGAAGTTGCCGGCCCACAGCCCCGCCACGTAGGCGAGGCCCGCCCGATAGCCGAAGCCCGAGCCGACCCCGGCGGTCGAGAGCACGCCGGGACCGGGGGTGATGACGAGGAAGAAGACGGCGGCGGCGAATTCGAGCATGGCGCTGGGTAGCAGGCGCGCCGAGAATAATCAACGCCGCGTGCAGCTTGGCGATGACTCGATTGTGCGCTGCTCCAGGCTAGAAGAAAATCCGAACACCGGCGACGAAGGAAACGGCATCCACGTCCCCGCCTTCGTCCCTGGTGAAATCGGCGGTGTCGAAGAGATCGCGTTCGTAGTTGACGCCGATGTAGGGCGCGAACTCTCGCGTGATCTCGTAGCGCAGGCGCAGGCCCAATTCGATATCCGTCGGGCCCGAGCCGGTGCCGTACTTTTCAACCTCCTGAACCGCGACGTTCAGTTCCGCCGACGGCTGCAGGATCAGCCGTTGGGTGATCAGAAGTTCGTACTCCGCCTCGAAGCGGGCGGAGACGTCACCGTCCTCGCTGATGAACAGCGCGGTGTCGACCTCGAAGAATTGTGGCGCCAGTCCCTGCAGGCCGATGACGGCGAAAGCCCGCTCGGGATCCGGCTCGAAGTCGTAGCGCACGCCGATCTGGGCATCGAAAAAGTCGGTGACCAGCCGGCTGTAAAGCACCTGCAGCTCGGCCGTCTCAAGGCCGCCGTCGATGACCTGCTCGCCCGTGGTCTTGAAGGCGAGCTTGTCGTAGTCGGTGCCCGCCCAGCCTTGCGCCTCCCAGGCATAGGCGTCGTCGCCGTCGCTGAGGCGGTATTCGTTCTGGTCGAGCTGAAAGAAAGTGTAGATCTGATCGTCCTGCTCGGCCGCCTTGACGGGACCGGCAAGCATGGCCGGGGCGAGCGCCCCGGCCAGGACCGCCGCCAAGAGGCGTCCTCTGGTCGTGATGAAATGCATTTTCCTGGTTCCTAGTTGGCCTGGGCGGTTTGGGGTCCACCTTCGACGATGACTTCGCGGAACATGCCGGTGGCCATGTGATACAAGAGGTGACAATGGAAGGCCCATTTGCCGGGCGCATCGACCTCGACTTCGGTATAGACCGTGGTCCCTGGGGCGATGCTGACCGTGTGCTTGATCGGGTTCCATTTCCCGCTGCCGTTGTCGAGCAGAGACCACATGCCGTGCAGGTGCATCGGATGGGTCATCATGGTTTCGTTGACGAACTTGAAGCGCACGCGTTCCCCGTATTGCAGACGGATCGGATCCGCCGCGGAGTACTTCTTGCCATTGATCGACCAGATGTAGCGCTCCATATTGCCGGTCAGGCGGACCTCGATCTCCCGGGTCGCAGGCCGGTCCTCGAACAGCGGCTTCTGGGCCTTGAGGTCGGCATAGGAGAGGAACTTGCCGCCGTTGGCCGCCGTCGGCAGCAGGCCGCTGCCGGGGGCATAGAAGGGGTCCTGCCGGGCGCCGTCCGCCGCCGGCATCGCCCCGTTGGCCATCGCCCCGTTGGCCATCGCCGTATGGCCCATCGCCGCATGGTCCATCCCGGACATCGGCGCTTCGGCTGCCGGCGCCGCGTCGTCCTGCGGCATCTGGTTGTGGTCCATCCCGGCCATCGCGCCGCTACCCATGTCGGCCATGGTGAGCAGGGGGCGTTTGCGCTGTGCGGGAACCGGCCCCGCCATGCCCTCGCGCGGGGCCAGCGTGGCGCGGGCCAGACCGGTCCGCGCCATCGGCTCGGCGACGATGGTGTAGGCCTTGTCCTCCGTCGGACGCAGGATCACGTCATAGGTCTCGGCGACCGCGATGCGGAACTCGTCGACATTGACCGGCTGCACGTTGTTGCCGTCGGCCTGCACCACGGTCATCTCGAGCCCGGGCACCCGGACGTCGAAATAGGTCATGGCGGAAGCGTTGATGAAGCGCAGCCGCACCCGCTCGCCCGGCTCGAAGAGTCCGGTCCAGTTCTGCGCCGGGCTCTTGCCGTTGACCAGGAAGGTGTAGCCGCTGATGTCGGCGATGTCGGTCGGGGTCATGCGCATCCCGCCCCAGGCCAGGCGGTCGGCAAGGGTCGCGTCGAGACCGTTCGTGGCGGCGTCGTCGAAGAAGGACATCAAGGTGCGTTGGTCGTAGTTGTAGTAGTCCGACTGCTTCTTCAGGTTGGCCAGAATCGCTTCCGGCCGGGTGTCGTGCCAGTCCGAGAGGACGACGACGTAGTCGCGGTCGTAGCGGAAGGGCTCGCGGTTCTGCGGCTCGATGACGATGGAGCCGTAGACGCCCGCCTGTTCCTGCAGGCCGGAGTGGCTGTGGAACCAGTAGGTGCCGCTCTGCTGGGCCGGAAAGCGGTAGGTAAAGGTAGTGCCGGGCTCGATGCCGTCGAAGCTGAGGCCGGGGACGCCGTCCTGCGCGGCCGGCAGGATTAGTCCGTGCCAGTGGATCGAGCTGTCCACGTCGAGGGTGTTGGTCACGTTGATGACCAGGTCCTCGCCTTCCTTGAACCGCAGAGTCGGTCCCGGCAGCGTTCCGTTGACGGTGAGAGCGGTGCTCTCCTTGCCGGTGATGTTGACCTTGGTCTTGCCGATGGTCAGGTCATAGGTGGCCGCAAGACTGGGGAGCGCGCCGAGCAGTGCTGACGCGACCCCGACGACGGCCAGGGATTTCGAGAGAGCTCGTCCATGTGAGCTTGGATGACGACGGCCCATGATCTTTTGTTCTCCGTTCATTGCCTGGCTCAGCTGTCCGCCTGGGCAGGCTTGACGAACCTGATGTCGCCCATCATGCCGGACTCGTAGTGTCCCGGGACGTTGCAGGCGAATTTCAGATCGGTGGCGGCGGCGAACTTCCAGACCAATTCCCGTGTCGTGCCGGGTTCGACCAGGACGCTGTTGGGGTCGTCGTGGGCGTGGCCGGACATGTCCATGGCAGAGTGCGCCATGTTTGGCATGTCGGGGTTCATTCCGGTCGCCGTCATTATGCCACTTTCCATCATCGCCTTCATTTCATTCTGATGGGCGCGATGGAGATCGCTGGTGCCGATGTTGAACTCGTGGAGGAACTCTCCCCCGTTGCGGATCACGAAGCGGACCGTCTCGCCGGCTCGGATTTCGAGGGCTTCCGGCTCGAAATAGTTATCTTTCATGGCGATCTCGATGGTGCGGTCCGCTTCGGCGGCTAGGCCAACTTCGCCGAAGGGCAGGGCATCGGAATGACCATGCGCTGCGGCCTCGCCGGCATCTTGACCCGAATCGTGCGAAGCGGCCGCCAGGGCGGCGCCGGCGCCGGAAAGCGCGGCGACGGCAAAGGCGGCAACGAAGGTCTTGGAAAACTGAACTGGCATCAGGCGTACTCCATGGATGTCAAGAATCGCGCGCTGCCACCGTGGCGGACAGGCGCGTATTTGGGGTTGGACAACGGATGGCTCAGTGTCCGGGCGCAGCCGGACGTGGCTCAGCGCGACTGACTGCTTAGCTAAGAGAGGCAGCTGCCGATTTGCGCCGCTGCGGTCCGCACGTCGGCTGAGCGCTTGGCGCGCCCGAAATCAGGTCAGCGGTTCAGGAAAAGGATCGCGGAGGCGGCGGGTCAAAGGAGGCGAAATGCTGCCGATAGGCCTTTGACTGCGGAAGCGGCGCGGCGACCACCATGTAGGCTGCCGATGACGCCGAAGCCGGGCGCTGCAGCGGGTCGAAGATGTGCATGCACTCGGTCTGGGCCATGACCATCCCCCCGGCGGTGCCCGCCGACGGTTGCAGAAACTCGGTCTTGTGGCAGAACTCGACCGCCCGACTGTGACTGTCCGCGCCGCCCGACGCGCGCGCGTGGGTAAGCCCCGGGCTGACGGCCAAAACCAAGGCGGCGACAAGTGCCAGCATCCTGGCTGTCGCGCTTAGCCATGCCACTATGATGTTCCGGATCTCCATGCCTACCCAGCGTGTGATGCACTGCAACACCGACTACTTGGGGGTTCCCCTGCTGGAAGGTCAAGGGGCAAGCGACGGATTTTCCAGCCGGGCCCGATTTCCGTGGCCGGTCCTGCCGCCCCGGCGGAGCGAAGGCACGATGGTCGCGGCGCCCGGCCACGTACCGGGCCGCCCTGGTCCGGCTTCACTCGAACATCTCCGGACTGCGTTCGGCCAGCTGGTCGTAGACCGGCTGGAAGTGGAGCCAGCCGATGTACTCGCTGCCGACGTGCTCGCGGCTGTAGCGCGCGGCTTGCGCCGGTACCGGCACCGGCTTGCTGCCGGTCGCCTCGACCATCAGCTGCTGCTGGCAGCAGCGCTCCAGGGCGATGAACCAGAAGGCGGCGGCGTCGATGGAGTGGCGGCTGGCGGAGAACAGACCGTGGTTCTGGTGGATCGCCGCTTTGACACCCTTGAAGGCGCTGGCGATGCGCGGGCCGGCGTCGTTCTCGACGGCCACCGCGCCGGCATCCTCGCGGATCACCGCATGATCCTCGAAGAAGGCGCAGGCGTCCTGGGTGATCGGCTCCAGCGGCCGGCCGAGCGCGGCGAAGGCGGTGCCGTAGAGAGTGTGGGCATGGCACATGGCGAGGATATCGGGATGCGCCTCGTGTACCGCCGCGTGCAGCACGAAACCGGCGCGGTTCACCGCGTAGTCGCCCTCGATCACCTGGCCGGCGTGGTCGACCAGGATCAGGTTGGAGAGCTTCACCCGGTCGAAGTGCACCGCCATGGGGTTGGTCCAGTAGAGCTCCGGGCGCTCAGGGTCGCGGATCGTCAGGTGCCCGGCGAAACCGAAGTCGAGACCCTGCTGCGCGAAGGCGCGGCAGGCGGCGACCAGCCGCTTCTTGCGGTGCAGCCGCAGTTCGTCGGGCGAATTGAAGGCCGGTTCCTCGGGGAACTTCAGGCCCTGCTGTTCCGGCTGGTAGATCGAGGTGCGGTTTCCGAGGTCGAGCATTCTAGGGGCCTCCTGAGATTCTCAATTCATTTGCCGGCCATTGTCTTCGAACCTCCGGTCCCTGATCAAGGCGCAATCCCGGCGTTCTCCGGTGGCACTTCCAGCCCCGCCAAACGCAATCCCTCCATCAAGCCTTCAATCAATTCCGGTTGCATGCCGCGGACGCGATAGGGCTCGCGCGGATTCTCAAGAAAATCAGGGCGGATGGCGAGCAGATGGGACAGCGCCGCCGCTGCTTTCGCGCTCTCGCCCATCTTACCGTAAGTCGCCGTCAAGGCCGCCTGGATGATGTAGTTGTTCGGCAGGTTTATTTTCAACGCCACATCGCGCGCTTCCCTATACTCCCCGTTCAGGTAGTGGTGCAGAAGCCAGATCCAGTCCCACCAGCTTTGATGATTTGGGTTGAGTGCCTTCGCGCGCGATACCAACTCCTTGCCCCTATCCCAGGCGCCCGTATAGGCGATCCAGGTTCCCAGGTCGGCCAACACAAAAGCATCGTTGGGGTTCAGCTCTATCGCTCGTTCGGCAAAGTTTCGGAACACCACGGAATCTTCGCCCACCATTTGACTCAGTATGGCGAGCGCGTAGTAGCCGTCTGGATTATCGGGATCCAGGTCGGTTGCCCGGTTGGCCGCCGCGCGGCTCAACTCAGGCCAGTTCGGCGGCGTATCGATGGCGTACTTCTTGGACTCGATGTAGCTAAAGGCCAGTCGCGACCAACCCAGGGAATAATCGCTGTCGGTTTTGAGTGCGCGTTCCAGGCAGGCCCGGGCTCTGCGATGGCGCTCCGGTGCGAAGGTCTCATAAAACCAATAAGAGAGCAGGACACATTCATAAGCCTGGAGATTGTCAGGTGCGTCGCGGCGAATTTGACGCTGCACCTCTGCGTTGAAGAGGGGGGCGTCGGCGGAGCCAATCTGAGCCGCCACCTTCGTGGCAATCTCCAACTGAATATCGAGAACGCCAGCCAGACTCAAATCGCGGTCAAACGGTCCAGGTGAATCCAACTGGCGACAGGTTCGTGCATCGGTAAAGGCGGTTGTGACGCGGATTTGATCGAGCGAGCGGCGCACCGTACCGGTCAGAATGTAATCCGCGCCCAGTTCTCTCTGGATCCTCTCGCAGTTGGCGCTATCGCGATAGAGGCCGCCAGCGTCCGGGGCCATGACGAAGAGATTCGAGAATTTCGAGAGGTATGCATAAATGTCGCGCGTCAAACCGTCACTGAAGAACGCGTCGTCAGGGTCGTCGCCCAGGTTCTTGAAGGGAATGACCACTATGCGCGGTCCGCTTGGCAACGGCCTTTCCCGTGGAAAACCGATCAAGATGTAGGCGCCGACAGCTCCCAGGACGCCAACCGCCGCGATCAGGGCGACGGCCCGATGCCATGGCCGCGCCCCGCGTCGCAGTCTCGCGGCGTGTTTCGCCGGCCAGCACCAGACCGCGATGGGCCTGTCGATATTCTTCAGGCGATGGCGGCCGGCCATGGCAAAGGAGGTGTCCAATTTGCCGGAAACCTGCTCCATCACCTGTTGTGAAATGCAAACGCCGCCGGTCGGCGCCAAGCTTTCCAAACGTGCGGCAACGTTCACACCGTCGCCAAAGATGTTGTCATCCTCCAGCATCACGTCGCCGAAGGTCACCCCGATGCGGAAGCTCATCCGGTCGGCCTCGGCCCGGCCCTTGTTGAACTCCTCTACCTGTTGTTGAATCTTCACCGCAGAGCGGACGGCCTCGACGGGGCTTTGATACTCGGCAATGACACTGTCGCCGGCGGTGCCGAAGATTCGGCCACCGTGTCGCTCAATTACGGCATCGATGATCGCGCGGCGTTCCGAGAGAGCGGAAAATGCTGCTTCCTCGTCAGCGCCCATCTGCTTGCTGTAGCCAACAGCATCGGCAGCAAGAATAGCGACTAGCTTGCGTTCCACCCGCGAATTCCTCTTCACGAGGAGGTTAGCGAACACCGGCGGGATAATCTATGGCGCTGACCCGGCCTCAGGGGCCGGACCTGGGGGCTTTCAGGTTCGAATGACGAGGTTGACGGACGACCGTGCAAGCAAAGCCGTGCGACTGCACGGTGGGGAGAAGTCGGCGCCCTGCAAACACTGCTCTGACGTATTCCCGCCAAGTGCAGGTTTTACAATGTAATTCTGGCATCCGGATTGAGGGCGCCGCTGCCATCTACAGCGAAGGTTGTTGGACCGTCCGGTCGGGGGCCGGCGAGACCGCTCCCTACCTTGCTTCGACTGTCTCGCCGTTTTTCGTGCAGTCGGGGGCGGCGAGCTCGACGAAGAGGTCGGTGATGGCCTCCGGCGCGCGCAGGGTCTGCGGGTCTTCGCCGGGGAAGGCGGCGGCGCGCATGGCGCTGCGGATCGGGCCGGGCGAGACCAGGTTGGCCTTCACCTTGGTCTTGGTGATTTCGGCGGCGTAGCTGCGCACCAGGGCGTCGAGCGCCGCCTTGGAGACGGCGTAGGGCCCCCAGTAGGCGTTGCGGCCGCCGGCGGCGCCGGAGGTGACGAAGATCGCGCGCCCGGCATCGGACTGGCGCAGCAGCGGATCGAGGCTGCGGATCAGGCGGTAGTTGGCGGTGACGTTCACCTCCATGACCTCTTTCCAGGCCTTCGGCGCAATGTGGCCGACGGGGGTCAGCGGACCCAGCACACCGGCGTTGCCGACCAGGATGTCGAGCTTGCCGAAGCGCTCGTTCAAGGAAGCGCCGAGGCGGTCGAGGCCGTCGAAATCGCGCAGGTCGTGGGGCACGAGAACCGGCTGGCTGCCGCCGGCGGCGCGGATGGCGTCGTCGAGTTCCTCCAGGGCGCCGACGGTGCGGGCGATGAGCACCACCCGCGCGCCCTCGGCGGCAAAGCGCGCGGCCACCGCGGCGCCGATGCCGCGCGAGGCCCCGGTAATGACGGCGAGGCGGCCCTGCAGGCGGCCGGTCGTATCGGACATCAGGCTTCCATTTCCTTTTGGCGGCGGCGGCGCCGCAGCAGCCGCCGCGAGCCGAAACACAAGATCAGACCGGCCACCACACCGCTGCCGGCATAGATCAGGCCTTCGGGGGTCAGCGGCACGGCGGGGGCGAAGTCGCCCAGGGTGGTTTCGACAAGACCGCTGTTCATGTATTCGGCGAAGGCGAAGGGGCGCTGCAGCGTGGCGGCGCCGCGCAGGGCCTCGTAAGCCGTCTCCATGCGGTCGAGCTGGAATATGCTTTCGGCCATGCGCTGGCCTTCCAGGCTGTGCGGTGCGCTCTCCAGGAAGTCCTCGATGTAGTCCTCGACCGAAAGGCCGCGCTCGGCGGCATCGTCGCGGATCTCCGCGGTGCGCAGGCGGGCCTGGTCGATACGCCCGCCGAGACGCTGCACATAGTGGGCGTAGTATTCCGGGAACTGCGAGAAGGCGGCGCCCCCGGTGACGGCGCCGAGGCTGTAGAAGAGGCGGACGAACATGGATTGGCGAGGTACTTCGCGCTGTCAGGCGCGTTCGGCCAGCAGCGAAAGCTGGGCCGGGCGGCCGCGGCTCTCGAAGTCGGTCAGCCGGATCGGATAGTCGCCGGTGAAGCAGGCGTCGCAGTAGCGCGGTGCCTTGGCATCGCGGCCGTCCTCGCCCATGGCGCGGTACAGGCCGTCGATGGTGACGAAGGCCAGGCTGTCGACGCCGATGTGCCTGGCCATACCCTCGACATCCATGGCGGAGGCCAGCAGTTCGCTGCGCTCCGGCGTGTCGATGCCGTAGAAGCAGGAGTTGGTGGTCGGCGGCGCGGCGATGCGCATGTGCACCTCCTTGGCGCCGGCGGCGCGCACCATCTCGACGATCTTGATGGAGGTGGTGCCGCGCACGATGGAGTCGTCGACCAGGATGACCCGCTTGCCGGCGATGGAGCGGCGGTTGGCATTGTGCTTCAGACGGACGCCGAGGTTGCGGATCTGTTGGCCCGGCTCGATGAAGGTGCGCCCGACGTAGTGGTTGCGGATGATGCCGAGTTCGAAGGGGATGCCCGAGCGCTCGGAGTAGCCGATCGCCGCGGGCACGCCGGAATCGGGCACCGGGATCACCACGTCGGCGTCGATGCCGCTCTCGTCCGACAGTTCCTGGCCGATGCGCTTGCGCGTCTCGTAGATGCTGACGCCCTCCATCAGCGAGTCGGGCCGCGCGAAATAAATGTACTCGAAGATGCAGGGGCGGCGCGGCGCCGGCGGGAAGGGGCGCAGCGAATGCACGCCGGACTCGTCCAGAACCACCATCTCGCCGGCCTCGACGTCGCGCACGAAGTCGGCGCCGATGATATCGAGCGCGCAGGTCTCCGAGGCCACCACATGGGCCGTGCCGAGCTTGCCCAGCACCAGCGGCCGCACGCCCAGCGGGTCGCGCACGGCGACGATGCAGCTGTCAGACATGGCGACCAGGGAGTAGGCGCCCTCGATCTGGCGCAGCCCGGCGATGATGCGGTCGATGAGGCCGCCGGCTTCGGAAGTGGCGATGAGGTGCAGGATGACTTCGGTGTCGGTGGTCGACTGGAAGATCGAGCCGCGGTCCACCAGTTGATGGCGCAGCTGGCGCGCGTTGGTCAGGTTGCCGTTGTGCGCCAGGGTGAAGCCGCCGCAGGAGAGATCCGCGAACAGCGGCTGCACGTTGCGCAGCGCCGTCTCGCCGGTGGTCGAATAGCGGTTGTGGCCGATGGCCGCGTGGCCGGCGAGCCGCGCCATGACCTCCTCGGAAGAGAAGATGTCGCCGACATGGCCGAGGTCGCGGTGGGCGTTGAAGTGGGCGCCGTCGAAGGCGACGATCCCGGCGGCTTCCTGGCCGCGGTGCTGCAGGGCGTGCAGGCCGAGCGCGGCCAGCGCGGCGGCATCGCCGTTGCCGAAGATGCCGAAGACTCCGCATTCCTCATGAAACTTGTCGTCGTCCCCGGGACGGACGGATTGGGGGGCCAGAGGATTGGTGGTAATCACTGCGTGGTCTCTCCCGGCGCGGTTTCGTCCGACAGCAGGCCCTCGATGGCCTTTTCGATCTCGTCGCGCATGCCTTCGTTATACGCGGGTTGGTCGTCGGGCGCATCGGCTTTTCTGAGCGGCGAGACGAGCTGCTGATAGGTCTGCTCGGCGCGGCGCATTTCCTCGGCCCGGCGGCGGGCTTCGTCGGCCTGCTGGTCGCCGCGTTGCAGCAGCGAAGGGGGCACCAGGGTCAGCAGCATGTCGGCGCCGCGCTCCATCAGCGGCCGGGTCTTGGCCTCCTGGATCCAGCCGGGGCGCTCGTCCTCGACCACCATGTAGCTGAGCGCCAGCCAGGCCAGCACCACGATGACGGCGCCGCGCACGAAGCCGAACAGCAATCCGAGGGACCGGTCGAGGGCGCCCAGGCTGCTCTGCTGAATGCGGTTCGAGAGGATGCGGGTCATGACCGAGAACAGCACCAGCGCCACCAGGAACAACCCGACTCCGGTCAGCAGGCTGGCGATGAATTCGACGGCGATGACGTTCAGCACCCAGGGCTGCACCAGCGGATAGGCATAGAGCGTCGCGAAGGCGGCGCCGACCCAGGAGGCGACGGCCAGAACCTCGTGCACGAAGCCGCGCACGAAAGCGAAGATCCCCGACACCACCAGCACGATGATGACGATGAGATCCGCCAGGTTGATCGGCAAAGAATCCATGGCGCTCCGCTTTGCGCTTGCTACTGTCTAAAGGGCCGACCGCCGGGCCGGGCCGGGCCGTCCGCGGTCGTCCGAACGGGGCGCCGCGAGGCGCGCCACCAGGTCCTGCAGGTGGGCGATTTCCTCGATGGCGAAACCCTGGCCGGCGGTGGCGGCTTTGCCGTCCGGCTTTGCCGCGGCCGCTTTGCGGCGCGGCGCAATCCAGGCACGCGTGAAACCCAGCTTCTGCGCCTCTTTCAAGCGCAGTTCCACCTGGCTGACCGACCGGATTTCGCCGGACAGGCCGATTTCACCGAAAATCACCGTTTGTTCGGGCACTTCCTGTCCCGTTGCCGCTGAAACCAGGGCCGCCGCGACGGCCAGATCCGCTGCCGGCTCCCCTATCCTGAGGCCACCGGCAACGTTCAAATATACCTCTTGGCCGGCCAATGCCAGCCCGCATCTCGCCTCCAGCACCGCCAGCACCATGGCGAGGCGGCCGGAATCCCAGCCGACCACGGCGCGCCGCGGGGTCGCCTGGGGTGAGGCGGAAACCAGGGCCTGAATTTCAACCAGCAGGGGGCGGGTGCCCTCCAGCCCGGCGAAGACCGCGGCCCCGGCGATATTGCCGCGCCGCTCGGCGAGGAACAGGGCGGAGGGATTGGCGACCTCGCTGAGGCCCTCGTCGGTCATCTCGAAGACGCCGATCTCGTCGGTCGGCCCGAAGCGGTTCTTCACCGCGCGGAGGATGCGGAAGTGGTGGCCGCGGTCGCCCTCGAAGGTCAGCACGGTATCGACCATGTGCTCCAGCACCTTGGGGCCGGCGATGAGGCCCTCCTTGGTGACATGGCCGACCAGCAGCAGGCCGAAGCCGCGCTTCTTGGCCAGGCGGATCAGTTCCTGGGCGGCGGCACGCACCTGGGAGACCGTGCCGGGCGCCGATTCCAGGCTGTCGATGTAGAGGGTCTGGACCGAATCGACGATGACCACCGCCGGGCCCTCCGGCCGGTCGAGGCTGGCGATCATGTCGCGCACCGAGGTCGCCGAGGCAAGCTGCACCGGCGCCTTCTCCAGGCCCATGCGGCGCGCGCGCAGGCGCACCTGGTCGATCGACTCCTCGCCGGAGATGTAGGCCGCCTCGGCGCCCTTCGCGGCCATGCGCGCGGCGACCTGCAGCAGCAGCGTGGACTTGCCGATGCCGGGGTCGCCGGCCACCAGCACCGCCGAGCCGGGCACGATGCCGCCGCCGGTGACGCGGTCGAATTCTGCCAGGCCGCAGACCAGGCGCGGGCGTGGCTGGCTCTCGCTCTTAAGGTCGACGAAGTGGATCTTGGCGGCGGCCTTGCCGCCACCGGACAGGCCGCCGGTCAGGCCGCCGGGCGCGCGCTGCACGGTCTCCTCGACCAGCGCGTTCCAGGCGCCGCAGGCTTCGCAGCGCCCGGCCCACTTGGGGGCGACGGCGCCGCAGTCCTGGCAGACGTACTGCGAGCGCGGCTTAGGCATCAGCGAAGCTGTCCTCCAAGGCGCTCAACGCGCTGGGAAGCGTCAAAGGGCGCGGACCTCCATCTGGATCGGGCCTTCGGCGCGCCCGTTGATGAACTGCTCGACGTAGGGGTTGCCGGAGTTGTCGATCCCGGCGGTCGCGCCGACCCAGATGATCTTGCCCTTGTAGAGCATGGCGACGCGGTCCGAGATGCGCCGGGCGCTGGCCATGTCGTGGGTGATCGACAGGCCGGTGGCGCCGAGCTGCTTCACGCAGTCGACGATCAGGCGGTCGATGACGTCGCCCATGATCGGGTCGAGGCCGGTGGTCGGCTCGTCGAAGAAGATGATCTCCGGCTCGGTGGCGATGGCGCGGGCGAGGCCGACGCGCTTGCGCATGCCGCCGGAGAGTTCGGCCGGCGTCAACTGCCCGACGTCCTCGCCGAGGCCGACGGCGGCCAGCTTCTCGTAGGCGATACGGCGGGCCGCTTCGCGCTCCATGCGCTGCCCCTGGATGAGGCCGAAAGCGACGTTTTCCCAGACGGTCAGGGAGTCGAAGAGGGCGGCGTTCTGGAACAGCATGCCGAATTTGCGGCGGATGCGGTCGAGGTCGTCGCCGTAGAGGCCGACGACCTCCTCGCCGTCGACCTTGATGGAGCCGGTCTCCGGGCGTAGCAGGCCGAGGATGCACTTCAACAGCACCGACTTGCCGCTGCCCGAGCCGCCGATGACCAGCATCGATTCACCGGATTGGATGTCCAGGTCGATGCCGTCGAGCACCACCTTGTCGCCGAACATCTTGGTGAGGCCGCGGATGGCGATTTTCGGCACCCCTTTCGACGGCGCCGTGGCGGCGGACCGGCTGGCCGGGGCCGGGCTGTGTGGGGCCGGGCTGTGCGGAGCGTCGTTCATCGGGCGAAGAACAGTTCGGTGATGAAGTAGTTGAAGCTGAGGATCAGGATCGAGGCGGAGACCACGGCATTGGTGGTGGCGGCGCCGACGCCCTGGGCGCCGCCGCGCGAGTTGTAGCCGTGATAGCAGCCCATGAGGGTGACCAGGAAGCCGAAAACCGCCGCCTTCACGAGGCCGGAGACGACGTCCTGGACCTCGATGAAGTCCCAGGTGTTCTGCAGATAGGCGGCCGGGTTGAAGCCGAGCTTCTGGACCGACACCAGATAGCCGCCGAAGACGCCGATGATGTCGGCGATCAGCACCAGGATCGGCAGCATGGTGAGGCCGGCGATCAGGCGAGGGGCGATGAGGTACTTGAACGGGTTGGTGGCCAGGGTGTCGAGCGCGTCGATCTGCTCGGTGACCCGCATGGTGCCGATCTCGGCGGCCATGGAGGCGCCGACGCGCCCGGCCACCATGAGCCCGGCCAGCACCGGTCCCAGTTCGCGGGTGATCGAGACCACCACCACGTTGGGAATCGCGCTCTCCGCCGAGAAGCGCGCGAAGCCGGTGTAGCTCTGCAGCGCCAGCACCATGCCGGTGAAGATCGCCGTCAGGCCGACCACCGGCAGCGAGTAGTAGCCGATCTCGATCATCTGCCTGAGAATCAGACGCGGATAGAAGGGCGGCCGCAGGCAGTGCGACAGCGAGGTCGCCGTAAACAGGGACAGCCGGCCCGTGGCTTCCAGGAAAACCAGAAAGGTTCGGCCGATCGGCTGGAGAATCGGCATCAAAGATTAATCCAAGTAGACCCGGTGATAGCGCGCGCCCAGGGAGGTCAGGACTTCATAGCCGATGGTGCCGGCCTCCCGCGCCAGGGCGTCGACGGGCTGCTCGGCGTTGAGCAATTCGGCCCAGTCGCCGGGCCGCACCGCTTCCGGCGCCACTCCGGTCACATCCAGCGCAATCAAATCCATCGAAACCCGTCCCACCACAGGAACCCGCTGACCGGCGACCCAGGCATGCCCGCGAGAGGAGATCGACCGCAGATAGCCGTCGGCATAGCCGGCGGCGACGGTCGCGATTCGGGCCGGCCCCGTGGCGCGGTGGTCCGCACCATAACCAACGGTCTGAGGAGCGTCAATTGCACGGATTTGCAGGATTCTCGCCTGTAGGCGGACCACCGGGCGCATCGGATTCGGGGCCGCCGGGGTGGGGTTCACGCCATAGAGCGCGACCCCGGGACGCCCCAGGTCGAAGTGATAGTCCCGGCCCAGGAAGATACCCGAGGAGTTGCACAACGACACCGGCATGCGCGGCAGGCCGTCCACTGCCCGCTTCAGCGTCGCCAGCTGCTCGGCGTTCTTGGGATGATCGGGATCGTCGGCGCAGGCCAGGTGGCTCAGCAGGCAGGTCGGGACGATGCCGCCGAGACGCTCCGGCTCGCGCAGCAGGACAGCGGTTTCGTCGGGCGGCAGGCCGAGGCGGCACATGCCGCTGTCCAGATGCACGGCGGCCGGCAGGGCGGTGTCCCGCTGCCGGCCGAAACGGCTCCAGGCCTCGATCTCGCCGAGCGAGTTCAGCACCGGCAGGATGGTGTTGTCGGCGTAGTCCGCCTCGGCGCCCGGCATCAGCCCGTTCAGCACATAGAGGGAGATCGCCGGATGGCAGGCGTCGAGCAGCGGGCGCAGCTTCAGCGCCTCGTCGAGCTGGGCCACGAAGATGCTGCGCGCGCCGGCCTTGACCAGCGCCGGCGCCACCCGCCCGGCGCCGAGGCCGTAGCCGTCGGCCTTCACCACCGCGGCGACGGCCTTCTCCAGGAAGGCGGATTTGAGGCGCCGGTAGTTCTCCGCGATGGCCGGCAGGTCGACGATCAGCGCCCCGGCGGCGCGGGCGGGAACTTCGCTGAGAGCAGCCTCCGACACCGCACCGGCCGCCCGGTCAATAGTGGTCGGGGAGGTGGTCATCGGCGACCAGATCGCTGAACCGCGTGGTGTCGCCATCGAAGGAGAACTCGCGCGCGCCGATCGGGCCGTGGCGCTGCTTGGCCACGATGATCTCGGCCTTGCCGTAGGACCGCTCGCAGCGCTCTTTCCAGCGCTCCAGGCGTTCGTGGAACTTGTTGTCGTCCTCGCCGTCGCGCTGGCTCGGCTCGGCGCGCTCGGCATAGTACTGCTCGCGGTAGATGAACATGACCACGTCGGCGTCCTGCTCGATGGAGCCGGACTCGCGCAGGTCCGAGAGCTGCGGGCGCTTGTCTTCGCGCTGCTCCACCGCGCGTGAGAGCTGCGACAGGGCGATGACCGGCACGTCGAGATCCTTGGCCAGGGCCTTGAGGCCCCGGGTGATCTCGGAAACCTCCTGCACGCGGTTGTCGCTGCGCTTGCCCGGCGGCGGCTGCATGAGCTGCAGGTAGTCGACGACGATGAGGCTGAGGCCGTGCTGGCGCTTCAGGCGGCGGGCGCGGGTGCGCACCTGGCCGACCGAGAGGGCCGGGGTGTCGTCGACGAAGAGCGGCAGTTCGAAGAGCTCGCGGCTGGCCTCGAAGATGGCGTCGAATTCCTCGTCGCGAATGTCGCCGCGGCGCATGGCGTCGGAGCGCACGCTGGTGCGTTCCGAGATGATGCGCGAAGCCAGCTGCTCGGCCGACATTTCCAGCGAGAAGAAAGCGACCGGCTGGCGCTGCTCGGTGGGGTTGCCCTCGGCGTCCTTTTCGACGCGGGTGTCGGCCGCCACGTTGAAGGCGATGTTGGTGGCCAGCGCCGTCTTGCCCATGGAGGGGCGGGCGGCGAGGACCAACAGGTCGGAGCGGTGCAGGCCGCCGAGCAGCTTGTCGAGATCGTGCAGGCCCGACGACACGCCGGAGAGGCCGTCGCGCTTCATCGCCGCTTCGGTGGAGTGCAGCGATTCCAGGACCGCCGCCTTGAAGGGATTCAGGCCGCCCTCGGTCTGGCCGACTTCGGCCAGTTTGTAGAGGCGGTCCTCGGACATCTCGATCTGCTGACTGGCGTCGATGTCCAGGTCATAGTCGAAAGCGTCGTTGACCATGTCCTCGCCCAGGCCGATGAGCTGGCGGCGCAGATAGAGGTCGTGGATCGTCTTGCCGTAGTCGGCGGCGTTGATGATGGTGACGTAGCTCGACTGCAGCTGCGCCAGGTATTGCGCGCCGCCGACCTCGGCCAGCGCGCTTTCCTGCTCGAAGAGGTTCTTCAACTGGATCGCGTTGGCGATCTGGCCGCGCTCGATCAGCTTGCCGCAGGCCTCGTAGATGCGCGCGTGGACGCCGTCGGCGAAATGTTCCGGCAGCAGGAAGTCGGCAACTTTCTCGTAGGCCGCGTTGTTGGCGAGCACCGCGCCCAGCAGGGCCTGTTCAGCCTCGTCGTTGGCCGGCGGCAGGCGCAGGTGATCGCCGCCCGCGAGCGGGTCGTGCAGATGTGTCAGAGAGGGCTGTGTCGATTCCATGGCCGGACAGAATAGCAGAACGGCTCGCCACGCAACCACCTCGCGTTGTCCGCGCGCATGTGTGTAGAGGGAACAACGGGGATAACGTCGCCGAGGGTCTGCTTGACAAAAGTTCGCGAGACGAACAATGCAAGCAAAACGGCGGCTCCCGGGTGGGGAGCCGCCGTTCGTATTCGCAGCCGAAAAAACTTCGCAGGCAATTAGTCCTGCTTGGTCTCCTCGCCGTCGCTCTCGCCGCCGGCGTCGTCCGCTTCCTTCGACTCGGCTTCGCCGGCCGATTCCTCCTCGGCCACCGCTTCGACGGCGGCTTCGATCTCAGCCTCGGCGGCTTCCTCGACCTGACGCATGTCTTCGGCGGTGACGACGCGGCCGCTGTCCAACTGGGCCTTGGCCTCTTCGTCGGAACGCGCCACGTTGGCCGTGACCTTCACCACGACCTCGGGGTGCAACTGCACGCGCACGGCATGCAGGCCCAGGGTCTTGATGACCGGGCCGAGGTCGATCTGGCGGCGGGCCAGGGTGACGCCGGCCGCGGTAACCGCATCGGAGATGTCGCGGCTGTTCACCGAACCGTAGAGCTGGCCGCTTTCGCCGGCCTGGCGGATGACCGTGACGGTCATGCCGTCGAGATCCTTGGCGACCCGCTCAGCTTCTTCGCGGCGCTTCAGATTCTCGGCTTCGAGCTGACTGCGGTCGGTCTCGAAACGGGCCAGGTTGTTCTTGGTCGCCCGCAGGGCCTTTTTCTGCGGCAAGAGATAGTTGCGCGCGAAACCCGGCTTGACCGACACGACGTCGCCCATCTGCCCGAGCTTCTCGATGCGCTCCATCAGGATCACTTCCATCTTCTGTTCTCCTGGTTCAGCCGCTTACTTGAGGACGTAGGGCAGCAGAGCGAGGAAACGCGCCCGCTTGATGGCGCGCGCCAGCTCCCGCTGCTTCTTGGCGGACACCGCGGTGATGCGGCTCGGCACGATCTTGCCGCGCTCCGAAACGAAGCGCTGCAGCAGACGCGTGTCCTTGTAGTCGATCTTCTGTGCCTTGGGCCCTGAGAACGGGCAGCTCTTGCGGCGGCGGAAGAACGGACGACGGCTGCCGCCGCCTGGATTGACGACTTGAACGCTCATTCTGCAGCTCCTTCGCTCGTACCGGCAGGCGCGGCGGCAGCGGCCGCCGGCGCGGCTTCGTTGTCACGCGGGCGCGGCGGACGGTCACCACGGGGGCCGTCACCACGGGGGCCATCGCCCCTGGGACCGTCTCCGAAGCGCCCACCGCCACGGCGGTCGCCACGGTCGCCGCGGCCACCGCGGTCGTCACGGCTGTTGCGCGCCTGCATGACGATGGAGGGGCCTTCCTCCAGCTCTTCGACACGCACCGTCAGATAGCGGATCACGTCGTCGCTGAGGCGCATCTGACGCTCCAGCTCGTGCATGGCCTCGGCCGGCGCATCGACGCGCAGCATGACGTAGTGGCCCTTGCGGTTTTTCTTGATCTTGAACGCCAGGGTGCGCAGACCCCAGTATTCCGATCCCGCGAGGCGGCCGCCATTGTCTTCGAGGATTTTGGTGTATTCGGCGACCAGGCTCTCGACCTGGGTCGCGGATACGTCTTGGCGCGCGATCAGCACGCACTCGTAGAATGCCATGGTGTACTCCCTCTGGCTGTTCACGGACCGGCGCTGGTCGAAGCCGAGCCGCCCGGTCCTAGCCGACCCCCTCTAGCGAGGCCCGGCAAGGAGTGCTCCACCACCCCAAAAAAGGGCGGGAAGCGGCGGGACTATACACTTTGTGGCCCAGCGCGCAAGCGCCGGATCGGCCACCGCGCGCGCCCGTGAGAGAGCACGCCCGGCGGCACCGGACCCAGGCGGTTCGACCGCCGCGTTTGCCTTGGAGTCCCGCCGTTTGCGTGCCGTTCCGGCTTGACAGGCAAGCCTGTGGGGCTATGTCTGGGCGGCTGATCGTTCGCCATCGTCATTTCCCGTGGAGCTGTCCGTCATGAGCCTGGCATTCGTTTTTCCCGGTCAAGGGTCCCAGGCCGTCGGCATGGGGCAGGCGCTGGCCGAGGCCTTTCCGATCGCCCGCGAGACCTACGAGGAGATCGACGATGCCCTGGGGCAGAAGCTGTCGCGGATCATGTTCGCCGGCCCGGAAGAGGATCTGCGGTTGACCGAAAACGCCCAGCCGGCGCTGATGGCGGTCAGCCTGGCGGTCGCCCGGGTGCTGGAAAGCGAAGGCAACCTGCGGCTCGTGGACCGGGCCGCTTACGTGGCCGGCCATTCTTTAGGAGAATATTCCGCGCTGGCCGCCGCCGGCAGTCTGGGGCTCTCCGATGCCGCGCGGCTGCTGCGCCGGCGCGGCCAGGCCATGCAGCAGGCGGTGCCGGTCGGCGAGGGCGCCATGGCGGCGGTGCTGGGGCTCGACCTCGACGACGCCCAGGCGGTGGCCGCCGAGGCGGCGGGGAGCGAGGTCTGCGCCGCGGCCAACGACAACGCGCCGGGACAGGTGGTGCTGAGCGGACACAGCGCGGCCATCGAGCGGGCCCTCGAGATCGCCAAGGCCAAGGGCGCCAAGCGGGCGATCCTGCTGCCGGTGAGCGCGCCCTTCCATTGCAGCCTCATGGCCCCGGCCGCGGATGTCATGGCCGAGGCGCTCGGCGCCGTCGCCGTGCAGATGCCAGGGGTACCGCTGGTCGCCAACGTGACCGCCAGCCATCTGAGCGATCCCGAGGAGATCCGCCGCAAGCTGGTGGCGCAGGTGACGGGCATGGTGCGCTGGCGCGAGAGCGTCGCCTACATGGCCGGCCAGGGCGTCGAAAAGATCGTCGAGCTGGGCGCCGGCAAGGTCCTGACCGGCCTCTGCAAGCGTATCGACCGTTCCCTGACGGCGCTGTCGGCAGAAACGCCCGAAGACGTCGAGACTGTGCTGGCCCGGCTTTAGCCGAGCGCTTGACCGGACCTGTCCCGGCCGGGAGGGTCGCTTGAAGTTCCATCGTCGTGGAGACGCCTTGATGTTTGATTTGACTGGAAAGATTGCCTTGGTGACCGGAGCCTCCGGCGGTATCGGCGGCGCCATCGCCCAGCGCCTGCACGCCCAGGGGGCGACCCTGGTGCTGAGCGGCACCCGCGCCGAGACGCTGGAACAGCGGGCGGCGGATCTGGGCGAACGCGCCCACGTCATGACCTGCAATCTGTCGAACGAAGGCGAGGCCAGCGCACTGGTCGGCCGCGTCGAGGCGGAACTGGGCCAGCTCGACATCCTGGTCAACAATGCCGGCCTGACCCGCGACGGCCTGGCGCTGCGCATGAAGAACGAGGATTGGCGGGAAGTTCTCGAAGTGAACCTCACCGCCGCCTTCCGGCTGTCCAAGGCCGCCATGAAGGGCATGATGAAGCGGCGCTGGGGCCGCATCATCGGCATCTCCTCCATCGTCGGGGTCACCGGGAATCCGGGACAGGCCAACTATGTGGCGTCGAAGGCCGGCTTGATCGGCATGTCCAAGGCCCTGGCGCAGGAGGTGGCGACTCGCGGCATCACCGTGAACTGTGTGGCGCCGGGAATGATCGAAACCCCCATGACCGACGCCCTCAACGAGCAGCAGCGGGCCCGTCTGCTGGCGGTGATTCCGATGCAACGTCTTGGCACTGCGGACGAAATTTCCTCGGCGGTGATCTATCTGGCAAGCGAGGAGGCGGCCTATGTGACCGGCCAAACCTTGCATGTAAACGGTGGAATGGCCATGATATGAACCTCCTGGGGGACCCACTTCAACTTAGCGTCTGTAGGGCGTTGGCAAATCTTTCAGAAACATGATAAGAGGCGGCGCCTTGCGCAGATGCGAGGGGGTCATCCATTTTGACGGTATCCGCTTCTCGCGAGGAAGCGCCAAGAAAACCTGAGGGCTAATTCATATGAGCAACGACATCGCCGAGCGCGTGAAGAAGATCGTCGTCGAGCATCTGGGCGTCGATGATGCGAAAGTTACCGAAACCGCAAGCTTCATCGATGATCTGGGCGCCGACAGCCTGGACACCGTGGAACTGGTGATGGCTTTCGAAGAAGAATTCGGCTGCGAGATTCCCGATGACGCGGCGGAAAAGATCGTCACCGTCAAAGACGCGATCTCCTTCATTCAGGAACACTCCTGATCTGACGACGATGGCGGCAGCGGCGCCGGCTGGGCGCGGCCTGCCGCGACATCGATTCGCCGCACAGAGGTCGCTTGCAGTATGAGACGGGTTGTCGTTACGGGACTGGGGCTGGTGACACCGCTGGGAAGCGGTGTCAGCCATGTTTGGGATCGCCTCATCAACGGCCAGTCGGGCCTGCGCGGGATCCAAAGCTTCGATGTATCCGACCTGCCGGCGAAGATCGCCGGGCAGGTGCCGCTGGGCGAGACCTCCGAGGGTCTGTTCAACGCGGACGACTACGTCGAACCGCGCGATCAGCGCAAATTGGATCGTTTCATCGTCTTCGGGATGGCGGCTGCCCAGCAGGCGATCGATGATTCCGGCTGGAAACCCGAGGATGACGAGGACCAGTGGCGCACCGGCGTGATGATCGGCTCCGGCATCGGCGGCCTCGAGACCATCTACGACGGCTCCATCACCATCCATGAACGCGGTCCCCGGCGCCTGTCGCCGTTCTTCATCCCCGCGGCCCTGATCAATCTGGTTTCCGGCCAGGTCTCCATCCGCAACGGGTTCAAGGGACCTAACCACGCCGTGGTGACGGCCTGCTCGACCGGTGCGCACGCCATCGGCGACGCCGCCCGCCTGATCATGCTGGACGACGCCGACGTCATGGTCGCCGGCGGCGCCGAGGCGGCGGTCTGCCGTCTGGGCATCGCCGGGTTCTCGGCCTCGCGCGCGCTCTCGACCCATTTCAACGACACGCCGGAGCGCGGTTCGCGGCCCTGGGACGAGGCGCGTGACGGCTTCGTCATGGGTGAGGGCGCCGGCGTCGTGGTGCTCGAGGAACTGGAGCATGCCAAGGCCCGCGGGGCGACCATCTACGCCGAGGTCGTCGGCTACGGCCTGTCCGGCGACGCCCACCACATCACCGCGCCGCCGCCGGATGGCAACGGCGGCTTCCGCGCCATGCGGGCGGCCTTGAAGCGTGCCGGCCTCGAACCCGGCGACATCGACTATATCAACGCCCACGGCACATCGACGCCGGTCGGCGACGAGATCGAGGTCGGTGCGGTGAAGCGGCTCTTCGGCGACGCGGCGAAGACCGTTTCCATGTCCTCCACGAAGTCGGCCATCGGTCATCTCCTGGGCGCCGCCGGCGCCGTCGAGTCGATCTTTTCGATCCTGGCGATTCGAGACAACGTGGTGCCGCCGACCCTCAATCTCGACAATCCCTCACCGAGCTGCGCCGGCATCGACCTCACGCCTCACGAGGCCAAGGAGCGCCCGGTACGCCGTGCCCTCTCCAATTCTTTCGGCTTCGGCGGTACCAACGCCAGTGTCCTGCTGGCCGAGTATCAGTAACGGCATAGGGCGATGCGGCGGTTAGGCGGCATCGCCGTTGTCCTCCTGGCGCTGCTGACCGCCGCCGCCGGCGGCGCCTGGATCTACCTGCAGCAACTCTTCGAGGCGCCGGGTCCCCTGACCGAGGAGGCGACCCTTGTGGTGCCGCGCGGCGCCGGTCTGACAACGATCGGCGAACTGCTGGCCGAAGCCGGGGTGATTTCCGACGCGCGGATTTTCGCCCTGGGTGTGCGGTTGTTCGCCGAGCCGACCGCGCTGAAGGCGGGCGAATACGCTTTTGAGCCCGGCAGCTCGATGGCGCAGGCGGCGGACCTGATCGCCAGCGGCCGCACCCTGGTTCACCGGCTCACCGTGCCCGAGGGACTGACCTCCGCCGAGGTCGTCGCCCTGCTGGACGCCGCCGAGGTGCTCGAAGGGGATGCCGGCCCGGTGCCGCCGGAGGGCGGCCTGCTGCCGGAAACCTATCATTTCCTGCGCGGCGACAGCCGCGCCGAGGTGTTGGCGCGCATGCGCCAGTCGATGACCGAGACCCTGGCCGAAATCTGGGAAGGGCGGGCGGCCGAGCTGCCGCTGCAGAGCCCGCAGGAGGCGCTGGTCCTGGCGTCGATCGTGGAAAAGGAAACCGGCATCGACAGCGAGCGGGCATTGGTTGCCGGGGTCTTCGTCAACCGGCTGCGCCGGGGCATGCCGCTGCAGTCCGATCCGACCGTGGCCTTTGGAATCACCGAAGGCAAGGCGCCGCTCGGCCGGGCGCTGACCCGCAAGGACCTGGAGCAGGCGAGCCCCTACAACACCTACCGGATCAGCGGCCTGCCGCCCGGCCCGATCGCCAATCCCGGCCGCGCCGCCCTGGAGGCCACCGTCAATCCGGCGGAAACCGAGTTCATCTACTTCGTGGCGACCGGCGATGGCGGCCATGCCTTCGCCAAGACCCTGGCGGAGCACAACCGCAACGTCGCCAAATGGCGCAAGTACCTGCGCAGCCTGAAGAAAAAGCAGACGAACTGAGCCCTCACTCCGGGGCGGCGGATTTCGCCGGCAGGCGGCGCAGCAGCGGGTCGGTCCAGGCCGGCGGCAGCAGCGCCAGGAGCCACACCACGGCGAACAGCCGCAGCGGGAAGACGATGCGCGCCTTGTCGGCCGCGAGGCCGCGGCGGATGATCCCGGCGGCGCGCCCGGCCTCCATCAGCAACGGCATCGGGAAGTCGTTCACCGCCGTCATGCGGCTTTTCACGTAGCCCGGGCAGATCACCGTGACCGAGACGCCCTCCGGGTGCAGCATGCCGCGCAAGGCTTCGCCCCACACCCGCACCGCGGCTTTGGAGCCGCAGTAGGCCGGCGCCCCCGGAAAGCCACGATAGGCGGCCAGGGAAGACATGACGGCGATCTGTCCACGGCGGCGCGGCCGCATCAGCGCGGCAGCGGTCAGGGCGGTATTGATTACCCCGTCGACGTTTACCGCCAGGATGTCGCGCGCCTGCGCGGCGGTTTCGCCGAAGCCGCCGGTGCCGGCGGAGATGCCGGCGTTGGCGATAACCAGATCGAGAGGCCGGGCGCGGTCCTGCGCCGTGAGCCAGGCCGCCAGTACGTCCCGGTCGCGCACATCGAGGACCGCCGTGGCGACCTCGGCCCCGGCGGCGCGGCAGGCTTCGGCCACCTGCTCAAGCCGCTCCCGGTTGCGCCCGGTGAGCGCCAGGAAGACCCCCGGCGCCGCGTAGCCGCGGGCCAGAGCCTCGCCGATGCCGCTCGAGCCGCCGGTGATGGCGATGGATTTCGGATCCTTCATGGCTTCTCCCGCTGTGGCCGGCATCGGCGCCGAAAGCTCCCGGCTTGTTGTGACTCCGGCGGCCCAGTATATATGACCGGCGCCCGCCAGGGGGGTGTGACGCAGCCAAGCACAGGGGAAGCAGCGCAAAAGTGTCCGGGGACAGCACAGCGGTTCACAGCATGACCGGGTTCGCCCGCCGTGACGGCGGCGACGAGGTCGCCAGTTGGACCTGGGAAGTAAAGAGTGTCAACGGACGCAGCCTGGATCTGCGCGCCCGCCTGCCGGCCGGCTACGAAAGCCTCGATCCCGCCGTGCGCAAGGCCGTTGCCGCCGTCTGCGTCCGCGGCAACGTGCAGATCAACCTGACGATCAAACGCGGCAACGCGCCGCTGCAGCTTCAGGTCAACGAAGACCTGCTGCAGCAGGTGCTCGACCTCATGGCCAGCCTTGAGTCGCGCACCGAGGCGGCGCCGCCGCGGCTCGACGGACTGCTCGGCCTGCGCGGCATCCTGGAAGCGGTGGAGGAGGAGGAGTCGGCGGAGCGTCAGGCGGAACGTCTGAAGGCGCTCGAGGGCGACCTGGCGCTGGTCCTGGAGGCCCTGGCCACCATGCGCGCCGCCGAGGGCGCGCGCCTGCTGGATCTGGCGCGCGGTCACCTGAGCGAGATCGAGCGTCTCGCCAAGGCGGCGGGAAGCTGTGCCGCGACGCAGCCGGAAACCCTGCGCCTACGCCTGAAGGAGCAACTCGCCCTGGTGGTGGCGGAAAACACCGGGGTTTCGGAGGATCGCCTGGCCCAGGAACTCGCCCTCCTCGCCGGCAAGGCCGATGTGCGCGAAGAACTCGATCGTCTCGCCGCCCACGTCGAGGCGGCGCGGGAACTGCTGGACCAGGGCGGTGCCGTCGGCCGCAAGCTGGATTTTCTCTGCCAGGAGTTTAACCGCGAAGCCAACACGCTGTGCTCCAAGTCGGCCGACGTCGAGTTGACGCGCATCGGTCTCGATCTGAAGTCGTCGATCGAGCAACTGCGCGAGCAGATCCAGAACATCGAATAGCGCCATGGTTGATACCGATATCAAGCGCCGTGGCCTGATGCTGGTGCTGTCGTCGCCGTCGGGCGCCGGCAAGACCACGATCTCCCGCCGTCTGCTCGAGTCCGACGGCAATCTCTCGCTGTCGATCTCGGCCACGACGCGGCCGCCGCGCCCGGGGGAGACCGACGGCGAGGACTATATCTTCGTCGGCCAGGACCGCTTCGACGAAATGGTGGCCCAGGGCGAGCTGCTCGAGCACGCGCTGGTCTTCGGCAACAACTACGGCACGCCGCGCGCGCCGGTGGAAGCGGCGCTGGAGAAGGGTCAGGACGTGCTCTTCGACATCGATTGGCAAGGCACGCAGCAGGTCCGCGAGGCGGCGCGCGACGATCTGGTCAGCGTCTTCATTCTGCCGCCCTCGCACACCGAGCTGGAGCGGCGTCTGCACAGCCGCGCCCAGGACAGCGCCGACGTGGTGCAGCACCGCATGGCCAAGGCCGCCGACGAGATGAGCCACTGGGCCGAGTACGACTACATCATCATCAACGACAGCCTGGAAACCAGCGTCGAACAGGTCGAGGCAATCCTCACCGCGGAACGCCACAGGCGCGAACGGCGGGTCGGTCTCAGGGCCTTCGTCGAGGAACTGCGCTCAGGCCGCTGAGGCGCCGTCGCCATCGACAACCCGCGCCAAGGCGCAGAAATCTTCAACCGACAGTTCTTCGGCCCGCGCCGTCGGCACGATCCCGGTGGCGTCGAACAGCGGTGCCGGATCGGCGCCGAGAGACTTGAGGCTTTGCCGCAACATCTTGCGCCGCTGGCCAAAGGCGGCCGCGGTGACCCGTTCCAGCGCCGCCAGCCGGGCCGGCGCCAGCGGCCTGCCCCGCGGCATCAAAGCGACGACCGTCGAGGTCACCTTGGGCGGCGGGGTGAAAGCCCGCGGCGGAATATCGAACAGCGGGCGCGGCGCGCAGAGCCACTGGGTGAGGACCGAGAGCCGGCCGTAGTGGCGGCTGCGCGGCGCGGCGACCAGGCGATCGGCCACTTCTTTCTGAAACATCAGGGTCATGGCCGAAAAAGCCCCGGGGTCGGCGGCGAGCGCCGTCAGCCACCTGACCAGCAGCGCCGTGGAGATGTTGTAGGGCAGATTGGAAACGATCTGGCGGGGCTTGGTGCCGAGGGCCGTGAGATCAAGTGCCAGGGCATCGCCCTCGACGACCTCGAGGCGGCCCGGATAGGCGGCGGCTAGTTCGGCCAGGGCCTCCCGGCAGCGCCGGTCCTTTTCGATGGCGATCACCTGTGTCGCGCCTTCGGAGAGCAGGGCCCGCGTCAGCCCGCCGGGGCCGGGGCCGACCTCGATCACCGAACCCCGGGAAAGTTCCGGTGCGCTGCGGGCGATGCGGCCGGTGAGATTGAGGTCGAGGAGGAAATGCTGGCCCAGGGACTTGCGCGCGCCGAGGCCATGGCGCGCGATCACCTCGCGCAGCGGAGGCAGCGCGGCCGGCGACGTCACGATGTCGCCGCGCCGGGGAGGCCCGGTGCGGCAGCCTGTTCCGCCTGAGCCTGTTCCGCTGCGGCCATCTCAGCGGCCATTCTGAGGGCGGCGAGGAGGCTGGCGGGCGAGGCCTTGCCCTGGCCGGCGATGCCCAGGGCGGTGCCGTGATCCGGCGAGGTGCGGATGAACGGCAGCCCGAGGGTCACGTTCACGCCGCCGTCGAAGTCGATGGTCTTGATCGGGATCAGCGCCTGATCGTGGTACATGCAGAGCGCCGCATCGTAGCTTTCCCGTGCGGCCGGGTGGAACAGCGTATCGGCGGGCAGGGGGCCGAAAGCCGCGATGCCGGCGGCCTGCAGCTCGTTGACGGCGGGCCGCACGATGGTGTCGTCTTCCGCGCCCAGTTTGCCGCCTTCCCCGGCATGGGGATTGAGGCCGGCGACGGCCAGCCGCGGCGTCGCGATGCCGAAACGCCGACGCAAGGCTTTCGCGGTGGTCAGGCCGGCGGCCACGATGCGTGCTGCGCTCAGTGCCCCCGGCACTTCGCTGAGCGGCATGTGCACGGTGACCGGCACCACGCGCAGCTGCGGGCAGGCCAGCATCATGACCGCGGCGCCGGGCGTTCCGGCGAGCTCCGCCAGGAACTCCGTGTGTCCGGGATGCGCGAAGCCGGCGTCCATCAGGACCTGCTTGTGGATCGGATTGGTGACCACTGCCGTTGCCGAGCCGTCCACTGCGAAGGCGACGGCACGGCGGATCGATTCGAGCACCGCCGCCGCCGCCGCCGGATCGGGCCTGCCCGGCTCCGCCGTCACCGCCTGTTGGAGGGCGAGCACAGGGAGGCCGCTGCCGAAGGCGGCGGCCGCACACGAGGGCGCGTCAATCTCGATGACGGGTACGGGGAGACCGAGCCGCGCGGCGAGCGCCGCGAGGCGTTGCGGGTGGTCAACGACGAAGAAGGGCGGGCCGCCGGTTCCGGTCCCGGATTTGCCCCAGGCGTTGCGGCGTTGCAGCCAACTGAGCAGCGTGATTTCGCCGCCGATGCCAGCCGGCTCCCCCATGGTCACCGCCAGGGGCGGCGCCTCGCCCGCCAATGGGCGGCCGCCGGCCGATGGCCCGGCCGGCGAGGAAACGCTCAAAGCACCCCGCGGTGTCCGGCGCGCTGCCGGTCAGATGCGCACATCGACGATCGCCGTGCGGCGCAACTCCTGGAGCGAACGCTGCGCCAGCTGGTCGAGGCGCTGGCTGGTCAGGCTGTCCTGAATGCGGCCCCGATCGATGTCGCCGCCTTCGTTCTTGCGCAGGTCGCGCAGCAGCAGGATGTGGAAGCCGGAAAGCGTGCGGATTGGCCGCGACACTTCGCCCGGGCCCATTTGGGTGAGGACAGTGTTCAATTCCGTGTCGAGTTCGCCGTCCCTGACCCAGCCGAGATCGCCGCCGAGGGACGCTGTGCCGGACTGTGAGAACTGGCGTGCCAGACCCGAGAAGTTCGCGCCACGCCGCAGTTCCTCAAGCAGGCGGTTGGCGTTGGCGAGAGCCTCACTCTCCTTGGCCGCGGTCTCGACGGGGATGAAGATCTCCGCGACACGCCGTTCGATGGCGCCGCGCCGCGCCGACAACCGGCCGACCACTTCCTCGACGTCTTCGGGCGCGATCACGACGTTGGGGCGGATGCTCCGCTGCACCACGGCTTGCCAGGCGATCTGCGCGCGAATCTGATCGATCAGAGTCGTCGGGATGATCCCGCGGTTGCGCAGCATGGTGAGGAATTGACCTTCCGTCATATTGTTCTGCCGGGAGATTTGCTCCAGCGCGGCAGCGATCTGCTGGTCCGACACCGAAATATCGAGGCGTTTGGCCTCTTGCAGTTGCAGGCGCTCGTCGATCAGGCCGTCGAGAATCTGGGATGTCAGGCGGCGGCGCACCTCCTGAGACTCCTCCACGCCGGCCGCGACAATGGCAAGTTCGATCCGCATGGCCAGATCCAGCACGGAAATGATGTCGTCGTTCACAACCGCGGCGGGGCGAAACAGGTCTCCCTGTGCCCTGGCGACGCCGCCGGACCAGCCGAGCGTCAGCAACAGCGCGCAGGCCCCAACGATGAAACCACGGCGCGCAATCCGGCTTTGAGCTTGGAAGAACCTGAATGACATTCCGAATTCCCTTGAATTGCGGGCGGCATTATACCCAGGGCCCGTCAACGTTCAAACGGAAGCTGAGGAGACCGCCCGGGCGTGACCGTGAAGCTTTCTGTCCTAAATCCTGATCCCGCGGTCAGCCGCCGGAGACGCCACCGAGATATTTGAACACCACCCTGACGAAGATGCTGTCGTCAGGTTCGATTTCGCGGTCGCGGAATTCGCTGCGCTGCGCCACCCCCTCGATGAGGAAGCACTCGTCCTGATAGGTGAGGCTGACGGCCGAGCGCAGGGCGCGGTTGGCGACCAGGTCCCGGCGATGGGTGAAGCCGACGGACCAGTTCTCGGTGAGGCGCGAACTGATGCCAAACCGCAGTTCCTCGCGGTCGCCGAATTCATCGGTTCCGGCATCGTCGTTGATGAAGAAGTAGGAGAGGTCGAGGTTCAGCGCCGGCGGGCCGATCTCAATGTCAAATTCGCTGCGCCGGGCCGTGAGATCGTCCTTGTCGAGCCGGAAGCGGTAGAGGAGGTCGAGATCTTCGATCGGTTGCACCTGGACGCGGCCGACAATGTCGGAAAGCTTGTCTTCCAGACCCGTGCCCTCGACGAAGGCGTCGCGGTTTTCCTTCAAGCGGTAACTCTGGCCGACGAAGGCGCCCGCCGACCCGCTGTCCCCGAAAGCACCGGTCCATTTGATGCCATAGTCGAAGCGGGTGCCGGAATCGACCCGGTCCCGGCCGGGGAAGCGATTGAGGGCGAAGAGGTTGGTGTCGTCGAACTCGAAGTCCAAGCTGTCTTCGTTCGGTATGTCGCCGGGGTTGGAGCCGTTGGGCGAGAAGACTGCCTGGGCGATCGGCTCGACGACCTGCCGAACCGAACCGTCCTCGCGCATCCAGGGATAGCGCCACTTGACCGCCAGTTGCGGAAAGACGCGCCCCGCGGTGTCTTCGCCCGGGGCATTTGATGGGTTGACGGCGGAAGAGCCTGGCACCACGCCGTCAGTCCAGTATCCATCCGCCTGAACCTGCGCCGTTACCTCATAGACGTCGCCCAGCGGCGACGTATAGGGCAGTTGATAGCCGCCGAGGAATGAGAGCCGGCGGCTGTCGCGGCCTTCGATGCGGGTCAGGGCCATCAGGTTGCTGTCGATGATGAAGCGGCCGCCCGGCAGTCCGACATTGGGTTCGCTGGTGAACTGATACTCCGCCAGCGGCGCGATAATGGGGAATTCGTCGTTCGTGTCGCTCTCGCGCAGGCCCTGGTAGGCAAGGCCCCGCACCGCGGCGTAGTTGCGCCCCTTCAGGCCTTCGAGGTAGCCGGTGCTGGTCAGCGTGCGCGTGGAACTGAAGTTGTAGGCGCGCAGATAGGTGTCGTCCGACGTGCGGTTGCCTTCGAAACCCCAGCGCCAGACGTTGTCGATGTCGAATTTGCCTTCCACATCGATATGCCCGCGGAACCTGTCCTTGGCGACGATGCCGCCACTTTCCTCACGGTCGGCGATGGTCGCGCTGCCGGCGGCGCGCAGTTCGCCGTCTGTGAAGAGCTGGCGGTACTCACCCGTCAGGTTGATGCCCTGCTCGGTCGAGACGATCGGCGCAACGGTCAGATCCTTGGTCTCGTCGATGGCCCAAAAGTACGGGGTTTCCACCGCATAGCCGAGGAAATCGCTGGTGCCGAGGGTCGGGGCCAGAATGCCGCTGCGGCGGTCCACCGTCGGGTCGGGGTGCTCCAGATAGGGCGTATAGAAGACGGGGATGCCGAAGAACTCGATCCAGGCATCGTAGTAGATGACGTCCTGGGCTTCCTGGTCGTGGATGACTTCGTTGGCCTTGATCTGCCACAGCGGGGCGCGGCTGGGGTCGTCGCGGCAGAGTTCGCAGGGGCTGAACACACCTTTGCGGAATGTGGTGCGGTTGCCGCCGGTGCGGAGGCCGCTGGCGGCGGCGATGCGCGTCTTGTCGACCATCAGCACGCGGACGTCGCGGATGAACCCTTCCTTCATGTCGCCGGTCAACTCGACGTAATCGGCGAAGACGGTGTCGCCGCTGGGATCGACGAGCGTGATGTTGCCATCGGCGGTGACGACGCCGGTGACGGTGTTATAGGTCACCTTGTCGGCCAGCAGGACGCGATCGGCCTGGGAAATCTCCACATTGCCGGAAGCGATGACGAGGCCGTTGTCCTCGTCGTAGGTCAGTTCGTCCGCGGTGATCAGCGCCGGAATGTTCTCCAGCGCAGTCACATCGATATCCTGAGCCGTCGCCGCGGCCCCGACAATGGCAAGCGGCACAAGTATCGCGGCAGCCAAGGCCACCGTTCGCCCCAATCCCCCCAAAAACATCCTCTGTCTATCCGTCCTCCAAGTGAAGCAACATTGCGACGCCGAGCATCAGCGACACCCCAGCCGGCGCCCAGGCCGCGAGTATGACGGGGATGGTACCCGAAAGTCCGATGGCAAACACGAAATTGGAGATAAAATAGAGCAAAAATCCGGTCAGCATGCCGGCCAGGATGACCAGACCGACTCTGCCGCGCCGCTGCGGGCGCAGCGAGAACGTTGCGGCGAGCAGGACCATGGCGGCAAACAACATGGGCAGGGCAAGCAGCCGATTGAACTGCAAACGGTGAGGAATCGCCGAGAAACCGGCGGCCTGCATTAATTCTATGAATTCCGGCAGCGCCCAGAAGGCGATCGTCTCCGGCGGCGCAAAGCTCTCCTGGATCTTGTCGACCGTGAGGTCGGTCGGCAGTTCCAAGCGCTCATGAAAAACCGACACTTCGCCGGGGCTCGACAGCCAGGCGTCGAACAACACCCACTTCTGCGGCTGCAACTGCGCCTCGCGGGCATCGATTCGGTCGACGAAGCGGTCCTGGTCGGCGTAGCGGAAGACCAGCACCTGCTGCAGGGCGACAGAGCCCGGCTTGACCCTCTCGGCATGGATCACGGACTGACCGTTTTCGTCGGCCTGGCGCAGCCAGAGTCCGGTCTTGGAGACCGCCAGCATGCTTGACTGGTTGTGGATGTAGCTGGCCTCCAGAGTCTCGTAGCGGCTCAGCAGGATCGAGGCCAGCGGATTGAAGGCGGTGACGGTGAAGGTGCCGATCACCACCGAACTGCCGAGGACCGGCAACAGAAACTGCCAGACCGAGACGCCGGCGGCGCGCGCCACCACCAGTTCGTGCGAGCGCGTCAGCCGCCAGAAGGTCGCCATGGCGGCGAAAAGCACGGTGAAGGGCATGACCTCCTGGCTGAGGTAGGGCAGTTTCAGGAAGGCCATCTGAATGGTCAGGCTGAGCGCGACGTCCTTGGTCGCCAGGCGGTCCAGCAGGTCGACGATGGTCGCCAGGAAGATAATGGCCACGATGGCGAAAAAGAAGGTGCCGAACCAGAACAGGTACTGACGGGCGATGTATTTGGTCAGGGTGGGCGAAAGCCGCAGGCGTCGAATGGACGGAAGAATTTCGGCATTCTGGGCGCTGCTGGTCATGCCGGAGCCTCGTCCAGCGGAGCCGGCGCGGCGCGCCGGCCGGGGCGGTGCAGCAGCACGAAGAGACTGAGGCCGACGGCCAGCGCGACGGCGGCGTACATCATCGGGACAGCGGCCATGCTGCGGGTGGCAAAGTCCTGCAGGGCCAGGGATACGCCCTCCAGCGCGGCCACGCAGGCGATGGCGGCAAGCACCCGCTTTGCCTGTCCGCGCCGATTGAACTCGCCGGCGAGCAGTGCGGCCATGCCGATGAGCACGAACACCAGGGTGTAGAGAGGGCTGACCAGGCGCTGGTGCCCCTCGGCGATCAGTTCCTGACGATAGCGCTGGTCGCGCCGGTCGCTGCCGGGGAACAGCAGTTCGCCCAGGAAGCGCTCCTTCGGTTCGCGCCAGCGAACCTTGGCGGCCTCGCCGAAATCGCTGAGTTCGACGGTGTAGCGGTCGAAATAGAGCAACGAGAAGCGGCCGGTGCCGGGTTCGACTTCCTGGCGGTTGCCGTTCTCCATCACCACCCGCGGCCCCGCTTCGCTGGGCACCAGCGCGCCGCGCTCGGCCATCATGGTGACCGGTTTTCCGGGCTCGCGGTTGTCATGCACCAGGATGCCGCGCAGTTCGCCGTCGGCGGAGCGCTGGCGCACATAGACGGTGATCTCGTCGGTGAGCGCGGTGAAGACGCCTTCCTGCAGCAGGACAGTTGAGAGATCACTTCGGAAAGTATTCTGTAAGTCTTTGAAATTACGAAACGAGACAGGCAATAGATAGAGCGAGATCGCATAGACGACCAACGTCACCATCACCCCCAGGATGATCGCCGGCCGTGCCAGTTGCATCTGTGACAGGCCGGCGGCGCGCATGACCACCATTTCGCTGTCCATGGTCAGCTTGTGATAGACGAAGAGCGCCGCGACGAAGGTCGCCACCGGTAGCACCACGCCCAGGAAGGATGGCAGCAAGAGGCCGACGAAAGTGAGGAAAGTGGACGCCGGCAGCCCGCGATTGACGATGTAGTCAATCAGGCGCAGCGACTGAGTGAGCCAGATGGCGAAGGTAAGGGCCAGGGTGACGAAAATCGTGGCCATCACCAACTGCGCGAGAATGTAGCGTGTGATCCAGGGCATTGGGCCCATTTTCTGCGGTGCGGTAGCCTTGAGAGATAACGCGCCACGGCGACCGCCGTCCAGACAAAATCCCCGAAGGCCGATTGCGGGGAGGCATTGCCGGTGGCGCCATTGCGCCCTTGAACTTGGCCGCTGGCGCTGACAGGCTGGCGGCCTTATCGTTTTCCGACTCTTGTCATTCGATGGCTGGCCTGTCGCTTCGCGCACAGCGCCGGCCGAGTACTTTCCGTGAGGGGATTGATGAATATTTCCTTTGCTTCGCCGAGCGTTCCATCGTCCGGCGCCCTGGTGGTCGGTGTCATGGAAGGCGCAAAGCTTACGCCGAGCGCTCAAAACCTGAATAAACAGACCGGCGGAGCGCTTGAGCGCGCGATCTCCGCCAGCAGCTTTTCCGGCAAGAAGAGCGAACTCCTGGACATCGTGGCGCCGGCCAATCTGAACAACAGCCGGGTTCTGCTGGTCGGCCTCGGCGCGGCGGCCAAGCTCACCGAAAAGGATCTGCAGGATCTCGGCGGGACCGTCGCGGCGCAGTTGTTGAAAAGCGGTGACCAGAAGGCGGCCCTCTTCGTCGACAAGCTGCGCGGCGGAAAAAGCGCCGCGGAGCGTGCCGCCAACGCCGCCTTCGGCGCGCTGCTGCGCAGCTATCGCTTCGACAAGTACAAGACCAAGCAGAAGCCCGAGAGCAAGGTCAAGCTGAAGGAGATCAAGGTCATGGTGGAGGAGACCGCCGCGGCCAAACGCCTCTATCAGAAGCTTGAGAAAATCGCCGAGGGCGTCTTCGTCACCCGTGACCTCGTCAGCGAGCCGGCCAATATTCTGTTTCCCAAATCCCTGACGGCCGAGGCCAGGAAGCTGAGCAAGCTGGGCGTCAAGGTTCAGGCGCTGGGCGAGAAGGAGATGCGCAAGCTCGGCATGGGCGCGCTGCTCGGTGTCGCCCAGGGCTCGGCCCAGGAGCCGCAGCTGCTGGTCATGGTCTGGGAGGGCGCGCCCGGCGCCAAGGGCCCCAAGGGTAAGAGCGCGGCGCCGCTGGCCTTCGTCGGTAAGGGCGTGACCTTCGATACCGGCGGCATCTCGCTGAAACCGGCCGCCGGCATGGAAGACATGAAATGGGATATGGGCGGCGCCGGCACGGTGGTCGGCCTGATGCACGCTCTGGCGGCGCGCAAGGCCAAGGTCAACGTCGTCGGCATCTGCGGCCTGGTCGAGAACATGCCGTCCGGCACGGCGCAGCGCCCGGGCGACATCGTCACCTCCATGTCGGGCCAAACCATCGAAGTGCTCAACACCGATGCGGAGGGCCGGCTCGTCCTGGCCGACGTCTTGTGGTACGTCCAGGAAAAGTTCAAGCCGAAACTGATTGTCGACCTGGCGACGCTGACCGGCGCCATCATCATTGCCCTCGGCAATGAGCACGCCGGCCTGTTCAGCAACAACGACAAGCTGTCGCAGCAGTTGACCGCCGCCGGCAAGACTGTCGGCGAAGCGCTGTGGCGGCTGCCCCTGGGGCCGGAGTATGACAAGCAGATCGACTGCGATGCGGCCGACATGAAGAACATCGGCGGCGGCCGCGCCGGCGGCTCCATCACCGCGGCGCAGTTCCTGCAGCGCTTCATCAAGAACGGCCTGCCCTGGGCGCACCTGGACATCGCCGGGGTCGCCTGGTCGGCCAAGGAAAAGGCCACGGTGCCCAAGGGCGGCACCGGCTTCGGCGTGCGGCTGCTCGATGCTTTTGTGGCGGAAACCTACGAGAAGTAGCCTGGCGAGCGAGCCGGACCGGCGGCGGCGCCGGCCCGGCCTTCGTCCGGCCCGATGCCTGTCCGGTCGGCGGCGGGCGCGTGGCGATCGACGCCCTGACAACCAAAGGCCATGACCGAGGTCCGATTCTATCACCTGACCCGAACGGCACTGGAGCAGGCGCTGCCCCAGATGCTGGAGAAGACCATTGAGCGCGGCCAGCGCGCGGTGGTGCGCGCCGCCTCCGAAGCGCGGGTCGAGGCCTTGTCGGCGCGGCTCTGGACCTATCACGACCGCTCGTTTCTGCCGCACGGCAACCTTAAGGACGGCCGCCCCGAGCGCCAGCCGGTCTGGCTTACCGTGGAGGACGAAGCGCCCAACGGCGCCGAAGTCCTGTTTCTCGCCGACGGCGCGACATCGGAAAAGGTCGGCGATTACGCGCGCTGCGTGATCCTTTTCGATGGCGGCGACGACGAGGCGGTTGGAGAAGCGCGGCGCCAGTGGACGGTCTTCAAGGACGCCGGCCACGAAGTCAGCTATTGGCAGCAGGACGATCAGGGACGCTGGGGCCAGCAGGCTTGAGCGCCTGGGGCCTGTCGGACGCGGCGGGACAGACCCTGGATTGAGCGCCGATCTTTGTGGGCAGGCCGCCGCGCCGGGCGAGGCTCGCTTGACATGCGGGCGAGATTCCCCGACTTATGTTGATTAGCTGATCTATGTTTCAATCGGCGGTATTCATCGAGTGGAAGGTTCGGAGCTGAAATGCCCGATTTCGTTTACTCAGATTACTTCCTGAAAGAACTCGGCGACCTCGAGCCTCCCGCGATACACGCGCGGTTCCTGGCGATGATCCGGTATATGAAAAAGGTGGCGCCGCGGGGAGCCCTTCCGGGGCGGCAGCATATCGACCCGGTGGAATTCCGCCAGGTCCTCACGCTTGTGAACCTGGTGGACGTGGAACGCACCGGCGGCAAGACACGCTTCCGGTTTCGCCTCGTCGGGGAGCAACAGACACGGGCGGCGGGCCGCAGTATCACCGGGCTTGTCGTCGAGGATGCCGTGATCCCGGAGCTGGCGCCGAGAATCACCGCCAATATGACGCAGGTGCTGGCGCGGCGGCTGCCGGTCTACGACAGTTTCGCGATGCCGCATCCGGACCGCCAGTTCATCGACTCGCAGCGCATGTACTTTCCCCTGGCGGCCGACGGCAGGGTCATCGACAAGCTGCTGATCCTCAACGGCTATGACCGGATGCCGCTGCGCGCCGCGATTTGAGTTTCGCGCCCGGCGCCTTTGCCGGCGAAGGCATCAGGCCTCTTCCAGCGCGGTCTGCAGTTCCAGCCAGCGTGCCTCGGCGTCGTCGATCGCCTGCTTGATCTGGCCGAACCTGATCTGCAGGTCCTGCAGTTTGGCGGTCGGTCCTTCGTAGACCGTCGGGTCGGCCAGTCTGGCTTCCAGGGTCGCTTTCTGGCGGTTCAGCTTCTCAAGTTTTGTCTCGGCCTGCCGGGCTTCCTTGCGCAGGTCGGCCACCGCGGCGCGGGCCTCGGCGGCGGCGCGGCGCTTGTCTTTCTTGGAGACGACGTCGTCACGCTGGGGCTTGGTCTCGCGTTGGCGCGAGCGTTCCTGCCGGCGCTGCTCCATGAGGTGCTTGCGGTAGTCTTCCGTGTCGCCATCGAAGGCGGAGACCGCGCCGTCGGCGACCAGCCACAGGCGATCCGCCGTCAGCTCGATCAGGTGCGTGTCGTGGCTCACCAGGATCACCGCGCCTTCGAAGTTGCTGAGTGCCTGGATCAGGGCCTGGCGCGAGTCGACGTCCAGGTGGTTGGTCGGCTCGTCGAGAATCAGGATGTGGGGCGCGTCGCGGCTCATCAGAGCAAAGAGCAGGCGGGCCTTCTCGCCACCCGACAGCTTGCCGACGGCGACCTCCGCCCGGTCGACGCCGAAGCCGAAGCGGCCGAGCTGGGCCCGCAGCTTGGTCTCGGTGGCCAGCGGCATGAGGCGGCGCATGTGCGCCAGCGGCGTTGAGCCGAGGTCCAGTTCCTCGGCCTGGTCCTGCGCGAAATAGCCGATCTTCAGCTTGCCGGAGCGGGTCATGCGCCCGTCCATCGGCTTCAGCCGCCCGGCGAAGAGCTTGGAGAGGGTCGACTTGCCGTTGCCGTTGGCGCCCAGCAGGGCGACCCGGTCGTCCATGTCGAGCCGCAGGTTGAGGCGCGACAGGACCGGCTTGCCGGCCGTGTAGCCGACGGCGGCGTCTTCCAGGGAGAGGATCGGCGGCGACAGCTGGCTGGGCTGCGGGAAGTCGAAGGACACCGTGCGGTCCTCCATCACCGCGGCGATCGGTTCCATGCGCGCCAGGGCCTTGAGGCGGGACTGCGCCTGGCGGGCCTTGGAGGCCTTGTAGCGGAAACGGTCGACGAAGGACTGGATGTGGCGGCGCTGGGCCTGCTGCTTGGCGAGCAGGGCGGCCTGGTGTTCCAGCTGTTCGCGGCGCAGGCGCTCGAAGCGGTCGTAGTTGCCGGTGTAGGCCGTGAGCTTGCGGTGTTCCAAGTGAATGATGCGGTTCACCGCCCGGTTCAGCAGGCCGCGGTCGTGAGACACCAGCAGCAAGGTGCCGGGATAGCTTTTCAGGTAGGTCTCCAGCCACAGCGCCGCTTCCAGGTCCAGGTGGTTGGTCGGCTCGTCGAGCAGCAGCAGGTCGGGTTCGGTGAACAACAGGGCGGCGAGGGCGACGCGCATGCGCCAGCCGCCGGAGAACTCGGCGCAGGGGCGCTGCTGGGCCGCCTCGTCGAAACCGAGGCCGGCCAGGATGCGGGCCGCGCGGGCCGGTGCGGTATCGGCCTGGATGGTCACCAGCCGCTCGTGCAGTTCGGCGATGCGGTGCGGATCCTTGGTGTGCTCGGCCTCGGCCAGCAGAGTGCTGCGCTCGCGGTCGGCGGCCAGCACGGTGTCGATCAGACTGGTCTGCCCGGAGGGGGCTTCCTGCGCCACCTTGCCAATCCTGGTCAGGCGGGGATAGGTGATGCTGCCTTCGTCGGCGTGCAGCTCACCGGAAATCAGCTTCAGCAGGGTGGTCTTGCCGGAGCCGTTGCGGCCGACCAGACCCGCCCGCTCGCCCTTGTTCACGGCGACGGTGGCGTGGTCCAGCAGGGGGTCGCCCTGAACCCGGTAAACGAGATCGTTGATATGCAGCATAAGGTTGGCTTCGCTCCGGCGGCGGGTGATAGCACGGCCCGCGGCCGGGCGAAAGCCGGGTCAGAGGGGGCGTTGCCCTGGCCCGGCAAAGCGTCTATAAGCCCGGCGCGGGACGCGGGAGGGCGGAAAGCCGCGCTTTCCAGGGCGCGAGGCGGGCCAGACTCGACGTCAGCCGCGCGCCGCGCCGCGTTCCACACGATGCAATCTACAAGGAGAGCCGGAGTCCATGGCCATCGAACGAACCTTCTCGATCATCAAGCCCGATGCGACCAAGCGCAACATCACGGGCAAGATCGTCGACCGCTTTGAGGCGGCCGGCCTGCGTGTCGTCGCCAGCAAGCGCATTCAGATGAGCCGCGCCCAGGCCGAGGGCTTCTACGCGGTCCACAAGGAGCGGCCCTTTTTCAACGATCTCTGCAATTTCATGATCTCGGGCCCGGTCGTGGTCCAGGTTCTGGAAGGTGAGAACGCGATCGCCAAGAACCGCGAAGTGATGGGCGCGACCAACCCCAAGGACGCTGCCCCCGGCACCATCCGCGCCGACTTCGCCGAGTCCATCGAGGCCAATTCGGTGCACGGCTCCGACGCGCCGGAGACGGCCGCCGAGGAGATCAGATACTTCTTCACCGAGGCTGAAATCGTCGGCTGAGGCAGGGGCGGCGCCGGCCGTTCCGGCGGGCCGTGCAAATGACTGAGGCGGGGTCCCTGGGCCCCGCCTTTTTTGATGAATGCGCGCCCTTCGAGAGAGGCGTGACCATCGTCGCGGCTCCCGGCGATCCTTTGTCAGCTGTGAATCCAATGGTCAATATCGCAGGCTGAGGTTTCACGACTGATTCGGTGGCGCGGCCAGCGTGGCCGCAGCGCTGAGAGGAGCGCGGCGCACCGCCTCAAGCACCACCGCCAGACAGCCAAGCAACAGGACGCCGCCGCCGATCAACGGCTCGACACCGGCGATCTCAATCAGCAGGGCCGCGGCGGCAACGACGCCCAGAATGGCAGCCGAAAGCTTGGCGTCACCGACGAACATTCCGAAGAGTTCGGCGAGCACGTCTTTGAAGATCGTCATTTCGCTGTCTCCGCAAATGGCCGCCGCGCGACGGAAGCCGCCAGCAGGCCCGTTCCGAGGAACAAAATGGCAAACACGAACAGCGCCAGGTCATGGCCTGGCCAGTCGATACCGAGTCCCTCGCCGGTCCAGAAGACGCCGAAGGCCGAGAGCATGACCCCGACGCCGAATTTAAGCGTGTTCTCCGGCACGCGCGCGAGCGGGCGGTGGACGATGGCGCCGGCCAGGAGGACGAGCGCGCAGGCGGCGAGCGCGCCGAGGCTGGCTGGCCCGATCAGGCCCCGCCCGGCGCCGACGGCGATGACGATGAAAACCACCTCAAGGCCCTCGAGCAGGACGGCCTTGAAGGCGGCGATGCCGGCAATCCAATCGAGCGAGGCGCCGCGGCGCTTGACTTCCTCGCTGAGATCGGCGGTTTCGCGCGCAAAGATGGCGTCCTCGTCGTGGAGCGGAATGACCCCGGCGGCCCGCAGGGCCGCTTTGCGCAGCCAGCCGATGCCGAAAAGCAGCAGCAGGATTCCGATGACGAGTTGCAGCAGGTGCAGGGGCACAAGATTGAGCAGCGGGCCGAGCGCCAGGACGATGGCGCCGAGGGTGGCGAGCGCCGCTGCGGTGCCCAGCGCGGCAGGCCGCCAGCCGCGCAGGGTGGCCACTGCCAGGACGATGGTAAAGGCTTCGACGACCTCGACGAGGGAGGCGAAGAAGGCGGCGCTGATCGCGGGCGCCGCAGTGGACCAAGTGTACATGTCGAATTCCATCCCAATGCCGTTGCGTTTTACTTGGCAGGCCCGCCAACTCAGTGCCGGCGAGGTTCGTGCCGGCGCCCGCTGGCGGCCCGCGGCTGTGCGGTCACGCCTGCCAGAACGGCTTCGACGCCTCGCGCTCAGCCAATTCTTGCGGAATTCCCATGTCCTGCAGTTGCCAATCCTGCAAATCTCTAAGCTCAAATCGCTGGACAGCTCTGGTGTGCCAAACCAATGGCGCGACTACCTCGGTTGCAGGGGCGCGAAAGACTCTGCCGAGCTAAGATTTCGCCACATTCGCGGCACCTGATGCGAAGTGGTACAAGCGGGTTACAGACATCCGTAGACTCCTGTGGTTGAGACGCTCAGCGTGGTGCCGCTTCGTCCATCAGCTGTTTTCATCATGGGCGTGAAAGACGCGCTTGGCGTAGTCATCGAGGACGGCCTCGCAGCCCTTCAGGCGCTTATCGCTCTCAGCGGCTCTGGCCGCGCCATAGAAGTCGAGCTTCTTGATCTTCGCCAGCCAGCCCTGGAGCTTCTTGAGGTCGACGTCGTTCTCTTCCAACTCCGCATAGGTGAAGTGATTGGCCTCGATCTCCTTGGCCACCTCCCGCTCGAAGTCGTCGCACTTGTCGATGAACTCCTCGTAGGCGTCATCGCGGTCCGCCTTGAAGCGTGCGATCACTTTCTCTTTCTGGCTGTGGTCCAGAGCGACGGTCTCCAGGATCACGCTGTCCCCACTGGCCTCGGCAATATCGTTCTCCACCATTTTCAGCCGCCGAACGTGATCGTCGGTCTTGGGCAGCAGGCAGACCCCGTTTTGCAGGTAGATCGCCCCCATCCCTTTCAATCGGCGCCACACCGCGATGCGCTTGGCCGCCGGATCCGGCGGGATCTTGTAGGTCAGGAGGAGCCATGAAACATCAGTCATGAGTTCATTTATAATGTAACCGTCGTAACATTTCAAATGAGTTATTTGTTCAGCGAGAATTGAACAGGCGTTACGTGGAATGCTCGCAGGGATGCGTGGTGCGAGGCGGCGATCCCAACGGCCGCCGACCTTCGGGAGCGGGTTTGGACGGCGGCACGCCGCCCCGACAGTTTGCGAAATGGTCCTCGGCTTCGGCAAACTGGGGGACCCTCAGATCCTTACTTTTCTATGTCATTTCATGGTCATAGCCGATTTCGCGGAACAATCCGTGGGGGCTTCGCGTCTAGAGGGCGAGTAGGGAGAGGCTTTCTCCCACAACAACTGAGGAGCAATACCATGCGTAAATTGACAGCCCTCGCGCTCGCCGTCTCTACTGCCGTGGCCGCCCCGGCGGCGGCTGTGGCCCAGCAGGCCGGCAGCACCATCATCACCAGTCAGAAATCCGGTGAAGTTCTGTCCGACAGCTACATCGGGGCCGAGGTCGTGGCCCGTTCGGCGGAAGGCTTCGAGAAGGTCGGCACGGTGTCCGATCTGGTGCTGGGGCCGGACGACAAGATCGTCGGCGTCGTGGTCGATGTCGGCGGCTTCCTGGGCGTCGCGGCGAAGCCCGTGGGGCTCTCCTGGGGCTCCCTGAGCGAAGAGCAGAACGAAGACGGGCTGCTGCTGCGTTCCAGCCTGTCGCGCGAGGATCTCGAGGCGGCACCCGAATTCAAAACGCTGGAGGCCCAGCAGGTCGAGACCGACCGGCAGATGATGGGCACGGACAAGCCGTCCACGACGCCGGGCATTCAGTAAACCTGTTGTCACTGCCGGGGTGATGCGCAACGCCATCCGGTCGGTTCCGACGCAGCCCGCCGCGGGTGGCGGGCCGTGGTTCTCCGCTCCACCACGGCCCGCCGACCCCCTGCATCGTGGGCGAGGGTCGTGTCGTGTCCGGGCCGGGTCGCTTTTTCTGCCCGGTGCGGCATTTCGTCGGAAGCCCTGATGTCATAGGCTTGGCTGAAACGACGCGGCTGCGGATTTTTCACGCCGTGGCCGGTTGTGCCAATGACCTTGACCCAAACGACCATGAGCGAGGCAAATCCGATGAACAGTGCTCTCTCCCGCGGCGCCGTCTGGCCTGACAAGACGCGAGGCCGGGTTGTGGCCCTGCTGATCGTGCTTGCCGCGGGGCTCGGCACCGCAATGACGCCCGTCCGGGCGCAAACGGAGCAGAGTGACGACACGACGACGCTGGCCGATGAACTGATCGACTGCGCCGGCCTGGCGGGCACGGCGGAGCGTCTGGCGTGTTACGATGCGCTGGCACAGCCGCTGCTGGGCCTGGACGAGGCGGCCACGGGCGAAGGCCCCAAGGCCCTGCATAGTTTCACCGGCAAGGGCGACTGGGATTCGGAGGTGCTGGAGATCCAGGCGCCGTGGCGCGTGACCTGGACGAACCAGGGCAGCCTGCTCACGGTCGACCTGCTGACCGCGCAGGAAGAAATCCTGGATGTCATCGGGAATCAAATCGGCAGCGGCGGCGGCCGCTCCAAAATCCTGGAGCCGGGAAGCTACCGCCTGGCGGTGCGGGGTACCGGTGGCTGGCGCGTCCAGGTGATCGACGCGAAATAGCGACCAGCCGTCGCCTGCTCGAGGCTTGCTGGCCGGCCGGCGGTTCCGGAAGCGGTTTCTAAAGCAGGAAGAAGGCCATCAACAGCAACGTTATGATCACCAAGCCCGTGGACCAGGTGATGAAGCGCACGAAGCCCTTCCAGTTCCGCTGATGCTCGCGCAGCAATTGATCGTCCGACATAGGTGAACCCTGCTCGTTGTCCTGTTCGCCGCGTCCGCGCCTGGGAGGCGTCCCGGGGCCGACACTTGCTTGCTTGACATTCTTCTAGCCCGAGACGCTGAGGCGGACAAGCCCCGGAAGGCCGGTTGGCGCGTCGGGCTCAGCCCTGCACCAGGGGATTGCAGATCAGCGCGGCAGCGTCGAAATCCCCGGAAACCACGGCCTTTCCGCCGCTCAGCCGCACGCCGCCCATGGCCACCAGCCGCAGGCAGGCCGGGTAGAGCCGATGTTCGGCCCGCAGCACCCGCGCCGCCAGACTGCCGGCGTCGTCGTCCGGCAGCACCGGCACCGCGGCCTGGCCGATAATCGGCCCGCCATCGACCTGTTCGTTCACATAGTGGACGCTGCAGCCGTGCAGCTTGACGCCCGCCGCCAGGGCCCGGGCGTGGGTATCGAGGCCGGGAAACAGCGGCAGGAGGGACGGGTGGATGTTGATCATGCGGCCCTGCCAGTGGCGCACGAAGCCGGGGCCGACCACCCGCATGAAACCGGCAAGGCACAGCAGTTCAACGCCGGCGGCCTCCAGCGCCGACGTCACCGCGCCCTCGAAGGCTTCCTTGCGCGCGAAGGACTTGTGATCGATGACGTCCGCGGCGACACCGGCGGCGCGGGCGTGGTCGAGGCCGCCGGCCGCCGGCCGATTGGAGAGCACGGTGACGATCTTCGCTGGAGACTCCGGCGCGGCGCAGGCATCGAGCAGCGATTTCAGGTTGCTGCCGCGCCCGGAGATGAGGACGCCGACCTTCACGCGGATTTCCGAGACGGCGGCCTCATTGAGGCCAGGTCCGGTCGAGGTTCTCGATAACGACCTGAGTGCCCTCGGCGTCGCGCGCGGTGATGCGGCCGATCTCGAACATCGTCTCGCCGGCGGCTTCGAAGGCGGCGCGCACGGCGCCGGCCACTTCGGGAGCGACGACCACCGCCATGCCGACGCCGCAGTTGAAGGTGCGGACCATTTCCCGTGGCGCGATGCCGCCGGCCGCGGCCAGCCAGCGGAACACCGCGGGGACCGGCCAGGTGATGCCCTCCAGGACGACGCCGAGGCCGCCGGGGATGACCCGCGGCAGGTTCTCGAGGAAGCCGCCGCCGGTGATGTGCGCGAAGGCTTTCACGCCCCCGGTTTCGAGGGCCGCGAGACAGCTCTTCACATAAATGCGCGTCGGCACCAGCAGGGCCGCGCCGAGGCTGGTCTCGGGCGCGAAGGGCGCCGCCTGGCCATAGTCGAGACCGAGGGTTTCAACCACCCGGCGCACCAGCGAAAAGCCGTTCGAATGCAGCCCGGCCGAGGCGAGGCCCAGCACCACGTCGCCGGCCGCCACGGTTTCACCGGTCAGCACCCGGTCGCGTTCCACCGCGCCGACGGCGAAGCCGGCCAGGTCGTAGTCGCCGGCGGCGTAGAGCCCAGGCATCTCGGCGGTCTCGCCGCCGATCAGGGCGCAGCCGGCCTGGCGGCAGCCCTCGGCGATGCCCTCGACGATGGCGGTGCCGGCGGCGACCTCCAACTGGCCGGTGGCGTAGTAGTCGAGGAAGAACAGCGGCTCGGCGCCCTGGACCACCAGGTCGTTCACGCACATGGCGACCAGGTCGATGCCCACGGTGTCGTGCCGGCCGGCGGCGATGGCGATCTTCAGCTTGGTGCCGACGCCGTCGTTGGCGGCCACCAGCAAGGGGTCGCGGTATCCGGCCGCCTTCAGGTCGAAAAAGCCGCCGAAGCCGCCGAGTCCGGCGTCCGAGCCGCTGCGGGCGGTGGCGCGGGCGAGCGGCTTGATGGCCTCGACCAGCGCGTTGCCGGCATCGATATCGACACCGGCATCCTTGTAACTCAGCTGGTTGTCGCGCGAGTTCCGGCTTGTTATGGCGTCCTCCGGTCACATGAGGTATTTAGAGGAGCAAGTGTTTCGGCCCGCTCTGCCGGGCGAAGATAGAGAATCCAGGACGGTTTGCAATGCGGTTTCGCCGAGCGAGCGGCGCGGTCTTACGGGCAATCGGCGTGCTGGCCCTGGCGCTGGCGCTGCAGGGCATTCTGCCCGGCGGTGGCGGCGCCCCGCGGGCCCAGGCCGACAGCGACATATTCACGGTGCGCGGCGTGGCGGTCGACGAGACCGCCGCAACCGCGGCCGAGGCACGCCAGCTGGCGCTGGCCACCGGTCATCGCCGGGCCTTTCGACGCCTGATCGACCGGCTGGTGCCCGAGGACCAGCAGAGCCTGGTACCGTCCATCGATTCGAATCAGCTGCAGTACTACGTGCGCGACTTTTCGGTGGCCAACGAGCGGACCTCCACGGTGCGCTATCTGGCCGACCTGACCTTCCGCTTCAACGGCGACGAGGTGCGGCGGCTGCTGCGCGGCAACAAGGTCGGTTTCGCGGAGACTCGTGGCGCGCCGGTGGTGGTGCTGCCGGTGTTCCAGGAGGGCGATGCGGAGCCCAGGCTGTGGCTGGACGACAATCCGTGGCGTGACACCTGGGCGAGCCGTCGTGGCGACGACGGCTTGGTGCCCATGGTCGTGCCTTTGGGCGACCTCAGCGATATCGCCGCCATCGATGCGCCCCGCGCGCAGCGGGCGGATCCCGAGGCGCTGCGCGCGATCGCGGCACTCTACGGGACCGAGGAAGTGCTGGTGGCCGAGGCCGCCATGAGCGGCGATCCGGAAAACGGCTCGGCGGTTTTGCAGGTGGTCAGCCGCCAATTTCGCGACGGCGTTTCCAGCGTCACCCTGCGCGACAAGCTGCTTCAGGTGGATGGGGAACCCATGGGTGGCTTTCTGGAGCGCGCCGCCCGGCGCATCGATAGTGCGGTCCAGCAGGCCTGGAAGCGGCAGAACGTCCTGCAGTTCGGCAACCAGCGTTCGATTCAGGTCTTCGTGCCCCTTGAGGGCTTGGATGACTGGCTGAATGTCCGCCGGCGCCTGCACGGCGTGGCCGCCATCCAGCAATCCGATCTGGCGACTCTGACGCGTTCCGAGGCGCGGCTGGACATCAGCTTCGTCGGTGACGAGCAGCGTCTTTCCCGGGCGCTGGAGCGGCGCGATCTCTATTTGTCGCTGCGCCCTGACAGCTCCTGGGAGTTGGGCCTGGCGGAGAAGCGTGGCTTCGCCGCCCCAAGCCGGACGCCCGGCGTGGGCAGCGGGACCAGTTTTCCGACAGGCGGTTCACCGATGCCAGAAACCCAGATGCCCCGGACCCAGATGCCCCGTACGCAGACGCCCGGTTCAACCGCACCCGGTTCCGCCGCCCCCGGGCAGCAATGAGCGGTCCCGATCCCGAAACGCCGGAGCCGGCCGCCGGCACGGCTGCGGCGCATGTCCCCACGGCCAGCCAAGTCCGGTTCTGGTTGATCGTTCTCGTCGTCACCCTGCTTTGCGTCTATCTGCTGCGCAGTGTGCTGCTGCCCTTCGTGGCCGGCACCGCCGTGGCCTACCTGCTGGACCCGCTCTGCGACCGGCTGGAAAAGTGGAAGCTGTCGCGCACCTGGGCGACCGCCATCGTCACCGTCGGTTTCGTGCTGCTGTGCGGTCTGGTCCTGCTGCTGGTCATTCCGGTGGTGGTAAGCCAGACCGCCACCTTCATCGAGCGCGCGCCCGACTACCTGTCCGCCCTCCAGCGCGAGCTGGCGGTGCTGGCCGAGATGCTGCGCGACCGGCTGGATCCGACCGCGGAGCAAAAGCTTCAGTCGGTGCTCGGCGGTTCGGCGGATAAGGTGTTCACCTGGGTCACGGAGGTTCTCGGCGGCATCGTCTCAGGCGGCGTCGCCTTCTTCAACTTCTTGGCTCTATTGGTGATTACCCCGGTGGTCACCTTCTACCTGCTGCGCGACTGGGATCGCATGATCGGCAAGGCGGACGACTGGCTGCCGCGCCGTCATCAGGAAACCATCCGCCGCTTGGCGCAGGAGGTCGACGAGACCCTGGCGGGCTTCCTGCGCGGGCAGGGCACGGTGTGCATTTCGCTGGCGGTCTTCTATGCCGTGGGCCTCAGCCTCGCCGGGCTCGACTTCGGCCTGGTGGTCGGGCTCATCGCGGGCTTTCTCTCCTTCATTCCCTATGTCGGTTCGCTGGTCGGGCTGTTTCTTTCGGTCGGCCTTGCGGTGGCGCAGTTCGATTCCTGGATCAACGTCGCCATCGTCGCCGCGGTCTTCTTCGTCGGCCAGGCGATCGAGGGCAATGTGCTGACCCCCAAGCTGGTCGGCGATCGGGTCGGGCTGCATCCGGTCTGGGTGATGTTCGCCCTTCTGGCCGGCGGCGCGCTGTTCGGCTTCGTCGGGGTCATGCTGGCGGTGCCGGTGGCGGCGGTCGTCGGCGTCGGGGTGCGCTTCGCCTTGTCGCAATACCGTCTCAGCAGCTATTACACCGGCCGGGACTCCGATGGCGCGGACGGCGGGCCGTGACCGCGCCGGCGCAGCTGCCCCTGGAACTCGACCATCGGCCGGCGCTGGGGCGTGAGGATTTTCTGGTGACGCCGGGCAATGCGGAGGCCGTCGACCGGGTCGACCGTTGGCCCGACTGGCCGGCCGGCGCGCTGGCCCTCTACGGGCCGTCCGGCAGCGGCAAGAGCCATCTGTGCCAGGTCTGGCGCCAGACATCCGGCGCGGTTGAAATCGATGCGGAGATGCTGCGCCGGGACGAACCGCCCGCTTACCTGGGTGACGCGCAGGCCTGTGTCGTCGAAGACGTTTCCGCCTGCCTCGCGCCGGAGCCGGAGATCGCGCGCCGGCTGCTGCATCTCTACAACATGATGCTGGAGCGCCGCGGCTACCTGCTGCTCGCCGACCGGCGGGCGCCGGCGCGCTGGGCCTGCCCCCTGGCCGACTTGCGCTCGCGTCTTTCCGCCATGCAGGCGGTCGCCGTGGGCGGGCCTGACGACGTGTTGATCGATGCCGTGCTGGTGAAGCTTCTCTTCGACCGCCAGCTCGATTGCCGGCCCGAGGTGGTGCGGTATCTGGCGCCGCGCCTGGAGCGTTCGTTCACGGCGGTGCGCGACGTCGTCGAAGCCATCGACCGCGCGGCCCTGGCGGCCAAGCGGCGTCAGATCACGGTGCCCATGGCGCGTGCCGTGATGCAGGAAATCGAGTCCGCAAAGGCGGACGACCGTTCAAAGGGAGATTAGGAATGGATTTGGGCATTCGTGGACGCAAGGCACTGGTCTGCGCGGCGAGCAAGGGGCTCGGCCGCGCCTGCGCCGTCGCGCTGGCGCAGGAAGGCGTCGACGTCACCATCGTGGCGCGGACGCCGCAGCCGCTGGAGAAGGCGGCCGAGGACCTTCGCGCCGCCACCGGGGTTCAGGTGAACGCCGTGGCCACCGACATCACCACGCCTGAGGGCCGCGCCCTGGCCCTGGCGGCCTGCCCGCAGCCGGACATCCTGGTGAACAACGCCGGCGGGCCGCCGCCGGGCGATTTCCGCGACTGGGACCGCGACGCCTGGATCAAGGCGCTGGACGCCAACATGCTGACGCCGATCGAGCTGATCAAGGCGACGGTCGACGGCATGATGGAGCGCCGCTTCGGACGCATCGTCAACATCACCTCCGCCGCAGTCAAGGCGCCGATCGATATTCTCGGGCTGTCCAACGGCGCGCGCGCCGGGCTGACCGGATTCATCGCCGGCCTGTCGCGCAAGACCGTCATCAACAACGTCACCATCAACAACCTGCTGCCGGGGCCTTTCGAGACCGACCGGCTGCGCGCCAACCTCAAGGTCTCCGCCGACAAGGCCGGGCGTCCGGTGGAAGAGGTCGCGCGCGAGCGGGCCGCGGGCAACCCGGCAGGCCGCTTCGGCGATCCGGCGGAGTTCGGCGAGGCCTGCGCCTTTCTCTGCGGCGCCCGTGCCGGCTTCATCACCGGGCAGAACCTGCTGCTGGATGGCGGCGCCTTTCCGGGCACGCTGTAGGCGCCCGCGGCCGGGGCGCTTCGCGGCCCGTGGCGCAAGCCGTATTAATTGTGACCATTTTGGGGCGCGCGGGGAGACCCGCGGCGCCCTTCCTCGTAGTACCGATCACACCAAGCTTATCGAGGCAGCTTTGGAAGGATCGGAAAAATGTCGAAAAGAATCGTTCTGGCGCTCTGCGCGCTGTTTTTGGTCACGGCGGCGCCGGCCTATGCCGACGACGACGACGGCCGCCGCGGCAGAGGCAAGCAGTTGCATGGCGACTACGACGGCGGCGGCGAGCGGTGGTATCAGCGAAGCGACGGCAGGTACGGCGACGGCTACAAGTCCGGTAAGCACTATAAGGCGAAGGACCGTGCCAAGTACCGCCGCAAGGCGGCAAAACACGAACGCAAAGCGGCGGAGTACAGCCGCAAGGCCGAGAAATACCGCCGTAAGGCCAGGCAGGATTACGGGCCTAGGCGCGCCCACGGCAGACGGGTTGTCGTCTGGCAGAATGAGCGCCGCTGGGGGCCGCCGGGCCACCGCCACGCAGGTCGCTATGCGCAGCGGAGCTATCGTGACGATCACCGGCCGCGCCGCGGCTACCGTGACCGGCGCGACGACGACTGGGCGATCTATGCCATCCTCGCTCTGCAGATCGTCGACGTCCTCAACGAGAGCCAGCGTGACAGCTATGCCTGGGCGCAGCAGCGCGCCGTTTCGGCGCCGATCGGCGAGACCATCCGCTGGAACGACGGCGGCGCCTACGGCAGCGTGGTGCCGACCCGCGAGGGCAGCGATGGCAGCGGCCGCTATTGCCGCGAATTCCAGCAGGAAGTCATCGTCGGCAACCGCAACCAGTCGGGCTACGGCGTCGCCTGCCGCCAGCCCGACGGGGCCTGGCAGATCGTATCGCGCTAAAGCGCTTTGCGCCCAATTTGACTCAATTCTGTTTTCGAGCGGTGCGGCGATCCGTCAGGAGGCAGGCGAAGCGCGATGCGGCGCATCGGGCAAGCCTGCCGACGCCGCGGGCGCCCGCCGCTCGGAAACCCGCCAGG
>JAVJNS010000022.1:0-49264 GCA_040217155.1 Kiloniellaceae bacterium
AAAAGTCGCCGGACGAAGGCGGTCGTGCAAGAAAAGAATCTAACACGACCCGGAACGGACGGAATCGAATCGCAAATGGCATGATTGCGAATCATGATTGCGCAAATTCGAGCCCAAAATAGTTTTTCAGCAGCCTGCTAAAGAGAGCAGGCCGGGCAGGAGCCCGATCGCCGCGGTTCCGTGGGATTTAGTCATCTTAGCCTGTGTCATCCGCTTACTCTGCTTCCTCTCGCCCCTCTGATATGACATGGGCCGGGCCGGGCCGGCATCAACGAGTTAGGCGGATTTCTTGTGCAACGCAAAAAAAGGGACTTGGCAAATCTCGGTGAGATCGGCTATGAAGGGGTAGTTCATCAACAAGGTTGATTTATTAGCGAAATGATCTGTGATACTCCCTCGGACCCGACACGCGGCCGGTTGGCGGCGCTGCTCAGTCAACCGAACCACGTCCAACTCGATCCAGGTATCCGCAATTGACCGCACAGACAATTCCTGTCGAACCCTTCGAACTGGTCGTTTTCGGCGGCACCGGCGATCTGGCATACCGCAAGCTGCTGCCGGCGCTGTTCCACCGCGTTCGGGCCGGGCAGATCATCGGGCCGAGCCGAATCATCGCGGTGTCGCGGCGCCAGATGTCGGACGCCGAGTACAAGACCGCGACCCGCGACGCCATCGAGCGTTTCGTCGCCCCGGAAGAACGCGAGGAGGCGCAGGTCGCTGACTTCGTCGACCGGGTGAGCTATGTCTCCGTCGACGGCGCCGGCGCCGACGGCTGGGACGCCCTCAAGGCGTGCCTGACACAGGACGGCGCGTTCATCCGGGTGTTCTACCTCGCCGTCAACCCGGAGCTTTTTGGCCCGATCTGCCAGGGTATCGCCCGCAACGGCCTGAACAGCCAGGACGCACGGGTGGTGATCGAAAAACCCATCGGCAAGGACTTCGAGACCGCCCAGGTGGTCAACGAAGCGGTTGGCGCCGTCTTCGAGGAACATCAGATCTACCGCATCGACCACTACCTCGGTAAGGAGACGGTGCAGAACCTCATGGCGCTGCGTTTCGCCAACGCGCTGTTCGAGCCGCAGTGGAACAACGCCCATATCGACCACGTGCAGATCACCGTGGCCGAGGACATCGGCGTCGAGGGGCGGGCCGCCTACTACGATACCGCCGGCGCGCTGCGCGACATGGTGCAGAACCACATCCTGCAGCTGCTTTGCCTGGTCGCCATGGAACCGCCGACCTCCATGGACGCCGACGCGGTGCGAGACGAAAAACTGAAGGTGCTGAAGGCGCTGACGCCCGTCGACGAGCAGAACATCGACCGCCTCACGGTGCGCGGCCAGTATGCCGCGGGGGCCTCGGCCGGCGGCGCGGTGAGCGCCTATGCGGAGGAGATCGGCAACGGCTCCCAGACCGAGACCTTCGTCTCCATCAAGGCGGAGATCGCCAACTGGCGCTGGGCCGGCGTGCCCTTCTACCTGCGTACCGGCAAGCGCCTGGCCAGCCGCGTGTCGGAGATCGTCGTCGCCTTCCACGCCATCCCGCATTCGATCTTCGGCAGCGACGCCGGCGGCGTGGTGGCCAACCGCCTGGTGATCCGCCTGCAGCCGGACGAGGGTGTGAAGCTGTGGATCATGATCAAGGATCCGGGGCCGGGCGGCATGCGCCTCAAGCACGTTCCCCTGGACATGAGCTTCGCCCAGGCCTTCGGCGGGCGCAATCCGGATGCCTATGAGCGCCTGATCATGGACGTGGTGCGCGGCAACCCGACGCTGTTCATGCGCCGCGACGAGGTCGATGCCGCCTGGCGCTGGGTCGATCCGATTCTTGCCGCCTGGCGGAGCAAGAATGATGCGCCCAAGTCCTATACTTCCGGCACCTGGGGGCCGAGCGCCTCGGTGGCGCTGATCGAGCGCGACGGGCGCACCTGGTTCGAGGACGTGGAGTGATGCAGCCGGCCCGGGCCAATCCGCCGGCCTCGCGCCACAGGTTCGACTCTTCGTCCGCCCTGGCCTCCGCCCTGGCGCGGGCCGTGGCGCGGGATCTGCGCGACGGGCTGGCGGCGCGCGGCGCGGCCGTGTTGGCGGTCTCGGGCGGTCGCACGCCGGAGCGCTTTTTCGCCGCCCTGGCCCAGCAGCCGCTGGACTGGGAAAAAGTTTCGGTGACTCTGGTGGACGACCGCTGGGTGCCCCTGGACAGCCCGCGCTCCAACGAGGCGCTGCTGCGGCGGTCTCTGCTGCAGGGCCCGGCGGCGGCGGCCAGGCTGGTCGGCCTGGTCGGCGCGGCGGCGCAGCCGGAAGCGGGTCTGCGGGACGTGACGGCGCGTATTGCGGCCTTGCCTCAACCGTTCGATGCTGTTGTGCTGGGCATGGGCGCGGACGGACATACCGCCTCGTTCTTTCCCGGCGGCGACCGTCTCGCCGAGGCGATCGACCCGGTGGGCGCGGCGCCGGTGCTGCCGATGCGCGCGGCGGGCGCCGGCGAACCGCGGATCACCCTGACTTTGCCCCTCATCACCGCGGCCCGCGCGGTCTATCTTCACATCGAGGGGGCGGAGAAGGCCGAAGTGCTGGAGCGGGCGCTGGGCGGCGGGCCCGTCGAGGACATGCCGGTGCGCGCCGTGCTGCGCGCCGCACCGCCGCCTGAGATATACTGGTGCCCTTGAGGGCACCCCGCGCCACCGACGCACAGCGAGGAGAGTTTCGATGACCCTGCACGACCGCGTGGCTGAAGTGACCGAGCGCCTGCAGGCGCGCAGCCGCGACACCCGCCAGACCTATCTCGACCGCGTCCGGCGCGCCGGCGAAAACGGCCCGCACCGCGGCACCCTGTCGTGCGGCAACCTGGCGCACGGCTTCGCCGCCTGCGGTCTCGGCGACAAGAAGGCGTTGAAGGGGGACGTGGTGCCGAACCTCGGTATCGTCACCGCCTACAACGACATGCTTTCGGCGCACCAGCCCTTCGAGCGTTTTCCCGAACTGATCAAGCAGGCGGCGCGAGATGCCGGCGGGGTGGCCCAAGTGGCCGGCGGCGTACCGGCCATGTGCGACGGCGTCACCCAGGGCCAGCCGGGCATGGAGCTGTCGCTGTTCTCGCGCGACGTCATCGCCCTTTCGGCGGCGGTCGGCCTGTCGCACAACATGTTCGATGCCGCGGTCTTCCTCGGCGTCTGCGACAAGATCGTGCCGGGGCTGGTGATCGCGGCCCTGTCCTTCGGCCACCTGCCGGCGATCTTCGTGCCCGCCGGTCCCATGCCCTCGGGCATGCCCAATGACGAGAAGGCGCGGATCCGCCAGCTCTACGCCGAGGGCAAGATCGGGCGCGACGAGCTGTTGGAAGCGGAGTCCAAGTCCTACCACGGACCCGGCACCTGCACCTTCTACGGCACCGCCAACTCCAATCAGATGCTGATGGAGATCATGGGGCTGCATCTGCCCGGCGCGTCCTTCGTCAACCCGAATACGCCGCTGCGCGACGCGCTGACGGCGGAGGCGACGCGGCGTGCCCTGGCCATCACCGCGCTGGGCAACGCCTATACGCCGGTCGGCGAGATGATCGACGAGCGGGCCATCGTGAACGGCGTGGTCGGCTTGCACGCCACCGGCGGGTCCACCAACCACACCATGCATCTGGTGGCCATGGCGGCGGCGGCCGGCATCCAGCTCACCTGGGACGATCTCTCCGATCTCTCCGACGTGGTGCCGCTGCTGTGCCGCATCTATCCCAACGGCTTGGCCGACGTGAACCACTTCCATGCCGCCGGCGGCATGGGCTACCTGATCTCCGAGCTGCTCGACGGCGGCCTGCTGCACGGCGACGTCATGACCGTCTGGGGGCAAGGCCTGGACAACTACCGCCAGGAGCCAAAGCTGACCTCGGACGGCGCCGTGATCTGGCAACCCGCTGCGAAGAAAAGTCACGATGAAGCGGTGCTGGCGCCGCTGGCACAGGCCTTCTCGCCCAACGGCGGCCTGAAGATGCTGGATGGCAATCTCGGCCGCGCCGTGATCAAGATTTCAGCGGTAAAGCCGGAACGTCACGTGATCGAGGCGCCGGCGGTGATCTTCCATTCCCAGAACGACCTCATGGCCGCTTTCAAGGCGGGAGAGCTGGAAAAGGACTTCGTCGCCGTGGTGCGCTTCCAGGGACCCAAGGCCATCGGCATGCCGGAACTGCACAAGCTGACGCCGCCGCTGGGCGTGCTGCAGGACCGTGGCTTCAAGGTCGCGCTGGTGACGGACGGGCGTATGTCCGGCGCTTCCGGCAAGGTGCCGGCGGCAATCCACGTGACGCCCGAGGCGGAAACCGGCGGCCCGATCGCCAAGCTGCGCGACGGGGACATGGTCCGGGTCGACGCGGTGGCGGGCAGCCTCACGGCCCTGGTGCCGGCGGACGAGTGGGCGGCGCGCGAGGCGGTGACGGCGGATATCTCGCAGAGTCACGCTGGCCTCGGGCGCGAGCTTTTTGCACCCTTCCGGGCGGCGGCCGGGCCGGCAGACCGGGGTGCGCATGTTTTTGGAGGGGGTTTGTGACAGAACGTCAAGAAGGCATCGAAGCGGTCCTCAAGCTGGCGCCGGTGGTGCCGGTGCTGGTGATCGACGAGGTCGCCACCGCGGTGCCGCTGGCGCGCGCGCTGGTGGCCGGCGGACTGCGGGCCATCGAGGTCACCTTCCGCACCAAGGCGGCGTTGGAATCGATCCGCGCCATCGCCGCGGAGGTCGAGGGCGCCGTGGTCGGCGCCGGCACGGTGTTGGCGGCCGCACAGGTCGAGATGGCCGCGGCGGCCGGCTGCCGCTTCATGGTGTCGCCCGGCGCGGCGCTCGAACTGCTCGCCGCCGTGAAAGACTCGCCGGTGCCGCTGCTTCCCGGCGCCGCCACCGCCTCGGAAGCCATGGCGCTGCTGGAACGAGGCTATGCCTTCCAGAAATTCTTCCCGGCGGAACCGGCCGGCGGCACGGCCTATTTGAAATCCTTGGCTTCGCCCCTGGCCGGCATCCGTTTCTGCCCCACCGGCGGTGTTTCGCGAAACTCCGCCGAGAGCTATCTGGCGCTGCCGAATGTGATCTGCGTCGGCGGCTCCTGGGTCGCCCCGGCCGATGTCGTGGCGGCGGCGGACTGGGCCGGCATCGAAGCTTTGGCACGCGACGCCGCGGGACTGAAGGGTTAAGGATTTTAGGGTGATGACGGCATCTGTTGAGACGGCGTTCGAAAATTTGCGCGCCCACCACGCCGAGGTGAAGGGGCTGCGTCTGCGGGATCTCTTTGCCGAGGATGCGCAGCGCTTCGGGCGGTTCTCGCTGCGCCTCGGCGATCTGCTGTTGGATTATTCCAAGAACCTCATCCTGCCGGAGACGATGGAGAAGCTGCTCGCCTTGGCGCGGGCCGCGGAACTGGAGGCAGGGCGCGACGCCATGTTCGCCGGCGAGCGCATCAACAGCACGGAGGGGCGGGCGGTATTGCATACGGCCCTGCGCAACCGCTCGGAGCGGCCCGTCCTGCTCGACGGCCATGATGTCATGGGCGAGGTGCGCGAAGTGCTCGCGGCCATGGCGGCTTTCGCCGAAGCTGTGCGCGACGGCTCCATCGCCGGCCAGGCGGGCGGGCGCTTCACCGATGTGGTGAATATCGGCATCGGCGGTTCCGACCTCGGCCCGGCGATGGTCGCCCGCGCGCTCTCGCCTTACGGCCGCGCGGAGCTGCGCTGCCACTTCGTCTCCAACGTCGACGGCGCGCATATCAGCGACACGCTGCGGGACCTGGATCCGCGGCATACGCTGTTCCTCGTCGCCTCCAAGACCTTCACCACCCAGGAGACCATGACCAACGCCCGCTCGGCGCGGGCCTGGCTGGTGGCGGCCCTCGGCGAGGCGGCGGTCGCCGATCACTTCGCTGCCCTCTCCACCAACCTGGATGCGGTCGCCGACTTCGGCATCGCCGAGAACCGGGTTTTCGGCTTCTGGGACTGGGTCGGCGGGCGCTATTCCGTGTGGTCGGCCATCGGTCTGCCGGTGATGATCGCCATTGGCGCAAAGCGGTTCGGCGAGTTTCTTCAAGGCGCCTACGAGATGGACGAGCATTTCCGCGCCGCGCCGCTGGCCGCCAACCTGCCGGTCATCCTCGGCCTGCTCGGCATCTGGTACCGCGATGTCTGGGGCTTCGGATCGCACGCGGTGCTGCCCTACGACCAGCGCCTCGAGTTCTTCGCCGCCTATCTGCAGCAACTCGACATGGAGTCCAACGGCAAGGGCGTGACCCTTACCGGCCACCCGGTCAGCGAGAAGACCGGGCCGCTGGTGTGGGGCGAGCCGGGCACCAACGGCCAGCATGCCTTTTACCAGTTGCTGCACCAGGGCAGCGACGTGGTGCCCTGCGATTTCCTGCTGGCGGCCGAGCCGCGGGAGAAGCTGGGCGACCATCACGCGAAGCTCACCGCCAATTGCCTGGCGCAGGCCGAGGCCCTGATGCGTGGCAAGACGGCGCCGGAGGCCCGGGCCGAACTGGAAGCGTCGGGGCTCGAACCCGCCCAGGTCGAGGCGCTGCTGCCGCACAAGGTCTTTCCCGGCAACCGGCCCAGCAACACGCTGATCTACCGCAAGCTCGATCCGCGCAGCCTGGGCCGCCTGATCGCGCTCTACGAGCACAAGGTTTTCGTGCAGGGCCGCATCTGGGGCATCAACTCCTTCGACCAGTGGGGCGTCGAACTCGGCAAGCAACTGGCCGGCGGACTGCTGCCCATGGTGAAGGGCGAGGTGGCCGTCGAAGGCCGCGACGCCTCCACCGCCGGTCTGCTCAAGGAACTGATGCGACTGCGCGGCGAATAGGCCTGGATCTTCTTCAGGGGTTGGAAATGGTCACCGAATAGAGATCGGCTGGCTGCAGGAACAGGCCGTAGGCGACATTCACGCACATCGCCAGCACCAGCAAGGCCAGCAGAATGCGCAGTTGTTCGGTGCGCAGGCGGCTGCCGATGCGGGTGCCGATCTGGGCGCCGAGGGCGCCGCCGATCAGCAGGATGAGGGCCAGCATTGCGTCGACGGTCTGGTTGGTGGCCGCCTGCAGGATGGTGACGTTGGCGCTGACGAAGGTGATCTGGAACAGCGAGGTACCCACCACGACGCCGGTCGGCATGCCGATCAGGTAGATCATCGCCGGGACCATGACGAAGCCGCCGCCCACGCCCATGATGGCTGAGAGGAAGCCGACGAGGAAACCCACGCCGATCGGCACAATTGCGGAGATGTAGAGCCGCGAGCGGCGAAACCGCATCTTGTAGGGCAGATGGTGAATCCAGGTGTGCCGGTGCGCGCCGCGTCCGGTGGCTGGTCCGCCGCTCTTGCTCTGGCGATAGAAGAGACGCAGCGCGTCGACGAACATCAGGCTGCCCAGGGCGCCGAGCAGGACGACGTAGCTGAGCGAGATGGTGAGCTCGATCTGTCCCAAGGCGCTGAGCAGGCGGAAAACCCAAATGCCGATGGTCGAGCCGGCGAAACCGCCGGCCAGCAGCAGCAGGCCCATTTTCAGATCGACATTGCGCCGCCGCCAGTGAGCGATGCAGCCGGAGACGCTGGCGCCGACGACTTGGTTGGCGGCGGAGGCCACGGCGATGGGCGGCGGAATGCCGATCTGCATCAGCAGCGGCGTCAGCAGAAAGCCGCCGCCGACCCCGAAGACCCCCGATAGGATTCCGACAGCGGCGCCGAGGCCGAGGATGACGAGAAGGTTTTCCGAGACCTCGGCGATGGGCAGATAGATTTCCATGGGGCAGGGAAGGCCCTGATGCTGACGTACGAATGAATTGGTCCGGGAGCGCCCCTGCACCGGTCCGCTCTGTGGTGCGGAGGGGCAAGGCGCCAAGACCGTTGCGGGTCCCACGGCCCTTCGGGCGGGTGGGGTGCGCAGCCTCGGCGACCGGAAATCGAACTTAGGCGGCGCCGGGCCCGTGGTCAAACCCTGCCCTGAACAAGTTCCAGGCGACACCGCTGGAAAAGTGCAGGAGATTGCCGAAGGCGACGGTCAGGCGAACGTTCCTGGTGTTTCAGGGCATGTCTTCGGGCGCGCCTGGCTGCTAAAAAGCCGAAGCGCCGCTGTCCACGGGAATGATGACGCCGTTCACCAGGCTGGCCGCGTCGGAGGCCAGGAACAGCGCGGCCTCCGCGACCTCCATCGGCTGGCCGGTGCGGATCGGCCGCGCCGGATTGGTGCCGTCGTCGTCGCCGGTCATGCCCAGCGAACGCGTGCGGTCGGTGAGCACGGCGCCCGGCGCGATGGCGTTGACCCGGATGCCCAGGGGGGCGCACTGCAGGGCCATGGCGCGGGTCAGGGTGATGATGCCGCCCTTGGCCGCGGTATAGGCGTCGGCGCCGCGGGTGCCCTTCATGGCGCGGATCGAGGTGGTGTTGACGACGGCGCCGCCGCCTGAATCCTCCATGTAGGGCACGGCGATGCGGCTGGCCAGGAAAGTGCCATAGAGGTCGACCGAGACGGTGCGCCAGAACTCCTCCAGCGGAATGTCGAGGAAGCTGCCGTCGCGCGCGGAAGCGCCGCCGGCGTTGTTGTAGAGTATGTCGAGCCCGCCGAAGGTCGCCGCGGTCTCGTCGATGGCCGCCTCGACTTCCTCCGGCTCGGTGATGTCGGTGTGGAAGAACAGCACCTCGCTGCCTTCCGCCTCGGACTCCGCGGCGGCCGCGGCGCGTTCGCCGGCCTCGCGGTCGATGTCGAGGATCGCCACCTGCGCGCCCTCGCGCACGAAAAGCATCGCCGCCGCCGCGCCGATGCCGTTGCCGCCGCCCGTGATGATCGCCCGCTTGCCGTGCAGCCGTGCCATGTCGACCCCGTTCTTCCTATCTGTGAGCTTCGACTCTGCGCAGCGTCGGCGCCGCTTCTTCCGGCCAGGCGATGTTCTCCGCCAGCCACGGCAGGGCGGTGTAAAGGGCGGGCAGGCGGCGGCGCAGGATGTCGCGCAGGGCGGCGGCGAGGATCGCCGGCGTCGGGCCGAGGTCGCCACGCCGCGCGACCAGCGAGATCGGGCGCGAAAAGCGGCCGCGCTTCAGCGGCTCGATGCGCAGGCGCTCCAGCCGGCCGACCTCCTGCAGCAGGCAGAGCGGCGTGGTCATGCTCCAGCCCATGCCGTCGGCGACGGCGCCGAACTGGCTGATCGCGGTGTCGAACTCGGCGTCGATCGGCACCTTGAGGCGCAGGCGGTTCAACTGGCCCTCGATCTGGCGGCCGATGGCCGAGCGCAGGGAATAGCGCACGAAGGGCATGGCCGTCAGCGCCTCCAGCGGCTCGCAGGGACCGGTATAGTCCGCCGGGAAAACCAGCAGAAAGGGCTCGGTCAGGATCCGGTGGCTCTCCAGTCCCTCGATACCGTCCAATTCGTCGGTGGTGGTGACCACCGCGTCCACCGTGTGGTTCATCAGGGCGGCGTGGTTGTCCGGCGAGATCCCGGCCCAGATGCGCCAGCGCCGGGCGAGACCCTTCTGCTCGGCGACCAGTTGCGGGCCGACCGAATTGGCGATGCTCTCGGCCAAGGCCAGGGTCAGGCTCGAGAGCTGCTTCAACTCGCGGTCGCGCAGGTCACGGTAGAGGTCGCCGGCCTCGGCCAGCATGGTCCGGCCGCGCTCGTAGAGCGTGGTGCCGGCGGCGGTCAGCGCCAGGGGGCGCACCGAGCGGTCGAAGAGGGCGCTGCCGAGGGCCTCTTCCAGGTTGCTGACGATTTGCGAGACGCTGGACTGGGTCAGCCCCAGCTGCTTGGCCGCCGAGGTCATGCCGCCGGCCTCCGCCACCATAACGAAGACGCGGATTGCTTTCAGATCAAAGCCTTGCGGCAGGTCCATAAGAAATCAGCCGAAGCGGCCCCCAGAACGGAGGCCGCGTCTCGGAGCGGCCTCAAGCGCTGCCGGGCGGTTCGACGATGTATCCGGTTTCGCTCGCCGCCTCGGTCAGCCAGTCCCAGAACGATAGCGCGAAGCCGCGGTAGACATAAAGGTCGAAGCTGTCGCCCCCATGCTTGTCGCCCCCAGGCTTGTCGGCCGAGAGGCGGCGCAGGATGACGCCGACCTCGTGAATCGCGGACTGCGCCACCGTCATGGGCGGCAGGACGGCGGGATGGAGGTCGAGGGCGAGGCCCTTGGACAGCACCCAGACCACATCGGGCCCGGCCACGCGGATGGCGACGCGGGCATGGCTGAGGTCGGTGACGGCCCCCAGGGCCGCTGGGATCTGCTCGGCCAGTTGCGCGGCGAGGCGCGGGTCTCGGCTTTCCACCAGGTAGCGCCCGGGGGCGAGGGCCAGGATGGCGCCCTCGGCGGTGCCGCTGGAACTGTTGGCGCCCTGCGGCGGCGCGCAGCGGGTGAGGGAGGCGATGATGCCCTCGACCTGCTCGACGCTGTCGGGCCAGGCGGCGACCTGCACCAGGGAAACCAGTTCGCGCTCGGTCAGCGTGACGCCGGGTTCGTTGCCGCCAGGGCGATGGACCCGGGCCGCGTTGTGGCCGTTCAGGGGAGAGATCGCGTCAAGCATGCATGCGGCTCCCTTCGGGGTCGAAGAAGTGGGGCGACACGACTTCGACCGCGACGTCGATATTCTTCAGCGGGTAGGTCGCCACCAGCTTGGCGCCGAGGCGGCTGGGGCCGTCCTCCAGCAGGCCGAGGGCGATGTACTTCTCCAAGGCCGGGCTGTAGGTGACCGAGGTGATGTGGCCGAGGCTTCTCGGCGGACTTGCCGTGTCGTTGGCGGCGACCAGGTGCGCGCCGGGGCGGATCTTGCCGCCGTCGGTCGAGACGAAGCCGACCAGCTTCAAGCGCTGGGGGTCGGTGAGGCCTTCGCGTTGAACCATTGCCGAACCGATGAAATGCTTCCTGGTCGAGACCATGGCGGCGAGGCCGAGGTCCTCGGCGGTGGTGCGGCCGTCGAGCTCCGGCCCCGCGACGTGGCCCTTTTCGATGCGCAGCGTACCCAGGGCCTCGACGCCGTAGGGGATCATGCCGAAGGGCTCGCCGGCTTCAAGGAGGCGGGTCCAGACCGCCGCGCCGTGGTGGGCGCCGCAGTACACCTCGTAGGCCAGTTCGCCGGAGAACGAGAGGCGGGCGACCAGCACCGGAACGCCCCCGATATGGCCGGCGCGCACGCCCATGAAGGGCAGCGCCTCGTTGGACATGTCGATATCGTCGACCACCGCGGCGATGACGTCGCGGCTCTTGGGGCCGGAGACCGCCATGCCGGCCCACTGCTCGGTGACCGAGGTGACGGCGACCTTCAACTCGGGCCAGACCGCCGCCAGCAGGAACTCCAGCTGCGAGAGCACCGGCGCGGCGTTGGCCGTGGTGGTGGTCATGAGGAACCGGGCCTCGCTGAGCCGCCAAGTGGTGCCGTCGTCCCACAGGAAACCGTCCTCGCGCAGCATCAGGCCATAGCGCGCCTTGCCCTCGGGCAGCTTCAGGAAACCGTTGGAATAGACGCGGTTCAGGAACTCCGCCGCGTCGGGCCCCTGCACGTCGATCTTGCCGAGGGTCGAGACGTCGACCATACCGACGGACTGGCGCACCTGGCGCGCCTCGCGAACGTAGGCCTGCTCGACCGTCTCGCCGCCCTGGGGATAGATGCGCGGCCGCATCCAAAGCCCGGCGGCCTGCATCTCGGCGCCCTTGGCCTCGTGCCAGTCGTGCAGGGCCGTCCGGCGCGTCGGGCGGAAGTTGGCGCCGCGCGCCTGGCCCGCCAACGCCCCGAGGGAGACCGGTGTGTAGGGCGGGCGGAAACGGGTGGTGCCGACCTCGGGGATCGACAACTGCCGCTCGCGCGCCATGAGGGCCAGGCCGATGACGTTGGAGGTTTTGCCCTGGTCGGTGGCCATGCCGAGGGTGGTGTAGCGCTTCAGATGCTCCACCGAGCGGAAGCCTTCGCGATGCGCGAGGCTGACGTCAGCGGCGGTGACGTCGTGCTGCAGGTCGACGAAGGCCTTGCCTTTGCCATGTTTCGGGCGGGCATCCCAGACCGGCAGCGGCGCCTCGGCGACAGGCTCATCGTCGGCCTGAGGCAGGTCTGGTGCATTGGACGCGAAACCGCAGGCCGCGGCCGCCGCGGCCCCGGCCGCGGCGCCTTGATCCAGGGCGGTGGCGGTGGCGAAGGTGCCGTTGCAGGCGCCGGCGGCGCGCCAGGGCTGCAGCGCCTCGCCGGGCAGGAAGGCGGTCAGGGTGTCGTCCCAGCGTGCCGGTCCGCCGGCCTGGCTCGCCAGATGAAGTGTCGGGGTCCAGCCGCCGGAGACCAGCAGGCAGTCGGCGGCGACATGACGATGTGCGCTCTCGCTGGCACCCTGTTTCGGGTCGAAGGTCGCGACCGCGATGCCCGACAAGCTCTGGCCGCCGAGGGCGCGGGTCACGACATGGCCGGTCAGCAGCTCGGCGCCGCTGGCCGCGGCGATGCGGCGGGCCTGATCGCCGATCTCTTGGCGCGCCTCGACGATGGCGGTGATTGCGACGCCGGCCGCGCTCAGCGCCGCGACCGAGCGGTAGGCGCCGTCGTTGTTGGTGAACAGCGCCACCTGGCGGCCCGGTGCGACGCCATGACGCTCGACATAGAGGCGCCCGGCATCGGCCAGCATGACCCCCGGCTTGTCGTTGTCGCCGAACACGATGGGCCGCTCGATGGCGCCGGTGGCAATCACCACCTGACGCGCCCGGATCGTCCAGTGGCGCTCGCGCGGCTGGCCTTTCACGGGGGCCGGCAAGTGGTCGGCGACCCGCTCCACGGCGCCCAGGGTGTTGTCGTCGTAGTAGCCGTAGACCGTGGTGCGCGGCAGCAGGGTGACCTCGTCCGTCGCCGAGAGCTTGGCGAGCGGATTCGTGGCGACGGCGCTGTCTCGCAGGTTGCCGCCCAGCGTGGATTGTTCGTCGGCGAGGATGACGCGCGCGCCACTGTTCGCGGCGGTCATGGCCGCCATCATGCCGGCCGGGCCGGCGCCGACGACGAGCACGTCGCAGAAGGCGTTCATCTCCTCGTAGCGGTCCGGGTCGGGCAGAAAACTCGCTTTGCCGAGACCTGCCGCCTTGCGGATGAAGTGCTCGTAGAATTTCCACGCCTTGCGCGTCGGGCCCATGAAGGTCTTGTAGTAGAAGCCGGCGGAGAGGATCGGACCGGCGAGACCGTTCACCGCCATGACGTCGAGGGCCAGCGACGGCCAGCGGTTCTGGCTGGTCGCCTCGAGGCCCTCGAAAAGCTCGACCACCGTCGCCCGCGTGTTGGGCTCGGCGCGCGCGCCACAGCCGAGAGTCACCAGGGCGGAAGGCTCCTCGACCCCGGCGGAGAACAGGCCGCGCGGGCGGTGGTACTTGAAGCTGCGCCCGAAGAGGTCGACGCCGTTGGCCAGCAGGGCGGAGGCCAGGGTGTCGCCGGCGACGCCCTGATAGCGCTTGCCGTCAAAGGTGAAGTTGACGGTGTCGCCAATCCGGGCGCTTTCGAGCCGATAGCCGCTCATGCCGCGCCGCGCTGCTTCTTCGGCTCGGCGTCGGCCCAGGGGCCGACGATCTCGGCGCCTTCGATCTTGTGGGTCACCGTGTCGCGGACGACCTTCAGCCACAGGCGGCAGCCCTGGCCATGGTGCCAGTACTCCACATGGCGGCCGCGCGGGTTGTCGCGGTAGAAGACGTAGCCGCACCAGTCCTCGGCGCTCGCGCCACCCCCTGGAGAGCTGTGGGGGTCGGGGCGGTCCCTGGTGGCGTCGCCGCCGTAGGTGAATTCGCCGAGGTCGCGCGGACCGCAGTGCGGGCAGGGGATCAGCATGGCGCAGCCTCCTAATGCAGTTCCGGGCGCGGCCCGGCGCCGCGCTCGTCGATGGGGCGGCCCTGGCAGAAACGCTCCAGGGTGAAGGCGGCGTTCAGCGCGTGGGGGGCGTCGTTGGCGATGGTCGAGGCGAAACACCAGCCCGAGGCCGGCGTCGCCTTGAAACCGCCGTAGCACCAGCCGGCGTTGATGTAGAGCCCCGGCACCGGCCCCTTGCAGATGATCGGGCTGCCGTCCATGGACATGTCCATGATGCCGCCCCAGGAGCGCAGCATGCGCAGGCGCGCCAGGTTGGGGAACAGGGTGACCGCGGCGGCGGCCACGTGCTTCACGAGTGGCAGATTGCCGCGCTGGGCGTAGGAGTTGTAACCGTCGAGGTCGCCGCCGTAGACCAGGCTGCCCTTGTCGGACTGAGAAATGTAGAGATGCCCGGCGCCGAAGGTGACCACGCCGTCGACCAGCGGCTTCAGGGCTTCGGTGACGAAGGCCTGAAGCACATGGCTCTCGATGGGGATGTTGCTGAGGCCCGCTTTCTGCAACACCACCGAAGTATTGCCGGCTACGGCGACGCCGACCTTGCCGGCCCGGATCGTTCCGCGCGAGGTCTCGACACCGGTGATGGCGCCGCCTTCGCGGATAAAGCCGGTGACCTCGCAGTTCTCGATCAGGTCGACGCCCTGGCGGTCGGCGCCGTAGGCGAAACCCCAAGCCACCGCGTCGTGGCGCGCGGTGCCGCCGCGCGGCTGCAAGAGACCGCCGACCACGGGAAAGCGCGTCGACTGCGACAGGTCGATGCCCGGCGCGTATTTCGCTACCTGGTCGCGGTCGAGCAGTTCGGCGTCGATGCCGTGCAGGCGCATGGCATTGCCGCGCCGCGCGTAGCCGTCGAGCTGGCTCGGCGTGTGGGCGAGGTTCAGAACCCCGCGCTGCGAGAACATGACGTTGTAGTTGAGATCCTGGGAGAGGCCCTCCCAGAGCTTCATGGCGTGCTCGTAGAAATGTGCGTTGGCCGGCAGCATGTAGTTGGAGCGCACGATGGTGGTGTTGCGCCCGATGTTGCCGCCGCCGAGCCAGCCCTTCTCCAAGACCGCGACGTTGGTGATGCCGTGATTCTTCGCGAGATAGTAGGCCGTCGCCAGCCCGTGCCCGCCGCCGCCGATGATGATGACGTCGTAGGCCGGCTTGGGCTCCGGCGCGCGCCAGACGCGCTCCCACTTCCTGTTGCCGGTGAGCGCGTTGGACAGCAACGAAAAGACCGAATAGCGGGCCATGCGGAAGGGTTCCCGGCAGAGAAAGCAGCCGCCATTAGGCGGCAGGCGCGGCACGGCGTCCAGGATTCCGCGGCACTATCGGAGAATTCAATCCGCAGGATCGGCAGGGGTGATGGAGACCCTGCTCGCGCGCCTTCCAGTACTTTGTCAAATCCACCCGTATCATCCCGGCATCAGGTGCCGCGACGGCAGCGGCGCAGTGGCTTAGGCGGTGAGACAATCTCATCCGTCAGCCTCGGGCTTGACCCGAGAGTCCATGGTGCCCTTCGCAGGATAGCGCCAAAGCGACCCCTGGTGTTCCCTTAATGCCGGGTATCGGGTTTGCCGATGCAGGTTTATCGATCTCGCCGATTGTGCGCCCAAGGGGGCACGGCAGCCTTTAGTCTCGGCGAAAATCAATCCCCGGAGGAGTCCAGCATGGCCTTTCCCGACAGCAGCCGCTACGTGATCGTCGGCGCCGGCATCCACGGCCTTTCGACCGCTCTGCACCTGGCCGAGGCGCTGGAGGCGCGCGGCCAGGGCGGCGGCAAGGATGTGCTGGTCATCGACAAGGGCGGCATCGCCGCCGGGGCCAGCGGCATTGCCTGCGGTGTCGTGCGCAACAACTACTTCCAGCCGGCCATGCGCGAACTCATGGCCCACTCGGTGAAAGTCTGGGAGAGCGATCCCAAGGCGTTCAGCTATCATCCGGTGGGCTACATGCAGATCAGCCCTGAAGTGATGCACGAGGACGTCGGCTCGATCTACCGCCAGCAGCAGGCGATCGGCTACGAGTCCACCTTCATCGAGGGCGCCAAAGAGAGCGCCGCCTACATGAAGGGCCTGTTCGACGACTGGCAGGCCCAGGGCATCACCTCGGTGCTGCACGAGAAGAAGGGCGGCTACGCCAACAACACCGCCGCGATCTACGGCCTCGCCGGCAAGGCCGAGGCGCTGGGCGTGCGGGTGCTCACCGGCGTCACCGTCACCGGCTTCGAATTCGATCAGGCCTCGCGGGCCGTGGCGGCCGTCGAGACGGACAAGGGGCGCATCGCCTGCGACCAGCTGGTGATTGGCGCCGGACCCTGGGTGCGCGACTTCTGGGACATGCTGGAGCTGCCCAAGACTCTCACGGTGAAGGGCCGCGACGGTGTCGACCACGACGCTGTGCCGATGTGGCGCTACTGGCAGCTCGAGGAAGGCGTGCTGGGCGTCGAGCCGGATTTCCTCAAGACCAACGATGGCGCCATGCCGCCGGTCATGCACGTCGACAGCGACGCGCCGCTGCAGTCCGACGTCGACGGCTCGTTGATCACCGACCGACTCTGGGGCATCTACTACAAGCCGGACTTCCACTTCAACGGCGTCCAGGGCGGCGCCTCGCCCTACGAGGTCACCACGCCGGTCGACGAGGTGGCCATCGACCCCTACGGACCGTCGTCGCCCGAGTTCGTCGCCTCGCCGGACTTCGTGCATATGTGGTGCTCGGCGCTGGCCCACTGCCACAAGCGCTTCAAAGGCAAGATCGGGCTCTACAAGAAGGAGCCCTCCGGCGGCATCGGCTGCTTCACACCGGACTCGTTTCCGGTCTTCGATCGCTTCCGCGAGAACGCCTATGTCATCGCGGACTCAAACCACGGCTACAAGATGATCGGTGTCGGCAAGCTGGTGGCCGAGGAGATGCTGGGCGCCACCCCGGCGCTGCTGAAGCCCTTCCGCTTCGCCCGCTACGCCGAGGGCGACCTGCACCCGGTCTCCCACAGTCCCTTCCCGTGGAGCTGAAAAATCCCTTGCGTTGAACGGGATGGCCGTCGTCGTCACGGAATGTCGCCGACCGGCAGCGCCTCGACGGTGGGGGCCTCAATCTCCGTGGCAGACGGGCCGTCCGTCCAGCGGCACACCGTCATGCCCAGCAGACCGGTCACCGGTCCGTTGGCTTGCTCGGCCAGCGGCAGCAACAGCCGCTCGCCCATGGCCGTCCGATCCGCGCCATAATAGACCATCCCCGCCATGCGGATCACGGCGCGCTCCTCGACGGCCCGCAGCCAGGACTGTTCGACCTGCTCCAGTCGCTCCGGGTTCACGACGTCGCGCAGATTGCTGCCTTTGAGATTCGTCTTTCCGAGGACCTTGGCGATCTCGGCGCCCGCCAGCCGGTAGGTAAAGCCTTCCTCAGCGCTGTAGTCGGCGAGAAAAATGCGCGACAGTGCCCAGCCGATGTCAACCGGATCGATGTCCGCCTTTGCCGGCATGGATCGCCCGTTTCTCGTGCTCCGCCAGTAGTCGAAAAGCCTCCTGAGTTCAGCGTCCGCCACAAAGGGTTCGTGTCGCGCACTCTGAGCGCCTGTACTGCCGGAATCCGGAGGTGCATCGGTCATCTGGTTCTCTTTCGGGTCACGGGGCGGTCAGGGCAAGCCTTCGACGGTGAGAAAATGCTCTCGGGCGCGTTTGGCCGCGCCGTCGGTTCCATCGGCGGCCGAGCGAACGACCGTCATGCCCAGTACGCCTGTAACGACGTCGTTGTTCCCGTCCGACAGCGGCAGAAAAATGCGTTCACCGATGGGCGTCCGGTCGATGCACAGATAGACCATCCCCTTCATCCACATGATGCAGCGGTCGGTGACGACCTTCAGGTACTGCTGTTCGACCATGACCGCACGCTCGGGCGGCAGGAAGTCGCGCGGACGAAGTCCTTTCAGGTTCGTGTGTCCGAACACACCGGCGATCTCGTTACCGGCCAGACGATAGACGAAGCCGTTCTCGGGGCTGTAGTCCAGGAGGTAAATCCGCGACAGAGCCCAAGAGATTTTGAGCGGATCGATGTCGCTCTTGGCCGGCATCAGCCGTCCGGCGCGCCGGTCGCGCCAATAGTCGAACAGCCTTCGCAGGTCGGGATCTTCGATGAACCCTTGAGGGGGCGCATCTTTGTGCTGCGGCTCCTGCCGCCTTGTCTCTCGCCCGGCCATCAGGTTCCCGCCTCACGTTCTTGGCGTTTCGATTAGCATCCTAGACGATAGACGAGGCCCACTTCCGGGAGCAAGACCTATGGCCCAGGTGACCTAATGCGTGGAAGACGCGCCCCGCGGGCGTGCAGGCTGGCGGGTTCACGGTTGCCGGCCGTTTGCGCGGTACTCGGAGGCCGGGGCCCGCTTTCAGCCACCTGAAGCTCAGCCGGCTGCCGGCCGGTACTGGTAGAGCCAGGTTTCGCTGAGCGGGGTCTTACCGTCGGCGAGGTAAAGTCGAAGCTCTGCGGGCGCGTCGCCCTCGACGCTGAGATCGAAGATGGCGCGCCAGCGCTTGGTGCCGGGGACCGGTTCAGCGGATACGCGCGATAGCTCACCGAGCGAAGCCGTGACCACCGGCTCGGGCGCGCTGTTTTCCGGCAGGCCGGGCAGCGGGCCGCCCGCGAATTCGATCACGAACTTGATCTGCCCGGCCGGGCGCGGTTTGCCAGGCTGGCCGCCGCGGCCGATGCGCGTGGCCGCGACCCGGGCTATGGTCCCGGCCGGGTAGGGCTCGTCCGCCAGCCAGTGCAGCCGGTAGCGCAGGCGGTAGCTGTCGCCGGCCTCGGCGGGGTCGCGCGGTACCCAGAAGGCGACGATGTTGTCGTGGATCTCGTCGTCGGTGGGGATCTCGACCAGTTGGACGGCGCCCGGCCCCCAAGGCTCCAGCGGCTCGACCCAGAGACTGGGCCGGCGCTCGTAGCGCACGCCGTCGAGGTAGTGATCGAAGTCGCGGTCGCGCTGCAGCAGGCCGAAGCCGCGCGGATTTTCGTCGACGAAGCTGGAGGTGGTGACGCGCTCCGGGTTGTTGAGCGGCCGCCACAAGCGTTCGCCGCTGCCGCTCCAGAGGGCGAGGCCGTCGGAATCGTGGATTTCCGGGCGCCAGTCCATGCGATAGGGCCGATTGCCTTCGGCGAACCAGTACATCGAGGTGAGGGGGGCAAGACCGAGACGCTGCACGGTCTTGCGCAGGAAGAGGTGTTTCTCGACCTCCATCACCACGCCCTCACCCCGCGTCAGGGAAAAGTGGTAGGCACCGGTGACGCTGGGCCCGTCGAGCAGGGCGAAGACTTCAACCGGCGCGTCGGCCTCCGCCGCCGGCGCGATATAGAACTCGGTAAAATCCGGGAACTCCTCGGGGCCCGAAGCGGCCACGTCGACGGCGATGCCGCGCGCGGAAAGCCCGTACTGCTCCAGCGCGCCGATGGCGCGGAAGTAGGAGGCGCCGAGGAAGGCGACCCAGTCGTGGGTCCGCCAGTCGCTGCGCGTCGTCGCCTCCTGCAGGCGAAAGCCGGCAAAGCCTGAATCCTTCGGCAGTTCGCGGGCGACAGAGTCGGCGGGCATGTCGAAATAGCCGGGAGAATAGAGAATCTCCCGTGCCCTTCTTCCGCTTGGGCCGTTTTCCAGGGCATGCATCTTGATCGCCTTGCCGAAAAACTGGCCGAGATGGAAAAAAGTGGCCGGGTAGGAACTGACGGTGCCGCCGGTTCCGGGGCCGAAAAGCGCGTGGTCGGGATCGAAGCGGATCTTGCCGTGCGCTTCGTAGTCGATCTGCTGGACGACCTCCGGCGCCGGGCGATAAGGCGGGACGTAGTCTGCCGCCGCGGCCCGTCGCGCGCGTGCCACCAGGTCCTCGTAGCTGAAGGGCTTTGCCGCGCCGAACTGCAGCCCCTCCGGCGGGCTTTGGGCGAAACTCGCCCAAGGTCCGAGAAGCGCCGGGACGGCAAGGCCAGCGGCGGTGCTGCGGAGCAGATGGCGTCTGGAGAAGGAACTCGGCATCAGGAAGTCCCGGGTGTCGTTGGTTCGTTGATATGGCAGATGGGTACGGGCGTGAGGCAAAACCAGAGACGCCGCCGCGCCCCGGCCAGGGCAAGTTCCGGGCAGGGATGACCGGGACGGGCGACGTCGACTGCAAGACGGAAAAACCGGTACTCTGTTCCAATAACGCGGCAAATTTTCTTCCCGCCGCTGTATTCTCAGCGCCACGCAGCGTCGCTTGCGGGCCTGAAAGGGCCTTGCGGCGCCTCTATCTCTGGGCAGGATGCCAGGAACAGGATCGTACCGATGAAAACTCATGCACAGGTCGTGGTGATCGGCGGCGGCGTCGTCGGCTGCAGCGTGCTCTACCACCTCACCAAAGCCGGCTGGCGCGACGTCGTGCTGCTGGAGCGCAGCGAGTTGACCTCCGGTTCGACCTGGCATGCCGCCGGCGGCATGCACACCCTCAACAGCGATCCCAACGTCGCCAAGCTGCAGCGCTACACCATCGACCTCTATGAGGAGATCGAGCGGATCTCCGGCCAGTCCTGCGGCGTGCACATGACCGGCGGCATCATGCTGGCGGATTCCCCCGCCTGGCTCGACTATTTGAAAGTCGCCCAGGGCAAGGGACGGGTGCTCGGCATGGCAAGCGACTTCATCTCCATCGCCGAGGCCAAGGAGTTGCATCCGCTGCTCAACGACAAGCGCTTCACCGGCGCCCTCTACGACCCGCACGAGGGGCACGTCGATCCCGCAGGGGTCACCCATGCCTACGCCAAGTCGGCGCGCCTCGGCGGCGCCGAGATCGAGCGCTTCACCCGCGTGGTCGATCTGCAGCCATTGAGCGACGGCGGCTGGGAAGTGGTCACCGACAAGGGCGGCATCAAGGCCGAGCACGTGGTCAATGCCGGCGGTCTGTGGGCGCGCGAGGTCGGCCGCATGGTCGGGTTGGAACTGCCGATCCTCGCCATGGAGCACCAGTATCTGGTGACCGACGAGATGCCCGAGGTTGCCTCGCGCGACAAGGAACTGCCGCACTGCATCGACTTCGGCGGCGAGATCTACATGCGCCAGGAACGTGGCGGCCTGGTCATGGGAACCTACGAGCAGGGCGGCGTGCCCTGGTCGGAAAAGCAGACGCCCTGGGACTTTGGGCACGAACTGCTGCCACCGGACCTGGACCGCATTTCCGACAACCTGGCGGTCGCCTTCGATCACTTTCCGGCGCTCGAGAGCGCCGGCATCAAGCAGGTCATCAACGGTCCCTTCACCTTCGCCCCGGACGGCAATCCGCTGGTCGGGCCGCTGCGCGGGCTTTCTAACTTCTGGGTCGCCTGCGGCGTCATGGCCGGCTTCAGCCAGGGCGGCGGCGTCGGCCTGGCGCTGTCGAACTGGATCGTCGAGGGCGATCCCGGCCTCGATGTCTTCGCCATGGATGTCGCCCGCTTCGGCGACTACGCGACCCTGGCCTATACCAATACCAAGGTACGCGAGAACTACTCGCGCCGTTTCCAGATCACCTTTCCGAACGAGGAACTGCCCGCCGCAAGGCCGCTGCGCACGACGCCGGTCTACGAACGCTTTAAAGCCGAGAACGCCGTCTTCGGCGTCGGTTACGGCCTGGAATACCCGTTGTGGTTCGCGCCTAAGGGCGCCGAGCCTGTGGAGGAGCCGAGCTACCGCCGCTCCAACGCCTTTGCCTCGGTGAAGGCGGAATGCCAGGCGGTGCGCGAAGCCGTCGGCCTGCTGGAGACTTCCAACTTCGCCAAGTACGAAGTGAGCGGCCCCGATGCCGAGGCCTGGCTGTCCAACCTGCTGGCCAACCGCATGCCACGGGAAGGCCGCATTGTGCTGGCGCCGATGCTCAATCCGCGCGGCAAGCTGATCGGCGATTTCACCGTCGCCAAGGCCGGGCCGGAGCGCTTCTTCGTGTTCGGTTCCGGCATCGCCGAGACCTATCACCTGCGCTGGTTCGAGCAGTACCTGCCGGCCCAGGGCCTCACCCTGCGGTCGCGCAGCCGCGATCTGCTGGGTTTAGCCATCGCCGGGCCGAGGTCGCGCGACTTGCTGGCGCGCCTCACCGCCGCGGATGTTTCCAACGACGCCTTTGCCTTCATGGATTTCCGGCGGCTGGACCTCGGCTTGGTGCCGGCCTGGGTCGGCCGCATCTCCTTCACTGGCGAACTCGGCTACGAGATCTGGGTGGCGCCCGACTCCCTGCTGCGGCTCTATGACGACATGCGCGCGGCGGGATCCGACTTGGGCCTGCGGCCTTTCGGCGGCCGGGCGCTCGACTCGCTGCGGCTTGAAAAATCTTTCGGCTCCTGGGCGCGGGAATTTCGCCCGCTCTACACCCCGGCCGAGGCGGGGCTGGAGCGCTTCGTCGACCTGCGCAAGAACGGTTTCATCGGCCGCGAGGCGGCGCTGCGCGACCGTGAAGCCGGGCCGCAACTGAAGCTGGTGACCTTTGTCGTCGAGGCCGATGGCGCCGACGTGGTCGGCGACGAAGCGGTGTGGCGCGATGGCGAGGTGGTCGGCTGGGTGACCTCCGGCGGCTATGCGCACTACGTGGAAAAGTCGGTGGCGCTGGCTTACCTGCCGGTCGAACAGGCGATGGGCGGCGGCGGCTTCGAAATCGAGATCCTCGGCGGCCGCCGTCCGGCAGAGCTGCAGCCGGAACCGCTGTTCGATCCTACGCGCGCGCGCATGTTGGGGTAGGGCAGAGAGTGGCGCGCTCACAGGCAAACGAATGGGAAAATGATCAACCCCTTTTGAGGCCGGAGAGCTCTTGTGCCCGCGGATAGCGGCGCATTCATAGGGCGCACCGCGGGCTGAATTGGTATGCAAAACAATCCATTGTAAGGCCAATTTCTGTTGTGGACAGACGCGGAAGTCGTGCAAGATGAAATCGGTTTCCGCTATGCGGGAAACGCCACGGTTCAAGCTCCGGCAAAGGGGCGGTGGAAACGAAGAAAAGAATTGGGAAGGAACGCTAGCAGCGCTGCCGGCGCGTCGCGCCGCCGCTCTCGATGCAAGCCGCATCGGCCGGTGCGGTGCGGCGACCGGGGTCCACCTGATCGGATGCATTCCGTGCCGCGACCGGCTCTCTGCCTCTGGCGGCCGCCCTGCATCTGGCGCAGCGCTCACCTGATCTTGACTGCGAACAGTGGGAATCACACAGAGTGCCCAGGCGGTCTGTGTTAGTTTTGTGGGTTGGTGACATTTGGTTCTGAACCGGTCGAGTTGCGGTGCGGGACCGGCCCACGTGGGTCAACGAAGCAACGGGAGGAAAGTTGTGAAAGAAGGAACTGAAAACAAAACCCTGTCGCGCCGTAAGCTGCTGAAGGGCGGCGCCATCGCGGCCGGCGCGACCGCGGCCAGCACTCTCGCGGCGCCGGCGGTTATTGGCCAGAGCCCGGTCGTCGTGAAGATGCAGACGTCCTGGCCGGCGTCCGATATCTGGATGGACTTCGCCCGCCAGTACGTCGACCGCGTCGAGCAGATGTCCGCCGGCCGCCTCAAAGTCGATCTGCTGCCCTCCGGCGCAGTGGTCGCGGCCTTCCAGGTTCTGGACGCCGTGAACGACGGCGTGCTCGATGCCGCCCACACGGTGCCGGTCTACTGGTACGGCAAGCACAAGGCAGCCTCGCTGTTCGGCACCGGCCCGGTGTTCGGCGGCAGCGCCAATACCATGCTGGCCTGGTTCTATGCCGGCGGCGGCGCCGACCTCTACCGCGAACTGACCCAGGAAATCCTGGGGCTCAACGTCTACGGCTACTACGGCTTCCCGATGCCGGCGCAGCCCTTCGGCTGGTTCAAGAATCCGGTGACCAAGGTCTCCGACCTGCAGGGCTTCAAGTACCGCACCGTCGGTCTGGCCGCCGATCTCATGCAGCGTCTCGGCATGAGTGTCGCGCAGCTGCCGGGCGGCGAAATCGTGCCGGCCATGGAGCGCGGCGTGATCGACGCCTTCGAGTTCAACAACCCGTCGTCCGACATGCGCTTCGGCGCCCAGGACGTGGCCAAGAACTACATGCTGTCGTCTTACCATCAGGCCAGTGAGTCCTTCGAGTTTCTGTTCAACAAGGACTTCATGGACGATCTGCCGGACGATCTGCAGGCGATCCTGCGGTACGGCGTCGAGGCGGTCAGCACCTCGAACACGGCGCTGGCGCTGGACAACTACTCTGCCGACCTGGTGAAGCTCCAGACCGAGCATGGCGTCACTGTCCACCGGACCTCCAAGGAGATCCTCGACGCCGAGCTGAAGGCCTGGGACGACATCATTCCCGAGCTCGAGGCGGACGCCTATATGAAGAAGGTGCTCGACAGCCAGCGGGCCTGGGTGGAGCGCGTGGTGTTCTACGAGTTGATGAACGCGCCGGACTATGCCCTGGCCTATGACCACTACTTCCCGGGCAAACTGAAGCTGTAACGCGTCGGTTCAGCTCTGCGACCCGCTCCGGCAGCCCGCGATACGGGCTCCGGAGCGGCTTGCTGAGCGCCCCCCTGTATCGCTTTGACCCTGGACTCTGTAAGATAGGGCGATGATCCGCTACATCATGCTCGCCGACCGCATTTCTGCCTGGTTCGGCAAGGCTTTCGCCTGGACGATCCTGGTCATGACCTTCGGCATGGCCTATGAGGTTTTTGTCCGCTACCTGCTGAATTCGCCGACTTCCTGGTCGCTGGATGTCGCCTCCATCATGTACGGCACGCTGTTCATGATGGGCGGGGCCTACACGCTGTCGCGCGGCGGCCACGTTCGCGGCGACTTCATCTACCGTCTGTGGTCGCCCCGCACCCAGGCGAAGGTCGAACTGGTTCTCTACTTCATCTTCTTCTTCCCCGGCGTCCTGGCCCTGATTCTGGCCGGCTGGAAGTATGCGGCGCGGTCCTGGGGGTATCTGGAGGTCAGCGTCAACAGCCCGGCCGGCGTTCCCGTCTTTCAGTTGAAGGCGGTTATCGTGGCCGCCGGTGTGCTGCTGCTGATCCAGGGCATCGCGCAGGTCATGCGCTGCCTTCTGTGTATCCGCACCAACGAATGGATGCGGGCCGCCGACGACATCGAGGAAACGGAAGTCATGCTGATGGACAAGGCGGCGCACGATGTCCTCGACCACGGTTCCGAGGCGATCGACTACGTGAAGCCTTTGGACTCCGGAACCGGCGGGGGTGACAAGCGATCATGAGCGATCCGCAAATTGCCCTCTTCATGCTGGGCATCTTCATCATCATCATCTTCCTCGGGTTCCCGATCGCCTTCACGCTGATGGCCATGGGCATCACTTTCGGCTACTACGCCTATTTCGACGCTTCGCGCATGTGGCGCGCCTACAACAGGGCGGTGGAGAGCGGCGCCGATTCCTTTACCCAGGTGGAACTTTGGATCGACGGGTTCTTCCGCAACAACATATTCGACCTCTTCATCAACCAGACTTATTCGGTGATGACCAACGAGGTGCTGACCGCGGTGCCCCTGTTTCTCTTCATGGGCTACGTGGTCGAGCGCGCCAACATCGTCTCGCGGCTGTTCACCACACTGAACATCGCGGCGCGGCGCGTTCCCGGCTCCATGGCCGTGGCGGCGCTGATCACCTGTACGCTGTTCGCCACGGCGACGGGCATCGTCGGCGCGGTCGTCACGCTGATGGGCCTTCTGGCCCTTCCGGCCATGCTGAACGCGCGCTACGACAGCAGCTTCGCTTCGGGCATCATCTGCGCCGGCGGCACCCTGGGAATCCTGATTCCGCCGTCGATCATGCTGATCGTCTATGCGGCCTCCTCGGGCGTTTCGATCGTGCAGCTCTACGCCGGAGCGCTTCTGCCGGGCCTGCTGCTGTCCGGACTCTATCTCGTCTATGTCATCGGCCGTGCCATTATCCAGCCGAGCGTCGCGCCCAAGCCAAGGCCGGAGGAAGTGCCGGACATCTCGATGGGCCGCCTGATCCTGCTGATCATGACGTCGTTCTTCCCGCTCGCCTTCCTCATTCTGTCGGTGCTGGGGGCCATCCTTTTCGGCCTGGCGACGCCGACCGAGGCAGCTTCCATCGGCGCCCTGGGCGGCCTGGTCCTGGCGGTCGCTTACCGGGCGCTGACCTGGAGCCGGCTGCGCGAGTCGGTCTACCTGACCGTTCGCACGACCGCCATGGTGTGCTGGCTGTTCGTCGGTTCCTGGACCTTCTCGTCGGTGTTCTCCTATCTCGGCGGCGAGCAGGTCATCAACGAGTTCGTCACCGGGCTGAACCTCACGCCGCTCCAGTTCCTGCTGCTGGCCCAGTTGATCATATTCCTGCTCGGCTGGCCGCTGGAGTGGTCGGAGATCATCATCATCTTCGTGCCGATCTTCTTGCCGTTGCTGCCGCATTTCGGCATCGATCCGCTGTTCTTCGGTATTCTGGTGGCGTTGAACCTGCAGACCTCCTTCCTGACGCCCCCCATGGCGATGTCGGCCTACTACCTGAAGGGCATAGCGCCGCCCCACGTGCAGTTGGTGCAGATATTCAAGGGGTGTTTCCCCTTCCTGTTGCTAGTCTTCGTCGCCATGATCGTGCTCTACGTCCAGCCGGAGATCGCCTTCTGGCTTCCGGGTCTGATTTACGGGCGCTGAGATGCCGCCGCTGAGGGATTTTCTGCAGCTCGACACCCGCGAGCAGCGCGACCGCCTCGCCAGTGGAGCGCTGCGGGCGGTCGAACTGGCCGAGGCCTATCTGGAAGTCATCGAAAAGCGCGAGCCCGAGGTCGGCGCCTGGGCCTGGCTCGACGGCGACCATGTCCTGAAGCAGGCCAAAGCGCTGGACGAGTTCCGCTCCGCCGGCCGGGCCATCGGTCCGCTGCACGGCCTGCCGGTGGGCCTGAAGGACATCATCGATACCGCCGGTATTCCGACCGAGAACGGCACCGTGTTGGATGCCGGCCGCAAGCCCGGCGACGATGCTTTCGTGGTCAGGCAACTGAAGCGGGCCGGCGCGGTGATCATGGGCAAGACGGTGACCACCGAGTTGGCTCTGCGGGGCCCCGGCAAGACCCGCAATCCGCACAACCCGGCGCATACGCCCGGCGGCTCGTCGTCGGGCTCGGCGGCGGCGGTGGCCGCGGGCATGGTGCCGCTGGCCCTGGGCACCCAGACCCTCGGCTCGGTGATCCGCCCGGCGTCGTTCTGCGGCGTTGTCGGCTACAAGCCGACGTTCGGCGCCATCCCGCGCAGCGGCGTGCTGTCGCAGGCGCCCTCGCTGGATACCATCGGCGTATTTGCCCGCAGTGCCAGCGCCGCCGCGCTCCTCGCCGACAGCCTGTTCGGGCATGATCCGGGCGACCCGGCGACAAGCCTCATGCCGGCGCCGCGCCTGGCCGAAATCGCCGGCGTCAAGCCGCCGGTGAAGCCGGCACTGGCCTTTGTCCGCCAGCCGGCCTGGGAGAGCGCCACGTCCGACGTCCATGACGGCTTCTCGGAGCTTGTGGAGGCGCTCGGCGCCGATTGCGACGAGATCGAACTGCCCGGGCTCTTCACCGAAGCCCTGCGGCTTTGCGAACTGGTGCAACTGGCGGAGCTGGCAAAGTCCTACCACCACTACGAGGAGCGCGGGCGGGAGCGGCTTTCCGCCGAGATGCAAAAGGCCATAGACAACGGCCGCCGCGCCATGGCCCGCGATTACCTCTCGGCCCGCGACCTGCCGAAGCTGCTGAACGACTCGCTGGAGGCGGTTTTCGACCGCTACGATGCGATCGTCACGCCGGCGGCGGCGGGCGCGGCTCCGGAAGGTCTGGAGTCCACCGGCAGCGCCGCGTTCAACGGGATCTGGACCTTTTGCGGAACCCCCGCCGTTACGCTACCCTTGTTGCAGGCGGAGAATGGTCTGCCCGTGGGCGTGCAACTGGTCGGCCGCCGCGGGGATGACGGGCGTTTGTTGCGCACCGCGCGCTGGCTGGTCGATGTTCTGTCGCAGGCGGAGTAATCGAACGTGATGCGAAGGGGAGGGTTGAGGCTTGCTGGATAGGATAATCGGCGTGACCGCCATCGCCGTGTTGATCGGATTCATGGCGATTCTCATTGGTTTTGTCCCCGACGTCGATCTGATTATCGTGATCGGCGTCGTCTGCCTCATGGCCGTCTACGATTTCTATCTGATGCTGTTCAGGAACCGCAACGGCGAGCAGTAGGACGCGCCGCCGGAACGCGGCGCGGGCGCCGTCTTTGGTTTGCCGTGCAGGTATGGCGGCGAGATTGCCATGACGGGTGCGCAGGGGAGGCGAGAGCCTTTGAGCGATGGGTCGGCAGTCAAGGCGGCTGCGATGCGCCGGGTGTTCCTGACGGATCTGGCGACGAGGCTGGCTGATATTGAGCGGCTCGCCGGCCGCCTGGAGCGCGCTGAAATTTCCGCGCATGAAGTTCTGATTGTCCTGCAGGCGCAGTTGCACGATATCAAAGGCTGTGGCCAGCCTTATGGCGTGCCGCGGGCGACCGATCTGGCGCGGTTCTACGAAGCACGCCTGGCGGGTTTGCAACCTGAACCGCGGGCTGTCGCCGAGATTCTGGCGGAAGCCGCAGCGGCCTTCCGCCGATTATTGAGCTAGCGCAGAAGTCAGGCTCCCCGCCCCATGGACACCCTGCGGCACCGCGCCGGAAATCTCTCCTTCACGCTTTCGCGAGATTCAAAAATGCGCGTAAAAGTTGCTGTACTCGCTTCAACGTACGCGCTAACGTAAGTCATTAGAGTGTCAAAATCATGCTCTGTAGTCCGTGTTCATAAATCGATTAGCAGGTTTGGATTGCGAGTTGGGATGTGGTTTTGGAGTTCGGCATCAGGGTTCGCCTCAAGAGCACGGCTTAATGCACGTGAGACTGCCGGAGCCGCATTCGAGTAATTTTTTTGTGTAGTTGATGTATAGTGGTTTGACCGCCAGCCTTTCGGGGAAGGCGAATTGGCAGACAACGTGTTGACGAATACTGAGAAGGCGCGCGGCGGCATGCGAGGTATGCCGCGACGTTCGATTTTCCGGCCGTCATGCCAATGTAATGCCGCTCCTGTAGCATCGACGCACAAGGTCGTTCGGGGAGGGGTGACCAATGAAAATCGTCCTGGCAGATGATCATGCCTTGTTTCGTGCCGGTTTGCACAGCGCCTTGGCTGAAGCTTTCGGCAGCGACACCGAGATACTTGAAGCAGCGAACTTTTCCGAGTGGATTGCCGTGCTTGAGCCGGCCGGGCATCTCGATTTGATTCTCTGCGACTTGAGGATGCCGGGCATGGATCCGGCTGACGGCGTCGGCTATCTCGCCGGCCTGCGGCCGGATACGCCTTTGGTGATGATCTCGGCATCGGAAGAACCCGCGGACGCCCGTCGCTCGATTCAGCAGGGCGCCAAGGGGTATATCCCAAAAAGCGACAGCCTGGCGGTTTTGAGTCGCGCGCTGGACCTAGTCCTCGCCGGGGGGATCTACGCGCCCGCGGCGGTCCTCATGGCGACGCCGGAGAAAACGGCCGAAGCCGTAGACCGGTCACAAGACCCGTCATTGGAGCAGGGCGACGCCGAGGAAGCGCCCCCCGCACTGGATCCGCAGCTTCTCAGCAGCCGCCAGATGATGATATTCAAGCGCCTGGCCAACGGGATGCCGAACAAGATGATTGCCAGGGAGTTGGGGATCGCCGAGGGTACGGTGAAGGCTCAACTGCGTACGGTGTTTCGCAAGTTGGGGGTGCAGAACCGCACACAGGCGGCGCTCTATGCCGCCCAGGTGCTCGCCAAGGATCAAGGCCCCTGCGCCAAGGCGAAGAGCGCCGGCGGCACGGCGCGAAGCGCTGAAGAATCTGCCCGCGCCTCCGGTGAGGCGCGCTCGCCGCGTCCCCGGGTCCACGGAAAATTCAAGGTCTTCGACTTTCCAAGCTGACCGATCTGTTCTCGCAGACTTATCTTTCCTCGCAGACTTATCTTTCCTCGGAGACTGCGATGGCATGACGCTTGCTTTGATGTTCCTTGCGAAGGTTCGCGGCCCCCGCGGCGGCGGCAACAGCTCACGCGTATTCTGCGAGGAATCAGATGACCAGATGGGCAACGATCCCGTTGGCGGCAATCCTGTCGGCCGTCATGGCGACTGTGGCGCCGCTGCCGGCCGGCGAGGCCATGGCCGGATCAGTGGCGGCAGAAGAGTCTCTGCTGTTGTCGGAGATGCCGGCGTTGAGCCTTACGGCACTCGAGGCCGAGAACGCGCGGGGACTGGACGACCGCGCGCTGAGTCTCCAGGGGCGCGGCAACGAACTCGGAGTCATTCTCTGGGATGAGCTAAAGCAGGGCCGTCCGAATGGACCGCAGCCGCAGCCGCTCCCTGTCGGCCAGGGCATGAGCACCATCAACGCCACGTCAAACGGACGCTGAGCAGTGCCGCCTTCGCCCTGAAATGCGTGCGCCGCTGCCGTTGGATTCCTGAACACTGTAATGCTTCTGCGACGTTGCACGAGCGAGAATGCGCGCCGCGAAGACAGTGTCTGTAACGTCTGCGGACAGAGTGTAAAGCAGCGCGCCCGGCAACGTAATCCGGCAGACACTACTCCAAAATCGCATCTCCATCCAAGGCGTTGAGAACAATAGAGAAAGACCGTGTCGTTGTTATGGCATGGGGTTTGCTTCTATCGAGTCTGAAGGTGTGCTTCGCGCGCCTCGCTTCGGAAGGTCCCACGGACGGCCGGCCCCCTTCGAGGGGTAAGGGCGGCCGGCGCCGGGAGGCTTCCGGGAAACGGCGCCCCCAGGGAGGGGCAAGGAACCGGAAAATGGCATCATGAGGAGAAAGTCATGAGAAAGTCACTCATCGCGGGGGCCTCCGTCTTCGCATTGGTCGCCGGACTGAGCGGGACGGCCTTCGCGCAAAGCGCCGACCTGAACAGCTCCAGCGCGACAAACACCCTGAACCAGACGGTCACCAATTCGGCCAGCAATCAGGATGACGAAAACGCCAACGACGGCATCGCCGGCAGCCCCGACAATGCGCTGAACAACAACTTCGGCGACACCACTTTTGAAAACGGGGTGATGAACCAGAACAACATAAATTCCGGCATCAACTCGGCGCAGCAGGGCGGCAATGCAGCAGCGATCGCCGTGGACGGCGACGGCGTCGGTGGCGGTAGCAATGCGATCGAAAAGAATCTGGCGACCGCCAAGAATACCGAAACCCAGACGGCCACCAACACGGCCAAGGTCGATACTGAAGACGACGACGATGAGAGCGACGGCATCGCCGGCGATCCTGAACACTCACTGAACAACAATTTCGGCAGCGATACCTTTGACAACCAGGCGATCAATCAGAACAACATCAACTCCGGAATCAACTCGGCCCAGCAGGGCGCCAATGCCGCAGCCTTGGCGGTGGATCTCGACGGTGCGAGTGGAAACAACGCATTGAACGAGGCCAAGGCCGAGAACAAGCAGACCCAGACGGTCATCAACGAGGCCAAGGTCGGCGAAGAGGGTGACGACGATGACGGGATCGGTGGCGAAGCGGATCATTCCTTCGTCAACGACTTCGGCAATCAGACCTTCGAGAACCAGGCAATCAACCAGAACAACATCAACTCCGGCATCAACTCCGCCCAGCAGGGCGCCAACACCGTGGCCATCGCGGCGAGCGCTCAAGACAGCTCCCACAATGGCACGCCAAATCCCCTCAATACGGTGAGCTTTGGCGTAGTCGAAATCGACAGCGAGACCCAGGCAGCGATGGACGCCGCGACCGCCTTGGTCCTTGATGCCTTCGACCTGAACCCGACGGCGCTCGGCGGCAATGGCGGCGATCCCGAGGACTATGAGACGAACAAGGCGACGGCCACGACGATGAAGAACCAGACCGTTACCAATACGGCCAAGGTCACCGACGACGGCAATGGTGATGACAATGCGAACGACGGCGGCATCGGCGGCGATGCTGAGGACTCCCTGTCCAACGAGTTCGGGGACGATACCTTCCGTGGCCAGGTGCTGAACCAGAATAACATCAACTCCGGCATCAACTCGGCTCAACAAAGCGGCAACACCGCCGCAATCGCTGTGGATATCGACGAGGGAAGCAACACCCGCGATATCAACATCGCCACGGCCACGGCCGACGAGACCCAGAAGTTCACCAACAAGGCCGAGGTCTCGGGTGAAGACAACGACGGCGTCGGCGGCTTCGACGGCGACGGCGACAATGAGGACACCCTTTACAACAACTTCGGGGACAACACCTTCCAAGACCAGGTGATCAATCAGAACAACATCAACGCCGGCATCAACAACGGTCAGCAAGGCATGAACACGACCGCAATGGCGATTGATGCATCCGATAGCACCACCGATCTGAACACGGCGACGGCATCAAGCAAGGGCCGCCAGAACGGCGAGAACAAGGCCACAGACTCCAGCGAAGGAGATAAGGACGACGACGATGTCGTTGCCGGCCACGGCGTCGGCGGCAGCCCAGCGGAAGATAACCTGAACAATAAATTCGGCGAGTACACTTTCCAGAATCAGGTGATCAACCAGAACAACATCAATTCCGGTATCAACTCCGCCCAGCAGGGCGCCAATACGGCGGCCATCGCGGTGGCGGACGAGGGCAGCACGACCGACAAGAACACCTCCACATCGACCTCGGATCTGCGGCAGGGGACCGGCCAGGTGCCGCTGAAGAACCTCGCTTCCGCGACCGGTGAGGACTCCGGCGGAGTAGGCGGCAATCCCGAAGGTCCCGACGACGACCAGGATCCGCTAAGTAACGCCTTCGGCGACTACACCTTCCAGGAACAGGTGATCAACCAGAACAACATCAACTCCGGCATCAACTCCGCCCAGCAGGGCGCGAACACGGTGGCGATGGCGATCGACCTGGGCGGTCCGGGTGGCTTAGACGTTAACAATGCTGTCAGCATTGCCACTCTCAGCCAGACGGTGACCAACACCGCGACGGTGTCGGGTGACAGCAATGCCGGCGTCGGCGGTGGTGCCGAATACGCGCTGAACAACAACTTCGGCAGCAACACCTTCCAGAACCAGGTGATGAACCAGAACAACATCAATTCCGGCATCAACTCGGTGCAGCAGGGTGCGAATACGGTTGCTATCGCGTTCAGCGGGGCGGCGGCTGCTCCCTGAGAAAACCCGAATTCCGCGCGTTCGCGGGATACTGAGGGACCGGCGGGGCTTCGGCCACGCCGGTCCCCCGCTTCAGCAAGCATCGGTGCAATTGCAATGCTCGGGAGGCGTTGCCATGAAAACTACAAAACAAGTCTTTAGTTTTCCGGCCTTACTTGCCACCGCGGTCTGCTTTGGCTTCGTCGGCGCCACGCCGGCTTCGGCCGAGGACAATTTCTCCGACTGGGACAGCGTGGCCAACCAGGTTCTCGCCGAAGAACGCGGTGAGGGCCTCGAACTCGATGAGTCGATGCTGGCGGCCGCGGCCGGGCTGCAGTATCAGGTCGTCACCTACGAGGGGGTGCCTCAGGCAGGAGCTCCTGGCACCGTGAATCTGGGCACCAGCACCTTCGCGGGGCAGGTCATGTCGACGAACGTGATCAACTCCGGCAACAACTCGGTCTTTCAAACCCAGACGGTTATCGCGGTGACGATCGTAGACAGCGTCGTTACGCCGTGATGAACGGGATCATGTCTTTTGTTCTGACGCTGCTCTCGAAGTTTTCGGCCGTGCTGGCCGGAGGCCTGCTCTTGGCCGTCCTCCTAATGGCATCGCCATCGGCACAGGCGGCCGAAGCCCGCATCGTCTCGGCCGGCGGCATGGCGTTCAATCTCAAGGTCAAGAGCTTCAAGGAACGCAAATGGGCCTCGGTAGTGCGTCAGGAGCGTGACTTTTCCTGCGGTTCTGCCGCGGTCGCCACCCTGTTGACGTATCACTATGAGCGTCCGACGACCGAGGCGGAAGTCTTTGATGCCATGTTCGCGGTGGGTGATCGTGAAAAGATTATGGCGCAGGGCTTTTCGCTCCTCGACATGAAGAACTTCCTCGACGCGCGCGGCTACACCGCCGATGGCTTCCGTGTGTCCCTGGACAAGTTGGTAGAGGTTGGCGTGCCGGCCATCGTTCTGCTCAACATTCGGGGTTATAAGCATTTCGTCGTCATCAAGGGCGTCACATCGGAAGACGTCTTGGTTGGCGATCCCTCGCGCGGCATACAACGCTACAAGCGCGCTGACTTCGACAAGGTGCTCGAGAACGACATTATTTTCGTTGTGCGCACCAAGGTCGCCGTCGCAAAGATGAATTTCAACGTGGCGGAGGAGTGGGGCGCGCACCCCGAAGCGCCTTTCAGGAATGCTGTCAGCAACAATTCCCTTGCCAATATCACCATCTATCTGCCTGGATCAGGCACTCGCTAAGGGAGTGACGCAATGTCCATACCCATAGCATCGGCAATCATTTCTTTCGCCCCGAGCCGCCACGGGAACGAGCTGAAAAACAGTATTCTTGTAGTAATGCTGACTCTTGCGGTGGCGGCTTGTTCCTCTTCGGGCCCGAGCTACAAGGCCGCGCGCGGCTATCAGCCTTGCTATCCGCAGGATGCCCTCGACACCCAGACTCAGCGCTGCGAAACCGGGCGCAACGTCTTGGTGGCGATGGCAGCCGGCCAAGAGATCCCTCAACATGAGCTGGTGGCAAGTGAAGTGCTCGAGGAGCAGCGCGGCGGCTACATCGCCGTCGGCGGTCTGCGTCTAGACTTCGGCTTCGAGTTCAGCACAATCGTGAACGGCACGCCTCAACTGACCTCGGCGCTCACTCTGGGTGATTTCATCAGCGGCAACGGACCCACTCCAGCCCTCAACACCGTATCTGTTTCGGGAGGGAGCGGCGTCACCGATATTATCCATGCCGTCGGGCCCAACGGAATTGGGGCCACGATCATCAATTCCCAAGATGGTGTCCAGATCGAAAACATCTCGACCCTGTCGATCGACATCATCGGCCTTGGGCGCGTTCACCAGGGCGGACGGGCGCTCGGTAATGGACGACGCATGCCGTTGGAGGTGCAGCAGTCGATCATTCGGGCGCTCAAGTAGAGTGCTCTTCAGCATCAGTCGAGGATCACTCTCCGTGGCGCGGTACTTGAGGGGGAAGTGTCTTTGCTTCGTCCAGTGATTTCAGGCAGTCAGTTGAGATTGAACGTTAATGGCGTCCGTAGGGTCAAGACCACGTCCGGCGCGTCGTCAGTTACGCCGATCTGGGTATTGAGATTGATGTTTATGTCGTCGGTAAGGGCGTAGGAGAATCCGAGGCTGAGCCGGCCAACCGAGAAGTCTTCTGACTTCACATCGACGCCGTCGATCTCCTGTTCCGTTTCAAAAACGAAATCGTGGGCGTAGCCGACGCTGAAGGAAGCCTTCTCGTTCAGAGCGAAGCCCATACCAAAGCCAAAACCGACCACATCGCCTGGCTGGACTTTCCCGACGGTCGAGTCGCCAACGGTCTCGTCGACATCGTGGCCAAAGCTGTGCGTATAGCTGACGTTGCCAAAGAATACGACGGGGTCGCTGGGGTAGATGAGCGATACGCTGGGCTGTACGGCCCAGAAGCCGGAGCCGGTCGATAGCTCCGTTTCGAGACCCGCAGCGTCGCGGTCGACGTCAAAAGGGCCTCGGCCGGTAGGGGATTTGACCCGCGCATTGGCGACGAAGATCGGCCAATCGTCACGTCCGTCGTTGATTTGATAACGCAAGGTAGCTTCGACATCGCCGATGTTAGCGGCATCCAGGCCGCTGGAACTTGAACTGCCGGCGCCACCGACGACTTCTCTGGTGACTTCGTCCCTGCGATAGACGAAAGGCACTCTGACCTCGACCTCCGAGCGGTCGGTGATGCCGTAGCGCACCGTGCTGGCCGCGGTAATTGTCTCGCGGTCGGCGTCGGAGACTTCGATGTCGCCCACCAGGACGGTTTCGATAATCTCGACACCGTCGAAGAAGAAGCGGGTGCTGCTGGTGTTCTCGTATTCGATGGAGGGTTCGAAGATCAGGTGGTTCTTGCGCGTGAGAACGCCGCCGATATCCTGCACGCCGGAGACGTCGATCCGCCGGCGCTGCTCGTCGGGGTCGGCTTCGCCGACCGGCTGGTCCGAATCGCCGTGGCTCGAAGCCTGTTGACCCGCTCCGGTCTGTGCGACGTAAGTGGCCTGCGGCATCCTCCGCGCGGCATTTGGCGATTGTGATCGATAGCCCTGGTTGGCATTGGGTAGTGGGCCGGCGCCGGCGATGCCGCGGATGGCGTACTCGAGCTGGTCTATGCGATACTGCTGCGCTTCCAACTGCCGCCGTTGCGCCTCAATGAGGTCGTAGAGCTGGCCTACGGTATAGATCACCGGCGGCTTTGGAGGGACTGTCTGCGCGAAGGCGGTGCTGCCGAGCAGCACGGCGCCGAGGAAAGTCGTCGAGCGCAGGCAGGAGCGTTGCCGGCGGTTCAGATTGGACATTGCGCTTCCTCGCCTCCTCTTAGCCGTGACAGCGGTCGGCGAGGTGAACCCGGTTGCGCCAATGCGGCGGCGTTCCCGGTGTTGCAGATCGCGGATTCCATCTAGTTCATCCTCCGGGTTGTTTTTTCCCGGATCTGATACTTCTCGATGAGCCGATAAAGCGTCACGCGCGATATCCCGAGATCGCGGGCGGTGGAGGTGACGTTCTGCGCGTGCCGGACCAGGCAGTCGCGCACCAGTTGCTCTTCGACCTTGGCCTTCGCCACCTCCAAGGTGGCCGTGCTGTTTTCCAAGGCAGAGCGAAGCTCGGGAAACGGGGCCGCCACGTTGCCGGGCGGATCGCCTTGCCGGCACCCATCGCGGATCGGCGGCCTCTCCAGGCCAAGATCGCTGGCCGTCATCAGGCGGTTGTCGGACATGACCACGGCGCGCCGGATCTTGCTGATCAGCTCGCGCACGTTGCCCGGCCAGGCGTAGTGGCGCATGGCGGTGAGGGCCGGGTCGCTGAGACGCCGTTCACCTTGATTCATTTCGGCGGCGAACCGCCGCACGAAGAAACCGGCCAGCAGTGCGATGTCCTCACCACGTTGGCGGAGCGGCGGCAGTTCGAGTGTCAGGCAATTAAGCCGGTGGAAGAGATCCTCGCGAAAGCTGCCGTTGCGGATCTGCTTTTCGAGGTTGCGGTTGGTGGCGGCGATGACCCGTAGGTGGAGGCGGATCTGTTTGTTGCCGCCGACGCGCTCGATGGTCGTTTCCTGCAGGAAACGGAGCAGATGAGGCTGCAACTCGAGCGGCATATCGCCGACTTCGTCCAGGATGAGGGTACCGCCCCCTGCTGCTTCCAGCTTGCCGATCTTGCGTTGATATGCGCCGGTGAAGGCGCCCTTCTCATGCCCGAAAAGCTCCGAGGCGACGAGAGCGGCGGGAAGGCCGCCACAGTTGATTGCCACGAATGGGCCGGCGGCGAAGGCCGAGCGCTCGTGAATTGCCTGGGCGGCGAGTTCCTTGCCGGTGCCACTTTCACCCTGGATCAGCACCGGGGCGTCGCTGCGGGAGAATCTCCTGATGGCATCGAAGACGGCTTTCATGGCGGCACTCTCACCGACCATGAAAGGCTCTGCGAAGGGCCGCGCTGCCGCGCTGGGTGTCAGGTTATGTGAGGGAAGGCTGCTGAGCAGACCTGTGAGCCTGGAATCCGTCCGGCAGAGCTTGACCAGGAGATCGGCAAGCGCCGCGTGATCGAGCGCCATGATCTCCTGCCGCGTTATCGGGCGTTTGCCTGGATTCGCTCCTTCGAGGCCCTCAGGCAACATCCTTCTCCCCCAAATCCTACCTGTTCGACTATCTGTCTTTGGGCGCCGAACATATTCCCTGTGCTGGCTTGTTTCTGCTTACCTATTGCCGAATCTTAGCCGGGGTAGGCCGTCCGGGCGACGATGCATAAGCGCTATGATTTGTTGGGGGCCAGCGCAAAAGACCTAACGCCTAAACCAATGGCCTACCTATTCCGGAGGTTGGGGAGAGTCATCCAAGGAGGTACATGCCAAGGTCGTGTATCCGTGGCCTCTCGGAGATCCAGGTGACCTGCTGCCAGGTGACCTTCTTAAGGTCAGTCGATATGCTGCGCGGCGCCGGTCCGGCGGGGCGATACCGTTTGTCCGGAGTACCGGCGCAAAGACATGAACGACCAGTGATGGGGAGTAGGGAATGAAGATTGCGCTCTTGGACGACTATCAGGGAGTGGCGCTGGATTGCGCCGACTGGTCGGCACTGCAAGGCAAGGCTGACATCACGGTCTTTCGCGACACCATCACCGATCTCGAGACCCTGGTCGAACGCTTGGCGCCCTTTGAGATCATTGGCATCATGCGCGAGCGCACGCCCTTCCCCGGAGCCCTGCTGGAGCGCCTGCCGTCATTGAAGCTGCTGGCCACCACCGGACACCGCAACGCCTCCGTCGACGTGGCCGCCGCCCAGGCGCGGGGCGTCACCGTCTGCGGCACGCCGTCGTCGGCCCATGCGGCGGCGGAACTGGCCTGGGCGCTGGTCATGGCCGCCGCGCGGCACCTTGATGTCGAAACCCGCGCTTTGCGCGACGGCGGCTGGCAGGTCAGCCTTGGCCGCGATCTCAAGGGCACGACCCTGGGGGTGATCGGCCTTGGCCGCCTCGGCGGCCTGGTCGCCGGCTACGGCCGCGCCTTCGGCATGCGGGTCCTTGGCTGGAGCCAGAACCTGACGCCGGAGCGCGCGGCCGAGTGCGGTGCCGAGGCGGTCAGCAAGGAGGCCCTGTTCCGTGAGGCCGACTTCGTGACCCTCCACCTGCGTCTCAGCGATCGCTCGCGCGGCCTGGTGAGCGCCGAGATGCTCGGTCTCATGAAACCGGATGCCTGGATCGTCAACACCGCGCGCGGGCCGATCATCGATGAAACGGCGCTGATCGCGGCCCTCAAGGAGGGGCGCATCGGCGGCGCGGCCCTCGATGTCTTCGACCGGGAACCGCTTCCAGCAGACCATGAACTGCGCCGTCTCGCCAATGTCGTTGCGACGCCGCACGTCGGCTATGTGACGCGGGAGAACTACCGGACCATGTACCGCGTGACCGCGGAGAACATCGCCGCCTTCCTCGCCGGTGCGCCCCAGAACGTCATCGAGCCCTAAGCCTGCGCCGTTTTCAATCCAGTCGGCCGAGCAGCCGCTCGATGGGGGCATAGTCGTCGGTCAGGATCGGCGGCTGGCGCCGGACAATGAGGGCGTCGACCGCCGCGGCCGACAACCGTCCCGACCTGAGCCGGTCCGGTGCCGGGCTGAGGAGTTGGGCGAAGGCGCTCGGGCTTTGCGTCGCCAGCACGATGAAGACGAGGCGCGCATCGGGCTCCGGCCTTGCTAGTTCGGCCCAAACCTCCACAGTCGGGAAGACCTGGCGCAGGGTCTCGACGACGGCGGCAAGAGCATCCAGACGGCCGGCGAAATCGATGACGTTCATCAAGTAGACGCCGTCTGGCGTCAGGCGGTCCGCGACCAGTTCGAAGAACTCGCGAGTGACCAGGTGCGCCGGCACCGCGATGTCGGTGAAGGCGTCGCCGACAATGACATCGTAGGGCTTCGGATCAAGTCGCAGCACCCGGCGGGCGTCGTCGTGGATGATCTGCGCGGTGGTGGGGTCGAACCAGAAGTCGCGAACCGCTGCGGCGGTGACGGCGGGATCGATCTCCGCGACGGTCACCCTTGACCGACCGCTCAGGCTGGCTGCCCAGGCCCGCGGAATGGAATAGGATCCGCCGCCGATGAAAAAGGCGTCGAAATCCCGTCCGGCCATGCGAGCCCGCGCCAGGCTGTCGAGGATCGAGGCATGCGGCGTAAGCATGCGCTGGGGCGAGTCCTTCACCACGATGCCGTGACCCAGGTGGTCGAGCACCATGAGCCGGGCCGTCTCACCGGCGTCGGCGGAAACGTCGAGCACGCGAATGCAGAAGTAGTCGCTTTCCTCGGTGCAGGGGTCGGGTCGCGCCAGACCGAAGCCGGCGAGGGTGGCCGGAATCAGCAGTCCAAGGCCGGCGGTAATGACGCTGCCTGGTCTTCGGGCGCTCCCGGCGGCGATAAAAGCCAGCACGGCCAGGCCGAGATAGACGAGAGTCACCGTTGCCAAGGTCCCGGTGGAGCCGAGCCAGGAAATGAAGAGGAAGCCGGCGAGCAGGGTTCCGGCGATGGCGCCCAGGGCGCCGGCGGCGAAGATGGCGCCCAAGGCCCGTCCGGCCTGCTGCGGTCGGACGGCGACGGCGACCTTGGCCAGCACCGGGGCCGGGATCCCGGCAAAGAACGAGGGCAAAAAGAACACCAGGGCGGTCAGCAGGGTGATGGCAGTCAGGGGATCCGCGATGGCGGGAAGCAGAAAACCGGCGCTCCAGCGCAGCACGAATACAGCCGCCGCGGTAGTGGCCGCGGCACCGACCATACTCCAAGCGGTCGCGGTGAGGGCGCGCGCGGCCGGCCGCTCGGCAATCCAGCCGCCGGCCCAGTGGCCGACCGAGAAGCCGGCGAGGACGACGGCGATGACCGCGGTCCAGGTATAGAGCGACATGCCGAGGTAGGGAGCCAGCAGGCGTCCCGCGACAATCTCGACGACAAGGCTGGCCGCGGCCACGGCACCCTGCATGAGAATCAGCAGAGCCAGGCGCGGCAGACGCTGTGAGTCCGAGGGGACGGCTCCTCGCACGTTGGCCTGTCCTTGCTGGCGGTTCAGATCAACGGCCTATTCCGCCGCCTGCGGCCACAGGCCAGCGGGCACGTAGACCTCGCCGCGCATCAGCTTGCGGGCGGTCCGCAGCGTGCCGCCGGAACGCAGGACGATGCCGCCGCGGCCCGGGTCGGCGTCGAGCAGCAGTTCGAGCCCGCCCGAAGGATGCTCGATGCGGATCGGGTAGGGCGGCCCGGCGGGCAGGTCGACGAAGGGCGCGGCGACGCCGTCCTGCAGCACGCAGCAGCAGGCCAGACAGATGGCGCCGGTCACGGCATGGGCGGCGTGGGTCCTGTGCGGCACGAAATAGCGTGAGGTGATGGTGCCGCCGGAACGCGGTTTGGCGACCAGGATGATCTTGGGCACCACCTTCTGCGAAACGTCGCCGAGGCCCATCCTTTCGCCGGCGATGCGGCGGATCCTTTCCAGGCGCTCGAACATCGCCTTGTCGGCATCGAGTTCGGCGGCGCTCTCGTAGCCGGTCTTGCCGATCGACTGCGCCGCCAGAATCATAACCGGCATGGCAGCGTCCATGCAGGTCACCTCGATACCGTCGATCACGTCGATGGCGTTGCCGGTCGGCAGCAGTGTGCCGCAGGTCGAACCGGCGACGTCCATGAAGTTCAACCGCACTGGCGCCGCGGTGCCCGGCACGCCGTCGATGGCGGTGCCGCCCTCGTAGCTGACGACGCCGCCCGGAGTCTGCACCACGGCCTCGATCTTGGCGTCGATGTTCACGTGATAAATCCGCACCCGGCTGACGTCGCCTTGGGGTTCGACCATCCCCGTCTCCAGGGCGAAGGGGCCGACGCCGGCCATGATGTTGCCGCAGGGCGGGGTGGTATCGACGCGCGCCGCCTCGACTTCGACCTGGGCGAAAAGATAGTCGACGTCGATGCCGGGGCGCTGCGAAGGGCTCACGATGGCGACCTTGCTGGTCAAGGTGGTGGCGCCACCCAGGCCGTCGATCTGGCGGGCGTCGGGCGACCCCATGGCGGCCAGCAGCACCCGGTCGCGCCGCGCCGCATCGGCGGGCAGGTCCCGGGCCATGAAATAGGGGCCCTTGGAGGTGCCTCCGCGCATGATGATGCAAGGAATGGCGCGTTGCGAGGCGGTCATGACTTTGGTCCGGAAATCGTTGATTTGACTAGAATATATTACAACCGAGGTGGCTCGTGCCAGCCTTCTGATGCGGATTCACGGCTGCCTCGCGGGGCTGTGAGTTTATCGCGGCCTGATCGACACCACTCTAGAAGAGTAGATTATTCACCTTTCGGGAAGCCTCATGCGCCGCCTCGTGCTCTTCGCCCTGCTGATTTTGCCGCTCGCCGGGTTCACCTCTGTCGAGCGGATCTTCGCCCCCTCCGCCGACCTCTGGCCGCGCTGGAAACGCCATGATCCTGCCAGTTCGGCAAGGCTCACCTTCGCACCCTGGGATGCCTTGCTGCGGCGGGTGGTGGTGGCGGGCACCGACGGCATCAACCGGGTCGACTACGGCGCTCTTGCAGGCGAGGAGGCGGCGGCGCTGGACGGCGCTATAGCCGAACTGTCGGCGATCGAAGTCAGTAGCTACAACCGCGGTGAACAGCTCGCCTATTGGATCAATCTTTACAATGCAGTGACGCTGAGGGTGGTGGCCGCGCACTATCCGGTCGCCTCGATCCGCGACATCGATATCTCACCCGGTTGGTTCAGCAATGGCCCCTGGGATGCGGACCTGGTGACGGTCGAAGGCGAAAGTCTCACGCTCAACGACATCGAGCACCGTATCCTGCGGCCGATCTGGCGTGACCCGCGGATCCACTACGCGGTCAACTGTGCCGCCCTGGGCTGCCCCAACCTTGCCGCCGCCGCCTATCGTTCCACCGGGATCGACGCCATGCTGGAGGCAGCGGCCAGGGCCTATGTGAATCACCCGCGGGCTGTAACGCCGGCGGCCACAGGGGTGATCGTTTCGAAGATCTATGACTGGTATCTTGAGGACTTCGGCGGCAACACCGCGGGTCTGTTGGCTCACTTGCGTCGCTATGCCGCGCCGCCTCTGGCGGGCCGCCTGGCGAAAGTCGCCGAGATCGACGGCAGTGCTTACGACTGGGCGCTCAATGGGGTCGGGGACTGACGGCCGGCGCCTTCTTTGCCCCCGCAGCGGCGAGGAGCTTTGGTTTCAATTGTATCGCTGTGGCAATTCGCACAAGGAAGCGGCGCTTTCAGGCAGTAGAGGAGAGCAACGGTGCTGTAACCCGGCACTTGCAGCCGCACGTTTTAGGGAAAGAGACAGAAATGATGACACGAGTCGATGCTCGGGGCGAACCGGTGAACGGCGCCTCGCCGGCGGCTATCGCCCTCTACGAGAAGGCTTTGGCGGAGTTTCAGTGCTACAGCGGCGATCCCTTGGCGACAATTGACGAAGCCATTGCCGATAGCCCGGAGTTCGTCATGGCGCACTGCTTCCGCGCCTATCTCCATGCGATGGCGACCGAAGCGGCGGCGGTGCCGGAAATTCAGTACTCGGTCGACGCGGCGGCTCAACTGCAGACGAATGCGCGCGAGCGGCGCCATCTGGCCGCGCTGCGGCAGTTCCAGCAGGGCAGTTGGCAGGGTGCGATCGCCGCGTTGGAGAATGTGGTGATCGACTATCCGCGCGATGCCTTGGCGGTGCAGGTCTTGCATCTTTCGGACTTCTATGTCGGCGACGCGCGGAACCTGCGCGATCATGTGGCGCGGGTGCTGCCGGAGTGGTCGCCGGACGATTCAGGCTATCATGCCCTGCTCGCCATGCACGCCTTTGGCCTGGAGGAAACCGGCGACTATCAGAAGGCCGAGGAAACCGGGCGGCGGGCGATCGACCTCAATCCGCGCGATGCCTGGGCGCAGCATGCCGTTGCGCATGTCCTGGAGATGCAGGGCCGCCAGCAGGAAGGTATCGACTGGATGACCGGTCGCCAGGCCTTCTGGGCCGAGGACAATTTCTTTGCCGTCCACAACTGGTGGCACCTGGCTCTGTTTCACCTGGATCTGGACCAGACCGACGAGGTCCTGGCGCTTTATGACGGGCCGATCCGGGGCGGGCGCTCGCAGGTGATCCTGGATCTCGTCGATGCTTCGGCCTTGCTTTGGCGGCTGCACCTGCGGGGCATCGATACCGCAGGGCGCTGGCGCGAACTGGCCGGGAGTTGGGCGCCTCTGGCGGCGGACGGCTTCTACGCCTTCAACGACGCCCATGCCATGATGGCCTTCGTTGCCGAGGGGTGCGACCGTGAAGCCGATGAACTTCTGGCGGCCCAGCAAATGGCGATGGCCGGCAACAGCGGCAATGCAAGGATGACTTGGGAAGTCGGCTTTCCGCTCTGCTCGGCGCTCAGGGCCTTTGGGCGCGGCGACTATGCTACCTGCATCAACCTGCTGCGCCCGCTTCGCAGCCGCCTCAACCGCTTCGGCGGCAGCCACGCACAGCGCGATGTCTTCGATCTGACGCTGTTGGAGGCGGCCAAGCGGGACGGCCACTTCGCTCTGCTGCGCCAACTGGCCAACGAGCGCATCGAAGTGAAACCGAGCAGCCCGCTGAGTCTCCGCTATCGCCGGGACGCGGCGCGCTGGGCGGCGCAGTCGGCCGGCATCGCGGCGCTGTAGCTGGTGGATTTCTGACGTCAGCCTGCTACCGGGCCGGGAAGCTGTGCGATGAGATCCTGCCAGAACTTCTTCTCGAGCGCCCGGGGCAGGTCGGCGGGCTGTTCCACTTCCATCAGGAAGGCGCCCGGGCCGCCGATGATGTTGCGCCGAAAGTAACCGGGCAGATCCGGATGCCCGCCGAAGACGACACCGTTGATGGTGACGCCTCTGCGGATCGCCTGGTCGCGCACGGCGCTCGGGTTTTGGCCGTTGTTGTCGACGCCGTTCGACAGGATGTTGACAACCGAGCGGCGGGCCGGGAAGGGCGCTGTCATGCTGAGGCGCAGCGCGGAATTCAAGGCTTCGGCGATGTCGGTCATGCCGTTGTTGGGCTGATTCAGGCTGAGTGGGCGATAGCTGCCGTAGCCCGAGCGATCGATTCGCGGCGCGGTGTCGAAGAGCCGCGCGACACGCTGGGCATCGGCCGGGCTCGCGATCACCGTCCAGGGCACGATGATCTTCACGTTGCCGCCGCTCGACCAGGTGAAGGCCATGAAGCCGATGCGCCGTTCCTGTCCTTCGCCGATGCGGGTGAGGAAACGCGGATCGACGACGCCGCGGGACAGTCCGGTGTACTGCAGCCATTCGTCATGACGGGTGATGGAGTCCGACACGTCGACCGCGGTGATGACGTTGAAGTCGGTGGCCACCGGCAGCGGATGAGCGCGCGACGCCAAGCCGGCGTTCTGTGCCATGGCCGGCGCGGTGGCGGCGCTGGTCAGCGCCAGAAAGGCGCAAATCAGGGGTCTGAACAGCATTCGTTCTGCTCCTCAGCGCCAATTACAGCAGAGAGTTGGAAAAAACCGGTTAACGCGGCGCTACCTATCGTGGACGGCTATCTCGCGACGCCGCCAGCAAGCACGCTAGGCGCGGACGATTGCAGGGCGATTTCTTGCCGGGGGCTGCAGGGTTTCAATTGTTGCGGCCGCTTTGCCCCGCGATGAGTCGGCGGGCGCAGAAACTTGGATCAGGCCGCAATCCCGGGGCCCGGCCAGGCCCTCGGCAAACTGAAGCGTTTGGTCAGCGGATTGAACATCACCCGATTGCGGCCGGCCAGGTCGTCCAGGCAAGCGGCAGCGGTGACGGCGTCGAGACCGACCGCCGCCGCTATCTCCTCAACCGTAGAAGGCAGCATCTCGGCCAGAATTTGGCTGATCCGGCTTCGCGGGTCGTCATTTGTCGCTTTGTCGTCCATGTTTCGCTCGGTTTTTCTGCGCGTGCCCTGGCCCCATGGCGAAAACCGGGGGCGGAGAGAGGTGACGCGAATCTCGGCGGCAAACATCTAACGTTTCCTTAACCATAAATGCGGTTGTGGCAAGGGCATTTGCGGAGTACCTCAATGGGAGCACCCGCGGTTCCTCCTTCCAGTTACGCGGCTCGACGGAAGACGGGTTCAGAGGGATGAGCAAAGACGGCCCGGTTCACGCCGCCGCAGGGGTCTCCAGCACCGCAAGGAAGCTTTCGACGGCGCCTTCCAGGGGGCCGTCGTTGACGATGGTAACCACTTTCGGGCCGGCGGGCAGGGCGGCGCCGCGGGCGAGGCGGCGGCGGACCGCGGCGGCGTCCTCGCGGCCGCGCGCCAACAGGCGCTGCTCCAGCACCGCCTGCGGCGCCGTGACGAAAACCACGGTGGTGGCCGGATGAAGGCGTCGCGCCTCATTGATCACCTGGCGCGACACATTGGCGATCACCGTGCTCCCGGCCGCCAGGCTGTCGGCGACGGCCCCTGGCAGGGCGTAGCGCAGGCCGTGGGCATTCCAGTGCAGGAAGAACGCGCCGGCGGCCAGCTGGGTGGAGAAGTCCGCCTCGCTCAAGGTGCCATGATCTTCGCTGGCCGGATCGCTCCGGCGGGTGACGATGCGCCGAGGAAAGACGAACCTCGGCTGGTCGCGCAGGGCGTCGCGGGCGCCGGCGAGCAGGCTGTCCTTGCCGGCGCCGCTCGGCCCGACGACCAGCACCAGATGGCCCGGCGGCCCGGCCGCCGGCTGCGAGTTGCCGCCGGTCAGCGTCATCGTGCCGTCCGTCCTTGCGTTGCGGCCGCTTCGCCCTCACTGCCGATGCCGCGCTCAGCAAAGCGGAAGCGCTCGGCCAGAGTGAAAGGAGTCTCCTTCGCTGCCTGACTGTAAAGACAGACCTCGCCGACCGGGACAGGATTGCCAAGCAGCGGTTCGAAGAGATCTTGCAACGCCGAGTGCAGCGCCTGGCGTTTATCTCGTTCCGCGATGGGGCCGGTCAGCGTCATGTGAAAGCGGAACTCTTCTTCGACGTAAGGGTAGCCCCAGCGCCGCAGCAGCTCTTCCTGGCGCGCGGTCAACCCCGCTCCGAGGCGGCGCTGGATCTCGCCCTCGTCCAGGGGCGCGCGCAGCGGGTCGAGCTCAGTCACCGCGGCATCGGCGAGGCCGGTCATCTCGGGCGAGGGTGCCGCGAGGGTGAGGGCGAGAAAGGGGCCGATGGCCGAGACCTTCAGTGGCGATGTCGAAAATGCCCGCCGCTTGCCGGCGAAGCCGATTAGGTTTTCACGCAGATCCTGCGGCGTCTTTTCCTCCGCCAGGCGGAACGGCGCCTTCAAGGTGGCATGGAAGCCGTAGTGCCGCGGGCTGGCGGTCACTTCCGCGACGACGTCGGCAGGCCAGCCGTCAAGCACCGGCTGCGCCAGGGACTCGCCGGTCTCGCAGTCGCGCCCCAGCCAGGCCTGGGCCAGCCGCCATAGGCCGTTCTCCCGTGGCAGGGCGAAGTACACGGCATAGCGTGGCGAAGCGGCGGCGGTCATGGGTCTGTCGGGCGGTGCGTCGTGGGCAAGGGCATGTCGTCTTGTAGCCAACAGAGGCCGTCGCGTACAGGCTCCGATATTCTACAGTTTCATTGCGGCTTGCGACTCGAAGTGAGTCGCGATCCAGGTTACCGCAGGGCGAGGTCATTTATCCCCCATTACTTAACCAAGAAGAGGACTTAGACGTAGGTTCTGTGACGGTGCAATGACGCTGCTGTTATATTTGCGCCGACTTGGTGCGCGTGCCCTTGTACTGCAACAACATATTGCTATAAGCCGCGGCAAGATCGCTTCTTCTGGTGGTCTTCTTGATGTCTGCGGAGTCGAACCATGGATGGCCTGGCACCCCCGAGACCTGCGGCGCGACCGACGCGCTACCGCACGGTCTTCATCTCCGACATCCACCTCGGCACCCGCGGTTGCAAGGCGGACTACCTGCTCGATTTCATCAAACACATCGACTGCGAGACTATGTACCTGGTCGGCGATATCGTCGACGGCTGGCGCCTGAAGCGCACCTGGTACTGGTCGCAGGCGCACAACGACGTGGTGCAGAAGCTGCTGCGCAAGGTGCGCAAGGGCATGCGCCTGATTTACGTGCCCGGCAATCACGACGAGTTCCTGCGCGACTACCTTGGCAGCCACTTCGGCGGGGTGGAGGTGCAGAAGCAGGCGATCCACGAGACGGCCGACGGCAAGAAGCTGCTTGTGCTCCACGGCGACGAGTTCGACGGCGTCGTCAAGTACGCGCGCTGGCTGGCGCTGCTCGGCGACTGGGCCTACGTCACCATGCTGCATGTTAACACCTGGTTGAATTACCTGCGCCGCAAGCTGGGCTTCGGCTACTGGTCGCTCTCGGCCTACCTGAAGCACCGGGTGAAGAACGCGGTGCAGTTTGTCAGCAACTTCGAGGCAGCGGTGGTCGACGAGGCCAAGCGTCAAGGTGTCGACGGCGTCGTCTGCGGTCACATCCACATGGCGGAGATGCGCATGATCGACGGGGTGCTCTACATCAACGACGGGGACTGGGTGGAGAGTTGCACCGCCTTGGTCGAGCACATGGACGGCCGGCTGGAAATCCTGCCCTGGGCGGAGTTGCGCGCCTTTCCCCTGCTGGCGCCGGCGGCGGCAGCGGCCTGAACACCGAGACCATGAAAATCCTGCTGGCGAGCGACGCCTGGTACCCGCAGATCAACGGCGTGGTGCGGACCCTGAACCGCGTGCGCGAGGAACTGGAGTGCCAGGGCCACAGCTTTGAGGTGATCCGTCCGGACGGCTTCCGCAGCATTCCCTGTCCGTCCTATCCGGAGATCCCCCTGGCGGTCCTGCCGGGCATCGGCATGGCCAAGCGCATTGCGGCGGCCGAGGCCGACGCCATCCACATTGCCACCGAGGGGCCCATCGGCCTGGCGGTGAGGAACACCTGCGTGAAGCAGGGGCTGCCCTTCACCACCTCCTACCACACGCGATTCCCCGAGTACCTCAGCGCACGGATACCGGTGCCGGTAAGCTGGGGCTACGCCTTCATGCGCTGGTTTCACCGGCCCTCCAGGGCGATCATGGTGGCGACCAACTCGATGAAGCGGGAACTCGAGGCTGAGGGCTTCGAGAACCTTGTCGACTGGACCCGTGGCGTCGACACCGCGCTGTTCCGCCCCGACGCGCCCACGGCCCTGCAGGGCCTGGACCTGCCGCGGCCCATCCATCTCTATGTCGGTCGCGTGGCAGTGGAGAAGAACATCAAGGCCTTCCTCGACTTGCCGCTGGCCGGCTCCAAGGTTGTGGTCGGCGACGGCCCACAGCGCGAGGAACTGCAGAAGGCCTATCCGAGCGTCGTCTTCACCGGCGCCAAGCAGGGCGAGGAACTGGCCGCGCACTACGCCTCCGGCGACGTTTTCGTGTTTCCCAGCAAGACCGACACCTTCGGCCTGGTGATGCTGGAGGCCATGGCCAGCGGCTTGCCGGTCGCCGCCTACCCGGTGCCGGGCCCGCTCGACATCGTCGATGGTGTCGGGGTGGGGGCCTTGAACGAAGATCTCGGTCTCGCGGTCGGCGAAGCCATCAAGCTGCCGCGCGCGGTCTGCCGCGAACACGCCTTGAAATACTCCTGGACCGCCTGCGCCGAGATGTTTTTGAAGAACCTCAGCCCGCTGCGGTGATTCAGTAGCAATTCCTCGCCTGTGCCAGGGTCGTGGTGACGGGTTCCAGCCTGACGTCGGAGCCGTTTTCCAGCGACAGGCGATAGATCATCGGCTGGGTGGTGACCGGATCTTCCTCCGGCAGGGTGGTGTGGATCACCAGGTCGACGGGCTCGGAGAGGTCTTCGGGCTTGAGCGCGAAGTGCGTACCCA
>JAVJNS010000025.1:0-42557 GCA_040217155.1 Kiloniellaceae bacterium
GGTTGAGGCACATCGCCGGCACCAAATGGTCCCTCAAGCGCTACATGAACATGGACCTGCTCAAGCAGCAAAGGATGACCGCCTGACCAGATCAGCCACCAACCCAAAAACAAAAGTGCGAAAGATTATGGACACTGCCCCCTTCACAACAAACCGACCTAAGCTGGGTGAAGTTTTCTCTCGGACCCGGCCAAATGAGATTGGGTATTCTTCGGATCAGCGCACGGTCCCAGAGGGAACGGAATCCTGTTCGCTTCGGCCCCTTCAGCGAACGCAAAGCGACGAGACGAAGGCCGCGGAATAGGGGCGGTGGTCAGTCTGGAAGACCAGTTTCGCGAAGGATCGCCATCAGGCGATCGAGCGCCGCCGGGTTCCTATACGGCTGGCTCTTGGCATAGTCGGATAGGCGAAACGCGGGGTCGCTGGCGATGATTTCGTCTGCAACGTGCCGGGCCTGGTCATGGTCAGCCGTAAGTTTGTAATCGCTGCAGAGAATTAGCCGTGCATCATTATTCTGCGGGTTGAGCCGCAGCGACTCTTTCGCCGCTGGAATCGAAAGCTCGACTTCTCCGCAATCCCGGTAGGCAATCGCAAGAATATCGATTAACCAGACTGGATAGACCTTCTCTAGCTGAAGGGCCTCCTTGACGCTTTTGACCGCTGACTTTGCATCGCCGCAATAATTGAGCACAAGTCCCAAGAGGCCGTGTGCCAGTGGGCAACTCGAACGAAGCTTGGCCCCCATGGAACAGGTCGCAAGCGCTTCATCATATTTGCCATCGAGAAGCTGCAGGTGTCCAAAGACAGCATGACCGATACCGTTGTTGTCCTCGTATTGCATGGCCTTCTTCGCCCAAGTGGCTGCCTGTTCCTTGGATCCGGACGCAGGGTCCGTCCAATCAAAGAAAGCATCCATCCAATGTGTCACTGAAACATAGCTCGGAGCCACCACCGAGTCCGGCTGAACACGGTAAAGCTTCTCGAACAAATTCCTCGCGGTCGCATTGTCGTCTTTGTTGAGTTCGTAAAAGTGGCTGGCGCCACGATAGTAATATTCCACCGCTTCGGGGCTGGTAAGTTTTCCAAACCAAACTCTATTTCTTTCGTTAGTTGCGAGTTTGATGTTTAGTGATGAGATGACCTCTCTAGTGATTTCATCTTGAAGTAGAAAAATATCAACGAGGACGCGATCGTAGCGTTCAGCCAGTATGGTTTGCTTGGCATTGACATCGGTCAGCTGCACCGTGACCCGGACGCGATTCCCCGCTTGCTGTACGGCGCCCTCCAGGATGTAGCGAGCACCCAATTCGGCGCCCACCGATGGGGCGGACACGTCTTTCCCACGGTAAACATTGAGCGCGGGAGCATGGACCAGGAATAATCCGGAAAGCTGAGTCAGCGTCGCTGAAATCCCGAGTCTGATGCCATCTGCAATATAATCTTTGTCGGGATCGGCACCCAAACTCTTGAAAGGGACAATCGCGATGGACGGCCGCTCGGGAGGAGCGAATTCGAGCGCGGATGAAGCGCGCGCCCTCGCGGGCGTCTCCGGCTTCGCCCGTTCGGTAGAAACGCTGTAGGCGCGAACCAGTCCCTCGATGTTCTTGAGCGTTCGCTCGCCCATGAACTCGAACGCTTGTGAGATTTTGCCCGCGACCTGATCGTAAACCGTTCCGCTGATGCAAATGCCGCCGCTATCGGCCAGGCCCTCCAATCGGGACGCCACGTTTACACCGTCGCCGAGAAGATCATCACCCTCGACCATGACGTCGCCCAGGTTGATGCCTATGCGAAAGCGCATGAGGCGATCCTCCGGTAGGTCGGCGTTGCTCTTTTTGAGGTTTTGTTGGATTTCGACGGCACAGCGCACCGCCTCCACCGGGCTGGAAAACTCGGCGATCACGCTGTCGCCGGCGGAACCGAACACACGCCCGCTGTAACCGGTGACCAGCCCATCAATGATCCGGCGATGGGCCTTGAGCGTGCGGAGAGTCGCTTCCTCGTCCACATCCATGAGCCGGCTGTACCCGACCACGTCCGCGGCAAGAATAACCGCAAGCCTTCTCGGAACTCGTTCTTCCGCCATTCTACCGGTTTCCTGCCGGATTGTAGGACAGGGATATTATGTTTGGGCAGGGGGCAAGTCTATTGAATGGGAATTACCGATTCGGGTCAACGTACTAAACCGCTCTCGCGGTAGTTTTCGGCGGCAGTTTATGGGAGCTGTGCGCTAACGGGCAGGGCCTGCCCTGTGTTGAGATTTGGTTCCCCAACCTCTTTCTCAACACAGGGAGCAGACCCATGACTGATAGAGTTATCAGCCTGTTGCGCCGACGTTTCATCGAGGACCTGCGGCGCTACCAGGTCGGCGACGTGGTCGGAAATCCTGTACGGACTCGCGCCGATCTCGGACAGGCCGTGGCCGCGCTTGTCGTAGAGCACGATGCGGAAGCTGTCGGCCAGCCGCGCCACCACCTCGTTCCAGATGCGGAAGTCGGTGCCCAGCGAATTGGCGAACACCAGAGTCCGCCGTTCCGCGGGCCCGAGATCCTGATAGTGCAACACGACGCCGTTCAGCTTCTTGAAGTCCATGCCCCTCGTTCCATCGTCCTTCGCTCTGGTTGTCCTCTGCTCGGCCAGCCTCTCTCGATCTTCTGACGGGGGACCGCGCAGGTCGACCTTGCCGAGTGTCCCCGCCTTTCCCGCATCCCAGGCCAGCCCGGGCACTTCGGCGGCGACGCGCCGGGTCATGGATCAATCCTCGAACGGGGTTTCCCATTTTTGGCGGCAGAGCGCGACAATAAAACCGGCCGGTCTCGCAGGGCGCCGCCGGCACACCCGATCTCCAAGCGTCACCCTCGGGCTTGTCCCGAGGGTCCATGGCGCGGCCTATTCCGGTCAGTGCCGGTGTCGCGATGGATGCCGGAATCACCCCAAGGATTCTCCCCTAAACCGGAGTGGAAAAGGGTCTCAGGTCACGTCAAAAAGTAACCTCAGCATCGGGGCGCGGGACGTCCGGTCCCGGCGCGCGTTGAGACACCCGCCAATACCAGCGTTCAGGCACGAGCGCCGTTTCAAATCTCTGGCAAACGGCAGGATATCCCTTCTTGACCTGCTCCCCTCCGCTGCTGCTTAGTTTCGGCCTTGCTCCCGAGTCCGCCCCGCCCCCCGCTCCCACGCCGAGGCCCCGATGGCATCCGACACCCCCAACGATCCCCGTTCCGTCGTGCGCCGGCAGGCACCGCCGGCCTCGGCCACCCGGCCGCTGGTCACGCCGATTTCGCCCTCGGTCGTCTTCTGCGCCGAGGACGCCGATGCCTTGGACGCCGTCTACGAGGGCCGGGCGGCCGGCTACAGCTACGCCCGCGAGGGCCATCCCAACGCCACGGTGCTGGCCGACAAGCTGGCCTGGATGGAAGGCCTCGACCCGGCGAAGGGGGAAACCGGCGTCGTCACCTCCTCGGGCATGTCGGCGATCTCGGCCCTGCTGCTCGGCCTGCTCAAGCGCGGCGATCACATCGTCGCCGGCAACCAGCTCTACGGGCGCTGCCTCCGGCTGCTGACCCAGGAATTGCCGCGCCTCGGTTTCGAGGCGACCCTGGTCGATGCCGGCGACGCGGCGGCGGTGGCCGCGGCCGTCAGGCCGCGAACCCGCCTGCTGCTGGTCGAGGTGGTCGCCAATCCGACGCTGCGGGTCGCCGACATCACGGGCCTGTCGAAGATCGCGCGGTCGCGCGGCCTGATCTTCGCCGTCGACAACACCTTCACCACGCCGCGCGGCTTTCGCCCCTTCGAACACGGCGCCGACGTGGTGCTGCATTCGGTGACCAAGCTGCTCGCCGGGCACAGCGACGCCACGCTCGGCTTCGTCGCGGCCCGCGACGCCGACCACCGGCGCGCGATCTACGACGCCGTGGTCACCTGGGGCCTCAACGCCAGCCCTTTCGACTGCTGGCTGGCGGAGCGCGGCCTCAACACCTTCGAACTGCGCTTCGACCGCGCCCAGGCCAACGCCAAGGCCCTCGCCGATCATCTGCGCGGCCTCGAGGGCGTGAAGCAGGTGCTCTATCCGGGAGAAGACGATCATCCCGACCGCGATCTGGCCCGCGATCTGCTGCACGGCAACTACAGCCACATGGTGAGCTTCGAACTGGACGCCGACCGGGCCGGCGTGAACCGCTTCATCCGCGCCGCCGCCGACATCGCCTTTGCGCCGACTCTCGGCGACGTCGGCACCACCATCAGCCATCCGGCGAGTTCCTCGCATCGCGGCCTCGGCAGCCAGCAGCGGCTGGGCCTGGGTATCGGCGAGGGGTTCATCCGGGTGTCGGTGGGGATCGAGGATATCGGCCTGCTCAAGCGGGAGTTTAGCGTCGCCGTGGCGGCGGCGGGCGGCGGGCCGACGCCGTCGGAGACCGCGGCCCATGACTGAGACCTACGATGCCGTCGTCATTGGCGCCGGGGTGATCGGCACCGCCGTCGGGCTGGAGCTGGCGCGGTCCGGCAGGAAGACCCTGAACGTCGATGCGCTGCCGGCCGCCGGCTACGGCCCGACCTCCAATTCCTGCGCCATCATCCGCGTGCACTACTCGACCCTGGACGGCACGGCCATGGCCTACGACGGCTATTTCGACTGGAAGGACTGGCCCGGCTACCTGGGCGCCCAGGACAAGAACACGGTAGACGAGCGCGGCCACGCGGTCTTCCACCACTGCGGCTGCCTGGTGATGAAGACCGCACAGAACGGCCGCCTGGCGCCGGTGCTGAGGCACGTCGAGGCGCTCGCTATCCCGCACGAACATTGGGACGCCGCGCGCATCCGCCAGGCCGTCCCCGGCTACGACCTGAAAACCTTCTGGCCGGCCCGGCGCCTGGAGGATCCGGCTTTCGGCGAGGCCAACGGCGGCGCGCTGGACGGCGGCGTGTTCTTTCCCACCGCCGGCTACATCGGCGATCCGCAGCTCGCCACCCACAATATCCAGCGCGCCGCCGAGGCGGCCGGCGGAAGCTTTCTGTTCAATCGCCGGGTCGTCGAGATCCCGGTGGCCGGCGGCCGCGTCACCGGCGTGGTGCTGGACGACGGCACCCGCATCGCCGCGCCGGTGGTGGTGAACGTGGCCGGGCCGCATTCCGCGCGGATCAACGCTCTGGCCGGCGCCGACCGGGACATGCGCATCACCACCCGGCCGCTGCGCCAGGAGGTGGTGCATGTCGACGCGCCCGAAGGGCTCGATTTCGAGGCCAACGGCATCGTCATCTCCGACAGCGACATCGCCTGCTACATCCGCCCGGAGACCGGCAACCACATCCTGGTCGGCAGCGAAGACCCGGACTGCGACCCACGCGAGGAGGTCGATCCGGACGCCTACAACCGCGGCCTCACCGAGCAGGCGGTGACCCAGGCCTATCGCTACGCCCAGCGCCTGCCGGCGCTGCGCGTGGCGCGCAACCCCAAGGGCGTGGCCGACCTCTATGACGTGACCGAGGACTGGATCCCGATCTACGATCGCTCCTGCATCGACGGCTTCTACATGGCCATCGGCACCAGCGGCAACCAGTTCAAGAACGCCGGCGTGGCCGGGCGGCTCATGGCGGCGCTCATCGACTATGTCGAGGGCGGCGGCGACCAGGACGGCGCGCCGCTGGCCTTCAGGCTGAAGCATCTCGAGCGCCGCATCGACAGCGCCACCTTCTCGCGCCGCCGCGAGATCAACCCGGACAGCAGCTTCTCGGTGCTGGGGTAGGGGTAGGGGGCTGCTGGGAAGCGCATCCGAACAGGTGGCGCCTCCTTCGAGACAGCCGCCTTCGCGGCTTCCTCAGGATGAGGTATGACTAGATTGTCCTCATGGTGAGGAGGGGCGTGGCGCCGTCTCGAACCACGAGGACAATCGGGCCGCGACGCCGGTTAGCGGCGGCCTGCGATGAGAGAGACAGAGAGCCATGGCGACCATCTCCTACCTGACCCGCATCGAATTCGACGAGGGCCTGGCGGCGCGGCTGCCGGACTTCTGCGCCGAGCTCGGCATGGCCCGGCCGCTGCTGGTCACCGACGCCGGGCTCACTGCCCTCGGCCTGACGGCGCGGATCGGCGGCGCCTTCGCCGCCCTGCCGGCGGTCTACGACGGCACCCCGGCCAACCCGACCGAGGCGGCGGTGCTGGAGGCTCTGGCCCTTTACCGGGAGCGGGACTGCGACGGCGTGCTGGCGGTCGGCGGCGGTTCCTCCCTCGATCTCGCCAAGGCGGTGCGCCTGCTCGCGGTCCACGAACCGCCGCTGGCGCGGTACGCCGCGGTGGAAGGCGGCGGCGCGCGCATCAAGGGGCCGCTGCCGCCGATGATCGCGGCGCCGACCACGGCGGGCACCGGCTCGGAGGTCGGGCGCGGCGCCGTCATCGTCATGCGCGACGGGCGCAAGCTGGGCATGCTCTCGCCGCTGCTGCTGCCCTCCATCGCGGTCTGCGATCCGGAGCTGACCTACGGCCTGCCGCCGCTGCTGACCGCGGCCACCGGCATGGACGCCCTGGCCCACTGCCTGGAGACCTACATGTCGCCGGCGGTCAATCCCCCCGCCGACGCCATCGCGCTGGAGGGCCTGGTGCGCGGCAACGCGGCGCTGCGCCGGGCCGTCGCCGACGGCGGCGACAAGGCGGCGCGCTGGGACATGATGATGGCGGCCATGGAAGGCGCCATGGCGTTCCAGAAGGGGCTCGGCGCGGTGCACGCCTTGTCGCATCCGCTGGGCGCGCTGCCCGGCCTGCCGCTGCACCACGGCACCCTGAACGCGGTGCTGCTGCCGGCGGTGCTGCGCTTCAACCGCGCCGCCATCGGCGCCAAGTGGGACTGGCTCGCCGAGCTGCTGCGGGGACCGCCCGACGAAAGGATCGACCGCCTGAACCGCGACATCGGCCTGCCCGCCGGCCTGTCGGCCATGGGCGTCGCCAAGGGCCAGCTGCCGGGCATCGCCGCGGCCGCCTTGAAGGATCACTGCCACGCCACCAACCCGCGCCGCGCCAGCCAGGCCGACTACCTCGCCTTGCTCGACGAAGCCTTTTAGTCAGCTGGTCAGCAGGTCAGCCCGGCGGGGCGAGGCAGGCTTTCAGCGCGGCGGCGTTGGCGCGCATGAGCTCGAAGTAGAGCTCCGGCCCGTCGGCGAGATCGGCGCCGAGCGGGTCGAGGGTCCCGACCCTGGCGGCGCTGCCCTCGATGATGACCTCGATCAGCCGCGGTTCGAACTGCGGCTCGGCGAAGACGCAGGCGGCGCCGAGTTCGATGACCTTGGCCCGTATCTGCCTGATCCGCGCGGCGCCGGGCTGGCGCTCCGGGTCGACGGTGACCGAGCCGACGTTGTTGAGGCCGAAACGGGCGTCGAAATACTGGAAGGCGTCGTGGAAGACGATGAAGGGCCGGTCCTTCACCGGCGCCAGGTCGTGGGCGATCTCCTCGATCAGCCGGTCGATCCGGTAGCCCATGGTTCGGGCATTGGCGGTGTAGATTCCGCGGTTTTGCGGATCGGCGGCGATGAGGGCGTCGGCGATGGCCGCGGCCATGACCTTGACGTTCACCGGATCGAGCCAGAGATGCATGTCGATCCCGCCGTGATCCTCATCCTGCCCCCCATCCTGTCCGGCGTCGTGCCCCCCATGCTGCCCGGCGTCCGGCCGGTAGGCGAGGCGGTTGAGGCCCGCCACCTCGGAGAGCGCGATCACCGTCGCGTCCTTGGCGAGCGCGGCGAGGGCGGGCCCGAGAGAGGTCTCCAGGCCCTCGCCGACCCAGATCACCAGGCGGGCCTGTTCCAGCGCCGCGGCGTCGGAGGGCCTGAGGCCAAAGCTGTGCGGCGAGGTGGCGCCGCGGACGATCAGCTGCGGGCTGCCGGCGCCCTGCATCACCGCGGCGGCCAGCGAATGCACCGGCTTGATCGAGGTCACCACGGCGATGCCCTGCGCGGCGGCCGGGGCCACCCCGCCAAGGCAGAGCAGCAGCGCCGCCCCCAAAAAGCAAATAGGTCTCATTGCACAGGCCCTGCCATATAAATTTCTGGGCGGAGAAGAGTTGTAATGATATTACGGTTCGAGCTTAATTTGGCAAGTGGTGGAAGGGTTTATATGTGAGTGCCGGATCTGGACACGAACCTGGACCAGAGTCCCGACCCGAGCCTGGACACGAACCCGGACCCGGACCCGAGTCCGGACACGAACCCGGACCCGGGCGCGGCGCCGGTGAGGCGCCGGCGATGGTGACGGCGCGGGCGGCGAGTCCCTTGATCGCGGCAAGGGGGCTGGGCGTGGCGCAGGGCGGGCAGTGGCTGGTGCGCGGCGTCGACCTGGCGATCCGGCCGGGCGAGATCGTCACCCTGATCGGCCCCAACGGCAGCGGCAAGAGCACCACGGTGAAGGCCCTGCTCGGCATCCTGCCGGCCCGCGAGGGGACGGTGACGCGCGCCGCCGGCCTCACCGTCGGCTACCTGCCGCAGCGCCTCACCATCGACTGGAGCCTGCCGCTGACGGTGCGCCGCCTGCTCACCCTGACCGGGCGCCACGGCGCCGCCGAGATCGCCGCCGCCCTGGCCGAGGTCGGCATCGCCCACCTGGCCGGCGCGCCGGTGCAGCAGCTCTCCGGCGGCGAGTTCCAGCGCGCCCTCCTGGCCCGGGCGCTGATCCGCCGCCCGGCGCTGCTGGTGCTCGACGAGCCGGTGCAGGGCGTCGACTTCGCCGGCGAGATCGCGCTCTACGAGCTGATCCACGAGATCCGCGAGCGCCTCGGCTGCGGCATCCTGATGATCTCGCACGACCTGCACATCGTCATGGGGCGCACCGACACCGTGGTCTGCCTGAACGGCCATGTGTGCTGCTCGGGCAGCCCCCAGGCGGTCACCGAGAGCCCCGAGTACCGCGCCCTGTTCGGCGCCCAGGCGGCCGCCGCCCTGGCCATCTACCGCCACGACCACGACCACGTGCACCTGGAAGACGGCCGCGTGGTCCGCAGCGCGGACGGGGCCAGTGCGGTCCGCACGGAGAGCGGCGGGACGGAGAGCGGCGACACGGAGAGCGGCGATGCCGGATAACGTCCATGCTTGACGATTTCTTTTGGCGCGCGCTGATCGGCGGTGTCGGCGTGGCGCTGGTGGCCGGGCCGCTCGGCTGCTTCATCGTGTGGCGGCGCATGGCCTATTTCGGCGACACCATGGCGCATGCGGCGCTGCTCGGCGTCGCCCTGGCGCTGCTGCTCGACATTCACATCACCCTCGGGGTCTTCGCCATCACCGCCGCGGTGGCCTTCGCCCTGGTGCTGCTGCAGCGCCAGGCGGCGCTGCCCAGCGACGCGCTGCTCGGCATCCTGTCGCACTCGACGCTGGCGCTGGGCCTGGTGCTGGTCGCCTTCATGGCGTGGCTGCGCATCGACCTGCTGAGCTATCTGTTCGGCGACCTGCTGGCGGTGACCCGCCTCGACATCGCGCTGATCTACCTGGGCGGCGGCGCCGCGCTGGCGGTGCTGGCGCTGATCTGGCGGCCGCTGCTGGCCGGCACGGTCAGCGCCGAACTGGCCGCCGCCGAGGCGCTCCGGCCCGAGCGCGCGCGCCTCGTCTTCATGGTCCTCATGGCGGCGGTCATCGCCATCGCCATGAAGATCGTCGGCATCCTGCTGATCACCTCGCTGCTGGTCATTCCGGCGGCGACGGCGCGGCGCTTCGCCGGCGGCCCCGAGCAGATGGCCGGCCTCGCCGCCGGCCTCGGCGCCGCCGCGGTGGCGCTCGGCCTGTTCGGGTCGCTGCGCTTCGACACGCCGTCGGGGCCCTCGGTGGTGGTGGCGGCGCTGCTGCTGTTCCTCGCCAGCCTGCTGGGCCGGGCGCGGCGCCGGCGCGGGGCGGCCCCGACGACGGGGGGCCGCTGATGTACACGCGCCAGAAACCCCTGCTGCGGCCGCGCCGCGTCACCCACAACCAGGAACTGGTGCTGGACGTGCTGCGGACCGAGGGCCGGGCGATGACCGCCTACCAGATTCTCGACGACCTGAGCGACCACGGCCTCAAGGCGCCGGTGCAGGTCTACCGCGCCCTGGACAGCCTGCTGGAGCGCGAGGAGGTGCACCGCATCGAGAGCCTCAACGCCTTCGTCGCCTGCAGCCACCGCGACCACCGCGCCCTCGGCGGCTTCGCCATCTGCGACGACTGCCGCCGGATCTGGGAATTCACCCTGCCGGAGGGCGCGGAGATCACGGCGGTGGCCGACAGCAAGGGCTTCGAGACCCACGAGGTGATGGTCGAACTGCACGGCAGCTGCGCCGAGTGCAAGCGCGGGGAGGGGGAGAGATAGCGGCGCCGGCCGGCGCGGGGGGTGCCGCCGACCGGCGCGGAGGGGTGCCGCCGGGCCACGGGCGGCCGGTGCCGGGCCGCGGGCGGATTGCCGTGAAATTTTCGCCGGTTTTTTCATCGGCGATACTTTATTCAAACCAGAAAATAGAAATAGAAGTGTGTAAATCACCTAATGAGAGAAAATTGGCCCTGTTGAGTTGTCGCTGCCATGGGATACAATCGCGCGAAGGTTGCGGGAGGGAGCGCGCCGGTATTGCCGACACCTGAACAAATCGTCCGGGAGAGGATCGACCGGCTGCTGACCGAGGCCGGCTGGGTCCTGCAGGACCGCGACGGCTTCGACCGCACCGCGGCGCGGGGCGTCGCCGTGCGCGAATTCTCCCTGCCGGCCGGGTTCTGCGACTACCTGCTGTTCGTCGCCGGCAAGGCCGCCGGGGTCATCGAGGCCAAGAAAATCGGCGTCACCCTCAGCGGCGTGGCGGACCAATCCGAAAAGTACATGCACGCCCTCCCGGAGCACCTGGCGCGCTGGCACGATACCCTGGTCTTCGACTACGAGAGCACCGGCGAGGAAACCCTGTTCCGCGACCTGCGCGATCCCAAGCCGCGCTCGCGCCGACTCTTCGCCTTCCACCGCCCGGAGACGCTGCACGACTGGCTGCGCCAGCCGGAGACCCTGCGGGCGCGCCTCGGCAAGATGCCGCCGCTCGACCCCAGGGGGCTGCGCGATTGCCAGGTGGAGGCCATCACCGGCCTGGAGAACTCGCTGGCGGAGGCCAGGCCCCGCGCCCTGATCCAGCTTGCCACCGGCGCCGGCAAGACCTTCACCGCCTGCTCGTCGTCCTATCGGCTGATCCGCGAGGCGGGTGCGAAACGCATTCTCTTCCTGGTCGACCGCAACAACCTCGGCGACCAGACCCTGCGCGAGTTCCAGGCCTTCCAGCCGCCGGGCACCGCGAACCGCTTCACCGATACCTACATCGTCCAGCACCTCCATTCGCACCGGATCGATCCCGACGCCAAGGTCGTGATCACCACGATCCAGCGCCTCTATGCCATGCTCCGAGGGCAGGAGCTGGCGGAGGAGGACGAAGAAGAATCGGGCTTCGAGAAATGGCAGGGCGAGGACGGCGAGCCGCTGCCCCTGGCTTACAATCCCGACATTCCCATCGAGACCTTCGATTTCATCGTCACCGACGAATGCCACCGCTCGATCTACGGGCTATGGCGCCAGGTGCTGGAGTACTTCGACGCCTTCACCATCGGCCTGACCGCGACACCTTCCAAGCACACCTTGGGCTTCTTCAACCAGAACCTGGTCGCAGAATACCCCTACGAGCGCTCGGTCGCCGACGGCGTGAACGTCGGCTACGAGGTCTACCGCATCCGCACCCGCGTCACCGAGCAGGGCGGCAAGGTCGAGACCGAGGGCGGCGAGTTCCAGGTGCCGGTGCGGGACAAGCGCACCCGCAAGGTCCGCTATGAAAAACTCGACGCCGATCTGGACTACGCCGCGCAGGAGCTCGACCGCTCGGTCGTCAACCCGAACCAGATCAGGACCGTCCTGCAAGTCTACAAAGATCGAGTTTTCACCGAACTATTCCCCGACCGCGGCGGCGAGTGGCTGCCCAAGACGCTGATCTTCGCCAAGGACGACAACCACGCCGAGGAGATCGTCCATGCGGTGCGCGAGGTCTTCGGCGAGGGCAACGACTTCGCCAAGAAGATCACCTACCGCAACACCGGCGAGGACCCCAAGACGCTGATCAAGGCCTTCCGGGTCGACCCTTTCCCGCGCGTCGCGGTGACCGTGGACATGATCGCCACCGGCACCGACATCAAGCCGGTCGAGGTGCTGATCTTCATGCGCGACGTGAAGTCGGAAGGCTACTACGAGCAGATGAAGGGGCGCGGCGTCCGCACCATCCCCGACGCCGATTTGAGGTCAGTCACCCCCGATGCCAAGACCAAGACCCGCTTTGTGCTGATCGACGCCGTCGGTGTCTCCGAGACCAAGAAGAACGCCAGCCAGCCGCTGGAGCGCAAGCGCGCCATCGGCTTCGATGCCCTGCTGGAACAGATCGCCATGGGGCGGCGCGACGAGGACGCCCTGTCGTCCCTGGCTGGCCGCCTCGCCGCGCTGGACCGAAAACTGAGCGACGAGGACCGCGCCCGCATCGGCGAGGCCACCGGCGGCAAGACCCCGCGGGGCCTGGCCAACGACCTGCTCGATGCCGTGGACCCCGACAAGCAGCAGGCGGCCATCGTGGCGCGCCACGGCCCGGCGCCCACGCCGGAACAGGAAGAGCAGGTTGTCGACGCGCTGGCCGAGGCCGCCTGCCGCCCCTTCGACAGCCCGGCCGTCCGCAACCTGCTGAAAGACCTGAAGCAGCGCGCCGACATCGTGATCGACGAGATCACCACGGATGAGCTCACCGGCGCCGGCTTCGACAAGCAGCAGGCCGAGAAGACGGTGAAGAGCTTCAAAGCCTTCATGGAGGAGAACCGCGACGAGCTGACCGCGCTGCAGATCCTCTACAACCAGCCGCAGGGGCGCCAGCGCCTGACCTACGCCGCCATCCGCGAACTGGTGCGGCGCCTGACCGACCCGCCGCGCTACCTGACCACCGCCACCGTCTGGCAGGCCTACAAGCGCCTGGACGCCGCCAAGGTGCGCGGCGCCCCGGTCGACGACCAGTTGACCGAGGTGGTCAGCCTGGTCCGCTTTGCGCTGGGCCAGGACGAAGTGCTGGAGCCCTTTAGCGCGGTGGTCGAGCAGCGCTTCAACCTCTGGCTCGGGCGCGAGAAGCGGGCCGGTCGAGTCTACACGGCCGAGCAGGAGGACTGGTTGCGCGCCATCGCCTCCTATATAGCGGCAAATTCGGAGATCGCCCCGCGCGACTTTCAGGAGGCCCCGAGCCTCGCCGACAAGGGCGGCATCCTGCAGGCACGGAAGATATTGGGGGCGGGATTGAACGAATTATTGGATGAGTTGCAAGGGGTGTTGGTAGCGTGACACGGGAAAGTGGGCTTCCAAGAAATTGGGTAGAGACAGAGATCGTCGCAATCCTCACGCCCAACGACAATGGCAAGCCCTTTCAGCAAGGCTGGAGTCCTCAATGTGAGGTGCGTCCTGCGGGAGCCGACGAGTGGGGTGTTCTGAAAACAACTGCGATTCAAGACGGCTACTTCTTGCCTCACGAAAACAAGCGACTTCCAGACAATTTAGAACATCGTCCCAACATCGAGGTTCGAAATGGCGACATCCTCATGACTTGTGCCGGGCCACGTTCGCGGTGCGGAATAACGTGCTTTGTTGAGCGAACCCGATCAAGACTTATGCTTTCTGGAAAAATGTATCGCTTTAGAGCTCGAGCTGATGTCGTCGATCCAAGGTACCTTGCGTATTTCTTGGCGGAGAACTCTTCGACGCAGCAAATCGATAAGATGAAAACCGGAATAAGTGATTGCGGTTTGAATCTTACACATGATCGATTCTCGAAGTTCAGGGTTCGAGTTGCACCCTTCAATGAACAGCGCCGTATCGTCGAGAAGATCGAGACGCTGTTCGCCCGGCTGGACAAGGGCGAAGAGGCACTGCGCGAGGTGCGGAAGCTCCTGGCGCGTTATCGCCAGTCGGTGCTGAAGGCCGCTGTCACCGGCCAACTCACCGCCGACTGGCGCGCGGAGAACGCCCACCAACTCGAACACGGCCGTGACCTGCTCGCCCGCATCCTGAAAACCCGCCGCGAGATCTGGGAAGGCCGGGGCAAGTACAAGGAACCCGCCGCCCCCGACAGTTTGGACTTGCCCCAACTGCCCGAGGGCTGGGTTTGGGCTTCACTAGATGCTCTAATTATCGATGGTCCAACGAATGGTGTCTCTCCTAAGGAAAGCAGAACCACCGAGGGCTGTCTTTCATTTAAGCTGACAGCAACGACTTCTGGAAGTTTCATCATAAGTGATGAGACGGTTAAGCGAGTGGGTATCGAGTTGGAGGCTGACTCCAAGTACTGGTTGCGAGCTGGTGACGTTCTCATTCAGCGGGGAAATACGATCGAGTATGTTGGAACTGCCGCGATATTTCCTGGCCCGAACAACGCTTACATCTATCCCGATCTCATGATGCGGATTCGTTTCCCTGACCCGTTAGTCGCTACCTGGGCTGTTTCGTGGATGAATTTCGAGTTCGCAAAGAGGCACTTCAGGCGTCGTGCTACTGGAATCGCTGGGAACATGCCAAAAATTAATGGTGCGACTCTCAAGACGCTCCCTATTCCATTGCCTTCTCGGGACGAGATCGAAGAACTGGTAGAGGCGCTACGTGAAGATGACGGGAAGCTAATTGCCGCATCCCAATGGGCCGAAACCGAACTTGCCCGCTCGACCGGCCTGCGCCAGTCGATCCTGAAGGATGCCTTCGCGGGGCGCCTCGTTCCCCAGGACGCTGCCGACGAACCGGCCGCCGCGGTGCTCGCCCGCATCAATGATGCCGGCGCCGTGGCGCCCGAGAAGACTCGTAGAAAGACTCCCACAAAGGCATCGGCAAAGGTGGCGTCATGAGCGACCTGAAACTCTTCCAGACCAAGGACGGCGGGCTCACTGAACTGGACAGTTCCTCCGCGCCGTTGGAACGGGCGCTGCAAACCCTCTTCGAGAACAATCTCGAGACTCTGCTGGGGGTGCGCTTCCTCGCCTCGGAGTATGCCACCACCCATGGCGGGCGCATGGACACCTTGGGTGTCGACGAAAACGGCTATCCGGTCATCATCGAGTACAAGCGCGACCGTTCCGAGAACGTGATCAACCAGGGGCTCTTCTATCTCGACTGGCTGATGGATCACCGAGGCGACTTCGAAATCCAGGTGCGCGACCGCTACGGTAAAGAAGCCGCCGATGAGATTGAATGGAGCGCCCCGCGCCTGATCTGCATCGCCGCCGACTTCAAGAAGTACGATGAGCACGCCGTCAAGCAGATGAGCCGGAATATCGAGCTGGTCCGCTACAAAAAGTTCGGCGAAGACCTGCTGCTTCTGGAGCTCCTGACGTCCGTTTCGACCGCTGCCGCGCCTGCATCGACTGGTGACCAGGTGTCCGGTGGTGCCAAGGGCCGCAAGTACAAGACGAACAGCGAAAGCCTGGCCGATGCGGGTGAGGAGCTGTCGAACCTCTATGCCGACGTCGAGGACTATATGCTCGGCATGGGAGACGATGTCACGAAGAAGACGCTGAAGAACTACTTCGCCTTCCGGCGCATCAAGAACTTCGCCTGCGTGGAAGTGCGGCCATCTCTGGGCGTCGTCCGGGTATATCTGAAGATCAATCCGGACACCGTGGCATTGGTGGACGGCTTAAAGGAAGGATTTGCCCGCGACGTACGGAACGTCGGCCATTTCGGTACCGGTGACCTGGAGGTCAACTTGAAATCCCATGACGACCTCGAGCGCGCCAAGCTGTGGATCGTCCAGTCTTACGAGGCGTCCTGATGACCAACGAACAGCTCGTCTCCAAGGTTTGGAACTACGCCCATGTGCTGCGCGACCAGGGCATTTCCTACGGCGACTACATCGAGCAGATCACCTACCTGCTGTTCCTGAAGATGGACCAGGAGCGCGAGGAGCATCTGGGTGAGCCCTCCGAAATTCCCGCGCAGTGGAGTTGGTCGCAGCTGGCCAACAAGGACGGTGACGAGTTGGAGTTGCAGTACCGCCACACCCTGGAGAACCTGGCCAAGGAAGACGGCCTGGTCGGCACGATCTTCCGCAAGAGCCAGAACAAGCTATCGGATCCCGCCAAGCTGAAGCGCGTGGTCAGCCTGATCGACAAGGAGGGCCCCTGGATCGGCCTGCAGGTCGACGTGAAGGGCGAGATTTACGAGGGGCTGCTGGAGCGCAACGCCGCCGAAGTGAAGTCCGGCGCCGGGCAGTACTTCACCCCGCGCCCGGTGATCGAGGCCATCGTGAAGTGCGTGAACCCAAAGATCGGCGAGACCGTCTGCGATCCGGCTTGCGGCACCGGCGGCTTCCTGCTGGCCGCCTACGACCACATGAAGGGGTTGACCAAGGACCGCGAGCGGCTGCGCAAGCTGCGTCACGAGTCCTTTACCGGCGTCGACATCGTCGACGAAGTGGTGCGGCTCTGCGCCATGAACCTCTACCTGCACGGCATTGGCAACGGCGGCAGCCCGGTGGTGCAGGGCGACGCCCTGTCCGGCGACGGCGGCGACCGCTTCAAGGTGGTGCTGACCAACCCGCCCTTCGGCAAGAAGTCGAGCTACCGGGTCGTCGGCGACGACGGCGCGGTGACCACCGAGCGCGAGAGCTATGAGCGCGCCGACTTCAAATTCACCACCTCGAACAAGCAGTTCAACTTCCTGCAGCACATCATGACCATCCTGGAGACCAACGGCCGGGCCGGCGTGGTGCTGCCGGACAACGTGCTGTTCGAGGCGGGCCGCGCCGGCGAGGGCATTCGCAAGCGGCTGCTGGAGGGGTTCAACTTCCACACCCTGCTGCGCCTGCCGACGGGCATCTGGTACAGCCCCGGGGTGAAGGCCAACGTGCTGTTCTTCGACAAGCGCCCGGCCTCGCGCGAGGTGCAGACCAAGGCGCTCTGGGTTTACGACTACCGCACCAACGTCCACAAGACGCTGAAGACCAAGCGCCTGACCCATGGCGACTTCGACGACTTCATCCGCTGCTACCGCGCGCGCAAGGAGACCGAGCGCTTCCGCCGCTTCGCCTATGAAGAACTCGCCCAGCGCGACAAGCTGAACCTCGATATCTTCTGGCTGAAGGACGACAGCCTGGAAGATATCGACGGCCTGCCGGAACCCGGCGTCCTGGCGGCCGAGATCGTCGACAATCTGGAAGCCGCGCTGGAACAGTTCCGCGGCGTCAGCCAGGAACTGGCCGGGGAGGGGGAATAGGACGGGGGGCTGGCGGCGCGGGCGACCGCCTCCTTCGTTCCGGTCCCCGCCGAATGCCAGCCCCCCGATCCAATGAGCCCCGGGATCAAGTCCCGTGGCGACAGCGCTGCGTGGGGAACGGTCGTGAGTCTCCGGGGCACCGCCCGGCGCCGGGGGCTGGCGGCGTTGCCGGCCTAGCCTTCGAGACGCGCTGCCGCGCGGCGCGCCTCAGGATGAGGTTGGGGTAGGGGCCGTCGAAGCGCCCGGACGCCCCGTGGGACGCCCCATTTGATGCCATGTCGGACAGCGCTGTCATTCGGGCGGCGCCGGAGCGTCAACCCCGCGCGGCCGCGAAAGTTCAATAAAGTGCCTGCCTGAAAACCGCGGAAAACCGCCGAGAATCTCCCCGAAAACCGGGGTATTCCCGAAAAAGTGTCCAAGTTGTGGCAAAGCGCACACCGCCGCGCGGCGGGCGGCCCTATATCTCTAGGCATGAGAGCGAGCCACTCGGCGAAACCAGGTAACGACCGGCGCCGAACAACGAGGGAAGAAGTCCATGCCCACTGACACTAACGATATGCGGACGCGGGTAACGGTTGAGCACTTCCTGGCCGGCCTGGCCGTTTGGGCCGTTTTGATGGCGGTCTACGCCATCGTGTGATCCGAAGAGCCGCCCGGGCGCCGACCCCAAGCCAAAACGGCGCCCGGGCTTCTTTTTTTTCGCCCCCCAGAGTCCACCGGACCCAAAGCATCGACAGAGCCGCCGCCGGACAGCCGCTGTCCGGCGCGATTTTTTTGTGCCGCCCGGCGCCCGGCGCCCGGCGCCCGGTGCCCGGCGCCCGACAGCCGATCGCGCGTGGCGCGGCGGCGCGCCAGGGAGCGCGCGAAGGCGCGCAGGTTGGGAATGACCTGGACCACCCGATTCTCGATACCGGCCGGCCCGCGGTCTGACATCAAGAACCCCTGTCTTTCTTCTCGATCTTGTTGAGGATCTCAAGAAACCTGTCGGGAACCGGCTCGTTCAGGGTCTCGTCGTAGACCTTGCGCAGGTTCGCCCCGATCCAGTCGCTCTTTTGCGACGTACCGTTCTCATCCTCGTCGGGAGGGGGGGGCGAGGCAGTGGGGTCTTTCCGGCCGACACTCATTTAAGTACTTCCCTATGGCTCTGAAATTCTCGCCGCCAAGGCGCTCGTTTCGGTCGGCGGACCTGACCGTAGAGCGCCCGACGCCCGTCGTCAGGCGTATGAACTCTAAATGGAAAACGCTGGGGAATAAAAAAAGTTCCAAAAAAGTTGAAGCCTTTCCCCTGGGCATACGGTGCTGACCCGGTCAAGAGACCCGCTGGCGTTTCGCGGTGCCGCCACCGGAGTCCGCCGCCTACGGCAGCTTCTAATCCGCCGCCCTGGACCAGCCATTTATTTTGTATACAAAGTAAATGTTGCCGCGAAGCGGATTTCCGGGAATCAGGCTGCGTTTCCGGCAGCTTAATCCCAAGAAACGGGAGTGAAACTGGCCGTCAACAGACAAATCCTTTCGGCGTCGGAGATTGACAAAAGAAACTTATGTTGCATACTAAACAAAAATAAGAGCAGACGCTTTCGACAGGGGAGTTGGGCCGGTGGGGTGTTACCTTCGCCCGCAGGGGCTTGAAGACGCCGTCGCGGCGCTGGCGGCGGACAGCTACACGGTCCTCGCCGGCGGCACCGACTTCTATCCGGCGCGCGCCGGCCGTGCCACCGGCCGTGGCGACGCCAACATCCTCGACATCACCGCCATCGAGACCCTGCGCGGCATCGCCGAAGACGGCGACGGCTTCCATATCGGCGCCCTGGCCACCTGGACCGACGTGCTGCGCCGGCCGCTGCCGCCCTATTTCAACGCCTTGAAACTGGCCGCGCGCGAAGTCGGCGGCATGCAGATCCAGAACGCCGGCACCCTCTGCGGCAATCTCTGCAACGCGTCGCCGGCCGCCGACGGGGTGCCGCCGCTGCTCGCCCTGGAGGCCGAGGTGGAACTCGCCGCGCGGGGCGGTCATCGCCGCGTGGCGCTCGACGACTTCATCCTCGGCAACCGCGAAACGGTCCGGCGCCCGGACGAACTGGTCGTCGCGCTGCACCTGCCCAAGCCCTCGCCGCGGGCGCGCAGCACGTTTCTCAAACTGGGGGCAAGGCGCTACCTGGTGATCTCCATCGTCATGGTGGCCCTGCTCGTCGACCTGGAAGCCGACGGCAGCGTCGCCAAGGCGCGGGTCGCCGTCGGTTCCTGCGCGGCCCGGGCGCGGCGCCTGCCGGCGGTCGAAGCGGCCCTGCGGGGCCAGGCCTTCGACGGGAACCTGGTGGCGCGCATCGGCGACGAACAGCTCGATCCCCTGGCCCCGATCGACGACATCCGCGGCTCCGCCGCCTATCGTCGCGCCGCCGCCGTCACCCTGATCCGCCGCGGCCTGGAAGGGCTGCTGGCGCAGGACGCGGCATGACGGCCGGGGCGATCGAGCGGCACGGCCCGGGCGGAGACAGGGGCAAAGACAGGGGCGGTAACTGGGCGATCCGCTGCACGGTGAACGGCGCGGCGGTGACGCTGACCGCGGACCCGGGCGAACGCCTCAGCGATGTCCTGCGCCACGGCCTGGGCCTGACCGGCACCAAGGTGGGCTGCAACGCCGGCGACTGCGGCGCCTGCACGGTCCTGGTCGACGGCGAGCAGCTGTGTTCCTGCATGATGTCCGCGGCGCAGGCCGAAGGGCGCCGCGTCACCACCGTCGAAGGCCTCGCGGCGGACCCCCAGGCGCGCTGCCTGCAGCAGGCTTTCCTCGACCACGGCGCGGCCCAGTGCGGCATCTGCACGCCGGGCATGCTGATGGCGGCCAGCGCCCTGCTGCGCCAGGTCGCGGCGCCGACTCCGGCGGAGGTGCGCGATGCCCTCGGCGGTGTGCTGTGCCGCTGCACCGGCTACCAGAAAATCGTCGAGGCGGTCTGCGCGGTGGCGGAGATGCTGCCGGCGGAGGCGCCTGGCGCCGACCCCAGTACCGACGCCGGCGCCGGCCCCAAGACCGGCCCCAAGACCGGCCCCACAACCGATCCCGGGGCGGGCGCCGCGGTGGGCGCGCGCCTCGCCAGGACCGACGGCGCCGCCAAGGTCTCCGGCGCCGAGCTCTACGGCGCCGACAAGGTGCCGCCCGGGGCGCCGGAGGACGCGCTGTGGCTGCGCGTCGTGCGCTCGCCGCACGCCCGGGCGCGGTTCACGCTCGGCGATCTCGATGCCGTGGTCGCGGCGACCCCGGGCCTGGAGCGCATCCTGACCGCCGCCGACATCCCCGGCGCCAAGGGCTTCGGCGTCTATCCGCACATCAAGGACCAGCCGGTGCTGGCGCCGGGCCTCGCGCGCTACCGCGGCGAGGCGGTGCTGGCCCTGGTCGGCGAACGCCGGGCGATCTGGTCGCTGGCCGAGGCCGACCTGCCGATCGCCTGGCAGCCGGAGGAGGCGGTGACCGACTTCAGTGGCGGCGAGACCCGTTTCGTGCAGGAGGCGCGCCCCGACAACGTGCTGGCCCGCGGCTTCGTCAACAAGGGCGACGCCGAGGCGGCGCTGGCGGCGAGCCCGGTGACCGCCGAGATCAGCACCGCGACGCCGTTCATCGAACACGCCTATATCGAGCCCGAAGCCGGCTATGCCGAGCGCAAGGGCGACAGCCTGGAAATCTGGGTGACCACCCAGGCGCCCTACATGGACCGCGACGAGACGGCGCTGATCCTCGGCCTCGACAAGGAAAAGGTCCGCATCATCCCGTCCGCTTGCGGCGGCGGCTTCGGCGGCAAGCTCGACATCTCGCTGCATCCGCTGGTCGGCCTCGCCGCCTGGCTGCTGGAGCGTCCGGTGCGCTGCGAGTACACGCGGCCGGAATCGATGGCCTCCTCGACCAAGCGCCACCCCTCGCGCGTCACCGCGCGGGCCGGCTGCGACGCGGCGGGCCGGCTGACGGCGCTGGCCTTCGAGGGCGCCTTCGATACCGGCGCCTATGCGTCCTGGGGGCCGACGGTCTCCGACCGGGTGCCGATCCATTGCAGCGGGCCCTACAAGGTGCCGAATGTGACGGCCCGCTCCGTCGCGCGCTTCACCAACGCGCCGCCGTCCGGCGCCTTTCGCGGTTTCGGCGTGCCGCAGGCGGCCCTGGCGCATGAAGCCCTGATGGATAGTCTGGCCGAGCAGGTCGGCATGGATGCGCTGGAGTTCCGCTATCTGAACGCCCTGCGCGTCGGCGATGCCACGGCGACCGGCCAGGTGCTGACGGCCTCGGCCGGGCTGGCCGCCTGCCTGGAGGCGCTGCGGCCGCGGTGGCGGGCCTGGCGCGCCGCCGCCGAGGATTTCAACGGCGAAGACCGCCGCAGCCGCCGCGGCGTCGGCATCGGCTGCGTCTGGTACGGCTGCGGCAACACCTCCATGTCCAACCCCTCGACCATGGCGCTGGCGCTCGACCGCGACGGCCGGCTGACGCTCTACAACGGCGCCGTCGACATCGGCCAGGGCAGCAACACCGTCATGGTGCAGATCGCCGCCGATGCGCTGGGCGTCGCGCTCGGCGGCCTGCCCGCCGGTCTGCTGCGGGTGGTGATGGGCGACACCGCGCTGACCGCGGATGCCGGCAAGACCTCCGCCTCGCGCCAGACCTTCATCTCCGGCAAGGCGGCGGAACTGGCCGGCGCGGACCTGCGCCGCCAGATCCTGCGGCTCGCCAATGCCGGCGAGGCCGCCCGCCTCGAACTTGCCGCCGGCAAGCTGCTGGTGCGCGACGGCGTCGAGGTGCGCGCCATCGACCTCGCGGCCTTGCCGCAGGATGCGCGGGGCGACGTGCACTGCGGCAGCGGCACCTTCGACCCGCCGACCGCGCCCCTCGACGAGAACGGCCAGGGCGAGCCCTACGCCACCTACGGCTTCGCCGCGCAGATCGCCGAGGTCGAGGTCGACCTCGATCTCGGCCGGGTGACGGTGCCGCGCATGCTGGCCGCGCACGACGTCGGCCGCGCCATCAATCCGACGTTGGTCGAGGGGCAGATCCACGGCGGCATCGCCCAGGGCCTCGGCCTGGCGCTGATGGAGGAGTATCTGCCCGGGCGCACCGAGAACCTGCACGACTACCTGATCCCGACCTTCGGCGACATGCCGCAGATCGAGTGCCTGCTGATCGAGGATCCCGAGCCGCTCGGGCCTTACGGCGCCAAGGGGGTCGGAGAGCACTCGCTCATCGCGACGGCGCCGGCGATCTTCGGCGGCGTCTATCATGCCACCGGCCTGCGGCTGCGCCAGACGCCGGCGACGCCGGACCGCGTGCTGGCGGCGCTCCACGGCCGCGGCGAAATGTGAGGGCAGCAACCATGGTCAGCACGGAAGCCAAGAAACCCGAACGGCGCGGCGACAGCGACGACATCGTCGTCTGCGACGCCTGTCCGGTGCTGTGCCGCATCCGCCCCGGCAAGACCGGCGCCTGCGGCCGCTACGGCAATATCGAGTCCGCGCTGGTGCGCATGGACCCCTTCGTGCTGGCGCGCCAGGCGGCGGAGCGCTCCGAGGACATGGTGCCCTTCCTGGCGACCGAGGGCGCCGGGGCGGAGTGGGACGGCAGTCTGGTTCAGAGTCCCGCCAGCTTCGTCACCGGGGCCTTCGTGACCGGCATCGGCGCCGGCACCACCTATCCCGACTACAAGCCGGCCCCCTTCATCGTGTCGTCGAAGGTCGAGGATGTCGACATGGTCACCGTGGTGACCGAGGGCATCTTCAGCTACTGCGGCGTGAAGGTGAAGATCGACACCGACCGCCACCTGGGGCCGGAACAGGCCGCCGTGCGCTGCCAGGGCGAGCAGGTCGGCCATGTCACCACGGCGGAGTACGGCTCGCAGATGCTGGCCCTGGGCGGCGTGCGCCACCTGACCGGCGGCAGCAAGAAGGAAGGCAACGTCACCTGTCAGATGATGCTCGACCTGTGCAACAAGCAGGCGGTGGAGCTGGAGATCGACGGCGGGGCGAAGCTGACGGTTCAGGCCGGCAGGGCGCCGATCATCAACGATATCCCCGAAGAACGCATGCGCGTCGGCTGCGGCTCGGCGACCATCGGCATCTTCGCCCAGCAGTGGGTCGGCCATACCGACGAAGTCATCGTCGTCGACGACCATATCACCGGGGTGCTGACCGAGCACCAGGCCGGGAAATTCCTCGACATGAAGCCGAGCGGCATCCGGGTGCGCGGCCGCCGCTCGACACCGGGGCGCTACTTCCAGGTCGCCGAACCCGGCACCGGCTGGGGCGGCACCAACATCAGCGAGCCGCTGTCGATCATCGACCGGATCGATCCCAAGGCGGCCTGGCCGGGCCTGCGCCTGCTGATGGTCAGCACCACCGGCGAGCATGCCGCCTGGTTCGAGCTCGACGCCGAGCTGAAACCCCAGGAGGCCGAGATGCCCGAGGCGGTAAAGGTGGTGGTCGACCGCATCGGCGAGAACTGCGAGCCGGCGCTGGCCTCGGTGCTGTTCATGGCCGGGGCCGGCGGCAGCCTGCGCGCCGGGGCGACGGAGAATCCGGTGCGCCTGACGCGCTCGGTGAAGGACGCGCTGACCCGCGTCACCGCCGGCGGCGCGCCGGCCTACGTCTGGCCCGGCGGCGGCATCACCATCATGGTCGATGTCCTGGACATGCCCGACAACGCCTTCGGCTACGTGCCGACGCCGGCCATCGTCGGGCCCATCGAATTCACCATGCCGCACTGGGTCTATGCCGAACTGGGCGGCCACATGAAGTCGGTGCAGTCGCTGGACGAGCTGATCAAGGCGCGCGGCGGCGAGGGGCGCATTCGCCTGACCGACTGGAAGGCGGAGAACCCCTGGCCGCTGTCGCCGCTGAAGAAGGCGGGCTTCTAGATGGTCCGCGCCAGCCTCTTCCGCAACCGGCTTCCCGACGGCCGCCTGCACCTGCAGGAAGGACCCATCGACCTGGTGATCGAAGCCTTCGGCGCCGCGCAACAGGTGGCCCGCGCCTATGAAGCGGCGGCGGCGTGTTTCGCGGACGTGCTGCCGGGGCTGGTGGCCGAACTGGCGGCGCTGCGGCGGCCTGTCGAGGCGGCGCCTGAGACGTTCGAGGGCCCGGTGGCGCGGCGCATGGCGGCCGCCTGCCAGTGCCATCGCGGCTGCTTCGTCACCCCCATGGCCGCCGTGGCCGGCGCCGTCGCCGACCATGTGCTGGCGGCGATGACCGAAGCGGCGGCGCTGACCCGCGCCTACGTGAACGACGGCGGCGACATCGCCCTGCACCTGACGGCGGGGCAAAGCCTGTCCTGCGCCATGGTGGCCGAGGTGCGGAACCCGCGCCTCGATGGCCGCGCGGTCATCGCGGCGGAGACGCCGATCCGCGGCATCGCCACCTCCGGCCGCGCCACCCTGGGCCAGGGCGGGCGCAGCTTTTCACTCGGCATCGCCGACGCGGTGACGGTCTTCGCGCGCAGCGCCGCGGCGGCGGATGTCGCCGCGACCCTGATCGCCAACGCCGTCGACCTGCCGGGCCATCCGGCGGTCCGGCGCCGCCCGGCGGTGGAGCTCGACCCGGACAGCGATCTCGGCGCGCGCGCCGTGACATTGGCCGTCGGCGCCCTGAACGACGGGGAGGTCCGCGCGGCCCTGGCCGGCGGGTCCGCGATGGCCCGGGATCTGCGCGCCGCCGGACTCATCGAAGCGGCGGTGCTGTACCTTCGGGGCCAGGCTGATATCGTCGACGGGCAGGCGGTGCTGCCGTCCGGGCTGTGCAGTGCCGCGTGAAGGGGAAGAATTCTTGACCGTCGAAGTGAGAAAGATCCAGACCAACGTCGAGGAGATCCTCCACGAGGGCGGGCCTCCGCCAGCCAAGCCGCTGCTGGCCGGCTCGGTCGCCATGGTGATCGCCAACCCCTTCGCCGGGCGCTACGTCGAGGAGCTGCAGCCTTATATGGAGGCGCTGAAGCCGCTGGGCCTGGCGCTGGCGCAGCGGCTCATCGATGCTTTGGGAGGCGATCCCAAACGCATCTCCGGCTTCGGCAAGGCGTCGATCGTCGGCGGCCGGGGGGAGTCGGAACACGGCGCCCTGTGGCACGTGCCCGGCGGCTACGCCATGCGCGAGCTGCTGGGCGACGCCAGGGCCATCGTGCCCTCGGCCAAAAAGGTCGGCGGGCCCGGCGCGCGCATCGACGTGCCGATCACCCACATCAACGCGTCCTATGTGCGCGGGCACTTCAACGCCATCGAGGTCGGCGTGCCCGGTGCGCCACAGGCGGACGAGCTGGTGTTCATCCTGGCGATGACCACCGGCGGGCGCGTGCACGACCGCATGGGCGGCCTGCGCGCCGAGGACATCAAGGGGGAGGATGGTTTGCGATGAGCGTGAAGGTTCGCAAGTTCGTGGTGATCGTCGAGGAAACGCAGCAGGAGATCGGCCGGGAGATCGCCCCGCCGACGCGCCGCGCCGCCGCCCTGGCGGTGATCGAGAACCCCTTCGCCGGCCGCTACGAGGCCGATCTGGAGGCGCTCATGCAGGCCGGCGAGGAGCTCGGCGGCATCCTCGGCGAGAAGGCGGTGGCGGCGCTCGGCGTCGCGCCCGCCGAGATCGAAAGCTACGGCAAGGCGGCCATCGTCGGCGAGGGCGGTGAACTGGAGCATGCGGCGGCGCTGCTGCACCCGCGCATGGGCAAGCCGCTGCGCCAGGCGGTGCAGAAGGGCGCCGCCCTGGTGCCGTCGTCGAAAAAGATGGGCGGCATCGGCTGCGCCATCGACGTGCCGCTGGGCCACAAGGACGCCGCCTATGTGCGCAGCCACTTCGACGGCATGGAGGTGCGGGTTCCCGACGCGCCGCGCCAGGGCGAGATCGTGGTCGCCATCGCCGTCACCGACTCCGGGCGGCCGCTGCCGCGGGTCGGCGGCCTGACCAAGGACGAGATCAAGGGCGAAGACGGCCTGCGCTGATCGAACACAAGAAAGGGTGAGGGCATATGACGGAGCAACGCGTTTCCACCGACGCGATCATCATCGGCGCCGGTCCGGTCGGCCTCTTCGCGGTTTTCCAACTGGGCCTGCTGGGCTTGAAAGCGCATGTCGTCGACATCCAGGACAAGCCCGGCGGCCAGTGCGCCGAACTCTATCCGGAAAAGCCGATCTACGATATTCCGGCGCTGCCCATCGTCACCGGCGGGGAGTTGGTCGAGCGCCTGATGACCCAGTGCGAGCCCTTCGATCCGGTCTACCACCTGGGTCAGATGGGCGAGAAGCTGGACAAGCTGGACAACGGCAAGTGGCTGCTGACCACCGACCTGGGCATGGAACTCGAGGCGCCGGTCATCGCCATCGCGGCGGGCGGCGGCAGCTTCGTTCCCAAGAAACCGCCGATCCCCGGCATTGACGACTACGAAGGCTCCTCGGTGTTCTACTCCGTGCGCAAGATGGAGACCTTTCGCGGCAAGCACCTGGTCATCGCCGGCGGCGGCGACTCCGCGCTCGACTGGACGCTCAATCTCCAGCCGGTGGCCGCCAGCGTCACCCTGGTGCACCGCCGGCCGGACTTTCGCGCCGCCCCGGATTCCGTCGAGAAGATGCGCGCCATGGCGGCGGCGGGGAAAATCTCCTTCCGCGTGGCCCAGATCGCCGGACTGGAAGGTGAAGGCGGCCGGCTGACCGGGGTCCGGCTGAAATCGCCGGAGGACGGCGAGTCGCTTCAGCCCTGCGATACCCTGCTGCCGTTCTACGGCCTGACCATGAAGCTGGGACCGATCGCCGACTTCGGGCTGAACCTGCATGAGAACCACATCGCCGTCGACACCGAGAAGTTCGAGACCTCGGTGCCGCAGATCTTCGCCATCGGCGACATCAACACCTATCCCGGCAAGCTGAAGCTGATTCTTTCGGGCTTCCACGAGGCGGCGCTGATGGCGCACCAGGCTTTCCACTACGTCCATCCCGACCAGAAGCTGCGCTTCCAGTACACCACCACGTCCACGGAACTGCAGCAGCGTCTCAACGTCGCATGATCGATACGAGTAAGAAGGTTTTCGCATGAAGGTACAGGTAACCGACCGCGCCGGTGTTCAGCACGAGCTCGCCTTTCAGGAGGGCGACACCCTGATGCAGGTGCTGACCGATGAAGACCTCGGAGTCCGGGCGGAGTGCGGCGGCTGCTGCGCCTGCGCCACCTGCCATGTCTATGTGGCGCCGGAATGGCTGGAGCGTCTGCCGGCGCAGGACGAGGAGGAGGTGTTCATGCTCGACGAAGCCTTCGAAGTGGAAACCAATTCGCGCCTGTCCTGTCAGATCGATCTCAAGGCGGCCTTGGATGGACTGACCGTGACCATCGCCCCGGACTGGGACTGATGCGATGCGGAAGAGCGGCGGTAGATCGATGACTTCGTCCTTCGAGACGCCCGCTAAAGCGGACTCCTGAGGGTGAGGCGAGATGAAGAACGAAAGGAGAGAGCCATGACATTCGTGCGCAACGCCTGGTACGTCGCCGGCTGGTCGGAATCTTTCGGCCGCGAGCTTATGCCTCTCACCATCATGGACGAGGACATCGTCGTCTACCGCACCGAGGCGGGCCAGGCCGTCGCCTTGACCGACGAGTGCCCGCACAAGCGCCTGCCGCTTTCCAAGGGCCGGCTGAAAGGCGACGCCGTGCAGTGCGGCTACCACGGCATGACCTTCGGCTGCGACGGCAAGTGCCTGCGGGTTCCCGGCCAGAGCAACCTGCCGGCCTCGGCCTGGGTGCGCAGCTATCCGATCCACGAAGCCCGGGGCATCGTCTGGATCTGGATGGGCGAGGCGGAAAAAGCCGATCCGGCGCTGGCTTTCGACATGCCCGAGTTCGACGATCCGCGTTGGGCGCCGCATCACGGCGACGCCCTGCAGATCGAGAGCAACTACCTGCCGCTGGCCGACAATCTCTGCGACCCGGCGCACGTGAGCTTCGTGCATCCGACGACTCTCGGCAACCCCGAGAGCGAGGACGTGCCCATCGACTGCGCCCGCGAGGGACGCACCGTGGTCACGTCGCGCTGGATCCGCGACGCGCCGCCGGTCGGCTTCTTCAAGGCCTTCGGCAATTTCTCCGGCAACGTGGACCGCTGGCATTACTACTACCTGCACGCGCCCTGCGTGGCGGTGATCGATTTCGGCAGCGCCGCGACGGAGGAGGCCATCGGCGAGGACGAGCGCGACAAGGGCGTGCGGCTCTTCGCAATGCACTTTCTGACGCCGGTCTCCGAGACCCGTACCGTCGATCACTGGATGCACCTGCGCAACATCGGGGTCGGCGACGAAGAGCTGGGCGGACGCATGAACGAACAGTTCCGCCTCGCCTTCAACGAAGACAAGGAGATCCTCGAAGCGATCCAGGCGCGCGAGGCCAAGCCGCCGGCGCGCCGTCCGGTGAAGCTCGCCATCGACCGTGGCCCCAACTTCCTGCGCCGGGTGATCGGCGAAATGCTGGCGGAAGAGGGTGTGCCGGAAAGCGAAAAGCCGCCGATGCAGGCGGCGTCGTGATGGCAATAACGCTCCGGCCAGCGGGATCGTCACCTTCGGACTGGTGCCGAGGGTCCATCGTTCGCGGCGCCGGGGCCAGCGCCTGCGACGCCACGACGTTTGCCGGCGCCAATGGGTCCCGGGGCCGAGCTCCGGGACGACAGGAGGAGCTGTAGGCAAGCCTGAGGGGACAACGAAGATAAAGTGAAACGCCAATTGCTAGGCAACAACACGAACAGGAGGCAGTAATGGGGATGAAGAAGATTCTGGGGTCGGCCGTTCTGGCCGCGTCCATGTCGGTATCGGGCCTTGCCGGTGCCGCGGAGACCATCCGTATCGGCGACATCAACAGCTACAAGAGCCTGCCGGCGCACACCATTCCCTACAGGCAGGGGGCGGAGCTGGCGATCGAGCAGATCAACGCCAAGGGGGGCGTACTGGGCAGGCCGCTGGAACTGGTTTCGCGCGACGACCAGGGCAAGCCGGGCGAGGCCGTGCGCTATGCCGAGGAGCTGTTCACCAAGGAAGAGGTGGTGTTGATCTCCGGCTCGCTGTTCTCCCATGTCGGCCTGGCGCTGGGCGCCTATGCCGGCCAGAAGAAGCGCATCTACCTGGCGGCCGAGCCGCTGGCCGACTCCCTGGTCTGGCAGGACGGCAACCGCTACACCTTCCGCCTCCGGCCCAGCACCTACATGCAGGCGGCCATGCTGGCCGACGCGGCGGCCAAAAGCGGCGCCAAGCGCTGGGCGACCATCGCGCCGAACTACGCCTACGGCAAGGACGCGGTGGCGGCCTTCCAGGAAGTCTTGAAGGCGAAGGTGCCGGACGTCGAATTCGTCGGCGAGCAGTGGCCCGCCCTGTTCAAGATCGACGCCAGCGCCGAGGCGCAGGCCCTGGAGGCGCTGAAGCCGGACGGCATCTACAACGTCACCTTCGGCAGCGATCTCGCCAAGCTGGTGCGCGAGGGCAGCCTGCGCGAGCTGTTCAAGGACCGCACCATCCTCGGCCTGCTGACCGGTGAACCGGAGTACCTCGACCCGCTCGGCGCGGAAGCGCCGGAGGGCTGGATCGTCACCGGCTACCCCTGGTACGACATCAAGACACCGGAACACGATGCTTTCCTCAAGGCCTATCAGGGCAAGTTCGACGACTATCCGCGCATCGGCTCGCTGGTCGGCTACAACGCCATGCTGTCGATCGCCGCGGCGATCGAGAAGGCGGGCGGCACCGATACCGAGGCGCTGGTGGAGGCCTTCGAGGGCCTGGAACTCGACAGCCCCTCCGGGCCGATCACTTTCCGCGCCATCGACCATCAGTCGACCATGGGAGCCTGGGTCGGTACCACGGCGGTCAAGGACGGCAAGGGCGTGATGGTCGACTGGTCCTACGAAAAGGGCGCCGACTTCCTGCCGCCCGACGACGTGGTGAACAAGCTGCGTCCGGCCAACGGCGGCTAGGCCGGCGCGTTTCCGGGGCGGCGCCCGCCCGCCCCGGAAAGCGGCCTGCCGCAGATTCTTCCCAAGATGATCGGAATCACCTGATGGGCGTTTACCTGGTGCAGTTTCTTTCCGGGCTGGCCAGCGCCTCGGCGTTGTTCCTGGCCGCCTCCGGCCTGTCGATCATCTTCGGCGTTACCCGCGTGGTGAACTTCGCGCACGGCTCCTTCTATATGCTGGGCGCCTATTTCGGCTACAGCTTCGTGCACAAGCTCGGCGGCGGCGCGTTGGGTTTCTGGGCCGCGCTGCTGCTCGCCTCGCTGGCCGTCGGCCTGGTCGGGCTGCTGGTCGAGTTCGTCATCCTGCGGCGTCTCTACAAGGCGCCGGAACTGTTCCAGCTGATCGCCACCTTCGGCGTCATCCTGATTGTGCAGGATGCGGTGTTCTGGGCCTGGGGGGCGGAGAACCTGCTGGGCCCGCGCGCGCCCGGCCTGACCGGCATCGTGCGGATTTTCGACGTGCCCATGCCGGTCTACGACCTGGCGCTGATCGCCATGGGGCCGCTGGTGCTGGGCGCGCTCTGGCTGCTGTTCAACCGCACCCGCTGGGGCATTCTGGTGCGCGCCGCGACGGAAGACCGCGACATGGTCGGGGCGCTGGGTGTGAACCAGTCGCTGCTGTTCACCGGCGTCTTCGTGCTGGGCTCCATGCTGGCGGGGCTGGGCGGCGCCATCCAGCTGCCCAAGGGCGACGCCAACCTGCTGATGGATTTCGGCATCCTGGCCGAGGTCTTCGTGGTCACCGTGGTCGGCGGCATGGGATCGATTCTCGGCGCCTTCCTGGCCGCGGTGCTGATCTCGGAGCTCAACACCTTCGGCATTCTGGTGTGGCCGGGCGGCACTCTGGTGCTGATGTTCATCCTCATGGCGGTGATCCTGATCGTCCGGCCGACCGGACTGCTCGGACGGCCGGAGACGGTCGGCCAGAAGAGCGAGACCGGCGCCGTCCAGGTGGTGCTGCCGGCCGGGCCGCACTACAAGATCTTCGTGGCGCTGCTGATCGCCGCCCTGGCGGCGACCCCCCTGCTGGTCGACGACTTCATCCTGGTGCTGCTTACCGACATCCTGGTGCTGTCGCTGTTCGCCACCAGCCTGCACTTCCTGATGAGCACCGGCGGCCTGGTCTCCTTCGGCCATGCCGCCTTCTACGGCGGCGGCGCCTATGCCGCGGCCCTGCTGGTGACCTACGCCGCCACGCCCTTCGAGCTGGCGGTGCTGCTGGCTCCACTGGGCGCCGGGCTGCTGGCGCTGGTCATCGGCTGGTTCTGCGTGCGGCTGTCGGGCGTCTACTTCGCCATGCTGACCCTGGCCTTCGCGCAGGTCGCCTGGTCCATCGTCTTCCAGTGGTCCGAGGTCACCAACGGCGACGACGGCCTGCTCGGCATCTGGCCTTCGGCCTGGGCCTCCGGCACGGCGACCTTCTACTACATCGCTCTGATCGTCGCGCTGGCCGGCATCTTCCTGATCCGCAGGGTGGTCTTCGCGCCCTTCGGCTACGGCCTGCGCGCGACCCGGGATTCGTCCCTGCGGGCCGCCGCCATCGGCATCGACATCAAGCGCCAGCAACTGGCGGCCTTCGTCTTCGCCGGCGCCATGGCGGGCCTGGCGGGCGGGCTCTTCGCCTTCTCCAAAGGCTCCGTGTTTCCCGACGAGATGTCGATCCCGCGCTCCTTCGACGCCCTCCTCATGGTGCTGCTCGGCGGTGTCGAGTCGCTCTCCGGTCCGGCCGTCGGCGCGGCCGCCTTCACCTGGTTGCACGACGAACTGATCGCCTTCGAATACTGGCGTCTGCTGGTCGGACTCGCCATCGTCGCCCTGGTCCTGCTGTTCCCGCAGGGGCTGGGCGGGGCCGCGCGCCATCACTTCGGCCGCCATCTGAAGCTGGAATCCTCGCCGGGCGACCTCGACTCCGCCGGCCGGACCAAGGAGCAGCAGGCATGAGCCTCGCCGAGCACACAATCGTGGTCCCCAGCCTCGCCGTTGGCGGCCTCAGCAAGGCCTTCGGCGGCGTCAAAGCCGTGAACGACGTGACCTTCGAGGTCGCCGAGGGCGAACTGCTGGCCCTGATCGGCCCCAACGGCGCCGGAAAAAGCACCTGCTTCAACATGCTGAACGGCCAGATCCGCCCCGACCGCGGCAGCGTGAAACTGGCGGGCGAGGAACTGGTCGGCCGCTCGCCGGCGCAGATCTGGCGGCGCGGCGTGGGGCGCACCTTCCAGATCACCGCCACCTTTCCCTCGATGACCGTGGCGGAGAACGTCGCCATGGTGCTGATGAGCCAGCGCCGTGAATTGTTTTCCTTCACCCGGAACGCCGTCAACCGCCACCGCGCCAAGGCGCTGGAGCTGCTCGACATGGTCGGCATGGCCGGACAGGCCGACCGCCCCTGCAGCGTGCTGGCCTACGGCGACTTGAAGCGGGTCGAGCTGGCGGTGGCGCTGGGCAACGATCCGCGCGTCCTGTTGATGGACGAGCCGACGGCGGGCATGGCGCCGCGCGAGCGGGTCGCGCTCATGGGTCTCGCGGCCCGCCTGGCGCACGAGAGGGGCGTCGCCGTGCTGTTTACCGAACACGACATGGACATCGTCTTCAGCCATGCCGACCGCATCATCGTGCTGAGCCGGGGCGAGCTGATCGCCGAAGGCAATGCCGACCAGATCCGCAGCGATCCTCTGGTGCTCAAGACCTACCTCGGTGAGGGGCAGGTCTATGGGCGCAAGGAATGACCGGCATGCTGGAGCTCCGCGGCATCCACGGCTACTACGGCCAGGCCCACATCCTGACCGATGTCTCGCTGACGCTGTCCAAGGGCGAGATCGTGGTGCTGGTGGGCCGCAACGGCGCCGGCAAGTCGACCACCATCAAGTCGATCATGGGCATGGTGCGGGTGACGCAGGGCAGCATCGTCTATGAGGGTGAGGAGATCCTCGGCGAGCCGCCGAACCGCATCGCCCGGCGCGGCCTCGGCTACGTGCCGGAAGAGCGCCGCATCTTCACCCGCCTGTCGGTGCAGGAGAACCTCGACTGCGGCCAGCAGCCGCCACGCGCGGGCACGACGACCTGGAAAGCCGACGATCTCTACGACCTCTTCCCCAATCTGGCAGAGGCCCGCGGCCGCCTGGGCGGCACGCTGAGCGGCGGCGAACAGCAGATGCTGACCATCGCCCGCACGCTGATGGGCAATCCCGGCTGCATCCTGCTCGACGAGCCCTCGGAAGGCCTGGCGCCGGTGGTGGTGGAGCAGATCATCAGGGTGGTGAAGGAAATCAAGGCGCAGGGCATCCCGGTGCTGCTGTCGGAGCAGAACCTCTACTTCGCCGGTCTGGTCAGCGACCGTGCCTATGTCATCGAGACCGGGCAGATCCGCTACGAAGGCGCCATGGCGGAGCTGGAGCGCAATGACGAGGTCCGCCAGCAGTACCTGGCGGTGTGACGAAGTCCGCCAGCGGTACCCGGCGGTGTTAGGACGGCAGGCAGCCGAAAAGGAGAAAGCGATGAGTGAGAAACTGGTCATCAGGAACATCGGCCTGCTGCTGTCCGGCGCCCTGGAAAAGCCAATCCTCGACGCCGACACCGTCGTCGCGGTCGACGGCCGCATCGCCGAAATCGGCATGGCCGCCGAGGTCGACACCTCCGGCGCCGCCAGGACCGTGGACGCAAAGGGCACCACCCTGGCGCCGGGCCTCATCGACAGCCACGTGCATCCGGTGTTCGGCGACTGGACGCCACGCCAGAGCCAGCTGAACTGGATCGATTCCTTCCTCAACGGCGGCGTCACCACCATGATTTCCGCCGGCGAGGTGCATCTGCCGGGCCGGCCCAAGGACATCGTCGGCCTGAAGGCCCTGGCGATCACCGCGCAGCGCGCCTTCTCCAACCTGCGCCCGGCGGGCGTGAAGGTGCATGCCGGCGCGCCGGTCATCGAGCAGGGCATGGAAGAAGAGGATTTCAAGCAGCTCGCCGAAGCCGGCGTGAAGCTGCTGGGCGAGGTCGGGCTCGGCGGCGTGAAGCAGGGCGACGAGGCCAAGAAGATGGTCGCCTGGGCGCGCAAGTACGGCATCCAGAGCACCATCCACACCGGCGGGCCGTCGATTCCCGGCTCCGGCCTCATCGACGCCGACGTGGTGCTGGAGGCCGACGCCGACGTCATCGGCCACATCAACGGGGGGCATACCGCCCTGCCGCTGAGCCAGATCCGCTGCCTCTGCGAGAGCTGCAGCCGCGCCGTCGAGATCGTCCACAACGGCAACGAGCTGGCCGGGCTCTACGCCATGCGCACGGCCATGGAACTGGGCCAGCCGGAGCGCATCATCCTGGGCACCGATTCGCCGGCCGGCTCCGGGGTGCAGCCGCTCGGCATCCTGCGCATGATCGCCCTGCTGTCCGCCATCGGCGAGGTGCCGGCGGAGACGGTGTTCTGCTTCGCCACCGGCAACACGGCCAGGATGCGCGAGCTCGACTGCGGCCTCATCGAGGCCGGGCGGGCGGCGGACTTCGTCATCATGGACCGGGCCCAGCACAGCGCCGGCAAGGATATCCTGGAGTCGGTACGGCTCGGCGACCTGCCGGGCATCTCCATGGTGATCATCGACGGGGTGGTGCGCTGCGGGCGCTCGCGCAACACGCCACCGGCCGAAACCCTGGCGGAGGTGGCGTGACTCCCCCCCCGACAGCGGATCAGGACAGCGTCGAGACCGAGTCTCAGGCGGCGGACTACAGGCTCGACCGGCAGATCGGCTTTGTGCTGCGCCGGGCGCATCAGTATGCGACCGAGGTGTTTCAGTCGAGGATCGGCGACCGCAGCCTGACGCCGCAGCAGTTCTCGGTTCTGGTCACCCTGCTGGAGCGGCGGGAAATCGCCCAGACCCGGCTCGGCGACGTCGTCGCCATGGACCCGGCGACGGTGCTGGGGGTGGTGCAGCGGCTGGCCCAGCGCGGTCTGGTCGCGGTGCGCACCGACCCCGGCGACGGCCGCCGCCGCCTGGTCCAGCTGACCCACGACGGGCATGAACTGGCCCGCGACCTGGTGGCCATCGGACCGGCCATTTCCAGGGAGACGCTGGCGGGCCTCAGTGAAAAAGAACAGCGCGACCTGCTGCGCCTGCTGGATCGCCTGGGCCGGAAGGGCTAGGTTCTAGGCCAACTTGAGGCCGCCGGCCGATCCGGCCGGGGAGAAGGGGGCGCAGTTGCTGAAGACCTTACTGCAGAACAATGCCGCCTGGGCGGCCGAGCGGGTCGCGCAGGATCCGGGCTATTTCAAGCGGCTTTCGAACATTCAGAAACCGCACTACTTCTGGATCGGCTGCTCCGACAGCCGCGTGCCCGCCAACGTCATCGCCGGGCTGGAGCCGGGCGAGGTCTTCGTGCACCGCAATGTCGCCAATCTGGTCAACCCGGGCGATCTCAACTGCCTCTCGGTCCTGCAGTTCGCCGTCGAGGCGCTGCAGGTGCGCGAGATCATCGTCACCGGCCACTATGGCTGCGGCGGCATCCAGGCCGCCGTCGACGGCGAGCGCCATGGCATCATCGACCACTGGCTGCAGCCGATCCGCGACACCGCGGCGCACCGCACCGAGGAACTCGCCAAGCTTCCCGAAGGCCGCGCGCGGCTCGACCGACTCTGCGAGCTGAACGTCCAGGCGCAGGTCCAGCGGGTGGCGGAGACGCCGATCGTCCAGGACGCCTGGAAGCGCGGCCAGCCCCTGCTGGTGCACGGCCTGGTCTACGGCCTCACCGACGGCCGCCTGCGCAACCTCGGCTGCACCCTGCCGAGCGACGTTGAGGACACTTAGATTAGAGATTGGATTGACAGGCTTCAGGCGATCAGGCGGGCCTGCGCGACCAGGGGCAGGTGATCGGAGGCCTGCTGCGCGAGGCCGTCGCGGAACACCGCCGCGTCCGTCAGTTCCCAGTCGGCGGAGAGATAGATGCGGTCGAGGCTCAGGATCGGCTTGCGGACGGGGTATGTCGGCAGGCGGACGCAGGTCGGAAAACGCCGCGACAGGATGAGAGAGGCGCGGGTTCTCGGCCGCACCATGTTGAAATCCCCCAGCAGGACCGACGGCGGCGGTGTCCCGTCGTCCTGCGTCATGGCGTCGACCAGGCGCTGCGCCTGTCTTTCGCGTTCCCAGGCGGCCAGGCCCAGGTGCGCGACGCCGACGCGGATCGGCGCCGCGGCCGTTTCGATCTCCGCCATCAGGGCGGCGCGCGGCACATGCCCGCGGACCTTGAGGTCGATCCACTTCGGCTCGCGCAAGGGAAGACGGGTCAGCAGGGCGTTTCCGAACTGCGCGCGCAGGGGGTCGCGCACCAGCCCCTCGACGACGCTGTAGCCGGTGTGCTCGCGAAGATAGGCGAACTGGTCCACCTTGTGGTGGGTCCGGCGATGCCAACCGACTTCCTGGAGGCCGACGATGTCGGCATCGATCGCCGCCAGGACCGAAGCGATGCGGCCCATGTCGAAGAGCCTGTCGCTGCCGATGCCGTAGTGGACGTTCCAGGTCGCCAGCCTGAAACTGACTTTCCGCCGGCGTTTCGAGTTGGCCATCGGCTCGCTCTTCAAATGTCTTTGCAGAGCCTGAGGGCGTCGTAGATGGCGGCGTGAACGTTGCGGCTGGCGACGGCATCGCCGATGCGGTAGAGGCGGAAGCGGCCCTCCCGGTTGTTCATCACCTCCTGCGGACGGCCGGCGATCATCGCCTCGTAGTCGACGGCGCCGAGGTTGCGGCTCGCCGGCTTCAGCTCGAAGTAGAGGTCGTCGAGCGGCAGGGTGCCGTGTTCGACCACCAACTGGTCGACCTCGCGCGTCTCGCGCCTGTCCGAATAGTCGGAGCCCAGCGTCACCCGCAGCCGGTTGCCGTTGCGCTCGGCGGCGACCACCCGCTTGTTGATGGTGATGCGCGTGCCGTGTTCCTCGAAGCAGCGGGCATAGGCCACGTGATTGAGGCCGCCGACGTCGACGGCGAAGAAGCGCTCCGGCGTGACGATCTCCAGGGCCGCGCCCTGTTCGGCGATCATCTCGGCGGCGGCGAGGCCCGGGTGGGCCGCGTTGTCGTCGTAGAGCAGCACGTTGTCGCCCACGGCCACGTCGCCGGAGAGGATGTCCCAGGAGCTCACCGCCAGCTCGGCGCCGGCCAGGATCTCGGTATTGGGCAGGCCGCCGGTGGCGACGATCACCACCTCGGGGTTTTCGGCCAGGACGTCGTCCGGGCCGGCCAGGGCGTTGTAGCGGAAGTCGACGCCGCGCTCGGCGCAGCGCGCGAGCCGCCAGTCGACGATGCCGATGAGTTCGCGCCGCCGCGCCACCCGCGCGGCAAGGCGGAGCTGGCCGCCGGCCTCGGGGGCGGCCTCGAAGACCACCACGTCATGGCCGCGCGCCGCCAGCACCCGCGCCGCTTCCAGCCCGGCCGGGCCGGCGCCCACCACCACGGCGCGTTTGGGCGCCGCCGCCGGGCGGAGACTATGCGGCATGGTCGCCTCGCGGCCGGTGGCCGGATTGTGGATGCAGAGCGCCTCGTGGCCCTCGTAGATGCGGTCGAGGCAGTAGGTGGCGCCGACGCAGGGCCGGATCTCCGCCTCGCGGCCGGCGGCGATCTTGTTGACGATGTGCGGGTCGGCCAGGTGCGCCCGGGTCATGCCGACCATATCGAGCTTGCCCTCGGCGACCGCGTGGCGGGCGGTGGCGACATCGGCGATGCGCGCGGCGTGGAACACCGGAAAGCGCGTCCGCGCCCGCACCTCGCCGCAGAAATCGAGATGCGGCCCGGACGCCATGCCCTGCGTCGGGATCACTTTCGACAGCGCGGCGTCGGTATCGATGTGTCCGCGGATGAGGTTCAGGAAGTCGATCCGGCCGGAGGCGACCAGGCGCCGGGCGATCTCGACGCCCTCCTCGCGGGAGAGGCCCTGGGCCCAATCCTCATCGGCGACCATGCGAATCCCGACGATGAATTCCGGGCCGGTTTTCTCACGAATGGCGTCGAGCACCCGGAAGGTGAAGGTCAGGCGGTTGTCGAGCGCGCCGTTCAGCGCGTCGTCGCGGGTGTTGGTCGCCGGCGACCAGAACTGGTCCAGCAGGTGGCCGTAGGCCTCCAGCTCGATGCCGTCGAGGCCGCCGGCCTGCAGGCGCTCGGCGGCGGCGGCGTAGTCGGCGACGATACGCTCCAGGTCCCAGTCCTCGGCCGCCTTGGGAAAGGCCCGGTGGGCCGGTTCGCGGATCGGCGAGGGCGCCAGCACCGGCAGCCAGTCCGCCTTGTTCCAGTTGGTGCGGCGGCCCAGGTGGGTGATCTGCATCATCACCGCCGCGCCGTGCGCGTGGCAGGCGTCGCTGAGCTCGCGCAGCCAGGGCACGATCTCGTCCTTGTAGGCATGGAGATTGCCGAAGGCCTCCGGGCTGTCGCGGGACACCACGGCGGAACCGGCGGTCATGGTCAGCGCGATGCCGCCCTTGGCCTTTTCCGCGTGGTAAAGCCGGTAGCGCTGCTTGGGCAGGCCGTCCTCGGCATAGGCCGGCTCGTGCGCGGTGGAGAGAATGCGGTTGCGCAGCGTCAGGTGCTTCAGGCGGTAGGGCTGCAGCAGGGGGTCGGTGGACGGCGCCAGGGTCATGGCCGCAAGTCTGCGCTTCGACGTTGCGGCTTGCAACGATTCGAGGCCCACAAAACCACTGCGGGGATGCTTCGCGGCTTGGCTGCGTAGTGCAGTTTGAAGGCAAAAACACCGCACTACAGACGACATGAAAGGTATTTCCCATGAAGAAAACAACGAAACTCGCCATTGCTTTCGTGGCCCTCGCCGGCGTCACCGGCGCCGCGGTCGCGGCCCAGGCCGACGGGCGCTGGCAGGGGCGGGATGGCGGCGGCCACCCGGCCATGCAATCGGCCCACAGCGGCGGCCATGCCATGCGCGACCACGGCGGCGACCGATTCCACGGGAAAAAGCGCCATGGCGGAAGGCCCATGCTGCGCATGATGGAGTCATTCGACGCCAACGACGACGGGCAGCTCAGTCAGGAAGAAATCGATGGCTCCCGCGCCGAGCGCTTCTCCAGCTTCGACGGGGACGGCGACCAGAGCCTCTCCCTGGCCGAGTATGAGAAGCTGTGGCTGGACGCCATGCGTGAGGCCATGGTCGACCGCTTCCAGAAGCTCGATGCCGACGGCGACGCCCAGGTGACCGCGGAGGAGTTCGAGCGGCCCTTCGCCAAGATGGTGCGGCGCCTGGACCGCAACGATGACGGCGCGATCGACCGCGACGACTTCAAGCGGCGGCATCAGCGGGACTCGAAAGACGACCGGAAGCCGGCAGACAACGGCTAAGCCGGCGTCCCGCAAGAGCTTCGAGCCGACCGAACGGAGCGCGGGGGACCGGTCCCCACTCATCCCCCTCGCGCTTCACTGCACCGCGGACCTTGATGGCCCTGGTCCGCGGTGCAGGCTTTTAGCGTCCTTCGGAGAGCCTCGCCCCACAGGCCGAATCCTGTCGTCCCGGGCCGACAGAGATATCTGCGTTGCCATCGCGAAGGCCCAGCGACAGCGGGCGGGGTGACGGCTCGGCGCTCCGGCTATTCGCTGCCCTGGTACATGGCGCGGGTGTCCAGAGTCGACCGCTTGCCGAGGTGTTCGAAGTTCTCGTCCAGCCAGGCATCGGCGGCGCGATGGCCGACGTCGAAGAGGTGTTCCAGAAAGGCCCACTCGGCATTCAGCTTGCTGGAGGCGCCGAGCGGATTGATTTCCGCTTCCGCGGTAATGCGGTGCAGCAGCACCTGCTTGTAGTCCGCCGGGTCCAACTTGCCCTCGTCGAGCAGCCGGGAGACGAAGTCGATCGCCCGGAATTCGCGCAACAGGCTTGAATTGAAAGTGATTTCATTCACCCGGTTGAATATCTCGCGCGCCGACTTCGGCGCGCCGCCACGGGTGATCGGGTTGATCTGCACGACAACGACGTCGTTGGAGCGCGAGGCATTGAAAAACGGAAACAAGGCCGGGTTCCCCATGAAGCCGCCGTCCCAATAGGGCACCCCGTCGATTTCGACCGCCTGGTAGAGGAACGGCAGGCAGGCCGAAGCCATCACCATGTCGACGGTCAGTTCCTCCCGGCCGAAGACCTTCACGCGCCCGGTCTCGACGTTGGTGGCGGAAACGAAGAGTTTCAGATGATGGCAGGCGCGCACCCGCTCGAAGTTCACCAGCCGCGCCACCAGGTCGCGCAGCGGGTTGATGTTCAGGGGGTTGACCTCGTAGGGCGAGGCGACCCGCCCGAGCAGGTCCAAGAACAGATAGGCGGGCGAGGTGTCGAGGTTCCAATTGTTCATGAAGATGTCGATCGGGCTGCGCCGGATGGGGCTTTGCCGGGCCGCGTCGCTGACCGCCTTCCAGAAGCGCCGAAGGCAGGCGCGCGCGCCCTCGGGGCCGTCGAGCAGCATGCCCTCGGCGAGAGCGACGGCGTTCATGGCGCCGGCCGAGGTGCCGCTGATCGCTTCGATCTTGAGCCGCTCGTCCGCCAAGAGGCGGTCGAGCACGCCCCAGGTAAAGGCGCCGTGGGCGCCGCCGCCCTGCAGGGCCAGGTTGATGGCCAGCTTTTCGGGTTTGCGGGGCATGGCGGTCAGACCTCCACTTTGAACCAGGTGGTCATGCCGGCGGCCTGATGCTCCAGCATGTGGCAGTGGATCATCCACTTGCCCGGGTTGTCGGCGACGAAGGCGACCCTGGCGTTTTCCCGCGGCTCGAGCAGCACGGTGTCCTTCCAGGCATCGCTGCCCGTCGCCTTGCCGTCGCGCTCCAGAACCTTCACGTGATGACCATGCAGATGCATGGCGTGCGGCCAGCGGGTGTCGTTGCGCATATCCACCGTGACCGTCCGGCCGCGCGTCGCTGTGAAGAGGGGGTCCTCGGTCATGCCGGCGATGCCGTTGAAGGACCAGGCCAGGCCCGCGCCGACCAGAGAACGGATGTCCTTCATCTCGCCGTTGTGCCGGGCCTGGGCCATAGACCCCATGGCGCCGCCCTCCATCAGCAGGTCGACGGCGAGCGCCGAGTTTAGGTCCAGACCGGTCGACATCGGGTTGGCGGGCAGGGGAAACGGCGGGATCGGCTGCGGTGCGTCGTGAAAGATTTCTCCGTTGGAGACCAACCGCCCGGCAACCAGGCGCTGGCCGCCGCTCACTTCGGTGATCGCTGCGGTGCCGCCGGGCTCCAAATCCATGTCGACAACCAGATCCGCGCGCTCGCCCGGCGCCAGGGCAATATAGCCGTCGTCGAGCCGGCGCGGCGCAACCGGCTGGCCGTCCTGGGCCATGAGCCAGATATTCGGATGGTCTTCGATGCGCAGTTCCAGGATACGGGCGTTGCAGGTGTTGCAGAGCCGCAGGCGGATACGCTCGCGATGCAGGACCGGGATGTCCAGGTTGTCCTGACCGTTGAGGGTGAGATGGTTGCCGAGGCGCCCGGCGTGGCTCCAGTCCATCATCGCGCCGAAGGAGGACTCGTCGATCTGGCCGTCGTCGCCGAGGCGCCAGTCGTCGGCGACAATAGCGATGTCCTGATTGGCGCCCATTCGGCGTCCCGCTTCATCGACGATCAGCAGGCCGTAGAGGCCGCGCGCGACCTGCTCCCAGGAGCGGTTGTGCGGGTGATACCAGAAGGTGCCGGCGTCGGGCACGGTGAAGCGGTAGTCGAAGGTTCCGCCCGGCGCCACCGCCTCCTGGGTCAGGTGGGCGACGCCGTCCATGGCGTTGTCGATGCGGATGCCGTGCCAGTGGAGGGTGGTCGGCTGGTCCAGCTTGTTCACCAGCCGGACGAAGACCTCCTCGCCCTGGCGGGCGCGGATCACCGGGCCGGGCGAGACGCCGTCGTAGAGCCAGGCGCGGGTTGCCGGCTGCCCCGCTTCCAGCAGTAGGGCGTCGCCGGGCCCGGCGGTCAGCAGCCGTGGTTCGGTGGCGGCGAAGCCGGGCCGGATCGGCAGGGCAAGGCTGACGGCGGTGAGGCCGAGGCCGCCGAGAAAGCGGCGCCGCGTCGGGGCGAGATAGGAAGACGGCATGAGAGGAGCTTTCCCAGTTTTCCGATGCCCCTTTATTTAGAGCGCTTTGCGCCCAATTTGACTCAATTCTGTTTTCGAGCGATGCGGCGATCCGTCAGGAGGCAAGCGAAGCGCGATGCGGCGCATCGGGCAAGCCTGCCGACGCAGCGGGCGCCCGCCGCTCGGAAACCCGCCAGGGCCCTTGGGGGCCGGGCGGCTTTGCGCCAGTACCGGCGGGCTTTGGCTTGACCATAGCGCCGCTATGCCCGGCGCCAAATCCTCTTGGTCCTGACACAAATCCGCTCCGGCAGAATGGTTCAAA
>JAVJNS010000003.1:0-4350 GCA_040217155.1 Kiloniellaceae bacterium
TGCTCAGAAAAGCCAAGGCACGCAGCTATGACGCCCTCTGGCGCGCCCTCGGCAACATCTGCGACCTCTTCGAGCCCCAGGAATGCTGGAACTACCTCAAAGATGCAGGCTACGTTGCAGATTAATCACCCGATGCTCTAGGCGGCGCTCCGTGGATCGTCTACACGACGATCCGCGTGTCCTCGAAGCCGCCGGCCTGGGCCAGGGTCTTGAGGCGGCGCTGCACCGCCTCGCCGTCCGGCACCGAGCCGTCGGTCGGCAGGCGCAGTTCCAGCACCTTACCGTCGACGGCCAGACCGCTGTGATCGAGCACCCAGCTGGTCGCCCCGGAAACCCGGTAAGCCAGGCGCAGCGCCGCGCCCAGCAGAACCGCCCGGGCGCGCCAGCGCTCGTCGAGCAGCGCGGCGGCGGGCGCCACGAGCTTGGAGTTCGGCGAGTCGCCGTAGCGCAGGTACACCGTATAGGCGATGAAGGCCCGGCCCGGGTGGTTGATGCCGACCAGCGGGTAATGCAGGATCCGCCGCAGCGCGTGCAAAGAGCGGAATTCAGGATGCTCGCGCCAGGCCAGATCGGACAGGTGGCAGGCGGCCAGCCGGAGACGCCGCTCCTCCGCGTCCTGATCGTCGAACAGCGGCGCGCACCATCGCATCATCGACTCGCCGAGGCCGCCGAAGCGGGCCTCACGCTCGGCGATCTCGGCCGCCGCCGACAACAGCGGATCTTCCCCGCGCACCTCCCCGGGCAGCTGATTGAAGAGATAGCCTTCACGCAACCCGTAGGTCGAAAACGTCACCTGCTTGCATTGCATCCGGCGCAGCAGGCGTCCCAGAACCAGCGACGCCAGGGGCAGGGTTTCTCGCCGCCGGCGCGAAACGTGCTGAATGCCGGACAGGGAGGACTTGCCGAGCCGGCTGATCAGCCGCGCCAGCTTGATGGCGTTCTCACGCTGGATGGTATGGCCATGGATGGCATGCAGGGGGTGGTGGCTGTGGTCCATGTGCAGCCGCGCCAGGTTGCGCCAGGCACCGCCGACCGGATAGAAAGTCCGGTCCTGGCCCGCGGTCAGCCAGCCGACCTTGTTGAGTGTCTTGTCGATGAGATTGCGCGCCGCCTGCCGGTTGTCGCCGCAGCTTTCCATCAGCCGCAACGGCCCCAGGGTCAGCGTCGTCGACCGGCCGACCTTGCCCTGATTGACTTCCACCAGTTCCAGGCTGCCGCCGCCGAGGTCGCCCATGATGCCGTCGGCGGCGGGGTTGCCGGCGATGACGCCGAGGGCCGAGAGCTCGGCCTCCTCTTCGCCACTCAATACGCGGATCGGATGGCCGCACTGCCGTTCCACCGTGTCGCGAAAGTCCGCACCGTCCTCGGCCTCGCGCACCGCGGCGGTGGCGATGAGGTCGATCCGCCCGATCCCCATGGCGCGCGCCAGCGCGGTGAAACGCACCAGGTTGGGGATCGCCAGCGCAACGCCCTCGGGGCTGAGCCGGCCGCTCGACTGCAGGCCGCGGCCGAGCCCGCAGAGCACCTTCTCGTTGTAGATGGTTGACGGCGCCCGCTTCAGGCCGTCGAAAACCACCAGCCGAATGGAGTTGGAGCCGATGTCGATGACCGCAAGGCGCTCGTCGCCGGCGCTGGCCCGGGGCTGGGATGCGACCGCTGCCGGCGCCTTGGCACTCATACGCTGGTCAGGACTTTTTCAGCACCAGCCGTGGCGCTTTTTTGGACTTCTTCAGGGCCGACCCGCGTCCGGACAGGCTGGGGTTCGTCATGAAGTATGTATGGGCGCTGAAAGATTTCGCCGTAGAGCGCACACGCCGATAGGTTCCCTCGGGCTCGAGGATCCAACTCTGCGCTTCATCATTGAAATTGGCGATCATGATCTGGTCGACAATCTGCTGGTGCACCGTGGCGTTCTCGATCGGTATCAGGGTTTCGATGCGGCGGTCCAGATTGCGCGGCATCCAGTCCGCCGAGGAGATGTAGACCTTGGCGTCTCTGGACGGTAGCGGCTTGCCGTTGCCGAAGCAAACGATTCGGCTATGTTCCAGGAAGCGCCCGACGATGCTTTTCACCCGGATGTTTTCCGACAGCCCCGGCACGCCGGGACGCAGGCAGCAGATCGCGCGGATCACGAGATCGATGGACACGCCGCTGCGCGAGGCCCTGTAGAGCGCATCGATGATCTCGGGGTCGACCAGCGCGTTGAGCTTGGCCCAGATCATCGCCGGGCGCCCGGCCTCAGCGTGGGCGATCTCGCCGTCGATCAGCTGCAGCAGCCGCTGGCGCAGGGTGAGCGGCGCGAAGGCGATCTTCTCCATCGCCTTGGGCGTCGCGTAGCCGGTCATGTAGTTGAACAGCCGCGTCGCGTCGCGCGCCAGCACCGGATCGCAGGAGAAAAAGGAGATGTCGGTATAGATGCGCGCCGTGATCGGGTGATAGTTGCCGGTACCGAAATGGACATAGGTTCGGATGGTGCCGCTTTCGCGGCGCGCCACCAGTGTGATCTTGGCGTGGGTCTTGAGCTCCAGGAAGCCGTAGATGACCTGCACGCCGGCGCGCTCCAGATTGCGCGCCCAGCGGATGTTGCGTTCTTCGTCGAAGCGGGCCTTGAGCTCGACCAGGGCGGTGACGGACTTGCCCGCCTCCGCCGCCTCGGCCAGGGCCTTGACGATCGGCGAGTCCTCCGAGGTGCGATAGAGCGTCTGCTTGATGGCGACGACGGCGGGATCGTTGGCCGCCTGGCGCAGGAACTGCACCACGACATCGAAGCTCTCGTAGGGGTGATGAACGACAAAGTCCTTGGCGCGGATCGCCGAGAAGGAGTCGCCGCCGAAGTCGCGGATGCGTTCGGGAAAGCGCGGGTTGTAGGGCGTGAACACCAGGTCGGGGCGCTCGTCGTCGATGATCAGCGCATTGGTGTCGGCGAGGCCCAGCATGCCGTCCAGCGGGAAGACGTTCTCCGGATCCGCCTGCAGTTCGCGCGCCACGAATTCGAGCAGCGTCGGCGGCATGTCCGCGTCCACGGTGAGGCGAATGACCGAGCCGCGGCGGCGGCGCTTCAAGGCGGTTTCGAAAACCAGGACCAGGTCCTCGGCTTCTTCCTCGACTTCCAGGTCGCTGTCGCGCAGCACGCGGAAGAAGCCGCTGGACTGCACCTCGAAGCCGGGAAACAGGTCGTCGAAATAAAGCCGCAGCAGTTCCTCAAGCCGAATAAACCGGGCCGCCTTCCCGGGCAGCCGGATAAAGCGATCGACCAGGGCGGGAATCGGAATCAACCCGTTGATCTGCGACCTGTCTTCGCCGCGCAGCAATTCGACGACGACCGACAAACCCCGGTTGGGGATGAAGGGAAAGGGGTGCGCCGGATCGATGGCGATCGGCGCCAGAACCGGATAGAGCTGCTCGGTGAAATAGCCGTTCAGCCACTTGCGTTCATCGCGGGTCAGTTCGTCGGCGCTGACCGCCGCGACGCCGGCGGCCCTCAACTCGCCGATCAGGTCGAGCCATTCTTCCTGCTGCCAGCGCATCAGCTTGGCGACCCGCTCGTTGATTGCCGCGAGCTGCTGGGCCGGCGTCAGCCCCTCCGGCGATTCGGTCTTGACCCCCGCGCGGACCTGGCCCCGCAGGCCGGCCACGCGGACCATGAAGAACTCATCGAGATTGCTGGCCGAGATCGACAGAAACCGCAAGCGCTCGAGCAGCGGATGATTGACGTTGTAGGCCTCTTCCAGAACCCGCTCGTTGAAGGCGAGCCAGGAGATTTCCCGATTGATCAGGCGCTCCGGAGAGGTGATGTCGATGGCCGCGACCTCGGACCCTGCCGGCAGGTCCGACTCCTGCTCCAGAGGCTCCACTTCTAGCGCGACGATCTTGCCTTCTTCCAAGCTTGCAACTCCCGATCCGGGCCCGGGATCTTCGATGGCCCGCTGTCATAACACGGCGAAGTCTACCGAAATATGACAGATTATGAGCCGCTTGGCCAAAATCGGCGGCTGGTTCAAGGATATCCCACGCAATTTCATGGCCGTTCCGGTCACAGTCTAACTTGATACACATCAAAGCACGGTAAATTGGTTCTCGATATTCAGGGAGCGGCCCGTGGGTGATCCCTACCCAGCCCCATGAGCCGGGGCCTTCCCGAAGGACCTGCCTGGTCCCCGAGAAGGCCCCACTCATGCCCGGCCCGGACTCGCGTCCGGCCGCCCGGCACTAACAGGCTGCTGAAAAAGGCACTCGCGGCGCGATGGAAATCGTGATTCCCTATTTGGGAGTTATCAGAGGCAAGGGGAAGAGCGATGCGGGGCGGTGATCGGAACAGCGGGGCGCTTTTTTCCTATGTGAGCTGCGAGG
>JAVJNS010000008.1:0-310257 GCA_040217155.1 Kiloniellaceae bacterium
CTGGCGCAAAGCCGCCCGGCCCCCAAAGGCCCTGGCGGGTTTCCGAGCGGCGGGCGCCCGCGGCGTCGGCAGGCTTGCCCGATGCGCCGCATCGCCCGGGGAACTTCAGGGGGCGCCTGCCTCCTGACGGATCGCCGCACCACTCGAAAACAGAATTGAGTCAAATTGGGCGCAAAGCGCTTTAGCGACTGGCTTGCGGCTCCACCAGCTCCGCGTCCGTTACCTCGGTCTCGCCCTCCTCTGACCGGTCTTCTTCGGCATCCTCGCCTTCGATCGGCAAAGGCATCTCGATGCCCTCGGCGACGGCGTGCCCCCACTCGGCGATCAGCGCCTTTTGCCGGCGCACCAGGCTCATGACGCGGGTCTGCGTGGTCATACGGAAGTAGCTGCTGACCAAAGTTGGCATGATGCCGAACATCACCCATCCCGTGACCGCCGATCCGTAGGCCACCACCCATACGAAGGGATCCGCGATCAGATCCATGGCCACCATGTGGCTCTGCCCCCGCGTCCACAAGCTGATGATGGCCGGCAGGGTGCCGGCGATGTTCATAAGCCCGACAGTGATCGCCAGGGACTTCTCGCCCGAGCGGTCGATGATGTAAGCGACCGTGGTCGGTGCCATCATGGTGGCGACGACCAAGGTCGTCGGCAGCAGCAGCGCGGCAAAGGGAAACAGCAGAATCAGCACCAGGACTTTCACCCAAGGCTTCGCCGCGCCGCGCCTTGCCGGAGTGTTTGCTCTTTTGCCGGCGGCTTTTTTTGCCTTTGCCCTCGCCACTTTCCGCCCCTTCGCGCTTACAACACAGAGGTCAGGGTGATGAGCATGACCGCGACCGCAGCAATCACCGAAGAGGCGATACTTGAGGCTTCGCGGGCACTGGCCCGGACGATGGCGGGCTTGGTCAGGCCGCCGTTGCGCAACCAGTTCATTTGCTCCACCAAAGAAGCGAACTCCACCTTGGCGCGGCGGAACCCCTCCTCATCGGCTTCCTGACGACTGCGGTTGTCTATGACGGCGAGCAATGAGGCGATACCGCCCCGGGCAGCCAGTTCCTGCAACACCGCCGTCACCTGCTCGCGGCGGCTGCGGTTCTTGTAGGTTTGGACGGTCGGCTTCAGCATCTCGGCGCACCAGCCTGCCAGATGCGGCAGGTGATCCGGGCCTGCCTCGTGTTGTACTTCGGCGAGCAGCCTGACCACACCCAGGTTGAAGACCGATGCGTCCTCCTCGTGCGACAGTTCCTCATAGGAACGTTCCGGCGCCGATTTCATGCGGGCAGAGACGAAACCAGCGATATGCCAGTCGACCGGAAGTCGCTCGGTCTTGCCTTCGCGGGCAAGGCGTTCAAAGGCCGGCAGCAGATCGGACAACTCAGCGACATAGTCATTGCGCAGCAGCGGGCTCTGACAGGGCCAGCCTGGGTTGAGGGAGTAGACGGCTCGTTCCGGTCCGTGGCCAATGCGCACCTTGGTCATATGCAGCAGAACCAGATCGTAGGTGCGCGCGAAGGCGAGTAGGTCCGAACGGACATTCTCCTGCGATTCGATCCAGGTCTGTGGCAGCTTGTGCATCATGAGTTCGGCAAATTCTTGGCGCCGATTCTCATCGTTGTAGTTCACGGCGAAGGCCGTCGCCAATCCTTGGATTCGGGCCGCCACCTGTTTGTAGCGGAGCGGCGCCAGACTATCCAAGGCAATGAGAACGCGTGACAACATGCGGTCTTCCACGGACGACGCACCGCCAGCGCCGGAACCAGCCACCGACTGTGTCGCCGCCGCGACCGCCTTGGCGCGCGTATCGTCGGAAAGCGAGCGCCGGATCCAGCGCTCCAGCTCATTGTCCTTGATCACTTGGAGGCCTGCCGGCCAATTGCTCCCCAAGGCGTGGGAAAGCGCCGGTGTGTTGGTATAGTCGATACCGTCGAAGGGAAACGGCCGCGCCGCCCGGGGCGGCAGCAAAGCCTGCTTTGGGCTGAGATGCCTGCCGTTGACCCAAAGCAGAACGTCGTCATGACTCCAGCGCTCCTGCGGGTCGTCGCACAACAGGCCGCGCAGGATCTCCACCATCGGCAGCGACAGGCGGGTCTCGCCGACCAGAGCCGCATACGATCCCCTGCTGATCTTGGCTTCGACGATCTCCTGCTCACTGAGGTTCGGCACCGGATTGCCGCCGCAGAGCAGCACCAGGAGCAGGACACCCAGCGCGTAGTAGTCGTCGGCGGGCAAACCGTGGCCGCGGCCCTCGGGCATCGCCATGGCGCTGTCGATCGGCTCGTAAATTGACGGCTGTGCCATGGCCGGGGGCCCTGAGAAGCACTCGCCGAGCACGACCTCCTCGCGTGAAGCGTCGGCGAAAAACAGGTTGTCGGCACGAATGGCGCGATGGGTCAGCAGGCGTCCGCCGAGTTCCTTGAACATCGGCAGCAGCGGACTCATCACCGTACGCACGACGCGGTCCTCGCGCCACGGCTCGATCGTCGCGCCGGGCGCCGGCAAAACGCGTTCGCCGCCGGGTTGATTGATGACGACGACGAAGCGGCGCGCCTGGGACGGCGGCCAGTAGACGACGCCCCAGCGCAAGGGCGCCGTCATCGGCAGCCGGCTGAAGCGGGAGAACTGGCTGAGCACGTCAGTTCTTGGAGCGACATCGGTGCGGCAGACAAGCGCGTAGAGAGTTTTAGGGGCGCCGCGTTCGTCGGTTGTGGCGTAGGCCTTCACGCCGCCCGGCGCATCGAGTGCGGGAAGCGGCTCCTCAGGATGGATACGGTAGCGCTCGGCCAACTTAACCACACCGGAGTCCAGATTTGTCGACTGCGTCTGACTGCTCATGGCCGTTTCTGCTGAAGTAGCTTCCCCAGGGCGGCAAATCGGCCCGCCCGGCACGCGTCAACTTACCTGCAATAAGGCAAACAGTTCGTTAAGGAAGCCGTCTCTCCGGCGCAGATTTCCGCGCTTTTTTCAACACAGAGAACGCGAAAAATCCGCCGGCGACGGTGCAGTGCCGGTCAGTCGGCGAAGGGATCGCGCACCAGGATGGTGTCATCACGTTCTGGCGAGGTGGAGAGCAGCGCCACCGGCACGTCGATCAGTTCCTCAAGACGGCGGATGTACTTCACCGCCTGGGCCGGCAGATCGGCCCAGGAGCGTGCGCCCATGGTGCTCTCCTGCCAACCGGGCAGGGATTCATACACCGGCTGCGCCTTGGCCTGGCGGGACGGCTGGGCCGGCAGGTAGTCGCGTTTTTCACCGTCGATCTCGTAACCGACACAGATCTTGATCTCGTCGAAGCCGTCGAGCACGTCGAGCTTGGTCAAGGCGATGCCATTGATGCCGGCAACCTTGGCGGCCTGACGCACCATCACCGCGTCGAACCATCCGCAGCGCCGCTTGCGCCCGGTTACAACACCAAATTCGCGACCGCGTGAGCCCAGCAGTTCGCCGGTCTCGTCGGTCAGTTCGGTCGGGAAAGGCCCGCTGCCGACACGGGTGGTGTAGGCCTTGGTAATGCCGAGGACGAAATCCAGGGTGGCCGGCCCCACGCCGGAGCCGGCGGCCGCGCTGCCGCCCACGGTGTTGGATGACGTGACGAAAGGGTAGGTGCCGTGATCGACATCCAGCATGACGCCCTGCGCGCCCTCGAAAAGGATCCGTCGGCCGGCGCGGCGCGCCGCGTCGAGCGACTGCCAGACGCGATCGGCAAAAGGCAGAATGCGCGGCGCCAGGGCAAGCAGGTTGTCGACGATTTCGTCGGCGGTGAACTCCGGCTGTCCGAGACCGCGCAACAAGGCGTTGTTGTGCACCAGCAGGCCCTCGACCCGCTGGCGCAGGAGTTGCGGGTCGGCCAGGTCGCAGAGCCTGACTGCGCGGCGTCCGACCTTGTCTTCATAGGCCGGCCCAATGCCGCGGCCGGTGGTGCCGATCTTACCGTCGCCTTTGGCCGCCTCGCGGGCGCGGTCCACCGCGCCATGCATCGGCAGGATCAGGGCCACGCCCTCGGCGATGCGCAGACGCTCCGGCGTCACGTCGACGCCTTGGGCGCGAATGCGGTCGATCTCCTCGATCAGGGCCCAGGGGTCAACCACCACCCCGTTGCCGATGACCGAGAGTTTGTTGGTGCGCACCACGCCGGAGGGCAGCAGCGACAGCTTGAAGACTTCGCCGCCGATGACCAGAGTATGGCCGGCATTGTGGCCGCCTTGAAAGCGCACCACCACATCGGCGCGCTCGGAAAGCCAGTCGACAATCTTACCCTTGCCCTCGTCCCCCCACTGGGACCCGACGACGACCACATTAGCCATGATGGATCAGTCCTTTATCTCGAGTGTCTCGCCGTCTTGAAACAGGTGACCGCAGCCCAGGCGGCGGGCCTCGGCCCGCGGATCGGCGACTCCCGTGAGGCCGGCCAGGGTGGTCCAGCCTTCGCCGCGCAGACGCCTTGCCGCCTCGGGATCGCTGCCCAGCGGCAGGAAAATGCGCCGCGCCGGCGCCGGCGCCGGCAGGGCACGCAACACCGTATCCATAAAGAGGGTAAAGCCGGTCGACGACTGCTGTTCAGCGTCGGCGCCCGTAGCCGCGTAGCGTCCGCCGCGGCCGAGTTCGCCGCGCACGCCCTTGGCGAAGAGAATGAAGCTGATGCCGGTCTGGTATTCGAAACCGCGGTGCTCCACCGGGTCGACGGTGAGCCGCGCCTGCGGGGCCGAACGCCGGATCAGCGCAACGACCTCGGCGAGGCGCTGCACCTCGGCGGCCGCGACGGGCGGCAACGATAGCGCGGTCAGCGCCGCCAGCGCCTTGTCCGCCGGTCCCGCCGCCCGCAACAGCTCCTGAAACAGGCCGGCCTGGCCGCCGGCCAGGCCCTTCACCGCCGCCGCGTCCTTGCGGTCGAGCGCCAGACGCAAGTCGGCGACTCGGTCGCCGGACAGGCCGAGGTCGCCGGCCAGCGCACCGACCAGGGGCGGCAGGTTGAGGTCAATGGAAAGTCCGACCACGCCGACGGCACCCAGCGCCTCGATGGCCAGCAGCACGACCTCCGCGTCGCCGGTTTCATCGGCGGCGCCGATCAGCTCGACGCCGGCCTGGGCAAACTGCCGCTCGGGGCGCAGCTGGCTGCCGCGCACCTGCAGCACCTGACCGCCGTAGCAGAGTCGCAGGGGCCGCGGCGCATTCTTCAGACGCGTCGTGGCAATGCGCGCCACCTGCGGAGTCATGTCGGCGCGAAGGCCCATCATGCGCTGGCTGACCGGATCCATGAGCCGGAAGGTCTGCCCGGCCACGGCGGTCCCGGTGCCGGCCAGCAGCGCCTCTTCGAACTCCAGCAGCGGCGGTTTCACCCGGTCGTAGCCCTGCGCCTGGAAAGAGGCGATGAGGCGCTCCACGACCGCCGACTCATGCGCGGCGAGCGGCGGCAGCACGTCTTCCAGGCCGGCCGGTAAAAGGCCCTTTTCGGCGTGATTGGTCATGTCAGCACGGCGGTGGGGGAAAGCGGTCCGGTTCCATGGGCGAGCACGGAAGCGGTTGCGCCCCTGGCCGCACGACCCTCCCCTGGTCCGAGGCTGTGGTCCGGGGCTGTGGTCCGGGGCTGTGGTCGGGGCGGGCCCCGCTTCGGCTCTCTGTTACCAGCCCCGATCCCCGCGGGCAAACAGAAATCCGCCCCGCGCGCCGGGCCTTCAATGGGAAACCAAGGAAAATCAAACTCTTGAAGCTGGTTGCCCAGCGCGCGCCCGTGTAGACTTGCGGCCGACAGGCCCCGCTTTCTTCGAGACCACCATCCAGCCGCTCGTGAGCTTCAAGATCCTCCGCCTCTCCGCCCCCGGCACTCTGGCCGCCGAAAGCCACGGTCTCGACCGTTTCCTTGGCTTGCTCTTGCTGAGCGCCGCCGCAGCGCTGCTGGCCGGCTGGCTGCTGCCGGTGATGACGGTCCGCACGCTGCTGGTGTTTTACGACGAAGTGTCGATCCTCACCGGCGCGTACCGCCTGCTGGCAAGCGGCGACGTCCTGCTGTTCATCCTCATTGCGCTTTTCACCGTGGTGCTGCCGGTCGGCAAGCTGGTCTTCGCCTGGCTGGCCTGGAGCCGCCTGCGCGTCGACGACCCGCGGGTGCGCCGCCTGCTGCATTGGATCGAAACCATCGGCCGCTGGTCGATGCTCGACGTCTTCGTCATCGCCATCCTGGTGGTGGTGATCAAGCTGTCGCTGGTCTCCGACGTCGAGATCCACGCCGGCCTCTACGTCTTCGTCCTCGCGGTGATCCTCTCGATGATCGCGGTGCGCCGCATCGCGGTACTGGCGCATCGCAAGCTGGAAGCTGCGGGTTAGCGGTACAGCCGCACTTCCAGGCCGTCGTCGAGCTGGAAGATCACCTCGTCCATGCCGTTGCCGTCGAGGTCCTGCAGGCGGAAGTCGCCGATGATCTGCGCGTCATAGAGGCCGCGCCCGAGCAGCTTGATCTCGCCGTCCTTGTAGCGCAGCACGCGCAGCGACCGCCGCCGCGCCGAGGGCAGGAAGATCTCCGGCAGGCCGTCCTCGTCGAAGTCGAGAATGGCGGCGAGGCCCAGTTCGCGCGAGCCGATCAGGTGATTGGAAACACCGGCCCAGGAGGCCTCCTCCACCAGCGCCCCATCCAGCAGCGAGACGATGCGCAGGATGCCGCCGATGTGCGGCGTTTCCACATAGGCCACCTCGGTGACGCCGTCGCCGTCGAAGTCCGCCGCGCCGATGGGATTGAGCCAGCGGCGCGCTGGCAGGTGCTTTGGCCCCTCGGCAACGAGACGCAGTTCGTCGCCGGCCAGGCCGTAGGCAGTGAGCACGGCGCCGCGGTCGAGCGAGGAGCGCACCACCAGAATCTCGGCCTCGCCGTCGCGGTCGAGATCGGCGAGCCGCGGCTGAAGATCCTCGAAGACTTGGGTCTCGGGCAACAGGAGGCGCCGCTCGCCGCCGTCCCTGAGGCGCACCAGCAGGCCGCCGGCCTCCACGGCGTCACCGAGCACGCCATGGTCGTAGCGCTCGGTCGGCGCGATCAGCCAGGCCTCGGCGATACGCCCGCCGCCGCCTCTGGGAGCGAGGGCGGGCTGGCCGTCCGGCAGGGCGTCTTGTGGGCGCGATACCGGGCGCACTTGCACCGTCATCTGGGAAGAAGGCTCGGCGAAGAAGGGCCGGAAGCCCAGGGACTCCAGGCTCTGCGCCGCCGCGCCGCCCGGCGCGGCCATGGCAACGGCGGCGGCCAGCACCGCGACGGCGTTCAGGCGCCGGCTAGAACCGCAGCGCTTCGGCCTGTTTGGTATGCGGCAGGGCACGCACCTTTTCCAAGGTCTTGGCATCGATCGGCGCGTCCAGTTCCAGCAGGGAGATGGCGTCCTGTCCCTGCGCCGCGCGGCCCAGGTGAAAGGTGGCGATGTTGACGCCGGCATCGCCCAGGGTGGTGCCCAGGGCGCCGATGAAACCCGGCTTATCCTCGTTGGTAATGTAGAGCATATGCGGCGTCAGGGCAGCCTCCACGGCGATACCCTTGATATCGACCACGCGCGGCTTGGTGCCGCCGAAGAGCGTACCGGCGACAGAGCGCTCGCCGCGTTCGGTGGTGACGGTCAGGCGGATCAGCGTCTGGTAGTCGCAGTCGCGCTCGTGCTTCACCTCGGCGACGTCGATGTCGCGCTCACGGGCGACGATCGGCGCGTTGACCATGTTCACGGTATCGAGCATCGGCGTCAGCAGGCCGCAGAGCGCCACCTGGGTCAGCGGCCGGGTGTTGAGGTCGGCGACGTGGCCTTCGTATTCGATGGTGATCGACTCGAGCCCGGTATGGGTCAACTGCCCGGCGAAACTGCCGAGCTGTTCGGCCAGCTGCATGTAGGGTTTGAGGCGCTTGGCTTCTTCGGCCGACAGCGACGGCATGTTGAGCGCGTTGGAAATCGCCCCGGTCACCAGGTAGTCGGACATCTGCTCGGCGATCTGCAGCGCCACCTTCTCCTGCGCCTCCGCCGTCGAGGCGCCGAGGTGCGGCGTCGCCACCACCTGGTCCAGGCCGAAGAGCACGTTCTCCTTGGCCGGCTCCACGGCGAAGACGTCCAGTGCCGCGCCGGCCACATGTCCCGAGTCGATCGCCGCTTTCAGGTCTTCCTCAACGACCAGACCGCCGCGCGCGCAGTTCACGATGCGCACGCCCGGCCTGGTCTTGGCAAGCGCTTCGGCGTCGATCATGCCGCGGGTCTGGTCGGTCATCGGCACGTGCAGGGTGATGACGTCGGCGCGCGCCAGCAGGGCGTCCAGTTCCACTTTCTCCACGTCGAGGTCGCTGGCGCGATCCGGCGAGAGGAAGGGGTCGTAGGCGATGACCCGCATGCGCAGGCCCTGGGCGCGGTCGGCGACGATGGCGCCGATGTTGCCGCAGCCGATGACGCCCAGTGTCTTGCCGGTCAACTCGGTGCCCATGAACCGCGACTTCTCCCACTTGCCGCCCTGGGTCGAGCGGTCGGCGGCCGGGATCTGGCGGGCCAGGGAGAGGATCATGGCGATGGTGTGCTCGGCGGTGGTGATGGAGTTGCCGTCGGGGGTGTTCATCACCACGATGCCGCGCCCGGTGGCCGCCGGAATGTCGACGTTGTCGACGCCGATGCCGGCGCGGCCGACCACTTTCAGGTTCTCCGCGGCGGCGATGATCTCCGCCGTCACCTTGGTCGCCGAGCGGATCGCCAGGCCGTCGTAGCCGCCGATGCAGGCCTGCAGCTCTTGCGGCGTCATGCCGGTCTTCACGTCGACTTCGACTCCGCGCTCGCGGAAAATCGCCGCCGCGCGCGCGCTCAACTCGTCCGAAATCAATACCTTGGGCATAGCTGTCTGAACCTCTCCTCGCGGCGCGCCGATTTTCCCAGTTTCGTTCCCGGGGCGCGCGCCTGCCGTGCTTCACGTTTTCAACAACTGGGGCCGGTCAGGCCGCCGCCTTCTCCGTCTTCACCGCGCCATAGGCCCAGTCGAGCCACGGCAGCAGCGCCGCCATGTCGGAAGACTCCACCGTGGCACCGCCCCAGAGTCTCAGGCCCACCGGCGCGTCGCGATAGCCGCCGATGTCGTAGGCCACGCCCTCTTCTTCCAGCAGCGCCGCGAGCTGCTTGGCCGTCGCCGCCTGGGCTTCGCCGTCAAGCGACAGGAACCAGGAATCGACGATCTTCAGGCAGATGGAGGTGCAGGAGCGCGTCGCCGGCGCCTCGGCCAGAAAGCCGGCCCAATCGGACGCTTCGACCCAGTCGGCGACCGCCTTGAGGTTCGCTTCGGCACGCGCGATCAGCGCCGGGAGGCCGCCGACCTTGTCGGCCCAGCGCAGGCCGTCGAGCGCGTCTTCCACCGCCAGCATGGAGGGGGTGTTGATGGTCTCGCCCTTGAAGATGCCGTCGATCAGCTTACCGCCCTTGGTGAGGCGGAAGATCTTGGGCAGCGGCCAGGACGGGGTGTAGCTCTCCAGACGTTCGACGGCACGGGGGGAGAGCGCCAGCATGCCGTGCGCCGCCTCGCCGCCCAGCACCTTCTGCCACGACCAGGTGACCACGTCGAGCTTGTCCCAGGGCAGGTCCATCGCAAAAGCGGCCGAGGTCGCATCGCAGATGGTGAGCCCCGCGCGATCGGCGGCGATCCAGTCGCCGTCCGGCACCTTCACGCCGGAGGTGGTGCCGTTCCAGGTGAAGACCACGTCGCGCGAGAAATCGACCTTGCCGAGGTCCGGCAGCACGCCGTAGTCGGCCTTGAGGAGTCGCAGGTCGTCGAGCTTCAGCTGCTTGGCGACATCGCTCGCCCAGCCCTCGCCGAAGGACTCCCAGGACAGCACGTCGACGCCGCGCCGGCCGAGCAGCGACCACAGCGCCATCTCCACCGCGCCGGTGTCGGAGGCCGGCACGATACCGAGGCGCCAGTCCGCCGGCAGACCGAGGAGATTCCTGGAGCGCTCGATCACCTCGGCCAGCTTGGCCTTGCCCGGCTTGGCGCGGTGAGATCGGCCCAACGCCGCCTCGCTCAGACCGTTCAGGGACCACCCGGGGCGCTTGGCGCAGGGTCCTGAGGAAAAGCAAGGGTTCCCAGGCCGGCTGGCCGGGCGGACGGCGTTCATAGCTCTGCTCCTTGATATGAAGTCCTAGGGGAAAAGTGTCGCAGCCCCCCGTTCGAGCGATCGAGACGCCCGTAATTCCGGGCGCGCGGGCCGGATACTAACACCATGCTGCACCGCGTCAATTATTCATCCGCCGCTTTCCGTCGGTAAAGCGTCGCTATTGGAAAACGGGTCAAACGAGTCAGGATAAGCGACGCAAGATCGGCGCCTACTCCACCTTCCTCGCGAAAATGTGGATCGCGGTGAAGGTCATGACCGTCTCGCCGTGCTGGTTGGTCACGTCATAGTCCATGATCAGGGTGCCGCGATCCGGCTTGGACTTCGACGGGCGCTTCTCGCGCACGGTGGCCTTGACCTTCAGGGTATCGCCGGGGCGCACCGGCTTGAGCCAGCGGAGCTCGTCGAGGCCGGGCGAACCCAGGGAGCAGGCGTTGATGACTTTCTCCTGGTAGAACAGTCGAAAGGCGATGGCGAGCGTTTGGAAGCCGGAGGCGATGAGGCCCTCGAAGGGGCCCTCGGCCGCGGCCTCCTTGTCGAGATGAAAAGGCTGCGGGTCGTAGAGCAGGGCGAAATCGAGGATCTGCGACTCGCTCAGGGTCGCGCCCCTGCTCTGGAACGTCTGGCCCGGCGCGAAGTCGTCGAAATAGTGGTCCTGCACGGTGACCTGCCCTTGCTGCTGCATTGGTGAGAAGAAAGAAGATAACCGCCGGTTCAGGCAGAGGCGAGCGCCGTCAGATCGCAGGCGAGACGGCGGACGTTCGCCGGCGTTCCCGCCACGGGCGCCGCAGTGAAACCGAGGTCCGCATAGAGTGCCTGCGCGGCCGTCATGAAGTCCAAGGTCTCCAGCAGCAGGCGCCGGTGCCCGCCGCGCCGCGCGCCTTCCATCGCCGCCTCGGCGAGACGGCGGCCCGACTTCTGGCCGCGGTAAGCCTCCCGCACCCAGAGCCGCTTCATCTCGCAGTCGCCCGCCTCCAACGGCCAGACCCCCACGACACCCGCGATCTCCCCGTCGGCCCGCGCCAGCCAGAGGCCACCGGCCGGCGGCGCGTAGGCGCCCGGCAAGCCGGCCAGCTCGGCCTCGAAGTCCTTCAAGCAGTAGTCGACCTGCAACCAGGCGGCATAGTCGCGGAACAGGTCGCGCACGGCATCCATGTCTTCCGCGGCGGCGGGCGCGATGAGAACCCGCGCCATCAGTAGGGCTCGCCGTTCTTGCGGGTGAAGCGGCGCGCACCGCTGCTGGCCGAGGTGTAGTGGAGGTCGATGTCGGGATAGTGCGCTTCGTCCTCGTCCGAGCGGTTGCCGACCTCCAGGTAAACGGCCCAGTCCTGGCTGTTGTTGATCATATGGTGGCCGTTGGCCTTGCCGGCGGGAAAGCCGGCGGCCATGCCCGGTGTCAAAGTCTGCGCGCCGGCGTCGGTGACCAGGGTCAATTCGCCCTCCAGAATGTAGACGAGTTCGTCTTCGTGGCTGTGCCAGTGGCGCTGCGACGACAGCCCGCCCGGCGGCAGGCGCACCAGATTCACACCGTAAGCGGTGAGACCCAGAGCGTCGCCCACTTTGCGCTTCTCGCGCGCGCCGGCGGAATGGCGCCAGGCTTCGGGGTAGGAGGAACCGGTGCGCGGCTCCAAGGTGGCGGGGTCGAGGGCCGGCGAGGTCGGGTCAGGCGGCGTGGGAGCCTTGCTCATGCGCGTCTCCTGGTCGGTCGTAACGTGCGATTCGACCGCCAGTCTACACACGGATGCGGCCCTCGAGATAGGGGGCGACACGGCCTGAGATCAGCGTGCGCTCGCCTTTGTCTTCGACACTGAGCACGCCGAGCCGGGTCGAGACCTGCCGCGCCTCCAGCTTCGCCTTGCCGAGCCTTGCCGACCAGTAAGGCGTCAGCACGACATGGGCCGAACCGGTGACCGGGTCCTCGGGGATGCCGGCATGGGGCGCGAAGTAGCGCGATACGAAATCGACGGTCTCGCCCGGCGCGGTGATGATCAGGCCGTCGCCCGGCAGCGCCTTGACCTTCTCCATATCCGGCACGGCGGCGCGCACCTCGGCCTCGCTGGCCAGCACCGCCATGAGCTTTTTGGCCTTGAGGACTTCCTGCGGTGCGATGCCGAGCGCGGCGGCGACGGCGCCGCCGTCATCGAAGGGCGCCGGCCGGTCGGTCGGGAAGTCCAGGGTGAATACTTCATCGTCGCGAGTCACCGTCAGCGGGCCGCTGGCCGAGTCGAAGCGGATGGTCTGCGCCGAGGGGTCGACATGGCGCGCGATCACATAGGCGCTGGCCAGGGTGGCATGACCACAAAGATCGACCTCCACCGTCGGTGTGAACCAGCGCAGATGGTAGCCCCTCTCCTCAATCCCGCCGTTGGGCACGAAGAAGGCCGTCTCGGAGACATTGTTCTCCGCCGCGACACCTAGCAGCGTTGCGTCCGGCAGCCAATCCTGCAGCGGGCAGACCGCCGCCGGATTGCCACCGAAAACCGCGTCGGTGAAGGCATCCACATGATAGAGGGTGATCTCGGTCATCGTCGGTCCTCCTAAACGCGCCAGAAGGCTTTGCCGGCTTCGCGCAGCGCCTCGGCGCGGGTCAGCCCGAGGTCGCGCAGGCGCGCGTCGCTCATGCCGCGCAGGGTATCGCGATCCTGCACGCGGCCCTGCCAGACCACCAGCCGGTCCAAGACGGCCAGTACCAGGCGCCCGGCCGGGCCGCCGTGGCGCACGGGCGCACCACCGGGCAGGTACCGCAGGGGCGCGCGCAGGGGCATGCGCAGGGGGATGCGCAGGGGGATGCGCAGGCGTGCTGGGAACACCTTCAACATTGTATCCATTTAATCATCCTCCAACGATGAATTGTATCCATCTACCTTTCGATTATTGTATTAGTTGTTGCGATACGCTGCGGTCAATTGTATTATTGTCATCATGACAAATTGGCTGCCCCAGCTGGAGAATGTTTCCGGCCCCCGCTACATGGCCATCGCCGACGCCTTGGCCCGGGACATCACCGCAGGCCACCTGAAAGCCGGCCAGCGCCTGCCCACCCACCGCGACCTCGCCTGGCACCTGGGCGTCACCGTCGGCACGGTGAGCCGCGCCTACGCCGAAGCCGAGCGGCGCGGCCTGACCAGCGGCGAAGTCGGCCGCGGCACCTTCGTCAACACGCCTCAAAGCAACGAAATGCTGTCGCGCTGGCATGACACCGCGCCGGGCACCATCCATATGCGGTCGGCGCCGCCCATGCCCTGCGCCGAGGAATCCGCCCTCGCCGAGGTCCTGGCGCGGGTCGCCGCCTCGCCGCGGGCCATGGAGATGATGCGCTACCAGCCGCAACGCGGCCTGCCGGAACACCGTCAGGCCGGCGCCGCGTGGATCAGCCGTCCGGGCTATGAAGTAACCGGCGAGCAGATCACCCTCTCCGCCGGCGCCCATCACGGCGTTCTGGTGGCGCTCGCCGCCGTGACGCGGCCGGGCGACCATATCGTCTGCGATTCCCTCACCTATCCGGGCATCCGCAGCCTCGCCCGGCTGCTCGGGCTGCGCCTCGACGGCCTGGCGCGCGATGCCGAGGGCCCGCTGCCCGCTGCCTTCGAGGAAGCCTGCCGAGCCCACGACGTCAAGGCGATCTACCTCTGTCCGACGCAGCACAACCCGACCAGCCTTACCATGCCGGAGGGGCGCCGCCGGGACCTGGCCGCGGCCGCCCGGCGCTACGGCGTCGCCGTGATCGAGGACGACACCTTCGGCTATCTCGACGAGAGCGAACCGCTCCCCATCTCCGCGATCCTGCCGGAATTGGGCTACTACATTGCCGGCCTTTCCAAGAACGTATCGCCGGGCCTGCGCAGCGGCTTTGTCGTGGCACCGGAAAAGGCGCAGTCCCGCCTCGCCAGCGCCGTGCATTCGACTTGCTGGATGGCTTGCCCGCTGACCGCCGAGATCGCCGCCGAACTGATCCGCAGTGGCGTCGCGGCCACCGTCAGCACCGGGCGCAAACGCGAGGCAGCGGCCCGCAGCGCCGTCGCGCGGCAAGCCCTCGACGGCTGGGATTTCGACTGTGCGGAGGGCGCCAACTTCCTGTGGCTGCGCCTACCGGAGCCCTGGCGCTCCGGCGAGTTCGCCGCCGAGGCGGAGCGCCGCGGCGTGCTGGTCACGCCGAGCGATCCTTTCATGGTCGGCCGCCGCGAGTCCGCGCCGGCGGTGCGGGTCTGCTTCGGGCCGCCGCGCGGCCACGAGGAACTGCGGCGCGGCCTCGACATCGTCGTGGAACTGCTCCAGGAAGGCCCCTCCTACGCCTTCACCAACGTGGTGTGAGGTCCAGAGGGCTACCGCACCCAGTCGATCATCAGCGGCACCAGGATGGCGGTCAGCAGGCCGTTCAGCCCCATGGCGATGCCGGCGAAAGTCCCGGCCACCTCGCTGACGTGAAAGGCCCGCGCGGTGCCGATGCCGTGTGCGGCGACGCCGGTGGCAAAGCCGCGCGCCTTCCAGTCGCGGATGCCCAGCAGGTTCAGCACCGGGGTCGCCAGCATGGCGCCGAGGATGCCGGTCAGGATCACCAGGACCGCGGTCAACGACGGCAGGCCGCCGATCTGCTCGGAGATGCCCATGGCGATCGGCGTGGTCACCGATTTGGGCGCCAGCGAGGCCAGGGTCTCGAAGCTGGCGCCGAGCAGCGCCGCCACCGCCACGGCGGAGACCACCGCTGTCGCCGCCCCGGCCAGCAGCGCCACCAGCATCGGCAGGACCACCGCCCGCACCTTGCCGAAGTGACTGTAGAGCGGCACCGCCAAGGCTATGGTCGCCGGGCCGAGCAGGAAGTGTACGAACTTCGCGCCCTCGAAGTAGGTCTGATACTCGGTCCCGGTAACGGTGAGCAGCAGGACCAGCAGAATCACCGCCAGCGCCACCGGATTGAGCAGCGGGTTCAATCCGGCGCGCTCGTAGACCCACTGCGCCGCCACATAGGCCGCCAGGGTCGCGGTCAGCCACAGCAGCGGCTCGGTGCGCAGATAGACCCAGATATCCGCGATGTCGGCGATCATCCGGTTGCGCCCTCATCGTCGTCGAGTTTCATCACCCGGATCATGGCGCGCATCACCACCGCGGTCACCACGATGGTTGCGGTGGAACTGACCAGCAGGGCGGCGGCGATGGCCGGCCATTCCGCCTGGATCCGCGCCAGGTGCTGCAGCACGCCGACGCCGGCCGGAACGAACAGCAGCGAGAGATGTCTCAGCAGCCCGCCGGCGGTCGTCTCCAGGGTCGCCGGAACGCCCCGGCGCAGGGCCAGGAAGGCCAGCAACAACACCAGACCCAGGACCGGCCCCGGCACCGGCAGGTCGACAAGGCGCACCGCAGCCTCGCCGATGAGTTGGCACAGCAGCAAGGCCGTCAATGCGATGATCATGGCGCGTCCCCTGGCCCGCCTCGGCGCATCGGGCGCGGTTCAGCCGGCGCGCTCTTCGATGCTGTGACAGATGTCGCCGACCACCTGGTCGACCAGGGCCTCGTCCTCACCCTCGGCCATGACGCGGATTAGCGGCTCGGTGCCGGACTTGCGGATCACCAGGCGCCCGGCCGAGCCGAGCCTGGACTCGCCGTCGCGGATCGCCGCCCGCACCTGGTCGTCGTCCAGCGGCGCGCCGCCGTTGAAGCGCACATTGCGCAGCAACTGCGGCAGCGGCTGGAAGAGGTTCGTCACTTCGCTGGCCGGGCGCGCCGCCTGCACCACCACGGCCAGCACCTGCAGCGCGGCGATCAGGCCATCGCCCGTGGTTGCGAAGTCGGTCAGCACGATGTGCCCGGACTGCTCGCCGCCGACGTTGAAGCCGCCCGCGCGCATCTGCTCGACCACATAGCGGTCGCCGACGGGCGTGCGCTCCAGCCCGATGCCGAGACCCTGCAGGTAGCGCTCCAGGCCCAGGTTGGACATGACCGTGGCCACCACCGCGCCGCCGGTGAGGCGCCCGTCCTGCAGCCAGGAACGGGCGACCAGCGCCATGACCTGGTCGCCGTCGACGATCCTGCCGTGCTCGTCAGCCAGGATGGCGCGGTCGGCATCGCCGTCCAGGGCGACACCGAAGTCGGCATTGTGGGTGACCACCGCTTCTTGCATGCGGGCCGGGTCGGTGGCGCCGCAACGCTGATTGATGTTGAAGCCGTCGGGATAGACACCGACCGGCACCACTTCGGCGCCCAATTCATACAGCGCCTTCGGCGCCACGCGGTAGGCGGCGCCGTTGGCGCAGTCCACCACCACTTTCAGGCCATCGAGGCGCAGGCCGCGCGGGAAGCTGCTCTTGACGAATTCGATGTAGCGGCCGTGGCCGTTTTCGTCGAGACGCTGGGCGTTCCCCAGTTGATGCGGCGGCACCAGTTCGCCCTCGCCGTCGTCGATCTTGGCTTCGATCGCCTGCTCCACTTCGTCGGAGAGCTTGAAGCCGTCCGGGCCGAAGAGCTTGATGCCGTTGTCCTCGTAAGGATTATGCGAGGCCGAGATCATGACACCAAGATCGGCGCGCAGCGAACGGGTCAGCATGCCGACCGCCGGGGTCGGCAGCGGGCCGAGCAGCACCACGTCCATGCCCACGGAGATGAAGCCCGCGGCCAGGGCCGGCTCCAGCATATAACCCGAAAGCCGCGTATCCTTGCCGATTACGACCGTATGGCGATGATCGCCGCGCCGGAACTGGCGTCCGGCCGCCTTGGCGACGGCCAGGGCGGTCTCGGCGGTGATCGGCTCGACGTTCGCCTTGCCGCGAATGCCGTCCGTCCCGAAAAGCTTGCGTGTCATCTTGGAACCCTATGCGCCGGCCTGCCTCCCCGATATGGGAAGACGCGCCTCAGTTATAGCAGAGACCCGGCGGCGCTGTCCGCCGGGCTCTCGATCGCTTCGGCCGGTGCGGGCACCGCAGCGCTCGCCTGCCATACCGCTACGGCCTGTACCGTCTCCGCGACATCATGCACCCGAAGGATCTGCACGCCGCGATGCAGCCCGAACAGCGCCGCGGCCAGAGACCCGGCGAGGCGCTGCTTCGGCGCCGTGGCGGCGGGACTCAGCTTGGAAATGAAGCTCTTGCGGCTGGCACCCAGCAGCACCGCCGTGCCGAGCCCCTGGAACAGCGCCAGTTGCTCCAGGAGTTCCAGATTGTGGGCCAGGGTCTTGCCGAAACCGATACCGGGATCGACCACCAGCCGCGACGGATCGATACCGGCGGCAGCGCAGGCCTCGAGCCGTCCAGCGAGATAGCGGTAGATATCCAAAGCCGCGGAATCATATGTCGGGTTGGCCTGCATGGTCTGCGGCTCGCCCTGCATGTGCATGAGGATGACCGGCACCCCGCTCGCGCCGGCGGCGGCCAGACTGTCCGGATCGCCCTCCAAGGCCGTCACGTCGTTGATGATCGCCGCGCCGGCGGCCACGGCCTCGGTCATGATGGCCGCATGGCGGGTGTCGATGGAGACCACCGCGCCGGCCCTGGCCAGGGCCGCGACCACCGGCAGCACCCGCGCCCGCTCCTCTTCCAGGCTGATTGGCTGCGAGCCCGGTCGGGTCGACTCGCCGCCGACATCGAGAATGTCGGCACCGGCCGCCAGCATGGCGAGGCCGTCGCGCACCGCCACTTCCGGCTCGGCGCGGTCGCCGCCGTCGGAAAAGGAATCCGGCGTCACGTTGAGGATGCCCATGATGCGCGGGCGGTCGAGGGTCAGGCCGGCGAGGCGCGCGCGGGCGCCGCTCAGACGCTGAAGCTGAGTCGCGGCCGCGGCGCCGAGACCGGGACTGCGGGCCTCCGCCCAGAGGGCAAGTTCGGCTAGCGGCAGCAGGCTTCGGTGAACCGTGAAGCCGCCCGGCTGGCCGGTCCGCCAGATCGCCTCGCAGTGGCCGAAACGCAGCGGCCCACCCGCCAGGGGCAGCAGATGCTCCTGGTCCTCGTCAACCTCCGCCGGGCCGCGCAGGCCGACCGGCCTCAGGGTAAGCTCGCCATTCATGCCCGCAGCTTATAGCCGTCTCATGCCGCCATGAAAACGCCGAAGCCCCCACCAAACCCGCCAAAGAAGCAGGGCCCCCGCGCGGCGGAGGCCCTCTTGAGACTTCAACGATCGAAAGCGTCAGCCGCCGGGCTGCGGCTCGGGTTCCAGGCCGCCCGGCGACTCGCCGGTATCCTTGCCCGCGGCCTTGCCGCTGGAAGGCACCGAGGAGCGGCGCCCGCTCGGGCCGCTCGGCGTCTCGTCGCTGCGGTCGATGCTGCCGCCGTTTAGAACGACATTCACCTCGTCGCCGGACAGCGTCTCGAATTCGAGCAGCGCCTTGGTTACCGCATGCAGGTCGTCCATGTGCTCGGTCAGCACCTTGCGCGCCTTTTCCTCGGCCTCTTCGATGATCCGGCGAATCTCCTCGTCGATGAGACGCGCGGTCTCCGGCGAGATGGTCTGGCTGCGCGACACCGAATGACCGAGGAAGACCTCTTCCTGGTTGTCGACGTAACGCAGGCGGCCGAGCTTCTCGCTCATGCCCCACTCGGTGACCATGCGTCGCGCCATGTTGGTCGCCTGTTGGATATCGTTGCTGGCGCCGGTGGAAACGTTCTCCAGGCCGTAGATCAGCTCCTCGGCCATGCGGCCGCCGAACATCATCGCCAGCTTGGCAGCGATCTCCTTGAACTTGAGGCTGTAGCGATCCGATTCCGGCAGGTTCATGGTCACGCCCAGGGCGCGGCCGCGCGGGATGATGGTCACCTTGTGCAGCGGATCGTTGCCCGGCACGAAGAGGCCGACCAGGGCATGACCGGCCTCATGATAGGCGGTCATCTCCTTTTCCTCTTCACTCATCACCATGGAGCGGCGCTCGGCGCCCATCATCACCTTGTCCTTGGCGTTCTCAAAATCGACCATGGTGACGACGCGCTTGTTGGCACGCGCGGCCAGCAGCGCCGCCTCGTTCACCAGGTTGGCGAGATCGGCGCCGGAGAAGCCCGGGGTGCCGCGGGCGATGACCTTGGCCTCGACGTCGGGGCCGAGCGGCACCTTGCGCATGTGAACTTTGAGAATCTTCTCGCGGCCGAGGATGTCGGGATTGGGCACCACCACCTGGCGGTCGAAGCGGCCCGGGCGCAGCAGCGCCGGGTCCAGCACGTCCGGCCGGTTGGTCGCGGCGATGAGAATGACACCCTCATTGGCCTCGAAGCCGTCCATCTCGACCAGCAGCTGGTTCAGGGTCTGCTCGCGTTCGTCGTTGCCGCCGCCCAGGCCGGCGCCACGGTGGCGGCCGACGGCGTCGATTTCGTCGACGAAGATGATGCAGGGCGCGTTTTTCTTGCCCTGCTCGAACATGTCGCGCACACGGCTGGCGCCGACGCCGACGAACATCTCAACGAAGTCGGAGCCCGAGATGGTGAAGAAGGGCACGTTGGCCTCGCCGGCAATGGCGCGGGCCAGCAGCGTCTTGCCGGTGCCCGGCGGGCCGACGAGCAAGCAGCCCTTGGGAATCTTGCCGCCAAGGCGCTGGAACCGCTGCGGGTCGCGCAGGAAGTCGACGACCTCCTCCAGCTCCTGCTTGGCCTCATCGATGCCGGCGACGTCGTCGAAAGTCACCCGGCCGACCTTCTCGGTCAGTAGGCGGGCCTTCGACTTGCCGAAACCCATGGCCTTGCCGCCGCCGCCCTGCATCTGGCGCATGAAGAAAATCCACACGCCGATGAGCAGCAGCATCGGAAACCAGGTGATCAGGATATTGAGCAGGGTGCTGTTGTTTTCTTCCGGCTTGATCGTGAACCTGACGCCACCCTCGCGCAGCGTGGGCACCAGGCCATCCAGATTGTCGGTGCCGCGCGTGACGAAGGTGCGGCCGTTGCCGTCCGTGCCGGTGATCTCGCTGCCTTGGATCACGACGTCGTTCACCTCGCCTCTGGAAACATTGTCCAGGAAGGTGGAATAGGCGATTTCAGCCTGCGGGCCGCGGCTCATGCTGTTCTGGAAGAAATTGAACAACGCAAACAACAGCAGAACGATGATGATCCACAGAGCTGCGTTCCGGCTGAAATTCACGGCATGACCCCTGTTAAACGTCGATACGCACTAGGCGTCGGGGCGGCCGGGCGGCCGCCTTTCATAGAAGATAATGCGCCTTGCGGTCTAAACAACCGTAAAAGCGGGGTTGGTTAACCCGTTTGTGGGGGCAAAACGGCATTCTTTCAACCGCTTGGCCGTGCTTTCATCACGAAAATAGCCCACAGGTGGCACCGCCGCCAGACCCTGGCGGTCGCGCAAGGCCGGCAAGGCGCCGCGCGCCGCCGCCGGAAGACGCACAGCCCGGCCCTCGATCCCGGCAGCCTTGAGCGCCGCGACCAGGCCGCGCCAGCCGTCACGGCCCAGGGGACCCACGGTCATGTCTTCGCCGCCAGCCCCCTGGCCGCGGGCCAGGCGGACCCGGAAGCGGCCGTCCCACAGCAGGCTGCCGCCCGGTCTCAGCGCGGCCGGCGAAGTGCGGCCGGCCTCGCGCACGACGAGCCAGCGCGCCTCGCACGGCAAAATCCGGCAACCGCCAAGGGTCGCGCCGCCGGCGAGGCCGCCACGAAGCAGTCGGTGCAACCGCGCCAAGCGTTCAAGACGCGGTGTATAGTCGCAACCGCCCGCCGCCATGAGGCAGCGGGCCAGCGCGCGCAGGGAAACTTCGTCGCTCTCGCGGGCCAGGGCCGCCGGGTCGAGGAGCAGAAACCCCGCCGGATCGGTGCGCACGGCGCGGGCCAGGGCGGCGGCCACGTCGGCCTCCAAGGCGGCGCGGGCGCGCCCCAGGTTCTCCGTGGCGTGGCCGAGCCGGGCCGGCGTCATGCCATGCCCCGCCAAGTCCGGCAGCAGGCGGCGCAGGCGCACCCGGGCAAAGGCGCCGTCGTCGTTGCTGGGATCCTCCACCCAGGTCAGCCCGGCGGCCTCCAGTGTCGCCCGGAGCCGCGCCTTCGGCAGCCCCAGGAGCGGCCGCAGCAGGCGCAGGCCGCTGGTTTCGCTGACCGCCGGCATGGCGGCGAGGCCGTCCAGCCCGCTGCCGCGTCCGAGGCGCAGCAGAAAGGTCTCGGCCTGGTCTTCCAGGTGATGCGCGAAGACGAGATGAAAGATGCCCCGTGTCTCGCAGGCCTTCAGCAGCAGGTCATAGCGTGCCGCCCGCGCGGCGGCCTGACGGGGCGCCGCCGGCTTGACGCCGCGCCAGCGCAGCGTGTGGTGCGGGATGCCCCGCTGCTTCATGACGCGCCCGACCCAGACCGCCTCCGCCGCCGAGTCCTGCCTGAGGCGGTGATCGACCGTGAACACGGTCAGGCGGCCGCCGCGTGCCGCCAACCAGTCCTGCAGCAGGACCGCAAGCGCCAAGCTGTCGGGCCCGCCGGAGACGGCGGCGGCGACATGAGGCTGCGGCTCGAAAGGACCCACAAGCGCCATGAGCCGGCCGAAGTCGTCCGCAGTGACGGCGGCGGCCATCGCCGGGGGCCCTCCTACCCGTGGATCAGGGGCAGCCGAGACGTTGCGATTCCCGCTGGGCCCGCGACAGAATGGTCGCCGGCGCGTCGCCATAACGGCTCAGCAAGACATCGAAGGTGCCGCAAGCATCCTGCGTGGAACCGAGCGAGGCCAGCGACATGCCGAGCTTCAGCAGGTTGTCCGGCGCTTTGGAATTGTCGGGGTAGGCCTCGAAGCCTTCCGCGAACGTGACGGCCGCTTGCTGGTAGTTGCCGCGCACGTAGTAGGTCTCGCCCAGCCAGTACTTGGCGTTGCCTGAAAGACCGTGCGCCGGGTTCTGCTGCAGGAATGCCGCGAAGGCTTCTTGAGCGCCGGCGTAGTTGGCCTGCCGCAACAGGCCAAAGGCGTAGTCGTACTGTTCCTGCGGTGTCGAGCCGGGCAGCACTGCCGCGGCCGGCGGAGCGGCTGCGGTTTGCCCGCCGCTGGAAGCCTGGGCGCCCTGCGCCGCTGCCGCCGCCGCCTGTTGGCGCTGGAAGGTGTTGAGGTCGGTCTCGCTGATCGACCCGAGCGTCCCCGGCGTCGCGGATGAAGGGGGAGCGACAGAAGGAGTGCTGCCCGCCTGCGCGTCGGCCATCGGCTGGCCGGCGAACTGCCCGCCGCTCGTCTCCGCGCCGCTCATTGGCGGCAGGCCGCCCTGTTCGAGGTTGCGCAACCGCAGATCGACATCGGCGACCAACTTGTCGAGGCGGCTCGAGACGTTCTGCACTTGGAAGTTCATGTCTTCAATCCGGCCGGTCAGTTGCCGCAGCTGCGCCTCGAACTGGTCGAGCTGAAGCTGGATACGCGCCGCCTGGGTCGTCGTGACTCCGCTTCCACCCGAGGCCGCACCCGCCGCCGGAGGCGCCGCGCCGCCATAGACCTGGCGCTGCAGATCGGAGAGTTCGCGCTGCAGGCGCTGCAACTGGTCGTCAACGTTCTGCGCCCGCGCGGGCTGCTGGACCGCAAGCATCGCGCCCGCCAGAACCATCGGCAGCAGGAAGGCGCCACGGCGCTGCAGCAGGGTCTTGAAGGGCAACCCGCGGCTCTTCGTGGTCATCGCTTCATCCTCCGCATTTTCTCTTTCGCCCGATCGGGAACCGTCTTGGGTGACAGGTCTTCATGTCAACTTTATGGCGCAGTTGGCCGGCCGAGGCCAGAGGCGCCGAAGGACTCCGGCCGCAGGCAAGCGAAAACCCCGCCCGGTATTGCGGCAAGCGCGCAGCCGAGCGGGGTTTTCCAGGCGTTTGAGGCGTCGGACGCCTCTTAGTTCACGACAAAGACGCCGCGGCGGTTCTGCGCCCAGGCGGAATCGCTGGAGCCGAGCACAGCCGGCCGCTCCTCGCCGTAGCTGACGGTGCTGAGGCGGGCCGGGTTGATGCCCAACGCAACCAGATAGTCGCGCACGGAGTTGGCCCGGCGCTCACCGAGGGCCAGGTTGTACTCGCGGGTGCCGCGCTCGTCGGCATGGCCTTCGATCGTCAGCGTCACTGACGGATGAGTGTCGAGCCAGGCCGCCAAGGCCTCCACGGTGCCGCGCTGATCGGCGCGGACATTGTAGGAGTCGTAGTCGAAGAAGACGCGGTCGCCAACCTCGACGGTCAGTTGCTCCATCGAGCCCGGGGCAGGACCTGGAATGGCCTGGGACGTAGTCCCGCCGGACGACTGCGACTGAGTCGTTCCGGTTCCGCTGGTGCCGCTGCCGGACGTCGTCGACGCCTCTTCGGAAGGTGTAGAACACGCAGCGAGCAGTAAGGCCGCAGCGAAAGTCGTAACAAGGGAAAAGCGCATATTCTGCCCTCTCAAACACATCCCCGGATTTTATGGATTTGAGGCTGACCCGCCACCGGTGACTTAACTGGTCATGCCTGCTTGATACGGCCCCCCAACATCGGCAACTAACAGCCGAAAATGGTTAACGGACTATACCGACGGCCCCCTAGGGAATCAAGGGGGACCAAGCCGGATCTGATGCGTCCAGAGGCGTCACAAGCTCACGCTCGTTGAACCCTGTGAGATCAATCGTAAAGATCTTACTAGTGATCTGCCCGCGCGAGTCGGCGCGGGTGGTTCGGAAGTAGGAAAGGACCCGCCCATTGGGGGCCCAGGTCGGTGCTTCAACGTTGTAATCCCTCACCAACATGCGCTCACCCGAGCCGTCCGGGCGCATCACGCCGATGTAGAATTCCCCGGCGTGCTGGCGCGTGAAAGCGATGAGATCGCCGCGCGGAGACCACACCGGCGTGAAGTAGCTGCCCTGTCCACGACTGATCCGGTGGACATTGCTTCCGTCACGATTCATCACGTATATCTGAGGGCGCCCGCCGCGGTCGGAATTGAAGGTGATTTGTCGCGAATCCGGCGAGAACGACGGCGAGGTGTCGATCGCCGGGTTGTTGGTCAGCTTGGTCTGCCGGCGGGTACGCAGATCGACTGTGAAGATCTCCGAATTGCCGTCCTTGGCCATGGAGAGGATGACCTCGTTGCCTTCGCCGGAAAAACGCGGCGCGAAGGTCATACCGGGGAACTCGCCGAGCACCTCCTGCTGGCCGGTATTCAGATTGAAGAGATAGACCCGGGGCACCTCGGCGTTGCCCTTGGCCTGATAGGCCATATAGGTGATCTCGCGCGTCGAAGGCGAGAAACGCGGAGTCAGCACCAGCTCGTTGCCGCTGGTCAGAAAACGGTGATTCTCGCCGTCCTGGTCCATAATCGCCAGACGCTTGATGCGGCGATTCTGCGGCCCCTGCTCGGCCACATAAACAATCTGGGTGGTAAAGTAACCAGTCTCGCCGGTCAGGCGCTCGTAAATGAAGTCTGAAATGCGGTGGCCGATGTTGCGCCAGTTGGCCGGCGTGGTGGTGAACTGGCGGCCTTCCATCTGCGCCTCGGAGAACACGTCCCACAGCCGGAACTGCACCTGCATGCGGCCGTCGGCCAGCAGCTGCGTGTTGCCGGCCACCAGCGCCTGCGCGTTGATCAGGCGCCAGTCGCCGAAGCGCGGTCCGTAGCGCAGACTCGACGCGTCTTGAATGAAGGCGCCCTTCTCGACCGGTCGGAACAGTCCGCTGCGCTCCAGGTCGGCGGCGATCACCGCGGCGATATCGGCCCCCAGTTTGGTCTCCTCCGGCATCTCGCCATCGAAGTCGGTCACGGCGATCGGCAGGGGGGCGACCGAGCCATCGGTGATATCCACGTTGATCTGCGCCCGTGCCGGCAGGGCCGCCAAGACTGCAAGACAAACTGTTGCCAGAAAGGTGGCAAGTAACGGGGCAAAAGGAGCGGTCGGCCCGGTCGGACGGGACTTGAAGCGCTGCATCGACATCATGATCCGATCATCTCTCTCGGGTTGAAGGTGAGGTTCATCTGCTTCCATGCGGCATACTGGCCGAGCGGCAGTTTGAAGGGACTGCACTTCAAAATGGCGCGCACGGCGTTTTCCGCTGCGCTACGGAAATAGGCATCGCGGTTCATACGCGAGGCGTCGACCACCCGCGGCTGACCGATGACCCGGCCATCCGGCGACAGGTTGACCGAGACTTCGACAATCAGATCCTCGGCATCGCGCGCACCGGCATCGATGCTCCAGCAACGCTTGATCTGACCTTGAATAGAGCTCTCAAGCTGCTGACGCTGCACCGCCGAGACCTGCGGCGTCGGCGCCAGGGTCGGCGCGCGGGCCGCCTGCTGCGGCTGACTGCTGGGTTCGTCCTTCAGCTTCTCGACGTTGCGCAGGATCGATGTCAGGCGATCCTCTGGTTTCGGCTCTTCCGGCTTCTCCGGCTCGGGCTCAGGTTCCTGCGCCAGCTGCACCCGCGGCTTCGGCCGAGGCTTGGGTGGCGGCGCCTGAGTTTCCGGCTCCGGCTCGGGTTCCGGCTCGGGTTCCGGTTCGGGCTCGGGCTCCGGTTCGGGCTCGGGAACGGGCTCGGGCTCGGGCTCGGGCTCGGGTTCTGGAACAGGTTCAGGGTCCGGCTCAGGTTCCGGCACCGGTACCGGTTCCGGCTCCGGTACGGGAGCCGGTTCGGGCTCGGGCGGCGGCGCCTGGGCGATTTCGGGCTCGGGTTCCGGCGCCTGCTCCGGCGCCTTGGCCACTGGTTCCGGCTCCGGCTCCGGTTCGGGGGCCGGCGCGTCGGTGGTCTCCTCGGGCAGGGTCACCAGCTGCACCGGGATCGACTGGAAATCCTCCTGCGGATCGCGCAGCACAGGCAGCCCGAACACCAGGGCGATGATCACCCCGAGGTGCAAAAGCGCGGAAAGGATACTGGCCTTACCCATGGTGGCGTTGCGTTGCTCTTTCTCTTGCCGACGCGCTATGGATCTGCGGCGTTACTGCTGGCCCGCCGGGGCCGGCTTCTTTTCGGCGGCGGGCTCTGCCGCTTCGTCGCCCTTGGGCAGCTCGGCAATCAGGGCGACCCGCTTGAAGCCGGCCGAATTGACCGTGCCCATGACCTGCATGATGCGGCCGTAGGCAATCGTCCGGTCGCCGCGCACGAAAATTCGTGTGTCCGGCTTGCTCTCGGTGATGGCGCGCAGCCGCGGCACCAACTGGTTCAGCCCGACCTCGGAGTCCTGAATATAAATCTGGCCTTCCGCATTGACGGAGATGACCAGCGGTTCATCCGGATCGGCGATCGACTGGGCCTGAGTCTTCGGCAGATCGACCGGCACGCCGACGGTGAGCAGCGGCGCGGTGACCATGAAAACGATGAGCAGCACCAGCATGACGTCGACGAAGGGCGTCACGTTGATCTCGCTCAAGGGGCGGTAGCGCCGGTTGGCGCCGCGGCCACCGCGCCGGCCGGAGGACATGAGGGTCGCCGCCATCGCTCAGTTCTTCTCGTCGAGCTTGCGCGACAAGATGGCGCCGAATTCTCCGGCGAACGCCTCCAGGCGTCCGGCATAGCGCCCCAAGTCGTTGGAAAGTTTGTTGTACCCAATCACCGCCGGGATCGCGGCGACCAGGCCGAGCGCCGTCGCGAAGAGCGCTTCGGCGATGCCCGGCGCCACCACCGCAAGGCTGGTGTTCTTGGCCGCGGCGATCGAGGTGAAGGCGTTCATGATGCCCCACACCGTGCCGAAGAGGCCGATGAAGGGCGCCGCCGAGCCGACCGAGGCCAGGAAGGTCATGTGGCGTTCCAGGCGGTCCATCTCACGCCCCATGGCGATGTCCATCACCCGCTCGATGCGCAGCTGCAGACTGGACTTGATCTCCAGCGAACTGGCCAGACCGCGTGCCGAGGAACGGCGCCACTCGCGCATTGCCGAAACGAAGATCGAGGCCATGGGATCGGGCGGGCGGTTGTCCAGGCGGTCGTAGAGATCGTCGAGCGAGCCGCCGGACCAGAAGGCCTCCTCGAACTGGCCGGCGCGCTCGCGCAGGCGGCGCAACCGAAGCACCTTCTCGAAGATGACCGCCCAGCTCCAGAAAGAGGCCATCAGCAGCAGCACCATGACGACCTGCACGACAATATCCGCCTCCAGGAAAAGTCCCCAGACCGACATGGTCGGATCGACCGATCCGTCGAGCACCAGAGAATTAACGGCGTCCTGTTCCATGGGTTACCCCTGCTCCAAAGGCTGTACGAAAGGTTGTAAGGCGGCGTGCACCGGCGCCGGAATGCGGGCCGGGCGGCCGTCGCCGCGCAGCGCGGCGATCTCGACGGCCAGGCGCACCAGTTCCTCGCCGGTCCGCCAGACGGACTGTGCCGCCGACATCCGGGCGCCGCGCAGGACGGTAAGGCGCGAACGCACCTCGACAAGATCGTCCAGCCGGGCCGGGCGGCGGTAGTCGATTTCGCAACGGCGCACGGCAAAAACCACGCCGTGATCGTCGCGCAGTTTGCTTTGCTCGATCCCGGCGAGGCGCAAGATTTCGGTGCGCGCCCGCTCGGCGAAATGCAGGTAGCGGGCATAGTAGACGATGCCGCCCGCATCGGTGTCCTCGTAGAAGATTCGAACGGAAAAACGGTGCTCCCCGCCGGTCATCCGCCCGGAGAGTGTCCGATCGGGAGTTTCGCTCAAGCGGCCCCTCCCGCGTTTCCGGGCCCGGACCCGGTCCCGTCCTGTGTGTCGTCGCCGAGCAGATCCATCTGATCCAGACTGCGCGGCACGTCCAGGCCCAGGTATCCGAAGCCGCCACGGGTCAGCACCCGCCCGCGCGGCGTGCGCTGCACCAGGCCCTGCTGAATCAGATAGGGCTCGATGACCTCTTCCAGGACGTCGCGCTGCTCGGAGAGGGCCGCCGCCATGGTTTCAACGCCGACCGGGCCGCCGTCGTAGTTGTCGGCGATGCACCGCATGTAGCGCCGGTCCATGGCATCGAGGCCGCGCTCGTCGACGTCGAGCCGGCGCAGCGCGCTGTCGGCCTGCAGCGCCGCCACAAGCTCGACCCCGGCGACCGCCGCGAAGTCGCGCACCCGGCGCAGCAGGCGCCCCGCCACCCGGGGCGTCCCGCGCGACCGCCGCGCGATTTCCGCCGCGCCGTCGCTGGTCAGATTCATGTCGAGCACCCGCGCGCCGCGGCTGACAATGAGCTCCAGTTCATCGTCCTCATAGAACTGTAGACGCAGCGGGATGCCGAATCGTTCCCGCAACGGCGTGGTGATGAGGCCGGAGCGGGTCGTCGCGCCCACCAAGGTGAAGGGGGGCAGGTCGATGCGCACGGAGCGCGCCGCCGGCCCTTCGCCGATAATGAGGTCGAGATGGAAGTCTTCCATGGCCGGATAGAGCACTTCCTCGACCGCGGGCGAGAGCCGGTGGATCTCGTCGATGAAGAGCACGTCGCGCGGCTGCAGATTGGTGAGGATCGCCGCCAGATCCCCCGCCCGCGCGATCACCGGACCGGAGGTCGCGCGAAATCCCACGCCCATCTCACGCGCGACGATCTGGGCCAGGGTCGTCTTGCCGAGGCCCGGCGGACCGAAGAACAGCACGTGATCCAGGGCATCGCCACGCCCGCGCGCCGCCTCGATGAAAACCCGCAGGTTTTCGCGCACGCCGCGCTGGCCGATGAAGTCGTCGAGATGCGACGGGCGCAGGGTGATCTCGCCGTTGTCCTCGTCGCGGAAATCGGACGCGACGACCCGATCTTCGGCGGTGCCGTCGCTCATGATGCGAGCTCCTTGAGGCCCGCTTTGATCAGCGATTCGACCGAGGCCTTGGCGCCGAGATCCCCACTCGCCTTGGCCACCGCGCTGAAGGCCTCGGCGCGGCGATAGCCCAGGTTGACCAGCGCCGAGACGGCGTCTTCGGAAACCGCGCCGCCGGCCGCCAGCCCGTTGACCGCCGCGACCGGGCCCAGCGCCATGCCACCGGCCTTGTCCTTCAACTCGCTGGCGATACGCCCCGCGAGCTTGGGGCCGACGCCGTTGGCCCGCGTCAGGCTGGCCTTGTCCTGGGCGGCGATGGCGCGCACCAGGTCGGCGGGCGGCAGAACCGAGAGGATGGAGAGAGCCATTTTGGCGCCGACGCCCTGCACCGAGTTCAGCAGCCGGAACCAGTCGCGCTCGGCCGTCTCGGCAAAGCCGAAGAGATGGATGTGATCCTCGCGCACATGGGTCTCGATCCACAGCGACGCGCCGCCGCCCGCCGGCGGCAGCAGCCCCAGACTGCGCCCCGAGCAGAACACGAGGTAGCCGACCCCGCCGACATCGAGAAGCGCCCAGTCGTCACCGGTTGAATCGACGGTCCCGGTCAACTTGCCGATCACCGGCGGCCCCCCGAAGTGGCGTGGCCAGACGCGGCCGCCAGGGGATCCTCGACCCCGGCGGCCCACTGCCGGCCGGTGGCGGCATGATGGGCGTGACAGACGGCGACAGCCAGGGCATCGGCCGCATCGGGGGCCGCCGGATCGCAGCCCGGCAGCAGGCGGGCGATCATCATGGCGACCTGATCCTTGTCGGCATGTCCGGTGCCGACCACGGCCTTCTTGACGATCATCGGCAGGTACTCGGCAACGCCAAGACCGGCAAGCGCCGGCGTCAGCAGGGCTATACCCCGGGCCATGCCCAGTTTCAGCGTGGAGGAAGGGTTTTTGTTGGCCAGCGTCACCTCGACGGCCGCGGTATCGGGCTTGTAGGCCGCGACCACCTCACCGATGCCGCGATGCAGCTGCAGCAGGCGCTCGGCGAGGTCGGCCTTGCCGTCGGAAACCACGATGCCGTTGGCGACGTGCCGCAGGTGGTTGCCCTCGGCATCGATGACGCCCCAGCCGGTTTGGCGCAATCCCGGATCCAGTCCAAGCACTCGCATCGCGATCGCTTCACTTCCCCCAATCACTTGTCCGGCGGCTTGGCCGCCAGACGAAAACTCGGCGGCGCGGGCGCCTGGACCCCAGGCGGCGGCTAAGCCGTCAGCCGCGCCATGATGTCGTCGCTGATATCGAAGTTTGCGGCGACGCGCTGCACATCGTCGCTCTCGTCGAGAACATCCAGGAACTTCAACATGGTCTGGGCTTTGTCCTCGTCGATGGCCACGGTGTTCTGCGGTCGCCAATTCAGCTCCGCCTCGCGGGGGTCGCCGAACCGCTCGATCAGCGCGTCGCGCACGGTCGAGAAGTCATCGGGATCGCAGGTGATCTCGTGCTGCTCGGCGGTGCTTTCGACATTGAGAGCACCGGCCTCGGCCGCCGCCTCGAAGACCTCGTCCGCTGAACCGATCTCTGCCGCATAGGCGATCACGCCCATACGGTCGAACATGAAGGACACCGAATTGGTCTCACCGAGGGTGCCGCCGTGCTTGCTGAAGGCGGTACGCACCTCGGATGCCGTGCGATTGCGGTTGTCGGTCAGCGCCTCGACAATCACCGCGACGCCACCCGGACCGTAGCCTTCGTAGCGGACTTCCTCGTAGTTGGTGTCTTCCTCGCCGCCGGCCACGCGCTTGATCGTCCGCTCGATATTGATATTCGGCATGTTGGCGGCGCGGGCGGCCTGTATGGCGCTCCGCAGGGCCGGGTTCTTGTCCGGTTCCGGCAGGCCGGCCTTGGCCGCCACCACGATTTCCCGGGTCAGGCGTGCGAACTGCTTGGCGCGCTTCTTATCCTGCGCGCCCTTGCGGTACATGATGTTCTTAAACTGTGAATGGCCCGCCATAACGCGACGATCCTGATCCTACATAGTGGGCGATAAGGTGAACAGCCTACCACATTTTGAGTGAAAGCGGGGCATTCCAGCGGAACCGATAAGCCCCCAATATGGCAACATTAGGGCGGCTTCTAGCAGTTCCCCGGGCCGATCTAAAGCCTTTCGACGCCGTGGAACGAAGCCGCAAGCAGAAATGCCGTGGTCCCGATTAACATGAAATTAATGCCGCCACGTCAATCTCATGGCTCGCCTACCCCTTTTTGCGAAGGACAGAGCCCAGATGCCGCGGCCCCTGAATATCATCGAACTGGCCATTACCGAAGACGTGGCGAACGATGCCACCGAAATCGCCCGGCGCCTCGACGAGGCCGCCGAACTGGTCGAGGGCTTCGCCAAGGACAGCGCCATCAGCGCTCTGGAGGCCCTTCTGGCCGCCGCGGACGAACCGGCAGGCGAGGCCGCCGAAAAGGCGCGGCTGCTGGCCACCGAGATGAGCGACCAGACCGAAATCATGCATTCCGAGATCGAGCGCTTTCTTGCCGTCTCCGCCGGCCAGCGCCCCAACTGACGCTTTCGTCCGGCTGAAAGTCAGTCCGGCACAGCTTCCGACAGGCGCCCGCCGATCCTGACCGGCGCCACCCGCGTGGCCAGCCCGGTCTTGTCATCGGTCTCCAAGAATACCCCGCAGAGCGTCCCCTCGCCGCCGGCGACGCTCAGGCGCTCGCCTCGCACCTTCTTGGTGAAGCGCTCGATGGGGACGGTCTTTTCCATGCCGATCACCGAATCGTAGTCGCCGCACATGCCGGCGTCGCTCTGGTAGGCGCTGCCCCCGGCCAGAATCATGGTGTCGGCGGTCGGCACGTGGGTATGGGTGCCGACGAAGAGCGAGACGCGGCCATCGACGAAATGCCCGGCGGCCATCTTCTCCGACGTGGCCTCGGCATGAAAATCCAACACCACCGCATCCACCGTGGCGCCGAGACGATGCTGCGACAGCAGGCTGTTGATGCAGGCGAAGGCATCGTCCAGGTCCTCCATGAACAGCTGACCCATGACGTTCAGCACCAGCACCTTCTTGCCGCGGCGCGCCTCGAAGACGCCGGCGCCCCGCCCCGGCGTGCCGGCCGGAAAATTCTGCGGGCGCAGCAGGCGCGGTTCGCCGCCGATGTAGGACATGACGTCGCGCTGGTCCCAGCTGTGGTTGCCGCCGGTGATGACATCGACCCCGTGCTCGAAGAGCTGGGCGCAAATCTTCCCGGTGATCCCGAAGCCGGAGGCGGCGTTCTCGCCGTTGGCGACGACGAAGTCGAGGTCGAGACGCTGGCGCAGGCCGGGCAGGTGCGCGGCGATGGCGTCGCGCCCGGGCCGGCCCACGATATCGCCACAGAACAGAAGTCGCATGCTGGGGTAGGTTCCTTGTCTTAAGTCCAGGCCTTGGCGCTCTCAGGGCGCGGTCACCGCGACGTCCTCAGGCCGTCGGCCCGACCGCTCCCCGCTCGGTCACCACCAGATCGAGCGGCTCGTCCGTCGCCTCGCGCGGCACCCTTGCCACCTGCTGCGCGGAGAATGCCAGGCCAACGGCCAGGGTATCGCCCAGGCGGCGCAGAAGGGCAAGGCTGCGGTCATAAAAGCCGCCGCCATAGCCCAGGCGGTAGCCCGCCGCGTCGAAGGCCAGCAAGGGCACCAACAGGATGCGGGGCCGCAGCTCCGCAGCCTGCGCGCGCGGCTGACGGGTGCCGAAACCGGCCGCCTCGAGCGCATCGCCCGGCCGCCAGGCGCGGAAATCGAGCGGTTCGCCGGCCGCCCGGATGACGGGCAGCGCCAGCGCGTGACCGCGCCCGGACAGGGCTTCCATCAGCGGGCGCGGGTCGATTTCGTCGCCCAGGGGCCAGTAGCCGGAAACCACCGCCCCCGCCGGCAGCGGCACTCGGGCGAGGAAATGACGGCACAGGGCCAGCCCCGCACCCGACTGGCCGGCGGCCGCGACGGCGCGGGCAGCCTTGGCGGCACGGCGCAGAACCCGCTTTTCGTCCTGGACGGCGGCGGCGGCGGGATCAGCGGGCACGGCGAGGCTCATTGTTGCGCTAAGAATTGTTGCGCTAGAAAAGGCGAGGCGGCGCCGCGAAAGCCGTTGGTATTATGGAATCCTCTGTGGCCTGCCAAGCAGGTGGGCGCCATATACCAGGACCAGGGCCCCGGCAGGGACAGCTCCCTAGAGGTTCGGTATTGGCCCCAGGGATTGCTATACCTGACGCACCCCGCAGCGCCGCCCAGCGCTGGTAACCCCGTCTATCTAGGCGCCTTCGAGGCGGGCGGCAATAGCTTCGATTCGCTGGGCACAGGCATCGAGGGCCCGGGAGGCCTGTTCGTCGCCGGCACCAGAGGGGGCTCCAGAGGCGGCCCCGGCCTCGGCGTGGCGGCCGCTCACGGACCGGCCCGCCTTCAGGCCATCGACCTGGCGCTGAGCATCGTAAAGCTCGTCGGCGATCAACAGACAGGTCATGAACAACAACCGCTGCTCGCCGAGCTGGCCGACACTGCCTTCCAGCTCGCGCATCTTGCCGTCGATATGCTCGGCCAGTTTCAGCAGATGGCTTTCCTGGCCGTCATCGCAGGTCACCTGATAGCTGCGGCCGTGCACGGTGAGAGAAATCTGTGACATGGCGCTTTCTTATCCCACCAGTTTACGCAGGCGGCCGATGGTCGCATCGAGGCGCAAAGATACCGTGCCGGCGAGTTGCTGAAGTTGCGCGTTTTCGTGCCGCGCCGCCGCCAGGGCGTCGCGCAACGCCTGGTCCTGGCCCCCGTCCTGGCCCCCGTCCTGGCCGGCGCCGCGTTGAGAGGTCCGTGTCGTAACAACCTTCTCGAGATTGTCGATCGCAACCTGCAGCCGGTGGCTGGCTTCTTCCAATCGAGGCATTCGGATTCCGTTCGCTGCTGAAGCGTCGCGCCGCCGCGGTGTCACCGGCGGCGGTCCAAGACGAAGGATAGGCTTCGCCTTCGTGACCGGTCAACTCCGGACCCGAGGCGCCGCCAACGGACAAGCGCACCGCCGGCGGGTCGCCGGGCCCTCTGCACCGGCCGCTCTGCCGACACTGAAGAAGGCTTCTTATTCCGCCCTTCGGCGGCGATATGCCGGTTGACCTTGACGGGGCGTGGCGGCATGGTGCGGCTCGCACGCGGCCCGGGCTGCCGCTCACCTTTTTTCCTACTAGGTGGACCTTCTTGATGGACGTGGTCACGTCTTCCCCGACGCCAGAGAACGCAGCGACCCCCGATCGACACCGCGACATGGCCAACGCGATCCGCGCCCTGGCCATGGATGCGGTACAAAAGGCGAATTCAGGCCATCCCGGCATGCCGATGGGCATGGCCGATGTCGCCACGGTGCTGTTTACACGTTTTCTGAAATTCGATCCGGCCGACCCCGACTGGCCCGACCGCGACCGCTTCGTGCTCTCTGCCGGCCACGGTTCCATGCTGCTCTACGCGCTGCTGTACCTTACCGGCTACGAAGACATGACGCTGGAGGAGATCAAGAATTTCCGCCAACTCGACAGCCGCACCGCCGGACACCCGGAGTACGGCCACGCCAGCGGCATCGAAACCACCACCGGGCCGCTCGGCCAGGGCCTCGGCAACGCCGTCGGCATGGCTTTGGCGGAGCGTCTGCTGGCGGCGCGCTTCGGCGCCGACCTGGTCGATCACTACACCTATGCGATCGCCGGCGACGGCTGCCTGATGGAGGGCATCAGCCACGAGGCCATCTCGCTGGCCGGACACCTGGGCTTGAGCAAACTGATCGTCCTCTTCGACGACAACTCGATCTCCATCGACGGCGGCACCGAACTTGCCGTCTCGGACGACCAGATCAAGCGCTTCGAGGCCAGCGGCTGGGACGCCGCCAGGGTCGACGGCCACAATCCCGAGGCGGTGGCCGCCGCGATTGCCGCGGCCCGCGCGAGCGACCGCCCCAGCCTCATCGCCTGCAAGACCACCATCGGCTTCGGCGCACCCAACAAGCAGGGCACGGCAGCGACCCACGGGGCGCCGCTCGGCGACGAGGAGATCGCCGCCACCCGCGCCGCGCTGGACTGGCCGCACCCGCCCTTCGAGATCCCCGCCAGCGTCCTCGAGAACTGGCGCGCCGCCGGCAGGCGCGGCCAGGAGTCCCGCACGTCCTGGCAGGATCGTCTGTCCGCCAGCGATCGGCGCGCCACCTTCGACGACCAGATGGCCGGCAAGCTGCCGGCGGGCTGGAAGGACGCCCTGGCGGCATTCAAGACGGAGATCGCCGCCGCGGCGCCGACCGTCGCCACCCGCGTCTCGTCGCAGAACACGCTGGAAGTGTTGACCGCCGCCATTCCGGCGATGATCGGCGGCTCCGCCGATCTCACCGGCTCCAACAACACCAAGGCCAAGGCCCAGCAGGTGGTGAAGCCGGAGGACTTCTCCGGCAGCTACATCCACTACGGCGTGCGCGAGCACGGCATGGCCGCGGCCATGAACGGCCTCGCCCTGCACGGCGGCCTCCTTCCCTACGGCGGCACTTTCCTGGTGTTCACCGACTACTGCCGCCCGTCGATGCGCCTCGCGGCGCTGATGAAGCAGCGGGTCGTCTACGTCATGACCCACGATTCCATCGGCCTGGGCGAAGACGGCCCGACCCACCAGCCGGTCGAGCATCTGGCGGCATTGCGCGCGATTCCCAATCTGCTGGTGTTCCGCCCGGCCGACACCATCGAGACGGCGGAGTGCTGGGAACTGGCCCTGGAGAGCGAGGACGCGCCCTCGGTCCTGGCCCTCACCCGCCAGGGACTGCCGACGCTGCGCAAGGACATTTCGGAAAACCACTCGGCCTACGGCGCCTATATCATGGCTCCGGCCGACAGCGAGCGGCAGGTGACCCTGATCGCCTCCGGCTCCGAAGTGGTGATCGCCCTGGAGGCCCAGAAACTGCTCCGCGATGAAGGCATCTCGTCGGCGGTGGTGTCGATGCCCTGCTGGGAACTCTTCGAGCGGCAGACGCCGCACTACCGCGACGAAGTGCTCGGCCCCGGAACGCTGCATATCGCCATCGAGGCGGCCTTGCCCTTCGGCTGGGAGCGCTGGATCGAGCCCGGCGGCGGCTTCGTCGGCATGCGTGGTTTCGGCGCCTCGGCGCCTGCGAAGGAACTTTATCGGAAGTTCGGCATTACTGCAGAAGCCGTGGTGGACGCCGTCAAGACCCGACTTTGACCGCGCCCACAGCTTAGCGGCGTTTCTATATTAGAGCCTTGCATCTAGAGCAGGCACGCAACTGGAGACTTAGCAATGACTTCTGCTGCACTTGCGGAAACCGCCAAAGCTCTGGTCTCGGACGGCAAGGGAATCCTGGCCGCGGACGAGAGCTCCCCGACCATCAAAAAGCGCTTCGACAGCATCAAGATCGAGTCCTCCGAGGAGAACCGCCGCGACTACCGCGACATGCTGTTCACCACGCCCGAAGCCGGCAAATACATCTCCGGCGTCATCCTGTTTGACGAAACCCTCCGCCAGAAGGCGGCCGACGGCACGCCGCTGGTGAAGAAGCTGGTCACGGCCGGCATGATTCCCGGTATCAAGGTCGACGCCGGCGCCAAGCCCCTGGCCGGCCATCCGGATGAGACCGTGACCGAGGGACTCGACGGCCTGCGTGGGCGCCTCGAAGAATATGCCAAGCTCGGCGCCCGCTTTACCAAGTGGCGTGGCGTCTACCGCATCGGCGACGGCATGCCGAGCGTGGGCTGCGTCACCGCCAACGCCCATGCCCTGGCGCGCTATGCCGCCCTGGCGCAGGAAGCCGGCCTGGTGCCGATCGTCGAGCCTGAAGTGCTGATGGACGGCGACCACGACATCGGCCTTTGCGAGGAGGTCACCGAAGAGGTGCTGCGCAGTGTCTACAACGAACTGGCGCTGCAGAACGTCTGGCTGGAAGGCACGCTGCTGAAACCGAACATGGTGGTTTCCGGCCAGGACTGCGCCCGGCAGGCCGGCGTCAAGGAAGTCGCCGAGCGCACCCTGCGCTGTCTGAAGCGCACCGTGCCGGCGGCGGTTCCCGGCATCGTTTTCCTGTCCGGCGGCCAGAGCGACGCGCTGGCGACCAAGCATCTCAATGCGATGAACAGGCAGCCTGCCCAACTGCCCTGGAAGCTCAGCTTCTCCTACGGCCGCGCCCTGCAGGCGGCCCCACTGAAGGCCTGGGCCGGCAAGGCGGCGAATCTCAACAAGGCACAGGCCGCCTTCCTGAAGCGGGCCAGGGACAACGCCGCGGCGGCCACCGGCAGCTACGCCGCCTGACCGGCGGAAAACGCCGCACCGCCCGGCCGGCGAAAAACTGGTGAAAGAACCGCCGCCATCAGGGCGGACGGCATCTAGGTAACGGAGACTGAAACATGGCAGTTCGTGTTGGCATCAACGGTTTTGGACGTATCGGCCGGCTGGTGTTCCGCGCCGCGATGGAGTCAAAGCGTAAGGATATCGAGTTCGTCGCCATCAATGACCTCGGCACCCCCGAAGCGAATGCGCACTTGCTGAAGTACGATTCGGTGCACGGCACCTATCCCGGCAAGGTCGAAGCGCTGAAAGACGCCATCAAGGTTGACGGCAAGAAGGTCAAGGTGCTGTCCGAGCGCGATCCGGCCCAGTTGCCCTGGGGCAAGCTGGGTGTCGAAGTGGTGCTGGAATGCACCGGCATCTTCACCAGCAAGGAAGCCGCCGGCAAGCATCTGGAAGCCGGCGCCAAGAAGGTGCTGGTCTCGGCGCCGGCCTCCGGCGCCGACATTACCGTGGTCTACGGTGTCAACCACGACAAGATCCGCAAGAGCCACAACATCGTCTCCAATGCCTCCTGCACCACCAACTGCCTGGTCCCGGTGGCCTACGTGCTGGAGCAGACCGTGGGCATCAAGCACGGCTTCATGACCACGGTGCACTCCTTCACCGGAGACCAGCCGAGTGTAGATACGCTGCACAAGGATCCGCGCCGCGCCCGCGCCGCCTCCCTGTCGATGATCCCGACCTCGACCGGCGCCGCGCGCGCCACCGGCCTGGTGCTGCCCGGCCTGCAGGGCAAGCTCGACGGCACCTCCATCCGCGTGCCGACCGCCAATGTCAGCCTGATCGATCTGACCATCGAGGCCAAAAAGAAGACCACGGCGGAGGCGATCAACGCCGCCATGGAGAAGGCCGCCAACGGCAACCGCCTGAAAGGCGTGCTGGCGATCAACGAAGCGCCGCTGGTCTCCAGCGACTTCAATCACTCGCCGGCCAGTTCGACCTTCGACGCCACCCAGACCCAGGTGCTCGACGGCACCTGCGTGCGCGTGTTGTCCTGGTACGACAACGAATGGGGCTTTTCCAACCGCATGAGCGACACCGCCGTGGCGCTCGGCAAGCTGATCTGAGGCCCCTCGCGCGGCGGCGCGCCGATCGCGCCTTGGGAGCCTCATGGATGGACCGCATAGGTGCCAGGAAGAGAAAGCGCGACCCAAGCGCCCCGCTTTTCACTATCATCCGGGCATGAGCGAGCGCGTCATCATCATCCACTCCCTGGAACAGGCCGTCACCGCCCTGAGGGCGGCGCGCGAACTGGGCCGGGCGGTGACCCTTGCCTCGCCGCCGGGGGCGGCGGCCTACACCGGCGCCCTGTGGTTCCGCGAGGTGGTCAAGCAGGCCGAACGCGAGGTGCCCGAGGCCGAGGTTTCCTCGATTCTCGACTGCGGCGACAAACCCGGCCTGGTGATGGCCGCTTTCCGCCAGGGCGTCGTACGGGTGCGTTTCACCGGTCCCAAGGCCGCCGCGGAAAAGCTCAGAGCCATCGCCGAGGCGGAGAGCCATCACCTGATCACCGGGCCATTGGAGTCCCTCGATCTGCTCGATGTGGCCGACCGGGCCGGCGCCTGCCGTGACTGGCTGAAAGACGGCGCCACGGAGGGATGAGCGACACCCTGCCCCGCCTCATGCTGGTGTCGCCGCGGCTCGACGAAGCGGCCGCCGCGGCAGCCTTTGCCGCCGCCCTGGCGGAAGTGGCGGAGATCGAGGTGGCGGCGCTGCTGCTGCGCGGCGGCGGCCTCGGCGATGCCGACTTGAGCGCGCTGACCGCACCGGTGATCGCCGCGGCCCAGGGGCGCGGCATCGCGGTACTGCTGGAGGACCGGCCGGCACTCGTGGCGGAGAGCGGCGCCGATGGCCTGCACGTTACCCTCGCCGGGAAGGGATCGCCGCTGAAGGACCTGCGCCGGCGTTTTGGCGACAGCGTCATCCTCGGCGCCGGCTGCGGCGCTTCCCGGCATCTTGCCATGACCGCCGGTGAGCAGGGCGCCGACTACATCGGTTTCGGCAGCCTGGACAGCGACGGCCGCGCCGACCCGGATATCGTCGCCTGGTGGGAGGCGGTGATGACCCCGCCGCAGGTGGCCTTCGGCGCCGAAAGTCTGGACGACGCCGTGGCCCTGGCTGCCGCGGGCCCCGATTTCCTGGCGGTTTCACCCGCCCTCTGGCTGGCACAGGGCGGCCCCGCCGCGGCTCTGCGGCAGCTGCTCGCCGCGCTGCCGGGAGAGGCGTAGAAGGCCGATTTCAGCGCCCCTCGCGGCGGCCACGACGGGCGTTGCCACCCCCGGGGCAAGCTGGTAGCTTCCGCGCGCTTTTCCGAAATCCCAACTTCCCGGACGATCCAGCATGAAGATCAACGGCAATGCCATTCGCCCTGGCAACGTCATCGAGCACAAAGGCCGCCTGTGGCGCGCGGTGAAGATTCAGCACACCCAGCCCGGCAAGGGCGGCGCCTATCTGCAGGTCGAGCTGAAAGACATCCGCGACGGCACCAAGCTGAACGAGCGCTTCCGGGCCAGCGAGGACGTCGACCGGGTGCGGCTCGATCAGAAGGCTTACCAGTTCCTCTTTGCCGACGGCGACATGCTGACCTTCATGGACAACGACACCTACGACCAGGTCAGCCTGAACGCGGACCTGGTCGGCGAACCGGTGGCCTTCCTGCAGGAAGGCATGACGGTGACCATCGAATCCTATGAGGAAGAGCCGATCTCGGTGATGCTGCCGGACACCGTCGCCATGGCGATCGTCGAAGCCGATCCGGTGGTGAAGGGCCAGACGGCCTCCTCGTCCTACAAGCCGGCGGTGCTGGAGAACGGCAGCCGCATCATGGTGCCGCCGCATATCGAGTCGGGAACCCGTGTGGTCGTGAACACGGCCGATTCCAGTTACGTCGAGCGGGCCAAGGACTGACGCCGGACGTCCGATCCCGCCCGCACTATTTTCGATCCGAAAGACCGCTTATCCTCATGACCATCCGCTCCGCCCTCTTGAACGTCATGATGAAAGCCGTCGACAAGGCCGCGCGCGGCCTCAAGCGCGACTTCGGCGAGATCGAGAACCTCCAGGTCTCCCGCAAGGGCCCGGCGGATTTCGTTTCCGCCGCCGACCTGAAGGCCGAGAAGGTCCTGAAAGAGGAACTGCAGAGGGCCCGGCCGGGCTATGGCTTCCTCATGGAAGAGTCCGCCGAAATCGCGGAGAGCGACGGCAGCGGCCGGCGCTGGATCATCGATCCCCTGGACGGCACCAGCAACTTTCTGCACGGCCTGCCGCATTTCGCCATCTCCCTTGCCCTGGAAGAGCACGGCGAGATCATCGCCGGTCTGGTCTACGACCCCATCAAAAACGACCGCTTCCATGCCGAGAAAGGCCAGGGAGCCTACCTCAATGACCGGCGTATACGGGTTTCCGCCCGCCAGCGGATGACCGAGTGCCTGATCGCCACCGGCGCGCCTTTCGCCGGCAAGGGCGACCGCCCTCAGTTTCTCGGAGAAATCGACGGCGTCATGGCGGAAACGGCGGGAATCCGCCGCTGGGGCGCTGCCGCGCTGGACCTGGCCTACGTGGCGGCCGGCCGCTTCGATGGTTTCTGGGAGCGTGGCCTGTCGCCCTGGGACATCGCCGCGGGCCTGATTCTGGTCCGCGAATCCGGCGGCTACGTCAGCGAAATGAACGGAAAGGCCATATCCCTGGCCAGTCCCAGCATCCTGGCCAGCAACAACGCCATTCACAGCGACCTCATGAAGCTGCTACGCAAACCTTTAAGTAACTAAAAGGGCCAATAATACGACCCTCGCGGCCACCTTCGTGCGCCGCCTGCCCGCCTGTTCAGCCCGCAAAGCAGGTTGTCGCGGGCCGGGCGGCGGCTTAGGGTTAACCATAATGGCGGGCCGGGGAAGATAGGGCACTAGGGGCACATGAGCAGATTCGCACAGCACGGCCGCAAACCTACCGAAAACCGGGCCTGTGGCCACCGGTTCGGCCAAGCCTGCGCCGCCGCGGGCAGCCTGACCCTTACTCTATCTCTGGCCCTGTTCCACGCACCGGAAGCGCTCGCCCAGGCCAGATCCGGGATCTATATCAACAATGACGTGTTGAACAGCCTCGGCCCGGGTCCGGGCGCCGCGCCGGCCGCGCCCTTGGCGCCGGCCGCCCCGGCATTGCCGAGCGCCCCGGCACTGCCAGGCGCAGCGTCTCCTCAACTCGCGCCGCCGCCCCAGGGCGGCAGCGGCGGCCTCACGTTCCAGACCTACGGCAGCGGCGACTTTGTGGTAACGCGCCCCGGCACCCTGCTGTTTCCACCGCTGGAAGACCCGACCAGCACCCTGGCGCCGGGCTTCACCAGCAATCACGCGGCCCGCAGCGAGGCCATGAGCAATGCCTTCGCGGAAGGACCCGAGCCCACCTCGCAGTTGCTGATCCCGCTGCAAAACCCCAGCGCCGACAACGACAGCATCGTGGTCTACATGGACAACCTGCCCACGGCCGATCCTGACGCGGGACCGGGCAGCGCCCCGGTGTTGACGCTGCGGCGACCGCCGCTGGCGGCGCCGCAGCCGGCGCCGCGCAAGCCGGCAGTGCCGGAGCGAATGCTGGCCGAGTCCGGTGCGTCCTCGATCGATGACACCACCGCCGAACTGGCGCCCGAATTCAGGACCGTTGAACCCGAGGCCGCCGGCGCTCCGGCGATGGCTGAATCCCCGGAAATCGCGGCGGTCGACGAAACGCCCCTTGAAGAAATTCCGGCGGCCGACACCCGCGTGTCGGAAGTGCCCGCCGCCCTAGATGCGCCGGTCCGATCCGAGATACCGGTCCGATCCGAGGTCCCGGTCCCGTCCGCGCCGGCCGCCTCCGTCGCCGGCGCCGGCGGGGCGCCGACAGGCGAGACGATGAGCGAGCCGATGCAGGCCGCCGAAGCGGCCGCAACGCCGGCCCGCCAGGAAGACGCGGCGATGAGCGGCGCACCGACCGCGGCGGCGCCGGCGATGTCGGAAGTTCCGGCACAGGCTGCCCCGCAGGACACCGCCGAGGGGCCGGTCAGCCTGCTGCCCAGCGGCTCGGTTTCCACCGCGCCGGCCGCCAGCGACGATGCGCCGGCGCCTGTCGCCTATGGCGGCACCGCTTCCCCAAGCGACACCGACGCCACGGCACCGCCGGCTTCGGGCGTGCAGACGGCCAGCCTCACCGTCGGCGCCGCCGCCGAGGGCTTGTCGTTCGCCTTCGACAGCGATTCGGCGGAGCTTTCCGACCGGGCCCAGATGGACCTGCGCTCCCTCGCCCGCAGCCTGCGCGCCAGCGACGACAGCCGCATTCAGGTGCTCGGTTTCGCCGCCGCACAGGATGGCTCACAGGATCTGGCCCGCAAGCTGGCCTTGTCCCGGGCGCTCAAGGTTCGCACCTTCCTGATCGACGCCGGGGTGCCCTCCGCCCGTATTCAAGTCCGATCGCTGGGTGACAAGTCCGGCGGCGGCCCCGCAAATCGGGTCGACATTCGGCCGTTTGACAGCTAACCCTAGGGACATGAGTTTTGGGCGGAGTCTCTGCCGTGCGGGTCGCGGCCTGCGGGATTCTGCCCTATGATTGACACATCCGCCCCGCGGACCCGAGGGTAAGACCGTCAATATGTCCTTCCTGAAGACCTATCTCTTCCGAATGGTGGCGTTTCTGGCTGTCGTGGCTGTCGCCGCCGCCTTTATCGCGCCGCAGCTGCAGGACGCCTTCGCCGCAAATCTCTGGCTGAACGGCCTGATAATCCTGATTCTGCTGGTCGGCATCGCCTACAGCTTCATCCAGGTGATCGGCCTGCGCGGCGAGATCTACTGGCTCGACACCCTGCGCCGCGAGAGCCGGGGCGGCCTGGTCTTTCCCGGCACCCTGTCGCAGGAGAGTCCGCCGCGTCTGTTGGGACCGATGGTCACCATGATCGGCGATCGCGCCGGACGGCTCAGCCTTTCCACCATGTCGATGCGCTCGCTGTTGGACACCATCCAGGCGCGGATCGAAGAATCGCATGAGATCTCCCGCTACGTCATCGGGCTGCTGATCTTCCTCGGCCTGCTCGGTACCTTCTGGGGCCTGCTCGACACGGTGAACGCCGTGGGCGAAACCATCGGCGGGCTCTCCGGCGGCAGCGGCGATGCCGTGGCGCTGTTCGAGGAACTCAAAGGCGGCCTCCAGGCGCCGCTGTCGGGCATGGGGACGGCCTTCAGTTCCTCGCTATTCGGCCTCGCCGGCTCGCTGGTGCTGGGCTTCTTGGAATTGAACTCCGCGCAGGCCCACAACCGCTTCGTCAACGAACTCGAGGAGTGGCTCTCCAGCATCACCAAGCTGTCGAGCGGCGGCGGTGCCGGCGAGGGCGACCAACCGGTTTCGGCTTATGTCCATGCCCTCTTGGAAAAGACCGCGGACAGCCTCGAGCAGCTGCACCGCACCGTGGCGCGCGGCGAGGAAGACCGCGCCGCCGTCAACCAGAACCTGGCGGCGCTGACCGAGCGGCTCAGCAGCCTGACCGATCATATGCGGACCGAGCAGTCGGTCATGCTCTCGCTCGCCGAGACACAGGCCAGCCTGAAACCGATCCTCTCGCGCATCGCCGAGTCGAACGCGGAGGGCGGCCTCGACAAGGCGACCAAGGGACACATCCGCAACCTCGATCTGCGCCTCGAGCGCATGTCCACGGAAATGGCCCATGGCCGCGATTCCGCGGTTGAGGAACTGCGCGGCGAAATCCGCCTGCTCACGCGTACCCTGGCCGCCATGGCCGAAGAGGGTTAGGCCGCGATGTATGCGCTAGGCCGAGGAGGCTCGCGCCGCTCGATCAACATCTGGCCCGGCTTCGTCGACGGCCTCGCCACCCTGTTGCTGGTGGTCATCTTCGTCCTCATGGTCTTCATGGTGGCGCAGTTCTTCCTCTCCGTGGCCATCACCGGCAAGGACGAAGCGCTGACCCGCCTCGAGTCGGAAATCAGCCAGCTCGCCGACCTGCTGGCCTTGGAGCGCAGCGCCAACACCGACCTGCGCGTCAACGTGCAGCAGTTGTCCGCCGAATTGCAATCCTCGCTGGCCCGGCGCGAGTCGCTCAGCGGCGAACTCGCGAGAGTGACCGAGGAGCGCGAGTCCCTGGCCAACCAACTGGCCGCTCTGGCCGACGAGCGCGACCGCCTCGCCGACCTGTTGTCCGATGAGCAGGCCGAGCGCGAACGCCTCAGCGGCATTGTCAGCAGCAACGAAGCGGAGCTGGACGAGGCCCGTGGCGAACTGCGCCAGAGCCGCCAGAGGCTGAGCGAGACGGAGGCGGCCCTCGACCAGGAACGGGAGAATTTAAACGCCGCGCTCGCCCGCCTGAACGTGGAGCAGAAGAAGCTGGAAGAAGCGCTCGCCGCGATCGCCGCCGGCAAGGCCGAACTGGAAGACGCCTACGCATCGATCGACGCGGACAAGGAAAAGATCGAGGCACAGCTCGCCGAACTGGCGATTCTGAAATCCCTGCGCGACGACCTGGTGAAAAAACTGCAAGGCTCGGAAGGCGAGCTGGAAGACGAGCGCCGCGCCCTGGCCGAGCAGAAGGCGCTGTCCGAGGAGGCTCAGTTGCAGGTGACGCTGTTGAACCGGCAGCTGGCGGCGCTGCGTGAGCAGCTGGCGCAGGTCTCCGCCGCCCTGGAGATATCCGAGGCGGAAAACGCCGAGCAGGGCGTGCAGATCGCCGATCTCGGCAAGCGCCTCAACGTCGCTCTGGCCAGCAAGGTCCAGGAACTGGCGCGCTACCGCTCGGAGTTCTTCGGCCGTCTGCGCGAGATCCTCGGCAACCGCCAGGACATCCGCATCGTCGGCGACCGCTTCGTCTTCCAGTCGGAGATTCTCTTCGGCAGCGGCGAGGCGACGATTGCATCGGCGGGCCGTCCCCAGCTGGCCCGGCTTGCCAGTACCCTGAAGCAGATTTCCGCGGAGATCCCCAGCGACCTGGATTGGGTGCTGCGGGTCGACGGCCATACCGACCGGCAGCCGATCCACACCGTGGCGTTTCCGTCCAACTGGGAGCTGTCAACGGCGCGCGCCGTTTCGGTGGTGAAGTTCCTGATCGATCAGGGCATTCCGCCCGGCCGGCTGGCGGCCACCGGTTTCGGCGAGTTCCAGCCGCTCGATGCCGGCAACGACGAGATCGCCTACCGCCGCAACCGGCGCATCGAGTTCAAGCTGACGGAGCGTTAGAAACCCGGCCGGCGGCACCGACGGCTTCGAGCGCCGCGGCCTCGCCGAACTGCAATTTGGCCAGGCGCGCGTAGAGTCCTTCGGCGGCGACCAGTTCGTTGTGCGTTCCGCTCTCGACCAGGCGGCCCTGGTCGATCACCAGGATACGGTCCGCCTTCAGTACTGTGGCCAGGCGGTGGGCGATCACCAGGGTGCTGCGGTCGGCCATGAGTCGGTCGAGCGCCTGCTGCACGATCCGCTCGCTCTCGGCGTCGAGGGCGGAGGTCGCCTCGTCGAGCAGCAGCAGCGGCGGATCCTTCAGCACGGCGCGGGCGATGGCGATGCGCTGGCGTTGGCCGCCCGACAGCCTGACGCCCTTCTCGCCCAGGTAGGCGTCGAAACCCTCGGGCAGCTGTTCGATGAACTCCAGCGCCCCGGCGGCCTGCGCGGCAAGGCGTACCTCCTCGTCGCTGGCGTCGGGCCGCCCGTAGCGGATGTTCTCCCAGACGTTGGCCGAGAACACCACCGGCTCCTGCGGCACCAGGCCGATGCGCGCGCGGGCGGCGGCCGGATCGGTTTCCGGTAGCCGCACGCCGTCCAGGCGGATGCTGCCTTCCTGCGGGTCGTAGAACCTCAGGAGCAGTTGAAAGACCGTGGTCTTGCCGGCGCCGGAGGGGCCGACGATGGCGACGTTCTCGCCCGGTTCAACCGCGAAACTGAGGCCCTGCAAGGCCGAGCGCTCGGGCCGCGAGGGATAGTGGAAGACCACCGCCTCGAAGGCGACGGCACCGCGGGCCGGCGCGGGCAGCGCCAGCGGGGCCGCCGGGGCGGTGATTTCAGGCTCGACGGCGAGCAGGTCCAGCAGCCGTTCGGTGGCGCCCGCGGCGCGCTGCAGATCGCCGATCACTTCGGAAAAGGCACCGGCCGCGCCGGCCACCACGATGGCATAGAAGACGAAGGCGGAGAGTTCGCCGGCGGAGATCTGCCCGCTCAGAACGTCCTTGCCGCCGATCCACAGAATGACGCTGACCGCGCCGAAGACCAGTACGATGACCACGGCGGTGAGCATGGCACGCGCCGCCACGCGCTGGCGCGCCGCCTGGAAAGCCTGTTCGACGTGGCCGCCGAAGCGCCGGCGGTCCTCGGCCTCGTGGACGAAGGCCTGCACGGTGCGGATCGCATCCAGGGCTTCGCCGGCATAGACGCCGAGGTCGGCGACCCGGTCCTGGCTGCTGCGGCTGAGACGCCGCACCCGCCTGCCGTAGGTGAGGATCGGCAGCAGCACCAGCGGCACCACCAGCAACACCAGCGCGGTCAGCTTCGGCGAGGTGATGATCAGCAGGACCGTGCCGCCGAGCAGCAGCAGGAAATTGCGGATCGCGATCGACACCGAAGAGCCGACCACGGTCTGCAGCAGCGTGGTATCGGTGGTCAGGCGCGACAGCACCTCGCCGGTTCGGGTCAGCTCGTAGTAGGCCGGCGAGAGGGTGAGGATATGGTCGAAGACCCGCTGGCGCAGGTCGGCAACGACCCGCTCGCCGATCCACGACACCAGATAGAAGCGGGCGTAGACGGACGCTGCCAGCAGCAGCACCACGCCGAAGAGCACCAGCACCGCCTGGTTCAGCAAGGCCTCATTGCCGGTGGAAAAGCCGTCGTCGACCAGGCGGCGCAGGCCCATCCCGAGGCCCAGCACGGTCCCCGACGCGATCAGCAGCGCCGTCATGGCGCCGGCCAACTGCAGGCTGTAAGGGCGCACGAACTGCCACAGCTCCGCCAGCAGCTTCAGGCTGCCCCGCGCCCGCGCTTCCTCGCGTTGCGGCGCCGGCACGGCGGACGACATTCTCATGCGGAGGCTCTCACGATGACGGTCCCTTTTTCCCCGCCGGCCAGGCCCGGCGGGACTGGCCAGAAGATAGCGTTTCGCGAGGCGCTTGGCGAACCCTGAAGCCCCCGGATATCGCGGCGGCGCGGGGCGTCGGCGGGCGCGATTGCGGTTAACGCAACGATGTGCCGCGGCGCCGCCTGGCACCGCCAAATGGCGCCGGAAAGCAGTGAATCCGCGGCCCACGGGGAAGCTCGGCCAAGGGCTTGCACCGCGTCCCGCTGTCGGGTATACAGCGCGGCGCTTTAAAGGATCGAAGCCATGAAAAAAGACATTCATCCCGACTACCACGAGATCACCATCCAGATGACCGATGGTAGCGAGTTCAAGACGCGCTCCACCTTTGGCGAGGCGGGCGCCTCCATGCGCCTGGACATCGACCCCAAGACGCACCCGGCCTGGACCGGCGAGCATCGCCTGGTCGACAGCGGCGGCCAGGTGGCGAAGTTCAACAAGCGCTTCGGCAACTTCGGTTTGAAGTAGGCCAACCGCCGGCGGCGCCCGGCAGCGTCGATATTTTGACAAAGGGCGGCAGAGTTGCCGCCCTTTTGTCATGCCTGCCGGCTGGAACGGCGCTCTTCTTGAGCGGAGCCCTACTTGACCTGCTGCTGCGGCGCGTCCTGCAGAGCGTCGAGACGGGCGACGCGGAGATAGAGGTTGTGGGAGCGCTCCATCAGCTCCGCCAGGCGCGGCTGCAGACTGCCCTCCACCGGGGGCGTGGTTTCTTCGCAGACCGGCTTGCCGGAAAGTCGGAATTCCGGGGCGACGGCCTCCTTGCGAGTCATCTCCCCCGCGTGCACCGCCTTTTGCACCAACAGCCAGGCCATGACCTGGGTCAGCCGCGAGGTCAGCCGCATCGCCTCGCAGCTCGCCAGCATGCGCTCGTTGGGCGTCAGCCGCTCGCGCTCGCGGGGCTCGCCGTGGGTGAGGTAATCGCGCGCCTCGCGGGTCAGCGCCAGGGCTTCGTCGAAGGTGCTGTCGAAGAATGTGACGGTGGTATCGCGCAAACCCGAATTCTCGTGCGTCTGGTTGGATCGAGACATGTCACGCCGGCAACCCGGCGCGCCGGCCACCGTCAATCTAGCTGACCGCGGCTTAATTTTCTCTTGGTACCGGAGGTACTCCTGGCGGCCCGTCGGAATCGGCCAGCTAAAGGATTTTTTACCTATCTATTGGCCCGGCCGCAAGCCTTGAATCGTCTTTGGGACCGCACGATATAGCCATTGTCGCCAAGGGACGCCTCCTGAAGGGTTCCGAAATACGGCGGCGCGATTGAGAGGGTTCGGCCATCCGGTGAACCCGACGACCACAACCATGTTGCTCAGAAGGAGAATGTGGACATGCGTACCATCGACCTTTCCCCCCTGTACCGCGCCTCGGTCGGTTTCGACCGGCTTCTTAAATCGCTCGATGCGGCCGGCCGTCTCGAGGAGAGCGCGTTCAGCTACCCGCCCTACAACATCGAGAAGGTCAGCGAGGATGCCTATCGCATCGTCATGGCCGTCGCCGGGTTCACCGAGGGCGAGCTCGACATCACCGCCAAGGAAAGCAGCCTCGTCATCACCGGCCGCAAGGAGCGGACCGAAGACGAGAGCGAGGCGCAGTACCTGCACCGCGGCATCGCCAACCGGTCCTTCGAGCGCCGCTTCGACCTCGCCGACCACATCAAGGTGACCGGCGCCAAGCTGGAGAACGGCCTGCTCGCCGTCGAGCTGGTGCGCGAGATCCCCGAGGCCATGAAGCCGCGGACCATCGCCATCGCCGCCGGCGACAAGGCGTCGAAGGTTCTCGAAAGCGAAGCGGCCTGACGGCCGCTTGCCGAAACCTCTCCCTCGGGAGAGTCATGACCTGACGGCGCCGGCCGGGCGGAATTTTCCGCCCGGCCGGTTCTGTTTTGCGGCCTCCTGTGCCACACGGGCCGGTAGAATTCCTCCAGTGCCAATGATAGTCTCTGACACTCCACGATCCCCTTTTCAGGAGCAGGCATGCGCGTGATCGGCCGCTGGGCTTCCCGGCTTTTCCTTGGCGTCATCTTGGCCACCGTACTGGCCGGTTGCGGCGTGAACGACATCCCCACCTACGACGAAGCCGTTAAGGCGGGCTGGGCCCAGGTCGAGAATCAGTACAAGCGCCGCGCCGACCTGGTGCCCAACCTGGTCGAGGTGGTGAAGGGCTTTGCCGCCCAGGAGCAGGACACCCTGACGGCCGTGGTCGAGGCCCGCGCCAAGGCCACCCAGACGAACATCCCCAGCGACATCCTGTCCAACCCGGAGGCCTTCAGCCGCTTCGAGAGCAGCCAGGGCGCCCTCACCCAGGCGCTGTCGCGTTTGCTGGTGGTGGTCGAACGCTATCCTGACCTGAAGTCCAACCAGAACTTCCTCGCCCTGCAGTCGCAACTGGAGGGCACGGAGAACCGCATCGCCGTGGCGCGGCGCGACTACATCCAGGCCGTCCAGGTCTACAACACGGAGTTGCGCACCTTTCCGGGGCGCTTCTGGGCCTGGATGCTCTATTCGGACATGAAGCCGCGCGAGACTTTCTCGCAGCCTGAATCCCTGGCGGAACCGCCGCAAGTGAAGTTCAACTAGGCCCCCGGGCGTGCGCTTTCCAGGCCCCTGTCGTTTCGCCCCGCTGATTCTGCTGGCCCTGATCGGCCCCGTCGCGGGCGCTATCGCGGCGCTCACTTTCCCGGCGTTGACCGGCCGCGTCGTCGATACCGCCGGTCTGCTGACCGTGGCGCAAGAGCAGCGCCTGACGCGCCAGTTGCAGAGCCATGAAGAAGCGACCTCCAACCAGATCGTCGTGGTCACCCTGCCGTCCCTGCAGGGTGTCGAGATCGAGGACTTCGGTTACCAGTTGGGCCGTCACTGGGGCATCGGCCAGCAGGGCCGCGACAACGGCGTGCTGCTGATCGTCGCGCCCAATCAGCGCAAGGTGCGCATCGAGGTGGGTTACGGCCTGGAGGGCGACCTGCCGGATGTCCTCGCCAAGGCGATCATTGAGAACGAAATCCTGCCGGCCTTCCGCGCCGACGACTATCCCCGCGGCATTGCCGCCGGCGTCGATGCCATCATCCTCGCCATCGACGGCGCTTACGAGCCCTCGGGAAAGCCCGGAAGCGGCGACGATCCTAAGCGTTTCTTCGTGCTGATCGTCTTTCTCCTGTTCATTATGCTGCTCGCTTACAATCTCTATCGGGTCGATCCGGGCGGCCGCCAGCGCTTCGGCGGCGGCGGCAGCCACGGTGGTCGCGGCGGATTCGGTGGCGGCGGCGGATTCGGCGGCGGCGGCGGTGGCTTTGGCGGCGGCGGCGCCTCAGGAGGTTGGTGACATGACGTTCCTCGGCAACGATGAGAAGCAGCGGCTGCGCGACCGCATCGAGAAGGCCGAGCACGGGACCAGTGGCGAGCTCGTCACCGTCATCGCGCGGACCAGCGACAGCTATGTTTTCATTCCGCTCCTCTGGGCAAGCGTGCTGGCACTCTCTGTCCCGCCGCTCAGCGGACTTGCGGGCCTGCGGCTCGATCTCGCGACGCTCTCAGGTGTTCAGTTGGTCACCTTCCTGGCCTTGTCCTTCGCTTTCCGCTGGACGCCTGTGAAAATGCGACTCATCCCGAAGCGGGTCAAACGGCAGCGCGCCGCGCGCACGGCGCGCGAGCAGTTCCTGGCGCAGCGCGTGCATCACACCGCCGGGCGCAGCGGTGTGCTGATCTTCGTCTCGGTCGCCGAACGCTATGTCGAGATTCTCGCCGACCAGGCAATCAACGAGAAGGTCGCCCAGGAGGACTGGGACGGGATCGTCGCCGCCTTCGTCGCGGCGGTGAAGCGGGGCGAGGTCGCCGCCGGCTTCGAACAGGCGGTCGACGCCTGCGGCGCCTTACTGGCGACGCACTTCCCCGCCGGACCGGGCGGCCGCAACGAATTGCCCGATCATCTGATCGAGATTTAGGACGGTCTCAGCCGCGCGGCCAGCAGGAAGAAAACGAGACCCAGCAGGGCCGCCGCCAGCATGACGCCCAGCACCAGGTCGTAGCTGCCCAGCTCCCACAGCAGCGCGCCGACGAAGGGCGCCGCCGCCACCGTCAGCTTGAAGATCATCGCCTGGTGGCCGCTGACCGCGCCGAAGTTGGCGCGCCCGAGGACGTCGCCGATGACCAGCGGCTTCATGATGCTGGTCACGCCGTGGCCGCTGCCCTGAAGGATGACGAAGGGCACCAGCATCACCGGCACCAGCGAGGCGGAGATCAGCGCCAGCGTGGCGAGGCCGACCGAGACGAAGCAGGCGATGGTGATGCCGCGGTTCGACACGTGACGCTCCATCGCCATCATGGCGAGTCGCCCGGCCACCTGCATCGGCCCGATCATGGACGCGGCGAAGACCGCCATGCCGGCCGGCACGCCGCGCTCGTCGAGCAGCGGCAGCAGGTGGTTGAGGATCGCCGAGTGATTGAGGCCGAGCAGGGCGAAGGCCACCGCCAGCAGCCAGAAGGCCGGACGCCGCAGGAAAGGCGGCGCCGCCCTCTGCGCCGCCGAGTCTTCTCGGGTGATCCTATTTTTCGCCGCCTCGGCCTCCAGACGCCGCGCGCCCCGCCACATCAACGGCACGCCGATAAGACAGATCGTCGAAGCGAAGGCCAGGCAGCTCATGCGCCAGCCGAAGGCCTCGGCGATGCCGTGCGCCATGGGAAAGGACAGCGTCCCGGCGAAGCCGGCGACCAGCGTGATCAGGGTGATCGGCCGCCGCGCCGCCGGCCCCGCAGCCCGCACCACCACCGCGAAGCAGGCGTCATAGAGGCAAAAGGCGGTCGCCACCCCGATCAGGCACCACAGCAGGTAGAACTGCCAGAGGGTCTGCACCAAGCCGAGCAAACCGATGCAGAGGCCGCCCGCCAGGGCGCCGCCGGCCAGCACCTCGGCCCCCAGCCCGCGGTCGATGAGCCGCCCGGCGAGCGGCGAAAACACCGCCGAGAGTCCGATGGCGAGCGTCACCGCGCCGGTAAGCTCCGCCTTGGTCCAGCCGAAGTCGGTTTCCCACCTCAGGATCAGCGCGGGAAAGGCATAGAACAGTCCGGCCCAGACGATGGTCTGGGCGATGGCCAGTTGCCAGACCGCCGGAAGACGCCCCACAAAGAACTCCCCCTAAAGCTTCGGCTTGCCGCAACGGCGGCCGCGAAGGAATCATCTTAGAGCACCCTGGCGGGCGTCGGGAATCGGCGACAGGTCGGCGGCGATACCTTAGAGCGCTTCGCGCCCAATTTGAACCATTCTGCCGGAGCGGATTTGTGTCGGGACCAAGTGGATTTGGCGCCGGGCATAGCGGCGCTATGGTCAAGCCAAAGCCCGCCGGTACTGGCGCAAAGTCGCCCGGCCCCCAAAGGCCCTGGCGGGTTTCCGAGCGGCGGGCGCCCGCGGCGTCGGCAGGCTTGCCCGATGCGCCGCATCGCCCGAGGAAATTCAGGGGGCGCCTGCCTCCTGACGGATCGCCGCACCGCTCGAAAACAGAATTGATTCAAATTGGGCGCGAAGCGCTCTAAGCTGGCCCGGCATGCTGAGCGTCGAAAATCTCACCCGCCCCGGCCTCGAGCCGACTTCCTTCGAGCTTGCCGCCGGTGAGTGTATCGCCCTGCGTGGGCCCTCGGGCGCCGGCAAGACGCTGTTGCTGCGGGCGCTCGCCGACCTCGATCCCAGCGCTGGCATGGTGCGGCTCGACGGCACCCCGCGCGGCAGGATTCCGGCGCCGACGTGGCGGCGGCGTGTCGGCTATGTGCCGGCCGAACCGGGCTGGTGGTCCGAGCGTGTGGCCGACCACTTCCAGGACTGGGCGAGCCAGGCCGGCCCGGCGCGGCGGCTCAAGCTCTCGGAGAGCGCCGCCGGGCGCCGCGTCAGCCAGCTCTCCACCGGCGAGCGCCAGCGCTTCGCCCTGCTGCGCGCCCTGGAGCATCGCCCCGAAGTGCTGCTGCTCGACGAACCGACCGGGCCGCTCGACGACGACTCCACCGGCGCCGTCGAGGCCCTGCTGCGCGAAAAACAAAGCAACGGCCTCGCCGTGCTCTGGGTCACCCACGACAAGCGCCAGGCCGGGCGCGTGGCCTCCCGGCGCTTCTGGATCGAGCGCGGCTGCCTGCGCGAGGAACGGCTGGAACAGGCCGGGTCATGAACTACATCCGCCTCGACTATTGGGATCTCGGCCTGGCGGCGCTGCTGCTGGTCGGCGTGGCGGCGCTGTCGCTGCTGCTGCAGCTCAGGATCGAGCGCCGCCTGCTGATCGCCGGACTGCGCTGCGCCCTGCAGCTCGCCCTCGTCGGCCTGGTGCTGACCAAGCTCTTCGAGCTGGTGTCGCCCTGGTGGACCGGCCTCGCCGCCCTGGCCATGGTGCTGTTCGCCGGGCGCGAGATCATGGCCCGCCAGGAACGCGGTTTCCAAGCCCTCTGGGCTTACGGCATCGGGACCTCGGCGATGCTCATGGCCGCCGCCCTGGTCACCGTCTTCGCGCTGACCACGCAGGTGAAGCCGGAGCCCTGGTACGACCCGCGCTATGCCCTGCCGCTGCTCGGCATGATCCTCGGCAATACCATGACCGGCATCGCGCTGGGGCTGCAGCGCCTCACCGAAGGCGCCCGGCAGCAGCGCCCGGGCATCGAGGCGCTGCTCTGCCTCGGCGCCACCCGGCGCACCGCCCTGCTGCCGGTGACGCGTCAGGCGCTGACCACCGCGCTCATGCCGATCATCAACTCGCTGGCGGCAACCGGCCTGGTCTCCCTGCCCGGCATGATGACCGGCCAGATCCTCGCCGGCGTCGCCCCGCTGGAGGCCGTGAAGTACCAGCTCATGATCATGTTCATGATCGCCGGCGGCACCACGCTGGGCGCCGTCACCGCCGTTTTCGCCGGCGTCTACCGCCTGACCGACAACCGCGACCGCCTGCGGCTGGACCGGCTGGCGGGGGAATAAGCTTCGGCTTCGTGCCTCCAGTTGAAACCCTCGTCCAGAGCAGGGCCGAAGGCCCGTCTCGAAGAGCGTGCCGCGACTCCTACCTCTGCAACTTCGCCAGCGCCTTGCGCAGGCCGTCGGGGATCGGCACCGCCGCCATGGTGGCGCGCTCGACGAAGACGTGGACGAAGCTGCCGAGCGCCGCGGCTTCCTCGCGCCCCTGCTTGAACAGGCCGATCTCGTAGCGCACCGAGCGCTTGCCCAGGTGCGCCACGCGCAGACCCGCTTCGACGTCCTCGGGAAAGGCGAGGGCCGCCTTGTAGCTGCAGGCGCTCTCGGCGCAGACCCCGATCACCCTGCCGCCGTGGATGTCGAGCCCGCCTTCGCGGATCAGGTAGTCGTTGATCACCGTGTCGAAGTACGAGTAGTAGACGACGTTGTTGACGTGCCCGTACAGGTCGTTGTCCATCCAGCGCGTCGGGATGGTGAGCATCCGCGGGAAGCGGGCTCTGGTTTCGGCGGCTGGGGTTTCAGTCGTATCGGTCATTGTCATCCGGGCATCTAGAGAACGGTCATCAGCGCATCGAGCACTTCGTCGGGCTTTTCGGCGAGCATCATGTGGCCGCAACCCGGGATCAGCACGGTCTGCGCGCCGGGGATCGCGGCGGCCAGTTTCGCGCCGGCCTTGGCGGGCGTCATCTTGTCCTCGGTTCCCATCACCACCAGCGCCGGGCAGGCGACCCTGGCGGCGGAGACCATGCCGTCGGCGTAGGCGTTGCAGGCGGCGAGATCGGCGTGCAGGACGCCGGGCCGGATGCGTTCCAGCAGGCGCTCGCCGCCGCCCATCAGCCAGGATCCCGGCACCTTGGCGCCGCCGAGATGGCCGTTCGGCCCGAAGCCCCAGGAGGTCATGAGGTCGAAGGCTGTATGGTCGTTGGCTTCGGCCGCCGCCAGCAGGTCGGGGTGCACCGGCATCTTCGGCGCCGCGCCCAGCAGGGCCACCGCCCTGGCGCGCGCCGCAGGGCGCCCGGCCGCTTCCAGCGCGACCAGCGCCCCCATGGAATGCCCGACCAGCGCCGCCGTCTCCGCGCCGACCGCGTCCAGCAGCCTGGCCACCCAGTCGGCCAACTCGGCGATCGACGTCAGCGGCGCGCCCTCGGACCGGCCATGCCCCGGCAGGTCGACGGCCAGCACCGCGCGGTCGCGATGCGCGAAGTAGCGCGCCGGCAGGGCCCAGACCGTGTGGTCCAGACCGGCGCCGTGCAGAAACACGACAAGGGGAAGGTCGGGATCGAAGGCGCGCCCGCCGGTGGCGGCATGGACGCGCTGTCCCGCGACCGTCAGCTCCATGGCGCGGTCAGTCCTTCTGCGAGGCGCGCAGGGCCTGGCGCAGGTCGGCGACGATGTCCTCGGCGTCCTCCAGACCCACCGACAGGCGGACCATGTCCTCGCCGACGCCGGCCGCCTGGAGCTGCGCCGCCGTCATCTGCTGATGCGTGGTGCTGGCCGGATGGATCACCAGGGTCTTGGCGTCGCCGACATTGGCGAGGTGAGACGACAGTTTGCAGGCCTCGATGAACTTCGCCCCGGCGGCGCGGCCGCCCTTCACGCCGAACGAGACGATGGAGCCGCAGCCCCTGGGCATGAGCTTGCGCCCCAGGGCATGGTCGGGATGCTCCGGCAGGTCCGGGTGCAGCACCCAGGTCACCGCGCCCTCGCCCTGCAGCGCGTCCAGCACCTTCAGGGTATTGGCCATGTGCCGCTCCATGCGCAGCGGCAGGGTCTCGATACCCTGCAGGATGTAGAAGGCGTTCTGCGGCGCCATGGTGGCGCCGAAATCGCGCAGGCCCTCGCTGCGCGCCCGCATGGCGAAAGCCTGCGGCCCGAACTCCTCGGCGAAGTCGATGCCGTGATAGCCCTCGTAGGGCTCGGTCAGGGTGTCGAACTTGCCGCTGGCCTCCCAGTCGAAGCGGCCGCCGTCGACCAGCAGGCCGCCCAGCGCCAGGCCGTGGCCGCCGAGCCACTTGGTGGCCGAATGCAGCACCAGGTCGGCGCCCAGTTCGATGGGGCGGCACAGCCAGGGCGTCGCGAAGGTGCTGTCGATCATCAGCGGCAGACCGGCGGCATGGGCGACCTCGGCCACCGCCGGTATGTCCAGAACTTCGAGCCGCGGATTGCCGAGCCCCTCGCCGTAGAGCAGCCGCGTCTCCGGCCGGATGGCGTCGCGAAAGGCGCCGATGTCGCGCGGGTCGACGAAGGTCGTGGTGATGCCGAAGCGCGGCAGGGTATGGGTGAAGAGGTTGATCGAGCCGCCGTAGAGCGACCGCGAGGCCACGATATGCCCGCCCTGGCCCATCAGGGTGACGATGGCCAGGTGCAGCGCGGCGTGACCGGAGGCCGTGCCGATGGCGGCGACCCCCAATTCCAGCGCCGCGATGCGCTCCTCCAGCACCGCCACCGTGGGATTGGAGATACGGGAGTAGATGTGGCCGGCGCGTTCGAGATTGAACAGCGCCGCGGCCTGATCGCTATCGCGGAACACGTAGGAGGTGGTCTGATAGATCGGCACCGCCCGGGCGCCGGTCACCGGGTCAGGCTGCTGGCCGGCGTGCAGCGACAGGGTGTCGAACTTGAGGAATTTCGGATCCGCCACGTGCCCCCTCCTGTTTGCGCCTCGCGGGCCTCGGTTCGGCCCCCGGCCCCACTATGCCCTGCGCCAAAGCGCCCGACAATTCAGGAGCATAAGGGCGGCCCGCCGAAATTGCCGGCCCCGGGCGCAAATATTACCTTGGGGGTTTACTTTAGAAAAAATCTAAAAGGAGTCTGAATAGCGGGGGGCACAAGAATATGTCCCCAAAATTGAAGGAGGGCCTTCGATCCTTTTGGATCGTGGCCCCTCCCCTTGTTTAAGTCCTGCCCTGTCAACTTGCCTGGGCCGAACAGTAACAGCGTCGCCCGGGCGGTCAAGTGGAGAATCGTTAATACCGGTCGAAGCCATTAGGATCGTTGAATTCTGGGCCCCTCAGGGTGACCTGGGGGGCGCGACCGGCGCCGCATGTCCCGCCGAATATTTCAATGTAGAGACATCTGTGGATAACTCTGGGCGCAAAAGAAAAAACCGCCGGGCGGACCCGGCGGCAAGTTTAACAGGGAGGCGTTACAAGGAACGGATAAACATCCGATAGACGGTCGGGAGGACCCGGGGAGGGCTCACCGAGCCGTCTGTGTCTAAAATTAGACTTAAACCCCTAAAAAATGGTTAACAAGAAACTCAATACACGAATCGGCGTGAAAAAAATCTAAGCCTTTGTTTTCTTTATTGGCCGGCAACGCCGCCAACACCCAACTACGGCTGCACTACGGCCGCCCGCAGCGGGGTTTCGCTTGCGCTGCGCCAAAGATCAACCTGGGAACGGGATCGGCGCGCTTTGGCGGGTTTCGTTTTGCGGCCTTTGCCCGGGCGCGAACGCGCTCTATCGTTGCCGCCCGGACGGCGCTCCACCGGGCCGGCGCCGCGGATCGATTTTTTTTTTGTTTTCACCGCCGCCAGGCCCCGCGGCGATGACGCCATCCGAAGAGCACAGTCTTGGTCACTATCGAACTTACGCCGGTCGCCCGTGTCCTGGGAATGATGCTCTGCGGCCTGGCCGGCGTGATGCTGGTTCCAGCCGCCGTCGATGCCGCTTTCGCCAATCCGGACTGGCGCGCCTTCGTCGAGGCGGCGGCCGTCACCGGCTTTGTCGGCGGCGCCGTCGTCCTGGCTACCCAACACGGCGGCGCCTTCGCGCTGAGCCTGCGCCAGGCCTTCGTTCTGACGGTGGCCTGCTGGCTGACGGTTACCGCCTTCTCCGCCCTGCCCTTCCTCGGCCTCGGCCTCAACTACACGGACGCCTTTTTCGAGACGATCTCCGGCATCACCACCACCGGGTCGACGGTCATCACCGGGCTCGACGCCGTGCCGCCGGGCATGCTGTTGTGGCGCTCCCTGCTGCAATGGATCGGCGGACTCGGCATCATCGTCATGGCCATCGTCATCCTGCCGTTCCTGCGTGTCGGCGGCATGCAGCTGTTCCAGACGGAGAGCTCGGAGCGCTCGGAAAAGGTCGTGCCCAGCGCCTTTCACCTGTCGGCCTGGATCGTAACCCTCTATGTGATCCTGACCCTGCTCTGCGCGCTGTTGTACGGCCTGTCGGAGATGTCGGCCTTCGATGCCGTCAACCATGCCATGACGACCCTGTCGACCGGCGGCTACTCGACCCACGACGCCTCCTTCGCCTATTTTCGCGATCCCGTGACCCAATGGACCGGCACCCTGTTCATGCTGGCCGGGGCGCTGCCCTTCGTCGTCTACATCCGTTTTGTGAAGGGCCAGGGCGCCGCCTTCTGGCGGGATCCTCAGGTTCGCGGCCTCGTCGGCTTTCTCGCCGCGGCCAGCGTCGCCATGGCGTTGTGGCTGTGGCAGACCCGGGACATCGCCTTCGCCGAGGCCTTGCGGCTGGCCGCCTTCAACATCACTTCCGTGGTGACCACGACCGGCTTCGCCAGCGACGACTACGGCGCCTGGGGGGCTCTGGCGGTGAGTGCCTTCTTCATTCTCACCTTCGTCGGCGGCTGCACCGGTTCAACTTCCGGTGCCATCAAGATCTACCGCCACCAGATCCTCTGGATCGTCGTGCGCAGCCAGCTCCTGCGCCTGGTCAGCCCGCGGCGTGTGGTGATCCTGCGCTACGGCACCCGCACCGTTCCCGCCGACGTGCCGGCCTCGGTTTTGGCTTTCGTCGCCGTCTTCATGGCGACGGTGGCCGGTTTCACCATCGTCCTGGCCGGACTTGGCCTGGACCTGCAGACCGCGCTCTCGGCCAGCGCGACGGCGATCGCCAACGTCGGCCCGGGCCTCGGGCCGATCGTCGGCCCCTCCGGCAACTTCGCCACCCTGCCGGATGCCGCCAAGTGGATCCTGTCGGCCGCCATGCTCCTGGGACGCTTGGAGATCTTCAGCGTGCTGATCCTCTTCGACCCGCAATTCTGGCGCACCTGAACCCGCCACCTGCCTTGGGCGCTCCCGCTATCCGCAATCGGTGCGCTGCGTTGGCAGCCGGCAAGCCAAAGGGACGGCGGCGATTTTCGATCGAAAATCGCCGCCTCGGGGCTTGATTCTGCACTGCGGCATCATATATTGGAATAGTTCCAATTAACAGCGCTTGCTGTACTGAAACCGGGCCCTGATGGGGCTCAAGTCCAATTTCGCATCTGCGAGGAGACTACCTGATGATTGGCCGAAACCTTCCCCAAGCCACCTTCCGCACCCGCGTCCGCGACGACTCCATCGGCGGCGACAATCCCTTCAAATGGGAAACCAGGACCACCGACGACTACTTCAAGGGCAAGCGGGTCGTGCTCTTCTCCCTGCCCGGCGCCTTCACGCCGACCTGCTCGACCTATCAGCTGCCGGACTTCGACAAGCTGTCCGGCGACTTCAAGGCCAAGGGCATCGACGAGATCTACTGCCTCTCGGTCAACGACGCCTTCGTGATGAACGCCTGGGGCAAGCAGCAGGGCCTGAAGAACATCAAGCTGATTCCCGACGGCTCCGGCGAGTTCACCCGCAAGATGGGCATGCTGGTGTGCAAGGACAACCTGGGATTCGGCATGCGCTCCTGGCGCTATGCCGCCGTCGTCGACGACGGCGTGGTCAAGGCCTGGTTCGAGGAGCCCGGCTTCTCCGACAACTGCGAGACCGATCCCTACGGCGAGTCCTCGCCGCAGAACATTCTCGAGAAGCTGACCGACGCGGTCTTCGCCGACGACGAGACCAAGGCCGCCTGACACGGCACGGCGTCAAGCTGACGGACAAACGGCCCGCTTTCCGGCGGGCCGTTTTTCGTTGCGCCATGGGGCGCCATAGCACGACATGGAACGGCATGGCGCAGCGCGCTACTGGGCCATCCAGCCGCCGTCGATAGAGAGCGGCGCGCCGGTGATCTGTTCGGCCGCGGCGGAACAGAGGAACACCGCCAGGCCGCCGATCTGCTGCGGTGTCGAGAACTCCTTGGACGGCGTCTTCTCAGCCACCAGTTCAAGCTTCTCCTCGTCGTAGCTCTTGCCGGACTCGGCGGCGCGGTCCTCGATCTGCTTTTTCACCAGGGGCGTCAGCACCCAACCCGGGCAGATGGCGTTGCAGGTGATGCCGCTGCCGCCGGTCTCCAAGGCCGTCACCTTGGTCAGGCCGACGATGCCGTGCTTGGCGGCCACATAGGCGGCCTTGTGGGGCGACGCCGCGAGGCCGTGCGCCGAGGCGATGTTGATGACCCGCCCCCAGCCTCTTTCGCGCATCCCCGGCAGCGCCGCCTTGGTGCTGTGAAAGGCCGAGGAAAGGTTGATGGCGATGACCGCGTCCCAGCGATCGTCCGGAAACTCCTCGATCGGCGCGACATACTGTATGCCGGCGTTGTTGACCAGGATGTCGACGGCGCCGAACTGCGCCTCGGCGTCCTTCACCATGCGGGCGATCTCCGCCGGCTTGGTCATGTCGGCACCGTCATAACTGACCGTCACGCCATTCTTTTGGGCGATTTCCGCGCGCAGGGCCTCGATGGCCGCGGCCTCGCCAAAGCCGTTCAGCACGATGTTGGCGCCCTCGGCGGCCAGCGCCTCGGCAATGCCCTGGCCGATACCGCTGGTCGAGCCGGTGACCAGCGCGGTCTTACCTTTCAACATAATCTCCGTCCTTTGAAAATAGGAATGCCCCTAGTAGAAAAGTCGCTACAGCGCCGGTTTCAAGGCCGCGAGCAGGAACGACAGCGTCACCACCGAGATGGCGGTCGAGATCAGCACCGCGGAAGCCGAGCGGCCGAGATAGGTATCGTATTGCCGGGCCATGATGAAGACGTTGGCGCCGACCGGGCAGGCCGCCGTCAGAATCGCCACCGCGGCGGCCAGCGGCGGCAGGTCGAAGACGTAGAAGGCCAGCAGCGCCATGACCGCCGGGTGCACCAGCAGTTTCATCGCCACGATGGCGAGGGTTTCCTTGAGATCGCCGTGGATCTCGAAAGCGGTCAGCGAGGCGCCGAGGGCAAAGAGCGCACAGGGCGCCGCGGCGCCGCCGAGCAGCGTGAGAAAGCGCTCCGCCGCGCCCGGCACGGCAAGCCCGGTCTGGCCATAGGCGATGCCGGCCAGCAGCGCCAGGATGATCGGATTGAACGCCAGGGAGCGCAGCGTATTGCCCGCCAGGCGGCGCCAGCCGTGCCCGCCACCGAGCCCGATTTCGATCAGCACCGTGATCACCGGAAAGATCAGGATGGTGTGGAAGGTGATGATCAGCATGAGATGCCGGCCGCCGGCCTCGCCCAGGATCGTGAAGATCAGCGGAATGGCGAGCAGCACAGTGTTGGAAAAGACCGCCCCCATGCCGAACAGCGCCCGCTCGGCCGGGCCGCTGCGAAAGGCCAGGCGGGCGATCGGCAGCGCCAGCAGGAAGGTCGCCAGAACGGCGCCGAAGTAGGCGCCGACGATGGAGAACTCGATCGGCCCCAGGCCACGCGCCATGGCGCGGAACAGCAGCGCCGGAATGGCGAAGTAGAACACGAAGGTATTGAGGCCCTTGATCGCCTCTTCGCTCATCCAGCCTTTGCGCCCGACGACATAGCCGCAGAGCACGAGGCCGAAAATCGGCAGCACCGTCTCGAGAATGGAAAGCATCGCTGTCGCGGGTTACCTTTGCGCCGGAGACCGGGGAACGGGCGGCGGGTACCGCCCTTGGCGAGAGGCGAGGATAGCAACCATGGAGGCGGAACTCACGGCCTGGCTGATCGTCGTCTTCGGCTATCTGCTGCCGCTGGCGCACGTCCTGCTGTCGCCGCGCGGCGGCCGCTGGGCGCCGCCGCCGGGCAGCGGCTGCCCGCTCGGCCCGCGCGTCGGCTGGATCGTCCTGGTGCTGCTGCTCGGCCCGCTCGGCTGGCTGCTGTTCTGGCGCAGCCGCAAGCGCACCGGAGCCTGACCGGCGGCCCCGCCGCGGCCCCTCTGCGGCCCGTCTGCGGCCGCGGCGCTATCTGATGATGATCTCCGGTCCCATCAGCGCGTTGGGCACGACGGTCGAGATCCAGGGCACATAGGTCACGATGATGAGGAAGACGAACAGGATGCCGAGCCACGGCATCGCCGCCCGCACCACGTCCAGCACCGGCATGCCCGCCACGCCGGAGGTGACGAAGAGGTTGAGGCCGACCGGCGGCGTGATCATGCCGATTTCCATGTTGACCACCATGATGATGCCGAGATGGATCGGATCGATGCCGAGCTCGATGGCGATGGGAAACACCAGCGGCGCCACGATGACGATCAGCCCCGAAGGCTCCATGAACTGGCCGCCGATCAGCAGGATCAGGTTGACGATGACCAGGAACATGACCGGCCCGAACCCGGCCTGCAGCATGGAACCGGCGATGGCCTGGGGGATCTGCTCCTCGGTCAGCACGTGCTTCAGGATCAGCGCGTTGGCGATGATGAAAAGCAGCATGATGGTGGTCTTGCCGGCCTCGAAGAGGGCCTTCTTGGTGTCCGGGTGGAAGAATACCGTGATCAGGCTCTGGGGCCGCGACAGCAGGGAAAGGCGTTCGTCGCCCTCGCCTTTCAGCGGCCCCATGTCCTTGTAGACGAAGTTGGCGATGACGAAGGCGTAGACGGCGGCGACCGCCGCCGCTTCCGTCGGTGTGAAGACGCCGCCGTAAATGCCGCCGAGGATGATGACGATCAGGAACAGGCCCCAGCCGGAATCGCGCGCGGCGGCCAGAATTTCCATCCAGCCGGCCCAGTCCTGCGCCGGCAGGTTGCGGACCTTGGCCACCACGTAGATGCCGACCATCAGCATGAAGCCGGCCAGCAGGCCGGGGACGATGCCGGCCAGGAACATGCGGCCGACCGAGACGTCGACGGCGGAGGCGTAGACCACCATGACGATCGACGGCGGGATCAGGATGCCGAGGGTGCCGGCGTTGCAGATCACACCGGCGGCGAAGTCCTTGGTGTAGCCGACCTGGCGCATGCCGGCGATGACGATGGAGCCGATGGCGACCACCGTCGCCGGCGACGAGCCCGAAAGCGCCGCGAACATCATGCAGGCGAAGACACCGGCGATGGCGAGCCCGCCCTGGAAATGGCCGACGCAGGCGATGGAAAAACGGATGATGCGCCGCGCCACGCCGCCGGTCGACATGAAGGTCGACGCCAGGATGAAGAACGGAATGGCCAGCAGCGTGAAGTGCGCGGCCAAGGCGTTGAACAGCGTTTGCGCGACCGACCCGAGCGAGGAGTCGGAATAGATCAGCAGGAAGATCACCGAGCTGAGGCCCAGCGAGATGGCGATGGGGACACCGACCAGAAGAAAGACGATGACCATGGAAAAGAGGAAGATCACATCCATCGGTCAGTCCTCTTTGGCGGCTTTGGCGGCGGCTTCATCGACAAGTTCCTCGGCTTCATGGCTGGCGATGATGGTGTCGATTTCGCCGCGCGCGACCTTCCATGCCAGCTGCAGGAAGCGGAATGTCAGCAGGATGAGACCGATCGGCAGCGCCGCATAGGGAATGAAGCGCGGCAGCTTCTCGTAGGCTTCTCCGGCGTTCATGGAGTCTTCCATGAAACGCAGGAAGCCAAGCATGGGGATGTCGTTGACCTCGTACCAGGCCTGGTCCTTCAAGGTGCCGTCCAGCATCGGCAGGGCGGCGAAGGGCGCCCAGAAGTTCCACGCGCCGATCAGCAGGAGGATGCAAAAGGCGAGACAGGAAACGACCGCGATGATCGCCAGGACGTGGCGGGCGGCCGGACCGACGATGTTAAGGACGACATCGACGCCCAGGTGGGTCCGCGTCTTCACGCAGTAGGAAGCGCCGATCAGGATCAGCCAGGCGAAGAGGAAGACCGTCGTCTCCAGGGCCCAGAGAATGTTGCTGTTGAAGACATAGCGGGCGACGACATTGGCGAAGGTGACCAGTGTCATCAGGCCGAGAATGACCGCGATCAGCGTCTCTTCGATGCTGTTGATCACCCGTCCGATCTTGCGCGTCGGCTCGTCGTGCATAGCGCCCCCCCTTTTTCGATGCCTTCGATCTGACGGCGCGGCCCGGATCGCCGGACCGCGCCGTCAGCTATAAGCAGGCATCAGACCGCGGTGACCGTCAGTTTGTCGCGTTGGCGGCCTGCGCGGCGGCGATCAGGTCGGCGCCGATGTCCTCCTCGAACTTCGACCAGACCGGCTTCATCGCATCGACCCACAGGCCGCGCTGCGACGGATCCAGGGTACGGACCTTGCCGCCGGCCGCGATGATGGCAGCCTTGGCTTCCTCGTTCACGGCGGTGGACTCGGCATTGCGCGTCGTCGTCACCTCGTCGAGGATGGTTTTCAACTGGCTGCGGACATCGTCCGGCAGACCGTCCCACCAGTCGGTGGAGGTCACGACGAGATAGTCGATGACGCCGTGATTGGACTCGGTGGTGCCGTCCTGAACTTCGAAGAACTTCTGGCCGTAGACGTTGGACCAGGTGTTCTCCTGCCCGTCGACCACGCCGGTCTGCAGCGCGCCGTAGACTTCCGAGAAAGCCATCTTCTGCGGGTTGGCATTCAGCGCCTCCATCTGCGCGACCAGCACGTCGGAGGGCTGGACCCGGAACTTGAGGCCCGCCGCATCGGCCGGCACCAGCAGCGGCTTGTTGGCCGAGATCTGCTTCATGCCGTTGTGCCAGAAAGCCAGGCCCTGAAGGCCGCGGCGGCGCATCGAGCCTTTCAGCTTCTCGCCGTCCTCTGAAGTCTGGAAGCGATCCACCGCGTTGATGTCGTCGAACAGGAACGGCAGGTCGAAGAGGCGGAACTTCTTGGTGAACTTCTCGAACTTCGACAGCGAGGGCGCGGCCAGTTGCACGTCGCCGGCCAGCATGGCCTCGAGAACCTGGTCGTCATTGTAGAGCTGCGAGCTCGGGAAGACCTCCATACAGGCCTTGCCGTTCATCTCGGAATTGACGCGCTCCGCCAGCAAAGAGGCGGCGATGCCCTTGGGGTGCTTGTCGGTGTTGGTGACGTGGCTGAATTTGATGACGATCTCGCCGCTCTCGCAGGACGCGAAAGCCGAGGTGGCGGACAGGCTGGTCACGAGCGCCACGGCGGCCGCCGTGGCAATCAGATGAGTTTTCACTGGATTCCTCCCGTTTTTCTTCGTCCTCGGCCCCGGAACCGCGTGTCCCGGGGCCGGCACGCTGTTTTCATTGGCGCAAGGCGCGTGCCAAGCGGCCCGCACCGAGACTTCAATCCCTTAAGCCGTTGTTCGAACTATAACAGACCGGCGCGGAGCCGACAGGCGGAAATACCGGGCCTGTGTCGGTCGTCACCCATCGCCGGAGGAGGATGGGTAGAGATCTACCCATACCGGACCCGAAAGCGGCGCAATCCGCCCCTACTCCCGGCGGCCTCTTCCACCTATGCTGTAAGCCCAGTTGCAAACGGAGTGGAACATGAAGCGGACCGAAGGCATCCTATGCACCCTGGCGACGTTCCTGATCCTGGCCGTGGGTGTCACGGCGACGGCGCTGGCCCTGCCGTCTCCCACACCCCTTCTCATCGGAACACAGGCGTCCGCCACCGCGTTCATCCCGGCGCAAGCAGCCAACGAGACCATCTACATCCGCGGCATCCAGAAGGAACTTCTGGCGCACGGCTACAGGCCCGGCGCGCCCGACGGCATCGCCGGTCCGCGCACCCGCGACGCGATTCGCGCGTACCAGGACGATGCCGGCCTGGAGGTTGACGGGCGGCCCAGCAAAAGGCTCCTCGACCATCTGAAATTCACCCTGCCGAAAGTCTATACCTTCGGCGCGCCGGTCACCGGCAACGTGCTGGACGTTCAGCGCGAACTGGCTCAGCGCGACTACTACCTGGGGCCGCACGACGGGCTTGCCGGCCCGGCAACGCGGCGCGCGGTCCGCTGGTTCCTGAGAGACGCGCAGCTGCCCGCCGACAGCGCCATCGATTCGCGACTCCTGCAGCAGATCCGCGACACCCCCGCGAGCGTCAAAGCCGACACCGCTTTCTGACGAAGGCAAGCAGCACGCCGCCCTTCTCCCGGGCGGTTTCCCGCCGGCCCCGCCCGGCGAAAACTACCCGGCGCCGCAACGCCCTTCGAAAAACGCGATGGAGTGTTCATCATAAAGGTCGTCGCCTGCCGACATCGTTCACATCCCTTCCCGGCGCAATGGCCTCAAAACTCCGCGGTCGCGGCGGCCGGCCCGGCGGGCCTCACTCGGGAATTCCGGCCCTGATCGCCGCGTCGTAAATCCGCTCCCGGTCTACCGGCAGCTTGTAGTTGTTGATCCACAACCAGGTCGACACCCGGAAATCCGGGTTCGAGCGGCGGAATCGTTCAACGGTCGCCGCGGCTTCGCCCATGCTGTTCGAGGAGGCCTGCAAGTCGGCCATGAAGGCTCCACCCTCCGCCACGTCAGGACTGTGCCGGAAAAGCTTACGTGCGCGGGCGGGGTCCGTCCATCGGGTTGGAGAAGGCGTAACGGCGCGCTCGAAGAGATCGCCGTTCGGACAGCTATCCCCGGCCCGCACAACGGTCCCCTACTCCGCCTCCGCCGCAATGTAGTCCTCGCGCTTCAGGCCGTGGCGCTGCAGCTTGTCGTAAAGCGTCTTGCGTGACAGGCCGAGGGCCTCGTAGGTCGCCTTGAGGCTGCCGCCCTGACGCCGCAGTTCGGCCTCGAGGATCGCCTTCTCGACCGCCTCCAGGCGCGCCGCCAGGGGCCCTTCCTTCAGACCCGCCGCCCCGGCGGCCGCGACGTCCGGCAAAACCTCGTCGAGGCCGAGCACGAAACGGTCGGCGGCATTGCGCAGTTCGCGCACGTTGCCCGGCCAGTCGTGGGCCGTCAGCGCGGCGACGAAGCCGCCGTCGAGTTCGGGGATCTCGCGCCGGTAGCGCGACCGCGCCTCGCGCGCCAGGTGATGGAACAGCGCCGGAATATCCTCGCGGCGCTCGCGCAGCGGCGGAATGGCCAGCGACACCACGTTGAGACGGTAGTAGAGATCCTCGCGAAAGCGCCCGGCCCGGCAGGCCTCCGCCAGATCGGTCTTGCTCGCCGCGACGAAGCGAATGTCCAGCGGCACCGCCTGGTTGGCGCCGAGACGCTCGATCGAGCGCGTCTCGATGACACGCAGCAGCTTGACCTGCAGGTCGAGCGCCATGGACTCGATCTCGTCGAGCAGCACCGTGCCGCCGTCGGCGAACTCCAGCTTTCCGGTGCGCGCTTTCTGGGCGCCGGTGAAGGCGCCGGCGACATGGCCGAACAGTTCGCTCTCGATGATGTCGGCGGGCACCGCGCCGCAGTTGATGGCGACGAAGGGTTTCTTGGCGCGGCCGCCGGCATCGTGCAGGGCGCGGGCCACCACTTCCTTGCCGCTGCCGGTCTCGCCGACCAGCAACACAGCGGCGTCGTTGTCCGCCAGCGCCCGCACCTGGCCGCGCAGGCGTTCCATCGCCGCGCTGCGCCCGACCAGGCGCAGTTCCAGCCCGCTGCCGGTCTCAAGCTCCTGGCGCAGGGCGCGGTTCTCCAGCACCAGGCGGCGCTTTTCCAGCGCCCGCACCACGACGCTGGCCAGGTGAGAGGTATCGAAGGGCTTCTCGATGAAGTCATAGGCGCCGGCGCGCATCGCCTCGACTGCCAGCGGCACGTCGCCGTGACCGGTCACCAGCACCACCGGCAGCGCCGGGTCGATTTCCAGCGCCCGGCGCAGCAGGGCCAGGCCGTCCATCTCCGGCATCTTGATATCGGTGACCAGCACGCCATAGAGGTCGCGGCTGAGCTGCGCTTCCGCCAGGCGCGCCGCGGCGAAGCAGGTCACCTGCTGTCCGGCGAGTTCCAGGCCCTGCTGCACCGCGTGGCGCAGCGGTTCCTCGTCGTCGACGAAAAGAACCCGACCCGCCGCCATCTTCAGGCCGGCACCTTGAGCGCCGCGGCCGGCAGGAGCGGCAGCTCGATGATGAAGACCGCCCCGCCCTCCGGGTGATTCTCGGCGCGCAGAACGCCGTCGAAGTCCTTCACGATGTTGTAGGAGATCGACAGCCCGAGTCCGAGCCCCTCGCCCACCTCTTTGGTGGTGAAGAACGGATCGAAAATCCGGCCGAGCTGATCGTCGGCGATGCCCGGCCCCTGGTCCCGCACCCGGATGCTGACGCGGCCGGCCTCTTCCCGCACGGTAATCGTCAAACGTGGCCGCGGCAGGTTCCGCATGGCGTCCAGCGCGTTGGCGACCAGGTTCAGGATGACGTGCTGCAGCCGCACCTGGCCGGCGCACACAGTGAGACCCGCATCCGGCTGGTCGACAGTCACCTCGGCGCCGGCGCGTTCCAGCCGGATGCGCAGAAAGTCGAGCGTTTGCTTCAACACTTCCACCAGCGCCACCGGGCGCAGTTCGCGGCGCGGCTTGCGCGCGAAGGTCATGAGGTGCTTGCTGATCTCCGCCATGCGGGCGGTGAGGTCCTTGATCAGGCGCAGGTTGCCGCAGGCCTCGGCCTCGCGGTTGCGCTCGATCAGCAACTGGGCGTTGTCGGCGTAGGACCGGATGGCCGCCAGCGGCTGGTTGAACTCGTGGCTCAGCGCCGCCGACATCTGACCCAGAGCGGCCAGCTTGCCGGCCTGGATGAGATCGTCCTGGGCCTGGCGCAGTTCCGCCTCCGCCGCCTGGCGCTCGCCGATCTCGCGCTCCAACTGGACATTAGCCGCGGTCAGATCGGCGGTGCGCTCGGCCACGTGGCGCTCGAGTTCTTCCGAGGCGCGGCTTTGAAACGCGATACGCTCGACCAGCCGGCCGCGGCGCTGCAGGATGACCGTGGCAAACAGCACAAGCAGGGCGCAGGCCAGCGCCGCCACGACCATGGCCGTCATTGTCTGGGAGCGGGCCAGATCGGTCGAGACCAGCACGTGCAGGGTCCAGCCGGCCTCCAGCATCTGCTGTGAAACCATGACGTATTCGCCGGCGCCGGCCGGCGCCGCCATACCGCCGACCGTCAGCAGTTGCACCGGCTTTGCGCCGCGGCTGCGCCGCGCGAGGTCGAGCGGCCGCAGATCGACCGCCTCGTAACGCCGCTTCTCGGCAATGTCCTCGAGCGCCGCCGCGTCGAGCGGGGCCAGGCTGCGAAAGCGCCAGTCGGGCTGGCTGGAAATGAAGATGACGCCATGCGGATCGGTGACGATGACATCCTCGTCGCTGGCGGTCCAGGCGGCCTCGATATCGTCGAGGCTGACCTTGACCACGACCGCGCCGAGGGCGCCGCCGCCCTGGGACGGCGGCGCGGAAACCCGCGAGGCGAAGTAGTAGCCGCGCTTGCCCGACGTCGTGCCGAGGGCGAAATAGCGCCCCAGGCGGCCTTGCATGGCCTGCTGGAAATAGGGCCGGAAGCTGAAGTTGTGGCCGACGAAAGGACGGTCGCTGTCCCAATTGCTGGCGGCGAAGGTCGTGCCCCCGGCGTCCATCAGGTAGGTGTCCTCGGCGCCGATCAGCCGGTTCACCGTCTCGGTCAGCAGATTGGCGCGTGCCCGACTCTCCGGGTCATCGGTCGACTGGAACAATGCCACCACGTCGCCGTGCAGGGCCAGCAGCTTGGGCACGGACTGGTACCTGCCCAGGGCCCCGGAGAGGTTGCTCGCGTAGAGATCGAGCTTGGCCGCCGCGCGCGAGCGGGTTTGCTCGAGGAAGAGATCCCCGGCCCAGAACCGGGTCAGCAGGACCACGCCGAGGCAGGCGAGAAGCACCAGCCCGGCGCGCAGCGCGACACGCGGACGGCCCCCGCCGGCGGCCACCTCGCCGGGACTTGACGCCCGGCCAGGACTTGAAGCCCGACCAGGACCCGAAACCCGGCCAGGACCCGAAGCCGGCTCAGGTTTTGAAGAGTGAGTCGGCACCGCTCAGGTAGCTCTTCTTGGCTGCGATCTTCTGTTTCACGCGCTCGGCCTCGGCCTCCAGATCGGCGAGATAGTTCTCCAACTCGTCGACGCCGAGGCTCTCCAGGTCTCTCGGCTTGGGCTTTTGCTTGCGTGGCTCGAGGTCTTCTATGTCCATGGGGCACAGCCTCCCTTTCCCTGCGGCTTCCCGGTGATTCGCTTCGGCTTCCAGCCGGTCCCTCCGGCGGGCGGGGGGCCTTGCGGTGCCTTTTCATTTTACCGGCCGCACTATACTAACTCCCCTCCGGGATGGCACTAACTCCCCTCCGGGATGGCACTAACCCCCCTCCGGGATGGCGATCCATCCGGTGGGCCGCCGGCCGGAGACCGAGGAAACATAACCAAGGAGCCGCGACCATGAGCCACAGCCTGCCCGACAGCATGACGGTGATCGAGATCGGCGCGCCCGGCGGCCCGGAGGCCCTGGTGCCCGCCGAGCGGCCGCTGCCGCGGCCGGGCGAAGGCGAGGTCCTGATCAAGGTGGCGGCGGCCGGCGTCAACCGCCCCGACGTCCTGCAGCGCCAGGGCAGCTATCCGCCGCCGCCCGGCGCCTCCGACATTCCCGGCCTGGAAGTGGCCGGCGAAGTGGTAGTGCTGGGGAAAGGTGTCAGCGCCCCCGAGGTCGGCGACAAGGTCTGCGCCCTGGTGACCGGCGGCGGCTACGCGGAATACTGCGTCGCGCCGGCGCCCCAGTGCCTGCCGATCCCCAAGGGCTTTTCCATGGCGCAGGCGGCGGCCCTGCCGGAGACCTTTTTCACCGTCTGGGTCAACGTTTTCGAGCGCTCCGCCCTGAAGCCCGGCGAGAGCTTCCTGGTGCACGGCGGCACCTCGGGCATCGGCACCACGGCGATCCAGCTCGCCACGGCGCTGGGCAGCCGCGTCTTCGCCACCGCCGGCTCGGCGGACAAGGTCAAGGCCTGCGAGGATCTCGGCGCCGAGCGCGGCATCAACTACCGCGAGGAGGATTTCGTCGAGGTGGTCAAGCAGGCCACCGGCGGCACCGGCGTCGACGTCATCCTCGATATGGTCGGCGGCGACTATATTCCCCGCGATATCAAGGCGCTGGCGGAGGATGGGCGGCTCAGCTTCATCGCCTTCCTCGGCGGTCCCAAGGCGGAGGTCAACTTCGCCGCGGTGATGATGAAGCGCCTGACCATCACCGGCTCGACCCTCCGGGCCCGGCCGGTCGCGGTGAAGGCCGGTCTCGCCGCGGCGCTGCGGCAGCGGGCCTGGCCGCTGCTGGAGGCCGGCGAGATCGCGCCGGTCATGGCCGCCACCTTCCCGCTGGCAGAGGCCGCCAAGGCCCATGCCCTCATGGAGTCTTCCAGCCATATCGGCAAGATCGTGCTGACTGTGGCCTGAGCCGCCGGCCGGCGAGGCCCCGATTTCCGGGCTTCCCGCGGGGCCGAAGCGGGCGGCGTGGGATTTTGCGCCGCAAAGCGCCCGGCGCGCTTTATTCCCGCTTGGCGGGGCCCTATATTGAGGGTATTCCCACGTCGGCATTATTTGGAGTGCCGCCGGCCGGGCGCAGGGAACTGCCGCCGGTCGGAAGGAAGGAGGATTTCTATGTCTTTACCGCTCATGCCCAAGGCCACGGCCGTCTGGCTGATCGACAATACCGGCCTGGCGTTCGAGCAGATCGCCGACTTCTGCGGCCTGCACGCGCTCGAAGTCCAAGGCATCGCCGACGGCGAAGTGGCCATGGGGATCCAGGGCATGGACCCGATCACCAGCGGCGAGCTGACCCGCGACGAGATAAAGCGCTGCGAGGCCGACGCCTCGGCCAAGCTGGTCATGGCCAAGACCAACCTGCCGCAGCCGTCCAAGCGCACCAAGGGCCCGCGCTACACGCCGGTGGCCAAGCGCCAGGACAAGCCCGACGGCATCGCCTGGCTGGTGCGCCACCATCCGGAGCTGAAGGATTCGCAGATCGCCCGGCTGATCGGCACCACCAAGACGACCATCCAGGCGGTGCGCGAGCGCACCCACTGGAACTCGCCGAACATCCGCCCGCGCGATCCGGTGCTGCTCGGCCTGTGCAGCCAGGGCGACCTCAACATGGCGGTGGAAAAAGCCCGCAAGGCGGCCGAGAAGGCCGGCATCACCCTGCCCAAGCCCGACGTCGAGCCGGAGCCCGTGGCGGCGGCGCCGAGCGAGCCTTCGGACAACCCCTTCTCGCTGGAGAACTTCGGCCTGCCGAAAAGCGGCCACTAAGCTTCGTTTCCAGCACGAAGACAGCCCCTCCTCCAGACGGACGAGGGGCTTTTTCGTGCGCGCGGGCGCTCAGCACCCGGGCACGCAGGTCACCGTGATGGGGTCGGCGGGCCGCGGGGCATCGAGGCCTCTGTTGTGGCGCTTGGCACAGTGGCGGCGGCGCGGTGGTGGTAGAAGAGAGCCGCCTAGCCGAGCGCCTTGAGGTCGGCCCAGAGGGCGCTGTCGACGGCGAAGCCGCGGTGGCGGGCGCGGTGCAGCGCCTCGCCCTTGGCCAGACCCGGTAAATAGGCGCCGGGATCGGCACTTACGGCGGTTATCCAATCCGCCATGCGAAGAGTGAAATTTTCCGCGCTTTTTTCACCGGAGGCGGCGCGCCCGGGATCGAGCGCGAGGATGAAGAGTCCGGCGCCGGGCGACTCGGCGCCGCGGTTGAACGCCGGGGCATCGCGCGACCAGTTGGCGCCGGTCAGACCCGCCGCCAGGATCTCGACCATGAGCGCCAGGTTGGCGCCGCGCCCGCCGCCGAAGGGCAAGAGGCTGCCGGCCAGCGCGGCGCGCGCGTCGGTGGTCGGGTGGCCGGCCGGATCGAGCGCCCAGCCCGCGGGGATCTCGCGGCCGGCCTCGGCGGCGGCGCGCACCGCGGCCAGCGAGGCGGCAGACGTCGACTGGTCGATGACGATGGCGGGAGTGTCGCCGCCCGGCGCGCCGCCCGGCGCGGCGAAGGCCAGGGGGTTGGTGCAGTAGGCCGGCGCGCGGCCGCCGGAGACCGCCATCACCGCCGGCCCGGCGTTGGCCGCCACCAGCGCGGCGAGGCCGTGCTCCTCGGCCAGCTTGCGGGCGAAATAGCCGAGCGCCCCGCAGGGGTAGCCGTTGCGCAGCGCGAGCACGGCGAGGCCCTGAGAAGCGGCCCCGGCGACGAGGCGCGGCCAGGCGCGCTCGACCCCCAGGTGCGGCAGGCCGGCGGCGGCGTCGACGCGGGTGACACTCTCCGAGGCGTCCTCGATCAGCGGCTCGGCGGCGCCCCGGGCGCGGCCCTCGGCCAGCGCCGCGGCGTAGGTGAGGACGTGCTTGAGGCCGACAACGCGGTTGCCCTCGGCCTCCGCCGTCACCACCGCGCGGCCGGTGGCGGCGGCATGGCCGGCGGAAGCGCCGTGCGCGCCGAGCGCCGCCACGGCGACGGCCAGCGCCTCGTTGAAGCTGACGGTGATCTCGCTCACGGCCCGGGCGCTAGTCCTCGACCGGCACGGTGTAGTTGAGGCCGAGGCGGCCGCCGTCGGCGTAGATGGTCTGGCCGGTGATGTAGCTGGCGTCGGCCGAGGCGAGGAAGACGGCGATGTTTCCCATCTCCTCGGGCTCGCCGAGGCGCCCCAGGGGGGTGCGCGACATCAGCCGGGCCCAGGCCGCCGGGTCGCTGTTCACGGCGCGCGCCATGTCGGTGTTGATCGAGCCCGGGCCGATGCCGTTCACGCGGATGCCCTTGTCGGCCAGCGCCAGGGACATGACCTTGGTGAGCTGGTTGACCCCGCCCTTGGCCAGGCAGTAGGGCGTGATCGCGGGGATCGCCACCACCGCGTTGATCGACGACATGTTGACGATCGACCCGGCCGAGCCGGCGGCGGCCCCACCCGTGCGGGCGCCCTGCTTGACCATCTGGCGCGCGGCGGCCTGGCCGCAGAGGAAGACGCCTTTCAGGTTCACCCGCAGCACCGCGTCGAAATCCTCCTCGGTGAAGTCGAGGAAGTCGGCCGCCTTGACGATGCCGGCGTTGGCGACCAGGCAGTCGAGCCGCCCGAAGGTCGCGACGGCGGCGGCGATCAACGCCTCGACCTGGGATTTGTCGCCGACATCGCAGGCGACGAAGACGGCCTCGGCGCCGTCGCCGCGCAGGCTCTCGGCGGCGGCCTCGCCCTTCCCGGCATCGATGTCGGAGAGCACCACCTTGGCGCCCTCGGCGGCGAAGCGCCGGGCGCAGCCCAAGCCGATGCCCGCCGCCGCCCCGGTGATCACCACGACCTGGTCTTTCACGCGCATGGTTTCGGTCCCTTATGTCTTCTTGTGTGTTTTCTTGTGTGTCTTCTCGCTGCGGCTTGATTCGCCCCTGGCGATTGTAACGTCCGCATCCGAATTGTCATTGCCGGGCTTGTCCCGGCAATCCATCGCGACGCCGGCTCGGTTTCAGCGGGCGGGGGCATGGACCCCCGGAACACGTCCGGGGGTGACGGGAGAGTGGGTGGGAAGGAAGATGGACTTGACTCGGAAACAGCTTTGCCGGTCACCTTCAGGCTGTGCAGTACTACGTCTACATCCTGGCCAACCGACCTAACGGCACGCTGTATATCGGCGTGACAAACGATTTGATCCGACGCACCTACGAGCATCGCGAAGGGCTGGCAGACGGCTTCACCAAGACCCATGGCATAAAGCGTCTCGTCTACTACGAGAGCTACGATCAAATCGAACCGGCGATCCAGCGCGAAAAAACGATGAAGCACTGGTCGCGCGCCTGGAAGATCAACATGATCGAACGCGACAACCCGCAGTGGCTGGACCTTTGGGAGAGGTTGAGCGGCTGAAACATGGACCCCCGGAACAAGTCCGGGGGTGACGGGAGAGTTCGGGGCGAGGGTGGTGCCGGCGCTCACGCCGGCGCTTCCCGCTTCCCGAATTGTCATTGCCGGGCTTGTCCGGGCAATCCATCGCGACGCCGGCTCGGTTTCAGCGGGCGGGGGCATGGACCCCCGGAACAAGTCCGGGGGTGACGGGAGAGTTTGAGGTACGGGTGGTGCCGGCGCTCACGCCGGCCCTGTCAACCCGTCTTCGGGTAGCCGATGGACTTCAGGGTTTCGGCGATCTCGTCGAGGATGGCGGGGTCGTCGATGGTGGCGGGGACCTTGACCTCGGTGCCGTCGGCGAGCTGGCGCATGGTGGCGCGCAGGATCTTGCCGGAGCGGGTCTTGGGCAGGCGCTTGACCACCGCGGCGGCCTTGAAGGCGGCGACCGGGCCGATGCGGTCGCGCACCATCTGCACCACCTCCCTGGCGACGTCGTGAGTCGCGTCGGCGCCGGCGTTCAACACCAGGAAGCCGACCGGGAGCTGGCCCTTCAGGGAGTCGGCGACGCCGATGACGGCGCACTCGGCGACGTCGGGGTGGGCGGCCAGCACCTCCTCCATGGCACCGGTCGACAGACGGTGGCCGGCGACGTTGATGATGTCGTCGGTGCGCGCCATGACGTGCACGTAGCCGTCGCCGTCGATGATGCCGGCATCGCCGGTCTCGTAGTAGCCGGGGAAGTTCTTCAGGTAGGAATCGTGATAGCGCTGGCGGGCGTTCCACAGGGTCGGGAAGCAGCCCGGCGGCATCGGCAGCTTGCCGGCCAGGGCGCCGATGGTGCCGGCCGGCACCTCGCGGCCGTCGGCGTCGAGCACCCGCAGGTCCCAGCCCGGCACCGGGCGCGTCGGCGAGCCGGCCTTCACCGGCAGCGCCTCGATGCCCAGGCAGTTGGCGGCGATCGACCAGCCGGTCTCGGTCTGCCACCAGTGGTCGATCACCGGCACCTTCAGCTTGTCCTGCGCCCAGACGAGGGTGTCGGGGTCGCAGCGCTCGCCGGCCAGGAACAGCGCGCGGAACTTCGCCAGGTCGTAGTCGCCGATCAGCTTGCCCTCTGGATCCTGCTGGCGGATCGCGCGAAAGGCGGTCGGCGCGGTGAACAGGCTGACCACGCGGTGCTGTTCGATGACCCGCCAGAAGGCGCCGGCGTCCGGCGTGCCGACCGGCTTGCCCTCGTAGACCAGGGTGGTGGCGCCGTGCAGCAGCGGCGCGTAGCAGATGTAGGAATGGCCGACCACCCAGCCGACGTCGGAGGCCGACCAGAAGACCTCGCCCGGGTCGATGTTGTAGATGTTCTTCATGGTCCACTTCAGCGCCACCGCGTGGCCGCCGTTGTCGCGCACGATGCCCTTGGGCTGCCCGGTGGTGCCGGAGGTGTAGAGGATGTAGAGCGGATCGGTCGCCGCCACCGGCACGCAGTCGTGCGGCGTTGCCGCCGCCACCGCCTCGACCCAGTCGTGGTCGCGCCCGGCGGTCATCTCGGCATGGTCCTGCGGGCGCTGCAGGATGAGGCAGAAGTCCGGCTTGTGGACCGCCATCTGAATCGCCGCGTCGAGCAGCGGCTTGTAGGGGATGACGCGCGCCACCTCGATGCCGCAGGAGGCCGAGAGGATCGCCTTGGGGCGGGCGTCGTCGATGCGGGCCGCCAGCTCGTTGGCCGCGAAGCCGCCGAAGACGACGGAGTGGATCGCGCCGAGCCTGGCGCAGGCCAGCATGGCGATCAGCGCCTCGGGCACCATCGGCATGTAGACGATGACCCGGTCGCCCTTGACGACGCCGCGTTCGGCCAGGGCGCCGGCGCAGCGCGCCACCTGGTCGCGCAGCTGCCGGTAGGTCAGATGGCTGACGGTATCGGTCACCGGGCTGTCGTAGAGGATCGCGGCCTGGTCGCCGCGGCCGTCCTTCACGTGGCGGTCGACGGCGTTGTAGCAGGTGTTGAGGCTGCCGCCGGCGAACCAGCGGTAGTAGGGCGCGTCGCTGTCGTCGAGGACCTTGTCCCACTTCTCGATCCAGTGGATGTCCGCCGCCGCCGCCGCCCAGAAGCCCTCGGGATCCGCCATCGCGGCGGTGTAGACCTCGTCGAAACGCCCCATGATCACCTTGCTCCCTGTAAGCGGCTTTGCGCCTTTGTACCCTGTCTCGCCCTGTCACGTCCGCCGCCGCGAGAGAGGCCCGGCGCTTGCGCGCCTTAACGCCCGGGGGCTGCCCGCCCCCGGCCCCGGGATTCTTTGGGGTCAAAGAAGGCGCGCAGCCGCAAACGCAGCCCCAGGATACTGTCCGGGGCAGGCAAAAAAAAGCCTAGCTGAGAGGGGGGTTAGAGGGCGTTGAGGTGGATCAAGGGGGGAGAGGAATTGCACCAGACCAACTGAAGCCGCCGACGCTATCCAATGCAACAAGCAGACTTCCGTTTCAACTTGAGCATTGGACATCAGTCGACAGACCACCTCGGTCTCTGAAGTGCCAGTTTCGGACCTTCGTCGAGCTCCACCGAGATGGTGAAGCCCTCTAGGATTGGTGTTTCTCGACAAGCTTCGAGATTGCCCTAAACTGCGGGATGGTGATTGCATGAGAGACGAGGCAACCTATGCGCAGGGATATCGAATTTGATGCCGATGGTCTAACCCTACGGGGTTGGCTTTACCTTCCCGAAAGCTCCGTGGCACCGGTCCCGACGATTGTGATGGCTCACGGATTCTCGGCGGTAAAAGAGCAGTATCTCGATGACTTTGCCGTGGCTTTTGCATCGTGCGGCCTTGCTGTCCTGGTGTATGACAATCGCAACTTCGGCGCCAGCGAGGGCGAGCCGCGTCAGGAAATCGACCCGATCCTTCAAGTTCGGGACTATCGCCATGCGATTACCTTCGCGCGTACGCTGCCGGAGGTCGATGGCGAGCGCATCGGCGTCTGGGGCACCAGCTTCAGTGGCGGCCATGTCTTAATGGTCGGCGCCATCGACCGTCGGGTGAAGTGTGTTGTGTCACAGGTTCCGACGATCAGCGGTCCGGAAGCCGCACCACGGCGCACGCGGGCGGACTTGGTGCCGAACCTGCTGGCAGCATTCGACGCCGATCGCGAGGGCCGTTTCTCCGGCAAAGCCCCACAAACCATTCCGGTTGTTGCGGAAGACGAGACTACGCCTTGCGTGCTTCCGGGAAAGGAAAGCTGGGACTTCTTCAGTGCCAGCATGGCGCGAGCCCCTTCCTACCGCAACGAAATCACACTTCGGTCCGGCGAGATGGCGCGGGAATATGAACCGGGTAGTTGGGTCCACCGAATTAGTCCGACGCCGTTGCTCATGATTGTCGCCGATAAGGATACGGTGACACCAACAGATCTCGCGCTAGATGCGTTCGAGTGCGCCCGTCGTCCGAAGAAGCTCTTGTTGCTCTCAGGCGGTCACTTCGTACCTTATGTGGAACAGTTCGACAGAACCAGCGCTGCGGCAGTTGACTGGTTCCAAGAACACTTGATGGCCGGTTAGGGTCACGAGCTGTCTACTCCATGGCCACCAAGTTAGGTCCGCTCACCGACTCCGACCAGAAATCATGGCCTCCTCAGACGTCGATGGAGGTGCGGGTGGTATGGGGCGGGATGGTGTGGGGGGTGGCGCCTGCGCGGCCACCGCCACGCCCGGTCCGCCTCGTTGATAAGCCCGGCGCCCGCCGATAGAATGACTGCCGGCCAGGAACGCGGCAGGCGGGCGTTGCGGCGGTGCTGGGTGACATCTCATCGTTTCCCCCGGATGATGAGCCGGGAAGCAGGCACAGGAGAGACCCCCGATGGATCGCGATCAGTATGTCGAGATGCTCAAGACCAAGCTCGATGAGTGGAACGCGCAGATCGACAAGACCGAGGCCCAGATGAAAGCGGCCTCCGCGGAGGCCGAGGCACGCTATGAAGCGCAGCTCGCGGAGATGAAGAAGCATACGGCGGCGGCGGAAGCGAACCTGAAGGCCGTGGCCAAGAGCCAGGCCGAGGATTGGGAAAAGCAGCAGGCGCGCTTCGAGGCGGCCTGGAACGACATCGCCGCCGGCTTCCGCAGCGCCTGGTCGCGGATGAAGTGACGCGCCCGGCCCCGCACCTGGCCCCGCACCTGGCTGGGGGGTCGTTTCAGGCGGGCTTGACGCTGGCTTTCCTCCGGCGATCCTTCGCGCCAGCGGGCCCCCAGCCTTTCCGGTGAAACTCCAGCGCGCCGAAGAATGAATCCCCGGGGGTCCCGGCATCAAGTGCCGGGACAGGCACGTCCGGGGATGACGGTGGTGTGTGGGGCGCGGGCTCCTGGTCTGGCGCCTCTCCCCGCCGCACCGCTCCGGTCCCTGGTCCCGTCACTGGTCCCTGGGCCCGGCGGCGGCCAGCGCCGCTTCGAGCTCCTCGCGCGTGGCGACGCCGTCGCCGTTCCGGTCGAAGTCGCTGAACGGCCTGTCGCGCCCCTTGAATTCGCTCTCGGCGATGGCGCCGTCGCCGTCGGCATCCATGACCTGGATCATCCGGTCCGGCGTCGGCCGGGGGCGGCTCTGGCGGGCCGTCTCCGGCCCGCCCGGTGCCGGGCCTTTGGCCCCGGCGGCGCCCGGCGGGTCGCGCAGAAAGCTCAGCATGTCCGACCAGTAATAGCCGGGCGCCAGGAACAGGTCGTGCCCGCCGCCGCGATCGTATCTGATCACCTTGTAGGGCGCGTCGGTCGCGCGCAGCGCCTCTTCCAGCCGGTCGACCGTGTCCTTGACCTCGCTGAATTTGTCGGAGCGCTCGACCATCACCAGCAGGGGCGTGTCGATCCGGCCGACGGCGCCGAGGAGCTGCGTGAGAATCCCGCGGCCCCCCGATGCGGGCGCGAGGAGCAGGTAACTCCGGACCGGCGCGCCGCGGACCGCCGCCACGAGGGAAAGCAGCCCGCCGCGCGAGTGGCCCGCCAGCGTCACCCGGCCGCGGTCCACGTCAGGCCGCGCCCTGACCGCGCCCAGCGCCGCCATCACTTCGCGGAAATGCGCCTTCAGATTGGATCCGCCGCTGCGCCGGATCGGCAGAAACGCGAGATACCCGTCCATCGCCAGGGTCTCGCACAGCGCCTCGGGATCGTAGCCCCTCCGCTTGGCGGCCCCCAGGCCACGCTGATCGATGTAGATCCCATGATTGAGAACGACGGCGGGAAAGGGTGGCGCGCCCTTGGGAACGCAGATGTAGGCGTCCCCCTCGGTATCGTCGTGGCGCCATGTTTCGAGAGAGGCGGCGGCGGAAGCGAGCGCGGCGACACAGCCCAGCAGCACGGCGAACGGCGGAAGGACGATCGATTTCATTCGGACCATTTGGCGTTTCGCCCTCAGACGTTGGCCAAGACGGAAAGCTTATAAGCCGGCCGCCCGAAGGTCTACGGAGGAAAGCGGGGGGCGGGAGGGCTTGCCGCGCGGCGGGCAAGGGGGGCGAGCCGCCGGTGGCGCCGAACATAACGGCGGCGACCTGGGGACGGCGACCTGGGGGCGGCGAAAAAAAGCCTGCCGCAGTTTTCCGCGGCAGGCTGTGATGTGGATCAAGAGGGGTCGACGGCGCCGGGGCGCCGTCCCGGGATTGACGGCTAGGCCGCCCGTACGGACTGGAGGAACTCCTGCACTTCACGTTGCAGTTCGCCCGCCTGGGCCGCCAGCGCGTCAGCGGCGCTCAGCACTTCAGAGGCGGCAGTACCGGTTTGTGCCGCACCTTCGTTGACGCCGTCGATGTTGGAAGAGACATCGCTGGTTCCGGCGGCGGCCTGCTGCACGTTGCGGGCGATTTCGTTGGTCGCCGCGTTCTGTTCCTCGACTGCCGCAGCGATGGCGGAAGCATTCTCGTTGATGCTGGAGATGACGCTGCGAATTCCCTCGATAGCCGTCACCGCCGCCCCGGTCGCGCCCTGCATGCCGCCGATCTGGTTCGAGATTTCCTCGGTCGCCTTGGCGGTCTGGGTGGCCAGAGATTTCACCTCGCCGGCGACCACGGCGAAGCCCTTACCGGCCTCACCGGCGCGCGCGGCCTCAATGGTGGCGTTGAGCGCCAGCAGGTTGGTCTGCTCGGCGATGTCGGAAATCAGACCGATCACCTCGCCGATCTTCTGGGCCGCTTCGTCGAGGCCCTTGACCCGCGATGTGATGTTCTCGGTCTCGTTTACCGCCTTGCCGGTGTACTCGTTGGACTGAGCCACCTGGCGCGAAATCTCGCCGATCGATGACGACAGCTCCTCGGCGCCCGCCGCCGCGGTCTGCACATTCGAAGAGGCTTCCTCGGCAGCGCCGGTCACCACCTTGGCCTGGCTTGCCGTTTGCTCGGCCACGCTCGACATCTTCTGCGCCACGCTGCGCATCTGCTCGCAGGAACCGGTGACCGCAAGCAGAACCTTGTTCGACTTCTCGTCGAAGCCCTTACAGAAATCCTCGATCTGCTGAGCGCGCTTGGACCGGACTTCCTGCTCCTTTTGTTGGGCCGCTGCCAGTTCCTTGGCCTTGATGCCGTTCTGCTTGAACACCTCGACGGTGCCGGCCATGACGCCGATCTCGTCCTTGTCGGCGGCGTAGGGCACGCTGGCCGACAGATCGTCCGCCGCCAGCTTCTGCATCACACCGGCCAGCGACCCGATACGCCCGGAAACACCGCGACCGATCAACAGGGCGAGGCCGATCGCCACCACGAAAGACAGCGCTGCGAAGATTGCAACCAGTATAACGCCGCGGGCGTTTTGTTCCTGCAAACTGGCAATCCCGCGTTCAATGTCGCCGTGAATCAGTTCCTCGGCCTCGTCAGCCTCCGTGATCAGGCCTTCGAAGGCGGCGTCAAAAAGCACGTCGGCCTCACTGCCCGCACCGGAGCTTTCTTCGATGTCCTGGTTGGCGGCGACACGCGCCTCGGCCAGGTCGCTTAACTCCTGGATGCGGGTCAGCAACTCCGAGGCGCCGGGCATGTTATAGCTATCGCCGAGCTGCGCCACCATGGCCTGCGCCGTAGCAAAGTTACCCGTCGCTTCGGCCAAGTCCTCGCCCTCGTCGCCCCCCAGGACCTCTTCCACCAGCAGGTGACCCTCCGCCAGGTGATAGCGTGCCGCGCCCGCGAGACGCTGCGCCTCGCCGCTGCTCGCCAGAAAGCCGGTTTCGGCGGCCTCGGCGATACCCGCGATCAGATTGCCGTAGAGCCCGTCGAAGCGCTCATCGGCGCCGCTACCGACACCAGCTTCCTGGCCCAGGGCACCGTGACGGGTCCGTGCCACCTCGATGAATTGGTCGATGTCGGTGAGAACGGTCTCGATCCCGGCGCGTACCGCCGGGTCCTCGCTGGCGTAGAAGCGACCTTCATCGTTCTCGCCACCGTTCAGGATCGCGTTGGCATAGAACCGGGTCTCATCCAACAGGCCCCAGACCACGGCGATGTCCTCGCCCTCGTCGCCGGCCATGATCTCCTCGAAGATCAGGTGGGCTCTGGTGGCCGTCAGCTTGATCTCCATGGCAGCGTCACTTAGCGGCGCCAGACGTTCGGCGACATAGACGCCATCCTTGCCGAGGTTATTGGCTGTCCACCCGCCGATGATACCGGTCAGGCCAGTCAATAAAGCCATGGAAAGGAATGCCGATAGAATCTTCGCCCGAACGGACAAATTGTTGAAGCCGCTGAACTTGGGTGGCATGACGCTGTTATCTCCTATACCCAAAAAAAGAAAATCGCCCGGACAAAAAACGCATCTGCAGGCACTGATACAAAATTCCGATTAATAAACTATGACATATCTTCTAGATATAAATTAGATAGGCTTTCAACTTAAGGTTACCTATCCGCTTGATCAAAATCGGGGATGCCGTTCCGCCACTACCGGGTCGGCGTTTGAGCCCGGCCCCGTTTGTGCTGCCTCAACTGGAATCCCGAACGCTGCCGAATGCAGTCCTTGCAGTGGCGTCACCGCCTTTCTAGCTTGCCACAAACAAGAACTCGGGATCCAATTCATGGCCGACGACATTCAGGTCCGCCCCGTGGCGCGCGGCGACCACGACGCCTGGCTGCCGCTGTGGCATGCCTACAACGTGTTCTACGGGCGCTCCTGGGGTAAGGGGGGCGAGCCGCCGGTGGCGCCGAACATAACGGCGGCGACCTGGGCGCGCTTCTTCGACGCGGGCGAGCCGCTCTGGGCGCTGGTGGCGGAGGGCGCGGATGGCGCGCTGCTGGGCTTCACCCACTACCTGTTTCACCGGAACACCAACTCGGTGGCGCCGGTCTGCTACCTGGAGGACCTGTTCACGGTGGAGGCGGCACGCGGCCGCGGCGCCGGGCGGGCGCTGATCGAGGGCGTGGCCGCGGCGGCCGGCGCCGCCGGCGTCACCCAGGTCTACTGGCTGACGCAGGAGTCCAACGCGACGGCGCGGCGGCTCTATGACCAGGTGGCGAAGAAGAGCGACTTCCTGGTCTACTTTAAAGACCTTTGAGGCGGCGCGGTCCCAGTTCGCGACCGTTATTCCCCGACATGTTCCGGCAAGCCATGGCGGCGTCAACCGAGGGCTGCCGGCTTAACGCTTCCTTCACCGCCAAGCTGCATCAATTGCCTGTAATATTTAGCGGAATTGGCGGCGGCCTGCCGCCGAGAGAAACAGGAAGAGGGCAGTGGCGCGGCGTATGGCGGTTTCCACGACGCAAGGACTTTCCGGCGCGGCCGGTCCGGGTGACGCCGGTCCGGGTGACGCCGACAAGTGCCGGGGCGCGCGCGACGACGCCGGCGAGCGCAAGCTGGAAGACCTGCGCGCCGAATGCCAGGCCCTGCGCCGTCAGCTCGACGCGGCCCGCGACGGCGCGGTCTTCGCCGAGGCGCTGGAGGCCGTCTCCGAGGCGATCGTGATCTACGACGCCGACGGGCGGCTGGTCACCTGCAACCGCAACTTCCGGGAGCTCTACGGCTACAGCGAAGCGGAAGCGCGGCCGGGCGTCCACTTCGCCGCGCTGGGACGGATCGACCTCGCGCGCGGCAACGTGGTGGTCGGCGACGAAATCGGGGGCGACGAAACCGGGGACGATGCCTACCTGCAACGCAAGGCCAAATACCGGCGCAAACTGGAAGGGTCCTTCATCGTCCGGCTGAAAGACGGCCGCTGGCTGAAGACCGCCGACCGGCGGATGAGCGGCGGCGGCTTCGTCAGCATCCAGGTCGACATCACGGAGATCAAGCGCCAGGAAGAGGTGCTCCGCCAGGCCAAGGAGCTGGCCGAAGTCGCGGCGCGGAGCAAGTCCGAGTTCCTGGCCAACATCAGCCACGACCTGAGGACGCCGCTCAACGCGATCCTCGGTTTCTCGGAGATGATCCTCAAGGAGGTCAGCGGCCGCTTCGAAAACGCGACCTACCGGGACTATGTTGAGAACATCCACAAAGGCGGCCGGCTGCTGCTGTCGATCGTCGACGACATCCTGGATACCGCGCGGCTCGACAGCGGCAAGTACAGCCTGAGGCCCGAACGCTTCGATCCGATCGCGCTGACGCGGGAGGTCGTGGCGACCTTCACCCCGATCTGCCGGGACAAGAACCTGCGGATCAGCGTCACGCCGCCGCCCGACGGCGTTCCGACGATCGTCACCGATCCGCGGGCGCTGATCCAGATCATGAACAACCTGGTCTCGAACGCCTGCAAGCACACCGACAGCGGCGGCGCCATCGACCTGCGGTGGCGGATGCTGGCGCCCGGGGCGGACGGCGCGGCCGGGGGCGGGGCCGAAAGTGGGGCCGACGGCGGGGCCGAGGGCGGGGAGCTGGAATTCTCGGTGGTCGACAACGGCGTCGGCATGACGGCCGAGCTCGTCGCAAAGATCGGCGAGCCGTTCCTCGCCGACGGCAGCGCCACCGAACTGCGCGGCGAAAGAGGCACCGGCCTCGGCTTCTATATCTGTACCAAGCTCAGCGACCTGCTGGGCGGCAGCCTGTCGGTGGACAGCACGCCCGGCAAGGGCACCACCGTCGCGCTGCGCTGGCCGCTGCGGCGCCTGGCCCCCGCGCCGCGGCCCTGAGCCGGCACGGCAGACCGCTAAAGCGCTTCAGTCCGAATATTTCACCTGGTCGCCGGCGAGCAGTTCGGCGATCGCGGCGGGGACCTTCAGCCCGGCGGCGACCTCGGCATCGAGTTCGGCCTCCAGGGCCCTCACCTTGGCCAGGGACTCGATGACCGCGTCGATCTTTTCATGGGGAACGATGACGACGCCGTCGCGGTCGGCGACGACCATGTCGCCGGTTTCGACCTCCTGGCCGCCGATCTGGATCGGGAAGCCGACGCTGCCGGGCCCCTTCGAGAAGGGCGAGGCCGGCGTCAGCCCGCTGCACCAGACCGGCAGGCCGGCCGCGGCGATCCCGGCGCTGTCGCGCGCCGGTCCGTCGGTCACGAAGCCGGCGGCGCCGGCGTTGCGCAACATGCCGCAGACCCGGTCGCCGACCGCCGCGCAGCCCTGGTGGCCGGCAAAGGCGGCGACCACCACGTCGCCGGGGGCGATGAAGTTCAGCGCCGCCAGGGTCGCGAGAATATCCGCCGGGCCGCAGTCCGCCGTCAGGGCGGGGCCCGCCGTCACGCCGGCGCCGCCCGGCCCCGCCGCCAGCGGGCGGATCGCGCCGTCCAGCGCGCCGCCGCCGAACATCGCATCGACGACCAGGCCGGTGGCGACGCCCTGAAAGGCCGCGACCTGAGCGGCGGCCGGGCGGCGCAGCGTCCGCCTGATGGTCAGGACCGGCGGTTCTTCGATCATGGCACTTTCCCCCCACGCGCTTGCCGGTGCGGCCGGTGCGGCCAATCTGGAAGAAAACCCCGGCGGCGGCAAACCCTAAGTCCGCGTCCCGCGGCAGACCCTAAGTCCGGGGCCCGCGGCAGACCCTGAGTCCGCGTCCCGCGGCAGACCCTGAGTCCGCGGCCGGCGGGGATGGCGCGGCGCGGCGCGCCGTATCGCTCCTACAGGCAGAAACGGCGGACTGCCTGAGCCAGGGCCATCGCGTCCCGCCGGACACCATCTCCGCGCCCGCATGGGAGGACGTAATGAGACGACGAGTCCCAAGTGCCGCCAAGGCCCTGATCGCCCTGACCGCCGCCGGCCTGCTGCTGAGCGGCTGCCACTACTACCGTCCGTACCACGGCGGGCCGTACTACGCGGCGCCCGGCGACGGCTACAGCCACCACCACGGCAAGGGCAAAAAGTACCGGCAGGGCAACCGCCGCCACGGTCATCGCGGCCCCTACTAAAGCACTTTGCGCCCCTGAAGTCCTGGGGGGATGAGGGCGGGAAGAGGGTACCGCCGGCACGACGCGCTCCAGCGGTCGTTGCCGGGCTTGTCCCGGGACTCCATGGCGGCGGCGGCCGGCCGCCAGGGTGAGCCGGCGCGGCAGGCGGCGATGGCGGAGTCTTCGAGAAAGTTGCGCGGATCATGGTGAGGCGCTACCTCTGCCAGTGGCTATCTTTCAGGGAGTCCGGCGGGAGTCCGGCGGGAGACCGGGACGAGGGGGGCGGCAGGGCGCGATGGACGACGCGAAGAACTCGTTTGAGACAGGTCTCGACCAGGGCGCGGCCAACCATGTACCGCTGTCGCCCTTGAGCTTCCTGGCGCGCGCCGCCGCGGTCTATCCCAACCGCTGCGCGGTCATTCATGGGCCGACCCGCTATACCTGGGCCGAGGTCTTCGCGCGCTGCCGGCGTCTCGCCTCGGCGCTCGCCCAGCGCGGCATCGGCAAGGGCGATACCGTGGCGGTCATGGCGCCCAACACGCCGCCCTGCCTGGAGGCGCACTTCGGGGTGCCGGCCTGCGGCGCGGTGCTGAACGCGCTCAACGTGCGCCTCGACGCGGCGGCGATCGCCTTCATGCTGAACCACGGCGAGGCCAGGGTGCTGATCACCGACCGCGAGTTCTCGCCGGTCGTCAAGCAGGCCCTTGGTTCGGTCGAGCGCGATATTCTGGTGATCGACATCGACGACCCGCTGGCAAGCTTCGGTGAGACCGGCGGCGGCGAGCGGCTCGGCGAGACCGACTACGAAAGCTTCCTCGCCGCCGGCGATCCCGAGTTTCCCTGGCGCCTGCCGGACGACGAGTGGGAGGCGATCTCGCTGCTCTACACCTCCGGGACCACCGGCGACCCCAAGGGCGTGGTCTACCACCACCGCGGCGCCTATTTGAACGCGCTCGGCAATATCCAGGTCTGGGAGCTCGAGGCGCATCCGGTCTACCTCTGGACCCTGCCGATGTTCCACTGCAACGGCTGGTGCTTTCCCTGGACCGTCACCGCGCTGGGCGGCACCCACGTCTGCCTGCGCCAGGTGCGCGCCGCGGCGATCTATGACGCCCTCGCCGACCACGGCGCGACCCATCTGTGCGGCGCGCCCATCGTCATGCAGCTGCTGCTGAGCGCACCCGACGAGGAGCGCCCCGCCTTCGGCCAGCGGGTGAAGTTCATGACCGCCGCCGCGCCGCCGCCGGCCCCGGTGCTGGCCGCCATGCAGGACGCCGGCATCGAGGTCACCCACGTCTACGGCCTGACCGAGGTCTACGGCCCCGCCGTGGTCTGCGCCTGGCAGAGCGACTGGGACGCGCTCGACATCGAAGACCAGGCGGCGCTGAAGTCGCGCCAGGGGGTGAACTACCCGGCGCTCGAGGGCCTGATGGTCGCCGACGCCGAGACCCTGGCGCCGGTGCCGCGCGACGGCCGGACCCTGGGCGAGGTGTTCATGCGCGGCAACGTGGTGATGAAGGGCTACCTGAAGAACAGCGAGGCCACGGAGAAAGCCTTCGCCGGCGGCTGGTTCCACAGCGGCGACCTGGCGGTGCGGCACCCGGACGGCTACATCGAGTTGAAGGACCGCTCCAAGGACATCATCATTTCCGGCGGCGAGAACATCTCCTCCATCGAGATCGAGAACGCGCTCTACAAGCACCCAGCGGTGGCCGGCGCGGCGGTGGTGGCGCGGCCCGACGCCAAGTGGGGCGAAAGCCCTTGCGCCTTCGTCGAACTGAAACCGGGCGCGACGGTCGCGCAAGAAGAACTCATCGCTTTCTGCCGCGACCACCTGGCCCGATTCAAGGCGCCGAAGCAGGTCGTCTTCGGCGCGCTGCCCAAGACCGCGACCGGCAAGATCCAGAAGTTCGTGCTGCGCGACCGGGCGAAGGCTTTGTAGCGGCCGCCTCGTCCTTCGAGACAGCGGCTTCGCCGCTTCCTCGGGATGAGGCGGAACAGTCGACCTCATGGTAAGGAGCCGCCGCAGGCGGCGTCTCGAAGCACGCGGTCCCAAGTCCCAAACATAAAACCGCGCCCCTCATCCCCCCTGTCAGGGGGTGAAGGACGCGGATGACGGCGTCTGGAGCCTGCTTGTCTAGGGTCGTGCCGGCGATTGCTTTTGGGCAATTCCCGAAGGGGTTTCCCTCGGCACGCGCCTGCCTGGCAGCCGGTTCAGCGGCGCCGAAGACTGAAGGCTTGGCTTGGGGGTTCGCTAAGCGTGGTCTAGATGCCCCGCTATTCGGTCCTTGATCCGAAGTTTCTCGCGCTTTAGTTCGATGATGCGAAGATCATCGGGGTGCGGCCTGTGCTCTTCGTCGTCAATTGCGTTTTCGATGGCCGCGTGCTTGGTGCGCAATGACGCGATACGCTCATCTGCTGGCATTCGGAACCTCCAATGAGCCATAGGAAGGAAACCATGCTAGCCCAGGTTCGGTTTCATGGCAAATAAAGGGGCATCCCGGCCGCCCCCCAGAACAGGTTGAAGCTCTGATGGATAATCAACGGTTGATTGTAGGCATTTCCGGCGCCAGCGGGGTGCGTTACGGCGTGCGCCTGCTCGAGATTCTGAGGGAACTTCCGGTTGAAAGCCACCTGGTGCTGTCCAAGGCGGCGGAACTGACCCTCGCCTACGAGACCGACCTGAAGGTCGCCGAGGTGACGGGCCTGGCCGACGTGGTCCACCCGGTCGGCGACGTCGGCGCGGCGATTTCCAGCGGCTCGTTCCAGACCCTCGGCATGGTGATCGCGCCCTGTTCGGTGCGCTCGCTGTCGGAAATCGCCACGGGCGTCACCACCAGCCTGCTGACCCGCGCCGCCGACGTGGTGCTGAAGGAACGCCGCCGCCTGGTTCTGATGCTGCGCGAGACGCCGCTGCACACGGGGCATCTGCGCTCGATGCTGGCCGTGTCGGAGATGGGCGCGATCATCGCTCCGCCGGTGCCCGGCTTTTACGCCAAGCCAAAAAGCCTCGACGACATGGTCGACCATACGGTCGGGCGCGTGCTCGACCTCTTCGGCCTCGACGCCGGCACGGTGAAGCGCTGGGGCGAGGAGTCCGGAAAAGTGCGTCCGCTCAGGGGCTAAAGCGCTTCAGCTGGTTGCCACATCGCCGAGCAGCCGGATGGCGTGGACCGGTGCGGTCTCGGGACAGGCGCCGTGCAGCACGGCGGCGAGGGCGGCGAGATCGGCGTCGCTCGGCAGCGGCTTGAAGCGGGTCAGGTAGAGCCGCAGGTTGGCGGCGACGGCGGCCGGGTCGGCGCTGCCCGCGGCGATCTCCAGTTCCTGAAAGAGCACCAGCTGTTCCAGCATCTCGGCCTGCAGTTCCAGCGCCTTGACCTCTTCGCGGAACGCCGCGCCGAGATCCTCGGGCAGGCCGGTCTGCCGCTTCAGCCAGCGCCGGGCGGCGCGCAGCGGCGCCACCACCTCGTCCTGCCAGGGCCGCGAGACCGACCCCAAGAGCCCCAGGTCGCCGCCGTCGAGCCGGCGCCCCTGGCCCCCCGCCCAGGCGCAGAACAGCAGCAGGTTCACATCCAGGCCATGGCGGTCCTGCAGGTCGACGCAGGCCGCGGCGACGCCGGGCCGCCCGTAAACCGCCCCGGAGAAGCGCCACAACGGCGACTCCTCGGGCGCCAGCGCCGGGTCCCTGACGGTCATGGCGAAAACTCCCCGAGATAGATGCCGAGTCCAAGGGCAGTGTGCACCAAAGGCCCGTCGAGATCGACGGCCTTGTAGCCGGCGATGGCATCGCCGATCGGGATGTCGATGACCTGGCGGCCACTCCAGGCCACCATGCGGTCGAAGCGGCCCGCCGCCACCAGATCGACGGCATAGACCCCGAAAATCGAGGCCATGAGGCGGTCGCGGTCGCTCGGCATGCCACCGCGCTGCAGGTGGCCGAGGACGGTCACGCGGGTTTCGCTGCCGGTGATCTCGGCGATCTGCGCCGCCAGGTGGTGGCCGATGCCGCCGTAGTTCACCGCGCCGCCGGACTGGCGTTGCCTCACCGCGGCGCCGCTTTCGGTCTTCACCGCCTCGGCCACCACGACCAGGGCGAAGTTGCGGCCTATGGCTTTCAGGGCCTCGATCTTGGCGGCGACTCCAGCCAGAGCGTAGGGGATTTCCGGGATCAGGATCACGTCGGCACCGCCGGCGATGCCGGCGGCGATGGCGATGTGCCCGGCGTCGCGGCCCATGACTTCCAGCACCATGACGCGGGAGTGGCTGGCCGCCGTCGGCTGCAGTTGGTCAAGGGCATCGGTGGCCACCTCCACCGCGGTGGCGTAGCCGATCGAGACCTCGGTATGGCCGAGATCGTTGTCGATGGTCTTGGGAACGGTGATGAGGTCGATGCCGCCCTGCTCGGCGAGGCGGCGCAGGATCGCCTGGCTGCCGTCGCCGCCGATCCCGATCAAGGCATCGAGTCCGAGCTGCCGGTAGCCGTCGATGACCTCGGCGGAGCGGTCCAGGCGGCTGCCGTCGGCCATCGGGTAGTCGAAGGGATCGCCCTTGTTCGTGGTGCCGAGAATGGTGCCGCCACGGCGCAGCAGCGTGCCGTCGATCAGCTCAAGCCCGAGCCGCAGGGTCTCGGCTTCGACCGGGCGTTTGAGCAGTCCGGCGGTGCCATTGCGGATCCCCACCACCTCCCAGCCATAATGTCCGGTGGCGCGCAGCACCACCGCGCGCAGCACCGCATTGAGACCGGCGCAGTCGCCGCCGCTGGTCAGAACTCCGATTCTCTTTTCCATGCCCATCGTTCCCGCCGGGTTCCCGCTGGAGGCCGTTAACGCCACCTTTTCCCCAGTCTAGCAGCTTTCGCGGGCCGGAAACCTCCGCTCCCGGCCGGCCTCCGGCCGCCACCGCAGGACTCCCACTGCGCTGCACAAAGGGCTATACTGCGCCGCCCTTCACACCTTGCTAGAGTGCAATGGATCAACCCGATTTTGAGCAGATGCGCCAGAAACTGGCGGAGTTGAAGTCCGAGCACCGCGACCTCGACGACATCATCAGCCACCTCGCAGAGACACGGCCCTTCGATCAACTGCAGCTCCAGCGCCTGAAGAAGCGCAAGCTGTCGCTGAAGGATCAGATCCTGAAGCTGGAAGACGCGCTCCTGCCCGACATCATCGCCTGAAGCACGGCCCCCGGAACTCCTGCGACCTGAAGCTCGGACCGGCGCCATGGACCCGCGCTCTGGACCGGGCGCTATGGACGGGCGCTATGGACGGGCGCCTGGGCCGGACCACCCCTCACCTCATCCTTGGCCCCTCGCCTCATCCTTGGTTAAGACGCGTCCCTGGTACTGCGCTTGTTGGCGTACATCGCCTTGTCGGCGGCTTCCAGCGCGTCGTCGGCGCGCTGGCCGCTGCTCAGGGCATGAGCGCCGTAGGCGACCGAGACCCGCAGCGGCGCGCCGTTCCACTCGATGGCCTCGGCGGCGATCGCCGCCGCCAGCCGGTCGGCCTTGCCAGCGGCCATCTCCAGGCCCGACTGGGCGAGGATGACGCCGAATTCGTCGCCGCCCAAGCGGCCGACCACGTCGGAAGCCCGCGTCTCGCGCAGCAACACCTCGGAAACGCCCTTCAGCACCGCATCCCCGGCGGCATGGCCGTGACGGTCGTTGATCGCCTTCATGCCATTGATGTCGAAATAGAGCACGCTGCCCGCCGGGCCGTAGCGTTCCTCGAAGGCGGCCATGCGGCTCAGTTCGCGCACGAAGGCACGGCGGTTGAGCACCGGCGCCAGGGTATCCTGATCGGCCAGCCGCTCCAGATAACCGACCCGCTGGCGCGCCTCCTCCAGTTCCTGACGCAGGGAATAGACCTCGGCCATCAGCTGCTGCAGCGCCTGACGGACCTTCGGCGTCAGTTCGGCTTCCGGGATCCCCATGACGGTCGCCACGTCCTGGACCGGCCGCGCCTCGCGCGGCTGCGCCGCCTCGGCATGACGGTAGGCCGAATCGGCGCGCACGGCACTGGCCGGCGATACCGGCGCGGCGGGCGCGGGCTGCCCTGTCTTGCGTACCTTCATTCTGGCTTCGCTTCCATTGCCTGCAGCCGGCACGTCGCCGACCGGAGAACGCCGCCGTCTGCGGCGCTCGAGTCTAGCACAAAGCTTAGTTTGAGATGGTAAAGGCTTCCTTGCGATGCGGTTTTCAGCAGCCGCTTCGCCGGGCACCGGGGCGCCAGCCGGTGAAACCGCCCAGTTCCGCGGCCGAAAGCCTGGGAAATCCGCGCCTTGCCCGCAAAACCCGGTGGCGGCTTGCGCCCCTGGAACCTAGTCCTGATAATGCGTCCGCCTCCTGACGAATCGCCTCACCGCCGGCAAACAGAATTGATTCAATCTGACCATAAAAGGCTCTAGAGTGAAGTTTCAGGGGGAACAGAACGCATAATGGCGACTCCAGCGCCCGAGATCGGCATCATCATGGGCAGCCAGTCGGACTGGCCGACCATGAAGCATGCCGCCGAGGTTCTCGACAGCCTCGGCGTCGCCTACGAGGCGCGCATCGTCTCCGCCCACCGCACCCCGCAGCGGCTCTACGACTATGCCGCGAGGGCCCGCGAGCGCGGCCTCAAGGTGATCATCGCCGGGGCAGGCGGCGCCGCCCATCTGCCGGGCATGGCGGCCGCGATGACGCCGCTGCCGGTCTTCGGCGTGCCCATCGAGAGCAAGGCCTTGAAGGGACAGGATTCGCTGCTGTCCATCGTGCAGATGCCCGGCGGCATCCCGGTCGGCACCCTGGCGATCGGCAAGGCCGGGGCGATCAACGCCGCCCTGCTGTCGGCGGCCGTCCTCGCCCTCTCCAACAAGACTCTCGCCGCCGCGCTCGACGACTGGCGCGCGCGGCAGACCGCGGCGGTGGCCGAGCACCCCGAAGACGACGCCTGAGCCAAAGAAGACCACTGGGAAAGCAACCGACCTTGCCCGATTTCAACGGTCCCCTGGCGCCCGGCGCCACCATCGGCATTCTCGGCAGCGGCCAACTCGGCCGCATGGCCGCGCTGGCGGCCGCCCGCCTCGGCTACCGCTGCCATGTCTACGGGCCGGAAGCGGAAGCGCCGGCCAACCAGGTCAGTGCCGCCGCCACGGTGGCGGCCTACGATGACGAAGCCGCCCTCGCCCGCTTCGCCGAAGCGGTCGATGTGGTGACCTTCGAATTCGAGAACATCCCGCTGGCCAGCGTGGAAATCCTCGAGCGCCTGGCGCCGCTGCGGCCGAGCGCCAAGGTGCTGTCGATCTGCCAGCACCGGCTCCGCGAGAAAGACTTCTGCAACAGCGTCTCGGTGCCCACCGCCGACTATCGCGCCGCCGAGAACCAGGAGGGCCTGCGCCGGGCGGTCGAGGCCATCGGCCGGCCGTGCATCCTGAAGAGCGCCGAACTGGGCTACGACGGCAAAGGCCAGGTCCGCATCGCCGCGGACAGCGACCTGGCGGAGGCCTGGAACGCCATGCGCGGCCACGCCGGCCAGGCCATCGGCGTCGTCGAGGCCATCGTCGCGTTCCGCGTCGAGATCTCGGTCATCGTGGCGCGCGGCGCGGACGGCACAATGCGTACTTACGTCCCGGTGGAGAACCGCCATCGCGATCATATTCTCGACGAGACCATCGTACCGGCCAACCTGCCCGGCGAGGTTGTCGACCGGGCCGAGGCCATAGCCCGCCACCTGGCGCAGGAGATGAGCCTGGTCGGTCTGCTGGCGGTGGAGATGTTCGTCACGCACGACGACAAGGTTCTCGTCAACGAGATGGCGCCGCGCCCGCACAATTCGGGACATTGGACACTGGATGCCTGCATCACTTCGCAGTTCGAGCAGTTCATCCGCGCCGTGGCCGGCCTGCCGCTGGGTTCCACCGAGCGGCTCTGCGATGCGGTGATGAAGAATCTGCTGGGCGACGAGGCCGGGGACTGGCAGAAGATTCTCAGCGACCCCGGCAACAAGCTGCACCTCTACGGCAAGACCAGCGCCCGTCCAGGCCGCAAGATGGGTCACGTCACCCGCCTGATCCGACGTTAAAGCACTTTGCGCCCAGTTTGAACCATTCTGCCGGGCGGCTTCGCGCCAGTACCGGCGGGCTTTGGCTTGACCATAGCGCCGCTATGCCCGGGGAACTTCAGGGGGCGCCGGCCTCCTGACGGATCGCCGCAGCGCTCGAAAACAGAATTGAGTCAAATTGGCCGCAAAGCGCTTTAGTCTTTTCCCGTCACGGGCCCCGTCACGGCAGCGGGCAGAACCGCGTGAGGGCGTCTTTGATCTGCTCGGCGAGAATCGGCTTGATGAGAATATCGGCCGGATGATCGAGCTTGATTCGATCCAGCGTCTCTTTTTCGCGTGAGCCGGTGACATAGACAGTCGGGACCGGCTTTTTCCTGTTGATCTCCAGGGCGGCGTCGATGCCGTCTCTGCCGCCCCGCAGGCGCACGTCCATGAAAACGATTCCGGGATCCTCGGTGCGCGCGATGTCTATGGCCGCTTCGGCGCTCGGCGCGATCCCGCAAACATCGTATCCGTAGCTTTCAACAATGATCTTGAAGTACTCGGCGATCATTGCCTCGTCTTCAACGATTAATACCTTGGGCATAAATGTCATTGATCCTCTATATGCGATGATCCTTTAAATGCGACAGTCCATATATATGCGACAGTCCTTAATAAGCGACAGTCCTCTGTACGCAACGATCCACTCAATGCTGGTCCGCGGGTATTCTGATCTCGACCCGGCAGCCGCCGTCGTCACTGCGGGCTTCCATCTCGGCATTCAACTGCGCCGCCAGAGAGCGCACGATCATGCTGCCGACGCTTGCCGCGCGGTCGCCCTCGGCGGCGCGGCCAACGCCGTCGTCACTCACCGAAAGCAGTGATCCATTCTCTCCAAGGTCCTGCAGCGTCACCAGAATGGCGCCCCGCCGCCCCGCCGGAAAGGCGTGCTTGAAGGCGTTGGAAAGCAGCTCCGTCACGATGAGGCCTATCGGAATCGCCTGCTCCAGATGAACCCGGACCGGCGCGACGTCGGTTCTGACTTCCACGCCCCGGGAATCGACACCGACCCCCTTGGCCATATTGTCGCAAAGCTCCTCCAGAAAGCCGCGCAAATCCAAGGTCGCCAGATCCGCCGAGTCGACAAGCTGCTGATGGACGCGCGCGAGGGCATGGAGCCGCTGCCGGATGTCCGCTAGGCGCTGCGGCATCGCGGCACCGCTCAGGTCGTTGCTCTCCAGCGCCAGCATCGCATCGATGAACTGCAAGTTGTTCTTCACGCGATGATAGACTTCCTTCAGCAGAATGTTCTGGTCGCTCAGAGCCCGCTGCAAGCGGTCGTTCGATTCCATGAGATCGGCCGACGCGGCGTTTTCGCGCAGCGCGCTCCAGAACGCGATCGCGATGAGGCTGACGGTTGCGACGATCGCCAGGACACTGAGGCGGAAGTCGGCGTCGAACAGCTCGCCTTTCACAGCCTGCAGCGTCAACCAGCAGAAGATGAAGGGCCCTAAAAGAAAGAACGGCAGCAACCGCCTGAGCGTCGAGCTGCCGAGGCCGGGCCCGGTGAAGACCTTCATGAACCCCCAGTCCGGACGCGAAAACAGCAGGGCCAGGAACAGAACGAAGAACACCACGGCCGTGTTCAGCGCCATGACCGAGAACACAAAGACCCCGTGCAGGGCACTGCTGTCGAAGGCATAGCCGGTCAAGGAAAGCGCGGCGATGAAGAGTCCCAGCCCCGCCATGCCGCTGAACAGATCGCCCGCCAATCGGCTGGTGGCGGTGCGCGGGATCAGCAGGCAAGCCGCCGCCAGGGCGAGGCTGATCGCCGTGGCCGGCGACATATAGATCCGCGCTGTTTCCTCCGGGAAACTGAACAGGATCTGATCCACACCGCGGCCGGGCTGCGCCGCGACGAGCGCCAGATTGACCAGCGCGAGGGCCAGCACCGCAGCCGCCACGATGGGCACCAGCTTGTCCGCGGATGCGCGCCCGCGCCAGCCTTCGATGAGAAGGCAGACCCCGCAGGCGAACAGGCCGAAAGAGGTGCTGATCGCCATGCCAGGCAAGGCCGGACGAAGCTGGCGCACCGCCCCCATGTCGAGGATCCAGCCGAGAACGAAAACCGCACCCCCAACAAGCGCCACCAGAGCGGCGGCGGCTTTCGCCACCCGCGTCAGGTCGAAGCGGGCGGCCACCCGCCGCGCCGGCGCCAACTCAACCCCATGTTCCGCGCCCAAACTGGAAATCGCGTCACCTCACATCTAATGAGACAAAACAGATATAAAAAACCTATCTTAAGTTGTACAAAAGACAATGCCCTTGCAGACCCTGGAAGGGAAGTACTGTTTATTTGTACCCCAAGCGAACACATTTGTATTCTGTCCGTTGCTGCGAAGCCGGCGGGGCCGTAAACCTGAAAGAAGGAGAAGCCGTTCCCTCCGATGCAGAAAATTCTCAGCACCGACCAGATCGAGAGCACCGCAATCCGCGAACTGTTCGACTACTGGCGCCGCAAATGCGGGGGCCGGACCCTGCCCAGGCGCCGCGACATCGACCCGGTCGACATTCCCCACCTCATGCCGCGCATCCTGATCACCGATATCGAGCACGATCCTTTCCGGGTCCGTTATCGGCTGGTCGGGACCAAGATCGTCGAGATGACAGGCTACGAGTTCACCGGCAGGTACCTCGACGAGATCGCCCTGCCGAACGACGAGGGTCCGATTCTGGAGAGCTATCGGAGCGCTTGCGAAACGAAGGCGCCGGTCATGACCCGCGTCAAGTGGCGCCTGGCGCCCGACATCGTCGCGGAATACGACGTCTGCTTCCTGCCGCTCTCCGACGACGGCGAGACGGTCGACATGGTGCTGTCCATGGAGTGCTACGAAAACGTCGAGCGGGACTATGCGCTGGTCACCGATCGCGACGGCACGACGACGGTCAAGAAGCGGCGCGGCTGAGTCCTCAGCGCCGGGACGACCGCAGCGGTCCGCGCCGGCCGCGCGGGCCGCCGCGTCCGGCCGAAGTCATCGCGCCCAGGAGGCGCTCCGGCAGGCTCAATGCCGAGGTGACCCCCTTGCCGAGCCGGCCGGCCACCTTCAACACCTCGGCGATGCGGCGGTCGAGGAAGGCCCAGGTCGCGGCCCGGTCCTCGGACTTGTCGTTCAGCCAGAACAGCAGGGTCGAGGAGTAGACGCCCGACAGCAGGGCGCGCTTGGTGTAGAAGTTGTAGTCGGTCGCCTTGTCGCCGGCGGCATACCAGATGGCGTCCACCGTGCGGTAAAGGCAAGACAGGCCGGCGGCGGCGTTCGGCGGCAGGGCGAAGAACGTCAGTCCGCTCCGCACCGCCTCGCGATGGGGCGCGACCGCCTCCAAACGGAGGCGCACGCCCGCGGCGATCTTGTCGCGGACCTTCATGGCGCCGAGATCGAGCCCCTCGAGCGCCGTCAGCATCCGGCGGTCCGCCTCGGCGCTGAAGGCGCGCACCAGTTCCAGCGGCCCGCCCGGGAACAGCCGCGCCGCCTCGCCCGGCGCCAGTGCCAGGTCGCGGGCGCCGGCATCCAGGGCAGTCCAGGTCCAGCCATCGAAAGGGACATGACGCAGGGCGGCCTCGAGCAGCCGGAGGCGCTGGCGCGCCAAGGTCTCGGCGGCGCCGGCGCGGCCGCCGCGGCGGGTTTCGTCGTGATCTTCAGCCATGGCTTTCCACCGTCTCGTTGCGCGGGGCGCGGGCCTCCTCGGGCAGGCGTCCGGCTTCGCTGGCGAAGGCGAGCAGCGAAAGGTCGGTCATGCGCTGGGGAAAGAGGATCCCGTCGAGGTGATCGCATTCGTGCAGCACGACCCGGGCGTGAAAGCCCTCGGCCTCGCGCCGCAGCGTGTCGCCGTCGAGAGTCAGTCCGCGATAGCGGATCCGCGTCGCGCGCGGCACCTGCCCGACCAGCCCCGGCACCGACAGGCAGGCTTCCGGCCCGACCGCCAGCCGCTCGGTCAGGGCTTCGATCTCCGGGTTGACGAGCACCGTCAGCGGGACGTCGCCGTCAGCCGTGTCGGCATTCGGATCGTCGTCGGCCCCGTCCTCGATGCCGGCGCGGCGGCCGGAGACGAAAAACACCACGACCCGCAGCGGCACGTGGACCTGGGGGGCCGCCAGACCGGTCCCGCCGGCGTCCTCCATGGTCTCCAGCATGTCCCTCACCAGGTGGCGGATTTCCGGCGCCGTCGGATCGGCGACCGGCGCCGCCGGACGGCGCAGCACGGGGTGGCCCATGCGGGCGATCTTGAGAATTGCCATGGCGCCAATATGGCCCCGCCCCGGCCCCGGGTAAAGGCATGCCGGAGACCCCGGCCAGGCGCCGAATAGGATTAATTCCTCATTTGAAATCCGCCGCGCCAGGCGATCGAGCGGGCGTCCCCGCGGCGCCCCGCCGGACCCGCCGCGAAAGCCAAAAAAGCCTTCGAAACCCCTTCCTTTTTCCAAATCCCTGTGATACCACCCGTCTTGTCTCCGCAGCACTCGTGTTGCGGAACCGGTTTTTCTGCCCGAATTATTGAGCAATCCAGCCCGGACGTCTGTCGGGAGACAGGCTATTCGCGGCACCAGAAAGGAGCGCTGAGCGTCTGTGCAAGTTCAGGTTCGAGATAACAACGTCGATCAAGCCCTCCGCGCGCTGAAGAAGAAGCTGCAGCGCGAGGGTGTCTTCCGTGAGATGAAACTGCGCCGCAACTTCGAGAAGCCCTCCGCGCGCAAGAAGCGCGAGCGTGCCGAAGCGGTGCGCCGTTACCGCAAGCTGCTGCGCAAGCGCATGGAACGCGAAGGCTTCTAGAGAGTTCCCGCATCCGGCGCGCGCCGCCCTGGCGGAGCGCACCGGCCGGGTCTGCGTGGCAGACGCGGCACAGACGGCGCGCGCAGACGGGGCGCGCAGACGAGGCCCGCAGACGGGACCCAGACGATACCGGGAGAGCGCGCCGCCAGGCGGCGTCCCTGGACACCAAAGCAGCGAAGTGCCTTTCTGGCCGCCACCGTGCAGGTGCGCGGCCTTTCTTGCCTCTGCCGGCAAAAGTCGAGGACGGCGAGAGCGCCGGCGCGACGGGTTCAGGTGCGTGCGATGCGGAATGCCGGATCCGCAAGACCTCGATGCAGGCTGCCGCGCCGGAGTCGCCGCATTGACCGCCACGGCCGCCTGCGGCCTTGCCGCGAGTCGGCTTCCGCACCGCACGTCGCCGTCAAACTGCCAGGGCCGTGTTTCAGCCCGTTGTCGCCGCAGCGGTAAAATTGTTTTTTTTGTTTCTGGCGGCCGGCGATGCCCCGGCACGCGCGCCTGTCGGCGAGCCAAAAAACAAGGGAGCGGCGCGCCCGCCCGCAGTATCCTACCGCAGTGCCGCGCCCAAGGTCGGTTCGGCGGATTTGGGCGCGCTCAGGCGACCAGGGCCTGTTCCATGCGCTGCAGGGCGGTGCCCCGCGACTCCGGCTGGTCGAGATCGGCGAACAGCGCCGCCGCGCGGCGGAAATCGTCGGCGGCCTCGATCCCCCTGCCCATACGCGACAGGCAGTCGCCGCGGCCCATGTAGGCCCAGGGTTCCGCCGGGCTGAGCGCGACGTCGCGCTGGAAATCCGGCAGCGCTTCGGCGAAGCGGCCCTGGCGCAGCAGGAAGCGGCCCCGCTGCTGCAGATAGCGGCCGCAGGAAGGCTCGATTTCCACGGCGCGGTCGAGGTCGGCCAGCGCACCTTCACGGTCGCGCAGCCGCTCCCGCCAGGCGGCGCGCTCGGCAAAGAGGCGCGCGCAGCGCGGCGCCAGGGCAAGCGCCCGATCGCAATCGGCAACCGCCTTGGCGTAGTTCTTGATTTCGCCGTAGCAGCGCGCCCGGTCGACATAGAGGGCGGCACGGCCCTCGCCGCGCGACAGCGCCGCGTTGAAGTCGATCATCGCATGGCGCTGCTGGCCGAGCTTGCTGTAACACTGGCCGCGGCGGGCATGAGCCTGCCAGGAGCCGGGATCGAACGCCAGCTCCCGGGTGAAGTCGTCGATGGCGCCGCGATAGTCCGCCAGGCGCTGCAGCAGGCGCGCCCGGTTGGCATAGGCCGGCGCGAAGGTCGGATCGGCGGCAATGGCGCGGTCGAAATCCTCCAAGGCTTCGGTCAGCTTGCCTTGAACCTCGCGGGCGATACCGCGCCGATTGAGAAGGCAGGGTTCGTCCGCCGCGAAGGCCGCCGCCCGAGTCAGGTCCGCTTCGGCCTCGGCAGGACGCTTCAGGCGGGCGTAAGCGGCGGCGCGGTGAAACAGCGTCACCACCTGGGCGCCGCCCAGGTCCAGGGCGCGGGTGAAGTCGGCGGCGGCCTTGGCGTCGTCGTAGCGGTCGAGATGGCACAGCCCGCGATTCGAGTAAGCCGCCGCGAAACCGGCGTCGTGGCGGATCGCCGCATCGAAGTCGCTCAGCGCGCCCGTCAGGTCGCCCTTTTCCCGGCGCACCATACCCATGCCGTTGTGCGCCGCCGCCCAGCCGGCCCCCTTGGCGCCGGCGCGTTCGAAATCGTCGATGGCCAGGTAGGTGTAGCCAAGGCTGCGGTAGCTGTAGGCGCGCTCGAGAAAATACTCGCCATTGTGCGGGTCACAGACCACGGCCACCGAGAAATCGCTCACCGCCCCCTGGTGGTCGCCCAGCGCGGCCCGCTCGAGCCCGCGGCGAAAGCTGTCGGCGCCGCCGAGCTGGCATTCATTGCCCAGCGGGCCGCCGTCGCCGGCCGGCACCGAGGCGGTGCCACCGCCGGCGTTGAGCGCCTCGCCCAGAGAGTCGGCCAGGAGGTCGCGGGATCCCGCGCGCGCTGTCCCAGATCGGCGGTTGGCCGCCGGTTCCGGCCCGGCGGCCAACCGGCCGGGCTCAAGGTCCGCGACCGGGCCAAGCGCCAAGGGATCGAGGCCCACCAAGCGCCGCGAGCGGCCATCGGGCGGCAGGTCTGTGGGAAAAAAATCGCAAGGAATACCCCGCGACAGCCGAAGTCCGCTTTCCAGGCCGATGTCCCACGGCGCACCATCTTGCCGGCTAACCATGCTGTTTCCCCCCTTGATCGGGCCGCCGCCCTTTTTGACGCTGCCCTTTTGACGCTACCAGGGCAGTGACTCTGCCCAAGCCGGGCGCAGCGCTCTGTGAGGAAAGTCACATCGCCGTCGATTCAGGAGGTCGCGCGGCAAATAAGGGGGTGAGCGGCCAAGCCGCCGGCGCCAGGGCCGTTCAGGAATCGCAGGGGGCGGCCCGAAGACCACCCCCCGTGTTTGTCCGACCGAAAGCGTCAGGCCGCCGGATCAGCTGCCGATTGCGCCGCCGCCGTCCTTTTGGATGACCAGGACGGAAGGCCGCGGCGGCATCCCCTCGGCGAAATCGGGCCAGCGGGTCGCCGGGTCCTCGAAGGTCGAGTCGCGCTCGAAACCCGCAAAGTCCCTGGTGCCGTCGGTGGCCGGGTGCTGGACCGCCACGAACAGCGTTGTGCCGTCCCCGGTAAAGCGGGGACCGCAGAGTTCGGCGCCGACCGGGGTGCGGAAAAACATCTTGCTGTAACCGCGCAGGTCGCCTTCGGTCTCGACCCCGTAGAGCCCGTCGGCGGTGCCGGTCTTGCCCCAGCCCGACCCCTGGTCGGTCGCCACCCAGAGTCGGCCCTGCGGGTCGATGGCGCAGTTGTCCGGCGAGCCGAACCAGCCGTTCTCGGAGGTCGCCTGGTGGTACCTCGCCCCGGATTCCGGGTCTTTCGGATTGCCGCCGACGACCAGCAGGTCCCAGGCAAAGCCGGCCGCGGCATGGTCTCCGCCCGGCGGCGTCAGTTCGACGACCTGGCCGAAATCATTGGGGCCGCGCGGATTGACCGCGTCGACCGCATCGGGCCTGCGCTTGGAATTGTTGGTCAGCATGACGTAGACCTTGTCGGTCAGCTTGTTCGGCTCCACGTCTTCGGGACGGTCCATGGGCGTGGCGCCCAGAAGATCGGCGGCGACGCGGGCCTCGATGACCACATCGGCCTGGCTGTTGAAGCCGTTCTCCGCCGTCAGCGGCCCTTGGCCATGGACCAGCGGCAGCCAGTCGAGGGTGCCGTCCGCGTTGAAGCGCGCCACCGAAAGCGTGCCGCTTTCCAAGAGGTCCATGTTGGCCGCCCGATCGCCGGCGGTGTAGCGGCCGTCGGAGACAAAACGGTAGAGATAGTCGAAACGCTGGTCGTCGCCGCTGTAGACCACGACACGGCCGTCGCCGTTGACGATCGGCTCGGCGCCTTCGTGCTTGGCGCGGCCAAGCGCGGTGCGCTTCTTCGGCCTGGAGGCCGGGTCGAGAACATCCACCTCGACCACCCAGCCAAAACGGTTGGCTTCATTCGGTTCGGCATTGACGTCGAAACGCTTGTGAAACCTGGACCAGACATACCAGCCCCCGGGCACGCCATAGCGCTCGAAATTGCGCTGCTCCGGGTGGCCCTCGATCGAACCGCCGAAGTATCCGTGGAAGTTCTCCTCGGCCATCAGGTAGGTGCCCCAGGGGGTGATGCCGCCGGCGCAGTTGTTGAAGGTGCCGAGGCAGGTGGTGCCCGCCGGATCGGCCGAGGTCTTCATGCGGTCATGACCGGCGGCGGGGCCGGTGATCCGCATCTCGGTGCCGGCGGTTATGCGGCGATTGTATTGGCCGCCCGTCACCACGGCCCACTTGCCGTTCGCGCGCCGGATCTCGACCACGGAGCCGCCATGGGCGGCCAGCTCGATAGCGACCAGTTCCGCGGTCATATCGGGGAAGTCTTTCTTGTCCTGGCGGCCGATGCCGGGGAACATGACCTCCTCGCTGGTGTACTCGTGGTTGACGCAGAGCAGCCCGTGGTCCGGATTGTCCGAGCCAAACGGCAGGCCGACATAGCCGACGAAGTCGTTGTTGTAGCCGAACTGCCGGACCTGGGCCGCGGCGGTCTGGTGCGCCGGGTCGAATGCGGGCGAGTCGGCGAACAGCGGATCGCCCCAGCGGATCAGCACATCGGCGCTGTAGCCGGGCGCGACGTGATGCCGCTCGTCGATGCCATGCGAAATTTCGTCCCAGACGTAGCGGCCACCGACCGCCGCCTTGGCGGGCCTGGCGCCGGCGGCAATGCCCAGGGGAGCCGCGACCGCAGCCAAGGCGAGCGTCGACAGCGCGCCCGTCATCACCGCGCGCCGTCCGTAGCGACGATCGGCGACCTTCTCGAAGGTGGCGGCGAGGTGGGTGTTCAGGGGAAGATCTTCGGAAGCCTCGAAAGCGGCTCCTTTCGTGCGGAAGTTGTCTTTGATTTGCATGACTCTTGCCTCTCCTTTCCCGGGTTGGCGCCGCCGGCGCGGCTTGCTTGTCGGCGGAAGGGTCCGAGCGACCCTAGAACGGCTTCATGCTGCGCCCATGACAGCGCAGTGACAAGTGGATGACGCTGACGGCGGACCGCCGCCGCGGAGATCGACTTTCGAAGGTCGCCGGTTCACCAGGATGCTAGCGTTTGCGGCGGTTATCCGGCCCGGCCTCCTCTCCGCCGCGTTCCGAGCCGGTGGCCGGCAGGAACAATCGAAACCAATTTCGCCCGGACGGCACATGCGACTGAAACATTTCCGCCGCAGGGTCCAGAATGATGGCCCCGGCGCCCGCCGCGGGCGCCGCTTGGGGTCGACTCGCCACCGCCCCAGGGGTCAAGATCAGGTTTGGTTCACAGAGGTCGCAGTCATGTCCGATTCCGCCAGCCCCGCCAGCCGCAGCGTCGCGCCGAGCGCCGCTTGCCGCCTTGACGAGTTATGTGACGCGGGCCAGTTCGCGGGCCTGGGGGCGAAGGCGAAGAGCCTGCAACTGCGCGCGCTCTACGATCGGACCGGCCGGCACCGCCACTGGCTGGTGGTTCACCAAACGGCCGAACCGCGCCAGGCGGCGCGCAGCGGCGCCGGCGATGCCGCGCCGCCCCTGGCTGTCGGCAAGGCGGCGGCGCCGGGCGCGGAGACCGACTTTCGCATCCTGGTGGAGGGCATCAGCAACGGAGTCCTGGTCCACCGCAACTTCAAACCGCTCTATGCCAATACCGCCTGCGCCCGGCGCGTCGGCTTCGGCAGCGGCGAGGAACTGCTGCGCGAGCCCACCCTGCTGCCTTACCTGCCCATCGAAATCCACAACCGCGCCCTGCGCCGCCATGAACGGCTGCTCGCCGGAGAAGCGCCGGGGCCGGCGCGTATTCTGCGCTGCCTGACCCGCGTCGGCGAACCCTTCTGGGTCGAAGCCGCGGAGAAGCGCATTCTCTGGGAGGACGACCCCGCGGTGCTGGTATCGCTGAGCGACGTCACCGAGCAGGTGCGGATGCGCCGCACCGAGGTGATGCTGCGCGAAGCCGTCGACAATCTCTCGGACAGCTTCATCCTCTATGATTCCGACCAGCGGGTGGTCCTCACCAACCGCCGCTTCCATGAGCTGTTTCCCTTCCTGCCGAGCCAGGCCGAGATCGTCGGCAGGCCGATGCGCGAACTGGTCGAGTCCAGTGTCGCCAACAACGCGGTCACCGACCCGCGGGTGTGGCACGACCGCGCAGGCTTCGTCGACGACTTCATCGCCGAGCGTCTCGGCAGCAGCCAGAAAATCAGCGAGGACACCTGGCCCGACGGCCACTGGGACCTGGTGAAAGAGCAGCACACGCGCTCGGGCGGGTTTCTCAGCGTGCGCACCGACATCACCGAGCGCAAGAACGCGGAAATCGCCCTGCGCGATCAGGAGAGCCGGCTGGAACAGGCCCTGGCCGAACGCAGCGCCCAACTGAAAGGCATCCTCGCCAACATCGCCCAGGGCGTCACCGTCACGGCGCCGGACATGACCGTGCTGCTGGTGAACCAGGGCTTTCAGGACATCTTCGATCTGCCGGAAGAGCTTGCCGCGCCCGGTTTCCACCTCTCTGAATACATCCGCCACGGCCTCGCCAAGGGGCACTACGAGGCCGCAGCCGTGAAAGCCGCGGGCGGCGCGGAGGGCTTCGTCAAGGAGCGCCTCGGCTTCCTGTCACGGGTCACGCGCGGCGTTTCCCAGATCACCCTGCCGGACGGCCGCTACATCGAAGTGCGCCAGCAGCGGCTGCCGGACGGCTGCATCGTTTCCACCTACAACAACATCACCGACCGGGTCCGCACCGAACAGGAGTTGCAGCACCAGCGCGAGAAGGGCTATCAGAACGAGAAGCTGACCGCGCTCGGCGGGCTGCTGGCCGGCGTGTCGCACGAGTTGAACAATCCGCTGTCGGTGGTCATCGGCCAGGCGGCGCTGCTGGAGAGTCTGGCCGGCGACGGCGAGATCGCCGAACGCGCGGTGAAGGTGCGCATCGCCGCCGACCGCTGCGCCAAGATCGTAAAGACCTTCCTCTCCATCGCGCGTCAGCGCCCCGCCGACCACCGCCCCGTCCATATCAACCGGCTGATCGACGACGTGCTCGATCTGATGACCCATCAGCTCGGCACCATCGATGTCGTCGTCACCCGCAACCTGGCGCCCAATCTGCCGGCGATCGCCGGCGATTCCGATCAGCTCAGCCACGTGTTGTTGAACCTCTTCATCAATGCCCAGCAGGCGATGGCGAACGGGCCCCTGCCGCGCCGCCTGATCATCACCACCGCCTACCACGAGGCGCGCCGCCAGGTGAGTATCGCGGTGCGCGACAACGGCCCCGGCGTCCCCAGCGAAATTCGCTCGCAGATCTTCGACCCCTTCTTCACGACCAAGCCGGTCGGCCAGGGCACCGGGGTCGGGCTCTCGGTCTGCCACGGCATGGTCAGCGGCCACGGCGGCAGCATCGCGGTCAGCGAAGCGGCCGACGGCGGTGCCGTCTTCACGGTGCTGCTGCCGGCGGGCGAGCCGGCCGAAGCGCCGGCCGAGACCCCCTGCGAGCCCGCGCCGCCGCCGCGCCGGAACGCGCAGCGTCATGTCCTGGTGGTCGACGACGAGCCGGACATCACCGGCTTCCTGGTCGAGATCCTGGAGGCCACGGGCCACGCCGTCGACGTCGCCGCCAGCGGCCAGGCGGCCCTCGCCCGGCTGGCGGCGCGGGACTACGACGCCATCGTCTGCGACCTGCGCATGCCGCACATGGACGGCCCGGGACTCTACGAAGCGCTGAAACGGACCAAACCGCACCTGGTGGAGCGCATGATCTTCGCCACCGGCGATCTGTTGAACGAAAAGACCGACCGCTTTCTCAAGACCAGCGGACGGCCCTTCGTCGAGAAACCCTTCCTGCCGGCCCAGATCCGCAAGCTGGTCGACGACGTCACCGGAAGCGATGGCGGGACGTGATAGAGGAAAGCCATGGAGCAAAGCCATAAAGGCTGGGCCGTCAGTCTTTGCCGCGCCGCCGCTCCAGGGCCTCGATTGACTTCGGCCAGTCCTTCTTCAGCAGCGCCGAGAGCGAGCGGTCGGCGGGCAGCTTGCCACCGGTCTGGCAGCGCGGGCGGTAATCGGTCTCGGTGCCGGCGTGGCGGATGCGCTGCGCCCTGGTGCCGCAGGCCGGACGTGTTCTGCCGCCCCTACCGCCAGGCAGACGTCGATGCCCTGACCGGGGCCGTGGCCAGCCGCTCACCTATGCGGTCAACAGCCTCAACCACAGCACGGGTCAGCCGGCTCTTCATCCGTTCGTCCTGGCGCCAAACGTCGTGGGAAGCTGCGCTTCGACCATGGCCTGGCTCATCGGGACCAGCAGGCGGTCGGCTAGAACCGAGCCGCCAACTGCTCCATGCAGGCGCCCGCGACGGAGCGGTTCGGATCGCTGGAGCCCGGCATCGTGGCCCAGCCGGCATCCATCACCATGTCGCTGCGCTTGTAGTTGCTGGCCGCCTCCAGCTGAGCGAGCGTCTCGCTGACCTTGGGGTCCTGCTTGGATTGCTCGATGCAGATCGGCACGAGTGCCGCGACCACCTCATTCCGTGCCTTATCCGCCGCCATCCGGTCAGCGGAGCCGCCGGTCATCCAGCCCCCCCATGAAAATCCGACAACGGCCAGAGCGATGGCTCCGACAGCGGCACCGTAAAGACCTGGTTTCAGCCATTCCGGAGTGTTCATTTTTGCCTCCTCTATTTTGAATAATAATTATCCGATTAGTATTTATGCATCATACAGGAAAGCAAAATACAGTCTAGGAAAATAGAATATAATCTTTAGAAAATACCTCCCAGAAAGCCAGAATCCCTAAGAAAAATGTATAATAATGAGATTATTTTTCTTAATACTATTACCTAAATACATGGATACGAGATCTGCCCCGGGGAAGTGCCAATGGGCCTGCGGACCCGCGGACCTGACCTCAACGACCGGCAACGGCACGGGCAGGCTCAAAAATCCGCCGCGGCCAGGAGGTAGGGTCCGTCGCGCCCCCGCGCGTAGACCTTGCGGGCGGCCTCGATTATGCGTTCCCTGGCAGCGTCGAAGGAGTCCAGGCAGTCCGCTTCCATGTTCCCGGTTTCCGATATCAGCTTCAAAAGCGCGCTCGCCTCGACGAAGAAGCAAATTTCAAGCGCGCTGTCATAGCCCCAGAAGCGCACGAGTTTGCGAGTCTCGTCATAGCTTCGGCTTGCGTTCGGGAAGTTCAGTGTCATTGCCGGCCGACCTTTCTGCCGCGCGGCGAGGTCGTCATGGTCGCGACCATCAAGAGCTGCCTTTCTCGCGCTCGCAAAGGCGTGTGAGATCATCCATTGTGTGGGCAATCAGCTCCTTGCGCCGCGGATCCTGTGCTTCGAGCGTTTCAGCGAAGAGCTGTATGAGATACTCGGCCTTCACCGCGGCCTCCGACCAGGTCGCGGCCGGGGCGGCGAGGAGGTGTTTTTCGAGCTCTTCCTGGCGAAGCCGCAGGGAGGCCTGATCTTCCTGGAACTGGTGGAAGCGCTCCCGGCGGATCTCCGTCGCCTTCTGTGCAGCCATGCCCCGGTGCTCATCGAGGTCGACCGGATCGTCAGTCATAGTCTCTTGCCCCCATCTGATCCCGCCGGCAAAAACCGAGCTGCGCTCCAAGAGCAGCGCGCGCCAAGCGGCCGGCATTCGAATGCTCTGTCATCAATGAAGCCACCAACTATGGCGCGCCGCGCCCGATAGCGGTCATGGACCAAGCGTCCTTCAGCGCAGCACACACTCGTCCCGCTGTTTCCTATAGGGTCGATCGCATTCCCAGTCGCTCCCCGAAAAGCCGAGATGAGCATTGGCCGGCAGCTTAACCGCAATGCACGCTTCGCCTTTGGCTTGAAACCCTCGTTCACACTTCCAGCCAGAGCCAAAATTCGATTCCGTGAGATACCCGTTCTGAGGCACTTCGATGGCAACGCAGGCTTCGTCGAGCTCCCGAAATCCTCTATCGCAGGCCCAGCGAACTCCGGAGGCATTCAAATAGGCGTTCTCCGGTATCTCGATGACATTGCACGTTTCATTGACTTCCCGATAGCCACGGCGGCATTCCCAGCCGCGTCCATAGGAGGTCTCCATGGCGAGCGCGTTTGCCGGCACCTTGATGGGCAGGCAGGCGCCACCGGTTTCCCGGTAGCCCCGATTGCACGCCCATCCATCGCCATAGGTCTTCGCGCTTGCATTTGTCGGCATGCCGACAGCCCCATCCTGGGCGGCGGCGATGCCAGAAAAGACAAACAGAAGCACCGCCGCAAATAAGGCGGAGGCCTCGGCTGCGCCGGCTCTGCGTGTTCCACTCATGGCGGACTTTCGGCAATCGCCAGATCGCGCTCCATGGCCGCGTCCAATTCGTCCGGGTCGACAATCATCGCCCGCGTCAGATGGGCAGGCCCGGACTTTGCGGGCAGGCGGAGGACCGTCGATGTTCTGCGATAGGCGGCGTAAGAAATGCCTTCAACGAGTTCTTCCTCGGTTTCCACACTGTAGTCGCCGGCTGGCAGTGCCTCATCAAGACCAGTCAAAACGAAGGGTCTCTTGAAGCTGACTGTCCTCTCGCTTGCTCGTTTCATCATTGGCTTCTTCCGGTCAGCCGACGGCACTGGAGGGGGACTCTCCCTCCGGTTCGATGTCTAGGACTTCGGCGTCGGTTCTGCGGACTTCTGGTCGGGCTGTGTCTTCGGCTGCCCGGCGGGTGTGGCTTCCTTGGGCTTGTCGGCAGAACCGACCTTGCCCGGAGCATTTTGCGCGGAGGAGAATTTCTTAAAGGACATGTGAAGTTCCTCTCAATGGATCGGCAGTGATTTGCCGTTTCAAAATATATGGTCTATTCCTATCAGTTATTCAATAGGGTAAGTAGTATTTTTATTTTAAGATTTATTTCAAGATATAAATATTGATAAAAACAACAGATTCAAATTCTTAGATTTTCCATGACAACACATAAAAATATTTGGAGTATCGTCCAAGAAAAAGAGAAGCTCTCTGCTCCGGACCGGGCACGCGAAGCAGCGCAGTGCCCTTGTCCGCCATAGCTGGAGGCGTCCGAAGCAAATCTCTTCTGGCGGCGAGTTCGGCGCGGACAACCGCAACTGTCAGGGGGCCTGCGCGATCGCGCTGTTCCGGTGCTCAGGTGCCTCGAACCGCTGGTACGCCCGCGCGGAACCCGGTATTTGGTGTCGGTCGAGCGAACCGCCGGAGCTGTGATGCCGCTGCCGGGCGGAAAGCGCTTGGCCCCGGTCTTTCCCGCCTACTGGCCTGAGGGCCGTCAGTCTTTGCCGCGCCGCCGCTCCAGTGCCTCGATCGACTTCGGCCAGTCCTTCTTCAGCAGCGCCGAGAGCGAGCGGTCGGCGAGCAGCTTGCCGCCGGTCTGGCAGCGCGGGCAGTAATTGGTCTCGGTGCTGGCGTGGCGGATGCGCTGCACCTTGGTGCCGCAGACCGGACAGGGCGCGCCGTAGCGGCCATGCACGGCCATGTCCTTGCGAAAGGCGGTGACCTTCTCGGGAAACTTGCCGGCGGCCTCGGCGCGCAGGCGCCCGGTCCAGAGTTCCAGAGCCTCGCGCGTCGCGTCGTGGAGCCGCGCGATTTCCGCCGCCGAGAGCTTTTGCGTCATGGCCACCGGCGAAAGCCGCGCCCGATGCAATATCTCGTCCGAATAGGCGTTGCCGATGCCGCTGAAGATCCTCGGGTCGGTCAGCGCGCGCTTCACCGTGTGATTGGTGGCGGTGAGCACTGCGGCGAAGCGCGGCAGACCGGCATCCAGCACCTCCAGTCCGCCGGGATCGTGGCCGGCCAGCGCCGCCTCCCCCCGCAGCAGGTACAGCGAGGCGCGTTTCTTTGCGCCGGCCTCGGTCAGCGTCAGGCTGCCGTTCGCAAAGTCGAAGGCCGCCAGCGCCGACTTGCCGGCGAGGCTTGCGCCAGGCTCCTTCCAATGCAGCCGCCCGGCGATCATCAGATGCAGGACCAGCCAAAGGCCGCCCTCCAGGCCGCCGTCCTCCAGTTCACCGCCCTCCAGACCGCCGCCCTCCAAACCGATGGCGATGCGTTTGCCGAGGCGGCGGAGCGCCACGACCTGGCGGCCTTGGGCGGTCCGGATCGGCGGCACGGCGGTGCGCAGCAGGAAGGGACTGGCGAGGCGGATCTTCTCGAGCCGTTGGCCGAGGATGCGCGCCTCCAGGGCCTCGATGTAGACGGTGATGTCGGGCAGCTCCGGCATGGCGGAATGCTGGCACGAGGCCGGCCCCGACGCCAACGGCCGATTGCACCCTGCACTTGGAACCAACCTGCAACGAAACGAGGCCCGGGCCGGGACCGCCGCGAGACAGCCGCCGAAACGGCTGCCCCGCGGCGGCCGGGCGCGGCTCAGCCGCGCGCGCCGATGCAGAAGGTCTTGGTCACCGGATCGGCATCGTCGTCACTGATGCCGTTGGTCAAGGCCCGCCGGGTCGTCAGCGACACGGTGTAAGAACAGCTCGGCCAGGCCGAGATATCCTCGTGGTGCGTGCCGAAGACGGTGTTGGACACACCGCTGCGGGTTCCGGTTCCCGAAGGCAGCGACAGCGGCGGAATAGACGCCGCCGTCGAGATGCCGAGGGACCAGGCGGCCATGAGTTCGTGGTCCGCCGTGTACTCGATATCCAGATCGGCGGACAACGGCGAGCAGGCGGTGCCGCCGCCGCTGTGGAACTGCAGCAGGTCGAGCAGCGCCACCTCGTTCCAGTTGTTGATATGGATCCGGCTCAGCGTATTGCTGTAGTCGGGTGGCGAGGTCGGACCGCCGACCCGCGTCGCCTCGAAGATGACGGCGACGTCGACGCCGTTCTTCACGTTGGCGACCGGAACCTGGGTGCCGGCGGCAACCCCCGGTGCCGGATCCCCGTCGGGGAAGGCCGTCTTGGTGTTGAAACCGATCAGCGCGCCATTGAAGCCGGCCCCCAGGGCGGCCGGATCGACCGTGACCCAGCCGTCGGCATCGGGGACCACGACATGCGTCGGCGGCGGCCCCCAGGGAGTCCCCGGCGGCAGGGCCGGCGTCGGCGTGGGATCGAGCGTCGCGCCCGATCCGGCGATCATCACCGTCTGGAAGGTCTCCTCCAGCCCGGTACCGTTGACATCCCAATAGATCGTCCGGCTGCCGACGATCACCGAGCAGAGCAGGCTGCCGATCAAAGGAGTCCGCGTGCCGCCGCGCTCAAAGAGGAAGCGGTAACGCATCGGCACCCCGGCGGCGTCCGGCGATTCCGCCGGGCAGAAGCCGCGCAGTTCGAGGCAGTTGAAAAAGCCGTAGTTGGGGCCGCCGTGGCCGAGCACCGCTTTGTTGGTCAAGCCGTTGCCGGCGTCTATGTCGCCATAGATGTGGAAGTGGCCGACGTGGGTGAACCAGGGACGCGGCTTGGGCGGCGGGCAAACGCACCAGCAGAACCGCCGGCACCAGAGACCGCAGATCCAGTGGCACAGCTGGTGGCAGAACTTCGACAGCTCCAGTTGCTTGACCAGTTTGGCGTAGGTTTCGGCGTCTTCCGCCTCGACCGCCTCGACGAGCCGCGCCAGGACCTTCGGTTTGCCGGGAAGTTTCGCCACCGCCTGCGCGAAAGCGAGGATCTCCGGCAGTTCGTCATCAATCCGCTCCGCCGCGAACGGCCGGCACAGGCGAAAACAGATGCGCACGCAGCGCCAGACGCAGACCCAATGGCAGATCCAGTGGCAGAGGCCCTGGAACCCGGCGCGCTGGAGCGTGATCCGCACGGCATCGCAGTCGCGCGCGAAGACGCCCTTCTCGACCGCGGCCAGCGTCGCCCGGTCGGCGATCAGCCGGGTCACGGCCGCGCCGGCCTGCTGCAGCACCGGCATCAGGTGGACACAGCCGATGATGTAGGGCGGCTTTTCGGGGCTGCAGAGGATCTCGCAGACCAGCTGGCAGCGGATCGAGCAGATCCAGTGACAGATGTAGTGGCAGTAGCGCTGGACTCCGAGCTTCTCGACGATGGCGCGAAACGCCGCTTCGTCCCGCTCGATAACCGCGCCGGCGAGGCGTTCGAGCGCCTCCTCGTTCGCGGTGACCTTGGCGATCAGTTCGCCGAAGTCGCGCAGGTCGAGTTGCGGCGCATCCTTGGGCGGCGGCCCGCAAAGCTCCAGGCACACCAAGGCGCAGTGTTTCGAGCACAGCCAGTCACACACGAGGCGACATCGCCCGAGCAGGCCAAAGCGCTCCAGCAGGTCGCGGTAACCCTCGTGGTCCTGGGCGCGAAACGACTGTACCAACAGCCGGAACGTGGTTTCGTCTTCGGCGATCTTGCCGAGGGCCTCGGACGTCTGGATGACGTCCTGCGCCGGTTCTTGATTGCTATCTTCAGGCATGGACAGGGCCTCCTTCGCAGCAACGCATGCTCACATGCGTCTGTTGGTTGGACTGTCCGATGCTTGCCCGATGCTTCCTGGAAAGGATTGCGATCTCTCTATTGAACGAGAGATTTCCACGCTGACTATCCGCGCCTTCAAGGCCGGCCGCTGTGCGGATTCACACCATCCGGACCACCTGCCCCAGGGATGTCACAGCGCAACGGGAAAACGGGCTATGGCCGCGCGCCCAAGTCAGCCGGGTTCACGGCGGCGAGATAGTCGCGCAGGCGCTCCTGCAGATGCGCCACCGCCTTGGGGTGCGCCAGGAATTCGGCCAGGGGCATCATCGCCCAGTACTGCCCTTCGTCGCCGAAAGCGATGGCGGCGGTCTGCACGTCCGACACCTCCGCCGCCAGGAAGTAGGAATCCCGCTGCGCCGGCAGAGCGCCCGGATAGCGGCGGCGCCAGTGAATGCTCTCCGGCGCCAGGGCGATGCCGAATTCCTCGCGCAGCTCCCTCAGGGCGCAGGCCTCCGGCGACTCGGCGCCCTCACGCCCGCCGCCCGGCAGGTCCCAGAGACCGGGCCAGGGAATCGTCGGCTTGTCGTCGCGCCGATAGACAAGCAGCCGTCCGCCGCTGGTGAGGGCGATCTTGGCGCCGGAGAAGTTGTCCTCGTTCATGCCGCCAGCCTGCCACGGGGCGCGGCAAATCGCTATGGCCCGGAGCCCGGCGATGACATAGGCTCTGGCGCAGCATGAACGAACCGCACAGCATCGAAACGCCGGACGCCGGCGCGCCCCTGGCCGTCAGCGACCCGGAGGCCGCCGTCGACCGGCTGGCGGCGCTCTACAAGCAGGCGACCGGCTTCCTGTGCGGCGGTTTCGAGGACCTCCTGGCCGGGAAGACGACGCCGCGCCGGCTGCGCGCCTTCTATCCGCAGGTCGCGGTGACCACGACGTCATTCGCCCATGTCGATTCGCGGCTGTCGTTCGGCCATGTGCCGACGCCGGGCGACTACGCCGCCACCATCACCCGCCCCGACCTGTTCCGCGACTACCTGAGCCAGCAGCTCGGCCTGCTGCTGAAGAACCATGACGTGCCGCTCATCGTCGGCGCCTCGCAGACGCCGATACCGCTGCACTTCGCCTTTCCCGACGGCATGCATGTCGAGGGCGCGCTGGTCGAGCAGATCAACCGGCCGTTCCGCGACCTCTTCGACGTGCCGGACCTGGCGATCACCGACGACGCCATCGTCAACGGCACCTTCGAGCCCCGGCCCGGTCAGCCGCTGCCGCTGGCGCCCTTCACCGCGCCGCGCGTCGACTACTCCCTGCACCGCCTGGCCCACTACACCGCGACGGCGCCGGAGCACTTCCAGAATTTCGTCATCTTCACCAACTATCAGTTTTACATCGACGCCTTCCGCGGCCTGGCGCGGGCCGCCCTGACCGGCGGCGACAACGATTACGAGAGCTTCGTCGAGCCCGGCAACGTGGTCACCACGCGCCACGCCGAGAGCGCCGCCGAGCGGCCGGAGCGGCTGCCGCAGATGCCGGCCTATCACCTGAAGGGACCCAACCACAGCGGCATCACCATGGTGAACATCGGTGTCGGCCCGTCCAACGCCAAGACCATCACCGACCACATCGCGGTGCTGCGCCCGCACGCCTGGCTGATGCTCGGCCACTGCGCCGGCCTGCGCAACACCCAGGCGCTCGGCGACTACGTGCTGGCGCACGGCTATGTGCGCGAGGACCACGTGCTGGACGCCGACCTGCCGACCTGGGTGCCGATCCCGCCCCTGGCCGAGGTGCAGGTGGCGCTGGAAGACGCGGTCGAGGAGGTCACCGGGCTGCAAGGCTACGAGCTGAAATCGATCATGCGCACCGGGACGGTGGCCACCATCGACAACCGCAACTGGGAACTGCGCGACCACCGCGAGCCGGTGCAGCGCTTCTCGCAGTCGCGCGCCATCGCGCTGGACATGGAAAGCGCGACCATCGCCGCCAACGGCTTTCGCTTCCGGGTGCCCTACGGCACCCTGCTGTGCGTCTCCGACAAACCGCTGCACGGCGAGTTGAAGCTGCCCGGCATGGCGACCGCCTTCTACAAGCGCCAGATCGACCAGCACCTGAAGATCGGTCTGCGCGCCATGGAAAAGCTGCGCGCCATGGCGCCCGAGCGCCTGCACTCGCGCAAGCTGCGCAGCTTCTCCGAGACCGCCTTTCAATAGGCTCAAAAACGACACGCCCCGGCGCGTTCAAACCTACCAAGCGGCACCGTTAGGCTCTACTGTCCTCCGACGGACGCCCCGGTGCGGGGGCGATGGCCGAATCGAAGCGCGTTTGAGTGGAGAACAGCATGAGCGGATCGGCAAGCGAGACATCCCCGGCACGGCAACGCAGCCGCCGCGCCGGCGGGCGCGAGGCGCGCAAGGCCCTCAGGGCGGCGCCGCTGGCCGAGAACATCCGCCCGATCCGCGGCGGCCTGGAAGGCGGCCGGTTCCAGCCGCTCGACGCCGCCGGCCAACAACGCATCCACCGCGCCGCCCTGCAGGTGCTGGAGGAAATCGGCCTCGCGGACGCCCCCGCCTCGGGCATCGAGGCCATGACCCGGGCCGGCGCCACCCTGGGCGACGACGGCCGCCTGCGGTTTTCCGCCAGCCTGATCGACGACGCCCTGGCCATGGCCAACCGCGACCTCACGCTCTTCGCGCAGGCCCCTGAGAACGACATCCAGCCCGGCGGGCGGCGGGTCTACTACGGCACCGCCGGCGCCGCCGTCCACCTGGTCGATGTCGAGCGCCGCGAGTACCGCGAGTCGACGCTGCAGGACATCTACGACGCCGCGCGCATCGTCGAGGGACTGGACAACATTCACTTCTTTCAGCGCCCCATGGTGGCGCGCGACCTGCCCGACCCCACCGACCTCGACCTGAACACGATCTACGCCTGCGTCAGCGGCACCCGCAAGCACATCGGCACCTCCTTCACCTCGGTGGCGCGGGTCGAAAAGGCGCTGGAGATGCTGCATCTCTTCGCCGGCGGCGAGGCGGCCTGGCGCGCGCGGCCCTTTGTATCGAACTCCAACTGCTTCGTGGTGCCGCCGCTGAAGTTCGCCACCGAGGCCTGCGAGATCATGGAGACCTGCATCCGCGGCGGCATGCCGGTGCTGCTGCTGTCGGCCGGCCAGGCCGGCGCCACGGCGCCCGCCGCCATTGCCGGCGCGGTCACCCAGGCGGTGGCGGAATGCCTGGCCGGGCTGGTCTACGTCAACGCGGTGAAGCCGGGGCACCCGGCGATCTTCGGCACCTGGCCCTTCGTCTCGGACCTGCGCACCGGCGCCATGTCGGGCGGCTCCGGCGAGCAGGCCCTGCTGACCGCCGCCTGCGCCCAGATGGCCCAGTTCTACGACCTGCCCGGCGGCTCGGCCGCCGGCATGGCCGACGCCAAGCTGCCCGATGCCCAGTCCGGCTACGAGAAGGGCATCACCGAGGTCATGGCCGGCCTGGCCGGGTTGAACATGGTCTATGAATCGGCCGGCATGCACGGCTCGCTGCTGGGCTTCTGCCTGGAGAGCCTGATCATCGACAACGACATGATCGGCCAGTGCCTGCGCTGCGTGCGCGGCATCGAGGTCACCGAGGATTCGGTCTCCATCGAGGCCATGCGGCAGGTCTGCCTGGAGGGGCCGGGACACTACCTCGGCCACAGCCAGACCTTGAGCCTGATGCAGAGCGAGTACGTCTATCCCGCGCTCGGCGACCGCTCCTCGCCGAAGGAGTGGGATGAAAATGGGCGGCCCGACCTGCTGGTCCGTGCCGTCGGCGAGAAGCAACGCATCCTCAGGGACGTCTTCCCCCGCCATGTGAGCGCCGAGGTCGACGCGGCGGTGCGCGCCGCCTTCGCCATCAAGCTGCCGAAGGAGAACATGGGTCTTTAAAGTTCCGTCACCGCGCCGGACCGCCGCCGCGCAGCGGCACCCGGGGGCGGCGCTGAGCGATCTTCTATCCCGCGATCTTCGCGGCGGCCCTCTCGCGGCGGCTTGACGCCATCCGGGCGCACATCAGGAAGGCACGGCGGGCCGGCTCCACGTTGGCCCTGTTCTGCCCGGCGATGTCGAAAGCCGTGCCGTGGGCCGGCGTGGTCATGGGAAACGGCAGGCCGCTGAGGACCGAGACACCCCGGTCGAAGCCGAGCAGCTTGATCGCGATCTGCCCCTGGTCGTGATACATGCTGACTGCGCAGTCGTAGGCGCCGTCGCGCACCTTGATGTAGAGCGTGTCGGAGGGAAACGGCCCTTCGCAGGCAATCTGCAGCGCCTGCGCGCGCGCCACCGAGGGCGCGATGATCTCGATCTCCTCGCGGCCGATCTTGCCGCCGTCTCCGGCATGAGGATTGAGCGCGGCGACGGCGATTCTCGGGCGCGCGATGCCAGCCTCCTTCAAGGTCTGGTCGGCAAGCTGCACCGAGGCGACGATCTCTTCCTGCGACAGCCGCTCGGCCACCTCCTTCAGGGGCACGTGGGACGTCACCCGCCCGTTCCACATGCCGTCGATGACGTTGAACTCGCTGACCCGGCCGCGATAGCCGATGCGCGCGCGGGCCCACTGGGTTTCGTCCTCCTCGCCGAGGCCGGCGAGATGCAGCGCCTGCTTGTTGAACGGCATGAAGCAGAGGCCGTCGGTCTCGCCGTCCTTGCACAGATCCAGGGCCGCCCCGAAGCAGTTCAGCACCGCCGCCCCCGCCCGTTCATCGACCTTGCCCAAGGTCAGCTCCCGCAGGGCCTCGTCCGCCACTTCGAGAAAGTTCACTTCGCCCTTCGACCAATCCGCCTCGGCGATGTCGGCAATCGGGCGGCAGTCGATCTCCTGGCCGGCCACCGCGCAGCCGGCCTCGAACACCTGACGGTCGGAGATCACGAGGATATCGGCAGCTTCGCGCACGTCGTCGCCGGCCAGCAGCTTGGCCATCAACTCCGGCCCGATGCCGGTCGCGTCTCCCTGCACCAGGGCGATCTTCGGTTTCATGTTGAATCCTATCGGTAAAAGATGTCGACGAGGGTCATGGAGATGGCCGGCACATAGGTCACCAGCAGCACCATGAGCAGCAGAACGCCGATAAACGGCAGGTTGGTCTTGGTCGTCGCCCAGATATCGGTCTTGGCGATACTGCAGGCCGTGACCAGCACGCTGGCGACCGGCGGCGTCTGCTGGCCGATCGCCAGGTTCAAGGTCAGGATGATGCCGAAGTGCACCGGATCGATGCCCACCGCGTTGATCAGCGGCAGGACGATCGGCACCACCAGGATGATCGCCGCCGCGCCGTGCAGGAACATGCCCATGATCAGCAGCAGCACGTTGAGGAGCATCAGGACGACATACTTGTTGCTGGTCGCCTCGGTGATGGCACGGGCGAGGTTCTGCGGCAGTTCAATTTCCGTGAGGTGGAGGCCGAGCACCGCCGAGGTGGCGACGAGCAGCATCACCACGGCGGTCTGGGTGACGCCGTCGAGCATGGCGTGGTAAAGGTCCGGGAGGTTGAGTTCGCGGTAGATCAGGCCGCCGATCAGCAGCGCCGCGACCACTGCCAGACCCGCGCCCTCGGTCGCCGTCACGATGCCGCCGAAGATGCCGCCGAGAATGATCAGGGGCAGCAGCAGGGCCCAGAAGGCGTCGCGCGTCGCCTTGCCCAGGCGCCTCAGGGAAAACGCCTCCTCGCGCGGCAGGTCGTAGCGCACGGCGAACCAGTAGCACAGGCCGAGCATGGCCAGGCCGCCGAGCAGCCCGGGAACGACCCCCGCGACGAACAGCTGGACGATCGAGGTATCGGCCATCGCCCCATAGAGGATCATCGGGATCGACGGCGGTATGATGATCGCCAGCGACGCCGAGGATGAGGTCACCGCGGCGGCGAAAGTGGGCTTGTAGCGCCGCTGTTTCATGGCCGGGATGAGCACCGAACCGATGGCCGCGACGTCGGCCACGGCGGAGCCGGAAATCTCGGCGAAGAACAGCGACACCCCGACATTGACCATGGCGAGGCCGCCCCGGGCGAAGCCGATCAGCGCCGAGACGAAGGCGATCAGGCGGCGCGATATGCCGCCGGTATTCATCAGCGCGCCGGCCAGGATGAACAGCGGGATGGCGATCAGCGGAAAGCTGGTCGCCCCGTCGAAGAGGGTGAGGGCCGCGTTGTAGAGGCCGAACTCGCCGTTGACGACGACCATCCCGACCAGGGCGACGGCGCAGATCGCCACCGCGATCGGCACGTTGATCAGGATCAGGCCGAGCAGCCCAAAGAATATCAGCAGCGCGGCCATCAGCGGTCTCCGTCCGGCCGGCGGTCCTGGCCAGCCGATGGCGATCTGTCCAACTGGGACGGGGCCGCCTGGGCCCTGGCGATTTCCGCCTCGATCTCGTCGGCCTCCGCGTCGCGCCCGGCCCGGCTAAGCGCCCAGGCCTGGGGCGTCGACAGGATCTGCGCGAAGATGAAGAGAACGCAGCCGATCGGGACCACGGACTGCGTGACCTGCAGCGACAGCCAGTCGAGCGACACCAGCGTCTCGCCGGCCATCACCCGCAGAACATACCAGCCGGCCCAGGCCATCGAGACGAAAACGGCGTAGACGACGCCTTCGGCAAGGATGAACAGCAGCATCCGCGGCCTGGGCGGCAGGCTCAGCACGAGCCCGGAAAAACCCAGATGGCCGCGGCGCAGGGCGGCCAGGGCGGCACCGTAGTAGGTGATCCACGCCAGCAGGACCGAGGCGACCTCGTCGTACCAGGGCAGCGACGCATTGAGGCCATAGCGGAACACCACCGCGGCCACGACAATGCAGGCCAGGAAGACCAGGAGGGAGATCGTCACGACCTCCAGCAAGCGATGCAGCAGACGACCGGCGAGAACCATGATCTCCCACCAAAGAAAACAGCCCGGCCAAGCTTATCGATGGCCGAAGGCGAACCGGTTCGGAAAAAGCCCCCGGTTCCGGGAGATTCCGGAACCGGGGCAGCAGGGTAGAGTTATTCCGCCAGAGACAGCGCGGCGTCGAGCAGGGCTTTGCCGGCCGGCACTTCCTTGGCGAATTCGTCGTAGATCGGCTTCGACGCGGTGACGAAAGCGGCGCGGTCGGCCACGTTCAGCTCCATCCCGGCGGCGACCAGCTTGTCGCGCAGTTCGGCGTCGCCGTTGGCGCCGGTGAAGCGGGCCCAGACGGCGGCGTCGCGGGCGGTGCGCTCGAGAACGTCACGGATCTCGGGGTCCATCTTGTCATAGACGGCCTTGCCCATGGTCGGGTAGGCCGGGGAATAGACGTGGCCGGTCACCGAGAGATACTTCTGCACCTCGAACAGCTTTGCCGACCAGATGTTGGTGAAGGGGTTTTCCTGGCCGTCGATGACGCCGGTCTGCAGGCCGACGAAGACCTCGGAAAAAGACATCGGCGTCGGATTGGCGCCCCAGGCCGAGAACATCTTCACCCGCCAGGTGGATTTCGGCGTGCGGATTTTCAGGCCGTCGAGATCGGCGGGCGTATTGACGGGCTTCACGTTGTTGGTGATGTGGCGAATGCCGTTTTCCCATAGCGCCAGGACCTGATAGCCCTTGTCCTCGACCACCGGCGCGATCTCGTCCCAGAACACATCGTTCTCGATCCGCGTCAGGTGCGCCCGGTCCTTGACCAGAAAGGGCATGTCGAAGAGCGCGAACTCGTCGGCCACCGACGACATGATCGACGACGGCAGGGCGATGTGGACGGTACCGAGCTTCAGCTTCTGCATCAGCTCCTTGTCCTTGCCGAGCTGCGAGGAGTCGAACAGCTTGACCGTGGCCTTGCCGGCGAGGCGCTTGTTGGCCAAGCGGGTGAACTCGGCAGCGGTCAGCTGCTGCAGCGACCCCGGCGTGGCGGAGATGCCAAAAATGATCTCTTCCTGCGCCACAGCCGGTGCGGCGAACAGCGTGGTGGTCAGTGCCAGGGCGGCGACGCCCTTGGCGAGCAACTTGAGCGGCTTCATAGCCTTCCTCCCATATTTCCGGACTGCCGGATTCATTGATTGATGAATGGTATACAAAATCATCGACCCCGCTCTGTCAACTTCTCTGACAAAATTCCAGGATAATTTTTCGCCCTCCATATTTTAATTATATTACAATTAGATATGAGAGAGTCTTGGCGCCGCCGCCTGGAACGGCTCCGGCCATCGTGACGCCCAGAGCGGTTCTTCTTGAATGGCATACCATTTTTGAAGATGATGGACGGCTGCGACGCTTGGCTCTACAACGTCCTGCACGGCCCTTGGCGACACGAGAGCGATGACCGAAGACGAAGCATTGGAACTGGCGGCCCGAAAGCGGGAGCCGGCTGTGCCGCCCGAGGCGGCGGCCCCGGCCGAACCGCTGACCAAGAGCGTCGCCAGCCGGCTGCGCGACATGATCGCCCAGGACGTTCTGCCGGCCGGCGAGCGTATCCGCGAGCGCGCCGTGGCGGAGACGCTGCAGGTCTCCCGCACGCCGCTGCGCGAGGCCCTGAAAATTCTGGCCACCGAGGGCCTGGTGGAACTCTATCCGCACCGCGGCGCCGTGGTCGCCGATCCGGACCCAGCGGAGATTCAGGACCTGCTGCAGCTGCTCGGGGTTCTGGAAGCCTTCGGCGGCGAGCTTGCCTGCGCCCGGGCCAGCGAGCAGGATCTGGCGGAGGTGCAGGCGCTGCACTATGAAATGCTCGCGGCCTATGCCCGCAAGGACAGGCTGGCCTACTTCAAGACCAACCAGCAGATTCACAAGGCGATCATCGCCACCAGCGGCAACGCCAGCCTGATCGAGACGCACGGCCGCATCAATGCCCAGCTCTACCGGGTGCGCTATCGCTCCAACGCGCGCAACACCAGGTGGGATGTCGCGATCAAGGAACACGAAGACATCCTCGAGGCGCTGAGCAAGCGCGACGGGACCGCCCTCGCCGCCATCCTGCGCGGTCATCTCGGCAGCACCTGGGCGAACGTCAGCGAAGGCCTCCAGCAGGCGGCGGATCAGCCGTCAAGAGCGGCGGCGGCGGCCGACGAAACCTGATGCCGTGACGCCCGGCCAACGCACGCCGGACGGTCGCGCCGGCCGGCACATCATCGTACGTCGACGGAGCGAGTCATGAGCAGCACTTCGGTGCTGTGCGGGTAGCACGCGTGGGCGACAATCGGCCGCCGGTCCGCCACGGCGTAGCCGCAGTGCCGGTAGAGCCGGCAGGCGTCCGCGTTCTCGGCAAAGACCTGCACCGACAGGAGCGCACAGCCGGCGGCCGCGGCACGCGATTCCGCGAGCGCCAACAGGGCGTGGCCGATACCCCTGCGGCGGCAGCTCTCGAAAACCGCCAGGGCGTTGACGTAGAAGCTGCCCGGCACTTGATGCTCGAGGTCGACCAGCGGCCGCAGCAATTCCGGCAGCTCCGCCAGGCCGGCCCGCTCTGCCGCGCTCGGCTGTGGCAGGGGATAGGCCAGCAGCATGCCGAGGATTTCGCCCTCCCGATGCGCGACCACGGCGTTGCGGTACGAAAAGCTGGCGTCTTCCCGGGCGGCCCACTCGGCGCCCACGTCCAAGGCGGTTTCTCCGGCCTTGGCCTGTTGGGCCCAGAGGTAAGCAGGGATGCCCTCGCCGGCGATCTCAATGAGCCGCGCCAGGGTCCGCGAATCCTCTCTGCGGGCAACTCGATAGAGGGGTGGAGAAGCAGTCACGGGCAACGTCCAATGCGCGGAAAACGCGCTTCCCATAGTGATCGCCGCCACGCCGCCAGGCAACCTGGTAGAGCTGCCTTCGCCGTCGCAGACGACCGGATCCCCGTTCGACAGCCGGTCCGGCGGCGGCGCAAGGCGGCAAGGCGCGGGAAGCACGGCCGCCCCGGGCGCTTCAGCCCGGGACGGCCGCCAGTGGGTCAGGCCGCCTTGATGGCGGCAATGAAGTTCTGCACCGTGTCGCGCATGCGTTCGGCGTGCTGGGAAAGCTCCCCCGAAGCGGTCAGCACGTCGCGCGAGGCGGCGCCGGTTTCGCTGGCGCCACCCTTCACCTGGGCAATGTTACTGGTGACGTCGCCAGTGCCACGCGATGCCTCGGCGACGTTGCGCGCGATCTCGCGGGTCGCGGCGGTCTGTTGCTCCACCGCCGCGGCGATCGCCGTGGTGATCTCGTCGACTTGCCGGATCACGGTCGAGATGTGATCGATGGCTTCGACGGCATTCTCCGACTCGCCGCGGACGCTGGCGATCTGGGCCGAGATATCCTCCGTGGCCCTGGCGGTCTGAGTCGCCAGGTTCTTCACTTCGCTGGCGACCACGGCAAAGCCCTTGCCGGCCTCCCCGGCACGCGCCGCCTCGATGGTAGCGTTGAGGGCCAGCAGGTTGGTCTGTTCGGCGATCTCGTTGATCAGCTTGACCACGTCGCCGATGGAATCCGACTGCTGGCGCAGGCCGTTGATGACCTCGGACGTCTGCCCCGCCGCCTTGACCGCCGTCTGGGCGACATCGGTGGCGCGGGCGACCTGGGAGCCGATCTCGGCGAGCGAAGCATTGATCTGCTCGGTGGCCGCGGCCACGGTCTCGACGTTGGTCGAGGCTTCTTCCGCAGCGGCGGCAACGCTGGCGCTCATTTCTTCGGTGCGTTCAGCGATCTGCGACATCGACGAGGCGACGCTCTTCAGTTCGGTCGAGCCCTCCGCCACACTGGAAACCAGCTGCGCAGACTCATGATCGAATTCGTTGGTCATGTCCTCGATGCGTTTGGCGCGCTGCGCTTTGTCTTCGTTGTCGCGGGTGGCGCGTTCCTGCATCTCGCGGTTCTCGATGAGCCGCTGACGGAAGAACTCCACCGACCTGGCCATGACGCCGATCTCGTCGCAGCGCTCCTGACCGCCGGCCGCCTCGTCATACTCGCCCTCGGCCATGCGGCCCATGAAGGTCGACATGGCGTCGATCGGCATGGCGATGGCCCGCGAGAGCACGACCCAGGCGACAGCGGCAAAGACCAGCGCCACCGCCGTCCCGATCAACAGCACGACCAGCGTGAGGTCGAAGGCGCCTGCCACCGCCGCTTCGTTGCGGCCGATGAGTTCCTTGGCAAGCCCGTTGAGTTCGGTCAGCTGCGCGTTGGCGTCGCCGAGCAGGCGTTCGCCGTAGCCGTTGGCTTCAAGCACGCGGGCCTCGTCGACGGTCAGCGGATTGCGCATGAGGTCGATCTGGCGCGAGACGATGTCGTTCTGCCAGGCGGCGATCGAGCCGCCGGCCGCCGACAGCAGCTCCGCCGCCCTGTCGAGGGTCAGACGCATTTGCAGGGTGCCGAGCAACTCGGCATATTCGGCTTTGGCGGTATCATAGTCGGCGATGTACTGCCGGTTACCGCTCAGCAGCAGGCCGCGCACCGCCGCCTGCTGGTTGGATACCTGCTGCCGCAGGGCCTCGATATCGAGCGCCATGTTGTTGACTTGTGTGGTGTCTTCGACACGGCTGCGCGAAGAAGAAATCTCAAAGAAGGTGACCAGCGCTAGGCCGGCGATGATGAGAACCAGCGTCGCAAAAGCGGCGGCCAGCTTGATGGATATCCTGGTATCGTTCACAAGTTTCATTGTCTTGATTCCCTTGCGGTCCGGCGCCTAGACCTTGCCGGCGGCATAGCGCCGGCGCAATTCGGTAACGTTGACCTCGACGGTGATCGCGCCGACCACACGGCCCTCCTGAACGATGGGCAGGTTCAACTGCGCGTTCTCGGTGCCCGTGTCTTCGTTGATCTCGATATCGTCGATGAATATGGCGTTGGGGCCGACCTGAAAGGTCTTCTGCCACTTGCCTTCATCGCCCTGCCAGAAATCGGAGGTGATGGCGCTCTGGCCGGCATTGAGGCCCTTCGCGTCCATCACGAAGATCTCGGTGTAGAGGCCGCGCGAACGCGCCTGGATCTTGGTCAGGTAGCTCGACAGGGGGCTGGAGAGCACAGCGGTGATCAGCGGCTGATCCTCGCTCTCGCGCTCCGCGCGCCATTGCCGATCGAGCGCGTCGATCGCGGCTTGGTCGAGACCGGCGTAGCGCGTATTGCTGGCCTCCAGCGTCATCAGCACGACCGGCGAGTTCGACCAGCCGCGAACCTCGTCGACGATGTAATCGCGGATGAGGCCTTCCTCGGCTGCCGCCGCGCCGGCCCAGAAGAGTACACCGCAGGCCGCGGCCAAGCCCGCCGGCGCTCGTAATGCTTTCATTGCTTAGTTCCTCTATAGGTAGATCAATGTCCTTCCTCGATCCTGCGTTCACTTGTTTAAACAATTGATAAAGCTGCCAATAATCACAGCCTCCGGTATTATTGCCGGACCAGCGCGCCGGCGCGCTCCGCGGAAGACTACGGGCCAGGCGGCCGTTCCGAAGCACGACATGCTGCTGGTGCATGATCAGGTCTGGTGTCGGGTTCGGGGGCCGCAGAACCGGAGCCGGCGGTCACAGCCGGCACAGCGCAGCCTCCTTATGGCGCCGGCGCCGCGCCGTCCGCCGTGCCGCCATCTTCCAAGGTGCGGGCGTTCATCGCCCGGCGGTCGCGCGCCACCTCGGCCAGCTTGGAGCGCCACTGCGGCAGCAAGCCGCCGATCTCCTCGAAGGCGGCCCGCGGCAGGAACAGCAGGTGGGAGTAGCTGATGGAGCGCACCGCGGCACTGCGCCGGCTCTGATCGAGCAGCGCCATCTCGCCGAAGAAATCGCCGCGCCCCATGCGGAGACGGTTTTCCCCGATGTCGATCTCCACCGCTCCGCTGGCAATGAAGTACATCCCGTCGGCGCGCTCGCCGCGCTTGAAGACGAAAGCGTCGGCGGCGAACACGCGCGCCTGCAGGCGCTTGGCGATGCGCTGCAGCTCCTCCTCGCCGAGGTTGCTGAACACCGGGAAGCCGCGCAGAAGTTCCGGCGAGGTGGCGCGCATATCGACCGCCGAGCTTCGCTCATGGCTGGCATGAACGGTCTCCGCCTCGGAGCGGAGATTGCGCGCCAGATCGTCGCCGATGATGCCGGATTCGCGCATCTGCTGGACCTGCTCGATCTCCTCGCGATAGGCGTAGCGCTCAAGGACGGCGTGATCGAGTTCGCGGGCGAACTTGGGATACTGCAGACGCAGCGCGTCGATATGGCGCTCCACCTCGGTCAGGCGCTGATCGACGATCTCGCCCAGCACCTCCGTCAAGCGGTCGCCGAGCAGGCCGGCCAGTTTGAATTCCAGGAAAACCACCAGCTCCAGCAGCAGGATGCGGTTGACCAGCAGGTACTGGAAGCGCCGCCCGAGATAGGTCGCCAGCGGCCGGCTGATACCGAGGTGGGAATGCAGGTAGCTGATGACCCGGAACCACCAGGTCTGCTTGTGCGGTTTGCGCGCCGCCCGCAGGTAACCCAGACGGCCCTCCTCGCGCACGCCGTCGATCATCGCCTCGACCGTCAGCAGATAGCGGTCGATCAACGGGCTCGGCATCCCGCCGCTCCAGCGCTGCTCCATGATCAGGGACTTTTCCTGATTGGCCAGCGCGATGAGGCCGACGGTCAGGCGTTCGCGGTCGTTGAGCGCCTCGGCGAAGGAGTTGTCCTCGGCGACCCGGGTGAGGCGCTCGCTGTAGGGCCGCACCGCCGTGTCGACCAGTTCGTCGTCCAGCTCATAGCGCCCGGCGAAGGAGCGCAGGTTGGAGCGCACGCTGGACAGCGACTGGGTCAGCACCTGGCTGCGGAAGGCGCGGTCGATGGGCGAGAGCTGGTCGAGCCCGAGCCAGCGCATCAAGGGACTGAGCGTGGTGCCCTGCACCAGCAGGGTGAAGAGCGCGAAACCGGTGGCCTGGATGGCGATGAATCGCTTCACCTCCGGCGCCACCGCGATGTTCTCGGTGACCGCCAGGGCCAGGGCCAGGGTCACCGAGCCGCGCAGGCCGCCCCAGATGATCACCGTTTTCATGGGGGTGTTGACCTTCTGCACGACGCGCGCCAGCGACAGCAGCGGGAACACCGCGAAGAGAATGACCGCGCGGGCCAGCAGCGCCGCCACGACCGCGACCAGCAGGTAGAGCAGATCGGCGAGGGTGAAGTCCGCCAGCAGGCGCGGCACCAGGATCGCCGCCAGCACGAAGACCAGGCTGGTCGCCCAGTAGGCCAGTTGCTCCAGGGTATCGAGGCAGAAGCGGAAGGTTTCCGGCTGGAAGCGCGAGCGCCCCACCGCGCTCAGCACCAGGCCGCTGGTCACCACCGCCACCACGCCGGAGACGTCCAGGTAATTGTTGCAGAGCACGTAGACCACATAGGGCAGCGCCACGGCGATGGTGATCTGGGCGCCGCGGTAGGCGCGCAGGAACGACAGCAGCCGCGCCACCGCCCGCCCCGCCACGAAGCCCACCACCACACCCCCGGAAAGGCGCCAGGCCAGGCTCTCCGTCACCATCCAGAAGTCCAGGTCGCGCCCGGTGACGATCACCGCCAGGAGGGCGCTGAAAGCGGCGATGGCGGTGGCGTCATTCAGCAGGCTCTCGCCCTCGACCAGCCGGGTCAGCCGGGCCGGTGCGCCGAGGTCGCGGAACAGGGCGATCACGGCGCTCGGGTCGGTGGTGGCGACAATGGCGCCGAACAGCAGACAGACCGCCAGCGGCAGCGGCGCCACCAGATAGACGGCGCCGCCGATCAGCCCCAGGGCGACGACCACCGCGAGGACCGCCAGCAGCGCGACCGCCGCGAAATCCTGGGCCAGGCGGCGCACATCGATGGTGATGGCGCCCTGGAACAGCAGCATCGGCAGCAGGATGGTCAGGAAGGTGGCGGAGGACACCGGAATGTCGATCACCATCTCCGCGACCTCGTTGAAATCGTCGGTCAGCTGGGTGCGCAGCAGCCACAGCGCCGCCAGGCCGATGAGCACGCCGACCACCGCCAGGACCACGGTGAAGGGCAGCCCGGTGCGCCGCGCGATCGGCTGCACGCTGGCCACGACCATCAGCAGCACCGCGGTGGTCAGAACGATATCGGCAATGGCCATTCCAGGGCGTCTCTCGTCGCGGACCGGCCGGCGCCGCCGGGACGGCAGGCCGGGCCAAAGGGTCGGATCCTAGGACCTATCGGTCTAGCACCTATTCCACCGCGGCACCAAGACTGTGAGAAGATTCGCCGGCCGCGTCAGCGGCGCAGGATCAGGAGGTCGCGGCGGACCTCGTAGGAGTCCAGCTGGCGCAGGAAGGACATGCCGAGCAGCGACTCGGACATCGGCGCCTCGTTCACCGACGCCGGCAGGCCGTTGAAGACAATCGGCCCGACGGCAATGCTGTCGAGGCGCACCGGCGCGCCGCGGCCGACGCCGTTGGCGGTGTAGTACTGACGGGTGAAGCTGAGCCGGTCGGGATCGTAGCCGATGCGGCGCGCGTCGGCCGGGCTCAGCACCACATCGCTGGCCCCGGTATCGACGAGAAAATCGACGGGGCGGCCGTTGACGCTGGCCGTCACCACGAAATGCCCGTTCATGCCGGCGCGGATCTCGACCACGCCGTCGCCCACCTCGACGGCCCGCGACGGCAGCAGTTCGCCGGACAGCCGGTTGCCGAGGCCGGAAAAATCGTCCCGGTAGGCGTAGCCGATCAGCAGCAGCCCGCCGATTCCGGCCCAGATCGCCAGGTTGCGCAGGGTTTCACCCATGGGGACGCGCCGCAGAAACAGGAAACCGCTGGAAAACAAAACCAGGATGGCGCTCAGTTTCACCACCTGCGCCCAGTCCGCCGAGCCGAGCTCGCGCTGGGGAAACAGCGACAGCAGCAGCCACACGAGGCCGGCGAGCGCGGCGACCAGCAGCAGCCATAGCCACAGGCCGTGGCCGCGGCGCGCGCCTGGCGGCTCCGCGTCCCGGCGGCGACGGTTCCAGGGATCCTTCTCGCGAGTCATGCCGCTTTCCGTTTTCTCCGCCCGCCGCCGCAACACGCCGACCGGCGTGGACGACGGCCGCGGCCCCGCTATACTGGACCGCACTATTCCGGGGGCCGCTATACTAGAGGCCGCTATTCTGGGGGCCGCTATATTAGGGATAGAGACTGAAGCGCGTCTTTACAATGGCCGCCCGGCCAGCGGCGGACCCGCTCTTTCATTGATCTCGCCGAGTAGGGGCCGGGATATGGTTGAAGTTTTCGGACCAGCGCAATTCGACCGGGCGCCCCGGCCCGCTTCGCCATGACGGGCCTGGCATTCCGCCGCGCCGGCGCCGGGGATTTCGCGGTGGCGCTGGACTGGGCCGCCGCCGAGGGCTGGAATCCCGGCCTCGACGATCTCGCGGCCTTCCATGCCGCCGATCCGCAGGGCTTCATGCTTGGCCTGGTCGAGAGCCAGCCGGTGTCGTCCATTTCGGTGGTGCGCTACGGCGCCACATACGGCTTCCTGGGTTTTTACATCGTCCATCCGGAGTTTCGCGGCAGGGGCATCGGCCTCGCCACCTGGCACCACGGCGTGGCCTACCTCGCCGGGCGCAGCATCGGTCTCGACGGCGTCGTCGACCAGCAGGACAACTACCGCAAGAGCGGCTTCGTCCTGTCCGGGCGCAATCTGCGCCATAGCGGCGTTCCCGCCGGCGGCGCTGGCGCCGAGAACGCCGCCCGCATCAGGGATGCGGTGCCCGGCGACCTGCCCGCCGTGCAGGCCTACGACCGTGGCTTCTTCGCCGTGCCGCGCGACGCCTTTGTCTCTGGCTGGACCCTGCCGCCGGACGGCGCCCGGCGCCGCGCCAAGATCGCCATCGTCGACGGCGAGGTCACCGGCTATGGCGTGATCCGCGCCTGCCGCAGCGGCCACAAGATCGGACCGCTGTTCGCCGAGGACGAGGATACCGCCGGCGCCCTCTTTCTGGCGCTCTGCGCCACCGCAGCGGGCGAGGCGGTATCCCTCGACACGCCGATGGACAACCCCGCCGCGCAGCGCCTGGCCGGGCGTTTCGGGCTGCGCCCGGTCTTCGAGACCGCGCGCATGTACCGTGGGACGGCGCCGGACCTGCCGCTCCAACGCACCTTCGGCATCACCACCTTCGAACTGGGATAGGCATCATGCTCGATCACGTTTCCATAACCGTAGCCGACATGTTCGCCGCCGCGCCCTTCTGGGACGCGGTGATGACGGCGCTGGGCCACGCCTGCGTCGTCCGCAAAGACCATCAGTTGGGCTACGGCACCCGGAACGGGCCGGCGCGAGACGGCCACTGCTACATCTCGGTCTTTCCGAGCCGCGGCCCGGCCCTGGTGCCGGACAACCGGCATTGGTGCTTTGCCGCGCCGGACCGGGCGACGGTCGACGCCTTCCATGCCGCCGGCCTCGCCCAGGGCGGCAGCTGCGACGGCCCGCCGGGACCGCGCGCCGACTATCACGCGGGCTATTACGCCGCCTTCCTGCGCGACCCCGACGGCAACCGCATCGAGGCTGTCCACCACCTGTTGCCGAAAGCCTGCTAAGTCCGCGGGTAAGCTTTCTCGCCGGCGATGTAGGTGGCGGCGACGGCGCGGTCGTCGCCGAGGGTCATCAGCAGGAAGAGTTCCTCCTCCAGGGTCTCGACGCGTTCGGCGCGGTGCGCCATGGCCGGCGTCGCGCGGGCGTCCAGCACCACGATGTCGGCCTCGGTTCCCGGCGCCAGGGTGCCGATGCGGTCCTCGAGGCCGAGCGCCCGGGCGTTGCCCAGGGTGATGGCGTAGAAGGCCCGCAACGCCGGCAGGTTCTGGTCCTGCAGCTGCAGCACCTTGTAGCCCTCGCCCAGGGTCCGCAGCATCGAGTAGCTGGTGCCGCCGCCGACGTCGGTGGCCAGCGCGACGCGCAGCGGAGCGGCCGGATCCTGTGCCTTGGCCAGGTCGAAAAGGCCGGAGCCGATGAACAGGTTGGAGGTCGGGCAGAAGACGGCGACCGAACCGCTGTCGCTCAGCAAGCGCCGCTCGGCGGCGCCGAGATGGATGCAGTGGCCGAAAAGCGACCGCGGACCGAGCAGGCCGAAGCGCTCGTAGACCCCGGTGTAGCTCTCGGCCCAGGAAAACAGCTCCTTCACCGTGGCGATCTCGCGGCGGTTCTCGCTCAAGTGGGTCTGCAGATAGCAGTCGGGATGTTCGCGCAGCAGCGCGCCCGCCGCCTCCAACTGCGCCTCGGTCGACGTGATGGCAAAGCGCGGCGTCACGGCGTAGAGCTGGCGGCCCTTGCGGTGCCAGCGCGCGATCAGCGCCTTGGACTCGGCATAGCCGCTCTCGGGCGTGTCGGTCAGGCCGGCGGGCGCGTTGCGGTCCATCAGCACCTTGCCGGCGATCATCCGCGTGTTGCGGCGCTGGGACTCGGCGAAGAAGGCCTCGGCGGCCGGCGCGTGCACCGTGCCGTAGACGGCGGCCGTGGTGGTGCCGTTGCGCGCCAGTTCGTCGAGGAAGAACGACGCCACCCGCGCCGCGTGGCCGGCATCGGCGAAGCGCAGCTCCTCGACCAGGGCGTAGCGCTCCAGCCAGTCCATGAGCTGCGCGCCGTAGGAGGCGATGACCTGGGTCTGGGGGAAGTGGATATGGGCGTCGATGAAACCCGGCAGGATCAGGCCGTCCGGGTAGTGGTCGACGGCCGCGGCCTCGGGAAGGCGCGGCAGGAGATCATCCGCGGCGCCGACGTCATGGATGGTGCCGCCGTCCAGCACCAGCAAGCCGTCCTCGAAGTAGTCGTAGGCGCCCTCGCCCGCTTGCGCGGGATCGTCGCGAAAGGTCAGCAGGCGGCCGCGTAGCGCGCGGGTGGAGGTGGTCATGGTGCAGCGCTCCCGCTCATCCTACCGTCATCCCGGGGCGTGACCCTACCAGGCCGGCGCCCCGGCGGCGAGCCAGGCGGCGAGGATCTGGCGCTCGCTCTCCTCGATGTAGGTGATGTTGCCCGGCGGCATGGCATGGCTGCGCACCGCCTGCATCTCGATGGCACGGGCCTGGGCACGGATCTGCGCCGGCGTCTCCAACAGCACGCCCTTGGGCGCCGCGGGCACGCCTTCCCACAGCGGCTCGGCGGCGTGGCACATGGAGCAGCGCGAGAGCACCACGTTCTCCACCTCGATGCCGATGTCGGCCAGCTCGAGTTCTTCCGGCAGGGCCGCTTCGTCGCGCGTGGCGGCGGGCTGGGCGCTCAGCCAGACGATGGCGACGAGCCCCGCGGCGGCGGCCGCCCAGGTCCACCAGGGCGCCTTGCCGCCGCTGTGCCTGGTATTGAAGAAGTGGCGGATCACCGCGCCCATGACCAGCACGATGGCGAGGATCACCCAATTCCACCGGCTGGCGAAGGCCAGCGGGTAGTGGTTGGCGATCATCACGAAAATCACCGGCAGGGTCAGGTAGTTGTTGTGCAGGGAGCGGGTCTTGGCCTGACGCCCGAGCTCCGGGTCCGGCTGCTTTCCGGCGATCAGGTCGGCGACCACCTTGCGCTGATTGGGGATGATGATGATGAAGACGTTGGCGACCATCATGGTGCCGATCAGCGCGCCCATCTGCATGAAGACGCCGCGCCCGCTGAACACCTGGGTGAAGGCCCAGGTCAGCGCCACCAGAAAGACGAAGCCGACCAGCGCCAGCTGCGTGTCGTTGCGGCCCAGCGCAGACTTGCACAGCAGGTCGTAGACGATCCAGCCGAGCGCCAGGCCGCCGAGGCTGATCGCCACCGCCAGCCAGGGCGCCAGCTCCATGACCTCGACGTCGATCATGAAGAGTTCGGCCTGCAGGTAGTAGACCAGCACCAGCAGACCCATGCCGGACAGCCAGGTGGTGTAGGCCTCCCACTTGAACCAGGTCAGCTCGTCGGGCATGCGCGCCGGGGCGACCAGGTACTTCACCATGTTGTAGAAGCCGCCGCCGTGCACCTGCCAGGCCTCGCCGCCGGCACCTTCGGGCAGACCCTCGCGCCGTTTCAGGCTCAAATCCAGGGCAACGAAGTAGAAGGAAGAGCCGATCCAGGCGATACCGGCGACGACGTGCAGCCAGCGCACCGCCATCTCGGCCCATTCCCAAAGCACCCCAATCATCGCGTGATCCCCCTCTAAAACGTTCGCGGGCCTAGGAATTTCCCTGCGAGAGGCACCATGCTAGCGCGCCCCGGGCCGCGGCGGAACGGGAAGCGCGGCACTATGACTTTCAAAGAAATCCGAATAAACTCCCGGGGGCAAGGGACCGGGAGGCCGGAAAATGTCGCTGCTGGAAAACATGCGGGTCTTCGTGCGGGTCGTGGAGCAGGACTCCATGTCGGCCGCCGGCCGCCTGCTGCGGCTCTCTCCGGCGGTGGTCAGCCACCGCATCCAGACGCTGGAGAGCCATCTCGGCGTGCGCCTGCTGAACCGCACCACGCGGCGGGTGCAGCCGACCGACCAGGGCCTCGCCTTCTACCAGGCCTGCCAGGAGGTGCTGGCCGCCGTGGAACGCGCCGAGACGGTGGTGGCCGGCGACAGCGGCGCGCCGCAAGGGAGTTTGCGCATTACCGCGCCGCTCGGCTTCGCCCGGCGCGTGCTGGCGCCGCTGGTGCCGGAGTTCCAGGCGCTGCACCCCAAAGTGACCCTGCAACTGCGCTGTTCCGAGCACATCATCGACCTGCTGACGGAATCGGTCGACGTGGCGCTGCGCATGGCCATCCACTCCGACTCCTCGCTGATCTCGCGCAAGATCGTCGACTGCGAGCGCCTGCTCTGCGCCGCGCCGGCCTATCTCTCCGACAAGGGCACGCCGCGACAGCCGCAGGATCTGCACGACCACAACTGCCTGCTGCTGCGCTTCCCCGGCTCGCAGCAGTTCCGCTGGACCCTGCGGACGCCCGACGGCCCGCAGGCGCTCTCCGTGCAGGGCGGCTTCGACGCCGACGACGGCGACCTGCTGACCGGCTGGGCGCTCGACGGCCGCGGCATCGTCCTCAAACCGCTGTGGGAGGTGGCCGAGCACCTGAAGGCCGGCCGCCTGGTCGCGGTGCTGCCCGAGACCCCGCCGGAGCCGGTGACGCTCAGCGTGCTCTACCCCCACCGCCGCCTGCTGCCGACCCGCGTGAAGGCCTTCGCCGACTTCGCGGTGAAAAGGTTCGCCGAAGAGGTCGAGAAGAACCTGGGCGGGATGAGCCTGGCGGGCTTGCCGCCAGCAAAGAATCCGGCGAAGAAGCCAGCCAAGAAGAAGCGGCGGGGTTAGGCCGCCGCCACGCCGCGCGGGACGGCCCGGTGCCTGGCGCAGCGCCTCAAGGCAGCCGGTAGCCGCAGGCATTGCAGAACCTGTTGCCGGCCGCCACGCGGCCGCCGCACTGGTGGCAGTACCTGAGTGCCGTTTCCGCCGCGGGCTCGGCTTCCCGCTGCGCCGCGCGCGGTTTCGGCCGCGGTTTCTCCGCCTTCGGTTTTGCGGCTCGCGGCGGCGTTTCCAAGGCCGCCAGCAGGGCGCCGGCGTCGCCATAGCGGTGGTTGGCGGGGGCGACGCAGGTGTCGATCACCTCGATCAGGGGGGCGGGCACGCCGCGATCCTCCAGGCGGCGGCGCCAGCCGCCGTCCATGCGCCAGGTGACGTTGCCGACCAGCAGCTGATAGGCGACGACCCCCAGCGCGTAGACGTCGTCCTGGGGGCTGGGCGCGGCAAGGCGGTCGCGCGCCGGGTCGCAGTAGATCGGCGTAAAGGCGCCGTGGATCAGCGTCGGATTGATCGACGCCTCGATCTCCCGGCCGCCTTCGGCGGCTTCGCTCGCGGCCATGAAGCGGCCGATGCCGAAGTCGGCGACCTTCACCCGGCCCTGACTGGTGACCAGCAGGTTCGCCGGCTTGAGGTCGCGATGGACGATCTTGTTGTCATGGGCGACGGTGAGGGCGCGGGCCGCCATCTTCAGCACCGCGACCACTTCCTTCGGTTTGGGTGCCTTGCCGCCGAAAGATTCGAGCCAGGAAGTGAGATTGCCGCCGTCGATGTATTCGTAAATCAGGAACGGCGGATCGGCGGAGTAGGCGGTCTGCAGCAGCTGCACGAAATCCTTCTCCGGGCTTTGATCCTGCAGCCGGTCGAGCAGTTCGATCTCCTGCTTCAGGCTCGGCAGCAGCTCCATATCGAGACAGAACTTGAGCGCCACCGGCGGCGCCGCGGCGCGTTCCGTATGGTGCGCCTTCCACACCTCGGCGAAGCCGCCCTGCCCGAGCAGCGATTCCAGGCGCAGGTCGTGGCCGGGAATCTTGTCGCCGGGCCGGAACCGCGGCGGGCGGATCGGCACGAAGCGCGCCATCTCCTCCGGCGAGCGCGGCAACTGGGAGAGCAGCGTGGTGACGTGGCCGCCGTCGTTCCAGCGGTGGATCGCCTGGCGCGAGGTCATCGGCACGGCGGAGAGGTACTTGATCAGCGCCGCCTTCTGAGCGTCGTCCAGATCGGCCTCGGCGACCTGCCGCGCCGCCATGTCGTAGGCGCGGCTGAAGGGCATGCGCGCCAGGGCGTCCAGCTTGTCCTGCTGGTCGGCCTTCCGGTGCTTGCTGAGCACCTTGAAGAAGGCCTTGCTGACGTGGGTCGCGAGCGCCATGGCCAGGTGGCTGCCCGGCAACAGCACCCCGGTCACGTCCTGCAGGGCCGCGGTGGTCAGATCGCGAAAGACTTCCTCACCGATCAGGTCGGAGACCATGACCTCGAACCTCGCTCAGCTCGCCGGGCCGTCAGAAGCCGCTGACGATACCCAGAACGAACAGCCCGACGACGGCGATGCCGATCCACTTGAAGACGGATTCCCAGGTGGACGCGCCGCCGGACGCCGCTTCGAATTTCTTGCCGCAGCCGCCGCAGAACTGTGCCTTGGCGGGATTGGCCGCTCCGCAATCCGGACACTTCATGACAAGCTCTCCCATCGTCCAGGGGGTGGACCGAGGACCGGCCGCTGCCTGTGTCCGGCCTCCAGGATGGATACCCGGGTATTCTCCGCCGTTCCGCGCGGTTTCGCAATCGGCGGCAACCCTTTGCCTCGTTTCCACGGCCCAGCCTGCAAGGGCGCGGGCGGCGGGGATGTGGCGCTTGTCACAAACTGCAGAGATTTCGCCCGGCCCGGGACACGAACCGCGGCGTTTGCCTGGCCATTTCGTTCCGGGACAGGATGCCGGTAGAGCAGTCTTGCCGATGGGACGGCGGCATCGCAGCGGCGGTGTCGCCGGGTCGGCTTCGCGGAGGAGATAGGTCCAATGCGGGCAGCATCGATTCTTGTGGTGGCTATCCTTCTCTCGGCCGCCCGGCGCCGGCGCGGAAAACCGCCGGAGAAAGGTCCCGCCGGCCGCCGATCTTTGCTAGACTCGGCACCCCGCCGGGCGCCGCCGCTGCCCGGCCCGCAGAGGGACTCGCCATGGCCGACGAGATCGTACCGAAAATGATCCGACTGGAAGCTTCGTCGCATTGCCAGCTGCGCTGCCCGTCCTGCCCCACCACCACCGGCGCGATCGATGCGGCGGTGGGCAAGGGCTTCCTCACGGCCGCCGACTTCCACAAACTGCTGAACGACACGCCGTCGCTGGAGCACGTCGAACTGTCCAACTACGGCGAGATTTTCCTCAATCCCGAACTGCTGGAGATCATGGCTTCCGCTCACGCGCGGGGCGTGAGCCTGTCGGCCGACAACGGCGTGAATCTCAACAGCATCCGCGACGACGTGCTGGAAGGCTTGGTCAAGTACGGTTTTCGCAGCATGACCTGCTCGATCGACGGGGCCAGCGCCGCGACCTACGCCCGCTACCGGCTGCGCGGATCCTTCGACAAGGTCATCGCCAACATCCGCAGGATCAACGCCTTCAAGAAGCAGTATAACGCCGCGCGGCCGGCGCTGGTGTGGCAGTTCATCGTGTTCGGCCACAACGAGCACGAAATCGAAGCGGCCCGGGAGCTGGCCGAAAGTCTCGACATGACCTTCCGCCTCAAGCTGAGCTGGGACGACGGAGAGTTCGAGGTGAAGGACAAGGAACTGGTGGCCCGGGCCACCGGCCTGGGGGTCGCCAGCCGTAAGGCGTACAAAGAGAAATTCGGCCGCGATTACCAGCAGCGGATCTGTGCCCAGCTCTGGGTGCTGCCGCAGATCAATTGGGACGGCAAGGTGCTCGGCTGCTGCCGGAACTTCTGGGGCGACTTCGGCGGCAACGCCTTCAGGGACGGCCTGACCGAGAGCGTCAACAGCGAGAAAATGACCTACGCCCGGCAGATGCTGCAGGGCCGCCAGCCGGCGCGCGGCGACATCCCCTGCACCACCTGCGAGATCTACATCGGGATGCAGGCCGACAACAAATTCCTCACGGCCAGGAAGAAGCCAGGCCGATAGGCCCGCCGGAAAAATGCCGCGATGGCGGCGACAACCTGATCCTCGGCGCCGAACAAGCTGCGACCGGTCCGAATGCCAGCGCACCCACTGCCGCTGCGCCGGCCCTCAAAGAGCACGAACAGGGCGGCGGCACCGCTTTCGCGCCAAATGTCTCATCTGACCAGAGTCCAGGGCAGCACCCTGCCGTCCACCGGCCGCACGGCGGTGAGGGTCAGGCCGGTCTTCACGATCCGCGGGCAGGCCCTCTGCCCCTGGGCGAACTTTGGCACCTGCAGACAGAAGCGACGGTCCTCCGCCCACCACCGGCCGGTTTCACGATAGGCCTCGCCGCCCGCGCCGCCGAAGGTATAGCCGGCGGTCCCGTCGGCATTGAGGACGATCTCGAACGGCAATCCGTCGGACGCGCGCCGGCCGGTGAGGGTCACTCCCGCCATCAAGGCCGCGATATCGCCGGCCGGCATGGTGTCGCTAGCGATGTTCTCCGCAAAGGCCGACAGCGGCCGCGGTCCCGTTCCGCTGCTGTCCCAGAACCAAAAGCCCGCCGCCACGATGACGGCAAGCACCACGGCCGCGGCAAGCGGCAGCCGCCGAAAAGCTTTGCGTTCATCGGTCGTGCCGTCCTTCGCGGCCACCCGCACCGGCGACGGCGTAATGCTGAAGGCCGGGACCGGTTCGGGAATGTTCTTGACCCGCTGGGGACCGAGATCCTGGAAGCCGACCGAGAGCTTGTTCTTGACCTGCTCGAAGGTGCTGCCGGAGATGCAGATCCCACCCGGCTCGGCAACGCCTTCGAGACGCGCCGCCACGTTCACGCCGTCGCCCAGAAGGTCGCCGCCGTCCTGCACCAGCACGTCGCCGACGTTGACGCCGATGCGCAACTCGAGGCGGCGTTCCGGGATCAGCTCCGCGTTGCGCGCGCGCAGCTCGTCCTGAACGGCGATGGCGCAGCGCACCGCCTCGACCGCCGAACCGAATTCGGCGAGCACGGAATCGCCGCCGGTATTGAAGATGCGCCCGTCGTGGCGCGAGATGAGCCTGTCGATGACCTCGCGGTGCGCGTGGAGCGTGCGAAGAGTCGCCTCCTCGTCGGCCGCCATGAGCCGGCTGTAGCCGACCACATCGGCCGCGAAGATCGTCGTCAAACGGCGCCGTCCGTGAGTGTCTTCCATCCGCGTTCACTCCCCTGGCAAGCGATGGCACACCCCGTCAGACTATTATGGACCGAACGGAAGAATATGGAAGGGGAAGCGGCAAACCACTGACGTCGTTGGCGTTCCCCTGCAACGCTCCCGTCAGCGGCGCAACGCCGGCAGGCGCCGCCGTCGTTTGCCACTTCCCCGGCAAGGCGTCCAGGCAAGCCGGACAGGCCCTGAAGCTACAGCCCAGAGCTTCGCCCCGGAGAGCGGCCGCAGACTCAAAAAAAAACGGCGGGGATTGTTCCCCGCCGTTTCGCCTTCCTGGCCGATGCCTGCGTGTTACGCCGAGACGCCCTCGACGTACCAGCCCATGCCGAGCAGGTCGTTGTCGGAGATGGTCTGGCCGGCGGCGACCTTCTCGGCGCCGGACTGGTCGTTGATCGGGCCGGTGAAGGGGTGCAGCGAGCCGTCGATGATGGCCTTGCGCACCCGCTCGGCGTCGGCCACCGCCTCGGCCGGCAGGCGCTCGTTGTAGGGCGCCATCTCGACCATGCCCTCCTTGAAGCCGTACCACACGTTGGAGGTCTGCCAGGTACCGTCCAGCGCCGCTTTCACGCGCTCGATATAGTAGGGGGCCCAGACGTCGAGGATGGCGGTGGCGTGATACTCCGGCGCGAAGGTGCTCATGTCGGAGGCCTGGCCGAAGCACCACACGCCGCGGCTGCCGGCGGTCTGGATCGGCGCCGGCGAGTCGGTGTGCTGGGTGATGACGTCGCAGCCCTGGTCGATCAGCGCCTTGGTGGCATCGGCTTCCTTGCCCGGGTCGAACCAGGAGTTCACCCAGACCACCTTGATCTCGGCGTCGGGCCGGACCTTGCGGGCGGCGAGAATGAAGGCGTTGATGCCCATCACCACTTCCGGGATCGGGAAGGAGGCGACATAGCCGAACTTGCCGGTCTTGGTGACGTGGCCGGCGATGGTGCCGATCACCGCACGCCCCTCGTAGAAGCGGGCGTTGTAGATGGCGACGTTCTTGGCCGTCTGGATCCCGGTCGCGTGCTCGAACATCACGTCGGGGAACTGCTTGGCGACGCGAATCGTCGGGTTCATGAAGCCGAAGGAGGTGGTGAAGATCAGCTTGTTGCCCGAGGCGGCGAGCTGGCGGATGACGCGGTCGGCGTCGGGGCCCTCGGCGACGTTCTCGACGAAGGTGGTCTTCACCTTGTCGCCGAACTCGGCCTCGACGGCCTTGCGGCCGAGGTCGTGGCCGTGGGTCCAGCCGAAGTCGCCGACCGGGCCGACGTAGACGAAGCCGACCTTCAGGGGCTCGGCGGCGAGGGCGGCGGGACCGCCCAGCGAAAGAGCGCCGGCCGCGGCGGTGCTGCCCGCCAGAAAGTGGCGACGCGACAGATCCTTGAACATGAAAAGCCTCCTTGTTTCTTTGTTTCCCTGCCCGCTGACCGGGCTTGTTAACTCACGTTGATGGCCTAAATGGCTTGCCAAGGCAAGCGGGTGCGTTGAGACGTCCCTTCCAGGGGCCGGCGGCGATGATGGTCAGCACCAGGATCGTCGCCAGGTAGGGCAGCATCGACATGACCTGGGCCGGAATGCCAAAGCCGCCGGCACCCTGGCTATAGAGCTGGGCGATGGTGACGCCGCCGAAGAGGTAGGCCCCAGCCAGCAAGCGCCAGGGCCGCCAGGAGGAAAACACCACCAGCGCCAGGGCGATCCAGCCGCGCCCCGCCGTCATGCCCTCGTTCCACAGCGGCGTGTAGGACAGCGACAGGAAAGCGCCGCCGAGCCCCGCCATGGCGCCGCCGAACAGCACCGCGCCGTAGCGCACGGCGATGACGTTGTAGCCGATCGAGTGGGCCGAGATGTCGGACTCGCCGACGGCGCGCAGGATCATGCCGCGGCGCGACTTCTTGAGGAACCAGGCGACGCCGGCCACCGCGGCGAGCGACAGATAGACCAAGACGTCGTGGCCGAAGATCAGCGGTCCGATGATCGGCAGGTCGCTGACGCCGGGGATCGCCAGCTTGGGCAGCGCCGGCACCGGAATGCCGACGAAGCCGGCGCCGATCAGCGACGACAGACCGAGTCCGAAGATGGTCAGCGCCAGGCCGGTCGCCACCTGGTTGGCCGCCAGGGTCAGGGTCAGTACGCCGAAGACGAAGGCCATGGCCATGCCGGCAAGCGCGCCGACCAGCACACCGAGGCTGCTGGAGCCGGTGGTCACGGCGACGGCGAAGGCGGCGACAGCACCGAGGATCATCATACCCTCGACACCGAGATTGAGGACGCCGGATTTCTCGGTCACCAGCTCGCCCAGGGCGGCGAAGAGCAGCGGCGTGGCGGCGCTGATGACGGTCAGGATGATCAGGGCGACGACTTCCAGGCTCATGGTCTCATACCTCCGCCGCTTGCGCCGAGCGCGCGGCCTGGATGGCCGGCGCCCGCCGCCGGATGCGGTAGCGCACCAGGAAATCGGAGGCCAGCAGGAAGAACAGCAGCAGGCCCTGGAACACGCCGGTGACGGCCTGCGGCAGGCCGACCTCGACCTGGGCCACCTCGCCGCCGATGTAGGACAGCGCCATGAGCAGGCCGGAGAGGATGATGCCGAGGGGATGCAGGCGGCCGAGGAAGGCGACGATGATGGCGGTGAAACCGTAGCCCGGCGAGATCACCGGGATCAGCTGGCCGATCGGCCCGGCCACCTCGAAGGTGCCGGCCAGGCCCGCGAGGCCGCCGCCCAGCAGCAGGGTGAACCAGACGATGCGCGACGCGCTGAAGCCGGCGAAGCGCGCCGCCGCCGGGGCCTGGCCCAGAACCCGCACCTGGAAACCGACGATGGTGAAGGTCATCAGCACCCAGCCGGCCACGGCGATGGCCAGCGCGATGACCGTGCCCAGGTGCATGCGCGTGCCCTCCAGGATCATCGGCAGCAGGGCGGCGTCGCCGAACATGCGCGACTGCGGGAAGTTGAAGCCCAGGGGATCCTTCAGCGGCCCGTAGACCAGGGTCGAGAGAAACAGCGTCGCCACGTAGGTCAGCATCAGGCTGGTCAGGATCTCGTTGACCCCGAAACGGGTCTTCAGGAACGCCGGCACCGCCGCATAGGCCATGCCGCCGAGAATGCCGGCAACGCACATCAGCGGCAGGGTCAGCCAGGTCTCGTCGCCCCAGAAGGCCAGGGCCACGACGCCGCCGGCGATCGCGCCGATGGTGAGCTGGCCCTCGGCGCCGATGTTCCAGACATTGGCGCGGAAGCCGACGGCGAGGCCGACACCGATCATGATCAGCGGCGCCGCCTTCACCATCAGCTCGCTCCAGCCGTAGAGGGACAGCAGCGGCGAGATGAAGAAGTGATAGAGCGCCAGGAAAGGATCGTACCCCATGGCCAGGAAGATGAAGAAGCCGGAGACCACGGTGAGCGCCACCGCCAGCAGCGGCGTCGCGTAGAGCAGGCTGCGCGGGGTTTCCGGCCGCGCCTCGATTTTAAGCGACATGGGCGGCCTCCTCCTCTGCGGGGCTACTGTCGAGGCCGTGCACGCCGCCCATCAGCAGGCCGATCTCCTCGACCGAGGCCTCCCGCGTGACCATGGCGGGGGACAGCACGCCGACGTTGATGACCGCCAGGCGGTCGGTGATGGCGAGCAGTTCGTCGAGATCCTGCGATACCACCAGCACCGCCACGCCCTCGGTGGCCAGGTCGGCCAGCGCCTGATGAATGGTGGCGGCGGCCCCGGCGTCGACGCCCCAGGTCGGCTGCGACACCACCAGGACCTTGGGGTTCTGCAGGATCTCCCGGCCGACCACGAACTTCTGCAGGTTGCCGCCGGATAGACTGCCGGCGGCGGCCCCGGTGCCCGGCGTGCGCACGTCGAAGGCCTTCACCACCTCGGCGGCGAAGCGCCCGGCGGCGGCGGCGCGGATGAACAGCGAGGAGACCAGTTCCATGCGGTGGTGGCCGCTGAGGATCGCGTTCTCGACCAGCGACATGCCGGGCACCGCGGCATGGCCGTTGCGCTCCTCCGGGACCGAGCAGAGGCCGAGGCGGCGGCGCGCACCGGCATCGCGGCGGCCGACGACGGTGCCGTCGATGCGCACCGCCGAATCCTGGCCGGCCAGGCGCTCGCCCGACAGCGCCGTCAGCAGCTCGTTCTGGCCGTTGCCGGCGACCCCGGCGATACCGAGGATCTCGCCCGCCTTGACGGCGAAGGAGATGTTCTTGAGGTCGGTGCCGTGCACCTCCTCCGACGCCAGCGAGAGTCCTTCGACCTCGAGCCGGGTCTTGCCGAGCGCGCCGCCGCTGCGCCGGGTGACGGTCTTCAGCTCGGCGCCGATCATCATCTGCGCCATCGACTTGGCGGTCTCGGCCTTGGGATCGCAGGCGCCGACGACCTTGCCGCCGCGCAGGATGGTGGCGCGGCCGCAGAGCTGCTTGATCTCGTCCAGCTTGTGGGAGATGTAGAGGATCGAGACCCCCTCCGAAGCCAGTTTGCGCAGAGTCTCGAACAGCCGCTCGACCTCCTGCGGCGTCAGCACCGAAGTCGGCTCGTCCATGATCAGCAGCTTGGGGTTCTGCAGCAGGCAGCGCACGATCTCGATGCGCTGGCGCTCGCCGACCGAGAGGGTGAAGACGTCGCGCTCGGGATCCAGCGGCAGGCCGTAGGCCTGGGAGACCTCGCGCACACGGCCGGCCAGCGTGGCCATGTCGCCGGGCTGGTCCATGCCCAGGGCGACATTCTCCAGCACCGTCATCGCCTCGAAGAGGGAGAAGTGCTGGAACACCATGCCGACGCCCAAGGCCCGCGCCGAATGCGGATCGGCGACATGGACTTCCTCGCCGTTCCAGTGCAGCGAACCCTCGTCGGGATGCAGCACGCCGTAGATGATCTTCACCAGGGTCGACTTGCCGGCGCCGTTCTCGCCCAGCAGGGCGTGGATCTCGCCGGGCGCGACGGTGAAGTCGACCCGGTCGTTGGCGAGGACGCCGGGAAAGCGCTTGGTGATACCGCGCACTTCGAGCCGTGCCGCAAGGTCCGCTTCGCTGCCTGACATCATGCCGTCCCTCCCCCGAAACGTGAACCGTCGTGAATTTGCCGTGCCCGCAGGTGCTCGGCCAGCGCCGTCATGACCTCCGCGGCCGCCAGGGCGGCGATCACCGCCGGGCGCTTGTCGCGAAGGCCGAAGTCGCCGATCGGGCAGGTCAGATCGTCAAGCCGCCGCGGATCGCCGCCGCGGGCGACGAACCAGCGCTCGAAGCGCCGGCCCTTGGTGCGTGAGCCGATGAGACCGACGTAGGCCAGGTCGCCGCGCGCCAGCGCCGCTTCGGTGATCTTGAAATCGAGCCCGTGGTCGTGGGTCATGACCGCGACCGCGGCGCCCGGCGCCAGCCGCCCGACCAGGTCGAGCGGATCGCCCCTGTCAGTCTCGGCGTCCGTCCCGGCGGGGAAGATATCCGCGCGGCGGTCATGCCAGAGGCGGCGCAGCGGCAGGGGCCGCAGCGCCCGCAGCAGCGCCTGGCCGACATTGCCGGCGCCGAAGACGGCGACCTGCGGCAGGGCGGCGGCTTCCTCGCGTTCCGCCGCCGCGACCCGCGCCAGGGCGGCATCGTCGACCAGCGCCAGCTTCAGCACCACATGGCCGCCGCAGCACTGCTCCAGGGCCGGGCCCAGCGGCAGGTCGAGACTGTCGGTCCCGCCGCGGCCCGCGGCAAGAATCTCACGCGCCCGCGCCAGCGCCTCCCACTCCAGCCGGCCGCCACCGATGGTGCCGCTCAGCGCGTCCGCCGTCACCGCCATGACGGTGCCGGCATCGCGCGGCGCCGAGCCGCGCGCCTGGGCCACGGTCACGAGGACCACGGCGGCGCCCGCCGCGCGCCGCGCCGCGATCCAGTTCGACAGCCGGGCGCTCATGCGACCTCGCCTTCCAGAGCCGCCGCCTGTTCGCGCAGGCGCTCGATGGTCATGAGCACGCGTTCGGGCGTCGCCGGGGTGTCGAGGTGCGGGCAGAGACGATGGCCGGCGACGCTGGCGATGGCGTCGGAGATGGCGTGCAGCGCCGAGATCGCCAGCATCAGCGGCGGCTCGCCCACTGCCTTGGAGCGGTAGATGGTCTCCTCGCGGTTGGGGCTGTCCTGCAGCATGTCGACGTTGAAGACGCGCGGGCGGTCGCCGCAGGCCGGAATCTTGTAGGTCGAGGGCGCATGGGTGCGCAGCCGACCCTCGCCGTCCCACCACAGTTCCTCCATGGTCAGCCAGCCCATACCCTGCACGTAGCCGCCCTCGATCTGGCCCTTGTCGAGGGCCGGGTTCAGGGAACTGCCGACGTCGTGCAGGATGTCGACGCGCTCGACACGGTACTCGCCGGTCAGCAGGTCCACAGCGACCTCGCTGACCGCCGCGCCGTAGGAGAAATAATAGAAGGGACGTCCCTTGCCGCCGGCGCGGTCCCAGTGGATCTTCGGCGTCTTGTAAAAGCCGGTGGAGGACAGTGAAACCCGGCCCAGGTAGGCGGCATTGATGAAGTCGGCGAAGACGATCTTCTGATTGCCGACCCGGACATAGCCGGGCAGGAACTCGACCTGATCCGGCGGCACATCCCAGTTCTCCGCCGCGAAGTCGACGAGCCGGCCTTTCAGGGTGTTGCAGGCGGCCAGCGCCGCCATGCCGTTGATGTCGGAGCCGGAGGAGGCCGCGGTGGCGGAGGTGTTGGGCACCTTGCCGGTCGTCGTGGCGGTGATGCGCACCCGGTCGATGTCGACCTGAAACGCCTCGGCGACCACCTGAGCCACCTTGGTGTAGAGCCCCTGTCCCATTTCCGTGCCGCCGTGGTTCAGATGGATCGAGCCGTCGCGATAGATGTGCACCAGGGCGCCGGCCTGGTTGTAGGCGGTAAGGGTGAAGGAGATGCCGAACTTCACCGGCGTCAAGGCCAGGCCGCGCCTGATCACCGGCGAGGTCCTGTTGAAGGCCGAGATCTCCTCCCGCCGCGCCCAGTAGCCGCTGCTGGCCTCCAGCTTCTCGATGATCTGCGGAGCGATGTTGTCCTCGACCCGCTGGTGATAGGGCGTCACGTCGCGGCCGCCGGGGCCGTAGAGGTTCAGCTTGCGGACCTCCAGCGGATCCTTGCCGAGCGCGAAGGCGATCTCCTCGATCAGGCGCTCGCCGCCGACCATGCCCTGGGGGCCGCCGAAGCCGCGAAACGCGGTGGCCGAGGCCAGGTTGGTTTTCAGCGGCTCGGAGACCAGGCGCACGTCGGGGAAGTAGTAGCAGTTGTCGGCGTGGAACAGCGCCCGGTCGGTCACCGGGCCGGAAAGGTCGGCGGACCAGCCGCAGCGCGACGCGTAGGTCATGTCGACCGCCAGGATGCGTCCCTCTTCGTCGAAACCGACCTCGTAGTCGACCAGGAAGTCGTGGCGCTTGCCGGTGATCACCATGTCGTCGTCGCGGTCGGGGCGCAGCTTGGCGGCGCGCCCGGTCTTCTTGGCGACCAGCGCCGCGATCACGGCGAAGACGTTGCCTTGCGTTTCCTTGCCGCCGAAGGCGCCGCCCATGCGCCGCACCTCGGTCGTCACCGCATTGGCCGGCACGGCCAGCGCCCCGGCGATCATGGTCTGGATCTCGGTCGGGTGCTGGGTCGAGCAGGTCACCGCGACCTCGTCGTCCTCGCCCGGGACGGCGAGGGAAATCTGGCCCTCGAGGTAAAAGTGCTCCTGCCCGCCGATGGCCATCTGCCCCTTGATGCGCCGCGGTGCCGCGGCCAGGGCCGCGACCGCGTCGCCCCGCGAGAGGGTCATGGGTTCGGTCACCATCTCGCCGCGCGCCTTGGCCGCGGCGTAGTCGAGCACCGCCGGCAGAGGCGCGTAGTCGATCTCGGCCAGCCGCACCGCCTGGCGCGCCTGCTCGCGGGTCGCCGCGGCCACCGCGAAGATCGGCTGGCCGGCGTAGACGACCTCTTCTTCGGCGAGGATCGGCTCGTCGTGACGGTGGGTCGGACTGATATCGTTCTCGCCCGGAATATCCTCCGCCGTCAGGACCAGCTCCACGCCCGGCGCGGCCCGGACCGCATCGAGGTTGACGCGGCCGAGGCGGGCATGGGCAACGGTGGAGAGGCCGAGGCAGACATGCAGCAGCCCTTGCGGCTCGGCCAGGTCGTCGACATAAGCCGCGGTGCCGGCCACGTGCTTATGGCCGCTGTCGTGTTGCCGGGGCGTCCGCACGCCGCCTTTGATCATCTCTCGCATGCTGGTCACGCTCCCCTATCGGCTCGCTGTCCCGCTTGCCTCTGTTCGACCGCTTGCACGGGTTCCTCCGAAAGGATCGCAGGCAAAAGGATCGCAAGGAAGGCCACCCGAAACAAGCCGGTCATCGGCAGCGGCCGGGCCGTGGGCGGCAGGTGCCGCGGCGCGCCGGGCAGCGCCGCCGCGCTTTACCGACCACCGACGGACAACGTCGCGCCGAGGCTGGCGGAGACCGCCAACCGCGCCGGTACCGGCAACGCGCTGCGGCAAGAGGCGATACAACATAGGGCTTTCCCTTCCGATCCGGTTTGCTGCTTCCGCCCGGGCCCCGGGCGGGAGCGGTCTGTCAGTCGTGCGGCAGCGAGCCGCTGCTATGGCCGGCATGGCCCCCCGAGACCTCTTCGGTCGCCTCACCCGTCAGTTCCTGCGGCAGCACCAGGTTCAGCACGATGGCGATCACCGCCGCGGGAAGCAGGCCGCTGGTAGTCAGAACGCGCAGGGTATCGGGCAGATGCTGCACCGCCGCCGGTTCCAGTTGCAGGCCGAGACCGACCGACAGCGCGATGGCGAAGATCACCATGTTGCGGCGGTTCCAGTCGACGTCGGACAGCATCGAGATGCCGGCGGCGACAACCATGCCGAACATCACGATCACGCCGCCGCCCAGAACCTCGATCGGCACCGTCGCGATGGCCGCGCCGACTTTCGGCACCAGCCCGGCCAGGATCAGGAAGATCGCACCGAAGGTGACGACATGGCGGCTCATCACGCCGGTCATGGCGACAAGGCCGACATTCTGGCTGAAGGACGTGTTGGGCAGGCCGCCGAAGAGGCCCGCGATCGCCGATCCGAAGCCGTCGGCATAGGTGGCGCCCGACAGCTCTTCGCCAGTCGCCTCCCGGCCGGCACCGCCCTTGGTGATGCCCGAGACGTCGCCGACAGTTTCGATGGCCGAGACCACGCCCATGAAGCAGAAGCCGACGATGGCGGCGAACTGGAATTCCAGCCCGAAATGCAGCGGGTCCGGCAGGGCGAAACTGGCCGCGCGGCCGACGTTGTCGAAATTCACCATGCCGAGGGCCAAGGCCACCAGATAGCCCACGATCAGACCGATCAGCACCGCCGAGATCGACATCATGCCGCGCGTGAAGAACTTCAAGCCAAGGGTGACGACGACGACGACCGACGCCACGAACCAGTTGGTCAGGCTGCCATAGTCGGGCGTGCCGATGGCCGGAACGCCGCCCGCGGCGTATTGGATGCCGACCTTGACCAGCGCCAGTCCGATCATCGTCACGATCAGCCCGGTCACCAGCGGCGGCAGGGCGAAGCGGATCTTGTTGATGATCAGGCCGAGGCTGCCTTGAAAGAGGCCGCCGATGAGCACGCCGCCCATCAGGCCGGCCATGGCGTCGACGCCCCTGCCGGCGACCAGCGGAATCATGATCGGCAGGAAGGCGAAGGAGGTGCCCTGCACGATCGGCAGGCGCGCGCCCATCGGCCCGAAACCGATGGTCTGGAACAGCGTCGCGACCCCGGCGAAGACCATGCTCATCTGGATCATGTAGATCAACTCGGGGAAGTCCGGCGAGTTGGAGCCAAAACCGAACCCGGCGGCACCCGCCACGATGATCGCGGGTGTCACGTTCGAAACGAACATGGCCAGGACGTGCTGGATACCCAGCGGGACCGCCTTGTGCAGCGCCGGCGTGTAGTTCGGATCGCGCAGCTGCGCCGCTGTCCCTATGGAAGTATCAGCCATACCGATTGTTCTCCTTGTTGGCGGTCATGAGCTCTTGCCGCTTCCGATCGGCGGCTTCGGTCGAGCCAGCGCGACCGCTTAAGGTTCGTTGGACCGGAAATCTTGACGATCTTTGCCGTCGCCGAAGCGGCTTATGACGGCGCACGGGCCGCAAAAAGGCGCTTCGGACACACCCCTTCCCGGGTGCCGGCTACTTGCGTGGTCATGCTAAATTCCCCCTCTTGTGTGCCGGCGGCTGCGTTATCGCTTTTTTGGGCGCCGGCCCGCCTCGGTTATCTGGCAAACCTTCCCTGCCCGACGAGCCTGGTCGGGCTCGCCGGAGACGTTGTCTCGATAAAACAGCGCCGCAGCAGGTTCCGCGCCGCCTTCATTCGGTATTCGCCGCTGGCGCGCCAGTCGGTGATCGGCTGAAAATCCTCGGTCAAGGCCGCCATCGCCCTGGCGACCGCGGCTTCATTCCACTCGGCGCCGGCCAGCGCCGCTTCCGCCGCCGCCGCTCGCTTGGGTGTGGCGGCCAGCCCGCCATAGGCGAGGCGCGCCGCTTGAACCTTGCCGTTATCGATCCGCAGACTGAACGCGGCCAGGACCGCGGAGATGTCCTGGTCGAAGCGCTTGGAGACCTTGTAGGCGCGGAACACGGAGCCGGGTGCCGGCAGCGGCAGGCTCACGCTTTCGACGAATTCGCCCGGCGCGCGGTCCTGCTTGCCGTAGTCGATGAAATAATTCTCGAGCGGCAGCGCGCGCCGCTCGGCGCCCTTGCGCAGATTCAGCGTCGCCCCGGCGGCGATCAGCAGTGGTGGCGAATCGCCGATCGGCGAACCGTTGGCGACGTTGCCGCCGAGAGTTCCGCAATTGCGGATCTGCACCGAGCCGAGGCGCCGGATCACCTCGCCCATATCGGGATAGTGCCGCGACAGCAGCGCCATGGCGTCGCTGTAGGTGACGCCGGCGCCGATCTCGATGCCGGTTTCGGTTTCCTCGATCCGCGCCAGTTCGGCCACGCGGCCCAGGTAGATCACCGTCTGAGGCCGCTTCATGGCCTTGGTCACCCACAGCCCGACGTCGGTGGAGCCGGCGGTGAGCGTCGCCTCGGGACACTGCACGCAGAGCGCCGCCAGATCCTCGATGGTCGCCGGGGCAAAGAAGCGGCGCTGCCCCGAAGCCTCGCCGACTTCCAGCGTTTCCCGGTCCTCCAGGGCGCGCAGTTGCCGCGCCGTCTCGGCCTCCGCCGCGGCAAAGGCGTCGTCGCGCGGCCCCAGTTCATAAGCCTGCTGCGCGGCGCGGACGATGGGAGCATAGCCGGTGCAGCGGCAGAGGTTGCCCGCCAGCACGTCGTCGATCGTCGTTTCGTCGGGCCGGCTTTCGTGATCGCGGGTCATAGCGAAAAGCGACATGACGAAACCCGGCGTGCAAAATCCGCACTGCGAACCGTGGCACTCGACCATCGCTTCCTGCACCGCGTGCAGGCGGCCCTGCTTTGCCAGGTGTTCGACGGTGATCAGCTGGCAGCCGTCCAGACTGCCGACGAATTGGATACAGGCATTGACCGCCTGGTAGTGCAGTCTGTCGCCGCGCGGGCGCGCCACCACCACGGTGCAGGCCCCGCAGTCGCCTTCGTTGCAGCCTTCCTTGGTGCCGGTCAGGTGCTCGACCTGACGCAGGTAGTCGAGCACGGTCATGGTCGGATCGATGTTAGAAAGACGGCGCGGCGTTTCATCCAGCAGGAATTGAATCTCGCGGCGCATGATCTCAGCTGCCCCGGTAGGTGGAATAGCCGTAGGGCGAAATCAGCAGCGGCACGTGGTAATGCTGCCCCGCCTCGGCCACGCCGAAACGGATCGGCACCACATCCAGGAAGGCCGGCGTCGTCAGGGCCACCCCCGCGGCGCGAAAGTAGTCGGCGACATGGAAGATCAGCTCGTAGCTGCCGGGACTGAAATCGGCGCCTTCAAGCACCGGCCCGTCGCAGCGGCCGTCGGCGTTGGTTTCAAGCGTGGACAGGCGATCGCGGGCCGTGCCCTTCAGGCGGTAGACCTCGATGCGAATGCCCGCCGCCGGGCGTCCGCCCGCGGTATCCAGCACATGGGTGGTCAGCCTGCCTGAACCACTGGCGTCATTGCCGGCCATATCGAACCCCTCGCGACCTGCCTTATCCCGTCCGCCTCATCCGGCTGCCCTGTGCGATCCGACCGGGCCGGTCCAACTGGGCCGGTCAAACCGGGCTGTTCTTGCCCTTGGCAGGCGGACCCTTCATGACTGGGATCCTTGAAGCGCCTTGCCGGTCGCCTGATGAGTTGGCTTATTGTCCTGCGCTGTGGCCGGAAACGGAAGACTACTCGCTCCAGAAGCACTTTCAAAAAAAACATGCAAGTTGAGCCCGCCTTGTCTGCACTACTATGAAATGGGACTCATGCCGGCATGCGACCGGCCTGACGGGCTTGAGAGGGGGTGACGAAGATCATGACAGGCGATTATCCGCGCGATCTCATGGGGTACGGGGAAACGCCCCCCGACCCGCAGTGGCCCGGCGGCGCCCGCATCGCCGTGCAGTTCGTCATCAACTACGAAGAAGGCGGCGAAAACTGCATTCTTCACGGCGATGCCGCTTCCGAGGGTTTCCTCTCGGAAATCGTCGGCGCCCAGCCCTGGCCCGGCCAGCGTCACATGAACATGGAATCGATCTACGAATACGGCAGCCGCGCCGGTTTCTGGCGCCTGCACCGCCTGTTCACCGCTGCCGGCGTTCCGGTCACGGTCTACGGCGTGGCCACCGCCCTGCAGCGCAATCCCGCCGCCGTCGCCGCCATGCGGAAGGCCGGCTGGGAGATCGCCTCGCACGGTCTCAAGTGGATCGAATACAAGGACTTCGCCAAGGAAGAAGAGCGCCGGCACCTGAACGAGGCGATCCGCATCCACGAGGAAGTGACCGGCGAGCGCCCGCTCGGATGGTACACCGGCCGCTCCTCGGTCCACAGTCTGGATCTGGTGATGGAGGAAGGCGGTTTCCTCTACTCCGCCGATTCCTATGCCGACGACCTGCCCTACTGGGTCGAAGGCCCCAAGGGGCCGCACCTCATCGTGCCCTATACGCTCGATTCCAACGACATGCGCTTCGCCACGCCCCAGGGTTTCAATTCCGGAGACCAGTTCTACACTTACTTGAAGGACTCCTTCGATCTGCTCTACGCGGAAGGCCAGGCCGGGGCACCGAAGATGCTGTCGGTCGGTCTGCATTGCCGCCTGACCGGGCGGCCCGGCCGCGCCGCGGCGCTGGCGCGCTTCCTCGACTACGTGATGTCGCACGAGGCTGTCTGGCCGGCGCGGCGCATCGACATCGCGCGCCATTGGCATGCCCAGCACGCGGTCGGAGGCCGCAAGCCTTGACCGAGTCGCCGCAGAGTGTCACCACCCTGGACCGGGCGGCCTTCGTCGCCCGCTTCGGCGGCGTCTTCGAGCACTCGCCCTGGGTCGCCGGGGCCGCCTACGACGCCGGCCTGCCGGCCGAGATCGAATCCGCCGCGGCATTGCACCAGGTCCTGGTGGCGGCCCTGCGCCGTGGCAGCGCGGCGCAGAAGCGTGCCTTGATCGAGGCCCATCCCGATCTCGCGGGACGCCTCGCCCAGGCCGGAAAGCTGACCGCCGACTCGACCGATGAGCAGGCTTCGGCCGGCCTCGACCTGCTGAGCGATGCCGAGCGCGATCGGTTCGCGGCGCTCAACGAGCGCTACAAGGCCACCTTCGGCATGCCCTTCATCATGGCGGTAAAGGGCCGCTCGAAAGAGGAGATCCTCGCAGCCTTCGAGCGCCGCCTGAAGAACGACCAGGCGTCGGAATTCACCGCCGCGCTGGAACAGATAGAGCGCATCGCCCTGCTGCGCCTGAAGGAGATGTTGTCATGACCGTCGCGACGAAACCCCTGGCCGGCACGGGACCCTGGATCAAGGCGATGGTCGACGGCTGGGCCCGCTTCAGCGAGGATCCGGAGAATCTGACCCGTGTCTTCCTGAGCCCCGAGCACAAGGCCTGCGCCGAAGCGGTGATGACCGCCATGCGCGCGGCCGGCATGGCGGCGCGCCTCGACGCCATCGGCAACGTGGTCGGCCGCTACGAGGCGGCAACGCCGGGCGCCCGGACGCTCGTCACCGGCTCGCACATCGACACCGTGCGCGACGCCGGCGCCTACGACGGCAACCTCGGCGTCGCCCTGCCCATCGCCTGCATCGCCGAGCTCGACTCGCGCGGCAAGCGTCTGCCCTACGCCATCGAGGTGGTGGCCTTCGGCGACGAGGAGGGCGTGCGCTTCCCGACCACGCTGTCGGGCTCGCGCACCATCGCCGGCACCTTCGATCCCGCGGCACTCTCGGTCACCGACGCCGAGGAAACCAGTCTTTCAGACGCGCTCATCCACTTCGGTTGCGATCCCTCGGCCATCGCCGCGGAGGCCCGCAAGCCGGAAGACGTCCTGGCCTTCGTCGAAGTGCATATCGAGCAGGGGCCGGTGCTGGAGTCCGAACACCTGCCGGTCGGCACGGTGACCGCCATCAACGGCGCCAGCCGCTTTTCGGTCACGGTGACGGGCATCGCCGGCCACGCCGGCACGGTGCCGATGGGGTTGCGGAAAGATGCGCTGGCCGGCGCGGCGGAGATGATCGCCGCCATCGAGCGGCGCGCCGCCGCCGAGGAGGGCCTGGTGGCCACCGTCGGGCGGCTGGAGGCGGCGCCCGGCGCCATCAACGTGATTCCCGGGCGCGTCACCTTCACCATCGATATCCGCGCGCCGGAGAATGGCCAGCGCGAAGCTGCCGTCGCCGAGCTGAAGGAGATCCTGGCCGCCATCGCCACGCGCCGCGGCCTGGAGTTCGGCATCGAGCTGCTCTACTCGGAAGGCGCCGTGGCCTGCGACCCGACGCTGATGGATCACCTGGACAAGGCCATCGGGCGCCAGGGGCTGCGGGCGCTGCGCCTGCCCAGCGGCGCCGGCCACGACGCCATGGCGCTCTCGGCGCTCTGTCCGATCGCCATGCTGTTCGTGCGCTGCGGCGGCGGCATCAGCCACAATCCGCTCGAAAGCATCACCGGCGAGGACGCCGAGACGGCGGCCCAGGTGTTCCTCGATTTCCTCGAGAACCTCGACCCTGACAGCCTCGGCCCCAACAACTCAGGTCGTTGAGCGTCGACCGATGACGGCACCAGCGCGCGCCCTCTGGATCAAGCGTCCTCTGGCCGTCTTCGGGCCGCGCGAGGCCGCCGGCGGCGTGGTCGTGCGCGGCGGCAAGATCGCCGAACTGGTGGCCGCGGACAGGACACCCGAAACCAAGGACTTCGATAGCTTTGATGCGGCACAGCATGTGCTGCTGCCCGGCCTCATCAACAGCCACCATCATTTCTACCAGACCCTCACCCGCGCCTGCCCGCCGGCGCTCGACAAGCCGCTGTTTCCCTGGCTGAAAGCGCTCTACCCGATCTGGGCCGGGCTGACGCCCGAGGCGCACCGCCTGGCGACGCGCCTGGCCCTGGCCGAGCTGGCGCTCTCCGGCGCCACCACGGTGAGCGACCATCACTATGTCTTCCCCGAGAACCTCGAGGACGCCATCGACATCCAGGTCGAGGAAGCCGAGCGGCTGGGCCTCCGCGCGGTCTTCACCCGCGGCTCCATGTCGCTGTCGGAGGACGACGGCGGCCTGCCGCCGCGCCGTGTGGTGCAGCGCGAGGACGCCATCATGGCCGACAGCGAGCGCCTCGTCGCCCGCTACCACCAGGCCGGACCCGGCGCCATGATCCAGATCGCCCTGGCGCCCTGCTCGCCGTTCTCGGTCACCCGCGACCTCATGCGCGCCGCCGCGGCCCTGGCCGCCGAGCACGATCTGCGCCTGCACACCCACCTGGCCGAGACCCGCGACGAGGAAGACTGGTGCCGCGCGGCCTTCGGCTGCACCCCGGTCGACTATCTGGAAGACGTCGGCTGGCTGGACGGCAAGACCTGGCTGGCGCACGGCATCTGGTTCTCAGACCCGGAGATCCAGCGCCTCGGCAAGCACCGGGTCGGCGTCTGCCACTGCCCCTCGTCCAACATGATCCTGGCCTCCGGCACCTGCCGGGTACCGGCGCTGGAGGCCGCCGGCCTCCAGGTCGGGCTCGGCGTCGACGGCTCGGCCAGCAACGACGGCTCCGACCTGCTGGGCGAGGTACGCCAGGCCTTTCTGCTGCAGCGCCTGGCGCAGGGCGCAGAGAAGATCTCCCACCTCGACGCCCTGCGTTGGGCCACTGAAGGCTCGGCGGCGTGTCTCGGGCGCCCCGACCTCGGCCGGTTGGAGGCCGGCGCCGAGGCCGACCTCACGCTCTGCCGCCTCGACGCACTGCGCCACTCCGGCGCCGGCGACCCTCTGGCCGCCCTGGTGCTCTGCGGCGGCGCCACGGCCGACCGGGTCATGGTGCGGGGCCGCTGGATCGTCGAGGACGGCGCCCTGCCCGGCCTCGATCTCGATGAACTGCGCCGGCACCATCGCCAGGCGGCGCAGTCCCTGCTGTCATAGCGACAGCCCCACTGGAAGAAAGACCCAAGACCATGAGCGATCCCGTAGCCGACATCCTGAGCAAGCTGGAAGCCGAGCAAGACGCCGAGACCCGTTTCCTGGCGGAGCTGGTGAAGGTGCCCTCTGACAACCCGCCGGGCGACTGCCAGGCCCACGCCGAGCACGTCGCGGCGCTGCTGGAAGGCCTCGGCTTCGAGATCGAGCGCCACCCCGTGCCGCGCGATACCGTGGAGGCCGCCGGCATGATTTCCGCCACCAACCTGGTGGTGCGGCGCCGGTTCGGCGACGGTCCGGTGATCGCGCTCAACGCCCACGGCGACGTGGTGCCGCCGGGCGAAGGCTGGACCAGGGACCCTTACGGCGCCGAGATCGCCGACGGCTGGATGTACGGCCGCGGCGTCGCCGTCTCCAAGTCGGACATCGCCACCTACACCTACGCGCTCATCGCCCTCGACGCGGCGGTGAAGGCCGGCGCCAAGCTGAACGGCACGGTCGAGCTGCACTTCACCTACGACGAGGAGGCCGGCGGCGAGATCGGCCCGCGCTGGCTCATCGACCAGGGCATCTCCAAGCCCGACCTCTCGATCGGCGCCGGCTTTTCCTACAACGTGGTGACCGCCCACAACGGCTGCCTGCACCTGGAGGTGACGGTGTCCGGCAAATCGGCCCATGCCGCCATGCCCTACACCGGCCACGACGCCCTGGAGGCCGCCACCGCGATTCTGAGCGCGCTCTACGACTGGCGCAAGGGTCTCGCCGCCAAGGTGTCTGAGATCGAGGGCATCGGCAGCCCGCAGTGCACCGTCGGCCTCATCGAGGGCGGCATCAATACCAACGTGGTGCCCGACAAGGTCACCTTCCGCCTCGACCGCCGCATGATCCCCGAGGAAAAGCCCGAAGCGGCCGAGGCCGAGCTGAAGGCCTTGATCGAGAAGGCGGCGGCGGCCTTCGAGGGCATCACCGTCAGAATCCGGCGCATCCTGCTGTCCGCGCCGCTGATGCCGCTCGACGGCGGCGAGGACCTGACCGCGCGTCTCGTCGCGCGCGCCACGGAAATCATGGGCGAGCCGGTGAAGTCCAAGGGCGTGCCGCTCTACACCGACGCGCGCCACTACACGGCGTCGGGAATCCCGACCGTGCTCTACGGCGCCGGCCCGCACAGCATCGAGCAGGCCAACGCCCACCGCGCCGACGAGCGCCTGCCGCTGGCCGACCTGCACAAGGCGACGCAGGTCATCGCGCTGACGCTCTATGATTTGATGAGCGAGGCGTGAGTCAGGTGGCCGACCCACTGACACCCGAATTGCGCAGCGCGCATATGGCCAAAATTCGCGGCAAAGACACACATCCGGAGCTTATTGTTCGTCGTCTACTACATTCCGCTGGCTATAGGTACCGAGTCCATGGCTACAAACTCCCCGGGCGGCCAGATTTGGTCTTCACTGGACGGAAGAAGGTCATATTTGTACACGGTTGCTTTTGGCACCACCACAAGGGCTGCACTGTCGCTCACATTCCAAAGACGAGATCACGGTATTGGAAAGACAAACTTGAGGGCAACAAGGCTCGGGACAAGAGAAATATCAAGCGCCTCATGGACCTGGGATGGGCCTCTTTGGTCATCTGGGAGTGCGAAACAAAAGACGAAGCAGCGGTTTTCAGAAGGTTGTCAGCTTTCTTGGGGCCTGCAAAAAAAGAATCTGGCACGACTCACGAATTTGACTAGTATGTCCTTCGGTCGATTCGGTGGGAATGCCTTGGTGTGTTACAAGTACCAGATTACCTAAACAGTGCGACCCTTCTAAACTCGGGGCCTTCCCGCCCACCTATATTCATAGACGCATTCGCAGGGTGCGGCGGGCTTAGCCTAGGGCTAATGCGCGCAGGTTGGCAGTGCCTCTTTGCTATCGAAAAAGACAAGTTTGCATTTGAAACGCTGAAAGCAAACTTTCTTCAGGAGGACTCGCGGTACCGACACGATTGGCCTAGTTGGCTGCCGCAGGCCCCACTTGATATCAACGAGTTTATTGAAAATCACCAAAGCAAGTTTGCAAGGATTAGGGGGCGCGTCGATCTGCTGGCTGGCGGGCCACCCTGTCAAGGATTCTCTAGTGCCGGCAAACGCAATCCTCGAGATCCTCGAAACAAGCTTGTCAATGCATACTTGAAACTGGTCCACGCACTAGAGCCAGATATGGTCTTGCTGGAAAATGTTCGCGGAATAACCAGTAGTTTTGCAAGTGGTGCTTCAAGCGGCACCACTACGAACTATTCCGAACGCTTGGTTCATGCCCTTGAACCCAACTACATTGTCTTTTCCCGTATGCTACGAGCGTCTACTTATGGAGTACCGCAAAAGCGCCCCCGATATTTCCTAATTGCACTCCGTAAAAACATCGAGCGGCCGTGGCCGCGAAAAGATCCGTTTGTCCTGTTAAAAAAGCGCAAGAAGGATTTCTTACTAGGCCGAGGATTTCCGCTTCGCCCGAGTTCTAGGTCGGCCCTTTCCGACCTAGAGCTTCATAGGAATGGGGAGATCGAATGTCCTGACAGCAAAGGCTATGCGGCAATCGGATACAAGAAGCCCAGGACCGCGTTCCAAACTGCGATGCGGGATGGATTTGATTCAAACCCCTCGGACACCCGACTTGCACGCCATCGCCCGCACATTGTCGAGCGATTTTCAGAGATCATTGACTACTGTTTGGAACACCAGCACCTCAACACGTCGATACCCCGCGATCTTCGTGAAAGCTTTGGCATTCAGAAACAAGCTATCAGAGTACTCGACCCGAGAAAACCAGCCCCTACGATTACAAGTATGCCCGATGATTTGCTGCACTACAGCGAGCCACGCACCCTGACCGTGCGCGAGAATGCGAGGCTTCAAACATTCCCCGACTGGTTCGAGTTTAAAGGAAAGTACACAACTGGGGGAGATTTACGTCGTAGTGAAGTGCCACGATTCACGCAAGTAGCAAATGCGGTTCCCCCGTTGCTAGCAGAGCTGCTAGGGATATGCCTTCTAGAATATCTGCCAGAGTGAAATAGACGCCGTCAGTCAGGCTTATCTGCCTCCGCTAGGCGGTCTTGATCAATTCCTGAAGCGCTATTTGAATCGCTTGCATATTGCTCCGATGTCGAAGGATTGCCGCCCGAATCGTGATCATATCATCATCTGAGATATCTCGACCATTGGCACCTCGCAGAACCTTTTCTCTCCCATCTTTAATTAGCTTTGCATGTGCCAAGACATCCCTTAGGTCCGCCACGTCCGGTTTATATTGGTCTAATAGCTGCACTTTGGCTGAGTGCTCGCTTTCGCCATCCCAACCGAGCGCTCGTAGCACCTTCAGGAGTGCAAGGCGCTGGAAGTAACTAGAAAAAATCTGAGGGGCCAGAGCTTGGAGGTCTTCAAACGCGATCCCTTTGTGGAGAGCTGCGACCTTATTGGTATTGCTCTTCAATGATCGACCAAGCTTATCAGCGATATACTTCCGGATACTGGCTTTTCCAGTATCATCCATATGGGCATGAGCGACGACTAAGCAGTCGCCAATCAAATCATCCAGCTCACTCGTCTCGGCCATCACAATGCCACGCATATGGTCAAGATCGACTACTTTCTTGATGAGGTTCTGTATAATATCGAAGGCTTGATCAACCAACTGATCACGCATTGCTGGAAACGCTCCATCAATTCCACTTTGATAGAGTGCTTCGCGGAGTGCCGGAATACCAGCTCCGTGGCCGCTATAGAATACGATTTCCTTATGCGGAAACTGCTGGCGTATTGTGACTGCGAAATCCGAACCGCGGAATTCTAAGCCCTGCCCCAAATCAAAATCCAACAAAATTAGGTCAATGTCCCACTCATCAGCCCCTTGACGGAGAGCGCGATCAAGAAAATCTGCGTCGGAAAAGTCTGTGAATGCATTCACCTGAAGGTCGAACCCAAGGTCTAATAGCATTGGGCGAAGCGATTCCTCCGCATCCCTGATTGCATCTGGCTGATCATCGAACCAAAGGGCATTGAAGTCTAAGCGCATTAGACCACCGTGATTTCAAACTGGATTCCTCGGTCCTTGGGTTCGACGGTGATACTCCCCCCCATCGCACCGAGAATCTGCCTAATATGGTAGAGGCCAAGTCCCGAACCTCTAGTGGTCGTAACGCCCTTTTCAAATATTCGATCTGCCTCTTCAATCTTTGAGGATAGCCCGCGGCCATTGTCCTCAACCTCGATGTGAAGCGCCTTGTCCTTCTTCTGAAACGAGAGCCTAAACTCAATCTTGCTGGCGCGAGCCTTTTGTGAATTGTTGACAAGGTTGTCGATAATCATCGAAACCTCAATTGGCCGAAACCTGCGAATGAACGGAATCCCGTCACTCGATGCGGAAATCCTGATACTCCCACTAGTGAAGATAGGCGCTACATCTTCAATGTACTGAACGAAGAACTCGGAAAGGTCCTCCTCAATAAAATCTGACTCCAGCCTGAAGTTAGCCTTGGTCGCAAAACGCGCAGCCGATAGCACTTTCCTATTGCGGAACACCAAATCTGAGAGCATGGCAGAAACGTCTTCTCCATCCATTGCATCTCCTCGCTGAAATGACTGAAGATGCCTGCTAAGGACCTGATCAATTCCGCTGGCGTATATGACGATCTGGTGATGAATATTCTGTACCGTTTCAAGGTCTTGATTTGACAATGATGCCAAGAAAAGTGAGCGCTTTCTCTCTTCTGATAGAGCCTCTTCAACTACCTTAAGCTCCGATGCGATCCCTTTCACGCGAGCCTCTGCTTCGACCCGCGCCTTTCTCTCTCCCTCTGCCTGCGCGCGCGCTTCCTCCTCGGCCTTTTGCAGTTCGTGGAATCTCTTTTCCGCCTTGGCTATTCGGTCGAGTAAAATGGCATCTTCTGCTTTTTCAGCAACTGCGCGTATTGATTTAAGGCTCCCCTCAAACTCATCAGCCTTCTCATCGAGAAGTTGCACGAGATTGGGGCTATAATGGAGAAGTTCAACCCTTTTGGATCGTGCAAGCTGTGCAACAACTTCGGTGACGCGTGACCTTCCTGGTGCGCTCAGGAGGCGCGATAGATCACTCGCATTTTTTTCACCAGGATCAGGCCATGAGACACCGACAACGTACCGCTCTAAGCGCCTAAGGCACTTTTCCCAGAAACAATCGACCAAGTCCAAGTAGGCCGCAGTTCGAACAAGTCCCTGATTGCGGCTGGTCGCCTCGATGAAGTGCTTTTCATCGCCCGAAACGTTGATTCTTCCAATAATGTCGCGAGTGCCAAGAAAGCGGCGCTGCCCTTGTTGCTTACGCCGATCTATAGCTAGCGTATCATCGTGCTGTTCCCCAAACGGATAGACGCGAATGCCGTTCCGGAAGAGGAAAACAGAGCCAAATTGAACGGACGGAACTCCCATGCGGTGAGCGAAAGTGAGCTTCGCAGAGTGGTTGAGGTAGAATATTGTGCATTGGAAACCGGAGCCCTTAAGGTGCTGATATGTATTGGGCTCTTGGATCCGGTAAACTTCTTCCCCCCTATCATGTAGTGAAGTTTCGATCGTGTCCCCATCCGCAGCCAAACCAACCTCTATAAAGGTCGTCTTATCTTTCAGCGTTTCAAAAATAAAGTTCTCTATTGGCCCATTCACTACCTGTAGGAAACTCGCATTGTCTTCGATCTCTCCAGAGCGCACTCTGTCCGCATGCTCCCGACGAATGCGCCTGTCTTCGTCCTTTTCTCTAGGGGCAATCACCTCCATTCGAAAGTCATCCGATTTGGCTCCGAATGGATTTATGATTTTCGCGAGCGATGCCTTTAGGGCGAGCAATTTTTCACGGTCCCAAATGACGCGCAAGCCGGAAACCTCAAGCACAGTTCCTGACCTAGGTTCCTTTACACCACTTGGGAGGTCAAAATCAGATCGCGTAGAATACTCTACGGGAATTTGGACGAACTCCTTCCGCTCGTCCTCTTCAAACTTATCCCAATCAATTGCGACTTGGTGAACAGTTTTGGCCCGTCCCTTGGACCGTGACATAAGGCGCAGGGAGTGCCCAAGCCGATCCGACGAGAACCGCCCAATGCCTTTGCTTCCTGCAAAGTGCCGGTGAGAACTTATCCTATCCCGAAAGTCATAGTCTGCATGGCGTTTCGAAGAGTATGCAACAAGCAGCCACTTGTTGATGATGTCGTCATCCGACATTCCCTCGCCGTTATCAACGATCAGAATCCTGTCATCGTCAAAGTAGAGCTGGACGCGAGTTGCCTCTGCGTCGAATGAGTTCTTTACAAGCTCGAAGATCGCAACCTCATCATCCGTAATGAGGTCACGGCCAATGACACGCTTGAGGCCTGCACTAACCTCAAACGTCAGGGACTGCGTCTTGGCTCGGGATCGTCTCTTAGCTGTTGCTTGAGTCAAGCTATCCTCTACTGAGGTTGTTGCCCTGCATGCCCGCAAAGACTACAACTATTAAATGAAATATTGCGCCCGCTCGCGCAACCAAAATCCTCTCCCTACTATAGCATGCCAATCCTCCGTTCCGTGCAAAGTGAGTAGCATAGCCAGTATCGAGGAAGCCCACCGCGCCGACGAGCGCCTGCCGCTGGCCGACCTGCACAAGGCGACGCAGGTCATCGCGCTGACGCTCTACGATGTGTTGGGGAAGGGGTGACAAGCCTGTAAGGTTTATTTGAGATCGCGTAGCGCCGCAGTCCCACGGAGCCCCTTCACCATGCCCGCCTTTTCCGCCGCCCAGATCACCCGCAAGCCGGCGGCCCGTTCAGCGCACGGCATCGTTGCCGCGCAGCACCGCCGGGCGGCGGAGATCGGCGCCGAGGTGCTGGCGGCCGGCGGCACCGCGGTGGATGCGGCCGTCGCCACCTCCTTCGCCATCGGCGTGGTCGAGCCCTGGATGAGCGGGCCGGCGGGCGGTGGCGCGGCGATGCTGTGGCACGCGGCGGAGGGCCGCGCCGAGGCGCTGTTCTACGGCATGCGCGCGCCGGCGGGGCTCGACCCCGCCGACTTCCCGCTGACCGGGCGCGATTCCAGCGGCGATCTTTTCCCCTGGAAAGAGGTCGAAGGCGACCGCAACGTCTTGGGCGCCACGTCGGTCGCCGTGCCGGGCCTGGTCGACGGCCTCGGCAAGGCCCACGAACGCTATGGCCGCCTGCCCTGGAAGGACCTGGTGCAACCGGCGGTGACGCTGGCCAAGGAAGGCTTTCAGGTCGACTGGTACGTGGCCCTGCTGATCGCCGGCGCCGCGCGTTCCCTGGCCCGCGATGCGGACGCCGCCGCGCGCTTCCTGGAGGACGGCCGGTGGCCGAAGATCGCCAACTGGACCGCGCTCTCCGACCAGCGCATCGACATGTCGTCCATGGCGCCGAGCCTGCAGGCGATCGCCGACGACGGCCCGCGCGCGCTCTATGACGGCGACCTGGCGGCGGCCCTGGCAAAGGACGTCGAGGCCAAGGGCGGGGCGTTGCGCCTCGCCGACCTCAACGCCTACCAGGCGGTGTGGCAGGAACCATTGAGCTTCGCCTACCGCGCCGCGCGGCTGCACGTGACGCCGCACCTCACCGCCGGGCCGACCATCGCCGACGTCTTCTCAAAATTGGAAAACGGCTTCACGCCGGGCGCCCGGCCCGACGGCGCCGCCTATGCCGCCTATGCCGCGGCGCTGAATGCCGCCTACGCGCGGCGCTTGGAGAACGACGGCGACAACGAGGACCCACGCGCGCCGGCCTGCACGACGCACTTCTCCGTGGTCGACGGCGACGGCAACATGATCGCGGTGACCCAGACCCTGCTGTCGGCCTTCGGGTCGCGGGTGGTGTCGCCTGCCACCGGCCTGCTGCTCAACAACGGCATCATGTGGTTCGATCCGGAACCGGGCAGGCCCAACTCGCTGGCCCCCGGCAAGCGCTGCCTGATGAACGTCTGCCCCCTCATCGGCGAGGCGGGCGGCGGGCGCTTCGCCCTCGGCGCCTCCGGCGGGCGCAAGATCATGCCGGCGGTGGCGCAGCTCGCCTCCTTCCTCACCGACTTCGGCATGGACCTGGACGCGGCTTTCCATCACCCGCGTATCGATGTTTCCGGCGGCGACGGAGTGATCGCCGACGACAGCCTGGCGCCGCCGATCCTGGCCGCCCTGGCCCGCACCGGCAAGGTGGTGACGGCGCGGCGCGCGCCCTACCCCTACGCCTTTGCCTGCCCCGCCGGGGTGGCGCGGACGGGAGGCGAAAATTGGGGCGCGACCGAACCCCTGTCGCCCTGGGGCGACGCCGCGGCGGCGCCGGCCTGAGGAGAAGGCGTTCAGAGATCGCGGCAGAGAATGTGATAGGCGTTCTCGACGAGGCCGGACCGCGGACCGGTCGGCGAGCGGCCGAAGCTATAGCGGCTGAATCCCAGAATGAAGTTTATGCCGCCCGACTCGTCGGCCAGCGGCAGCACCAGCCGCTCGGCGTTATAGAGACTGGTGCCGGCAAGCGCCTCTTCCTTGCCGTAGTGAACCAGCGGCGTGTCGAGGATGGTCTTCCAGATCGACACGATGACATCGTTGTCCCGCGGCCCGAAGATGTCCTGCGACAGGTGTCCGGCGATGGAGTAGCCCCAGGCGGCGTTGATCTGTTCCCCCGCCAGGCGGCAGATGAAGGTGTCTTCGTCCCGGTCGTAGAGATAGATCCAGAGATAGGGGAGAAGCCGGTGCACGTTGAGCGGATCGAAGTCCCGCTTGCGTGGGACCAGGGCGCCGGACCGGGCGGCACGCCAAGCCTCCAGAAAATCGGTGACTTCGCGGCTTGGCGCCGGAAGCTCTTGGACTCCGGAGACGATACTGAGGGCGTCAACGCGCATACACCCGGCCCGCCTCCAATCCATCCCGCCGCTGTTCGAGCCGTCGATTATAGCCGGAGGATCCGCCGTCCATGCAGTAGAAATGCCTGCTGGGATCTTCGCCGGAAAAGCTGGATGATCCGTCACACACCAGAAAAAAACACCGGGCCGCATCAACCTGCCGGCCAATGCAACCCGGTGCGGGTCGTACCCTGCGCTCAGCCTGCCGTCACGGCGGTCGAGAGACGTCCGTCCAACGGAACTACTGGCTGACCGGCACTTCTTCCGCGTACATGCCGCGGGCGACGATCTCGACCCGGCGGTTGGCCTGCTCAGGAACGCCGTCCGGCGTCACGACAGCCGGCTCGCTTTCGCCCTTGGCGGCGGTCTTCAGTTCCTCGAGATCCCCCACCGTGATCCCCTCTCGGATCAGGGCGGCCCTCACGGCCTCGGCACGGGCGTCGGACAGCTTGACATTGTAGCCGCTGGGGCCGGCCCGGTCGGCATGGCCCTCGACGAAAACAACGACGTCCTGAAGACCCTTCATCTGGGCCACGAAGCTGTCGATCTTGGCCTGCTCGGCCTGCATCACATCGGCCTTGTCGAACTGGAAGAACAGCACGGCTTTGGCCAGCTCCTCGCCGATCACCATGCGGGTCTCCGGCACCGGCGCCGGCTCGGGCGCGACTTCGGCCACTGTCAAGGCACCCTGCAGCTTGGCGAGGGCAATGCCGAATTCCTCCTTGCAGGCGGCGATGTGCGCCGGCTGATGGCCTTCTTCCTGTTGCTCGACCCAGCAGTCGTACTTGGCCTGGGCGATCGCCGCGGCCTCCGGCGCCTTTTCCCGGCCACCCCCGGTGAGGGCCGACAGCAGATCGCCGCGCGCGGTTTTCAGCTCCGCCATATGGGCGGCGTCGATATCCCAATTCGCGGGATCTTCAGGCTGGACCGACTGGCGGTCGGCCGCGGCCAGAGCCTTCTCGGCAAAGTGATCGGCGTCGATCCAGTCATACATCTGGTCCGCCTCGAAGAGGAAGAAGTCCCGGTATTCGCGCGCAAGATAGCCGTCGAAAGACTGCTCCTGCGCCGGCAGCGCCCGGGCCCTGTCCATCTCGTCTCCGTAGAGAAAGACGGCGTTCGCCGCACCACTGCTCATAACGACAAAGCTGGCGGCAACGCCACCCATCAAGATTTTACGCAACATATTTCTCTCTCCTTCGATTGCTAACTCACTTGTCCAGGGAGTCTGGCGGTGGCGCGGGGCAACAGAACCCCCGGCCCGGCGAACTCCGCCAGAACAACCCTTCGGTTGGGCCTGCGCAGAACCGCGGGATCAGCCAGTCGGCGTGGAAATCGCACCCCCGCAAGAACAAACCGCTTCACCAAAACTCTCTAGGCGCTCGCTGTGTCCATTGAATAAACCCGCCACAAGCGGAAAGGTTCCATAGTTTCTTTAAGCCAAGAAAAGACGTTCTCTGTGAGATCGGAATGACGCCGGCATGTCGGCCGGCGCCGGCGCCAACCGAATGCGCCAAAGCCGGCGGCGGCCGCGCCGCCAATTGATTCAGCGCAAAGCGGGACTCCGACAAGAGATCAATACTGGCGAAGATCTCACAGGAGGTTCAATCCAATGAGGAGATTTCTCGCCCGGCTGGAGACCCACAGCAAATTCTTGGGCCGGATGATGAATCGCTGCGGCGTCGATCCGGTGCGCCTGGCGCAAGACCGCTGCGGCGCCACACTCACCTCGGTCGCGCGCGCCTGCATGGCCTGCGGGCGCACCGAAAGCTGCCGGCGCTGGCTCGACGCCGCCGAACGCGATTCCGTCAACACGCCGCCGTCCTTCTGCCCCAACGCGCAGCGCTTCAAGGCACTGCGCGAGGGCTGAGCCGGTTCCGTGCCCGCGGCTCAGCGCACCAGGATGTTGCGGAACTGCCAGGGGTCGCTGCTGTCGACATCCTCGGGGAAAAACCCGAGCCGGTCGCTAAGCGGGGTCCAGTCGGTGTAGACGCCGGTTACCGGGCCGAGATAGGGCCGCTGCACCTGGAGGCAGCGCGCGTGGTCCATCTCGTCGGTCTCGACGATCCCCGCCTCGGGGTTTTCCAGCGCCCAGACGATGCCGGCGAGCACCGCCGAGGAAACCTGCAGGCCGGTCGCGTTCTGATAGGGCGCGAGGTTGCGGGTTTCGCGGATCGACAGCTGCGAGCCATACCAGTAGGCATTCCTGGCATGGCCGAAGAGCAGCACGCCGAGTTCGTCGATGCCGTCGATGATCTCGTGTTCGTCGAGGATCTTGTGAACCTCCGGCGTCTTGCCGCCGCGCCCGAACATCTCGTGCAGACTGAGCACCGCAACGTCGGCCGGGTGATAGGCGTAGTGGCAGGTCGGCCGGAAGGTCACCTCACCGCCCTCGCGCACCGTGAAGTAGTCGGCGATTGAAATCGCCTCGTTGTGAGTGACGAGGTAGCCGTACTGCGCCTGCGCCGTCGGCGTCCAGCTGCGCACCCGGGTGTCGGCGCCGGGCTGCAGCAGGTAGATGGCCGCCTGCGGTCCGTCGTCGAAGCCGCGCGCGTTGTCGGGCATCCAGGTCTCGTGGGTGCCCCAGCCAAGCTCGGCCGGCTGCTGCCCCTCGGAGATGAAACCCTCAACCGACCAGGTGTTCCAGAACTGGTTCATCGGCCGCGGCTCGCGGGCACGCTGGGTATCGCGCTCGGCGATGTGGACGCCCTTGACCCCGAGGCGCTGCATCAGCCGCGCCCAGTCCTCGCGGCTCTGCGGCGCGGCGGCGTCGACGCCGGTATCGGCGGCAATGTTGAGCAGCGCCGCCTTGACGAACCAGGAGACCATGCCCGGATTGGCGCCGCAGCAGGAGACCGCGGTGGTGCCGCCAGGTTGGCGCGCCTTTTCCCGGCGCACTGTCTGGCGCAGCGCATAGTTGGTGCGCGCCGCCGGGTCGGCGCCGGCGTCGAAATAGAAGCCGGCCCAGGGCTCGACCACGGTGTCGATGTAGAGCGCGCCGAGCTCGCGGCACAGCTTCATCATGTCGAGCGACGAGACGTCGACCGAGAGGTTGACGCAGAAGCCGAGACCTTCCCCGGCGGTCAGCAGCGGCGTCAGCAGATCCCGATAGTTGTCAGGCGTCACCGCCGCGTGGATGAAACGGATGCCGCGCTCGTCGAGCAGGGCCTTGTCGCCGTCGTCCGGGGCGACGACCACGAAGCGGCTGCTGTCGAAATCGAAGTGGCGCTCGATCAGCGGCAGGGTGCCGCGGCCGATGGAGCCGAAGCCGATCATCACGATCGGGCCGCTGATGGCGCCGTAGTCGGGCCAGGGTGTGGTCATGGCGAAATCTCCCCGCTTTTTTTCGGGCCGCTTCGATCCGGGCCCTTCGCTCTCCAGGATGGCCGGTGCCGTGGCCGGCAGCTTGCGCGATCTGCCGCGTCAGATCAAAGAGGTTTGGGCAGCGGCGCCAGGACCGACGGCCCCGCTGGCGCGGGAGCGATCGACTCCGTTGAAGAACGGTTGCCATGCGCCGCCCGCCCGCACCAGGCCGCTTGCCTCGGCCAGGGCATCGGGGCGCAGTTCGTGGCCGAGGAAGCGGCGGCGTTCGACCGGGCCGGGCAGCTCCAGCCGGTGGGTCAGCGCGGCGCTGAAGCCGAAGCGGCCATAGTAGGGCGCGTCGCTGACCAGCAGCACGGCACCATAACCGGTCGGCGCCGCGCGGTTGAGGGCGCGGCGCAGCAAGGCGCCGCCAATGTCCTCACCCTGCCGCTCCGGTGCCACCGCCAGCGGCCCGAGCAACAGCAGGCCGTGACTCCCCATGGCCTCGACCTCCCACAGCCGCAGCGTGCCGACCAGCCGGCCGCCGTCGCGGGCGGCGAGCGCCGGCATCACCCGGCGCCTCCGCGTCGATCGTCGGCATCGACCGAAGCCCGCCGGCACTGGCGCAAAGCCGCCCGGGGCCCAAAGGCCCTGGCGGGTTTGCGAGCGGCGGGCGCCCGCGGCGTCGGCAGGCTTGCCCGATGCGCCGCGTCGCCCGGGGAACTTCAGGGGGCGCCTGCCTCCTGACGGATCGCCGCACCGCTCGAAAACAGAATTGAGTCAAATTGGGCGCAAAGCGCTTTAAATGACGACCGACTTCAGCGGCGCGAAGCCGTTGAAGCCGACCGAGGCATAGGTGGTGGTATAGGCGCCGGTGCCCTCGATCAGCAGCTCGTCACCGATCTCCAGCGACAGCGGCAGCAGGTAGGGCGTCTTTTCGTAGAGCACATCGGCGGAATCGCAGGTCGGGCCGGCCAGCACGCAGGGGCCGGCCTGGCCGCCGTCGCGCGGGCTGCGGATCGGATAGCGGATCGCCTCGTCCATGGTCTCGGCCAGGCCGCCGAACTTGCCGATGTCGAGGTAGACCCAGCGCAGTTCCTCGGCGGGGTCCTTGCGGGACACCAGCACCACCTCGGTCTTCAAAATGCCGGCCGAGCCGACCATGCCGCGGCCCGGCTCGATGATGGTCTCCGGCGGGCGGTTGCCGAAATGACGTAGGATCGACTCGCGGATCGCCAGGCCATAGCGCTGCGCCGCCGGCTCGTCGCCGCGGTAGCGGGCCGGAAAGCCGCCACCCAGGTTCACCAGGGTGAGGCGGATACCGCGCTCGGCCATGGTGCGGAAGATGACCCCGGCGCTGGCCACCGCCGCGTCCCAGGCCTCAGTGTTGCGCTGCTGCGAGCCGACATGAAAGGAGATGCCGGCGGCGACCAGGCCGGCGCGGTGGGCCGCCTCGAGCACGGCCGGCGCATGCTCCGGCGTGCAGCCGAACTTGCGCGACAGCGGCCAGTCGGCGCCGGCGCCGTCGCAGAGGATACGGCAGAAAACACGGGCGCCGGGCGCGGCGCGGGCGACCTTCTTCACTTCCTCGATGCAGTCGACGGCGAAGAGGCCGACGCCGAGGCGGTGCGCGGTGGCGATATCGCGCTCCTTCTTGATGGTGTTGCCGTAGGAGATGCGCTCGGGCGTCGCGCCGGCGGCCAGCGCCGCCTCGATTTCGACCGGCGAAGCGCAGTCGAAGCAGGAGCCGAGCGCCACCAGCGCGGTGAGGATCTCCGGCGCCGGATTGGCCTTCATGGCATAGAAAATGCGGCTGTCGGGCAGCGCGCGCTCGAAGGCCAGGTAGTTCTGGCGCACTTCTTCCAGGTCGACGACGAGGCAGGGGCCCTCGGGGCGGGCGCTGCGCAGGTATTCGCGAAGGCGGTCGGTCATCGGGATCTCCCGTAAAAACAACATCCAACAAGAGCCGACGCCGAAATGGGAGGTCCGCCGCTGTGGAGACGGCGGCCCGATGCGGTAGCGGCCGTCGCGCGGTCACGCCAATGCCCGGCGTGGTCGTCGCGACCCTCAAGTGCTGCCTTGGATTGGAACGGGAGACCCGGTCCGCACGACTGGCAAGGAAGTAGCTGCCTCTTCAGTAACCCCGGCGGGTGGATAGCCGGCAGAGACCAAAAAAGCCCTCTACGTCGTTGCTTTAAGCCGCTCGGCCCTCCGAAGCCTTGGAGAGCCCCGCCGTTCCGGCTTTCAAGCCGGTGGGCGTCGTGGGAGCGACCACGGGCACGTGCGAATTTGGGCAGGGGGTAAATAGGCCGGAACGGATTTCGGCGCAAGAGGGTTTTTTCAGTTTTTTCGCTGCCGGATTAAGGGTTTGTTCATCGGCGGCGACAGGCCCCGCGGGGCCACGGCGGCGGGACCGCATGCGGAGCGGCAAAGCCAGCGGTCGTCGGCACCGGCAGAGCGCAGGAGACCTTTGGACTGCGCTGTAGCATTGCACAAGCGAGTTGGACGGAGGTTTCGATGGCGGCGGCGCCTGCCGTGGCGCACGCGGGCGACAAGCACATCGGGCTGCCGCTAGACGAAGAGCACCGGGCATTCCCGGGCGCACTTGTTGCGCAGGATGATGTAGATCAGGTGCAGAGTCCCAAGCCCGGCGAGCAGGCAGAAAAACGAGATATAGGCATAGCGCAACAGCAAGGCATCGACGGTAACCACCGCAATGAGGGTGAGGCCGAAATATTTGACATGCAGGTATCTCGACAGCAGCGGCGGCACGATGATCAGGAACAGATAGATCACGTAGGTCAGCTCGCGTGGCATCAGGTAGTCGAGCAGCATGGTGCCTTCATAAGCCAGCGAATCCTGATTAATCGTTACACTGACCCAGTCGGGATTCACCACATGCGGCACATAGAGCGCTATTCCAAAGGCGGTGCCGATCAGCGCAAAGGCCAGGAACAGGGTCTTGCGGGGGCTGTCGGGCGGCTCCAGCACGTAGACCGAGAAGGGAATCCAAATCGGCCACATGAACCAAGTGAAGAAGATGAAGCCCAACGCGCCCCAAAGGACCATGAAGGGGTCGCTGGTGTTCATGCCCACCCAGACATTGCCTTCCAAGAATTGTTGGGCACCGGCAAAGAGCGGCATCAACGCGATCGGCAGATACCGCGTGTTGATGTTCCAGGCCCTCCAACTGGCAAAAGCTCCGCCACTAACCAGAAAGCCGCTGGCGGCGAAGCTGACGGGAGCTGAAAGGCACATGGATCCTCTGATCCTGGAAGTTGGGGATGCGAACGACGCCGTCATCATGATGGCCTGAACTTGCGTGCCGCGGTAGCCAATTTCCCGAAAAAATCCCGAACTGCGGGCAGTCGCCCAAAGTTCGACCTGATTCAGGAAAGAAACCAAACCTCAGAGGCGGGAAGCGCCGTCATTTGAGGGGAATCGAGGACATTCGCCGACGGCAACGACACCCGTGACCGGTCCCCTCGCGGGGTCAATGCCCGTTAACCGAATATCTTGATGCCATTCCTGGGGAAAATGGTGGGCGCACAAGGACTCGAACCTTGGACCCGCTGATTAAGAGTCAGCTGCTCTGCCAACTGAGCTATGCGCCCCCAAAAGAACCACCTGGCCACCGCTTCGGCCGCGCCGCCCGACCTGAACCGGATCCTTCGGAATTCGCTGATTTCCGCGGTCCATTGCCCCGGTCAGGGACGGCAATACCCGACCGGAAAAACGGCAGTACCGCCGGGATGCGGGGTGATAACAAGTCCCAAAGGGTTTGTCGAGGCCTAAGGGCGAAAAACCCGCCCTGTCACAAACGGCGCGCCCGGCCCCGGGAATCACGCTGAGAAAGCGCCTGGAAGTCTCTAGCCCTCAGAGGCACCGCGCCGGGAAATGCGGATGTCGCGGTGGATATAGCAGGACATGATGAGGCCCATGGCGGCCATCACCGTCAGCAGCACCGTGCCGCCATAAGAAACCAGCGGCAGCGGCACGCCGACCACCGGGAAGACCCCCATCACCATGGCCATGTTGATGGAGACGTAGAGGAAAAGGTTGGTGACCAGGCCGATGGCCAGCAGGCGGGCGAACTGGCTGCGCGCCCTGAGGGCAATGGCAAAGCCGTAGGACAACAGCAGAAAGTAGAGCCCCAGCAGGGCAAGGCTGCCGACCAGCCCGAATTCCTCGGCCAGCACGGTGAAGATGAAGTCGGTCTGCTTTTCCGGCAGGAAGTTCAGATTGCTCTGCGTGCCCTGCATGAAGCCCTTGCCGGTGAGCGCGCCGGAACCGAAGCCGATCATCGCTTGGATCGTGTGATAGCCGGCGCCGAGCGGGTCGTTCTCCGGATTGAGGAAGGTCATGACCCGGGCTTTCTGATAGTCCCGCATGAACTGCCAGCCGATGGGAACGGCGGCCAGGCCGGCGGCGATCACCAGGGCGAACTTCCACCAGCGCACACCGGCGCAGAAAAACACCGCGCCAGCCGCCAGCAGCAGCATGCCGGCAGTACCGAGATCAGGCTGCTTCAGCACCAGGGCGGCCGGCGCCAGCGCCAGCGCGATCGGCAGCAGCAGGTAGGTCGGCCGGCCGATGTCCTCGTTGGAGAGGCCGTGGAAGTACCGGGCCAGGGCCAGGATCAGCGAGACCTTCATCATCTCCGAAGGCTGCAGCCGGATGAACCCCAGGTCGATCCAGCGCTGGGCGCCCATGCCGATGCTGCCCATCACGTCCACCGCGACCAGCAGTCCAAGGCAACCGAAGTAAATCAGGTAGGCGTAGCGAAACCAGAAACGAACATCGACCAGTGCGACACCGAACATGAGCGCCAGACCCAGAACGAAACGCATCATCTGTCGCGAGGCCCAGGGCTCCATGGAACCGCTGGCGGCCGAGTAAAGCATGGCGAAGCCGATCCCCGCGATCACACAGATCAGCAGCACCATGCCCCAGTTGAGCTGCCACAACTTCTGGCGCAGCGACATTTCGGGATTGCGCCTGGCGAAAAAGGTATCCGTCGCCATTAGCTGCGATCCGCGATCTGCGTGCCAGGCAAGATCGGCAACGAACGGCGCGCCGCCGGATCACGGCGCTGGGTCTCCAGCAGGATGTCACGGGCGATCGGCGCCGCCACCGCGGAACCGCCACCGCCGTGCTCGACGACCACGGCACAGCAGTACCGTGGCTTTTGCACCGGCGCGAAGCTGACGAAAAGCGCATGGTCGCGGCGGCGCCAGGGCAGCTGTTCGTTCTTGGTCACGCCGGCGGCACGCTCCGCCATGGTGATGCGCCGCACCTGCGACGTGCCGGTCTTGCCGGCCAGTTCCATGCCTTCTTCCTGGATGCGCGCGCGGTAAGCGGTGCCGCGCGGATCATTGCTGACAGCATCCATGGCCTCCCGCATTCTTTGAAGGTGCGCTGGAGGCACATCCAGCGGCGCAAAGCTGGGCTCCAGGGGCACTTTAGCACCTCCGGCCTCAGCCTCGGCACGCACGCCGCGGGTCAGGCGCGGCGTCACCCGCTTGCCGCTGGCAAGGCGCGCCACCATCGTGGCGAGCTGCAGCGGTGTGGCCAGGACGAAGCCCTGGCCGATGGCGGCGATCAACGTCTCGCCGCCTTGCCAGGGCTCGCCGATGTTGGCCAGTTTCCAGTCCCGCGTCGGAATCGTCCCGCCCTTTTCGCCATTGAGATCGATGCCGACTTCATCTCCCAGGCCGAAAGCATTGGCCATCGCCGCGATGTTATCGATGCCGATCTTGCGCGAGAGCTCATAGAAATAGACGTCACAGGAATGCTGAATGCCCTGGTGCATATCGACCCAGCCGTGGCCCTGACGCTTCCAGCAGTGGAAGCGGGATCGCCCAAGGGTAATAAAGCCCGGGCAGAATGTTCTATTGTCGGGGTCAATTCCCATCTTCAACGCCGCCAGGGCAACCACCATCTTAAACGTCGAGCCGGGTGCATAGAGCCCGGCAATCGCCTTATTGGTCAGGGGATTGTACGGGTCGTTGATGAGGTCGTTCCACTGCTTGACCGTGAGGCCGATGTTAAAGGCGTTGGGGTCGTAACTCGGCACCGAGGCCAGCGACAGGACGTCGCCGTTCTCGACGTCCATGACCACGGCCGACGCGCTCTGTTCACCCATCAGCCGCTGGTGGGCGAAGGTCTGAAGACCGCCATCAACGGTCAACACCAGTTCGTCGCCAGCCTTGCCCTCGTCGCGGGACAGCTCGCGAATCACGCGGCCGTAGGCATTGACTTCGATATGACTGGTACCGGCACTACCGCGCAATGAGATGTCGTATTTCTGCTCGATCCCGTTCTTGCCGATGCGAAAGCCCGGCAATTCAAGCAGCGGGTCTCCAGTCAGGTCGTCTTCGGCCACCGCGGCGACATAGCCCAGGACATGCGACATGGAATCGGCATAGGGGTAGTCGCGAATCTGGCCCATTTCGATGGTGACGCCGGGCAGTTCCGGACCGTTCACTTCGACGCGGCTGACTTCGTCCCAGGTCAGATTCTCACGCACCGTCACCGGCACGAAATTGCTCTTGCGCGAAGCTTCGCGCAGCACCCGTTTGGTGTCGTGCTCGTTCAGGGCGATGAGCTTGGACAGGGCATTCAGGACCTTCTCCACATCGCCGGCATGCTCGCGCACCATCACCACCCGGAAATTCTGCCGGTTGGTGGCGAGCGCCAGGCCGAAACGATCGACAATGCGACCGCGTGGCGGCGGCAGCAGGCGCAGGTTGATGCGGTTGTCTTCGGCCAGGGTCTTGTAGCGATCGGCCTCGATGACCTGCAGGTAGTACATGCGCCCGGCCAAGCCGGCGAGTAATGCCACCTGCGCGCCGCCGAGCAGCAGGCCGCGGCGCGAGAAGCCTCTCTGGCGTTCGTTGTCTTCGTTCTTCTGCAGCATCGCCGGCCCCTACCCTAGCGCTGAAACAGCCGCCGGCCGCGCAGGAAGGCCCAGGCCAGGCAGGGGTAGACGGCGATGGTGACGAGATACTGGAAGAACACGGAGGCCGGGTCGATATAGGTCACCATGGCGATGCAGGTCAGCAGCCAGGTCAAGGCCAGAGCCACCGCCGCGACCAGCATAAAGGCGCACCAAACGACCACGAAGGAAGCCGCCAGAAAAAAGCGGTGCTGCCAGACCACCAGGGCGTGAGCGACCAGCAGGCCGACGATACCCGGGCCGAGCGTGCCGCCGGTAAGCACGTCCTGAACCAGACCAATCAGAAAAACCGCCCAGATTGGCATCAGGTCGGGACGATGCACCGACCAGAAGAACACGCCGATCAGCGCCAGGGCCGGCACGATGGGCGATAGATCGGCAAGGTGGAGAGGCACCAGGGACAGGAGAATGAGCAGAAGAGTCACGAAAAACGGCGAGATGCTGCGCGCTACGTTATCGAGACGGTACCAGACGCCCTCTTCCTGTCTCAATGCGCGTCCCCTTGAGCGGTCTCCTGAGCCGCCGCCTGAGCCGCACCGGGCGCGTCGCCCGCGGCGACAGCCGCGCGCGCGGCACTTACCTGTTCCTCAAAGTCTGCAATGCCGATCATCTCATAGTCTGCGATGCGCAGGACTTCCATGTGCGCCCAGTCGACGAAGGGCTTCACCCGGACCCCCTTCTCGGTAACGCCTGAGACGACACCGATGGGCAGGCCCGGCGGGAACACGCCACCTTGGCCGGAGGTGCTGACATAGTCGCCAATCCGCACCTTGGCGGTGGGACCGAGATACAGCAGTCCCGGCGCGTTGGAGTTGTCGCCGGCCAGGATCGCACGGTCGCGGCCGTCGCCGACCACGACCGGCACACGGCTGTTGATGTCGGTGAGCAACAGGACCCGGGCCGACCGCTTGCCGACCTCCGAGATGCGGCCGGCCAGCCCCTTGCTGGTGATCGCCGCTTCGCCCTTCTCCACGCCGTCACGTTCGCCGGCATTGATCAGCACCGTGCGCACGAAGGCGCCGCCCGGGTCGCCGACCACCCGGGCGGTGACATAAGTTATAGTCGGATCCGGCACCATGTTGTTGAACTGGCGCAGGTTCGCGTTTTCCGCCTCGAGCTGGCGGGCTATGCCCTGCCACTTCATAAGGCGCGCGTTCTGATCTTTGAGGGCCAGGTTTTCGCTGCGCAGGTTGGCCAGGGCCTCGGCCTGCTCGATGACGCCGCTGAAGGTTTCGACCGGCTGCGACACGGCGTCAAGGATCGGCGCCACCATATCGGTAACCGCCGAGCGTGTTTCTTCCACGATAAATGTGTTGGAGCGTCCGATCAGCATGAGGCCGAAGGCGGCCCCAACCAGAAGCAACAGAGCAAAGCGACTCGCCCAAGCCTTTACGGGCGAGGCAATGCGAATCTCTGAGCTGGCCGGTTTGTTCACAGGACCTCCTGTCGCTGCAGCCCCCAACCAGGCCATCAAGCGACCGATTCGGGCTAAGTTACCGAACCATCACACCAAATACAAATGAAGAAAACCTTGATCATCAATACATGGAGATCAGGACGTTCTTCAGAACTTTCATTTCCTCCAAGCAGCGGCCGGTGCCGAGCGCCACACAAGAGAGCGGATCGTCGGCAATGGAAACCGGCAGTCCGGTGGAGGCCCTGAGAACGTAGTCCATATTGCCGAGCAGCGCGCCGCCGCCGGTCAAGACGATGCCTTTGTCGACGATGTCGGCGGCCAGTTCCGGCGCCGTGTGCTCGAGGGCGACCTTGACCGCCTCGACAATGGCGCCGACCGGCTCGGCCAGCGACTCCGAAATCTGCCGTTCGGAGATGATCAGTTCCTTCGGCACGCCGTTCATCAAGTCGCGGCCCTTGATCTCCATGGTGCCGCCCTCGCCGTCTTCCGGCGGGCAGGCGGAGCCGATTTCCTTCTTGATGCGTTCGGCCGAGCCCTCGCCGACCAGCAGGTTATGATTGCGGCGGATGTAAGCGATGATCGCCTCGTCCAGCTTGTCGCCGCCGACACGTACGGAACGCGAATAGACGATACCGCCGAGCGACAGCACGGCCACCTCGGTGGTGCCGCCACCGATATCGACGACCATGGAGCCGGTCGGCTCGGTGACCGGCAGGCCGGCGCCGATCGCCGCGGCCATGGGCTCCTCGATCAGGAAAACCCGGCGCGCGCCGGCACTCTCGGCGGATTCCTGAATGGCGCGGCGCTCGACGGCGGTGGAGCCGGAGGGCACGCAGACGATGACCTGCGGACTGGCGAAGGAACGTCGGTTGTGCACCTTGCGAATGAAGTGCTTGATCATCTCCTCGGCGACTTCGAAGTCGGCGATGACGCCGTCGCGCAGCGGACGGATGGCCTGGATGTTGCCCGGCGTACGCCCGAGCATCATCTTGGCTTCGTCGCCGACAGCCAATACCTGCTTCTTGCCCTTGACTTCGGCAATCGCCACCACCGAGGGCTCATTGAGCACGATTCCGCGCCCTTTTACATAGACCAAGGTGTTCGCTGTACCGAGGTCGATCGCCATATCGGCGGAAAGCATGCCGAGCAAACCTGAAAACATGGGTCCAATCGCCTTTTTTCTTCAGTCCACAATAATGCCGCGTTCATTGCGGCGGCTTAAACGTCTCCGGGATCAGGCGGACATCACCTGGGGGGCCGTCTTTTCCCGCTTAACCAGCAACTTGTTCAGCGCGTTGATGTAGGCCCGCGCCGAGGCGACCAGGGTGTCGTGATCGGCGCCCTGGCCATTAACCGTCTTACCACCTTCTTCCAAACGGACCGTTACTTCCGCCTGCGCGTCGGTCCCTTCGGTCACTGCGTGGACCTGATAGAGCTGCAGACTGGCCTCATGCGGAAAAAGCAGTGAAATCGCCGCGAAAGTGGCATCGACCGGGCCGTTGCCCGCGGCCTTGGCCTGCCGGGTCTCGCCGTCGATTTCCATCTCCAACTCTGCCGTCTGGGGTCCTTTGGAACCGCAGACCACCTGCAGGGAAAGAAAGCGCAGCCGGTCGTTGTGGCGCAGCACCGCGTCGTCCACCAGGGCGACGATATCCTCGTCGTAGACGTCCTTCTTGGCGTCGGCCAGGTCCTTGAAGCGGACGAAGGCATCTTGAATCTCGTTGTCGTTGAGCGTGAAGCCCAACTCTTCCAGCTTCGCCTTGAACGCGTGGCGTCCGGAATGTTTTCCCATCACCAGGGTCGAACGGCTGAGACCCACGGATTCCGGGGTCATGATCTCGTAGGTTTCGGCATTCTTCAGCATGCCGTCCTGATGGATTCCCGACTCATGGGCGAAAGCATTGGCGCCCACGATGGCCTTGTTGGGCTGCACCGAAAAGCCGGTGATGGTGGAGACCAGCCGCGAGGCCTTGGTGATCATCTCGGTCTTCACACCGGTGCGGTAGGGCAGGGAATCCTGACGCGTCCGCAATGCCATGACCACCTCTTCCATGGCCGCGTTGCCGGCGCGCTCGCCGATACCGTTCACCGTGCACTCGATTTGCCGGGCGCCGGCCCGCACCGCCGCCAGGGAGTTGGCTACGGCGAGGCCGAGGTCGTTATGGCAGTGCACGGAGATCACCGCCTTGTCGATGTTGGGCACCCGGTCGACCAGCATGGCGATCAGGGCGGAGAACTCTTCGGGAATGGTGTAACCCACGGTGTCGGGAATGTTGATTGTGCCGGCACCGGCCTTGATCGCCGATTCCACGCAGCGGCAGAGGAAGTCGTGATCCGTGCGGGTGCCGTCCTCCGGCGACCACTCGACATCGTCGCAGAGGTTGCGGGCATGGCCGACGCTGTCGATCACCGCCTGGTGCACCGCCTCCGGCTCCATCTGCAGCTTGAACTTCATGTGCAGCGGGCTGGTGGAAATGAATGTGTGGATGCGCGGCCGGGCGGCCCCCTTCAGCGCCTCGGCGGCGCGGTCGATGTCGCGCTGGGTGGCGCGCGCCAAGCCGGCGACGCTGGCGGCCCTGACCTTGGCGGCGACCGCTTGGACGGCCTCGAAATCGCCCTTCGAGGCAATCGGAAACCCGGCCTCGATGACGTCGACGCCCATATCTTCCAGAACCTGAGCGACCTGCAGCTTTTCTTCGAGGTTCATGGAACAGCCCGGCGACTGCTCGCCGTCGCGCAGCGTGGTGTCAAAGACAACGACGCGGCCCCCGGCGGGTTCACCGCTGGTGGCCTTCTGCTTCGCCTTCGCCTGGTCGCTCGACACTACCCGCTACACCCTCTTCTCGGGCCGCCCGGATTGGCGGGTGCCCGCTGCCGCAAAACCCTCGCCCCCGCAACCGCCTGCCCCGTCGGTCGGAGCAGCGATGAGCAGCGAATGAAAAGCTGGGCGCACGGCCAATCCTAGGGCCACGGGAAGGGTCACTGCTTCTGTCGGCCCACCTGGATAGCCAAGCGATCAAGGCCCTCGATTTGTCGCGCCGTCTCCCGTCTTCAGCGCGATGGCTCCGGTTAGGGAACCAGCCAGTCGATTCAGAAGCGTGGTTAACGCCTACTTTTCTAAACCCCACTCAGGAGGTTAACAATATCTATTTTGAAAGCGTTAAGAATTGCTGAAGTCCAGGCCCTTCCTACGTTTTTTCCACGAAGGAAGGTTTTCCGCAGGTTACCTAAATAGGGCCGCCTGGCGCGGCATCGCCCGGCCGCCAAGGCCTCGAGTTGTCGCCTGGCGGATTTCATTCTATTCTGCAGCGATTGATAGATCGCCTGCAGAAGGTGAGTCCCGGTGCAGCGTGATCTCGAGAAGATCGTGACATTCTCCGAATACTGGCTGTCAAAGGCCGCCGAGGGCCGGATTCCCGCCTTTGGCGACCTGCTGCCCGAGGAGATTTTTCGAGCTTTGCCGAATCTGGTGGTCTGGACGCTGGTCGACGGCGGCGCCGACTTTCATTGCCGCATCTGCGGCGAGGATCTCAATCGCAACTACGGCTGGAATCCGACCGGGTCGCTGCTCAACGACATCATCCGGAACAACCCCAGCGTTGCCGCGTTTCGCGATAATTTCCGCCTCTGCCTCTCCCAAGCCGCACCGATCACGGTAATTGACAAGTTCATAGGCCACTTCGGCACCGCCAAGCGAACCATCGGCATCGTCGCGCCCCTGGCCAACGGAACCGGAGAGATCTGCGAACTGGTCTGTTGCAGCATCTACCTGAGCAACGGCGACTCTGAAAGGGCCGAAGCCACGCTCACATCCCTGTTTCCACGCGCCGATAGCAACCTGTAGAGCGCTATCCCGACTTCTCTGCGCCAGAACCGTGGGCCTCGGACTGCGGCAGCGCCCAGCCTGCCTGGTGATGGCGAAACAGCATGTAAACGGCCCAGGCGACCAGCAGGGCCGCCAGCAGCGGGCGCACCCAGCCCCCCATCATGACCAACGGCAGGGCGAGCGCCAGACAGGCCGCCGGCAGGTAGAACAGGGTCCAGCGTTGGCGGGACCGCATGCGCTGGTACCAGGGAAAGAGGGCGGAAAACAGCGCCACGGTAAGGAAGAAAAGCGACCAGGGCCGGGTGACGAACAGGGTCACGTCGTTGTCGATCGACACGGCGCGGGAAAGATTGAGCTCGGCGATGTTGCCCAGCACCACGCCGAGGATGATCGGCGCCAGGGGAAACCCAAGGCTTTTCATGATGTAGCCGATGACCCCGAAGGCGAAGAGCACCCAGATGTCGTGGGTCACGTTGTTCAAAGCGAAAACGCCGATCGCGGTGTAAAGCAGAATCACCGCCGCCAGGACGTACATCGGCATGCGCACGATCCACAGGAAGGCGCGCAGGCAAAACGCCTGCATGACGATCATGATGAAGTGCGCCAGGAAGAAGGCGACGAAGATGGCGTAGGCGAGCTGGGGGTTGTCGGAGATGAAGGTCGGGCTGGGCTGCACGTTGTGGATCAACAGCGCCCCCAGCATCACCGCGGTAACGATGTCGCCGGGAATACCCAGCGCCATCATGGTGATCAGCGCCCCGCCGGCGGTGGCGTTGTTGGCGGCCTCCGGCGCGATGATGCCCTCCGGCGTGCCCTTGCCGAAGTCCTGCGGCACCTTGGAGGCCTTCTTGGCCTGATCGTAGGCCAGGATGTTGGAAATCGATCCGCCGGCCGCCGGCAGGATGCCGGTGAAGACGCCGATGAAGGCCGAGCGCAGCAGGTTGACCCAATTCGCGATCACCATCTTGATCGCCACCACATGCTCGACCCGCACCGCCTTGGCGTCGCTGGTCATCAGGGGCAGGCGCGCCTTGTTCGGGTCGCGCACGTCGCTCAACAGCTGCGAGAAGGCGAAGAGGCCGACCAGGACCGGCAGGAAGTCGAAACCCTGCTCGATGGCATCGAAACCGAAGTCGAAGCGCGCGACGCCGTTGACCTCATCTTCGCCGATGGCCGCGACCAGCAGGCCGAGCAGGCCGGCGATGATGCCTTTGGTCAGGTTCTCGCCCGACAGGCTGGCGGTGATGGTGAGCGCGAAGACCACCAGAGCGAAGAAGTCCCAGGGTCCGAATTCCAGGCCGATGCGCGCCAGTTGCGGCGCCAGCAGGACCAGGATGACGGCGGAGATGATCCCGCCGAAGAACGACGACCAGACGCCGAGGCCCAGCGCCAGACCGGGCTTGCCCCTGCGCACCATGGGAAAGCCGTCGAAGACGGTCGCCACCGACGAGGGCGTCCCCGGAATGCCGGTCAACATGCCGGACATCAGCCCGCCGGAAAGCCCGCCGACGAAAACGCCGATCATCGTGGCCAGACCCTCGACCGCCGTGAGCCCGAAGGTGAAGGGCAGCGTCAGCACCACGGCCATGGTGATGGTGAAGCCGGGGATCGACCCGGCGATCAGTCCCGCGGTGACGCCCATGAACATCAGCGCCAGATTGTAGAGCGAGAAAACCTCGCCGAAGGCCCCCCAAAGCGGTTCGAATCCCATGGCGTCAGCCCGCCTCTCGAGCCGTTTGCCGGCTGTTCTGCATGAATGTCATCGGATCGAGAGAAGCTCGCCTTCCGGCAGGAAGACGCGCAGCCCGAAGGTGAAGACCGCCCACATGAAGCCGACCGAGCCGAGGGCCACGGCGGCGTGCAGGGGCACCAGCGACAGCGTCGGGCGGCCGAGCAGGGTGAGCGCCAGGAACACGAAAAGCGTGCCGCCGATCAGGATGCCGAGGACATCCAGGGTCAGGAGGAAGGCGAAAAACAGCCCGTAGCAGTAGAGCGCGTTGCGGTAGCGGACGATCCAGGCGAGCAAGCCGCCGCCTGTCTCACCTTGATCCGCGGCGGCGCCGCCGCCGGTTTCGTCCACGGCGACACGGCCGGTCACGGCTTCCCAGAGGTAGACCATGGCGGCCAAGGTCAGCGCGCCGAGGATCAGCCGGGGCCAGACAGTCGAATCCATCGAGGCATAGTCGGTCAGCCTGATGTTGGTGGATTCCCAGAAGAACACTCCGCAGAACAGCAGTAGCAGCAGCGCCACCACGACGTCCCGATTCATTCGCGTCACCGGCCGTTCCCCCTCGTCGCTTTCACCTGTTCGTTTTCAGCGGTCCCGCAAACGTGGCGCGGCCGCCGGGGGATCGCCCTGGCGCCGAAGCGCCCTGGACGATCCCCGCGACAGCTCTCCGCAAGCCGTCTGCGAAGGGTCTTACTCGCCCTTGTAGAGACCGACTTCCTTGGCGATCCGCTTCCAGTTGGTGAAGGTATCCTCGAAGTAGGCGGTGTACTCGCCCGGATCGAGGTAGCTGACCTGGGTGCCCTTGGCCTCCATCTGCGCCAGGACTTCGGGATCTTCGGCCGCCGCCTTGAAGACCGCCCCGTAGTGATCGATCAGCTCCTGCGAAGCACCCTTGGGCAGCATGACGCCGCGGTCGGTGCCGTAGATCATGTTGTAGCCCTGTTCCTTGAGCGTCTGAACGTCGGGAATCTCACTGTTGCGCTCCGGCGTGGTGATGCCCAGCGCCTTCAGCTCGTTCGTGGTGATGTACTTCTTGGCCGAGGCTAGGTTGATCTCGCCCAGCTCGATGTTCTTGGCCAGCAGCGCGGTCATGCGTTCGCGCGTGCCGTCGTAGGACACGTGCTTGAATTTCACGCCGGCGGCGTCTTCGAGCAGCAGGAAGACGAAATGGCTGGTCGAGCCGAGCGTGCCGCCGGCGACGATCTCGCCCGGTTTCTGCTTGGCCGCCGCGACCAGCTCGGTGATGTTGTTGTAGGGCACGTCGGGATTGGCGCCGAAGATTGCCGGCGTGCGCGTCAGCATGGCGACCGGCTCGAAAGCATCCCAGGTGAAGTCGACGCGGCCGTTGAGGAAGGAGGTGATGGCGCTCTGATGGATGGCGAAAAGGGTACAGCCGTCGGGCTTGGCCTTGACCGCTTCCTTGGCGCCCTTGTTGCCGCCCTGGCCGCCGATGTTCACGACCTGGATTTCCGGGTCGGCGCCGTGCCTGTTGGCGGCCTCCACGAAGACGCGGAAGATCACGTCGGTGCCGCCGCCGGCGCCCCAGGGCACGATCAGCTTGGCGGTGCGGCAGGGGATATCGACCGCCGCGGAAGCGCCGTTCGTTGCCGCGCCGGTGGCGACCGCCGCGACCAGGGCGGCGGCGCCCAACAGAAGCTTGCTCTTAATCATTGTATCCGTTCTCCCATCCCTGTTTTGGGTAGTGTTTATTGGGCCTGCACATCCAGCGGTCTGCAGGCTGGTCGAAAAAAAATACCGCGGCCCCCAGTCAGTGGCGGAGCGCTACCTCAGGGATGGCACGCGATCATCTTGCTGGTACTTTAACGTCACAACAGCATGAAACAACGCCCGAGGAACAGGACGGCCTTGTCCCCCGCGGAAAAGCTTGGTTTTCAGGAGTAAAATTTTTGTCAACTCAGATCTCAGTGGCGATCGCCGGATTCGGCGCCATCGGCTTCGCCGTCGCTCAAGCCCTCGACGCCGGGAAGCTTCCCGGCCTCGAACTGGCCGCCGTGTCGGCCCGCGACCTCGCCAAGGCCGAGGGCCGCATGGCCGGCTTCGCCCGGCCGGTTCCAGTGCGGCCCTTCAGCGCTCTGGCCGCCCGGGCCGACGTGGTGATCGAGTGTCTGCCCGCCGCCCACTTCGCCGAGTTGGCGACCGATGTTCTGGGTCAGGGCAAGACCCTGATCCCGCTCTCGGTCGGTGCCCTGCTGCCGCGCCCTGAACTGATCGATCTGGCGCGGAAGAACGGCGGCGCCATCGTGGTGCCGACCGGTGCTCTGCTCGGCCTCGATGCGGTGCGCGCCTGCGCCGAGGGCCCGGTGGAGCGCGTCACCCTGGAGACCCGCAAGCCGCCCGGCGGCCTCGCCGGCGCGCCGCACCTGGTCGACAACGGCATCTCGGTTGAAAACCTGACCGAACCCAAGCTGGTCTTCGAGGGCACCGCCCGCGACGGCGCCAAGGGTTTCCCGGCCAACGTGAACGTCGCCGCCGCCCTGAGCCTCGCCGGCATCGGCCCCGACAAGACCCGCCTGCAGATCTGGGCCGACCCCACCGTCACCCGCAACACCCATACGGTGACGGTGGAGGCCGAGGCGGCGCGCCTCACCATGACCATCGAGAACGTGCCGACGGAAGAGAACCCGCGCACCGGCAAGATCACCGCGCTCTCGGTGCTGGCGACGCTCCGGCGCATGGCGGGGCCGCTGCGGGTGGGGACGTGAAGCTCTGAGACCTACTTGCCGCCGAACTTCCTCCAAGCTGCTTCGAACTCCGCCTTGCTGATCAGCCGGGGTTCAAACTGCGCGTCCTTTGCTATCTCTTCGAGCGGAGGAACGGGCAACTCGCCGAGCATAGTGTCACCCGTCTGGATGCCCGGTCCGGCTACTCCGCCGCGGCCGTTTCTGTAGATTTCGACCTTGCGCAACTCCCAACGCTCTTCATCGAGCTCACTGTAAAGCTCGACCGGCTCGTTTGGATGGTCATGGTGCCAGCGGCAGACGATGTAGCTCTTAGTAGTGGTTAGGCTCCATCCCTCCCGATCCATCCGATAGAGCACATGCCGCTGGAGGCGATGGCCGGGCGGCAGCTTGGGGTGGTCGAAGTCGTCGGCGGGGTCGTGGGTCATGCCGAGACGGCGCATAACCGCCTGGGAGCGTTCGTTGGTGGCGGCGGTGAAGGAGACGATTTCCTTCAGCCCGACCTCCGCGAAGCCAAAGCGCAGACACTCGCGCGCGCCCTCGGTGGCGTAGCCCCGGCCCCAAAAGTCTTTGGCCAAACGCCAGCCGACTTCGACGCAGGGCGTGAAGTGTGCCTCGAAGGACGGCGCCCAGAGGCCGACGAAACCGATGAAGGGCGCCACCCCCGGCGCCTCCACCGCCCACCAGCCAAAGCCATGTTCGGCGAAGACCTGGCGCACGCGGTCGATGGCGGCCTCCGTCTGCGTCCGGGTCATCACGGCGGGGAAGTGTTCCATCACCTCCGGGTCCGCGTTCAGCGCCGCGAAAGGCTCGATGTCGGCGTCGCGCCAGGGCCGCAGCAGAAGGCGTTCGGTGGTGAGACTGGGGATCGCGGCGGTCGTCATGGCTGCGGGAGACTAACGGAAAGCCTTTGAGCAGACACCTGCGAAAACACTTCGGGCCCCGCGCGGTGCCGCACGAGGCCCAGGTCCGAGCGATAAAGCTCGACGGAAGCGCTTAGTTCTTTTCCTTGTCGACCAGCTGGTTAGCCGCGATCCAGGGCATCATGGAGCGCAATTTGGCGCCGACTTCCTCGATGTTGTGTTCGGCGTTGCGGCGGCGCAGCGCCTTGAAGGAAGGCTGGCCGGCCTTGCACTCGGTGACCCAGTCGCGCGCGAAGCGGCCGGCCTGGATGTCCGCCAGCACCCGCTTCATCTCGGCCTTGGTCTCATCGGTGACGATGCGCGGGCCGGTCATGTAGTCGCCGAACTCGGCGGTGTTGGAGATCGAGTAGCGCATGTTGGCCATGCCGCCCTCATACATCAGGTCGACAATCAGCTTCACCTCGTGGAGGCACTCGAAGTAGGCCATCTCCGGCGCGTAACCCGCTTCGCAAAGCGTTTCATAACCGGCGGTGATGAGCGCCGTAAGGCCGCCGCAGAGCACCACCTGCTCGCCGAAGAGGTCGGTTTCGCACTCTTCCTTGAAGGTGGTCTCGATCACGCCGGAGCGCCCGCCGCCGATGGCGGAAGCATAGCTCAGCGCGATTTCCTGGGCGTTGCCCGAGGCGTCCTGCGCCACCGCGATGAGGCAGGGCACGCCGCCGCCGCGCAGATACTCCGAGCGCACGGTGTGGCCCGGGCCCTTGGGCGCGATCATGAAGACGTCGAGATCCTTGCGCGGCTCGATGAGGTTGAAGTGGACGTTGAGGCCGTGCGCGAAGGCCAGGGCGGCGCCCTCCTTCAGGTTCGGCTCCAGGCTGTCGCGGTAGATATCCGCCTGCAGCTCGTCCGGGGTCAGCATCATGACCACGTCGGCCCACTTGGCGGCCTCTTCCGCGGTCATCACCTGCAGGCCGGCGTTCTCGGCCTTCTTGGCGGTCGCCGAGCCGGCGCGCAGCGCGACGCGGACCTCGGCGACGCCGCTGTCCTTCAGATTGTTGGCATGGGCGTGGCCCTGGCTGCCGTAGCCGACGATGGCAACCTTCTTGCCCTTGATCAGATTGACGTCGGCGTCCCGATCGTAATAGACGCGCATTGCGGCCGTCTCCCTCGGTCATTTTGTTGTTCGAAAGGCTTCGCCGGGGTTCTAAAGCGCCGGGAAGGAAAGCGCAACGGGATTCCCGGCATGGCGCCCTGCGCCCTCTGCATAGCCGGAATCCGGTGGAATTGCGGACTTCCCGGTGCCTACTCGGCGGCCGCGCGCAGGACACCCAGGTCCTCGAAGCCGACCGAGAGGCCGGGGCCGACCACCAGCACCCGCTCGGGCGGAACCGACTGCCAGGTCTCCGGCTGCTCCAGCGGTTCGGAGACGATCGAGACGGCCCCTCCCTCACCGCCCTCGGCGGCCCGCCAGTAAAGGCTGGGCGGCGCCTGGTCGCTGGCATGGCGCACCGCATAGACCGACCGCCCGTCGCTCAAGGCCGCGGTGAAACGCAGCGGCGCGCGCTCGCCATGGGCGGCCATGACCTCGGTGACCTGGGCCAGGGTGCGCGACAGCGCGCCGACGGGGTCGTCCTCCAGGCCGTTGGCGAACAGCAGGTAGAACAGCACCTCGCTGTCGGTTGTGCCCTCGCGGTGGTCGTAAAAGGGGTCGGGGATCAGGGATTCCAGAGGCCGGCGCAGGCGCCGGTAACCGCCGATCTGACCGTTGTGCATGAACAGCCAGCGGCCATGGGCGAAGGGGTGGCAGTTGGGCCGCGAGGAACCGGTGCCGGTCGAGGCGCGCACATGGGCGAAGAACAGCCCGGCGCGGATCTGGCGCGCGAGGCTCTTCAGGTTCGGGTCGTTCCAGGCCGGCAGCACCTCGCGGTAGAGCCCCGGCTCCGGCCGGTCGCCGTACCAGCCGATGCCGAAGCCGTCGCCGTTGGTCGGCGACTTGGCCTCGGTGGCGCAGAGGCTCTGGTCCACCAGGGAGTGGACCGGCTTGCAGATCAAGTCCTCAAGAAAGACCGGGGCGCCGGTATAGGCCAGCCAGCGGCACATGAAACCCTCTCAGATGTAAGGCCTCTAAAAACGCCGCGGACTATAGCCAGGAAAGGTGGAGAAAGCCTTGCAAAGAACGGCGGGCGGGGCGGCAATAATCTCAGATTCCACCGCTTTTCGGACTTACCGCGCAAAACCGTGCCCCTTGGCGCGCTTTCGCCAGCCCTGCTTACAATCCCTGCGGCCCACGCGAGATGGCGACCACGCCGGTGCGGCTGACGTCGACCAGGCCGAGCGGCTGCATGAGGTCGATGAAGACGTCGAGCTTCTCGCTCTTGCCGGTCATCTCGAAGACGAAGTGGTCGTGGCTGGAATCCACGACCCGGGCGCGGAAGATGTCGGCGATGCGCAGGGATTCGACGCGCTTGTCGCCGCTGCCGGCGACCTTCACCAGGGCCAGTTCGCGTTCCACCGAGGAGCCGTCCTGGGTCAGGTCGCTGACCCTGTGCACCGGCACCAGGCGGTCGAGCTGGGCCTTGATCTGCTCGAGGATCTGCGGCGTGCCGGAGGTCACCACGGTGATACGCGAGAAGCGCTGACGCTGATCGACCTCCGAGACCGTCAGGCTCTCGATGTTGTAGCCGCGGCCCGAGAACAGGCCGATGACGCGCGCCAGCACGCCGGGTTCGTTGTCCACCAGCACCGCGATGGTGCGCGATTCGATCTCTTGCGTCTTGCTATTGGCCATGACGTTTTCGCGGAGCGATCCCCGCTTCCTGGTTTTCTGGTTCCGGGTGAATGACGGCGCTGCGGACGGGTGGTCCTATACCAGGACCATGCCTTCCTCGGAAATCGGGTTGCCGACCTTGTCCTCCGGTCCCAGCAGCATCTCGTAGTGCGCCGCGCCCGAGGGGATCATCGGGAAGCAGTTCTCGTCCTTGGTCACCAGGCAGTCGAAGATCACCGGCTTGGGCGTATCGATCATCTCCATGATCTTGTCGTCCAGCTCGTCGGCCTTTTCGCAGCGGATGCCGACCGCGTGGAAGGACTCCGCCAGCTTCACGAAGTCCGGCAGGGAGGCGGTATAGCTTTCCGAGTAGCGGCCGCCGTGCAGCAGTTCCTGCCACTGGCGCACCATGCCCATCCACTGGTTGTTCACGATGAACACCTTGACCGGCAGATTGTACTGGGCGATGCACGACAGCTCCTGAATGTTCATCAGGATCGAGGCCTCGCCGGCCACGTCGATGACCAGGGCGTCGGGATGGGCGCGCTGCACGCCGAGCGCCGCCGGCATGCCATAGCCCATGGTGCCGAGCCCGCCGGAGGTCATCCAGTGGTTCGGCTTTTCGAACTTGAAATACTGGGCCGCCCACATCTGATGCTGGCCGACCTCGGTGGTGATGTAGGGACTGCGGTCCTTGGTCAGTTCATAGAGCCGCTTGATGGCGTGCTGCGGCTTGATGATCTGGTCCTTCTGCTCGAACTTCAGGCAGTCGCGGGCGCGCCACTCCTCGATCTTCCGCCACCAGCCCTTCAGCGCCTTCTGGTCGAGTTCCAGCTTGCGCCCCTGCCAGGCAGCCAGGAGGTCTTCCAGCACCGAACCGGCGTCGCCGACGATCGGCAGGTCGACCATGACGTTCTTGTTGATCGAGGAAGCGTCGATGTCGACATGGATCTTCTTGGAACGCGGCGAGAACTCGTCGAGGCGGCCGGTCACCCGGTCGTCGAAGCGCGCGCCGATGTTGATCATGACGTCGCAGTTGTACATCGCCAGGTTGGCCTCGTAGGTGCCGTGCATGCCCAGCATGCCGAGGAACTGCGGATCGCTGCCGGGAAAAGCGCCGAGGCCCATGAGGGTGTTGGTGCAGGGCACGCCCAGCAGGTGCACGAAACGGGTCAACAGTTCGCAGGCCTTGGGGCCGGCGTTGATCACCCCGCCGCCGGCATAGACGATCGGGCGCTTGGCCTTGGCGATCATCTCCACCGCCTCGGCGATCTTGTGATCCTCGGCCTTGGTCTGCGGGCGGTAGCTGCGGTGGGTCACCTCTTCCGGCGCGACGTAGTTGCTGGTTTTGGCCTGCACCACGTCCTTGGGCAGGTCGACCACCACCGGGCCAGGCCGGCCACTGCGCGCGACATAAAAGGCCTCGTGCATGACGCGGGGCAGATCGGCCACGTCCTTGACCAGATAGTTGTGCTTGGTGCAGGGACGGGTGATGCCCGTGGTGTCGGCCTCCTGGAAGGCGTCGTTGCCGATCAGGTGCGTCGGCACCTGGCCGGTCAGGCAGACCACGGGGATGGAGTCCATCAGCGCGTCGGTCAGGCCGGTCACCGCATTGGTGGCGCCGGGTCCCGAGGTGACCAGCACCACGCCGACCTTGCCGGTCGAGCGGGCATAGCCCTCGGCCGCGTGCACCGCGCCACCTTCCTGGCGCACCAGGATGTGCTGGATGTCGTTCTGCTGGAACAGGGCATCGTAGATCGGCAGGACGGCGCCACCGGGGTAGCCAAAAATGACGTCGACGCCCTGGTCCCTCAGGGCCCTGATCAGCATCTCCGCACCGGTCTTTTCTTCCGCCGACATGGTTCTCACCCTTTCTTCCGGCCCGCCCGCCGCTGTCCGTCCGTTTTTACTGGTCACACAAAATTGGCCGGCAGAACCGGCCAAGGCGCGCAAATTTCAATGATTCCGCAGGCTTTCCCGTGACTTATCCTGGGAAAGGAGGCGGACCCTAGCCCCTTAGCTGCAGCCGGTCAACCAATTTTGACGAATTTTCGAAAAAATATCCAGCTTCTTACTTTCTGAATATTGCGTCTCTATGACATAAACCGCCTGATCATTACTCACAAACTGATGCCGCAGCCAGGTGATCTGGCGCTTGGCGTAGCGCCGCGTCGCCTGCTGGGCCTGCGCCAGGGCCGCTTCAAGAGTGGTCTTGCCGGCTAGATAAGCGGCCAATTCCGGGACGCCGACGGCTTTCATCACCGGCAAGGCCGGATCCAGCTTCAGCTCCAACAGTGCCGCCACTTCCGCCACGGCGGCGCTTTCGGCGCTTTCGGCGCTTTCGCCTGCGGGGGCCACCATGGCGGCGAGGCGCTCGTCGCAACGGGCATAGAGCGCCGGGCGCGGCGGCAGGAGGCAGAGGCGGGCGAAGCGGTAGGGCGCCGGAGCCGGCGTGACCGCCTGCCAGTCGGCCAGGGAGCGGCCGGTCGCCGCCAGCACCTCCCAGGCGCGCAGCAGGCGCTGGCGGTCGCCAGGGGCTAGGCGTTCGGCCATCACCGGATCACGCTCGGCCAGGCGGGCGTGGAAACCGGCGGAGCCGATCTCGTCCAGTTCACGCTTTGCGGCGGTACGAAACTCTCCGGGGATCTCGGGAACCTCGCTGAGCCCCTCGGCGAAGGCCTTCAGATACAGCCCGGTGCCACCGACCAGGATCGGCAGGCGGCCGGCCGCCAATGACTTTTCCACCTCATCGATTGCCAGCTGCCGCCAGCGCCCTGCCGAACAGGCTTGCGCGCCCGACAGCACGCCGTAGAGACGATGCGGCGCAGCCTCCAGTTCGGCGCCGCGCGGCCGCGCCGTGAGCAGAGAGAGTTCGCGGTAGACCTGCATGGAATCGGCATTGATGACGGTGCCGCCCCATTCCCGCGCCACGGCGGATGCCAGGGCCGATTTTCCGGAAGCGGTCGGACCGGCGATCATCATCACCATCGCGGTACTGTTCTGCGGGGCAGGCATGTGGGATTCCAAAGCCGGTCGATTTTGCGGGGCCGCTTGCGGTACCCGGGGCGGCCTCTGTATAAGCCGCCGATGCGCTATGTGCTTACCGTGATTGGGAACCCCGACTCAAGGCCGCTGACGGAGTCCTTGGTCGATGCGGCACGCCGGGCCATCGACAGCAGCCGCGGCAACGGCGACGGCGTCGCGTGGTTGGCGGATGGCGTCGCCTGCGATCTGGCGTTCGAGGGCGATGAGCCGACCATCACCCAGGCTTTGGTGCGCGAAGCCCTTGGCCGGGCACCGCTCGATCTCGCCATCCAACAGAACGACGGGCGCCGCAAAAAGCTGCTGGTCGCCGACATGGAATCCACCATCATCCGCCAGGAGATGCTCGACGAGTTGGCCGGGGTGGCGGGGATCCACGCGCAGGTAGCGGAGATCACGGCGCTGGCCATGGCCGGCGAATTGGACTTCGAAGCAGCATTGCGCGAGCGGGTCGCCCTGCTCGCGGGCCTGACCGCCGAAACCCTGGACATGGCCGCCGAGTGCATGACGCTGATACCCGGCGCCCGCCAGCTGGTCGCCACCATGCGGGCCGGCGGCGCTTACTGCGCCTTGGTCTCGGGCGGCTTCACCTGTTTTACCGGCCGCATCCGCGCCGCCTGCGGCTTCGACGAAGACCGCGCCAATGCGCTGGAGATTATCGACGGCAGGCTGACCGGCCAGGTCAAGGACCCCATCCTCGGGCGCGCCGCCAAGCTGCGGGCCCTGGAAGACCTGGCGGCGGCGCGGGGGCTGGCGCCGCAGGAAGCCTGCGCCGTGGGCGACGGCGCCAACGATCTCGACATGCTGGGAGCCGCCGGCCTCGGTGTCGCCTTCTACGGCAAACCCAAGGTGCGGGCCGCCGCGCGCTTTCGCATCGACCACGGTGACCTGACGGCCCTGCTCTACATGCAGGGCTACCGCAGCGACGAGATCAAGAGCGCCTGAGCCCCAGAAAAACGGCGGCCCGACAGGGGGCCGCCGCAATACTGTCCGTCATATCCTGACGTCGTCGAAGCGGATCAGCTCTGGTCGATCCTCACGGCGACCCACTGGAAGTCGCCCTGGCGGAACACCAGCAAAGTGACCACACGGTAGCCTTCCGACTTTGCCCGTTCGACCTTCTCGACGACCTCGGCCGGCGTGGACACCTCTTCCTGATCCACCTCGACAATGAGGTCGCCGGGGACCAAGCCTTTCTCGGCGCCGGAGCTGCCCTCCTTTACCTCGGTGACGACGACGCCCTTGGCGTCCTGATCGAGACTGAACCGGGTGCGCAGCTCCGGTGTGATCTCGCCCAAGGCCAGGCCAAGCGACTCCATCTCCTCGGGCTGATCGTCCTCAGGGGTCGTGGGGGCGGGAACCGCGGCAAGCTGATCGGCTTCCAATTCGCCGATGGTAACCTTCAATTTTTTCTCACCGTCGCGCCGCCAGATGGTGACGTCCACCGTCGAGCCGACGGCGGTCTCGGCGACCATGCCCGGCAGCCGGCGCATCTCCTGCACCTCGCGGCCGTTGAACTCGAGAATCACATCGCCCTGCTCGATGCCGGCGTCCTTCGCCGGACCGCCGTCCGTCACCGCCGCCACCAGGGCGCCGCGCGCGCGGTCGAGGCGCAGACCCTCGGCCAGTTCGTCGGTGACGTTCTGGATACGGACGCCGAGCCAGCCACGCCGCACCTCTCCGGTGGCGCGCAGCTGGGCGATGATGTTCTTAGCCATCGACGAGGGCGTGGCGAAGCCGATGCCGACCGACCCACCCGAAGGCGAGAAGATTGCCGTATTCACGCCGATCACCTGGCCGTCGAGGTTGAACATCGGGCCGCCGGAATTGCCTTTGTTGATCGCCGCATCGGTCTGGATGAAATTGTCGTAGCGCCCGGCGTTGATGTCGCGCTGGCGCGCCGAGACAATTCCAGCGGTGACGGTACCGCCCAGGCCGAAGGGATTGCCGATCGCCACCACCCAGTCGCCGATGCGCGTGACGTCGGAATCGCCCCAGGTCGTGGCCGGAAGAAGGTCTGGGGCCTCGACTTTAAGCAATGCCAGATCGGTGTCCTTGTCGCTGCCGACGATGGTGGCGTCCAAAGACGTTCCATCGGCCAGCACGACCTCCACTTCGTCGGCATCCGCGATCACGTGGTGATTGGTCACGATGTAGCCGCTCGGATCGATGATGAAGCCGGACCCCAGGGAGGAACCGCGCCGGCTCTGCGGCGGCGGCGCCTCACGGCCCTCGCCGCCCTCGCCGCGGCGTTCGAAGAATTCCTTGAAGAACTCCTCGAACTGCTCGGCCTGACCGCCTTCGATGGTTTGGCTGGTCTGGATGTTGACCACTGTGGGCAGCAAATTCTCGACCATGTCGGCAAAGGAATCTGGCGCCGAGCGGGCCTGTACCGAAGACGACCAGGCCAGGCTCAGCAGGCCAAGCAGCAACACGGCTGCGCCCAGCGTCCAGCGCAAAGCGGTGTTCGGCCGCGCCGCGGCCAGCGCCACGGCCTTGTGCCGTTGCATTCTGGAGATTCGGGTCACTTTCAGTTCTCTCCCTCGCTTGGAGATTCGCTCCCACCAGTTTTTTGGAGCGCCGCTCCTTCAATTCAAGATTTTGGCCGCGCGGCGTGCCGAACGCGCCCTTTACCGTACATTGCGCCTCTGCCTGGCAAACCGAAACCGCAGGAGCGGGCTTGGTGGGCAGTCTCAAGAATAAGTGTATCACCTGCACGCTGCGATACGAAGTAGGCGAATTTGTGGCGGCCCGGCGCCGTCCAAAAAGGCTTACCCGGCATCCCGGCTACTTCAAGAGCCTGGGTCTGTCCAAGGCACAGACACCCCGCACAGGGCCTATCCGCGCAGCAGCCAGACCAGGAATACACCCAGAGCCGCCGCCGCGACACCTCCAATCCGCAGATAATCCGGCGGCGTTGCCTCCAGCATCTGAAGAATCTGTCTCAGCCGGTGCGGCAACAGCGCCAGAAACAGCCCCTCGATCACCAAAACCAGCGCCAGGGCGGTCAGAAAATCAGTCATCCTGCGGGCGGCGACGTTGCGCGGCGGCGGAGGCTGTCTCGAGCACCCCCCGCCGCCCGCATACCCTAGTTGCCGCGCCCATCCTGAGCCTGGTTGAAGAAGCTGAAGAACTCGCTGTCCGGTGACAGGACCATGTAAGTGCTGTCGGCGCCCAGCGAGGCGCTATAGGCCTGCATCGAGCGATAGAAATTGAAGAAATCCTGATCCTGACCATAAGCGTTGTTGAGGACTTCGGTCCGCAGGCCCTCGCCCTGGCCACGCAGGATCTCCGACTCGCGCTTGGCCTCCGCGGCGATGACCGTCGCTTCGCGATCCGCCGCCGACTTGATGCGCTCGGACTGCTCAAAGCCCTGGGCACGGAATTCCGCAGCCTCACGCTCGCGTTCGGAACGCATACGGTCGAACACCGATTCCCGGGTCTCGTCCGGCAGATCGGCGCGGCGGATACGCACGTCAACCAAGGCGATGCCGAAATTCTGGGTCTCCCGGTCGACGCTGTCACGCAGATCCTGAAGGATCTGCGTGCGCTCGTCGGAGAGCACGGACGACAACGTCGAGTTGCCGAGAATCTGACGCACGCGGTCGTTGATGATGGTGCCCAGGCGCGGACGGGCGGTTTCTTCCGTGCGTACGCTCTGGAAGAATTTCAAGGGATCGGCGATGCGATAGCGGGCAAAGACGTCGACGATCAGCCGCTTTTGATCCGACAGCAGAATATTCTCCGCCGGAGGATCCAGGTTCAGCACGCGTTTCTCGTAAAACTGAACGTTCTGCAGCAGCGGGATCTTCCACGACAGCCCCGGATCGGAAATCACCCGCTTGGGCTCGCCGAACTGCATGACGATGGCTTGCTGGCGTTCGTCGACGGTGAACAGCGACCCGTAAGCGATGAGGCCGAGAACGACGACAACGAGGCCGATGATGAAGTTGGTGTTCAGGCGCATGTCGTGCTCTCCTCAATTGCCGCTGCTGGAGCCGCTGCCGGATTGGCGCCGCAACTCGTTGAGCGGCAGATACGGGATCGCCCCGCCCTGTCCCCGTTGGTCGAGAATGACCTTGTCGGTGCCGCTCAGGACACCCTGGATGGTCTCCAGATACATGCGCCGGCGCGTGACGTCCGGGTTCTGCTGGTAAGCCTGAAAGACCGACAGGAAGCGTTGCGCCTCGCCCTCGGCTTCATTCTTCAGCTGCTCCTTGTAGGCCTCGGCCTCCTGCACCACACGCAGCGCGTCGCCACGGGCGCGCGGCAGGATGTCGTTGCGGTACCTGTCCGCCTCGTTGCGCAGGCGATCACGATCCTGCTGGGCGCGCAGCACGTCGTTGAAGGCGTCGATCACCGCGCCCGGCGGCTGCACGTCCTGCAACGCCAGTTCGGTGATCTCGATGCCGGCCTCGTACTCGTTCAGTGTCGCCTGCAGCAGGGTCCGCGCCTCGGCCGCCACGGTGCCGCGCGCTTCGGTCAAAGCCGGTTGAATGTCGGTACGGCCGATGATCTCGCGCATCGCGCTTTCGGCAGCGATCTTCACCGTCGCTTCGGGATCGCGAATGTTGAAGAGGTACTGGCCGGCGTCGGCAATTTTCCACTGCACCGTGAAGTCGATGTCGATGATGTTCTGGTCGCCGGTCAGCATCAGGCTTTCTTCCTCGACATCGCGGCGCGCCGTACGCGTCCGCTCGCTGCCGGCGGCGATGAAGCCGATATCGATCTGCTGGACGGAGGTGACGCTGGGCGTCAAGACGGTCTCAATGGGCCAGGGAAGATGCCAGTTGAGGCCGGGCTGCGTCGTCTGCGTCCACTGTCCGAAACGCAGCACCACGCCCTGTTCGTTGGTCTGGACCCGGTAGACGCCGGTCGCCAGCCAGATGCCCAGGACAACGAGGGCGATGAGGCCGTAAACCGACTTTCCCATGCCGCCACCGCCGCCGGGCAGGATGGTGCGGAATCGGTCCTGGCCCTTCTTGATCAGATCCTCGAAGTCAGGCGGCCGCGGGCCGCCGCCAGAGCCGCCGCCGCCGCCGCCACGGCCCCACGGGCCGCCGCCACCGGATCCGCCGGACCCACCACCGCCGCCCCAAGGGCCGCCGCCACCTTTATTTTCCCAAGGCATACTTTAATTCCCTGTTGCCTGTGTGCTCTGCCCGCAAGGCCGATCTCCACCCTAGCGGTCCGTTTCGAGGCTGAAATCCCCGTGCGCCGGACTTATATCACGGCTGAGCTATTGTTCTAGCCAAGTCTGACTGCTACCTCCTGCGTGGATATCGGCAGGATCGGGGAGTTTTCAAGGATGAGTGGAATAAACGAAGCCACCGTAATGGATGCGCTGAGGGCCGTCAAAGACCCTGCCAAGGGTGAGGACATCGTCGCCCTGGGTATGATTTCCGGCCTGGTCATCAAGGACGGCAACATCGGCTTCGCCATAGAAGTGGACCCGCGCCAGGGCGCCGCCATGGAGCCGCTGCGCAAGGCCGCCGAGAAGGCCGTCCACGACCTCGACGGCGTGACCTCGGTGACCGCGGTGCTGACCGCCGAGCGCGCGGCGCCCCAAGGCGGCCCAGCCCAGAGCAGCCAGGCGCAGGCCCACAGCCACCCGCCCGCAGGCCAGGCGTCCGGTGGTCCGGGCGGCAACAAAATTCCAGGAATCCGCTCCATCGTCGCCGTGGCCAGCGGCAAGGGCGGCGTCGGCAAGTCCACCGTGACCGCCAACCTGGCGCTCGGACTGGCGCAGCTTGGCCTCAAGGTCGGGGTGCTGGACGCCGACATCTACGGCCCCTCGCAGCCCCGCATGCTGGGCATCAGCGGCCGGCCCACCTCGCCCGACGGCAAGACCCTCGACCCGATGCAGAATTACGGCCTCAAATGCATGTCCATGGGGTTCCTGGTCGCCGAGGACACGCCGATGATCTGGCGCGGCCCCATGGTGCAGAGCGCCCTGCAGCAGATGCTGCGCGACGTCGATTGGGGCGAGCTCGACATCCTGGTGGTCGACATGCCGCCGGGCACCGGCGACGCGCAGCTGACCATGGCCCAGCAGGTGCCCCTGAGCGGCGCGGTCATCGTCTCGACGCCGCAGGACATCGCCCTCCTGGACGCCCGCAAGGGCCTCAACATGTTCCGCAAAGTGGACGTGCCGGTGCTCGGCATCGTCGAGAACATGAGCGTCTTCGTCTGCCCCAACTGCGGGCACGAGTCGCACATCTTCAGCCACGGCGGCGCCAAGCGGGAGGCCGACAAGCTGGGCATGGAGTTCCTCGGCGAGATTCCCCTCGACATCGAGATCCGCGAAACCTCGGACAGCGGCCGCCCTGTCGTGGTGTCCAATCCGGACGCGCCCAACGCCAAGGCCTTCTGCGCCATCGCGCGGCGGATCTGGGAAAAGGTCTCGGCCCAGGCCGGCGCCGACGGACCGCGTCAGGCGCCCAAGATCGTCATGCAGTAGGCTGACGCGGGCCGGGCCTCAGCCGCCGAACATCTTCTTGAGGTTCTCGAAACCGGCCTCGTAGATGCCGCTGATCGCCGCCACCGCGTCGCCTTCCGGGGCGCCCTGGGCCTCGAATTCACTCGACCACTCGACGGAGCAGCCCGTGCCGCCGTCGCCGTCGCGCACCCGCAGAGTGGCGGTGTAGTTGTTTACCGGCAGCGGGCCCGAGACGATGGAGTAGGTATAAAGGCGCTCCTTGTCGTCGACCTGCTCCAGCTTCTCCTCGATGGTGCCGCCGCTCATCAGCGACAACTTGCGCAGCGTGCCGCCGTCTTCCTTCTTCAACTCGCTCTTCTGGACCGCCGGATGCCAGTCCGGCAGCGCGTTGAAATTTCCGATGACGTCCCAGACGGTCTTTGCCGGAACCGGCAGTTGGGTCGTTGAGCTGACCTTTGCCATGACGCCGTGACCTCCCCTTTTTCCACATTTTCGTTGAAAACCTTCGAACAGCGGGCAGTCTAGAACGTTATCCAGGCCGAATGAACCTCTCAGATCGGCTGGAACCGGATGGAACGGGCCCCCGGGGGGCCGCCCCAGGAGAGCCGTCCCAGGAGAGCCGTCCCCGGCCGGGCCGGGCTTTACGCTTCCTTAAGTCCGCGCTGCGAGGCTCGTGCCCGCCCCCGCCCCCGCTACCGGAACAGCGACCATCGTCATGCGGTACGTGAAGCCCCCTCTCGACCTGCTGCGCCGTCTGATCGACCGGCAGACGCGGTCCAGCGACATCGCCCTTGACGTCTACTGCGCGCGCAACCCCCTGCTGCGCGAGTTCTTCTGGGCCCGTCTGTGGATGCTGACCCTGCTGATCCGCCGCTTTTCCAAGCGGGAGGGCATATGCCTGGATTTCGGGGGCGGCAGCGGCATCTTCATGCCGAGCCTGGCCAGCGGCTTCCGCTCCGTCGACCTGATCGACCTGAACACCACCCAGGCCGAACAGATGCGCGACGCCTATGACCTGGACAACGTCCGCATCACGCGTGCCAACATCAAGGACTTCGACTTCGGCAGCGGCGCCTTCAACGCCATCGTCGCCGCCGACGTCCTGGAGCATTTCGAGGATCTGGCGTTCCCGATCGAACGGATCCGCCACTGGCTCGACGCCAACGGCATCCTCTACACCTCGCTGCCGTCAGAGAACCTGGCCTACCGCCTGCTGCGCATCCTGTTCGGCAAGCAGAAGCCGCACGACCACTACCACGCGGCCTGGCAGGTCGAGGACTTCCTGAGCAAGCACGGCTTCCGCAAGATCGGCGGGATTTATCATCCGCTGTTCCTGCCGCTGTTCCCGCTGTTCAGGATCAGTGCCTGGCAAAAGGCCTGACGCCTCATTCCGGCTGCCGGACCCGTTCAAGCACCACAATACTGAAATCGGGCTGGCCCGCGCCGCCGGAAACCGGCGGATCGCGCCGGGTCTCGCGCCACTCGCCCGGATCGAGGTCGGGAAAGCTGGTGTCCCCCGCGGGCGCGGCATGGACCTCGGTCAGGTAGATGCGCCGGGCCAGCGCTAACGTCAGGGCGTAAATCTGGCCGCCGCCAATGACCATGACCTCGCCGGCACCGCTGGCCGCCGCCAGATCCTGGGCCCGCGCCAGGGCCCCCCCGACGGCGGCGAAGACCTCGACGCCCGCGGGCCTGAAGCCGGGATCGCGGGTGACCACCAGGTTGGGGCGGCCGGGCAGCGGCTTGCCGATGGACTGATAGGTCTTGCGGCCCATGACCACGGGCTTGCCGAGGGTCTGGGCCTTGAAGAACTTGAGGTCGCCGGAGAGATGCCACGGCAGGCCGCCGGCGCGGCCGATGACGCCGTTGTCGGCGCGCGCCAGGATCAGGGCCACCGGCGCGCCCGCGGATTGCGCTTCGCCCATCGCTCAGACGGCGACCGGCGCGGCGATGTGGGGGTGCGCCTCATAACCGAGCAGTTCGAAATCCTCGAAGCGGAAGGCAAAGAGGTCTCGAACGTCCGGATTGATTTTCATGCGCGGCAGGGTCAGCGGCTGGCGCTGCAGCTGCAGGTCGGCCTGCTGCTGATGGTTCACATAGAGGTGCGCGTCGCCCAGGGTGTGGACGAAGTCGCCCGGCTGCAGGCCGCAGACCTGCGCCACCATCAGGGTAAGCAGCGCATAGGAAGCGATGTTAAAGGGGACACCGAGGAAGATGTCGGCGCTGCGCTGATAAAGCTGGCAGGAAAGGCGGCCCTCGGCCACGTAGAATTGAAACAGGCAGTGGCAGGGCGGCAAGGCCATGCGCTCGATCTCCGCCACGTTCCAGGCACAGACGATGAGACGGCGCGAGTGCGGCGTTTGCTTCAACTGCTTCAGCAACTGGCCGATCTGGTCGATGTGGCGGCCGTCGGGCGCCGGCCAGGAGCGCCACTGCGCGCCGTAAACCGGACCGAGTTCGCCCTTGTCGTCGGCCCACTCGTCCCAGATGCGCACACCGTGCTGCTTCAGATAGGCGATGTTGGTGTCGCCCTGAAGAAACCACAGCAACTCGTGAACGATCGACTTCAGGTGCAGTTTCTTGGTGGTCAGCACCGGAAAGCCCTGCGCCAGGTCAAAGCGCATCTGGTAGCCGAAAAGGCTCTGGGTGCCGGTGCCGGTGCGGTCGCTCTTGTAGCTGCCCTCCTCGCGCACCCGGCGCAGGAGGTCGAGGTATTGCTTCACGTCGTCCCTTCTCTATTCGATCCTGCGTGGCCGATTTCACAGACTTCGGGCCGGCGGCCAAATTTTCGTGTCCCGGAGTCGCCAGGGCCGATTATAGCGCAGAAGACCGCGACTCAGCCCGGGCAAAAGTGGTCCTGCGGTGCGGCGGCGCCCTGAAAGCCACCCCGCGTAGACCTTTTATCAACCAAACAAAGCGCTTATATTATCCCTACCGGTTCGCCGGTTATGGCGCTAAACGGGCCTGTGGAATAAGCGTTACGGACCCGGGGGCAGTACCCGGCGCCTCCACCAAACCCCTCCATCCCCGCAGCTTGCAGGATTTCCGGAGGGTTCTCATGGGGGCGAAATAGGATCGACGTGCGTGGTAAAGATGGGTTCGGTGCCCGGCATGGTACCGCCGTTATCGGGCCAAAACTATAGTTGCGAACGACAACTACAGTGAGGCACGCCTCGCCGCTTAATGCGGTCAGGTTAGCCAAATCTAAGTCCTAGGCTCTCACAAGTCTGGGCGGGGTTCGGGGCGCACCTGGCAACAGAAGCGCCCCACCGGGGGCGCCCTTCGAAAAGGTGCTCTTCCTTGGGGGCAAAACGAACAAGAGCCGACGGCCCCACGGGCAAGCATGACCTTGTGCCGCGGAAGGACTGGGGAGAACATGTCGAAAGAAGGTCTGCGATACGATCGCATGGTCGAAGATGCCTTGCGCAGCGTGGTGCGCCGGGCATTGATCCATGTGGCCGAGCACGGCCTCCCGGGCAATCACCACTTCTACATCACCTTCCGCACCGATCATCCGGACGTCGACATCCCCCCGGCCCTGCAGGAGCGCTATCCCGGCGAGATGACAATTGTCCTGCAGCACCAGTTTTGGGGACTGGAGATCGACGAGCAGCAGTTCTGCGTGACCCTCAGCTTCTCCGACGTGCCCCATCGGCTGGTGGTGCCGTTTTCCGCCGTCACCGCCTTCGCCGACCCTTCCGTGCGCTTCGGCCTGCAGTTCGACGTCGACTCCGCAGACATCGCCGGCGGCCCGGCGGAGGATTCGCCGCCCTTCGAGACACCGGTCGCGGACTCCGACGATATCGAGCAGGGTCAGGTGGAAGGACCGAAGGACGGCGGCGAGGATGGCAAGCCGGAAAGCGGCAAGAAGGTCGTCACTCTTGACGCGTTTCGCAAGAAGTAGCGGTCCGCGCCCAGCAGCTTCAAGAAGTCCGAATATTCAGATATTTTAGAGAACACCGTCACGGACGCTGTGCGCCTGCGGATTTCCCTCTCTAGTGGCGTTTGCCCATGGTCGAGGGGTCCCAGCGCTTGGTCGACTTCTGGCTCGGCGGCTTGCCGATGCTGCCGGCCACCGAGGGGCGCCGCATGAGGCCGACGAATTCCTCGAACCGCCGCTTCAGTTCCCGGCGCTCATCCAGGGTCATCTCGGACTCGGGAATCTCGCTGAGATCGCGGTGGCGGATGTCGTCCATGGCCTGCTCCTTCAATTGCGGGGCCGGCGCCGGTGAGGGTGCCTCTGGGATAAACCCCTGCAGGGCACTATCATCCCGCCCGTTGGTTAAGGGAGGGTTATCGCCAGGCCGGTAAGCCGCCCAGTTCATCAGTTTCTTTTCCCAAGCCGCGTCGACGACAGCATGACGAACGCCGAGAAACTGCCGGAATTCCTGATCGACGGCCCCGCGGAGGCCGCCCTCACCTTCGCTTTCGCGCACGGCGCCGGCGCGCCTATGGACACCCTCTTCATGAACTACTTCGCCGCCGGACTGGCGGCCAAAGGCTGGCGCGTCGTGCGCTTCGAATTCCCCTACATGGCCCGGCGCCGCCGCCAGCCCAAGCGACCGCCGCCGGACCGCCAGCCGGTGCTGCTGCAGACCTGGCAGGCGGTGATCGCGGAACTCTCAAGCCTCGGTGGGGCCGAACGCCTGGTCATCGGCGGCAAGTCCATGGGCGGGCGCATGGCCAGCCTGGCTGCCGATGAGGCCGGGGTGCGCGGCCTCGCCTGCCTGGGCTATCCCTTTCATCCGGCGGGCCAGCCGGCGCGTCCGCGCACCGCGCATCTGGCCACGCTCGCCACGCCCTGCCTGATCTGCCAGGGCACCCGCGACCGCCTTGGCAAGGCCGAGGAAGTCGCCGCCTACGACCTGGCCGCCACGATCCGCCTGCGCTGGGCCGAGGACGGCGACCACGACCTGAAGCCCCGCAAGGCCAGCGGCCGCAGCGCCGAGCAGAACTGGCGCGAGGCGCTCGAAGCCCTCGACGGCTTCTTTCGGTCTCTTGCCTAAAGCACTTTGCGCCCAATTTGAACCATTCTGCCGGAGCGGATTTGTGTCAGGACCAAGAGGATTTGGCGCAGGGGCATAGCGGCGCTATGGCCAAGCCAAAGCCCGCCGATACTGGCGCAAAGCCGCCCGGCCCCCAAAGGCCGCCCTGGCGGGTTTCCGAGCGGCGGGCGCCCGCGGCGTCGGCAGGCTTGCCCGATGCGCCGCATCGCGCCGGGGAACTTCAGGGGGCGCCCGCCTCCTGACGGATCGCCGCACCGCTCGAAAACAGAATTGAGTCAAATTGGGCGCAAAGCGCTTTGGACCATGGCCGCGGCCAGCGCCTCCGGCGGGATGAAGACCAGTTCGAACTTCAAACCATCGGGATCCGCGAAGAAGACGGCGTAGTAGCCCGGCAGGTAGTCGTAGACCGCCGGGGCATTGAAAGCGAAATGGTGGAAACCCGGCGCGTAGCGGTCCACAGCTTTGCCGCGGTGTTCTTCGCGCGCCTGCCAGAGGTTGACGGCATATCCGCCCGGCGCCACCCAGAGCGCCATCTCTGGCTGCCGCTCGACCTCGCTGTACCCCAAAAACCCTAGCAAAGGCGCGTAAAAGCACCGGCCCGCCCCGGCGAGGTCGCTAACGGTAATGCCCAGGTGATTCATACTGCCCAAGGGGGCGGCGGGGGTTACGGCGGGGGTTATGGCGGGGGTCATGGAAGGGCCTCATCCTTGCTGATTGGCGACGCCGGGAGGATGTAGCAGAACACTCCTGACAACATGGTGTCAGTATGGTTTTGTTAAGATGCCTGTCAGGAGGAGGCAGCATGCGTCGCGCGGACAGATTATTTCAGATTGTTCAAGAGCTTAGGCGCCAAAAACTGGTGACCGCGCGGCATCTGGCGGCGGTCCTGGAGGTGTCCGAGCGCACCATCTACCGGGATATCCGCGATCTGGCCGCCTCCGGTGTGCCGATCGAGGGCGAGGCCGGCGTCGGCTATGTGATGCAGCGCGGTTACGATCTGCCGCCGCTGATGTTCACCGAGGAGGAGATCGAGGCCCTGGTGCTGGGCGCCCGGATCATCGAATCCTGGGCCGACCCGGCGCTGGCCAAGGCGGCCGGGGACGTGGTCGCCAAGGTCGAGGCGGTGCTGCCCGACAATCTGCGTGACCAGGTTTCCCGCACGCCGCTCTCCGCCCCCGCCGATCACAAGGCGGCCCCCCTGAGCGTCGACGCCGGGGCGATCCGCGCGGCCCTGCGCAGCCGCCACAAGCTGCACTTCGACTATTGCAATGCCGAGGGACGGACCAGCGTGCGGGCGGTGCGTCCGCTGGCGCTGGCGTTTTACGGCCCGGTCTGGCTGCTCATTGCCTGGTGCGAGCTGCGCGCCGACTTCCGCGCCTTCCGCCTCGACCGAATGACCGAAATGAAGGTGCTGGACGAACGCTTCGCCGAGGAGCGCGGCAAGACCCTGCATGACTTCGTGGTCGCCGACCGCGCCCGTCGGGCCGACCGCCGGGAAGCCCGCGCCCTGGAGATCGAAGGCGTCGCCGAGTGAGCCCGCGCGTCCGACACCAGGGCACCGGCGGCGGCCGGCGGTAAACGGCAATCGCCCCGCGCGGAGGCGGGGCGACTGTCAGGCTTCGACTTCGGTCCGGTTCCGCTGCTGCCTCAGCCCGCCCGCATGCCGGCAAGGAACTTGTCGACTTCGCCGCTCAGCGTCTCCGACTGCTTGGACAGATCCCCGGCCGCGCTCAACACCTGCGACGAGGCCGCACTGGTCTGCTCCGAGGCCTGTTGAACCCCGGTGATGTTGGTGGAGACCTCCATGGTGCCCTGGGAGGCCTGCTGGACGTTGTTCGAGATTTCCCGGGTCGCCGCATTCTGCTGCTCGACAGCCGAGGCGACCGCCACGGCGTTCTCGCTGATCTGCTTGATGACCTGGGTGATGCCCTCGATCGATTCGACGGTTCCCCGCGTGGCCGACTGCATGCCCTCGACCTGCGCCGAGATTTCCTCGGTCGCCTTGGCGGTCTGGTTGGCCAGAGACTTCACCTCGGAGGCAACGACCGCGAAGCCCTTGCCGGCCTCACCGGCGCGCGCCGCCTCGATCGTCGCGTTCAAGGCCAGGAGGTTGGTCTGCTCCGCGATGTCCTGAATCAGGCTGATCACGTCACCGATCTTCTGGGCGGCCGCGGCCAGCCCCTTGACCGAATCGTTGGCGGAGTCCGCATCGGTGGCCGCCTGGGTCGCGATCTTGTTCGACTCGGTAATCTGCCTGCTGATCTCGGTGATCGAGGCGGTCAGTTCCTCCGCCGCCGAGGCCACCGTCTGCACGTTGCTGGACGCCTCCTCGGAGGCCGCCGCGACGGCCGTCGACTGGCTGCTGGTTTCTTCGGCGGAGGACGCCAGGGATTGCGCCGTCTGCTGCAACTCGGTCGCCGCCGCGGACACGGTGCCGATGATTCCACCGACACTGTTCTCGAAGCTGTCGGCAAGCTGCAGCATCTGCTGGCGCTTTTCATCCTCGCGGCGCGCTTCTTCCTGCGCCCGTTCTTCTTCCAGGCGCTTCAGTTCCTGGGTCTTACCCTTGAAGACGTTGAAGGCCTCGGCCACCTGCCCGATCTCGTCTTTGCTGCGCACCTCGACGGACACGCTGGTATCGCCCTCGGCCAGGCGATTGAGCGCAGTGACCACCGTGGCGAGCGGGCCCGCCACGCCGGCGCGGGTGAACCAGGCAGCGATGCCGAAGCCGATCAGTGCCGAGACGATCGAGATTACCGTCAACTGCCAGATGGCTTCCTTCTCATGCGCCTCGGCGGTCACCAATGCCTGCGCCGTGAACGCCTCGATCTCACGCAGAAGCGCCTCCAGCTCGTGGTTGAGCTCTTCTTCTTCTTCCGTGATGGCCTCAACAAGTTCGCCGGCCTCATTGCTCCGACCCTCGTTGGTGAGCTTGAAGATTTCCTTCGCGTGGTCCTCAAATGACTTGTGTTCGGCTTCGATGGTCTTGAGCGCCGCCAGCACTTTCTCGAACTCGGCCCTCTGCTCCGCCGTGTAGGCCTGTTCCAGCGCCGCTTCGGCGAGGCGCTCGCCCTCTATGATCTGTTCCCCGACCTCCGCGGAGACGCTTTCGAACTCGGTCTCGACCGCGCGGATTTCCTCGGCGGTCGCGTCTCCTCCCAGGCCGCTGAGCCGCATCATCCGCTCCAGAAGCACGGCCTGCTCCAATTGGCCGACGGTCACCCGGCTGACCATCTCGGTGAGCGGCATGTCCTGCTCCGCGACGCTTTCGATCTCCGTCCCGACTTTGTTCATCTGCCAGATTGCGACGCCCGACACGATGATCGTCGACAGAATGCAGATCCCGACGATGCCCATCAGCTTGTACATCACCGACGATCCCAGGCCGAATCCTCCGCCCAGCTTGATACCCTTCATCTCACTCACTCCTATCCCGATCAACAATTGAGCTTCGCCTGCGCGCGGCCGACCTATGCCCCGTGGAGGACGACCGGCCGCGGCAATGCCGCGAAAATTGCCACCGAAGGCGTGACGCCGCGGCGCCGTCCCGCTTCGCTTCCTATCGTCCTGACCCAGTCGGGCGGAAAAAAGTCTGCTCAGCGGGAATATATAATCAACAAGCGTATAAAAATTCAGTAAAGAAGCTCTAAGTATTCACTTAACGATATTGTAATTCTCCTTTCTTGTTTCAGTAATTTATAGTATAGGTATTTCTACTATAAGTTGCTGTCATGATGATCGTTGTATTATTCAACAAAAAATTGTTATTGACGAATTGACTACCCGTTTTGAGTGTATTTGCACGGCTGGAAATTCGCCGCGGCCGGTCTACCCATAGGCTTGGCGATCCCGGCGCAGCCCCCTAAACTCCGGCCCGCTTTCCGCGGCCGCGCCGCAACAGCCAGGATCATCAGGATATGTCTGCCGATATCGAGACCCGCATCGAGACCGATTCCATGGGCGAGATCGCCGTGCCTGGCGATCGCTACTGGGGCGCGCAGACCCAGCGTTCCTTGACCAACTTCAAGATCGGCGGCGAGAGGATGCCGCCCGCCCTGGTCAGGGCGCTGGGCATCCAGAAGCTGGCGGCGGCGCGCACCAACAAGGCGCTGGGCGTACTCGACGGCAAGCTGGCCGAGGCGATCTGCCAGGCGGCCCAGGAAGTCGCCGACGGCAAGCTCATGGACCACTTCCCGCTGGTGGTCTGGCAGACCGGCTCGGGCACCCAGACCAACATGAACGCCAACGAGGTCATCGCCGGGCGGGCCAACGAGATCCTCACCGGCGACAAGGGCGGCAAGGAACCGGTGCACCCCAACGACCACTGCAACATGGGCCAGTCGTCCAACGACACCTTCCCCACCGTGATGCACATTGCCGCGGTGCAGAAGATCGTCGGCGAAACCATCCCGGCGCTGGGCGAATTGCACGCCGCCCTCGACGCCAAGGCGAGAGCTTTCGAGTCCATCATCAAGATCGGCCGGACCCACCTGATGGACGCCACGCCGCTGACCCTCGGCCAGGAGTTTTCCGGCTACGCCACCCAGATCGCCTACGGCATCAAGCGGCTTCAGGGCTCCACCGAACGCCTGCTGCAGCTGGCCCAGGGCGGCACCGCCGTCGGCACCGGCCTGAACGCCATCGACGGCTTCGCCGAAGCCTTCGCCGCGGAGGTCGCGAAAATCACCCAGTTGCCCTTCATCACCGCCGAGAACAAGTTCGAGGCCCTGGCGGCGCACGACGCCGTGGTCGAAGCCTCAGGCGCGCTCAACACCATCGCCTGCTCGCTGATGAAAATCGCCAACGATATCCGCCTGCTCGGCTCCGGACCGCGCTGCGGTCTCGGCGAGTTGCGCCTGCCGGCCAACGAGCCCGGCTCCTCGATCATGCCGGGCAAGGTCAATCCGACCCAGGCCGAAGCCATGACCATGGTCTGCGCCCAGGTGATGGGCAACCACACCACCTGTACCGTGGCCGGCTCCAATGGCCACTTCGAATTGAACGTCTTCAAGCCGGTGCTGATCTATTCGCTGCTGCAGTCGGCTCAATTGATCGGCGACGCCTGCGACTCTTTCCGCAGCAACTGCGTCGAAGGCATCGAAGCAGACGAAGAGCGCATCGCCGCCTTGATGCGCCAGTCGCTGATGCTGGTGACCGCCCTAAATCCGCACGTCGGCTACGACAATGCCGCCTTGATCGCCAAGAAGGCCTACAGCGACAACTCGACCCTCAAGGAAGCCGCCATTGCCCTCGACCTCTTGAGCGGGGAACAGTTCGACGAATGGGTGCGGCCCGAGAGCATGCTGGGCCCCCGCCGCCAGGAATGAGCCGCGGCCAATGAACGAAACGACGGCCGCGGCGCAGAACGGCGACACCTGGAAGGGCGCGCGCGAGACGGGCGAGCGCATCCGCAAGCGCTCCGTGAAGATCGCCGGGCACAGCACCTCGCTGTCGATGGAAGGCGTGTTCTGGGACGCGCTGAAGCAGGTCGCCGCCGGACGCGGCATCTCGCTCAATGCGCTCATTACAGAGATCGACCGGGGCCGCGGCACCAACCTCTCAAGCGCCGTGCGCGTCTATCTGCTGAACCACTTCCGCGAGGCGGCGCAGAGCGCGGTTACCCCCCGAGCCCCTTCAGCAGAGACTTCAGCCCTTCCTTGAGCAGGTCCTCCGGCTTGGCCGGGGCGCTGGGCCTTGTCTTCTGCTGTTCCTGCTCGGCCGGAGCGGTATCGAGAGGCGCGATATCGACAGGTGCGATTTCGACCGCGGCCGGTTCTTGGCGGCGCTGGAAGGGTTGACCGTTGATGCCGACGTCCGGCGAGTCCAGCGGTCCGCGCAGGACAGCCGTCAGATAAGCGGTCTGCGGATCCGCGTCGCGGAACACGTCGGTGCGGCTTTCGACCCGCCAGACCGGCAGGTTGGCGTTCCCGGCGGTCATCGCGACAGCGTCCCGGCCGCGCACCCGCAGATCGTCGCTGCGCAGAACGCCCTGATCCACGACGAAGGTACCGTCGACCTTCGCCGGCGCGCCGGCGAAGGCGCCGAACAACATGGTGGTGCTGTCGGTGATGCCCTGTACCTCCTTCACCTTCTTGCCGAGAATGCCGAGCAACAAGGCGCCGGCCTGCTCTTCCACCTTGGCCGCCGCCGTTATGCTGCCGTCGAGCTTGCCGCTGCCGCTCAGGGCGGACACCAGCGCCGCCTCACTGCTGCCCTGACTATTCAGGTTGCCTCGCAGCGACATCGGCCCCGAAAAACGGTCGCTGTCCGTCATATCGCGCAGCAAGTCCTTCATCTCGATATTGGTGGCAGCGACCGCCGTCGCGATCTCCAACCCGTCCCGCGCGGTCGCCCGCGCGTCGGCCGTGCCGGTGACCGACAGCGTCCCGCCATAGGTCTTGGCATCGAAGCGCTTGAGATCGAGCAGGCCGCCGGCGAGGACCGCCTCGACCTCGGCGTCGGACAGGCGCAGCTGATCGATGAGAATCGCCTTGGCGTGCAGCTTCAAGTCGGCGTCGAAGTCCCGCAGCGCGGCGACGTCGATCGGCTTGGTCGACCAGCGGCCGCGCCCCGCCGGGCGCGAATCGCCGCCGGAGCCGGTCTTGGCCGACTGCCCGGCGCCCGTCTTGCCTTGGGTCTTGCCCGACTTCTTGCCAGCCGCCGCGGGAGCCGCCAGAGCGGCCAGCGGCATCACACCGGTGGTGAGTTCAGCGGTGACCTTGGGGCGCGCACCCGCCAGACCCAAACCGACGTCACCGGCCAGTATCTTCACACCGGCAATCTCGCCTTCCAGCGCCGAGAGCTGCAGCGCCGCCGGCGCCGCCGACAGCTGCCCTTGCAATGCGACCGGCCCGAGACCGGCCGGAACCTCGGAGTCCCGCAGAAGTTCACCCAGCAAGACAGAGAGATCTGGATGGTTCAGTTTAACAGCCGCATCGATCGCGAGCGCCGCCGGTTGCAGTTCCGCCTTGCCCGCCGCTCGCAGCGTGCCGTTGAGCGCCGTGAGCGACTGATCGAAACGCAGTTGATCGCGGTTGCCATTGACCGCGCCGGCGAGGGAGAACGACTCAAGCGGCAGCTGACCGATGCCGTCGATGCCCAAAGCCTTGGTCAACCGCGACAACGCCGCCACCGAAATGTCCAGCGAGCCATCCACGGAAGGGTCGCGGTCAATGTTGGCGAGGCTGCCGGCGAAGCTTCCCCGGCTGCCCGCCAGATCGGCCACAGAGAGTTCGCGCACGACCACACCGCCGCGTTGCAGCGTGGCGTCCAGGCGCAGACCGTTGAGCGGCACGCCCCGGTAGGTCAACTGGCCGACCTTGACGTCAAAATTAGCGTCGAAACCGCCAAGCAGGGCCATGCCCGCCGGTTCATTTCGGGCCGGCGCCGGGGCGACACCCGGCACGGCGCCACTCTCGCCGACCGCGCGCTCCCGTTGCGGTGTTCCGGTTGTCGGAGCCGGCGCTCCCTGATCCGGCAGATAGGCATCCAGGTTGATTTTATCGAGGGTGACGCCAATGCCCAGCCCGGGACGGTCGCGCAGCGCGATGGCGATGCCGCCAGTCAAGCGGCTCACGTCGAGCTGCAGATCGGTCTCGCGCAGCGTGATCCGGTCGGCGCCAGCCTCGAACCCGGTCTTAACGACCATGCGGCGCAGACGGTCGGCCGGCACCTCGGATGTGTCGACGCCAAGCCATTGCAGCAGTCCACGCAGACTGTCCGATCTGGCTTCCAGGGTACCGTCGAACCGCGGCCCCTTCGCCGCGCTCAGCCTTCCGGAAAGCGCAACATCGGAACTGCCCGGCAACTGCGCGGCGGCCTGCTCCAGCGTGACCTCCCCACCTTCCAGCCGCGCCGCGGCGCGCACCTGGCGTACCGTCTGGCCACGATAGAGCAGCGCATCGGCGCTCAGCGTGACACTGGCGGAGACGGTCTTGGGCAGTTCAAACCCGGCCCCGGCCCCCATCGTGCCCGCGTCTGCATCGGGCGCCGCCGGGACGGCGGCCGTCGTCGCGTTGTCCTGCGGGCGCGCGGCGGCCGACGCCTTGGCAGGCGCCGCGCCCTGCAGCGCCAACAGCTTGTCGAGATCGACCGTCTTGGCGGCCAGATCGACCGTGAAGTCCGGCACGTCGCCCAGGCGCGCCGAAATCTTGCCGCCCAGCAGCACAGGGCCGAGGCTGAACGCCACGGCGTCGGCTGTCGCTTCACTGTCGCTGCCGGTGATTTCCGCGCTCAGCTCAAAGGGCTGCGCCAATTGCGGCGGCAGGCCCGAAAGCGGCGCCGCCAGCGGCAGTCCCGCGATCATCCGGCCCAAGTCGTCGCCCTTGACCTGCAGCCGCCCGCGCAGAGTACGCAGAGCGTCATGGCGCGACAGGGCGCCGAGAAACTGACCCGAAGCATCGGAACGCGGCAAGGTCAAAGACAGCGAAACCGCCGTGGCCCCGCCCTCTATCACGCGATCCAGGCTGAAATCGAATTCGACCGGTACGCCCTGATAGGTCGCGGCGCCGCCGGCGACGAAGGGGCCGATCAGCGACTCGGCGCCGAGTTCCGCATTGAGGTCATCGACCACCTCCGTGCGTCCGGTCTGGGCATCGCTGTAGCGCACCCGGCCGCCCTCGATGATGAAGCTGTCGACGCGGATCGACTCTTCACCCGCCGCCGCAAGCTTCGCCGGGGCGGCGCCGGGAGGTGACGCGCCCGGGTCCGAGGCGTCCGGATCCGGGCCGCCCGGGCCCGCAGCGCCGGGGCCCGTAGCGCCGGGGCCCGTAGCGCCGGGGCGGGGCGCGCCGGCAAAGTCCCAGTTCGCCCGGCCATCGGGCAGCACCTCGAGCCGCACCTGGGGTTTGACAAGGGTAACGCTCTCGACCCGGACAGTGCCGCTGAGCAGCGGCAGCAAGGCGACCCGGACCCGCAGCTCCTCCAACTGCACCATGGCGGCATCCGAGCCGCCTTCGATGTTGGCCAGGGTGACTTCGCGCGCGGAGAAGGCGGGGGCCGGCAAGAGGTGCAGGGTGACATCGCCGGCGATCGTCAGGTCGCGGCCGCTTTGCTGCTTCACCCAAGCGGCGATGCGATCCTTTTCTCCGTTCCAGTCCCAGAAGCTGGGCAATACCAGGAGCGCGCCCAGCGCCACGATGACCAGAACGACGATTACCAGGAGGGCCTTTTTCACGATCGTTCCCTGTACCTTCTTGTCGCCGCCGGCGCCGGAGACATTGAAACCGGCACCAATTGCGCTAAGCTACTTGAAACAGGTGACTCCGGCAAAGCTGAAGGCGCAGTCTGTCGGCAAAAGCGATGGCACCCGGGGATCACGATACCGTTGATTGCGGACCGGCGACGGCACATCGATAATACTTGGCGTTGTGTGACACCAAGGCAAGGAAGACGGGGCCGCACCAGGAACCTAGCCGACGAGTGACAGTGCCAATGGGTGAAATCGTCGATCTGGCCGCCTATCGCGCCGCACAACGGCGGCGCCGGCTCGAAGAAGCCAAACGCAAGGACCGTGGCCGGCCGCTGGCGGAGCGCGGCGAAGCCAACAACACCAAGCCCGATACGGAACCCCTGGAAGACGATCCGGCGTGACCCGCCTGCGGAGCCGGCGCGCGGAGAGTGATTTCGCCCTCTCGCGACGAGATTTCCTGCGCAAATTGGGGCTTTCTTTGTCCGCACCTCAACCCGGCTCGGATTGTCGATACAGCCAGGCCTTGCGGACCTCCATCACCACCAGCAATGACAGCGCGAGGCCGGCCACCAGCAGCCACTCCAGCAGGCTGACCGGCCGCACCGCCAGAACATCGCTGAGCCCGGGCAGATACATGGCCGCCACATGGCTGCCTTGAGCGCCCAGAATGGCCAGGATAAGGAAGGGATTGGCGCCCAACGGCACGGCGAAGAGCGAACGCCGCTCGGAGCGGGCGTTGAGGGCGTGGACATTCTCGAACAGCACCATCAACAGCAGCAGCAGGTTGCGGGCACGCTCCTCCGGCAGGCCTAAATCCAGCATCACATAGTAGAATCCAAAGGCGCAGACGCCCATGTAGCCGCCGGCGGCGAGCACCTGGCCGATCATCCGGCGGTCGAACAGAGTTTCGCCGCGTGGCCGCGGCGGCCGCTCCAGCACGCCAGGCTCACCTCTCTCGAAGGCCAGGGCGACATCCTGGATACCGTTGGTGACCAGGTTGAGCCAGAGCAGCTGGACCGCAAAGAGCGGCAGCGGCAGGCCGGCGACGATGGACAGCAGGAACAGCAGGATCTCGCCCAGGCCGGTGGCCACCAGCAGGTAGATCAACTTGCGCACGTTGTCGTAGGCGATCCGGCCTTCCTCGATGCCGGCGACGATGGAAGCGAAATTGTCATCCGTGAGGATGAGGTCGGCGGCGCCGCGCGCCACGTCGGTGCCGTCCTTGCCCATGGCCACACCGATATCGGCGGCGGCCAGCGCCGGGGCGTCGTTGACGCCGTCGCCGGTCACCGCGACCAGGTGCCCGGCGCGCTGCAGGCAGCGCACGATTTGCAGTTTCTGGGCCGGTTCAACCCGGGCGAAGACCTCCGCCTTGTTGACCAGGTCCGCGAAGGCGGCGGGATCTCCGGCCGCCGCGGTCAGTTCCGGCCCACTCGCGACCCGGGGCTCGCCGCCGCCGATGCCGAGTTGGCGCGCGATGGCGCGGGCGGTTTCCGGATGGTCGCCGGTAATCATCACCACTTCGACCCCGGCGGAGCGGCAGCGCTCGACCGCCGCCGGCACCTCGGGACGGACCGGATCCATGAGTCCGACGAGGCCGAGCAACCGCAAATAGCGCAGCGTGCCCGGCGAGCCCTTCCGCGCCGCCGCCTGGGAGACGACGCCGCTGGCCACGGCGAGCACCCGGTAGCCCTCGGCGGCCAGCGCCTCGCCAGTAGCCAGCGCGCGCGTCCGGTCAAGGCCGTCGCACATCGGCAGCAGCGCCTCGAGAGCGCCTTTGACGTGCACCGTGACCCTTGGCCGCGAGGCCTCCGATTCCGCCGGGGCGTAGTCGGCGACGAAGGCCGCGCCGTAGCGTCGCTGCGGTTCGTAGGGAATAAGATTGATCTGCGGGTTGAGGCCCTTGGCCGCGCGGGAATCGACGCCCAGCTTGTGCGCCAGCACCAGGAAGGCGACGTCGACCGTGTCGCCGAGACGGGTCACCGAGTCCTCCTCGATCCGCAGCTCCGCCTCGTTGCACAGCGCGGCGCTGCGCGCCAGTTCGGCGAAGCCCGACCGCTCCTGCTTGGACGGCGCCCGGCCGGCGACGGTGATCCCGCCCTCGGGACGATAGCCCTGGCCCGCAACGTCGCCGGTCACCACCGGGCCGGCGTCGTCAAACAGCACCACCCGCGTGGCGGTCAGTTCATTACAGGTCAGCGTTCCGGTCTTGTCGCTGGCCACCAGGGTACAGGCGCCGAGGCCCTCCACCGCCGGCAAGGCGCGCACGATGACGTTGCGCCGCGCCATGCGCGAGGTGGCGATGGCCAGCACCACGGTGATGGCCACCGGGAGGCCTTCGGGAATAGCCGCGACGGCCAGGGCCACGGCGACCATGAATACGGTCAGCAGGGAAAGTCCCTGGGCCAGCTGCACCGCGGCCAGCACGCCGATGGCCACCAGGGTGGCGATACCGATGCGGCGGCTGAATTGCTCGAGCCGGGCAATCAGCGGCGGAAGCGCCTGGTCGGGCAGCGACAGGACGACGGCGATGCGGCCGATCTGGGTATCGGCGCCGGTCGCGGCCACGACCGCCTGGGCGCGGCCGGTGAGCACGGTGGTCCCGGCGAACAGCAGGTTGCGGCGCTCCGCCAATGGCGCCGCCTCGTGCAGCTTGGCCGCCGCGTCCTTGGTGACCGGCAGCGACTCGCCGGTCAGCAGCGATTCGTCGACCTGGAGCTCCTGCTCGCTGATCAGCCGCAGGTCGGCCGGCACCCGGGCGCCGGATTCCAGGCGCAGCAGATCGCCCGGCACCAGCTTTGCAGTATCGATCTGCACGGGGATCCCGTCGCGCAGCACCACAGCGGAGGACTGCAACATGCGATCGAGGGCCGCCGCGCTGCGTTCGGCCTTGCCTTCCTGAAGCCCGCCAATGACCGCGTTGATCTGCAGCACGATGAAGATGAAGAGCGCATCGCTCCATTCGCCGATCGCCAGCGAGACGGTCGTCGCTGCCAGCAGCAAATAGACCAGCGGGCTCTTGAACTGGCGCAGGTAGACGACATAGGCGGGCGTGGTCCCGCGGCGTGGCAGCCGGTTCTCGCCGTAGCGCGCCAGACGCAGAGTCGCCTCCGCCGTTGTCAGGCCGCCGGAATCGCTTGCCAGGCGGCGCAGGGCCTCTTCCGGAGCGAGGGCATGCCAAGCGTCCTGTGTCTGGCGCTCCAGGACGTCGGAAGGGAAAGGGTCAGCCATGACGGAACAAAGTTTGCGCGGCGGGCAAAGGGCCTGCAAGCGACAGATCGGTCGCCGCCGTCCTCGCGGTCAGACGGTGAGAACCTTGCCCGGGTTCATGATGTTGTCGGGGTCGAGCGCCATTTTCATCTGCCGCATCACCGCCAGCGCTTCGCCGTGCTCGGCCTTCAGGAAGCGCATCTTGCCGGTCCCCACGCCGTGTTCGCCGGTGCAGGTGCCGCCCATGGCGATGGCGCGCATGACCATGCGGTCGTTGACGCCCTCGGCCTTGGCCATCTCCTCGGGGTCCTCGGGGTCGATGAGGAAGGTCAGGTGGAAGTTGCCGTCGCCGACATGGCCGACGATGGGGGCCAACACGCCGGTCTCGTCGATGTCCTGGCGGGTCTCGAGGATGCACTCGGCGAGTCGCGAGATCGGCACGCAGACATCGGTCGCCCAGCCCTGGGCGCCCGGCTTCAGGGCCAGGTTGGCGAAGTAGGCGTCGTGGCGCGCCTGCCACAGCTTGGTGCGGTCCTCCTGGCGGGTCGCCCACTCGAAATTGGCGCCGCCGTAGTCTGCCGCGATCTCGCCGACCAGCTCGGCCTGTTCCCTGGCCCAGGCCTCGGTGCCATGGAACTCAAAGAACAATGTCGGCTTGATTGGATAGTCGAGTTTGGAATAGTCGTTGATGGCCTTGACCTGCAGTTCGTCGAGCAGTTCGATGCGGGCCACCGGGATGCCTGACTGGATGGTCAGGATCACCGTATCGACGGCGCCGGCCAGGGTATCGAAGGAACAGACCGCCGCGGTCACCGCCTCGGGAATGCCATAGAGCCGCAGCTGCACCTCGGTGATGACGCCCAGCGTGCCTTCCGAACCGACGAAAAGCCGCGTCAGGTCGTAGCCGGCGGAAGATTTGCGCGCCCGCCCGCCGGTGCGCACCACCCGCCCGTCGGCCAGCACCACCGTCAGGCCCATGACGTTCTCGCGCATGGTGCCGTAGCGCACGGCGTTGGTGCCCGAGGCCGAGGTCGCGGCCATGCCGCCCAGCGAGGCATCGGCGCCGGGATCGATGGGAAAGAACAGGCCGGTATCGCGCAGGTAGGTGTTCAGCGTCTTGCGCGTCACCCCGGCCTGCACACGGCAGTCCAGGTCGGCCTCGTTGACCTGCAGGATCGCGGTCATCGCCGAGAGATCGATGCAGACGCCGCCCTGGCTCGCCTGCACCTGGCCCTCCAGCGAGGTGCCGGTGCCAAAGGCGATGACCGGGCGCTTGTGTTCGGCGCAGAGCTTGACGATGGCCGAGACCTCTTCGGTGGTCTCGGCGAAGGCCACCGCGTCCGGCGCCTCCATGGCGTGGTAGGAGGCATCCTTGCCGTGGTGCTCGCGCACCGCCCGCGCGGTCGACAGCCGATCGCCGAGCAGCGCGCGCAGCGCCTCGATCAACGGGTCTTTGGGCTGGTTCGCGAGATCCTGCGCGGGTTCGGCCATGTCCGTCCTTCCTTGATTGACCCGGCACTATAGCAGAGCCGGCCGCCAGGCATGCAATGCCCGCAAAATCCATAAATTTGCTGGGGTTTGAGGCCCTAGGAAGGACTGGCGCGCATCTGGGCCGGCAGCCAGGTGGCGATTTCGGGGAAGGCGACCACCAGCACCACGGCCAGCACCATGATGGCGAACATCGGCAGCGCCGCCTTGGCGATGAAAGGGATCTCGTGGTGGGTCATGCCCTGCAGCACGAAGAGGTTGAAGCCCACCGGCGGGGTGATCTGCGCCATCTCCACGACGATCACCAGGAAGATGCCGAACCACAGCATGTCGAAGCCGGCCTGGCGCACCATGGGCTCGACCACCGCCATGGTCAGCACCACCGCGGAGATGCCGTCGAGGAAACAACCGAGGATGACGTAGAAAACCGTCAGCGCGACGATCAGCGCCAGGGGTGTCAGTTCCAGCGCGCCGATCCAGGCGGCCAGATCGCGCGGCAGGCCGGTGAAACCCATGGCCAGGGTGAGGAACTTGGCGCCGGCCAGAATCAGCGCGATCATGCAGGAAGTGCGGGTCGCGCCCATCAGGCTGTCGACGAAGGAGTCCTTGGTCAGGGAGCCCTGCAACAGAGACAGCACCAGCGCGCCGACCACGCCCAGCACGGCCGCTTCGGTGGCCGTGGCGATGCCGGCGTAGATCGACCCCAGCACCGCCAGGATCAGCAGGATCACCGGCAGCAGCGAGAAGGAATCGCGAAACTTCTGCACGAAACTGGTGGCGGGATCGCGCGGCGGCATGCCCTCAGGCTTCAGCAAGGCGCGCAGGAAGATATACCCCATGAACAGCAGCGCCAGCATGATGCCGGGGAACACCCCGGCCATGAAAAGACCAGCGATCGACTCGTTCACCGTCACGCCGTAGACGATGAGGATGATCGACGGTGGAATCAGCAGGCCGAGGGTGCCGGCGCCGGCCAGGGTGCCGATGATCATCTGCTCCGGATAGCCCCGGCGGCGCAGTTCGGGGATCGACATCTTGCCGACCGTGGCGACGGTGGCGGCGGAGGAGCCGGAGATCGCGGCAAAGAGCGCGCAGCCGGCGACGTTCACGTGCAACAGGCGGCCCGGCAGGCCGCCGAGCCAGGGCGACAGGCCCTTGAAAAGGTCTTCGGACAGCCGCGTTCGAAACAGGATCTCGCCCATCCAGATGAACAGCGGCAGGGCGGTCAGCGTCCAGGAGGAAGCAGCGCTCCAGATCGTCGTCGCCATGGCGTCGCCCGAGGGGCGGCTGGTGAACAGCTCCATGCCGACCAGGGCGACGCCGAGCAGCGACAGGCCGACCCACACGCCGCTGCCCAGCAGAAAGAACAGCACGGCGAGAAAGACCAGGGTGAGGAGCAGGTTTTCCATGATTTGTCTCTGGCGGGCCGGGCCTAGTGACCGGGGGTGTCTTCGGGCGCGGTCTTCTTCGATGCGATCGGCGCGCCCAGCGCCACCGAAATCAAGCGGTCGGCCAGCGCCAGGGCCAGCAGCACGGCGCCCAGCGCCATGCCGATCTGCGGAATCCACAAGGGCGTGGCGTCGGCGCCCTCGCTGACGTCGCCGAGCAGGTGCGAAACCCGCACCATCTTCACCGAATACCAGGCGAGATAGCCGGCGAGGAAGGCGCCGACGGCGAGGCACCAGAGCTCCGCCGCGCGGCGGCGCGGGCCGGTGAACCGCTCGATGAAGAGGGAAACGCGGATATGCCCGCCCTGGCCGAAGGTGTAGGCCAGCGCCAGGAAGGACGAGGTCGCCATGGCATAACCGGCGTAGACCGTCAGCCCCGGCACATAGAGGCCGAGCAGGCGGGTGATAATGGAGAGCAACACCAGCACCGCGATGGCGACGAGGCCGAGGCCGCCCAGCACGCCGGCGGTCAGGTAGAGCCGGTCGAGCGCCTTACGCATCCGCGATCCCCCTCGATCGATGCGTTGACTGGAAAGGCGACGGCCGGGGTTTTTCCGCCGGCCGCCGCCCCGCCTGCTTGTTACATCGCCTTGTAGGCGTCGATGACGGCCTTGCCGTCGGCGCCGGCCTTCTCAAGCCATTCCTTGGTCATGGTGGCGCCGATTTCCTCGAAGTCGGACTTCAGCTTGTCGCTCGGCGCCTCGACCACCATGCCGTTGGCGGCCAGCTGTTCCTTGTACCAGTCGGAAAGCTCGCGGGCCTTGTCCCAGCCGGCCTGCTCGGCCTTGGCCGCGGCATCCAGGACGATCTTCTGCAGCTTGGCGTCGAGCCCGTCCCAGGCCGCCTTGTTGACGATGACCATGTTCTTGGGCAGCCAGGCCTGGACGTCGTACCAGTACTTCACGTGCTCCCAGATCTTGCGGTCATAGCCGGTCGAGCCGGAGGAGATCATCGAATCGGCGACACCGGTGGCGAAAGCCTGGGACAGTTCCGCCGCCTCGATCTTGGTCGGCACCGCGCCCATCAGCTCGGCCAGGCGCGAGGTCGCCGCGTTGTAGGCGCGGAACTTGGTGCCCTTCATATCGGCAGCCGAAGCCACCGCGGTCTTGTTGTAGAGCCCCTGCGGCGGCCAGGGCACGGCATAGAGCAGCACCAGGCCGGCGTCGCCGAGGGTCTTCTCGAGCTGCGGCTTGGACGCCTTGTAGAGTTTCCAGGAATCGTCGAAGGAGGTCGCCAGGAACGGCAGGGCATCGATTTCGAAGAGCGGATCCTCATTGCCCAGGGCCGAGATCAGGCGCTCGCCGATCGGCGCCTGGCCGGTACGCACGGCGCGGTAGATCTCCCCGCCGCCAAACAGCGAGCCGCCGGGATGGGCGACGATCTCGAGCTCGCCGCCGGAGGCCTTGGTGACCTCTTCGGCGAACTTGGCGGCGTTTTCGGAATGGTAGTTGCTGGCGGCATAGGCCAGCGGCATATCCCACTTCTCCGCGGCCAGCGCGGCGCCGGACACGAGGCCCAGCGCGACAACCGCTGCGATCCCACCGAGGGGCTTCACGATAGTCTTCATCCTGTCATCTCCCTGTTTGGCCTGTTGCGGGACTTTCATGCCCGCTGAAGTTTCCCTGCTGGATTTGTTGGGCCGGACCCTGCCTTCAGGCGCCGCAAGACAGCACCCTGTCGAGGGCTGACTTTAGACGGCGGTCCGCCGGGCAGGCAACCGACGACACATAATGATATTTTATCGATAAATTATCAACGTTTTATTTCTTACGCCGACGGCGCGCGGAGCCGGGTCGCCAGCTGGGTCACCAGATCGTGCACCGGCAGGCCGAGGTCGGCGGCCAGCGCGGCGCGGTAAGGCGGCAGGTTGGTGCACTCCAGCACCACGGCGCCAAGGTCCGGGGCTTGGGCTTTCAGGGCGCGCCCGGCGGCCAACGCGTCGGCCTCCGCCGCCGCCATATCGAGGTGCGGCAGGTCCTGAGCGATCACCCGGTGGAGCTCGTCGCCGCCGTCCAGGCCGGAGACCGGCGTGTCGGCGGGCGCGCCCGCCGCCGCCAGATGCGCCGCCGTGAGACGTGTTGCATCGAAAGTGATGACCCCCACCCGTTTGCCCGACGGCAGGCCGGCCCGGAGGTCCGGGATCTGCAGCAGGCTGGAAGTTACCACCGGCACCGGCAGCGCCTGCTGCAGGGCCGCCTGTGCCGTCACCAGGAAACCGCAGGAAGTGGTGATCAGCGTCGCGCCTTCGGCCACCAGTTCCCGTCCCGCGGCGATGAAAGCCTCGACCAGCGCTTGCGGCAGGGCCGCGCCGGTCACAACGGCGGCAACCGAAGCCGGCTCTACCACCTTGTAGAGAGTGGCGCAGCGCCAAGTGGCGGGATTGCCGACGTCGCCCGGCGGGCGCGGAAAGGCCGTCTTCAGCATCAGGATGCCGAGGGTCGGCACGACTGTCGTTTTCATCGCCCATCCTAGCGCTAAAGGCACCGGAGACGTAGTCCCGCTTCTTAAGAAACTTGGCAGCACGCACTTCGCGGCGCATAGCCGCCCCGCGCCTTTCGGATACCCGTGGCGGGGCGTTCCGTGGCATGTTCCGCGCCATGAAAGAGTTGTTGCAGGAACGCCCCTCCGAAGACAGAGCGACCGATTGGGCCAGCGTCACCGCGCTGATCACCTGTATCGGGGTGTTCGGCCTGGCCCTGGGCCTGACCTATCCGCTGCTGTCGCTGATGATGGCCGAGCGCGGCTTCAGCGACTTCATGATCGGGTTCAACGGCGCCACGACCTGCATCGGCGTGATCCTGGCCGTGTTCTGCCTGCCGCGCCTGCTGGCGAGCTTCGGCGCCTTCGCCGTGGTGGTGCTGGGCCTCGCAGGTGCGGCGGCGTTTCTGCTCGCCCTGCCCTTCACCGATCCGCTGATCGCCTGGCCGGCGCTGCGCATCGCGCTGGGCTTCTGCCTCAACGCCATCTTCGTGGTCTCGGAGGCCTGGCTGAACGCGGTGACGGCCGAGCGCATCCGCGGCCGCGTCATCGGCGTCTACGCCACGGTGATGGCCGCGGGCTTCGCCATCGGGCCGCTGCTGCTGGTGGCGCTGGGCGGCGCCGGCCTCATGCCCTTCATCATCACCGCGGCGATCATCGCCGCCTCGATCCTGGTCATCCTGCCGCTCAGAAAGCGCAGCGCCGCCGAGCTCGGCGGCATGGAACTGGCCGGCGTGGCGCGCTTCCTCAAGGTCGCGCCGCTGCTCGCCGGCGTGGTGCTGATCTTCGCCTTCTTCGACGCCGCGGTGATGACCCTGATCCCGGTCTACATGCTGCGCTCGGGCTTTTCCGCAGCCATCGGTTCGGCGGCACTCTCGGCGATGCTGGTCGGCATGGTGCTGGCGCAGTTTCCGGTCGGCTGGCTGCTCGACCGCTTGCGCCGGAGTACGGTGATCGCCGGCTGCGCCCTGGCCGCCGCCGCGACCTCGGCCCTGCTGCCCTGGTCGCTGGACACTCCGCTGGCGCTGTGGCCGCTGCTGGTGCTGCTCGGCGGGGTTTCCTTCGCGCTCTACACCGGCGCCCTCACGGTGCTGGGCGAACACTTCCGCGGCGGCCTGCTGCTGGCCGGCAGCGCCTGCTTTGCGCTCGCCTACGGCATCGGCGGCACCCTGGGGCCGCTGGCCGGCGGCGCGGTGCTGCAGGGCTTCGGCGCCGACGCCATGCCGCTGCTCTTCGCGGTGGTGTTCCTGGGTCTCACCTTGCTCATAGCCAGCCTGCCGCTGGCGCGGCAGGCACAGGCGCCGGGCCTTGGTGAATAGGCTTAGGCGTTCACCGCCGCATGGCCGATGGTGAAGTCGTTGCGGCCGCTGCGGTCCACGCCGCGCAGCAGCCACAGCGGCCGGGTCGCGAAGTCGACATGCAGGCCGCTCTGCGCCCCGACCTCGAAAATACCCCGGTCGAAATGCGAGGTCGCCGGCATGTAGCGGATCGCCACCCCGGCCCGCCGCTTGGGGGACCGGTTGGGATTGGAGCCATGGATCAGATGCACGTCGTGCAGGGAGAACTGCCCGGCCTCCAGTTCCACGTCCAGGGCCTCGGCCTCGTCCATCAGCGCCGGATCGATCGTCTGGTTGAGCGCCAGGCCCGGGCGCTCTTCGCGCAGATGCGGGTGCAGGGTGTTGCCGCGGTGGGAGCCGGGGATCACCCGGAGGCAACCGTTCTCGACCCGCGAATCGTCCAGCGCCAGCCACAGGGTGCAGTTGGCCAGCGGCCGGATCGGCCAGTAGTGGCCGTCCTGATGCCAGGGCACCTCGCGCCCGTCGCCGCCGGGCTTGCAGAAGATGTGGCAGCCCCAGAGCACGATGTCCTCGCCGATCACCTGGGCGACCAGATCCAGAAGGTCGGGATCGCGGGCGATCTCCAGAAAGGCGCTGTGGCCGCGCACGCCCTCTTCGTTGGCGCCCCTTTCGTCGTTGTGGGCGATGTGGGCGCTGACAAGCTGCTCCGGCCGTACCGAGGGATTGGCCGCGATCACCGCGTCGAGCGCCGCACGCAGGCCCGCCAATTGCGCCGCCGGCAGGCGGTAGTTCGGGATCAGAATGCCGTCTCGCTGGTACGCCGCAACCTCTTGTGCCGACAGTTCCGCCATGTTTCTTACTCTCTCCAAAAATGCTTCCGTTCAACTCTGCGTCAGGCAACAGAGCGGGTGCAAGTCGGCGCGTCTCGCCGTGCCCTTCGAGACGGCGCTAAAGCGCCTCCTCATAGTGACGAGCGCGGCATCTAGAAGCGCCAGGTCGATCGTCCGGCCTAGCCCTCGCCGGCCTGCGGATAGAAGCCGAAGCTGCGGCCCTCGGCGTCCTTGCCGCGGGCGCTGATCGAGATGCCACCCTCGTTCATGAAAAGGTGGCCGGCAATGACCTGGCCGCTGTCGCAGAGCGCGGTCCAGTCGGCGTCGGTCGGAGACTTCAACGTATAGCTGCCCTGGCATTCGTCGTCGGCCTCGGGCAGTTCCAGGCGCAGCGCGCCCTCGCGGCCGATGCGCACATAGTGCAGGCGACCCGACTTGATCTCGGTGCGGCCCTGCCAGCCGACCTTCACCGCTTGGGTGATCCAGGCGGAAGGTTCGCTCGAGACCTCGATCACGCGGCCGCCCTCGCGCAGGCAGGCCCAGGGATGGGAGACGGCATAGAAATGACCGTCGATCTCACACTCCAGGCGGGTTTCCGCGGCCTGCTCCTGAGATGCCGCACAGCCGGCGAGAAGCAGCAGCAGTGTCGGTACCGTCGAATATCCCGCGCCCATCCTCATTCTTTCCCGCGCCTCCCGGCCCGCGTCCCCACGTAGTGGATCGATCCCACAATCGAAGGTAGATTGCCGGAAGAGCAAGGGCAACAGGGGTTCCTAAGGGCTCTGCTATCTCCGCGCGGCCTAGCAAATGTTGCGACCTTCTTCGTGGTATGGTTGATTCTGTTTCTGTTCACAGGCAGAATCGCTTTCGGTCATCCCCCAATCTTGTGGCCACTCGGCTCGAGCAACGGTGCCGAGCGTTCAGGGGCGACCAAAGCCGGAGATCAGAATGGCCGACAACTCATCCATCGAATGGACAAACGCAACCTGGAACCCAGTTACAGGCTGCACCAAGATCAGCCCTGGCTGCGACAACTGCTATGCGGAACGTTTCTCGGAGCGATTCCGAGGCGTGCCTGGAAACGCATTTGAGAACGGCTTCGATCTGACCCTCCGTCCCGCCCGACTGACTCAGCCGCTCACTTGGCGACGCTCACGCATGATTTTCGTAAATTCAATGAGCGACCTCTTTCACAAAAAGGTCCCTGCTGAGTTTGTTGATGCGGTCTTCGACACGATGGAAGCGGCCGACTGGCACGTCTTCCAGCTCTTGACGAAACGCAGTTCTCGGATGCGAAGCTACGTCAATAAGCGCTATCGCGAGCGAGAAGCTCCCAAACACATTTGGCTTGGCGTTTCCGTAGAAGATAGAACCAAGCTTTCCAGAGCCCGTCACCTTCGCGAAACGAACTGCGGAGTCCGATTTCTTTCGATCGAGCCGCTCATTGGCCCAATTGGAAAGATCAACCTCACAGGGATTCACTGGGTCATCGTCGGCGGCGAAAGTGGCCCGCGCGCTCGTCCCATGCAAGTAGCTTGGGCTCGCGAAGTCCGTGACCAGTGTATTGAGGCGAATGTCCCATTTTTCTTCAAACAGTGGGGCGGCTTTCGACCCAAGTCTGGCGGGCGCGAACTTGATGGGCGTATGTGGGATGAATTTCCGAAGACGGGCTCTGCAGCAGCATGAAATCTCCGCAGGCTTACAGCGGCAGTGAGCAAACATACGTTAAGCACTTCTTTCTCGAACGATACCTAGAGAGAGTTGCCTACAATATCTTTTCTTTCGCCCCTGAGCTTGTGTATGTCGATGGATTTTCTGGCCCATGGAAGTCACGAGATGAGGAATTCAAAGACACCTCGTTTGTAATAGCGCTCGACAAACTAAGAGAGATGAAGGAAGGCCTTCGAAGCCGGGGAAAGCTAGTCCGCCCTAGATGCATATTCATCGAGAAAGATCCGGCCAAATTCGCTGAGCTTACATCGGCAGTATCCGAAGTGCGGGATATTCCGGTAACGCCTCTAAAAGGAAGCTTTGAAGACCTAATTCCAGAGATTGTTCGGCAAATCGGTCAATCTTTCTCATTTGTATTTATCGACCCGACGGGCTGGACAGGCTTTGATCTTCTGAAAATAAGGCCATTGATCGAACTGCAAGGTGAAGTGCTCATTAACTTCATGTTCGATCACATCAACCGATTTGTAGAACACCCTGATGCTGCAACAGCGGCCACAATTGACTCGCTGTTCGGTGGTAGCAATTGGTTCGCGACCTACAACGAATACATTCGCAAAGGACTTAGCAGAGAAGACGCCATCATAGAAACATACATGCATCGCCTCAAATCTGTCGGCAAGCTCAAGCATGCTACATCGACCCGTATCAAGAAACCGCTATCTGAGCGCTCATATTTCTACCTCGTCTATGGAACCCGACATTGGAAGGGTGTGTGGGAATTTCGTGAAGTGGAGCGAAAAGCCGCTGATGAACAAGAAAGAGTCGTCGGTGCTGCCCGGCATCAAAACAAGGCAATCAGGACTGGGCAGCATGATCTCTTTGCAACTACAAACACACATGAACCAAGCTTACCCTTCGAGCAGCAGAAAAGAATGCGGCTCAAACAGGGTCGCGATCTTCTTCTCGCTACCCTGAAGAACCACAACGAACTGCTCTACGAATCTGTCGCGGGAATTGTACTAGAGGTTCCTCTGGTTTGGGTAAGCGACCTCAACGAATGGCTTGTTGAGCTCCGAGAGACAGGAGACGTTTCGATCACCGGACTTGATGGACGGCGCAGAACACCCAAACCTGGGGACAAAGTACGATGGCTGTCGCCACGGTGATCAACAAGATTGTCGCCTAAAGACTCGACGCCGACCGCGCCGCTTGGTCGTAGAGGCCGGAGAGGGCGCGCAGCAGGTCGGCGGCTTCGCCGATCTGTTCGTTGAGCTCGCCGGCCCCTCCCTCACCTGTGGGGTCGCCGCCGAAGGCGCTGAAGGCGGCGATGAGGCAGTCCTCGCGCACCTCGCGGTATTTCACGCAGGCGGCCTGTCCCGCTTCGGTGGTGGCGTAGAAGATCTCCTTGCCGCGCTTGTCGCCGGCGACCAGGCCGGCGCGGGTCAGTTTCTTCAGGGCGTAGTTCACGGTGTGGCTGTCCTCGATGTTGAGGACGAAGCAGATGTCGGCCAGCTTCTTGTCGCGGGCGCGGTGGTTCACCGTGTGCAGCACCATGACGTCCAACGCGCTCAGGTCCGGGAAGCCGGCCGCCGCCATGCAGCGGGTGATCCAGCGGTTGAAAGCGTTGGAGGCGATGTAGAGCCCGTATTCGAAGGCGCTGGTCTCAGCCGCCCGCTCGGAGACCAGGTGCGCCGAGGAGACGATGGCGCGCTTCTGTTCCTTGGTGCTCATTCCGCCGCCTCCCGCCGATCCTCAACCTTGCCGTAGCCGCCGCCGCCCGGCGTCTCGATGACGAAGACGTCGCCGGCCGCCATCTCGATCTCGTCGCTGCCTTTCAGCTCGACCAGATTGCCGTCGGCGCGCTCCACGGTGTTGCGGCCGCGCCGGCCCGGCTGGCCGCCGCCCAAGCCGTAGGGATCGGTCTTGCGGTGCAGCGAGAGGATGGTGGCCGTCATCGGCTGCAGGAAGCGCATGCGCCGGATGACGCCGTCGCCGCCGCGGTGCCTGCCGCCGCCGCCCGAGCCGTGGCGGATGCGGAAGGCCTCGAGCCTGACCGGGAAGCGCCACTCCAGCACCTCCGGATCGGTCATGCGGGTGTTGGTCATGTGCGAGTGCACCGCGGAGGTGCCGTCGTGGTCCGGCCCGGCGCCGGTGCCGCCGCAGATGGTCTCGTAGTTCTGGTAGCGCTCGTTGCCGTAGACGAAGTTGTTCATGGTGCCCTGGGCCGAGGCCAGCACGCCGAGCGCGCCGTAGAGCGCGTCGGTGATGCACTGGGAAACCTCGGTGTTGCCGGAGATCACCGCCGCCGGGTAGACCGGGCTGATCATCGAGCGTTCGGGGATCTTCAGCTTCAGCGGCTTCAGGCAGCCTTCGTTCAGCGGGATCTCGTCTTCCACCAGGGTGCGGAAGACATAGAGCACCGCCGCCTTGCAAACGGCGGTCGGCGCGTTGTAGTTGCCGCGGTCCTGCGGCGAGGTGCCGGTGAAGTCGATGAGCGCCTCGCGCGCCTGCTTGTCGACGGTGATCTTCACCTGGATCCGGCTGCCGTTGTCCAGCGGATAGGTGAAGTCGCCGTCCTTCAGCACGTCGAGCACCCGGCGCACCGACTCCTCGGCGTTGTCCTGCACGTGGCGCATGTAGGCCTGCACCACCTCGAGCCCGAAGTGGGCGAGCATCTTGCGGACCTCCTGCACGCCGGTCTCGTTGGCGGCGATCTGGGCGGAGAGGTCGGCCATGTTCTGCTGCGGATTGCGGCAGGGGTAGCGCCCCGAACTCAGCAGGTCCAAAGTTTCCTTTTCGCGGAAGCGGCCCTCCTCGACCAGCAGGAAGTTGTCGATGAGCACGCCTTCTTCCTCGATGTGGGTCGAGTCGGGCGGCGCCGAGCCGGGCGTGCGCCCGCCGATGTCGGCGTGGTGGCCGCGCGAGCCGACGTAGAACAGAAGCTCCTCGCCGGCATCGTCGAAGACGGGCGTGATCACCGTCACGTCCGGCAGGTGGGTGCCGCCGTTGTAGGGCGCGTTCAGCGCGTAGACGTCGCCCGGCTTCATCTTGTCCTTGTTCTCGCGGATCACCGTCTTGATCGATTCGCCCATGGAGCCGAGGTGGACGGGCATGTGCGGCGCGTTGGCGACCAGGTTGCCGGCCGGATCGAAGATCGCGCAGGAAAAGTCCAACCGCTCCTTGATGTTCACCGAGTAGGCGGTGTTGGCCAGCGTCGCGCCCATCTGCTCGGCGATGTTCATGTAGAGATTGTTGAAGACCTCCAGCATCACCGGGTCGGCCTCGGTGCCCACCGCTTCGGTCTTGGGCCGCGGCTTCACGCGGGTCAGCACCAGGTGGCTTCGCCCGGTGAGTTCGGCCTGCCAGCCGGGTTCGACCACCGTGGTCGCCGTCGCCTCGCGGACGATGGCGGGGCCGTCGATCTTCTGGCCGGGCCGCAGTTCGTCGCGGTCGTAGAGCGCGGTGTCGTGAGTCTTACCCGCGAAGTGCACCGGCACGCGGGTCAGCGGTTCGGCATCCGGGGCCTGGGGATCGCTGTCGCGCTCCGGGTCGGCGACCTCCTCGGTCGAACCGATGACCTCGACGGAGACGGCTTCCACCACCAGCTTGCGCTCGGAGGCGACGAAGCCGAAGCGCTGCTTGTGGGCCGCCTCGAAGGCCTCCTGCATCTGCTCCAGGCCGGCGTAGTCGATCGGCAGCGGGCTGTCTGTGCCCTCGTAGCGCAGCTGAACTTTCTTCACCTGCTTGATGCGGTCCGGGTGGACGCCCTGGTCGAGCACCTCGGCCTCGGCCTCGGCGAGAAGGGTCTTATAGGCTTCCGCCATGGCGACCGGCGCCGCGCCATCGAAGGGCACCTCGACCTGGCGCTCGCGCAGCGCCCGCACATCGGCGAGACCCATGCCGTAGGCCGAGAGCACGCCGGCGAAGGGATGCAGGAAGACCTTGGTCATGCCGAGCGCGTCGGCCACCAGGCAGGCATGCTGTCCGCCGGCGCCGCCGAAGCAGTTGAGGGTGTATTCGGTGACGTCGTAGCCGCGCTGCACCGAGATCTTCTTGATCGCGTTGGCCATGTTCTCCACGGCGATGCGCAGGAAGCCCTCGGCGACTTCCTCCGGCGCCTGCAGCGGCTTGCCGGTGGCCTGCGCGATCTCCTCGGCCAGCGCCGCGAACTTCCGCTGCACCACCTGAAGGTCGAGGGCTTCGTCGGCGTTGGGGCCGAAGACCTTGGGGAACTGCTCGGGCTGGATCTTGCCGAGCATGACATTGCAATCGGTGACCGCCAAGGGCCCGCCGCGGCGGTAGCAGGCAGGGCCCGGATCGGCGCCGGCGGAATCCGGGCCGACCCGGTAACGCGCGCCGTCGAAGTGCAGGATCGAGCCGCCGCCGGCGGCCACGGTATGAATGTGCATCATCGGCGCGCGCATGCGCACGCCGGCGACCAGCGTATCGAAGGTGCGCTCGTACTCGCCGTCGTAGTGCGAGACGTCGGTGGAGGTGCCGCCCATGTCGAAGCCGATGAGCTTTTTGAAGCCGCCCATGGCGGCGGTGCGCACCATGCCGACCACGCCGCCGGCCGGGCCGGAGAGAATGGCGTCCTTGCCCTGGAACAGGCGCGCGTCGGTGAGGCCGCCGTTGGACTGCATGAACATGAGGCGCGGGCCGTGCTCGGCATCGGCGTCGAGCTGTCCGGCCACCTGATCGACATAGCGCCTGAGGATCGGCGAGAGGTAGGCGTCGACCACCGTGGTGTCGCCGCGGCTGACCAGCTTCATCAGCGGGCTGACCTCGTGGCTGGTCGAGACCTGGGTGAAGCCGATCTCGCGCGCCATGGCGGCGACGGCCTTTTCATGATCGGGAAAGCGGTAACCGTGCATGAAGGCGATGGCGACGGCACGGATGCCGTCATCATAGGCGGCCTTCAGGGCGGCGCGGGCCGCGGCCGCGTCCAGCGGGGCGATGAGGTCGCCCTCGGCGGAGACGCGCTCGGCGACCTCGACGGCACGCTCGTAGAGCATCTCCGGCAGCACGATGTGGCGGTCGAAAAGCCGCGGGCGGTTCTGGTAGCCGATGCGCAGCACGTCGCCGAAGCCCTGCGTGGTGACGAAGAGGGTGCGGTCGCCCTTGCGCTCCAGCAGCGCGTTGGTGGCCACCGTGGTGCCCATCTTCACCGCCTCCACCGTGCCCGGCGGCAGCGCGTCATCCCGGCCGAGGCCCAACAGCGTGCGGATGCCGTGCACGGCGGCGTCCTTGTACTGCTCGGCATTCTCCGACAGCAGCTTGTGGGTCACCAGCGCGCCGTCCGGCTTGCGCGCCACCACGTCGGTGAAGGTGCCGCCCCGGTCGATCCAGAACTGCCAGCCGGCGTCGCGCCCGCCGGCCTGACCACCGGCTTGATTGGAGTCGCCGTTCATCGCTTTTTGCCCACTGTTCGTGCGTTTGTGTCTCTCACAAGCTTGATTAAAGAAACATTTTATCGATAAATTGTCAACGTTATCTCCGGTTCTTCAAACCAACCAGCAGACGAATCTAAAGGTGGTTGATACACTTTGGCAGCGTCAACCCTATGGAGAACGTGCCCAATGCCAATGCGACGCTTCGCCTTATTTGCCATAGCAGCACTGCTCCTTACCGCCTGTGCAACGGCGAAGGAGCAGTACGTCGAAGACGGCTACCGCTTGCTGTCCGGCGCGGAGATCACCGAGTTGGTATCCGGCAATACGGTCGAGGGACTCTATGGCAGCGGCGCCGGTAGCTTCGTCGAGTACTACGCTCCGGACGGCCGAATTTCGACCACCGAACCTCGCACCCAGAATTATATTGGGACCTGAAAAGTCAATGGCGCCCTGCTCTGCTTCACCTACCCGACCGGTACTGGCAGCTTCCCGAAATGTGTGGAAATAGCTGTCAAAGACGACCGCTGCGTGCAGTTCAGGACTGGCGGTCCGGCCTACGGCAAACTTGGCGCCAAACTGACAAAAATCACCTCCGGCAACGTGAATAACCTGCCGCTAGAGTAGGTGTCTGCCTGACAGAAATTCCGTTTCGCTGAGGTGTTTGCGTTTCAGATAACCGGTGAGCCGGCCGGCGCAGGGTCTGGTGTTGACGGTGAAAAGGCCAAGCCAAGTCGAATTGCGCGCCGGCTCAGCCCGGGTCGGTCTCGCGCATCGCCGGGCGGGCATTGAAGCCCTCGAACCAGGCCGCCAGGTTGCCGCGGCCGTCGCGCCACTTGAGGCCGCCGTGGCGCAGGTCGAGATAGCCCAGCGCCGTGGCGCAGGAGATATGGCCCAGGGTGAGGTCGCCGGGCAGGTCGCGCAGGTGGTTCGCCATGTGGTCGAGGCCACGGGCGATGGCGGCGCGCCAGCGCGCCATGGCCTCCGGGGACTGCTGCGCCGCCGGGCGGCGGGCCTCCATGGTGGTGTTGAAGGCGGCGTCGGTCATGCCCTGGCCCAAAGCGGCGGCCACCAGGACCTTGAAGCGGCCGGGCCCGGCCGCCGGGATCAGCGCCGGGGCGGCGCCGAGGCCGTCGAGGTATTCGGCGATCACCGGGCTGTCGAAGATTGCCGTGCCGTCGTCGAGGATCAGCGCCGGGATCTTGCCCAGGGGATTCTTGCTCTGCAATTCCGGCGGATCCTCCATGGGATTGCAGAGAGTCTCTTCGATGTCCGCCATCAGGCCGCGCTCGCGCGCGACCACCCGGCACTTGCGGGCATAGGGCGAGGTGGGGGAGTAGAAGAGTTGCATAGCTGTCTCCGGCGGCAAGAATGGGCCAAGGTGGCGGCGCAGACCTTAGGCGATTGTTTGTGAAGGGTCGATAGACAAGCGCGCCGGGCTGCCGCGCCATGGTACGATCGCCCGCCGTGGCAGGCTGCCGCTTCGCCGGCGCCACTTTACGCGGGCGGCGCGGCAAGCAAACCAGGGGGTCGGCAAATCAGAGGTGGAACTTGGCCTCGGCAGCGCCACATTGTCCGCTTAGACTGCTGCTTGGATGCAGTGCCAACGAAAGGGATCCTGTCGCTTGGGCGTTCTGGCCGTCAATTTTCGACGTTTGCTGTTCTTTCTCGGCTTTCTGCTCGCCGGGCCGGCTCTGGCCCTGATGACCGACGACGTCTCCCTCGACCGCAGCTGGTCCACCGCCAGCCGGGCCAGCGCCGGGATCGTGCCGCCGGCCGCCAGCACGCCGGAAGCCGTGGTCCAGGTCTACGGCGCCCGCGCCTTCGGCTGGCGCGGCGCCTTTGCCGTCCACACCTGGATCGCGGTGAAGGCCGCGGGCGCCGGCCAGTACACGACCTACGAGGTCATCGGCTGGCGCTACTGGCACACTGGCGACGGCCTGACGCGCCGCGAGGGCGCGCCGGACCGTCACTGGTTCGGGGCGGCGCCGGAAATCTATGCCGAACTGCGCGGCCCGCAAGCGGCGGCGGCCATCCCGCAGATCGAGGCAGCGGTCGCCAGCTACCCCTTCGCCACCCAATACCGGACCTGGCCGGGGCCCAATTCCAACACCTTCACCGCCACCATCGCCCGCCAAGTGCCGGCCCTGAGGCTCGACCTGCCGCCGACGGCCATCGGCAAAGACTTTCTCGGGACCACCGAACTCATCGCCCGGGCGCCCAGCGGCAGCGGCTACCAGGCCTCCCTCTTCGGCGCTCTCGGCATCCTGTTGGCGGTGGAAGAAGGGCTGGAGGTGAATATTCTCGGCCTCACCTTCGGCATCGACCCCCTCGACCTGGCGCTCAAGCTGCCCGGTCTCGGGCGCATCGGTCCCGAATGACCTGAAGCTGCACACCGACGCAGGGCTGCCGTGCGACAGCGTGGGTTGACGCAGGCGGGGGCGGGCCGTCATGCTAACATGCTCGACCTTTTTCCTCTTTCATTCCACACAGCGACGACATGAGCGTTTGGGGCAAGATTCTCGGAGGCGCCGCCGGCTTCGCGCTGGGCGGTCCCATAGGTGCCTTGATCGGCGCCGTGGCCGGCCATGCCGTCGACAAGATGAGCGATGCCACGGGCGGTACCGAGGCCAGCGACGCGACCAAGCAGATCGCCTTCACCATCGGCGTCATCGTGCTGGGCGCCAAGCTCGCCAAGGCGGACGGCCAGGTCACCCGCGACGAGGTCGATGCCTTCAAGCAGATCTTTCGCATTCCACCGGAAGAAACCAAAAACGTCGGCCGCGTGTTCAACCAGGCGCGCAAGGACGCGCGCGGCTACGAACCCTATGCCCAGCAGCTCGCCCGCATGTTCGCCGACAATCCGGCGGTGCTGGAGGAACTGCTCGGCGGGCTGTTCCACATCGCCCGGGCCGACGGCAAGGTGAGCGAGGACGAACTGGACTATCTGGAGCAGCTGGCCGTCATCTTCGGCTTCGACGCCCGCGCCTGGGACCGCATTCGCGCCGCCAACCTGGGCGCGGAGCATGGCGATCCCTTCCGCATCCTGGGCGTTGACCGGGACGCCAGCGACGGCGATATCCGCCAGGCCCATCGCAAGCTGGTGCTGGAGAACCATCCCGACCGGCTGGTGGCACAAGGCATGCCGCAGGAATTCGTCGACATGGCCAACGAAAAGCTGGCCACCATCAATGCCGCCTACGACGACATCAAGCAGCTGCGCGGCATAAAGTAGCGATGGCTGCCACCCCGCCACTCATCGCGTTGAAGGACGCGCGCCTCGCTTTTGGCGCGTCACCGCTGTTCGAAGACCTCTCGCTGACGCTCAGCAGCGGCGAGCGGGCCTGTCTGGTGGGGCGCAACGGCACCGGCAAGTCGAGTCTTCTGAAGATCATCGCCGGCCTGCAGGATCTCGATGGCGGAGAGCGTTTCCTGCAGCCGGGCACCAAGGTGTCCTATCTGCCGCAGGATCCACGGTTCGTTTCCGAGGACACCGTCGCCGACTACGTGACTCACGATCCAAGAGGCGGTCCCGACGCACCGCGCCATGCTGTCGATGCGGTCCTGGTGCGCCTCGATCTCGATGGCGGCCGCAAGCTGGGCGGGCTTTCCGGCGGCGAAGGGCGGCGCGTCGCCCTGGCCCGCTGCCTGGTCTCCGACCCCGAAGTGCTGCTGCTCGACGAGCCGACCAACCACCTCGACCTGCCGACCATCGGCTGGCTGGAGGGCGAATTGAAGCGCTTTCGCGGCGCCCTGCTGGTGATCAGCCATGACCGCACCTTCCTCGCCAATCTGACCAACACCACTCTGTGGCTCGACCGCGGCAGGCTGCACCGCCTGGACAAAGCCTTCGGCGCCTTCGATGCCTGGTCGGAGGAACTGCGCCAGCTTGAATCCGAGGCGCAGCACAAGCTGGGCCGTCAGATCGTGCGCGAAGAGCGCTGGCTACAGCGCGGCGTAACCGCGCGGCGCAAACGCAACCAGGGCCGGCTGTCGCGCCTGCAGGGCCTGCGCCGCGAGCACGCCGAATGGCTGGGCCAGATCGGCACCGCGAAGCTGGTGACGGCCAGCAGCGGGCGCAGCGGCGACATGGTGGTCGAAGCCGAGGGCCTGGAGAAGATCTTTGGCGGCACGGCCGACCAGGGTGACGGCGACCGCGTCGTGATCCTCAAGGGTTTTTCGACGCGTATTCGCCGCGGCGACCGTCTCGGCATCATCGGACCCAATGGTGCCGGCAAGTCGACCCTGGTGAAGATCCTGATCGGCCAGCTGGCACCGGACGGTGGCAAGCTGCGCATCGGCGCCAATGTCCAGCCGCTTTACTTCGACCAGCGGCGCGAGAGCCTCGACCCCGAGGCGACGCTGTGGCAGGTGCTGGCGCCGGACGGCGGCGACACCCTCATCGTGCGCGGGCGCCAGCGCCATGTCGTGTCCTACTTGAAGGACTTCCTCTTCGACGAGAGCCAGGCGCGCCAGCCGGTGAAGGCGCTGTCCGGCGGCGAAAAGGCCCGCCTGCTGCTGGCCCGGCTCTTCGCCAAACCCAGCAACCTGCTGGTACTGGACGAGCCGACCAACGATCTGGACATGGAAACCCTGGATCTGCTGCAAGATGTCCTGGACGACTACGAAGGCAGCCTGATCCTGGTCAGCCACGACCGCGACTTCCTCGACCGCCTGGTGACGTCGGTCATCGCCATGGAAAGCGGCGGCGGCACGGTGGAGGTCGCCGGAGGCTACAGCGACTACCAGCACTACCTGGCGACCCGGGATCCCGGCCGGGTGCCGAACGGCCGCGGGACAGGCAAGTCCGGCAGCGGCAAGGCGCGCGGCACAGCCGACACCCCGCGCCAGGCAAGCAAGTTGAGCTACAAGGACCAACGCGAGCTCAATTCTCTGCCAGGGCAGATTGACCGCATCGCCGCCGAGGTGGCCAAGCTGGAAGAACGGCTGGCCGATCCGGCATTTTACAGCAGGGATCCGCAGGGCTTCGCCGAGGTGACCCGGACCCTCGAACGGCAGCGCCGCGACCTGCATGGCGCCGAGGAGCGCTGGCTCGATTTGGAAGCCGCACGCGAGGCCCTGGAGAGCGGCCGGCTCGGCAAGGGAGAATTAACCTCTTGACCACCGCAACCGCCCCTGCGGAAACGCCGCTGCGCCCGCTTCACATGCTGCTGATCCTCGGCATCATGATCGTCTGGGGCCTCAACTTCGCGGTCGCCAAGGTCGGACTGCAGCAGTTGCCGCCGATCTTCCTGGTCGCCGCGCGTTTCCTGCTGGTGGCGCTGCTGCTGCTGCCCTTCGCCAAGCGCCCGCACGGCCAGTGGGGCGCCATTTTCGCCATCGCCGTGGTACTCGGTCTGCTGCACTTCTCCTTCATGTTCAACGGCCTGAAGACGGTCGACGCCGCCACGGCGGCCATCACCATCCAGCTTCAGGTGCCCTTCGCCGCACTACTCGCCGCGGCCTTCTTCAGCGACAAGCTCGGCTGGCGCCGGGCGCTCGGCATGACCATCGCTTTTCTCGGCGTCGCGGTGATCGCCGGCGAACCGCGGCTGAACGGCCAGTACCTGGCGCTGTCTTTCGTCCTCATCGCCTGCTTCATCTGGTCCATCGCCAATGTGATGATCAAGCGCCTCGAGGACATCGACGGGATCACCCTCAACGCCTGGATAGCGGTCTTCGCCACGCCGATGCTTTTCGCCGCCTCCTGGGCGATGGAGGACGGACAGATCGAAGCCGTGCGCGAGGCGGATTTCTGGGCCTACTTCGCCGTGGTCTACCAGGCCGTTGCCGTGGTCGTGATCGGCTACGGCTGCTGGTATTGGCTGTTGCGCCGCTACCAGATGAACCAGGTCATGTCCTCTACTCTGCTGGTGCCCTTCTTCGGCGTGCTGTCCGGCGTCATCTTCCTGGGGGAAACCCTGACGGTGAACCTCATTGCCGGCGGCCTCATGACCATCGCCGGAGTCGGCATCATCATCCTGCGCCGTCCGAAAACCACCGCGCCCGGGGCCGAACGCCTCTAGCGACTTTCCGACTTGGCACACCTTTCCTAATCTGTATCGTCTCCATTCATGGCCGACCTGGAAATCATCGACCGCCCCTCGCCCAACCAGGATGCCCGCCCCGAAGGGTCGGCCATCGACACGCTGGTGCTGCACTACACCGGCATGGAGAGCGGCGAAGCGGCCCTGGCACGGCTTTGCGACCCGGACGCCAAGGTCAGCGCCCACTACTGCATCGAAGAAGACGGGCGTGTCTTCGCCCTGGTGCCGGAAGACGCCCGCGCCTGGCACGCCGGTGCCGCCCTGTGGCAAGGGTCCGGCGACATCAATGCCCGCTCCATCGGGATAGAACTGGTCAATCCCGGCCACGAGTTCGGCTACCGCACCTTTCGGGGCCAGCAAATGGAAGCCCTGAAGGTGGTGGCGCTGGACATCCTGGCGCGCCATTCGATCCCGGCGGCCCGCGTCCTGGGACATTCCGACGTCGCGCCGCTGCGCAAGGAAGATCCCGGCGAGCTGTTCGACTGGCGCGGCATGGCACGGGCCGGCATCGGCCTGTGGCCGGAGGACGGCCCCTCGGCCGTGCTGGAAAGCGCCGTCGCCAAGGCCTTGCAGCGCATCGGATACGGCTATACCGAGGAAGACCTGCCGGCCGTGATCAGGGCTTTCCAGCGGCGCTACCGCCCCAATTCGATCACCGGCAGCGCCGATGGCGGGACCCGGCGCCGCCTCGCCGCCCTGCTCGGCATCATTGACTGACCCCCGCCGAGACTCTAACTAGGCGAAGCCAGACGGTCGGATGGCCGCCTTCGACGCCGCCCAGGCGGCGCCGGGGGAGGAAAGTCCGGGCTCCACGGAAACAGGGTGCCGGGTAACGCCCGGCGGGGGCGACCCCAGGGAAAGTGCCACAGAAAGCAAACCGCCTGCCTGCGGGCGGGTAAGGGTGAAAGGGTGCGGTAAGAGCGCACCGCGGCCCCGGCAACGGGGACGGCACGGCAAACCCCACCCGGAGCAAGATCAAGTAGGGACGGCCGGCGAGCCATTTATGGCTGCGCCAGGCGGGTTTTCGCGCCGCCGTCCGGGTCGATCGCGCGAGGCGCCCGGCGACGGGCGTCCCAGATGAATGGCCATCCCTGCGGGGGGTCGCCCCCCGCGGGACAGAACCCGGCTTACAGGCCGTCTGGCGTTTTACTTGCTGTCTTCGACTCCCCTGAAGGCGCCCTTCCCTGACGGCGCCCTCCCATGCCGTCCCAATCCCGGCCCGTTCCACGGCTTCCGGGCCTCTGGAGGCGATAAACCACCATATTCAGCCATTTTCTCGCCATACAAAGAACAAAGTAAGAACGTATTGCTGAGTGATGTTCCATTGGGCGTTAATTGTGGCTTTTCTGATCAGACCCACCAGGGGTGCCACAACTACATCGCCTGGCCCCGAAATGTTCACATTAAGCTCTTGTTAACCCGCGACAATTACTTGTAGCGGCATTGACACCCATGAAATCCCATGATATCCCAAATCATCCCATAAAGGGGCTAGGCTACGGCGATTTTTGCCCAGTCACGGATCGGGATGCAGGCGATGTCTGCGGGATCGGGACAGACAAGCGGGGAAGGAGCCGCGGGGGAAGCAGGTGGCAGGATTCTATGGCACCTTCGAGAACAAGGTGGATCAGAAGGGACGGGTCTCCGTCCCTGCCCCGTTCCGCCAGAATCTCAACGTCATGGCCGCCTTCCCGTCGCATCGCGCCGAGGCGATCGAGGGTTGCACCATGGACTACATGGAGCAATTGAGCGGCCGCGTTTCGGAAATCGAATTGTTCTCGGAAACCCACGACGACCTCGCATTCACGGTTTTTTCCGACACCCTACAGCTGACCTTCGATTCTACAGGCCGAATTCAACTTTCGGAAGGGCTTCGCGCGCATGCCGGAATCAGCGACCGCGCGGCCTTTGTCGGCCTCGGTCACATGTTCCAAATCTGGGAACCGGCAAAGCTGGTGGCGCACAAGGCGGCGGCGCGCGCGCGGGCCCGCGAGAAAAAAATTACCCTTCCCTCGCCCGGAAACTCATCGGACGGGGGCAGCCGATGAACGCGCCTTCCAAGACAGGCGGCGGCCACCGACCGGTGCTGCTCAAAGAAGTGTTGGAAGCCCTGGCGCCGCGCGACGGCGCCATTTACGTTGACGGCACCTTTGGCGCCGGCGGTTACAGCCGCGCTATTCTTGAGGCCGCGAACTGCACCGTCTGGGGCATCGACCGCGACAGCGGCGCCGCCGCCCGCGGCCGTGACCTGGCCGCGCAGTACGCCGGCCGCCTCCACATTGTTGAAGGCTGCTTTGGCGACATGCCGAAGTTGCTGGCCGAGGAAGTGAACCAACCGCTGGACGGCGTTGCGCTGGACCTCGGTGTTTCCTCCATGCAGATCGATGAAGCCGAGCGCGGCTTTTCCTTTCGCGCCGATGGCCCCCTCGACATGCGCATGGAGGGCACCGGCGGTGACGGCCGCCGCTCCGCCGCCGAGGTGGTGAACTCCCTGTCGGAAGGCGACCTCGCCGACGTTATATATAACTATGGCGAAGAGCGCCGCGCCCGCCAGGTCGCGCGGGCCATCGTCGCGGCGCGCAGCGACAGGCCTTTGACCCGCACCGGCGAACTCGCCGAACTGGTGCGCGGCGTGGTCAAGCCGGCGCGCGGGCCGAAAGGCGCAAAAGCCATCGACCCGGCGACCCGCACGTTCCAGGCGCTGCGCATCTACGTGAACGACGAACTCGGCGAATTGGAGCGCGGCCTCGCCGCCGCAGAAGCGCTGCTCGGCCCCGGCGGGCGCCTTGCCGTGGTTTCGTTTCATTCCCTCGAGGATCGCATCGTCAAACAGTTCCTGCGCGAACGCAGCGGCCGCGAGGCCGGCGGATCGCGCCACGCGCCACCGACCCCCGAGGAAACCCACCGCGCGCCGACCTTCGTTCCGTTGTTCCGCGGCACCCGGCGCGCCGGCGAGGCGGAGGCGCGGGACAACCCGCGCGCCCGCTCGGCCCAACTGCGTGCCGCAGAGCGCACCGCCGCGCCGGCCTGGCAGGAGGCTCAAGTCGCATGAAGCGCTTCGTCATCTTCTGCTGGCTCGTCGCCGGTTCCGTCGCCGCGCTGGTCCTGTTTCAGATCAAGCAGGATGTGCGCGGCCTGGAGCAAGAAATCGCCCAGACCCGGAGCGACATCCTGCGCGACCAGGAAGCCGTCCACATTCTCGAGGCGGAGTGGAGCTATCTCAACAGTCCGGCCCGTATTTCGGCTTTGGCCGAGCGCTACCTGGAGATGGCGCCGATCCCGGCTGAACGCGTCGTCGGCTTCGCGGACCTGCCGCTGCCCGGCGGGCTGGAACAAGGCATCCTGCCGGACAGCGAAGATGCGGAACAGCGGTCGAAGGCGACTCTCGTCACCGCTCCCGTTGAAGGAGCTCTGCGCCCATGATCCGCCGCTTCATCAGCACGCCGCTGCACCGGGCGCTGCCACCGGCAATGCCTCCCGACATGCCCCGCGACCTGCACGGCGGCGACTTGCAGGGTGGGCGTCCGGCTGTCGTGCGGTTCGACGGCACCGTAAAGCAGGCACTCGACATCGGACGCACCCGTCTGCTGGTCGCCGCCATGAGCTTCACCCTGGCATTCGCGCTGATCGGCTGGCGCCTCGTCGATCTCGGCCTCATGGCCGAGCAGCACGAGCCTTCGCTGGCCCGCAGCCTGTCATCCGATGCCCTGGAAACCGGCCGCGCCGACATCGTCGACCGCAACGGCACCGTTCTCGCAACCACCATGCCAACGGCTTCGCTCTATGCCAATCCGCAGCACCTGCGCGACCCCGAAGGCGCGGCGGAGCAGCTGGCCGCGGTGTTGCCGGACCTGAGTGCAGCCCAGTTGCGCGCGAAGCTGACCAGCGACCGCAGCTTTGTCTGGCTGCAACGCAACCTGACGCCGCGCCAGCAGTACGAGGTAAACCGCCTGGGCATTCCCGGTTTCTACTTCCAGCGCGAACAGCGACGCTTCTATCCGCAAGGCGCCCTGATGCCCCATGTGGTCGGTTTCACAGGTGTCGACAACCAAGGTCTGGCAGGTGTCGAGGAATCGTTCGACGACGTGCTGCGCGCCTCCGCCACGCCGCTGCAGCTCAGTCTCGATCTGCGCGTTCAGTACGTGCTGGCCGAAGAGCTCGCCGCGGCAATGACGACGTTCCGCGCCATCGGCGCGACCGGTGTCGTGATGGACGTCAGGACCGGTGAAGTACTGGCCATGGTCTCGCTGCCGACCTACGACCCGGAGAAACCGGCGGCGGCGCCAGCCGATGCGCGATTCAACCGCGCCACTCTCGGTATCTACGAGATGGGCTCGGTGTTCAAGATATTCACCACCGCCATGGCGCTCGACGACGGCGTGGTGACGCTCGCCGACGGCTACGACGTGAGCCAGCCGATCCGCGTGGCGCGTTTCACCATCCGCGACTACAAGCCCAAGGGTCAGTGGCTGTCGATTCCAGAAATCTTCATGTATTCCAGCAATATCGGCACGGTTCGCATGGCCATGGACGCGGGCACGCCGGCGCAACAGGCATTTCTCAAACGGATCGGACTGCTGCAGTCCGGCAGCATCGAGCTGTCTGAAGTCGGCCAGCCGCTGGTGCCCTCGCCGTGGCGCGAGATCAATACCATGACGATTTCCTACGGCCACGGTCTCGCGGTTTCACCGCTGCAGCTCACGACCGCCGTCGCCACCGTGGTCAACGGCGGCACCGAGGCCCGCGCTACCCTGCTGAAGCAGCGACCCGGCGGCAACCGCGAGCAACGCCGGGTGATCTCCGCGGCCACCTCGGAGAAGATGCGCCAGTTGATGCGCCTGGTGGTGGTCAAGGGCACCGGGCGCAAGGCCAATGCCGCCGGCTATGTCGTCGGTGGCAAGACCGGCACGGCGGACAAGCCGGCCGGCCGCGGCTACGCGCGCGACGCCCGCATCGCTTCCTTTGTCGGCGCCTTTCCTATGGACGATCCGCGCTATGTGATCTTCGCGATGATCGACGAGCCGAAACCCACCAAGGAGACCTTCGGTTACGCCACCGGCGGTTGGGTCGCGGCGCCGCTCGTCGGCCGCCTGGTCGAGCGCGTCGGCCCGCTGCTCGGCATCGCGCCGCGCGACAACGACAACGAAATCATCGAGCAGATGCTCGTCAATATCGAAGCCAGAGCGGAAGGGCGCCAGCTTGCGTCTAACTGACCTTCTTAAGGACGAAGGGGAAGAAATGCAGCCCGAAGCGGCAGTTGCGGAAGTGGAAGTCAGCGGCCTGACGGCGGACAGCCGTCAGGTTTCCGCGGGCTATCTGTTTGCCGCCCTGCCCGGCAGCCGCGTCGATGGCCGCGACTTCATCCCGCAGGCTCTGGCGCAGGGTGCCGCCGCCGTGCTGGCGCCGCGCGGCACCGAACTTCCGGCGGGCACCCGGGTCGTTCCGCTCATCACCGCTGCCAACCCGCGGCGCCGGCTGGCCCGGCTCGCCGCCCGCTTCTACGAATGCCAGCCGAAGACCGCCGCCGCGGTCACCGGCACCAACGGCAAAACCTCGGTCGCAAGTTTCACCCGGCAGATCTGGCAAGCGCTGGGTCACGAAGCCGCCAGCCTGGGAACGCTCGGCCTGCAGCCGGCGCGCCCGGACGCGCCGGCCTCGCTGACAACGCCGGATCCGGTGGAACTGCACCGCTGCCTTGCGACGCTGGCCCGTGATCACATTGATCATGTTGTGCTGGAAGCCTCAAGCCACGGCCTAGACCAGTATCGGCTTGATGGGATCCGGGTCAGTGCCGCAGCCTTCACCAACCTGACGCGCGACCATCTCGACTATCACGGCACCATGGCGGCCTATCTCACCGCCAAGCTGCGGCTGTTCACCGAACTGCTGGCGTCGGACGGCACCGCCGTGGTCAATATCGACGATCCGGCGGGCGCGGAAGTGACCGGTGCCTGCCGCGCGCGCGGCGTAAGACTCATCACTTATGGCAAGGGCGAATCCGACCTGCGCCTGCGCGGCCAGGAGCCGACGGCCACCGGCCAGAACCTGAGCCTCGAGATCTTCGGCAGGAGCTACGCCGTCGCGCTGCCCGTTGCCGGCGCTTTCCAGGCGGACAATGCCCTCGCGGCCCTCGGTCTGGTGCTGGCTGGCGGCGCCGACATCGGCAAGGCGGTCGCCGCACTGGAGCGGGTCTCCGGGGTGCCCGGCCGGGTCGAACTGGTCGGCGAAACGCCCAGCGGCGGTCACGTCTATGTCGATTACGCGCACACTCCCGACGCGCTGGAGACCGTTCTGCGGGCGCTGCGTCCGCACACGGCAGCGCGGCTGTTCGTGATTGTCGGCTGCGGCGGCGACCGCGACCGCGGCAAGCGCCCCTTGATGGGCCGCATCGCCGTCACCCTGGCCGATCGGGCCATCATTACCGACGACAACCCGCGCAGCGAGGATCCGGCCGCGATTCGCCAGGAAATCTTGGCCGAGGCCCCGGGCGCACAGGAGATCGGCGATCGGGGGGCGGCTATCGCCACCGCGGTGGCCGCTTTGGGTCCGGGCGACGTCCTGGTCATAGCCGGCAAGGGCCACGAATCTGGCCAGATTGTCGGGGGACAAGTCTTGCCGTTCGATGATCGGGAAATCGCCCGGACCGCAATTTCGCAGCCGGCGGGAGGTGCCGCATGAGCGCCGCCGCCGCATCATGCGGCCCCAAAGAGGTCGTCTGGACAGCCGAGGAAGCGGTTCAGGCCACCGGCGGGCGCAAGACCGCCGACTGGCAGGCGACCGGCCTGTCCATCGATTCGCGCAGCCTGGAGGCCGGCGACCTCTTCATCGCCCTCAAGGGGCCGACCTTTGATGGCCACGACTATGCCGGCAAGGCGATCAAGGCCGGCGCGGCGGCCTCCATGGTGCATCGCCGCGCCGACGGCATCGACGAGTCCCAACCGCTGCTCATCGTCGACGACACCTTCGCCGCGCTGTGGCGCCTCGGCACCGCCGCGCGCGAACGCAGCACGGCCCGGCTGATCGCGGTCACCGGCTCAGTCGGCAAGACCGGTACCAAGGAAGCGCTGCGCCTCTGCCTGACTCCGCAGGGCGAGACCGCCGCCAGCGTCGGCAGCTTCAACAATCACTGGGGCGTGCCGCTCAGCCTCGCGCGCATGCAGCGCCAGGCCGTCTACGGCATCTTCGAGCTGGGCATGAATCACTCCGGTGAAATCCGTGAGCTCACCGCCCTGGTGCGCCCCCACGTGGCGATCATCACCAACATCGAGCCGGCGCACATCGGCAACTTCACCTCGATCGGCGAGATCGCCGACGCCAAGGCGGAGATCTTCGAAGGCATGGATGCCAGCGGCACCGCGGTACTCAACCGCGACAACGCCCTGTTCCACCACCTCCGCACCAAGGCGGAGGATGCCGGCATCACACACATCGTCTCCTTCGGCCGCCACAAGGAGGCCGACGCGCGGGTTGTCGACTGTTCGCTCCACGCCACCTTCAGCGCCGTCACGGCCAGCATCCATGGTACCGAGATCGACTACAGCCTGGCCATGCCCGGTTCGCACTGGATCATGAACTCCCTGGCCGTTCTGGCGGCGGTCGGCGCCGCCGGCGCCGATGTCGTGCAGGCAGCGGCACAACTTGCCAAGCTGCAACCTCTGAAGGGGCGCGGTGAGAATCACACCATCCAACTGCCGGCCGGCGCTTTCAAGCTGATCGACGACAGCTACAACGCCAACCCGACCTCCATGCGCGCCGCCTTCGAAGTGCTGGGCCGCGCCGGCATCGGCACGGGCGGCCGGCGCATCGCCGTGCTCGGCGACATGCTGGAACTGGGCAAGCGTTCGGCGGAGATGCATGCCGGTCTCGCCGGTGCCCTGCAAGCCGCCGGCATCGACCTGGTATTCAGCTGCGGTGCCGACATGGCAGCTCTCCATGCGGCCCTGCCCGAGAGTCTGAGAGGCGGCCATTGCAGCGATTCAAAGACGCTCGCAGAAGCCGTGACCGGAGCGGTCGCGGCCGGCGACAGCCTGTTGGTCAAGGGATCGCTCGGCAGCCGCATGGCGGTGATCGTGGAGGCCCTTCTGGCGCTCGGTGAACCGGCACCGCAGGCCGACAACGGCGCCAAAGCAGCGAACGGACAGTAGGAACTCAAGAAGTATGCTTTACAACCTGCTCGTCCCGCTTTCCGAAGAGTTCTTCTTCTTCAATATCTTCCGCTACCTCACCTTCCGCAGCGGCGGCGCGGTGATCACGGCGCTGGTCATCTGCTTTGTCTCCGGCCCGCGCATCATCGATTGGTTGCGCGCCAAGCAGGGCGAAGGCCAGCCGATTCGCGAGGACGGACCGGAGGGTCATCTGCTGACCAAGAAGGGCACGCCGACCATGGGCGGCGTCCTCATCCTCGTCGCCTTGACCATCTCGACACTGCTGTGGGCGGATCTCACCAATCGCTACGTCTGGTGCGTGCTCATCGTCACCACCGGCTTTGGCGGGGTCGGTTTCATCGACGACTACCTGAAGCTGACCAAGCGCTCCAGCGACGGCCTGCCGGGACGCCTGAAGCTGTTAATCCAGGTGATCATCTCCACCGGCGTCGCCCTGTGGATCTCCCTAATCGCGCCACCGGAGCTCGACACCCAGCTTGCTGTGCCGTTCTTCAAAAGCTTGCTGATCGATCTCGGCATCTTCATCGTGCCCTTCGGTGTCTTCGTCATGGTCGGCGCCTCGAACGCCGTAAACCTGACCGACGGGCTCGACGGCCTCGCCATCGTGCCGGTGATGATCGCGGCCAGCTGCTTCGCACTGATCGCCTACCTCGTCGGCAACTCCTTCTTCGCCGAGTACCTGCAACTACACTATGTGCCCGGCACCGGCGAGTTGGCGGTGTTCTGCGGTGCCCTGGTCGGCGCCAGCCTCGGCTTCCTCTGGTACAACGCGCCGCCGGCCATGGTCTTTATGGGCGATACCGGCTCGCTGTCCTGTGGCGGCGCGCTGGGCTCCATCGCGGTGGTCACCAAGCACGAACTGGTGCTCGCCGTCATCGGAGGACTCTTCGTTCTGGAGACAGTCTCGGTCATCGTCCAGGTCGCCTCCTTCAAGCTGACCGGCAAGCGCGTCTTCCGCATGGCGCCGCTGCACCACCACTTCGAGAAGAAGGGCTGGGCCGAGCCGACCATCGTGATCCGCTTCTGGATCATCGCCTCCATCCTGGCCCTCGCCGGCCTCGCCACCCTCAAGCTGAGATAAGGAGCGCGCCGTCCCGTGATCGATCTCAGCTTCTTCGCCGGCCTGCCAGTGGCCGTTCTCGGCCTCGGCAAGTCAGGCCTGTCCGCCGCCCGGGCGCTGCACGCCGGCGGCGCGGAGGTCTGGGCCTGGGACGACAGCGAGGACCAGCGTGCCAAGGCGCGCGCGGCCGAGATTCCGCTGGTCGATCTCAACCAAGTGAACTGGCAGGAAGTTACCAGCCTGATCCTGTCCCCTGGCATTCCCCACAGCTTCCCGCAACCACACCCGGTCGTGGTCAAGGCAAAGCAGCACAATGTCGAGATCATCGGCGACATCGAGCTGCTGGGCCGCGCGCAACGTAACGCGCGCTACCTTGGCATCACCGGCACCAACGGCAAGTCGACCACGACCGCGCTGATCGGCCACATCCTGAAATTGTCTGCCCGCAGCGTGGAAGTCGGCGGCAACCTCGGCACGCCGGTGCTGACCCTGGAAGCACTCGATCAGGACGGCACCTATGTGCTGGAGATGTCGTCCTATCAGTTGGAGCTGACTCTCTCGATCACCTTCGATGTCGCCCTGCTGTTGAACATCACGCCCGACCATCTGGACCGTCACGGCGGCTTCGACGGCTACGTGAAGGCCAAGCGCCAGATATTCCATCGCCAGACCAAACCGCGCACCGCCATCGTCGGAACCGACGACAGGACCTGCCGGGCCATCTACGAGCAACTGCAGGCGGCCGATGAACAAACAGTCATCGGCATCTCCGGCGAGCGCGCCGTGCCCGGCGGCATCTATGTTGAGAATGGCGTGCTGATCGACGACACCGACAGCCCGCGCGTGGCCGCCATCGACCTGAGGGAAGTGGCCAGCCTGCCCGGCAGCCACAACTGGCAGAACGCCGCGGCGGCCTATGCCGCCTGCAAGGCGATCGGCGTCGACCCCGCGGTGATCTGCGCCTGCCTGCGCAGCTTCCCGGGTCTTGCCCACCGCCAGCAGATCGTCGCAGTGATCGACGGCGTGCCCTACGTCAACGACTCGAAAGCCACCAACGCCGATGCCGCCGCCAAGGCGCTGGCCTGCTACGACCACATTCAGTGGATCGCCGGCGGGCGCGCCAAGGAAGGCGGCTTGGCGGGGCTGGAACCCTACTACGGGCGCATTGCCCAAGCCTTCCTGATCGGTGAGGCCGCCGGCGATTTCGCGGCGGCGCTCAAGAATCACGTGCCGGTTTCCCTGTCCGGCACGATTGCGCAGGCCGTGCCGGCTGCCGCTGAAGCCGCCTCCCGCCTCCCGGGCAGCGTTGTGCTGCTGTCGCCGGCCTGCGCTTCTTTCGATCAATTCGCCAACTTCGAGCTGCGCGGCGAAGCCTTCGTTCAGGCCGTCAAGGCACTGCCCGGCGAGCGCGGTGATCTTGCCATCGCCGCCCTCCGACCGGAGGGCGCGGCATGAACAGCTTCGCGCGCACCGATACCTCGCTGCTGGGCCGCTGGTGGTGGACCGTCGACCGCTGGACGCTGCTGTCGCTGATCGCCCTCATGGGCTTCGGCGCCGTGCTGATGCTGGCCGCCTCGCCGGCCGCGGCGGAGCGCATCGGCCTGCAATCCTTCCAGCTCGCCAGCCGGCAAATCGTCCTGCTGCCCGTCGCCGCCGCGCTGCTCATGGCGATGTCGCTGGCGACGCCGCGCTGGGTGCGCCGCATCGCCTGCTTCGGCCTGCTGGCCTCGATCCTGCTGCTGTGCATGACCCTGCTGCTGGGATCCGAGGTCAAGGGCGCCACCCGCTGGATCAATCTTGCCGGCATTTCGCTACAACCCTCAGAGTTCGCCAAGCCCTTCTTCGCCGTCGTCTCCGCCTGGCTGTTCTCGCTTGAGCGCGAGGAGAGCGGCGTTCCCGGCGCCAAGATCGCCGCCGGACTGTGGCTGGTCATGGTTTCCCTGCTGCTGCTGCAGCCCGACGTCGGCCAGGCGGTTCTGCTGAGCGCGGTCTGGGGCACGCAGCTGTTTCTTGCCGGCCTGCCGCTGGCCTGGATCGCCATCCTCGCGGTGCTCGGGGCCGGCGGCATCGTCGCCGTCTACTTTGCACTGCCGCATGTTGCCGCGCGGATCGACTCCTTCTTCGACCCGGCCGCCGGCGACCGCTACCAGATCAACCGTTCTCTCGAGGCCTTCGTGAATGGCGGCCTGTTCGGGCGCGGGCCAGGAGAAGGCACGGTGAAGGCGCAGCTGCCAGATGCTCACTCCGACTTCATCTTCGCCGTCGCCGGCGAGGAAATGGGCCTGATCGCCTGCCTCATCATCCTCGGCCTCTTCGCCTTCGTGGTGTTGCGCGGCTTTGCGCGGCTGCTCGGCGAAAACTCCTTCTTCGTGCTGCTGGCGGCCAGCGGCCTGCTGGTGCAGTTCGGCCTGCAGGCTTTCATCAACATGGCCTCCACGCTGCATCTCATGCCGACCAAGGGAATGACCCTGCCGTTCCTCAGCTACGGCGGTTCCTCCCTCATGGCCCTGGCCCTCGGCATGGGCATGTTGCTGGCCCTGACGCGCCGGCGCGTCGGCGGGGAGGCGGCGTGATGGGCAGCACCACGCAACGGCCCGGCAAGGTCGTGCTCGCCGCTGGCGGCACCGGTGGCCATATGTTCCCGGCCCAGGCCCTGGCGCGCGAACTGCTGGCACGCGACATCGCCGTGGTGCTGATCACCGACGAGCGCGGCGGCGGATTCGGTCCCGACCTGCCCCAGGTCGAAACTCACCGCATTCCCGCCGGCGCCATGGCCGGTGCCGGCATCGTGAAGAAACTGCGCTCCGCTGCGCAACTCGGTCTGGGCTACCTGCAGGCGCGCGGCCATCTGCGGCGCTGCGGCGCCGAGGCGGCGGTCGGCTTCGGCGGCTATCCCTCCGTGCCCACCGTCCTGGCCGCGGCCCATCGCGGACTGCGCGTGGTGCTGCACGAACAGAACTCCGTGTTGGGCCGCGCCAATCGGCTGCTGGCCTCGCGCGCCCAGGTCATCGCGACCTCCTTCGATGAAGTTGATGGCGTGGCCGACGCCGACCGCGGCAAGCTTCGAGTCACCGGAAATCCGGTACGTGAAGCCGTCGCCGCGGTCGGCGGGCGCCCCTACGCGGTGCCGGGCGAGAACGACCCGCTGCGCCTACTGGTGGTCGGCGGCAGCCTCGGTGCCACGGTGTTCAATGAGGTCGTGCCCGCCGCCGTCGCCAAATTGCCGGAAGCATTGCGGCGGCGCCTTTCCGTGCATCAGCAAGTTCCCGGCCAGGCCGGCGAAACGGTCGCCGAGATTTACGATTCCTGTGGCGTGAGGCATGAACTGGCGGCGTTCTTCAACGACGTTCCAGAGCGCCTCGCCGCCGCCCACATTGTGGTCAGCCGGGCCGGCGCCTCGACGGTCGCCGAACTCGCGGCGGCCGGCCGGCCGGCCGTGATGGTGCCCTACCCCTCGGCCACCGACGACCACCAGACAAGCAACGCCCAGGCCCTGGTCGAAGCCGGAGGCGGCTGGCTCATGCCGCAATCGGGCCTCGACGCCGACAGTCTGGCCGAACGCCTCGCTTCGCTGCTGTCGAGCCCGGCGCTGCTGGCCCGGGCCGCCGGCTGCGCGCGCGCTACCGCACACCTCAACGCCGCACGCGACCTGGCCGATCTGGTTTGCGGCCTGGGCAACGGCGACGGCAAGCAGGCACGAAACGATGCCGGCGTCACCTCCGGCAACAACCGGGAGGCGGCGGCATGAGGGGACTGCCTCTCGATCTCGGAATGATTCACTTCGTCGGCATCGGCGGCATCGGCATGAGCGGTATCGCCGAGGTGCTGGCCAACCTGGGCTACCAGGTGCAGGGCAGCGATCTGTCCGACAACGCCAATGTTCAGCGCCTGCGCAAGATGGGCATCGCCGTCGCCGTCGGCCACGAGGCCGTGAACCTGGGCGAGGCCAAGGTGGTCGTCGTCTCCTCGGCCATCAAGGCCGGCAATCCGGAAGTCGATGCGGCACGTCAGCGCTTCATCCCCATTGTCCGGCGCGCCGAGATGCTCGGCGAACTGATGCGCCTCAAGTGGTCCATCGCCGTCGGCGGCACTCACGGCAAGACCACCACCACATCCATGGTCGCGACGCTGCTCGACGGCGCCGGGCTCGACCCGACGGTGATCAACGGTGGCATCATCAACGCCTATGGCACCAACGCGCGCCTCGGCGGCGGCGACTGGATGGTGGTCGAGGCGGACGAGAGCGACGGCAGCTTCACCAAGCTGCCCGCCACCATCGCCGTGGTCACCAACATCGATCCGGAGCACATGGATTTCTATGGCAGCGAAGATGCCCTGCATCGCGCTTTCGAGGTCTTTGTCGAGAACATCCCCTTTTACGGTTTCGCGGTGCTCTGCATCGACCACCCGGCGGTGCAGAACCTGATCGGGCGCATCGAGGACCGCCGCATCGTCACCTACGGTGTCTCCCCGCAGGCGGACTACCGCGCCGAAAACCTCACCGTGGCCGATGGCGGACTGGTCTTCGATGTCGAGGTCACCGACCGCGGCGGCGAGATCGAGGCGCAACTCGCCGGACTGCGCCTGCCCATGTTGGGCCACCACAACGCCATGAACGCCCTGGCGGCGGTCGCCGTGGCCCGCGAGATGGGCCTGGACGAAGACAAGATCCGAAAGGCGCTGGCAGGCTTTGGCGGCGTCAAACGGCGCTTCACCCGCACCGGCGAGGCCGGCGGCATCACCGTGATCGACGACTACGGCCATCACCCGGTGGAGATTTCCGCCGTGCTGGCGGCGGCGCGCCAGGCCGCCGAAGGCAAGGTCATCGCCGTGATGCAGCCGCACCGCTACACCCGCCTGCACGATCTTTTTGAGCAGTTCTGCACTTGCTTCAACGACGCCGACACCGTTGTCGTCGCCGATGTCTATGCCGCCGGCGAGCAGCCCGTCGAGGGCGCCGACCGCGACAGCCTGGTCGAGGGCCTGCGCGCCCGCGGCCACCGCCAGGCGCTGCCCCTGCAATCCGCGGAGGCCTTGCCCGGGGTGATCCAGGATCTGGCAGAACCGGGCGACCTGGTGGTCTGTCTCGGTGCCGGCAACATCACCGCCTGGGCCAACGCCCTGCCCGCTGAACTGCAAAAGCTGCAGGCCGCCAGGGCCTCCGGCGGAGGGGGCCGATGAGCGTCATGGCCGCTGAGCAGCACAGGCCCCTCATCGACCGCCTGCCCGCCGTGCGTGGCCGGCTCACCGCCGCGGCGCCGCTCGCCGGCGTCACCTGGTTTCGCGTCGGCGGCCCGGCTGAGGTGATGTTCCGCCCGGCCGACCGCGACGACCTGCTGGCCTTCCTTCAGGCCAAGCCGGCTGATGTGCCGGTCACGGTGCTGGGAGTCGCCTCCAACGTGCTGATCCGCGACGGCGGCCTGCCGGGAGTCACCTTGCGGCTCGGGCGCGGATTTGCCGATATGGCCGCCGAGGACAACGACATTCTCTGCGGCGCCGCCGCGCTCGACCTCAACGTAGCCACCAGCGCCAAGCTGGCCGGCGTTGCCGGGCTGGAGTTTCTCTCCGGCGTGCCGGGCACCATCGGCGGCGCCGTTCGGATGAACGCCGGCGCCTACGGCAAGGAGATCAAGGACGTCCTGGTCTGGGCCGAAGCAACCGACCCACTCGGCAGGGTTCATCGCCTCACCAACGCCGAGCTGAAGTTCGAGTACCGGCGCTCGGCCCTGCCCGCCGACTGGATCTGTCTCGGCGGGCGCCTCGCCGGCGTGGCGGGCAATCGTGACGAGATCGAAGCGCGCATGAAGGCGATTCAAGGCCAGCGCGCCGACAGCCAGCCGATCCGCAGCCGCACCGGCGGCAGCACCTTCAAGAATCCGCCGGGGCACAAGGCCTGGCAGCTGATCGACGCGGCCGGCTGCCGCGGACTGAAGCTTGGCGGCGCCATGGTTTCGGAGAAGCACTGCAATTTCCTCATCAACACCGGCGCGGCCACCGCCGCCGATCTGGAGAACCTCGGCGAGGAAGTGCGCCGCCGCGTGAAAGACCATTCGGGCATCGCATTGGAATGGGAAATCAAGCGCCTCGGCGTAGCCGCCGCCACGGGAGAACGGTCATGATCATCGCCGTTCTCATGGGCGGCTTGTCAGCCGAGCGTGACGTTTCCCTCAACTCCGGCCGCGCCTGCGCCGCGGCGCTGCGCGACAAAGGCTATGACGTGACGGAGATCGACGTCAGCCGCGATCTCGCCGCCCTGGTGAAGGCCCTGACGCCGAAGCCCGACGCCGTCTTCAACGCCTTGCATGGCCGCTGGGGCGAGGACGGCTGCATCCAGGGCCTGCTGGAGCTGCTGCAGATTCCCTACACCCATTCCGGCGTGCTGGCCTCGGCCCTGGCGATGGACAAGCAGATGGCCAAGACCGTGGTCGCCACCGCCGGTGTCACCAGCCCCGACGGCCTCATCATCAAGGCGGTGGACCTCGGCAACAGCGATCCCATGCCACGGCCCTATGTGGTGAAGCCGGTGCGCGAAGGCTCCAGCGTCGGCGTGCGCATTGTCCGCGAGGGCGACAATCAGCCGCCCATCTCGGTGCACGGTTGGCAAGCGGAACAGGATCTCTTGGTCGAACCCTTCATTCCTGGCCGCGAACTGACCGTCAGCGTTATGGGTGACAAGGCTCTGGCGGTGACCGAAATCCGCCCGCTCGGCGAAGGATTCTACGACTACGACGCCAAGTACTCGGAGGACAACACCGTTGCCGCCGTGCACTTGCTGCCGGCCGAGGTGCCGCAAGCGATCTACGACCAGGCGATGGAGGCCTCACTGGCCGCACACAAGGCGCTAGGCTGCCGCGGCGTCAGCCGCTCCGACTTCCGCTACGACGACACCGTCGCCGCGCCCGGCAGCCTCTATTACCTGGAAACCAACACCCAGCCTGGCATGACCTCGACCAGCCTGGTGCCCGAGCAGGCCCGTCACCTGGGCATGTCCTTTCCCGATCTATGTGCCTGGATGGTGGAGAACGCCGCATGCGATTCCTGAATCCCTTCAACCGCTCGACCAACAAGCGTACTGCGCGCGGCGGCAGTAAGCGCAAGGTCAAGAAGCCGACACGGCGGCGCAGCAAGACCCGTGTCGATTGGCGCCTGTTGCGCCGGGCCCTGCCGGCGGGCGTCGCGCTGGTTCTGTTCGGCGGCCTTGCCTGGCTGTGGCAAGACGGTTGGTTCGGCCGCCAGGCCGAGGCCTTGCAGCAGGCCGCCTTGGCGGCATCCGCCGACCTTGGCCTGCGGGTCGAGGAGGTTCTGGTCGCGGGTCGCGACCGTACCGACGGCGACATCATCCTGTCGCGCCTCGGCCTTGAGCTTGGACGTCCCATTCTGGATGTCGATCCCGAGGCAGCCAGAAACGAGCTTGAGACCCTGCCCTGGGTCAGCGCCGCCAGAGTCGAGCGCCAGCTGCCCGGCACCATTTTCATCCGCCTGACCGAACGCCGTCCTCTGGCGCTGTGGCAGGAGCGGGGCGTGATCCGCGTCATCGACCGTGCCGGTGAAGTGATCCCCGGCATCGAGGCGCGCCGTTTCGCCCATCTGCCCCTTGTCGTTGGCGAGGACGCGCCGGTCCATGCCGCCAAGCTGATCGCGGTAATGAATAGCGAACCCGAATTGCGCGACCGCGTCACCGCCGCCGTCCGGGTTGCCGGGCGGCGCTGGAACATCCAGATCGAGGGCCGCATTGACGTGCGCCTGCCGGAAGCTGACGCCGCCACCGCCTGGGCGCAGTTGGCGCGCATCGAGCGCCAGCAGGGGCTGCTGTCACGCGACGTCATCATCATCGATCTGCGCCTGCCGGATCGGCTGGTGGTCCGCACCGACCGCGAGAAAGGACCGAACGGCGACGAGGAAATCAAAGGGGAAAGCACATGAGCCGCAATCGCGCGCAGCAAACTGCAGGAGGCATCACAAGCGCGACATGAGGAAGGGCTTGACGAGAAGCGGCATCGCCGCGGCATTGGATATCGGCAGCAGCAAGGTCTGCTGCTTCATCGCGCGGGTCGACGACGACGGCAGGCCGCGGATCATCGGTATTGGCCAGCAGGCGAGCCGCGGCATCAAGGGCGGCGCCATCGTCGACATGGACATGGCTGAAGCCTCGGTGCTGAACGCGGTCCATGCCGCCGAGCAGATGGCCGGCGAGACCATCGACCGGGTGGTGGTCAATCTCTCCGGCGGCTATCCCGCCTCCTCGACCGTCGGCGTCGAGGTCTCCCTCAATGGACATGAGGTCGGCGAGGCCGACTTGCGCCGTGCCGTGGCCTATGGACACCAGACACAGGTGCAGCGCCAGCACGACGAACATGGCCGGCAGATGATCCACTCGATTCCCACCGGCTACTCGATCGATGGTTCCCGCGGCATCCGCGATCCGCGCGGCATGTTCGGCGACCAGTTGGGCGTGCACATGCACATCATCACCGCCTCGGCCGGCGCCGTGCGAAACGTCAGCACTTGCATCGAGCGCTGCCACCTGGCGCCGGCGGCCTTCGTAGTGTCGCCCTATGCCTCAGGTCTCGCCAGCTTGGTCGAGGACGAGTTGGAGCTGGGCGTCACGGTCATCGACATGGGCGGCGGCACCACGACCATCGCGGTCTTCTACGAGCACAATGTGATCTTCACCGACGTGATTCCGGTAGGCGGGAACCATGTCACCAGCGATATCGCCCGCGGCCTGTCGACGCCGCTCGCACACTCGGAGCGCATGAAGACCCTCTACGGTCACGTCATCGCCGCCCCGGCCGACGAGCACGAGTTTATCGACGTGCCCCAGGTCGGCGAGGACGAGACTTCCGGATCGCAGCAAATCCCGCGCTCCCTCCTGGTCGGCATCATCCAGCCGCGGGTGGAGGAAACGCTGGAACTGGTGCGCTCACGGCTGGAACTCAGCGGCTTCGACAAGATCGCCGGGCGCCGGGTGGTGCTGACCGGCGGCGCCTGTCAGTTGCCCGGCGCGCGCGACCTGGCTTCGGTGGTGCTCGACAAGCAGGTGCGGATCGGCCGCCCGACACATGTCAGTGGCTTGGCCGAGGCCACGGCGGGACCGGCTTACGCGACCTGCGCAGGGCTTTTGATCTACGCCGCCACGGCGGATGTGGCGCTGCCCGGCGAGGCTTCGCCGGAACCGAGGGAAGTCGGCGGTCTGGTGGGCCGCCTGGGGCTTTGGCTCCGTGAGCATTTTTGAGAGAGCGGTTAACGGACGTTCCGACCGGATCGGAACATCGCATACCGGCGCAGCCGGCTAGGGAATTTCGAGTCTAACGCAACTGGAGGCAGACATGACTCTCAACTTGAACGTACCTTCGACCTCACCGGACCTGTCTCCGCGGATCACGGTGATCGGCGTAGGTGGTGCCGGCGGCAATGCCGTCAACAACATGATCCAGAGCAACCTGGATGGCGTCGAGTTCCTGATCACCAATACCGACGCCCAAGCACTGACCCAGTCGCTCTGCGACCGCCGCATTCAGCTCGGCCGCAATATCACCCAGGGCCTCGGCGCCGGCTCGCGGCCCGACGTCGGGCGCGCGGCGGCGGAAGAGGCGCTGGACGAGATTCTCACCGACATCGAAGGTCAGCATATGGTCTTCATCACCGCCGGCATGGGCGGCGGCACCGGCACCGGCGCGGCGCCGGTCATCGCCCGGGCCGCCCGCGAGGCCGGCATCTTGACCGTCGGCGTGGTGACCAAGCCATTCCACTTCGAAGGCGTGCATCGCATGCGCCTCGCGGAGTCCGGAATCAACGAGCTGACCCAATACGTCGACACGCTGATCATCATTCCGAACCAGAACCTGTTCCGTGTCGCCAACGAGAAGACGACCTTCGCCGATGCCTTCAAAATGGCCGACGACGTTCTGAACTCAGGCGTGCGCGGGGTTACCGACCTGATGGTCAACCCCGGCATGATCAATCTCGACTTTGCCGATATCCGCGCCGTGATGTCGGAGATGGGCAAGGCGATGATGGGGACCGGCGAAGCGGAAGGCGAAGGCCGTGCCGTCGCCGCCGCCGAGGCCGCGATCTCCAACCCGCTGCTCGACGATGTCTCGATGAAGGGCGCCCGCGGCGTGCTCATCAACATCACCGGCGGTATGGACCTGACCCTCTTCGAGGTCGACGAGGCCGCCAACCGCATCCGCGACGAGGTCGACCCGGAAGCCAACATCATCTTCGGATCCACCTTCGACGCGGCCTTGGAGGGCATGATGCGGGTTTCCGTGGTGTCCACCGGCATCGACGTCGACGCCGAAACCCGGCCGAAGCCGATTACCCTCAGCGTGGTCGGCGGCCAGAAGGCGCGCCAGCTTGACGACGGCGCCGAGGCTCCGGCGGCCGCCGGCGCTCCCACCGCGGCGGCAGTGGCGACGGTCCAATTGGCCGGCGAGGCCAGCCTGTTCGGCCAGCCCTCGGCGAGCTTCCCCTCGACCAAGTACCCGGTCACCGGCCAGACGGCGGTGAGCGGCGCGCCCTACGCCCCTGCCACCGGCCACGGCGCCATGGCGACGGCCATGGCCATGCCCGAGCCGGAGCACGATCCGGCCCCGCAGGCGCGTGTCGAAGAGGACAGCTTCTTCGCCCCCGCACCAGCCGAGCCCGAAGCGGAAAGCCCGCGGCAGATCGACGAATTCCATGCCGAACCGGACCCCTTCGCCGAGGCGGCGCTGGCCAACGCGGCCCGTCCGGAGCCACGGGTTCCTCAGGCGGCGCCGGCGCGTCGTGAGGCGGTCCAACAGCCAGTCCAGCCGCGTCCAGAGGCGCGTCGCGACGAGCCGCAGGCCACAGTCCCGGCACCGCGGCGGGGCGGCCTCTTCGCCAAGGTGACCGGCGGGGCGGCCCGCGCCCTGCAGGCGGCCACCCAGGGCGCCGACACCGCCGCCCGGGCGGCGCAGGCGGCGGCGCCGGCGCACGCCGCCGCGCCACGCCCGATGCCCGGCCGCAGCGCCTCCCCCGGCCAACCGGAACGCCAGTCGGCCGCGCCGGCCAACCCGGGTCCGGCGAGCCAGCCGGCCCCGGCGGCGGACGCTCAGGGCGCCCCGGGCAATGGGGCGCAGCAGCGCCTGAGCGGATTGGATCCGGCCGAGCGTATCGGCCACAGCCAGGCGGAAGAGGATCTGTTGGACATTCCCGCCTTCCTGCGCCGGCAGGCCAACTGATTGGCCGCGCTGCAATGGCCGGCAGGAAGCTCCATTGCAGCGCGGTAACATACTGTAACAAAGAGTGATTTGAGTACTTGAGGGGGGCTGATTATAGTCCCCCTACTTGTTAGTGCGTTTTCGGTTGGGGGTTCCTGGCAGAATCGGCAGCGGCGCTGAGGTCGAGGGTATCCGCGACTTACCAGCGGATGAGACATGTCGGCGGTCGGGACTGAGTGCCTTGGTTTCGTGGTTTAGTTTGGTAGATCAACGTCAGGATTGAGACAGGTCGCATGGCAGCAGATAGCGCTTCGACGGGGTATGTCGTCCGCCAGCAAACGCTTAAGAATTCGATCCATTGCTCCGGCGTGGCGTTGCATAGCGGCGCCAAGGTCGGCATGGTTCTGCATCCGGCCGAGGCGGATACGGGCATCGTGTTCCGGCGCACGGATGCGGACGGCGGCACGGAAATTCTGGCGTCATGGCGCAATGCCGTCGAGACCCCGCTGTGCACCACCCTGGTCGACGGCAAGGGCAACCAGGTCGCCACCATCGAACATCTGATGTCGGCGCTCTGCGGCTGTGGTGTCGACAACGCGGTGATCGAGTTGAACGGCCCTGAAGTGCCGATCATGGACGGCAGCGCGGCCCCCTTCGTCTTTCTCATCGAATGTGCCGGTTTGGCGGTTCAGAACAGCCCGCGCCGCGCCCTGCGCATTCTCAGTGAAGTTTCGGTCTCCGAGCCCCACCGTGCCGCCTCCCTGGCGCCGGGCAACGGCTCGACCGTGGGCTTCGAGATCGATTTCGCCGGCACGCTGATCGGCTGCCAGGAGTGGTTCACCGAGGTCGACGAGGGCACGTTCAAGCGCGACGTGGCGCGTGCCCGAACCTTCGGGCTGGCCCAGGACATCGAAAAGATGCGCGCCATGGGTCTCGCCCGCGGCGGCTCCTTGGACAACGCCATCGTGGTCAACGGCCACGAGATCATGAATGACGACGGCCTGCGCTTTCCCAACGAATTCGTCCGCCACAAGGTGCTCGATTCGATCGGCGATCTCTACATGGCCGGCGGACCGATCATCGGCCACTTCCAGGGCGACCGGGCGGGCCACGCCCTGACCCTGCGCCTGCTACAGACGCTCTTTGCCGAGGAGGACGCCTGGGAGTGGACCGAACTTTCCGCCACCCCTGCCGTCGTCGGCGCCCAGGCCCAGCCGGGCCGCGCCGTCGCCGCCCGCGCCTGACGGCTTTCCCGATTTAGAACTGCCGTATTCACATGGCAGCCCAGAGGCCTCGCATCGGCGGGGCCTCAGTCGTTTCTGCCACCCATCGCGGCTGTCCGGAGCCCCCAAAAAGGGTGGCTTGCGGGCCATGTGGCCGCTTGAGACAGCCGCCGCTTGGACCTATAGTCGCCTCTGGCAGAGCCCTTTCGAACGGGGATTCGGCAAATCGCCGATTTGGGCGGGGACGCGCTGCAGCGGCCCCAGGCCCCGGGAACGGAAAAGATCATGAGCGAGCGCAAATCCTGTTTTCTCGGTCTCGGCAAAGCTGCCGCAGCCGCCCTGCTGGGCCTTTCATTGGTGGCCTGCAGCTCCAATGAGCGCCCGGCCTATGTCGAAAAGCCGGTGGAAGAACTCTATAACGGCGCTATGAATGCCTTGCAGGCGGGCGAGTACGACGAAGCGGCGCGCCTTTTTGACGAGGTCGAGCGCCAGCACCCCTACTCTGAGTGGGCCTCCAAGGCGCAGCTGATGGCCGCTTATGCCTTCTACCAGGAGAATTCCTACGACGAGGCCATCAACGCGCTCGACCGCTTCATTGAATTGCACCCCGGCAGCCCGGACGTCTCCTATGCTTACTATCTGAAGGCCATCAGCTACTACGAGCAGATTTCCGACGTCGAACGCGACCAGAGGATGACCTCCAGCGCCCTGCAGTCCCTGGAGGAGCTGGTGCGGCGCTTCCCCGACAGCAAGTACGCCCGCGACGCCACCCTGAAGATCGATCTCGCCCTCGACCACCTGGCCGGCAAGCACATGGCCATCGGCAGGTTCTATCAGGACCGCAGCGAATACCTCGCCGCGATCAACCGTTTCCGCATCGTGATCGAGCGCTACCAGACAACCACCCACGTCCCCGAGGCGCTGCACCGCCTGGTTGAATCCTATCTGGCCATGGGCATTGTCGACGAAGCTAAGGCGACCGCGGCCGTATTGGGCCACAATTTCCCGGGCAGCGAGTGGTATACCGATAGCTATGCCCTGCTGACCGGCGAGAATCTGAGTCCGGATGCCAGCGAGGGCTCTTGGATCTCGGACATATTCTAGTCTCGTCCCAGGATGGGTGAATGCTGGTCAGCCTGTCGATCCGCAATATCGTCATTATCGAAAAGCTTGACCTGACCTTCGATCACGGCCTCGGCGTTCTGACCGGAGAGACGGGTGCGGGCAAGTCGATCCTGCTCGATTCTCTGGGCTTCGCTCTCGGCAGCCGCGCCGATGCACGCCTGCTGCGCCCCGGCGCCGAACAGGCGAGCGTCACCGCCGCCTTCGATATTCCCGCCGATCATCCGGCCCAGGCGATCCTCGCCGAACAGGACATCGAACCGGATGATCTGTTGCTGTTGCGCCGGCTCCTCGGCACGGACGGCCGCAGCCGCGCCTTCGTCAACGACCAGGCGGCCTCGGCCGGACTGCTGCGCCAACTGGCCGACTCCCTTGTCGAGATCCAGGGCCAGTTCGATCAGCGCGGTCTGATGGATCCGGCGACCCATCGCGGTCTGCTGGACGCCTATGGGCGTCTGCAGCCACAGGCGCAGAACCTGCGCGCGCGCTGGCGTAGCTGGCGTGAAGCCCTGGAGGCCCGCGAAGCCGCCGCCCGGCGCCTGGCCGAGGCGCAACGCGACGAAGCCTTCCTGCGTCATGCGGTGGAGGAGCTCGACGCCCTTGATCCGCGCCCCGGCGAGGAGGACGAACTGGCCGGCAAACGCAATCTGCTGATGCATCGGGAAAAGCTGGTCGAGGGCGTCAATGCCGCAATAACGGAGATCGACGGCGGTGCCGAGCCGGCCCTCGGCCGCGCCCTGCGCGCCCTGGAACGCATCGCCTCGACCGCCGGCGACGCCCTCTCTCCCGCCCTGGAAGCGGTACAGCGCGCGATCCTGGAGAACGAGGAAGCGCTCGCCCAGTTGAACTCTTTCGCCGGCGCCATGGAGATGGAGGCTGACAACCTGGAAGCCGTGGAAGAGCGCTACTTCGCCCTGCAGGACATGGCCCGCAAGCACCACGCCAAGGTCGAGGCCCTGCCCGGCCTACGTGACGAACTGGCCCAGCGCCTGGCCTCCATCGACGGTGGCGAGGCTGAACTCACCAAGCTTGCCGCCGAGGCGGCAGAAGCGCGGCGCGGCTATCTGGAAGCGGCCGAGGAACTGTCCAAAAAACGCACCAAGGCCGCCGCCGCCCTCGACAAGGCGGTGATGGCCGAGCTGCCGCCTCTGAAGCTGGAACGCGCCGTGTTCCGGACCGCACTGGAACGCCTTGCCGAGGACGCCTGGACGGCCCAGGGTCTCGACCGCATCGCCTTCGAGGTGGCGACCAACCCGGGCAGCGCGCCGGGCCCCCTGGGGCGCATCGCATCCGGCGGCGAACTGGCCCGTTTCCTGTTGGCCGTCAAGGTGGTCCTGGCCAGCGTCAATCCGGAGCGCAGCCTGGTCTTCGACGAGGTCGACAGCGGCGTCGGCGGCGCCACGGCCCACGCCGTGGGCGAGCGTCTGGAGCGCCTGGCCCGCGACCGCCAGGTTCTGGTCATCACCCACAGCCCCCAGGTCGCTGCCCGGGGCAGGAACCACTGGCAGGTGCAAAAGCGCATGGCCGGCGAGCAAGTTGCCACCCAGGTCGATCAGTTGAGCGATGGCGACCGCCGCGAGGAGATCGCCCGCATGCTCTCGGGCGCCGAAATCACCGAAGAGGCGCGCGCCGCAGCGGAGCGCCTGATCGGCACGACTTAGCACCGCTCTCAAAAGCAGGAAGAACTTTCGACCCATGCCGGGCAAGCCCGCCGAAATTCCTCTCGCCGAACTGCCGGTCGAGGCGCTGACCGAAGAGCAGGCAGCCGCCGAGCTGGCCCGTCTTGCCGTGCTCATTGCCCATCACGACCGGCTTTATCACGAACACGATTCACCGATGATCAGCGACGCCGACTACGACGCGCTGCGCCGGCGCAACGAGGCCATCGAAGCGAAGTTCGAGACTTTGATCCGCGAAGACAGTCCATCGCGGCGCGTCGGCGCGGCCCCGGCCGCCGGCTTCGGCAAGGTAAAGCACAAGATCCCCATGCTGTCCCTCGGTAACGCCTTCGAAGACGGCGACGTCGCCGAATTTCTCACCCGCATCGCCCGCTTCCTGGGCCTCGACAATGAGGAAGCGGTCGGCATCATGGCCGAGCCGAAGATCGATGGCCTGTCCTGCGCTCTACGCTACGAGAAGGGCAAGCTGGTGCAGGGCGCCACGCGCGGTGACGGCACGACAGGCGAAGACATTACCGCCAACGTCCGCACCATCGAGGACCTGCCCAAGCAACTGAAGGGCAAGGGCTGGCCGGACCTGCTGGAAGTACGCGGCGAGGTCTACATGTCCCGCCGGGCCTTCATGGAACTGAACGCGCGCCAGGAGGACAGCGGCGGCAAAGTCTTCGCCAATCCACGCAACGCCGCCGCCGGATCGCTGCGCCAGTTGAACCCGGAGATCACCGCGTCGAGACCACTGCACTTCTTCGGCTATTCCTGGGGAGAGGTCTCAGGCGGCGCCGCCGCCGGCGCACTGGGCAGCACCATGGCCGAGGTGCGGGCCAACTTCAAACACTGGGGCTTCTCACTCAACGAACCGGCTCAGCTCTGTCACGGTCCCGACGAACTCCTCGACTACTACCGGGAGATCATGACCGAGCGCCCGCAGCTGCCCTTCGACATCGACGGCGTGGTCTACAAAGTCGACCGCCTCGACCTGCAGTCCCGCCTCGGCTTCGTCAGCCGCGCGCCGCGCTGGGCTATCGCCCACAAGTTTCCGGCCGAGCAGGCCCAGACCATCCTGAAGGAGATCACCATTCAGGTCGGGCGCACCGGCGCCCTGACCCCGGTTGCCAACCTGGAGCCGGTCTCGGTCGGCGGCGTCGTGGTGTCCCGCGCCACCCTGCACAACGAGGACGAGATCGCGCGCAAGGACGTGCGTGAAGGCGATCTCGTGGTGATCCAGCGCGCCGGCGACGTGATCCCGCAGGTTGTCGAGCCGGTCCTGGACAAGCGACCGAAGCGGAGCAAGCGCTATGTCTTTCCCGACCATTGCCCGGTCTGCGGCAGCACGGCGGTGCGCGAGGAAGGCGAAGCGGTGCGGCGCTGCACCGGCGGCCTGATCTGCAAGGCCCAGAACTATGAGCGCCTGCGCCACTTCGTGTCGCGCGACGCCTTTGACATCGAGGGCTTCGGCGGCAAACACATTCAGGCCTTCCTGGATGACGGCCTCATCGCATCGCCGGGTGACATATTTCGGCTGCACGTCAGGGAGAAAGACATCAGCGCGCGCGAGGGCTGGGGCAAGCAGTCGGCAGAGAAGCTGGTGAAGGCCATTGAGGCGCGGCGGTCCATCGGCCTCGACCGGTTCATCTATGCGCTGGGGATCCGCCAGGTCGGCCAGGCCACCGCCAGACTGCTGGCGCGCAGCTATGGCGATCTGGAGACTTGGTCTGCCGCCATGATCGCCGCCAACAAAGAACGCCAAGCGGCCCCGGAGGCCCGTAAGCCCGACGAGGTCGGCGAAAGCTACGCCGAACTCTGCAACATCGAGGGCATCGGCACCAGCGTCGCCGACGATCTGGTGTTCTTCTTCGGTGAAGAACACAACCTGAAGGTTCTCGATGATCTGGCCAGGGAACTGACCATTGAAAAAGTCGAACCGCCGACGGACAGCGGCTCGCCGGTCGCCGGCAAGACCGTGGTCTTCACCGGCAGCCTGGAGACCATGACCCGCAGCGAGGCCAAGGCGCGCGCCGAATCCCTCGGCGCCAAGGTGGCCGGCTCGGTCTCCAAGAAGACCGATTACGTGGTGGTCGGCGCCGACGCCGGCTCCAAGGCCAAGAAGGCTGCGGATTTGGGACTTAAGATCCTGAGCGAAGAAGAGTGGCGGGCCTTCATCGGCGGTTGAGCCGACGACGTCCCAGCCTCTCCGCGCGGACGGCCGCGAATTCGCCGAGTGGGTGAATAGTCTTTCGCAACCACACGCATGAACCGAAAAGCGGGGCAAATTCGAAGATATCCCCGCGTCTTAAAGAAACTTTTTACCCGCTCTCCCTTAGGTTTTGGCGGCAACAGTCACGACGGGCGGAATCATGCTGACGGCCGACAACAGTCTCGAATTTATTCTCGATCAGGTTCAGAATCTGGGCCGAGGCGATAAATCTCACGAGAAAGCCGCCTACCGGGCGCTGATCCACATGACCCAGCGATGGGCCGAGCCGACCGACCTCTATATCAGCGAAGACCTGCAAATGGCCGAGCGCATTGGTCAGGACTTGGCGGACATCGCCCGCCACATTCAGGACATCCAGCACGCCTACATGAAGGCGCTGTTCGAGACCGCCGGCGACACCGCCGAATAAAGCAGCCTGAAAGTTCCCTACTCCCCAATCGGCGCGGTCGCTCCTTCGAGCCAACTGCGCGCCGCCCCGTCGAGTTGCGGACCGATCTCGGCGCGCACCCGCGCGTGATAGGCGTTCAGCCAGTCGGCTTCAGCCGGGCTGAGCAGATCGTCCAGGACCAACCGCCGGTCGATGGGCGCGAGGGTCAGGGTCTCGAAGGCCAGCATGTCGCGCTCCTCTCCTTCCCCCCGCGGCGACTCCGTCACCGCCACCAGGTTTTCGATCCGGATGCCGTAGCCGCCGGTCTTGTAGTAGCCCGGCTCGTTGGAGACGATCATGCCCGCCTGCAGCGCCACGCTGTTGGGCAGCTTTGAGATACGCTGAGGCCCTTCGTGCACGTTCAGATAGCTGCCGACGCCATGGCCGGTACCGTGGTCGTAGTCGAGCCCATGCTGCCAGAGATCATAGCGCGCCAGGCTGTCGAGCTGGCTGCCGGTGGTGCCCTTGGGGAAGCGCGCGCGGGCCAGCGCGATATGCCCCTTCAGAACCAGGGTGAAGCGGCGGCGCATCTCGTCACTGGGCTGGCCGACGGCCAGGGTGCGGGTCACGTCGGTGGTGCCGTCCGGATACTGAGCGCCGGAATCGCAGAGAAACAACTCCCCCAGACCAAGGGCGCGGTCGCTTTTCTCGCTCACCCGGTAATGCACGATGGCGCCGTTCGGTCCTGACCCGGCGATGGTGTCGAAGGAGAGATCGCGCAGTTCGCCGGTCTCGGCGCGAAACGCCTCCAGCCGCTCGGTTGCTTCCATCTCGGTAACAGGATTGCTGGCGGCACGGGATTCCGCCGCCTCGCCCAGCCAGTGCAGGAATCGGCTGAGCGCCGCGCCGTCGCGCCGATGGGCACGGCGCATGCCCTCCAGCTCCACCGCGTTCTTGCAGGCCTTAGGCAGCAGGCAGGGATCGGCCCCCGGGACCACTTCCGCGCCGGCGGCACGCAGGCGGTCGAAAACCCAGCGGGCCGCGGTGGCCGGATCGGCCATGACCTTTTTTCCCGCTTTGCCCAAGCGATCGAGACTCTCTCCGAGTCGCGCCGGCGCCTCCACGGAAACCGCGTTGCCGAGCTCAGCCGTGACTTCGTCGCTCAGCTTGTCCGGATCGACGAACCACTCGATGCCGCCCTCGGCATGGAGCACGGCAAAGGACAGCGGCAGCGGCGAGTGGGCAACATCGCCGCCGCGCACATTCAGCAGCCAGGCAATGGAGTCAGGCAGAGTCAGCACACAGGCCGCGACATCCGCTTTGGCCAGCTGGCCGCCCAATTCCTCGCGCTTTTCAGCACTGGCGCGACCCGAGAGGTCAAGTGCGTGTGGTGCGATCTTCGCCTTGGGCGGCGCCGGGCGGTCGGCCCAGGCGGCGTCCAGGGGATTGCTGTCGAGGGCCACCAGATGGGCGCCGAGCCCCTGCACGGTCTTCTCCAGGCGGCGTACCTGCTCCTCGGTATGGAGCCAGGGATCATAGGCCAGGCGCTGGCCGGGCCGCAGATGCGCCTCGAGCCAGTCCGACAGCGGTTCATCGCTGACATGGCGCGGTGTGAACAGAGATTCATCGACTTCCTGGCGCACCTGCAGGGTGTAGCGCCCGTCGACGAAGATCGCCGCCCGCTCTGCCATCACGCAGGCCAGGCCGGCGGAGCCCTTGAAGCCGGTCAGCCAGGCCAGCCGCTCGGCGGACGCCGGGACATATTCGCCCTGATGCTCATCGCCGCGCGGCACCAGAAAGCCGTCGGTCCCGCTGCGTGCCAGTTCCAGGCGCAGGGCGGCCAGCCTCGCCGCATGGTCGGCGGCCGCGCCTTCGCCATCTTCCAAGGCATTTGAATGGCTTAGTGTCCGGGTGGTTGCCATAGACTGGAGGGCCCTCGTTTTCATCCATTTCACTCATGCAGGCGCTGCAATGCTGCAGTGCGGAAAAGCAGCTTTCAAGCCGCCGCGGCGCCCCTCATTTCAATACTTGAAAGTCATGACTTCAAGGCCGCTTGGCAAGTGCCTTGAAGCACATAACCTGATTTGGAGCTTACTCACATGACCCGCCTAACCGACCTTCGCGGCATTCAGACTGACGGCGCCGCGGTGCGGTGGGACCAGCGATCCCTCGACGTTGTTTCCGTCATCCAAACGGCCCGTACCCTACGGGCGGACTATATCGCCGACCGGCTGCGCCGCGGCCTGGCGTTCTTTGGCCGCCGGTCGGGCCTCACCGACCTTTATGCTGCCTTACGGCGCCGCAACCATCGCCGCCGCACTCTGCGCCAGTTGACGGCTCTCGACGACCGCTTGCTCAGCGACATCGGTGTCAATCGCGCCGATATCGAGGCCACCGCCGCCTTCTGCTGCGACAAAGAGAGCCCGGCAGCCGGCGCGTCCATCTGGCATGGTCTCTTTGCCCGGGCCGGCCGCGAAATGCGCCGCCGCAAGACCATTCGCGAACTCTCGGCCATGTCCGACAGCCTGCTGGCCGACATCGGCATCGAGCGCGCGCAGATCCCCACGGTCGCCGCCGCTTTGGTTGATGAGACGAACCTGCGCCCGGACAGCGGCCCGGCCAAGCCGACGGCCGAGGCTCAGGCCATGGCCCAGGTGCCCGTCGCCGCACGGGTATTGGCCTTCACCGAGATGCGCCGCAATCTGCGCCGCGCCGTCAACGAGAACCACAGCCGCTCGACCGCGGCCTGAGCGGACAGCCGGAAACTGTACGTCCGCCCTGCTCGATCGAGCGGCCGGACGTAGCCGCCAGGACGGCGGCCGAGGGCGGCGCTTCCCTGCCGGAAGCGCCGCCTTTTCGTTTTATGGAGTGTCACCCTCTCCTGAGCACCAGCGCCGACCACTCGCCAAGATGATAACGCCGCACCAGCACAAGACCTGCGGCACGGTAGCGGGCGATGACCTGGCGCTCCTGACCGATCAACAGCCCCGACAGCACGACAGTGCCGCCCGGCGCCAGATGGCGGGTCAAGTCGGCCGCCATTTGGCAGAGCGGCTCGGCTAGGATGTTGGCGAGTATCAGCTCGTAGGAGCCGGCGCGGCGCACTCGGGCGTCGCGAAAGCCATCCGCCAGAAGCAGCCGCACCGCATCGGCAACGCCGTTGGCTCTGAGGTTTTCCGCCGCCACGCGGATCGACGGCGCATCGTTGTCGACGCCCAGCACTCGGCAGGGCCACAGCCGCGCCGCCGCCATGGCCAAAACACCGGAACCGCAGCCCATGTCGAGAATGCGCGTCACCGGCCGGCGGGCGCCGCGCGTCTTGGCGATATCCTGCAGGGCGAGCAGGCAGCCGCGCGTGGTTTCGTGGCGCCCCGTACCGAAGGCGGCATTGGCGTCGATCAACAGATCGATGGCGCCCGGCGGCGCCGGCTCGGTGACATGGGAGCCGCGCACTCTGAAGCGGCCAGCGGCAATCGGCGGCAGCGCGCGCTGGCTTTCAGCCACCCAGTCGATGTCCGGCAGCTTGTCGAGGCTGTAGATCAGCGAGGAGCGCAGCCCGGCGACCTCCTTGGCCAACTCGACCAGTCGGTCGAGTTCGCCGGCCTCGGGCGGATCGGAGAGATAGAGCTGCCAGGGCACCAGTCCGGCGGCATCGTGGCCGCCGGTCACCAGAGCACCACCCAGCGGCTCGAAAACCGCCTCAAAGGCATCCAGGGCCTGCACCGGCAGGCTCAGCGTCAGGCAGTAGGTCTCGCTCACAGCGCTCCAGGCCTTGTCATTCCGGCCAAGCTCAGCCGGCCCGCTCGGCGGGCACCACGAAACTGGCGATCACCTTCTTGCTGCCGCTGTGGTCGAAGTTGATGTTGAGGCGCTCGCCCTCGACGGAGGCGATGCTGCCGTAGCCGAATTTCTGGTGGAACACCCGGTCGCCGCGCTGAAAAGTGCCGCTGCCGACGGCCTCGACGCGGGTCGGCACCACGTCGATGTAGCGTGAGGTTTCCTCGCCGCGCCGGGCCCGGGCACGCTGCAGGCCGGGACTGACCCGGGCTTCCCGCCACTCGCCACCGCCCCAGCCGTCGCCCATGCCGCCAAAGGCCGAAGCCGCGGCGCCGTAGACGCCCTGGTCGCTTTCCTGCGCGACCTGCTCGGCGGGCAGCTCGTCGACGAAGCGCGAGGGGATGGCCGCGGCCCAGGAGCCATGCATTCGCCGGTTGGCGGCAAAGGAGATGACGACCCGCTTGCGCGCCCGCGTCAGCCCGACATAGGCGAGACGCCGCTCCTCCTCCAGTCCGCGCCGGCCGGTTTCGTCGAGGGCGCGCTGGTTGGGAAACAGCCCTTCCTCCCAACCGGGCAAAAAGACGGTATCGAACTCCAGGCCCTTGGCGGCGTGCAGCGTCATGATGGTGACCACGTCCTGGCCTTCCTGGGTAATCGCTTCCATGACCAGGGAGACGTGCTCCAGGAATCCGGCCAGGTTCTCGAACTCGCCCAGGGCGTTGACGAATTCCTTCAGGTTCTCCAGCCGCCCCGGCGCCTCGATCGATTTATCGTTCTGCCACATCTCCACATAGCCGGATTCCTCCAGCACCATCTCCGCCAGTTCCGGATGCGGCGTGGTCTCAACCAGGTCGCGCCAGCGGTCGAAGTCGTTCAGCAGGTCGGCCAGGGCACGGCGCGCGGCCGGGCGCAGCTCGTCGGTGCCGATCAGGCGGCGCACCGCCTGGGTCAGCGGAATGTTGCCGGCCCGCGCCGTCTTGTAGAGCAGCTGCAGGGTGGCGTTGCCGAGGCCGCGCTTCGGCTTGTTCATGACGCGCTCGAAGGCGAGGTCGTCGGCCGGCTGCTGGATTACCCGCAGGTAGGCCAGGGCGTCGCGGATCTCCAGGCGCTCGTAAAAACGCGGGCCGCCGACCACGCGGTAGGGCAGGCCGAGGGTGATGAAGCGCTCCTCGAATTCGCGGGTCTGGGCGCCGGTGCGCACCAGAATGGCGATCTGTTTGAGGTCGTGGTCTTTGTCGCGGGCGATCAGGGCCTCGATCTCCTCGCCGACGAAGCGGGCCTCGGCTTCGCCGTCCCAGAGACCGCGCAGGCGGACCTTTTCGCCCTCCTCGTCCTCGGTCCACAGGGTTTTGCCGAGTCGCCCCTCGTTGTGGGCGATGAGCCCCGAAGCGGCGGCGAGAATGCGCCCGGTGGAACGGTAGTTGCGTTCCAGCCGGATCACCTTGGCGCCGGGAAAGTCTTCCTCGAATCGCAGGATGTTACCGACCTCGGCGCCGCGCCAGCCGTAGATCGACTGGTCGTCGTCGCCGACGCAGCAGATGTTCTTCTGACCTTGGGCGAGCAGGCGCAGCCAGAGATACTGCGCCACGTTGGTGTCTTGGTATTCGTCGACCAGGATGAAGCGGAAGCGCCGGTGATAGTCGGCCAGCACGTCCGGCGCAGTCTGGAAGATGGTCAGGTTGTGCAGCAGCAGGTCGCCGAAGTCGCAGGCGTTCAGCGTGCGCAAGCGCTCCTGATAGGCCTTGTAGATCTCCACCGCGCGGCCACGCGCGAAGTCCCCGGCCTCGCCCGCCGAAACCCGCTCCGGCGAGAGGCCGCGGTCCTTCCAGCGCTCGATGATGGCCAGCAGCGCGCGCGCCGGCCATTTCTTTTCGTCGACATTTTCCGCCTGCAGCAGTTGCTTGATCAGGCGAATCTGGTCGTCGGTATCGAGGATCGAGAAGTTGCTCTTGAGGCCCACGGCCTCCGGGTTGCGGCGCAGGATCCGCGCGGCGATCGAGTGGAAGGTACCAAGCCACCAACCCTCCACCGACGGCCGATTGAGCAGCGCCGCGATGCGATCCTTCATCTCGCGCGCCGCCTTGTTGGTGAAGGTGACGGCCAGAATCTCACCGGGCGAGCGCGCCTTGCCGGTGACCAGCAGGTGGGCGAGCCGCGTGGTCAGCACCCGGGTCTTGCCGGTGCCGGCGCCGGCCAGCACCAGGACCGGGCCATCGAGCGCCTCGGCGGCCTCGCGCTGGCCCGGATTGAGGGCATTCAGATGGGGATAGGGCCCAGCCGCCTGGGGTGCCGCACCGGAATCGCCGGGCGCGGCTGCGAAGAGATCCGACATGCCCTCTATATAGCGCAGGCAGCCGGCAGGCTCACGCGGTAAGCAAAGATTTTTCGCCCGGTCGACGCTCGGCGGGTCAGCCGTCTTGACCAAACCGGGAGCACGGCCTTTGATGCAGCTCCCATCACCCGCTAGCAGGATCCCTTCATGCCCCGCCGCAGCGAGCGTTTGCCGCTTCTGACCGCCAGCCCCGGTACCGACCGGCAACTGACCGTGCACCGCTTCGGCCAGGAGGGCGCAAGGCCCAAGGTCTATCTTCAGGCGGCCCTGCACGCCGACGAAACGCCCGGCCTGCTGGTCCAACACCACCTCTTCCCTTTGCTGGAGGCGGCCGAAAGCCGGGGCGATGTCCAGGGCGAGATCGTCATGGTGCCTTACGCCAATCCGATCGGCCTCAGCCAGTTCACCAACGGCGAGAACCTGGGCCGCTACGAACAGGGTGGCGGCGGCAACTTCAACCGCAACTGGCCCGACCTCTTCACGCCGGTCGCCGAGGCGCTTGAGGGAAAGCTGGGTGGCGACGCGAAGGCCAATGTGGCATTGATCCGCCGAGCCATGGCGGACCACCTGGCGCAGCAGCGGGCGGGCAGTGAACTGCAGGCGCTGCGCCTGATGCTGGCCGGCCTGGCCGCGGACGCCGACGTGGTGCTCGATCTGCATTGCGACGACGAGGCGCTGATGCATCTGTTCCTGATTCCGGCGCACTGGCCACAAGCGGCGGACCTGGCCGCCGATCTGGGCTGTCAGGCCGTGCTGCTGGCCGAGGATTCCGGCGGCAACTCCTTCGACGAAGCCTTTTCGACACCCTGGACGCGCCTTGCAGGGCGTTTTCCCGATCACCCGATTCCGCCAGCCTGCCTGTCCGGTACGGTGGAACTGCGGGGCCGCTCCGATGTCGATGACGCCACCGCCAAGGCCGACGCTGAGGCCCTGTTCCACAGCCTGCAGCGCTTTGGAGCCGTGGCGGGCGACCCGCCACCGCCGCCGGCGCCGCGCTGCGAGGCGACGCGGCTGGAGGCCACCGATTCGGTGCGCAGTCCGGTCGGCGGCGTTGTCGCCTATGCGGTCGAACTGGGTCAGAAGGTGAGCGAAGGCGACATCATCGCCTGGGTCGTCGACCCCTCCGCCGCACCGGGCAAGGCCCGCACCGCCGTAACCACGCGGGCCAGCGGCACCGTGCTGTCACGCCGCAGCCATCGTTATGTCCGGCCGGGCATGGTGCTGGCCAAGGTGGTCGGCAAGACGCCGCTGCCGCACCGCCAGGGCGCCTATCTGCTGGAGGACTAGATCGGAGCAGTTTCCGCCTTATTGCAGCGTAAGCGGGATAGCGCGCTCGTTCCAAAGTCGTGCTAGGCTTCGACGAAGTCAGGGGAAGACGCCGCAACAACAAGGAGAGCGGCATGCCGAAGGGTTTTTCAGCTTCGTTCCGGAGCGTGTCTTTGGCCGTCTTTGTTCTCGGCTTTTCTTATTTGCCGCTCGGCCTGGATCAAGTGGCCTCAGCCCAGACGGGCGCGAGAGGCAATCCCCTGAACGCTGTCGTGGGCGTGCGGGCCGAGGTGCCGCCGAACGCGCGCACGGCGCGGACCCTGGGCACCGAACGCCAGGGCGGCGGTGTGGTGATCGGCGAGGACGGCCTGGTCCTCACCATCGGCTACCTGATCATGGAAGCCGTCCGCACGGAGATTGTGGCCCAGGACGGCAGTGTGATCCCCGCCAACGTAGTGGCTTATGACTACGAGACCGGCTTCGGCCTGCTGCGGCCGCTCGGCAAGCTCAACGCCACACCCATCGAACTGGGCGACTCCACCAAGCTGCCCACGGAAACCAAGGTGCTGGTCGCCGGCCCCGACGGCCCCAGCCCGGCGCTGGTGGTTTCGCGCCGCGAATTCGCCGGTTATTGGGAGTACCTGCTGCCAGACGCGATTTTCACCTCGCCGCCCTACCGCAGTTTCGGTGGCGCGGCGCTGATCGGGGCCGACGGCAGGCTGTTGGGAATCGGCTCGCTGATCGTCGATGACGCGGCGATGCCGGGCGAAACCCTGCCCGGGAATATGTTTGTGCCAGTTTCAGCCTTGGCGCCGATTATGGACGATCTGCTGCGTGAGGGTCGCTCGACCAAGGCCTCGCGACCCTGGCTCGGCCTCTATACGCAAGAACTCCGCGGGCATGTCCTGATCAATCGCGTCGCGCCCGGCGGCCCGGCAGCGCAAGCCGGGGTCGAAGCCAACGCCATCATCACCGCGGTGGGCGGGCGCAGCGTATCCACCCTTGCCGAGTTCTATCGCGCGATCTGGGTACTGGGCGAGGCCGGTGTGCCGGTGCCGTTGACTCTGCTGGACAGCGGCCGCGGCGCGCGCGAGGTGGTCGTCACCTCCGGCAATCGCTACGACTATCTGAAGCTGAATCCGAGCTACTGAGCGGCGACAAGTCCGAAACCACGAAAAAAATGCCGGCCGGATGTGACAGCATCCGACCGGCATCTTGACGACCGCCACCTTCGTCAACCGCTGCGAGCCAGAGCCGCAACTGCCGGTCGAATGTGGCTGCCCTCCCCGAAACTCTGGCCGGCAATCTCTACCGGCGTTCGATCTCTAATCCGGCTGCCTGAAGAAGGCCGTCACCGGCAATTCGAAGGCTTGCGACAGGCGGTACAGCATGCCGGCCGGCATGGCCTCGACGCCCATCTCGTACTTCTCGACCTCGTCAGAACTGATCCCGAGGATCGCTCCAAGGTCGTGCCTGGTCAGATTTCTTTCGGCGCGCGCACAACTGATTTGCTTTCCAATGAGTGTGCCGCAACGTGCCGAGGTCCCGGCACCACTGTTCAGAGCATGTTTCATTGGAGACAGTAGTCCCATGAAACCTTTGAGCGAATCAATTCACCAAATACATACCATAGGAGGTACATCGATTAACGAAACTCTGTGATCGATTGTGCCGGATTATTGAAAAGATTTACGCTTTTGGAACAAAAATGTTCCCAATCGCCTGGAGATTGCTGCTAGTCTGAATGTTCGGCCGCAATTCATTGATACGGCCACTTTTGTCCACAGCCCGGCCACGACTCGTGCCTCACACAAGCGCTCCGTCGACCCTCTACGAGATCCTCAGATCCTTCGCGACCCTCGCCAGCACCCTCAACCTCAGCGAAACGGTCGAACGACTTGGCGTCACGCGCCAGACCGTACGCCGGCACATCAATACGCTGGAAGAACTGAAGGGGATCACGCTGTTCGAGCTGCGCAACCGCAGCTATTCGCTCACCGAGGCCGGTGCACAGTGCCACTTGGAAGCCCAGGCAATCCTCGACCAAACTGAAGGATGGCTCCACGACAAGTCACGCCGCAGCCGCGGCAAGGGAAACCTGGAGCGCATCACCTACACCGACGACCAGGGCTACAGTTTCCATGCCCAGCAGCATCATCTCGGGCGCTTGTGGACCGATGCCCCGCCGTTGCTGCGCAGCGCTTTTGAAGCTTGGTCGCAAGCGACGCTCCAGCTCGAGCACTCGGCGATGGAGCGCATCAAGGCCTATCGCCTGGTGTATCGCCGGCTGCATGAAAGCTGGCTGTGTGTCGAGGTCGGCGAGGCTTCCTCCTATGCGACCTGGCTGGGCTGGGAGTGGGCCAAGAGCGCGATCGGCCGGTTTTCCCAGGACGATCCCGTCGGCACCGACTTCGACAGCTTCATGTCGCAGGCCTATCACGGTGTTTTCGTCAGCGGCGGCGCCCGGCTCGACCACATCGCCGGCGTCATACCCAGGTCGCGCGATGGGAATGCAATCCCAGTGCGCTTCCAAAGGCTCCTGGTCGGTTGCCGCTTTCCAGACGGCGAGCCGGCTTTGGCGCTCTACGTCGCGCGCACCAACCGTGTAGAAATTTCCGGCCTCGCCGCAGACGAAATCCCCGAAATGCCGCCGGAATTGCTGATGGAAGACGAAATTTCGTAGAACTTTTGTTCGAATCTTCACCAAGATTGCATTCATAGAGTGTTTTTCTGGCTAACCTTCACTGTGGACCCGAAACACAATGAAGGAATATTTTCCAATGCCCGCCAGTGATCTTTACAAGCACTTCCAATACATCAGCAACATTGAGCAGATTGCCGAGCGTCATGGCATGACCATCGAAGTGAGTTCCGACTTCGATGAATTTCGCCGGATCCGCTCTTCGCAGGCGAAGCGCCCGCCAATCTCGCCGATCTTCGATTCCAAGGTCTGCGAGATCAATGGCGACAACGGCTTTTGGATCAAGGGTACCAGCGAAGCTGGTGAACTGGTCCATATCCAGGCCGTGCGTCTTGAAGATCTCACCGACATCACCCTCGGAGAGCACCTCCACAGATGTCGTGAGATTTATGCGCCGCCGGGGGTCGCGGTCGACCTGGAGCATTCGCAGTTCTGCGCCACGCCTTCCTCACGCGTCATCTCCGGCAAGGTTTGCTATCACGGTGAGCTCTGGCTCAAGGGCGGCCCTGGCGGCTACCGCGGCCATGGCTTGACCGCCGCCCTGCCGCGTCTGGCCTTGGCGCTGGCGCATCTCACCTGGTCGCCGGACTTCATGTTCGGCCTGGTGCATCCCATGGCTGCCTGCAAGGGTCTGCCCGCGCGCGAGGGCTACATGCACCTCGAGCCCGGCGGCATCCTCTGGCAACGGTCGGACCTGGAGGAGATCTACGACGAGTGGCTGGTGTGGATGAGCCACAACGACCTGCAGTACCTGATGCAGTTTGCACCGATGGCTCTCTACGATCAGCTTGAAGCCAAGACCAAGGGCAGCGGTGCTTTTGCCAGCAGGGTCCAGGTCGCGGCCTGACTGCGCGACGTCAATGCCGGCACGGGCGAACGGCTTCGCCTAGCCCCGGTAGGCCTGGTGGCGGGACGAGGCTTCGCCCCGTTCCTCGGCGCGGGCCTGGTCCAGCGCGCGCTGATAGGCCAGCATGACCTCGTGCTCGTGCACGACGCCGCGCATCGCCATCGATTTCTTGTCCGCCACCACGGGGATGTGCGGCTCGCCGGTCAGATTGAAGACCTTCACGGCGGCCTCCAAGTGGTCGCCGGTGAGCAGGAGGGCCGGTATATTGCGCGCCACGTTGTCGGCGATCAGTTCGGAGTCGTGGCTGGTGTCAAAGGCCGCCTCGTGCAGGTCCGCATAGGTGACAACTCCGCAGAGCCCGCCATCTTCGTCGACAACGAAGAGCTCGCCCCAGGGCGCCGATTGCAGCTTCAGGCGAACCTCCGCGATCGGCGTTCCCGGCGCGATCGCCGAATAGCGGTGATCCATGACCGAGGCAATTTTGACCCGGCGCATCAACCCGGTCTGGTGCCCTCCACGGATGGACACGCTGCGCCGCTCCAACTGCCAGGTGAAGAACGACTTCTTGTGCACCTGCTGGGTGACAATGCTGGCGATCACCGTGGCCAGCATGACGGCAATGGTCAGCTCGTAATCGTTGGTCAATTCAAAGATCATCAGAATGGTCGAGATCGGCGCGCCGAGGACGGCGCCGGCGACCGCCCCCATGCCGATCATGGTGTAGGCGCCGTGGCCCGACGACAGCTCCGGGAAAGCGCTGGTCGCGATGATCCCATAGGCGCCCCCGACCATGGCGCCGATGAACAGCGAGGGCGAGAACACACCGCCGGCAAATCCGCTGCCCAGGCTGATGGCCGTCGCCGCGGTCTTGGCGACGATCAGGGCCAGCAACAGCCACAGCGGGTAGCTGTCCATCAGCGCCGCATCGGTGGCCTCGTAGCCGACGCCGAGCACCTGAGGAAAGACCAGGGCTATGAGGCCGACAAGCAGCCCGGCAAAGGCAGGGCGCGACCAGGACGGCAGCGGCAGCTTCTCGAAGGTGTCCTCGGTGAACATGATCGACCACATGAAGAGGATCGCCGCCAGCGCCGCCACCAGCCCCAGCAGGGCAAAAGCGGGAAACTCCCAGAACGACACGATGGTCCAGTTTTCGGGCAGGATGAAGGCGGGAAAATCGCCGTAGCGCGCACGGCTGATCAAGGTTCCCGTCACCGAGGCGATGACGATCGGCGCGAAGGCCGAAAGAGCGTAGTGGCCGACCACCACCTCCAGCGCGAAAAAGGAACCGGCAATCGGGGCGTTGAAGGACGCCGCTACGCCGGCGGCGACCCCACAGCCCAACAGCGTGCGCGCCAGGACGCGGCCGAGATGCAGGCGCTTGGCCACCCAGGATCCCAGCGAAGCGCCAAGATGAACGACCGGCCCTTCGCGTCCTACCGAGGCGCCGACGCCGATCGAGGCGGCGCTGGCCAGGGCTGCGCGGATCCCTACGGTGAGCGACATGCGGGCGTCGTGCAGAGCCGAGGCTTCGATTACATGGGAGACATTCTGCGGACGGCCAGCGGGCATCAGATAGCGGATGAAGAGGCCGATCAACAAGCCGCCGGCAGCCGGAACCAGCAGGAGCTGCCACCACGCCAGGCCGGCCGCCAAGGTGGCCACCTGTTCACCGCTGAAACCATAGACCAGCCACTGAAATCCGCCGATGGCATCGCGAAACGCGATGGCGGCGCCGCCGGCGGCCGCGCCGATGACCACCGCGAGGATCGACAGCACGACCTGGTCGTTGCGGCTGAATCGCAGCAGGGAGACCCGTAACCGCCGCCTCAGCTTGTGCAGCCGCCTCATGCGGCTTGTCCCGGCAAAAGCGCGTCCGGCAGGAGCCTCCGACGGGCTGAAAGGTCACGGCTCCTCATGGCAAACCCGAAAACAACGACAGCTTCTTCCATATTTCCGCGGCCCGCCGCCGAATTCGCGCGCGTCGCCGGCTTCCATGGTGCCACGATAACCAGTGAGCGGGCCAGAAGTCGTTAACCCGGTCGCGCAAGGCCGGGCGAGGCTGATGCGGCGGCCGCCCGGCTTGCCCTTGCCATCGACCGGTCCACATCAATTGATATCATCGATGGCGTTCAGGAGACCAATCATGGACCGACAGGAGCTGGACCGGGAGAGGAATATTCGGCGCCGCAGCTTGCTCACCGCCGGTCTCGGCGCGGCGGCCGGCGCGCTTCTCTTCGTGCCGCGGTCGCCGCTGGCCGCGGCGCTGCCGCTCACACCCCGGCAAACCGCGGGCCCTTTCTATCCGGTGGAAATCCCCGCCGATTCCGATCGCAATCTGGTCCAGGTCGCCGGCCGCCCCGCGGCGGCGGCCGGCCAGGTCATAGAAGTTCACGGGCAGGTCCGCGACGACCGCGGCCGTCCGCTGGCCGGCGGCCGGGTGGAGATCTGGCAGTGCGATGCCTTCGGCAGGTACCATCACCCGGGGGACCGCGGCGGCGGAGCAGATCCGAACTTCCAGGGCTTCGGACAATCCGGCCTGGACAGCGAGGGCCGCTATGCCTTCAGGACGATCAAACCGGTGCCCTACCCGGGTCGCGCGCCGCATATTCACTTCGCCGTGGCGGGCCCGGGCGTCGAACGGCTGACGACGCAGATGTACCTTGCAGGCCACCCGGGCAACGCGGGCGATTTCCTCTACAATGCGATCCGCGATCGGGCCGCTCGCGACAGCGTCACCGTGGCCTTCGAAGCGGCGCCGCAGATCGCGCCCGGGGTTGAGGCCGGGCGCTTCGATCTGGTGCTGGGGCGCAGTCTTTAGAAAGCCTGCTAATTGCAGCGGCCGATGGAGCCGTCGCGGCAGACGCGCTTGCCGTCGGTCCAGGTTGCACCGCTGAGATTGGCGCGGGTGAGGTCGGCGCCCTCGAGTTTTGCGCCACTGAGATTGGCGCCGCTGAGATTGGCTTCGAAGAGACGCGCGCGGCGCAGATCCGCCGTGGCGAGATCCGCGTTTGTGAGATCCGCCTTGGTCATGTCGGCCTCGCGCAGGTCAGCTTCAGGAAAAGCACCGCCAGCCAGCACCGCGCTGATGAACTTGGCGCGGAACGCCTTTACCTGAGCGAAGTTGCTGCCGCTCAGGTCGGCGCGCAAAAAGCTGGCGTCGCGCAGTTCGGCGCCGGTCAGGTCGACATTGGTGAACTCCAGGCGGTCGAAAACGCAGCGCCGCCAATTGACCGCGGGGGCCGGGGGGTCGGTGCAATCGGCCAGCGCTTCCGAAATCGGAAGCAGGACCAGGATCAAGAGGGCGAGCAGCCAGGGACGCAAAGAAACCATAGGCCTAAGCATCATCATCGCCGACCGGAGGGCAACGGAAAATTCGCAGAGACCCAATCACGGCTGCGGCAACGGCGGCTTGGCAATCACCCGCCCGGCTTCCGGCGGCAACGGCAGGGCCTTGTGAGCGTCGTAGACTTCGGCGAGTCGGCCCAGGATGGCTGCCGGCAGAACCGACACCTTGCGGCGATTGAGATCGACATAGAGGCTGAGACTTTCCATGGTCGCGGCCAGAAAGTCGTCGTCGGCGTGGAACATGTGGCAGATGAAACGAATGCGTTTTTCATCGTACCCCAGCAATTGGGCGGTGATCCGCAGCGGGTCGCCCTGCCTGACCTCGCGCTGATACGTCAGGTGGATGTCGCCGGCAAAGGTACTGCCACCGGTCGCCCCGCGGTGCGCGGCATCAAGGCCGAGAAAGTTCAAAAAGGCGTCGGTGGCATGGTCAAAAGCCAGAAGATAATAGGCCACATTCATATGCCCGTTGTAGTCGATCCATTCAGGCAAGACCGTCGCCCGGTGCTGGTCGAACGGTGCTTCGATCATCGTCCCGGCTCCCTCGCTCCTCGCGCGCCCGGCCACCAAACGGAGCCTCGGCGACGCAAGATAGACCAAAGCGCTCCTCGGTCAAAGAGGCGGCGCAGCGGGGCGAAGTATCGCGCCGCAATCCCGGCGATGGCGCGGCAGCGGCGACAACCCCGAACGATGTGAGAGGTTCCCAGCGGCGGGATAAGGTCCTAACGTCGCGGACCATTGATCCAAACGCAGAAGGGACTCCATGACCCGTTTGCTGGCCTTCCTGGGGGGACACGCCACTTGGGTGCTCTTCGTCGGGGTGTTTGTCGGCCTGGCACTTCCGTCGCTCTCGGCCTTGGCCCGGCCGCTGCTGGCCCCGGCAGTCGCGGTGCTGCTGACGGCGACCCTGGTGCGCATCGACTGGCAGGTCATGCTCGGCTACCTGCGGCGCCCCTGGCTCGCCGCCGTCATCACCGCCTGGCTGCTGCTGGGGGCACCTTTGGTCATGGCTGCCGCACTGTCCCTGATGCCGCTGCCGGGGCCCCTCACCACAGCGCTGGTCTTGATGGCCGCCGCGCCGCCGATCCTCAGTGCCGCGCCCATTGCCATGATCCTCGGCCTGGACGGCGCCCTCGCATTGGTGGTCGGTCTGGCCGCCACTCTGCTCACACCGCTTACCGTGCCGCCCTTGGCACTCGCCCTGCTCGGCCTGCAACTCGACATCGGCGTCGTCGAATTCATGATTCGGCTTTCCGTCGTGGTGGCTGCCGCCTTTGCCGCCGCCGTGGTCATCCGCCGCTTGATCGGCCGCGAGCGCCTGCCCCGAGTCGCCACCCACCTCGACGGCCTCGTGGTCGCGGTGATGCTGATCTTCGCGGTCGCCATCATGGACGGCGTTACAGCCGCCCTGGTCGAAAGACCGATGACCGTCGCGGTCTGGTTGCTCGCCGCCTTTGTCGCCAATCCCGCATTGCAGATCGCTGGCGCCATGGCGTTTTCCTGGCTCGGCCGGCGCCGGGCGCTGACCGTCGGGCTGGTCTCCGGCAACTGCAACATGGGCCTGCTGCTGGCCGCCTTCCCGCCCGACACCGACTTCGACGTGGTGCTCTATTTCGCCGTTGCCCAGTTGCCGATGTACATGCTGCCGGCGCTGCTTTTGCCCCTCTACCGGCGTCTTGTCCAACCGGAGGGAAAGCCGAAAAACCCTTCTATTCTAGGCAGTTAGGCAGGCGATCGCCGATAAAGCCCCAGGCAAATCCGCACACCAATGATTCTGTTGCGAAATTGCCACAGTGATGCAAAGCGACGACAGGCGCGCAATCCAGGTCACTAGTCAGCGAAGGCGCGCTATGATAGGGGAACTATGGTTAGTGCGCAGTGCCCGGCCGGCCATGCCAAAGGATTCCTTAACGGAAGTTTGTCAACATTTTCAGACACTGGCAGTTGCAGTCTTCACGGCGCCTTTCGATCCTGCTTAGGCAGGCGCAGAGGGACGAGGGCGCCGCTTGTTCCCTGGTAGGGACCACAGGCTTTTTGCGGTACGGTTTGGTTCCGCCTGTTTCTCGGGGGTAAGGTTTTGTTCGCGGTTAAATTCAGTAGGTCGATCCCGCAGTTCCTGCGATTTCTATGTGCCGCGATCGCCGTTTCAGTCGCCCTCAGCGCTTGCGCGGCGACTCCACAGTCGGCGGGCCCACTGCCCGGCGATCCGGAATTCACCCAGATTGCACAAGCCGGTTCGGACGAATGGTCGGACAGCGACTCTGGAAATTTTGGGCCGCCAGAGGACGACAACGATCCGCTTGAAGTTCCCAACCGTATGTTCTTCGCCTTCAACGAGGCATTGGACTTTGCGGTCATCCGACCGATCGCGGTGACCTACCGCTTTATCGTACCGACCGGCGTTCGCAACACGGTCCGAAACTTCCTGCGCAACCTGCGCACCCCCGTTACGCTGGCTAACGATCTACTGCAGGGCGATCTGGATCGGGCGGAAGTGACCTTCACCCGCTTTTTCATCAACTCGACCATCGGCATGCTCGGGCTCTTCGACATCGCCGCCGACTCGGGCTTTCCCTATCACGATGAAGATTTCGGCCAGACCATGGGTACCTATGGCGCCGGTGAAGGTTTCTATCTGGTGCTGCCGATTCTCGGACCCTCGAACCTGCGCGACGCCGGCGGACGGATTGTCGATATCTTTCTCGATCCTTTGACCTATGTCGCGCCGCGGGAAGTGGGCGTCGGGCGTGCCGTCGCTGCGGGCGTGGACTTTCGGTCGCGCAACATCGAGGAACTGGATTCTCTGAAAGCCGATTCCCTCGACTTCTATGCCCGTATCCGTTCCCTCTATCGTCAAAACCGGGAGAGCGAGATCAACAACGGCACCCTGCCAGGCGAGCAGCCGAACTTCTCGGAGATCCCCGCGCAAAGCCCTTCGGTCGTGGAGTAAAGCAATGCGCCCCCGTGTTCTGAGCGTTTCCAGCTTTCGGTCTTCTCTTGCGCCGAGGCTGCTGGCCCTCGCAGTGGTGTTTCTGCCGGCCTTGGCTGTGGCCCTGGATACCAAGCAGGCGGCGAACTTTCTGAACAGCCTGCAGGAGGAGGCCGCGGCTCAGTTGGGCGATGCCTCGGTGAGCGAGCAGCAAAAAGAAGACCGCTTCCGCAAGCTGTTCAACCAGAACTTCGATGTGCCGGCCATCGGCCGCTTCGTCATTGGCCGCTATTGGCGTGGCGCATCGGATGAGGATCAGAAGGCATTCCTCGCTGTATTCGAAGATGCCATGGTTCAGCGCTTTCTGCCGTTGCTGGCTGAAAACAGCAGCGAACGCTTTCAGGTCGGCACGGTGACCCTCGACAGCCGCAACGAGAATATGGCGCTGGTCGACTCCCGCATCGACCGGACCGAGGGCGAGCCCTACAGAGTCAGTTGGCGGGTGCGCGAAGCGGACGGTGAGTTCAAGATTCTCGACATTGTCGCCGAAGGCGTCAGCATGGCGATCACCCTACGTTCGGAGTACGGCACCGTGCTGAAGAACAACGGCGGCAAGCTGCCGCCGCTGACCGAAGCCCTGCGAGAGAAAGTCGCCAACGGCGCCTTTGCCCCGAGGCAGTAGTTCAAGCCGCCCTGGAGCGGTGCAAAAGGGGCTCTTGCGGGGCCCTTTCTCTTGTCTAAAAAAGCGGCCTGATCAGAGCCTCTCCGGACCATCGCCTCACCGCGACAGGGGTTTGTACTTGATGCGATGCGGCTGGTCGGCGGCGGCACCGAGGCGGCGGTGCCGATCCTCCTCGTAGGCATCGTAGTTGCCCTCGAACCACACCACCCGGCTGTCGCCCTCGAAGGCGAGAATGTGAGTGGCGATGCGGTCGAGAAACCAGCGGTCATGCGAGGTCACCAGGACGCAGCCCGGAAACTCCGTGATCGCCTCCTCGAGCGAACGCAGGGTGTCGACGTCCAGATCGTTGGTCGGTTCGTCGAGCAGCAGCACGTTGGCGCCCTGCTTCAGCATCTTGGCCAGATGCACGCGATTGCGCTCGCCGCCGGACAGCACGCCGACCTTCTTCTGCTGATCGCTGCCACGGAAGTTGAAGGCACCGACGTAAGCGCGCGACGGGGTCTGGTGCTTGCCGAGCTGGATGACGTCGAGACCGTCGGAGATCTCTTCCCAGACATTCTTGCTGCCGTTGAGGGAGTCGCGGCTCTGGTCGACATAGCCCAGTTTCACCGTGTCGCCGACCCGCAGCGTCCCGCCGTCGGGCTGTTCCTGGCCGGTGATCATGCGGAACAGCGTGGTCTTGCCGGCGCCGTTGGGGCCGATGATGCCGACGATGGCGCCCGGCGGGATCTTGAAGCTGAGATCGTCGATCAACAGCTTGTCGCCGTAGGCCTTGCTAATGCCCTGGGCCTCGACCACCAAATCACCCAGTCGGCCCCCCGGTGGAATGGAGATGCTGCCCGGCTCCGGCGTCTTGTCGGCGGCTTCGGCGACCAGGGTCTCGTAAGCCTGCACGCGAGCCTTGGACTTTGCCTGGCGGGCCCGCGGACTCTGTCGGATCCACTCCAGTTCCTGTTTGAGCACGCGCTGGCGGCCCGATTCGGTCTTTTCCTCCAAGGACAGGCGCTTTTCCTTCTGCTCGAGCCAGGAAGAGTAGTTGCCTTCGAAGGGCAGGCCGCGGCCACGATCCAGTTCAAGGATCCAGCCGGCCACGTTGTCGAGGAAGTAGCGATCATGGGTCACCGCCACCACGGTGCCCGGATATTCCTCCAGATAGCGCTCAAGCCAGGCCACCGACTCGGCGTCCAGATGGTTGGTCGGTTCGTCGAGCAGCAGCATGTCCGGCTTCTGCAGCAGGAGCTGGCACAGCGCGACCCGGCGCCGCTCGCCACCCGACAGCTTGGAAACGTCGGCATCGCCCGGCGGGCAGCGCAGCGCATCCATGGCGATCTCCACCTTGCGCTCCAGATCCCAGGCGTCGACAGCCTCGATTTTTTCCTGCAGTTCGGCCTGCTCGGCGATCAGCTTGTCCATCTCATCGGGATCGGCCTCGGCGAAGGCAGCGCTGACTTCCTCGAAGCGGTCGAGCAGCGCCTTGGTCTCCGCCACGCCCTCGAAGACATTGCCGGCCACGTCCTTTGCCGAATCGAGTTGCGGCTCCTGCGGCAGGTAGCCGACCCGAATGCCATCGGCGGCCCGGGCTTCGCCGTTGATCTCCGTATCGATGCCGGCCATGACCTTCATCAGAGTCGACTTGCCGGCGCCGTTGAGGCCGAGCACGCCGATCTTGGCGCCGGGCAGGAAGAACAGGCGAATGTCCTTCAAGACCTGCTTGCCGCCCGGGTAGGTCTTGGAAACGCCGTCCATCTGGTAGACGTACTGGTAGGAAGCCATGAAAACTCCGGCGCTTGAGAAGGTTATCGTTGAGAGTGAACGGATCGAGGCTACAAATGGGGACTGACGGGCGCGGTTTGTAGCCCATCGGGAAGGTCCGCGCAATGCAGCGGCGGCGCGCCCAAACTAACCCGAGTCGCCCGCCGGTGTGGCCGCCCGCGGCGGAAAGACCAGCTTCTGGTAGAGAAAAGGAATGCCCAGCAGGCTGAACCCCAAGGCGGCGAAGGAAGCAAAGCGCAGCAAGCCCTGCAGCGAGGCCCAGTCGTATATCAACACCTTGGCGGTGGCGATGGCCAGCACCGCCAAAGCAGCGTAGCGCAGGCTGGCAAAGCCGGTCTTCAGGCCAAGACCGAAGAGAACCCAGGCATAGCAGAGCCAGACCAGAGAGTAGGCCAGCAGTTCCCCGTCTGCGATCGGCCCGATCTCCAGAGCCACCCCATGAAACGACCTGCGTACTTCCAGCGTCAGGTAGACGAAGATCAATGACAAGGCGTAGACCGCCGCCGCCATGGCCAGCTTGCGCCGACCGTCGGCCCGCAGTTCCCTGGCAAACAGCAGGGCAAAGCACGCCGGAACCAGGTAGGCCAGTGCCAGCAGATTGAACAGCGGCCAAGAGCCGACCGTCTGCGGGCTCCACAGAGGATTGTCGACAAGAAGCTGAAATAACGCCGAGTGCACGGCAGCGAGACCGGCCAGCAGCCGCCAGCCCCACAGCAGGACGGCGCGGCCGCTCCGCCGGTAGGCCCGCAGCCAGCCATAGGCCAGGCTCAGCCAGGCCACGGTCTGCAGCGACTGCTCGGCAAGGTCGTAGCCGCGATGGCCCAGATCGCCGACAGTGAGATTGCGAATCTCCAGGGTGAGCAGCAGCCAGAGCAGCACCATTGCGCCGCTCTCCAGCAGCAGAACCACCTGGCCGTCCGCTTGACGGCGGAAGCTCCGGGCAGCCCACCAGAACGCCAACGCGGGCACGCCGTAGCCATAGAGGATCCAGTTGAGGCCCGGAAGACTGCCGAGCGGATAATCCAGCACGTTGTAGTTCAACGCCAGGCGCAGCAGCACCACGGCGGCGACCAGCAAAGCGACGGGGCGCAGGCTGCGCAGGTTCATCCGGGTGGAGATCCAGGCGGTCGCCGGCAGCATGAGCGACAGCGCCACCGTCAGCCAGGCCTGTTCCAGAGCCATGGCGAAGGCGAGCCCGAGTGCGGCAACGCCGCCGAGAGCGTAGATCGCGAGCAGCAGGTCGTTGCTGCGCCCGCCCCCGGGACGAGGCGGCCGCCGGCGGAGCTGTATCGCTGCGGCGAGTTCGAGAACGGCAACCCCAATTGCCGCTGCCGACCAGGTGAGATCCACACCTAGACCGGTGATACGCCAAAAGGCGACGGCGAGCAGCAGAACCGGGACAACTGCGGAGACGCCGGCCCACAGCGCCGGGCGCCGCGCACCCGCCAGAGCCAGGAACCCGGTGGCGGCGAAGAGCATGCCGAAGATCACCGACACGACCACAAAGGCGGACAGATCCGGCGGCACGACGGGACCCTGCTGACCGCCATAACCCGTGCCGCGATAGTCGTGAGTAAAGGCCGGCCAATCGGCGATCGCCGGAAGGTACCAGAGTGCGATGAACGTGACGGTCAGGACCGCGGCTACTAAGGCAAGCCCTTCGAGAACCGGCTCCCGCCAGGCCGCGGCAAGGTAGAGGCAGACCAGCAGAAAGACCGCGATCAGGGAAACCGGGTCATAGCCGTCCATGCGCACCAGGATGAAGGCGAGAATGGCGGTGGCCAGCGCCCCGGCCCAGGCGATGCGGTCGGGCGCCGTCCGCGGCCAGATGCGGTCAAGGCCATCGCCTTCGATCCGGTAGCGCAGCGCCAGGAAGAGACCGGCCAGCAGTACCAGGTAGACGCCCAGCGCCGGGCTGTCCCAGGGCGACCAGATGGCGGCGAACCACAGCAGCGGCCAGAGCACCGCACCAGTGAGTGCGCCCCAGGCCAGCCACCAGCAAGCCATGTAGCGGGTGACAGCGAGCGCCGCCCCTGTGAGAGCCAAGAGGTAGGAGAACAGACCCCAGGCCGAGGGCTCCGGTGTGTTGACCAGCAAGGGAGTCACAAATCCGCCCAGCAGCGCCAGCACGGCGATCAAGGGCCCCTGCAGAATCGCCAGGCCAAAGGCGGCGAAAGCCACCAGTGCCATGAGGGCGAACGCCACCAGCGGCGGCAGCAGATCGTAGAGTCCGTAGGCGGCATAAAGGCTGCCGAAGGCCGAGGAGAGCCCCGCCGCGGTCAACGCCGGCGGCAGGTAATTGGGACCGATGGCGGCGATGGCGCGCTGCAGCGGGCGGCGGCGCAGCCATTCTCCGGCGACGGTCAGCGCCGCGCCGAAGAAGAAGCCGCAGAGCACGCGCCCCCAGGGCCCGAGGGCCAGCCAACCGCGGTCGTAGCTGTACTTGGCGAGGAAAAGCCCGGCCAGTGCCAATGTCGCCCCGCCCAACCAGATTAGGCCGCGCGTGGTCAGCCAATGCTCGAGGCCGCGGCCGGAACTGGGGACGGGAGCCATGGACGCTTCGGGCGCTTTGGGCGCTTCGGCAGACTCCCTCGCCGCCTCCGACACCACCCGTGGCGGTGTTTCGTCAGCCGCGGCGGGGAGATCCTCCATGACCGGCCGCGAGGTCGGCGGCGCCGCTTCTTCCGCTGCGGCTTGCTCATCGCCGAGGACTCGGCGGCGCAGATCCGAGAGGTCGGCCGTCAGGGAATCGAGGCGCCTGCGAAGAACCGTGATCTCACTCGCGGAGGGTCCCCGGCCCCGGGAGAAAGCGGCGATGCCGAGTGCCGGTCCGACCAGCAGGTAAAGCACCAGGGAGCCGCCCAGAAGAATCCACAACATATCGTCCATGCTTCAGTTCCTCCTCGGTAGGCCACGCCCTCAGGCGGCGCTCTGGTTTCCCAACAGTTCTTCAGCCAAGGTCCTGACTCCGGGGTGGTCGATCTTGCCGCTGCCCAGCAGCGGCAGCTTCTCCACGGTGAAAATCTGCCGCGGCACCATTAACTCACTGGCGCCGGCGGCGCGGGCGTGAGTTGAGATTTCATCACGCCCGGCTGCCGCGCGCTCGGTCAGCAGCACCAGCTGCTCGCCCTTGCGGGCATCCGGCAAGGCGACCACGGCATGCATCTGTTCGGGCCAGAGGCCGCTTACCAGATCCTCGACAGCGCCGAGAGAGACCATCTCGCCGGCGATCTTGGCAAAGCGCTTGGCGCGGCCGAGGATGGTCATGAAACCCTCCTCGTCCAGGGAAACGATATCGCCGGTGTCGTACCAACCGTCCTGCGGCGGCTCCAGTTCGCCCGGCCGCTCGGACTTCAGGTAGCCAAGCATGATGTTGGGCCCGGCGACCAGGAGACGCCCGCCCTCCTCGACGCCGGGCACCGGCTCGAGGCGGTGGTCGACGCCCGGCAGCAAACGGCCGACCGAGCCGGCCTTGAAGTGCATGGGGGAATTCACGGCGATCACCGGCGCGCATTCGGTGGCGCCGTAACCCTCGAGGATGCGCAGCCCGAACTTTTCCATCCACTGGCGGCGGGTCTCGTCGCGGACCTTCTCGGCACCGGCGAAGACGTAGCGCATGGCATAGAAATCGTAGGGATGCGCCATGCGGGCATAGCCGCTCAGAAACGTATCCGTGCCGAACATGATGGTGGCATTGGTGTCATAGGCCAGAACCGGCACGATGCGGTAGTGCAGCGGCGAAGGATACATGAAGGTCTTCACACCGGAGTACAGCGGCAGCAGCATGCCGCCGGTCAGGCCGAAAGAGTGAAACACCGGCAGGGCGTTGAACACACTATCAGTCGGATTGAAGTCGAGGCGCGCCGCAAGCTGCCGGCAGTTGGCCAGCAAGTTGTCGTGGCTCAGCACCACACCCTTGGGCTTGCCCTCGGAACCGGAGGTGAACAGCACCATGGCCGGTGCCACGGGATCGAGCCCCTTGACCCCGCAAGCGCGGCGGTGAACGGTTCCAACGAAGGGACGCGCCAACAGGCCGTAGAGCTTGGAAAAGATCCCGATCTCGCGGCGCAGGTCCTCCAGGTAGACGACCTCGACCTCGGCGGCCAGCGCCTTGGCCACGTCATCCAGCTTGGCCTGTTCGATGAAGCGGCGCGAGGTGTAGACCGTGGCGATCTCAGCCGTCTTGCAGGCGGAGATCAGGTTGGCGCTGCCGGCGGTGAAGTTCAGCATCGCCGGCACTCTTCCGAAGGCCTGCAGGGCAAAGAAGGTCACCACGGCGCCGGCGGCGCTCGGCAGCATCAGGCCGACGACCTGGCCGCGCCGGCTGCGCCTGGCGATCTTCCGGCCCAGCACCAGAGCCCCGGTGATGAGACGATTGTAGGTCAGCGGCTTGCGCTCCACATCCTCGACCGCCGGCTTGCTGCCGCCATGGAGTGCGCGCGCTTCCAACAGCGCCTGGAACAAGGTGCGCGGCTCCTGGTGATGGATGCGGAACATCATGTCGGACATCACCTCGTAGAGGGCATTGCCGGCGAGCTGGCGGCGGCGGCGGCCGCGCGCCTCAACGGGGATCTCAAAGTGCCGCGGCGGCAGCACGGTAATGGTGATCTTGGGGAACAGGCGCAGGCGGAACTTGCCTTTGAGGCGAGAGAAGCGACTGAACTGCGCCCCGTCGATGCGCACCGGCAGAATCTGCGCGCCGGACTTGTCGGCGACCATGCCCGGCCCCTCGTAGACCTTCATTAGCGCGCCGGTCACGGTGATGCGCCCCTCGGGGAAGATGACGCAGTGCTTGCCCTTCTCCACCTCGCGGATCAGGGCGCGGGTGGCCAGCGGCGAGGTCGGGTTCAAAGGAAAGGCCTCGACCAGCGCCATGAAGGGCCTTACCCACCAGCGCGCCGCCATGTGGGTGTCGATGGCGAACATCGGGCGGCCGGGCAGAAAGGCGGCCAACAGTGGTCCATCGAGAAACGACACGTGGTTGACCACCACCACCGCTTTATCTCCAGCGGCCTTGATGTGCTCTCTGCCATGCACCTCGACGCGATAGAACAGGCGGAAGAACCCGGCGACGAGTCCTTTCATCAGTTCCTGCGGCAAGAGTTTGCAGACGTAGTAAGCGGCAACGACGTTGGCGGCGGCGATCACCAGAAAAACGCCGGTGACCGCCAAGCCGATCTTGAACAGCAGGGCCGCCGCCACGGCGCCGATGACCATGAAAAGCGCGTTCATCACGTTGTTGGCGGCGATGGTGCGGGCACGGTGATCGACGTCGGCGCGGGCCTGCACGATGGCATAGAGCGGCACGATATAGAGTCCACCGCAGATCGAGATCAGCAGCAGGTCGGCGAGGATGCGCCAGTGCGCCGCCACGGCGAGGAAAGCGGCAGCACCCATCAGCTCGGCAGGCGCCTCGGCGGCGGGCGCGACCGCCGTGCTGGCGAAGTAGAGATCGATGGAAAAGAGCGCCATGCCCAGCGCGCCGAAGGGGATGGTGCGGGCCGAGACTTCGCCCTTGAGCAAGCGGTCGCAGCCGATCGAACCGACGCCGATGCCGATGGAGAAGACCGTCATGAAGAGCGTCACCACCTGCTCGTCGCCGCCCAGCATTTCGTTCGCATAGGGCGGAAACAACAGGATGAAGGTGGCGCCGACCAGCCAGAACCAAGAGATGCCGAGGATCGAGAGGAAGATGTCGCGGTTGCCGGCGGCGTGCCGCAGGATGGCCCGCGTCTCGCCGAGAAAGTTCCAGTTGACCTTGAGCTGCGGCGCGGTCGCCGGCGCTGGCGGGATCATGAGACTTGCCGCCCAGCCGAGCAGCGCCACGGCGACGACCGCAGCGGAGATGATCGTCTCGCCACCATCGGTCAGGATCAGCAGGCCACCGGCGATGGTGCCGAGCAGAATAGCGAGAAAGGTTGCCGCCTCGATCAGTGCATTGCCGCCGACCAGTTCCTTGGTCGCCAGGTGTTGCGGCAGGATGCCGTACTTCAGCGGCCCGAAGAAGGCCGACTGGACTCCCATGAAGAACAGCACGGCAATGAGAAAATCGGCGCGGCCCCAGGCAAAGCCGGCGGCGGCCAAAGCCATGACGGCGACCTCCGCCACCTTCACGCCGCGGATCATGCGCGCCTTGTCATACTTGTCCGCCAGTTGACCCGCCGTCGCGGAAAACAGGAAGAACGGCAGGATGAAGATGCCGCCGGCCACCGCCACCAGCAGCTTGCCGTCCGTGCCGCTGTCGACGGCCAGTCGGAACAGGATCAGCATCACCAGCGCGTTCTTGAACAGATTGTCGTTGAAGGCGCCAAGAAATTGCGTCGCAAAGAGCGGCAGAAAGCGGCGGCTCTTCAGAATTTCCAGAATACGGTCCGACATGTGCGAGGTCCTATCCGGCAAGTGGTGGCTGTCACCAGTTCAGTTTGGCGGCGCTTCGGCGCAACCGCCCGGTTCCGAGGAAATTGATCGTCGCAGCGATACTTTTCGGGTGGCCGGCGATCACCGTATGCAGCGCCCTGATGGTCATGTGGTCGCGGGCGCCCGGCAGGGCGGTTTCGCCGACGGTCACTAGGCCGTCGTTATTTCCCGTCAGCAGCGGGTTGAAGCCGCCGCCGCCCTCGGTGCCGCCGGCGATCACCGCCAACTCGACGGCCTCGGGCAGCGGCGCGAAGGGCGGGCCCGCGGCGATTTGGCTGGCCGAGGGGCCACCGATCCAGTGGAACGGGGTGAAGCCGCTGAGCGCTTCAGCAAGGGCCGAGCCCTGGTTGGGCGGCGCGATCATCACCACACGGCCAAGCGGCAGCCGCTGCTGCCAAGGACCGTCGCGGCTCAACATTTCACGCAGCACCAGGCCGCCCAGGCTGTGGGTGACGAAAGAGACTTTCTCGACATCCTCGGCACGGGACAGGATTTCTTCGATCTGCGCGGCGTGGCCGGCGATATCGTCAGTCAGGCTGGGGTAGCTGATTGCTACCGCCTCGTAGCCGGCGTCCCGCAGCGACCGCTCCATGTCACGAAACAGATAAGTCGAGCGCCCCATACCATGCAGGAGAAGCACCAGGTGACGGCTTTCCGGGGTCAGTCCCTGCTCTAGCTTCGCCTGCGCCAAGGCGGCACGGCAGTTCCCGCGCCACTCGAAGTCGCGCGCCGCCTGCTCGCGGTCGAGCAGGCGGCAGACGCCGAACACCACATGTCGCTGCAGCCGCCAGCCGGCATGGATTTCCTGGTCGGCCCAGAGTTGGGTTCGGTTCAACTGCGCCGCGGAGGCCGCCACGGCAGCGACAACGAGCAGGAACACCAGGCAGCAGCGGTGCGACAAGCGAGGGCGCATGGCTCAAGCGCCCTCTGCGTCGGCCGGCGCCGCAAGCGCCCGCCAGCAGGACTCGGCGAGGCGCTCGGCAAAGTCGCCGATCGGCCCGGTGATGCGCCCATAGACTTTGAAGACCGCCACCTGCAGAACCATGCCGAGCACCATGGCGGTGGCAACTTCGGCATCCTGCTCAGGGATCTCGCCGCGCGCGATAGCCGCCTCGAGCACGGATTTCAACACCTTGACCGGGGTCTGCATGTCCTCGGTGACCCGCTCAAGCTGGCCATGCTGGACCAGCAGCAGGAAGCGAAACATATCCGGATCCCGCTCAAAGAGGCTGCAGAACAGGCCAACCATCGCCTTCAGCTTTGCACGCAACGCCGGACGCGAAGCCTGCAAAGAGTCGAGTTGGGCCGCCAAGCGCAGATAGTTGTGCGAGAAGAGCTGCCAGACCAGTTCCTCTTTGCCGGGATAGTGGCGGTAGATCGTGCCCTCGGCGATGCCGGCCGCGCCCGCAATGTCGCCAATGGTGGTGCGGTCGACGCCCTTATCGGCAAAAAGGGCGAGCGCGACCTGCTCGATCTTCTCCTGCGTGCGATGGCCCCTGGGGCTAACGGGCGAGGCGTTGGGCATCTCGGTTCCAGTAATGAGTGAGCGTTCACTCACATATAGCCTGCCGCTCGCCCAGCTTCAAGGAATTTCGCTGTACTGAGCTAACACCATTGATTTCGTGCGCCTATTCGTCCCGATCCCGAAACAGGTCTCTCCCGGGCCGACTGAGCCTGCAAAGCCTGGCCGGCGCTTCCTCCCGAAGCCACTCCTGGCCGGAGCGAAACTCCTCTGTTTCCGATCGATGTGGCGATCAGTCATCGGCAAGGCGCCGGATTACGGCTGATCCTTGCCGGCGCGTCTTGTGTCCACTTGCGGAGTCGATCAAAAAATGTAAATTATCTTACATTCATAAACCTCTGGAATCGCTTGGACTCCGCTTTGGAAACCATTGTCAGCATTGTTGGCGGTGTCGCCCTGCTCCTGTGGGGAGTACGGATGGTGCGTACCGGTGTCACCCGGTCCTTCGGCGCCGAGTTGCGGCGCCTTTTGGCGCTCTCCTCCAAGTCGCGCTTCGCCAGCTTCTTTTCCGGACTGGTCGTCACGGGCGCCCTGCAAAGCGGCACCGCGACCACGTTGATCATCACCTCTTTCGCCGCCCAGGGCTTGGTCACCGGGGCCGCCGCCCTGGCCATTATTCTCGGTGCCGACGTCGGCACCACGGTGGTGGTGCAGGTCCTGTCCTTCGATCATGCCTGGCTGTCGCCGCTGCTGGTCGCTGCCGGCGTCTTCGGCTTCCTCGCCTCCAAGCGCACGAAGGCAAAGAACCTCTCACGCATCGCCCTCGGGCTCGGGCTGATGCTGCTGGCGCTCAGCCTCATCGTCATGGCCTCGGCGCCGCTGCGCGAGTCGACTCTTCTCACGGTGCTGTTGGAGCCCCTGGCGCGCGAGCCGTTGCTGGCGATTCTGGTCGCCGCCGGCATTACCTGGGTGTCCCATTCCAGCGTCGCCATCGTATTGTTGATCATGACGCTGGCCTCGGCCGGGGTCCTTGCCGCGCCTCTGGCCCTGGCGCTGGTTCTCGGCGCGAACCTCGGTGCCGCGATCACACCGGTCGGGATCACCTGGGCGTCGCCGGTGGCGGCGCGCCGTCCACCGATCGGCAACCTGATAATCCGCACCGCCGGGGTTCTCGCCGTCCTGCCGATGCTGCAGCTGCTGTTGCCCTACCTTGAACTGCTCGGCGTCGCACCGGAACGCATGGTGGCCAACTTTCATAGCCTCTTCAATCTCGCCATTGCGCTGCTTTTCCTGCCCTTTGTGCGCCAGGTGAATGCGCTGATCTCCCGCATTCTGCCGGATCAGGTGATTGCCGACGACCCCGGCCGTCCCATGTACCTGGACGACGGCACCCTGGAGACGCCGGCCGTGGCCCTTACCTGCGCCACCCGAGAGGCGCTGCGCATGGGCGACGAAGTGAAGAAGATGCTGCTGGCCACCAACAAGGTGTTACGCAGTAACGATGAAACGCTGAAGAAGGAAACCGAAGCCGCCGACGACAAGGTCGACCGGCTGAACGAGGCCATCAAGTTCTACCTTACCAAGCTGAACAACGGAGAGTTGGATGCACAGGAAAGCGCGCGCTGCGTCGAAATCCTGAACTTCACCACCAACCTCGAGCACATCGGCGACATCATCGACAAGAACCTGATGGAGCTGGCCAGCAAGAAGATCAAGCTCCGCGCCAGTTTCTCGGCGGAAGGCATGCAGGAACTGGAGACTTTCCACGCCCAGATTGTCGGCAACCTCGACTTGGCAATGAACGTCTTTGCCTCCAGCGATATCGAGCTGGCGCGCCAACTGTTGCGTCAGAAGACCCATGTGCGCGAGATGGAGCGCCGCTTCATCGAGAACCACTACGAGCGCATTGGCGAGCGCAGGCCGGACTCCGTGACTTCTTCCTCGCTGCACCTCGACGTGCTGCGCGACCTGAAGCGCATCAACGGCCATTTGACCTCGGCCGCCTACAACATTCTGGAGCGCGCCGGCGAGCTTTCGGACAGCCGCCTGCGCGAAGAGGACAAAGCGCTCAAGCATAAATCCATCGCAACCCCGGATGCTTCCTGACGGCGAGGCCTAGGACGGAACCCCTTCTGCCATGACCGATGCCCTACAACGGCTTTACGCGGCGGTGACACTGGAGCGCGGTGAGAACCCCAAGACCTCGCGCACGTCGAAGCTCTTCGCCGACGGCCGCATAAAGATCGCCAAGAAGCTGGTCGAGGAGGCCTCCGAAGTATCTTTGGAGTACGTCACCAACAACCGCGACGAGGTCGTGCACGAGTCAGTGGACATGCTCTACAACTGGATCGTCCTGCTGTCGGAAATGGGAATCCGCCCGGCAGAAGTCTGGGAAGAAATGGAGCGCCGCGAGGCAGAGTACGGCATCGCCGGAAAACTCCCAAAATCTGAAAACGGCGACGGCCAGCAGGGCAAGAAAGTTGCCGGTAGCGGGTCATGACCCTGATCGGCAACACGCGCGACGGCATCTCGACACGGCACGAGCGCATCCTCAGCCTGCTTGAGAGCCGCGGCTTCGTGTCCATCGGCAGTCTCGCGAAGTCCTTCGCGGTGTCGCAGCAGACAGTGCGGCGGGATCTCAACGAACTGGAAAAACGCGGCCTGGTGACGCGCTACCACGGCGGTGCCGGCCTGCCACCGGTGGCGGGTGACGTCGACTACGACAAGCGTAAGCGAAGCCACGCTAAGGAGAAGCAACGCATTGCGGCCCTCGTGGCCGGCCAGGTGCCCGATGGCGCAACCATTTTCATCGACATCGGCACCACCATGGAGGCCGTCGCCGAGGCGCTGCTGCAGCACCGCCGTCTGACGGTCGTCACCAACCACCTGACGGTCGCCACCATTCTCAACCGGCGCCGCGACTTTCAGGTGATTCTCGCCGGCGGCGTCCTGAAGCACAACGACCAGGCCACGACCGGCGAGGCAACGCGCGAGTTCCTCGAGAAGTTCCGCGTCGGCTATGGCATATTCGGCATCGGCGGCATCAGCGAGGATGGCGATCTGATGGACTTCGATTTCCGCGATATCGGCGTTTCCACCACGGCGATGAAGATCTCGCGCAAGCGCCTGGTCGCCCTCGACCACTCGAAGTTCCTGGCCGACGCGATCGTTCGCGTCGCTCATCTGCGCGATGTGGACATGGTTTTCACCGACGCGCCGCCGCCCGAGCACCTGTCGCGCATGCTGCGCGACAACGCCGTGCAGGTCTTCACACCGGCCACGAATCAGCCGGGCCGCCAGAACGGCGAAGCCCGCGCTTCCTGAATTTTCTGTCAGATGATGGCGTAGCGGATCTTTGCCGAGACCCACTCGCTGACGATCACCGTGGCGATGATCACCAGCAGAATCAACGACACCTGAGTCCAGGCGAGATTGGTGATCGAGGCATTGAGCTGCAATCCGATGCCACCGGCGCCGACCAGTCCCAAGACCGTCGACTCGCGGATATTGATGTCCCAGCGGAACACCGAGATGCCGGCAAAAGCGGGCATGATCTGCGGTACAACGCCGTAGGCCAGCACCTGTGGACCGGAAGCGCCGGTCGCCCGGATCGCCTCCACCTGGTCCTCGTCGATCTCCTCGATCGCCTCATAGAGAAGCTTGGCGCAGAAACCAATGGAACGCAGGCCGATGGCGATGACGCCGGCGAAAACGCCCGGACCCAGGATGGTGACCAGCATCAGCGCCCAGATCAACGAGTTGATCGACCGCGAGGACACGATGATGAACAATGCGATGGGACGCAGGATCGTGCCGCTGGGCGTGGTGTTTCGTGCCGCGCAGAAGGCAACGGGCACTGCCATGAAGAGCGCCAGCACCGTGCCCAGGGTGGCGATGTTGAGTGTATCCCAGATCGGCCGCCAGAGTTTGCTCATATAGTCCCACTTCGGCGGCACCATGCGCTCCGCGAGATCACCGGCTTGACTATGAGCGTCCCATACAAAGGCCCAGATGGTTTTCTCCGAAACCAGGTTCCAGCAGTAGACGAAGATCATCGCGGCGACCAGATAGGCGGCCCAGATCATCAACTGGCGGCGGCGCTCGCGGCGCTGCCAGACCTTCATCTCTCCGATCGCGCGCACCGGCATCTACTGGACCCACTTCCTGACATATCCGGAGGTGTACTCGACCACCATGACGATACCTATGATGATCAGCAGGATGGCCGCCGCCGAACCGAACTCGTAGCGGTCGAAGGCCGTGGTAAGGGTCGCGCCGATACCGCCGGCGCCGACAATGCCGACCACCGCGGATTCGCGGAAGTTGATATCCAGGCGGTAGAGTCCCAAGCCGATCATGCGCGGCAGGACCTGCGGCTGAACGGCGTAGTTGAGCCACTGGAACCAGCCGGCACCGGTGGCGCGCACCGCCTCGGCCTGCACCGGATCCATGTCCTCAATGTCCTCGGCCAGCAGCTTGCCGTAGAAGCCGATGGTGGCGAAACTCAAGGTGACGAATCCGGCGAAGGGGCCGAAGCCGAAGAGCTTCACGCAGAAGATCGCGATAATGATCTCCTGAAAGCTGCGCGACACCGCCAGGATTCCGCGGCAGAAATAGTACACGGGCTTCGGCGCCAGGTTGCGCGCCGCCCCGAGACCGATTGGCACCGACAGGGCGATACCGACCACGGTGGAGATCACCGTCATCCACAGGCTCTCGGCGATGCCCGCGGCGATCGAATCCCAACGGGACACGAAATCCGGCGGGAAGAATCCTGATATGAAACGCGCGCCACGCGGAACGCCCTCGGCGACCCGCCCCCAGTCGACGTCTGTCGTAGCAAAGGCCAGCGAAAGATAGAAGGCGATGCCGAGGCCGAGGCCCCAGCGCGCCAGCGGCGACTTGATGAAGGGTGGCTTCTTCCAGCGCCGGATCGCCGCGGAAGTAAGATCAGTCATGACGCGCCCGGATGCAGAAACTCATGGCTGCTGCCTCACGTGGCACCGGCCAGGCGGTCGCGATCGAGGGACCGGCCGTGGTGGCCTTCCGGCGCCGCTCCTTCGCCAGCCGCTCCCTCTTCATCATCGTCGTCGACCTTGCGGATGGTCGCTTCCCAGTCTTCCTCGCCGTAGATCTCGGTGAGGACGTCCGCGGTCAATCCATCCGGAGGACCGTCGTAGACGATTTCCCCCAGCTTGAGTCCGACGATGCGCTGGGCGAACATCTGCGCCAGCATGACGTCATGGATGTTGATGATGGCGGAAAGATTGCGCTCGTTACAGAGCTCGCACACCAGCCGCATGATCTGGCGCGAGGTCTTGGGATCGAGAGACGCGGTCGGCTCGTCGACCAGCAGCAACTCGGGGTTCTGGGCCAATGCGCGGCAGATGCCGACCCGCTGGCGCTGGCCGCCGGAAAGCTCGTCGGCGCGTTTGTCGACCATGTGATCGAGGCCGACCCGACCGAGCAGGCGGAAGGCCTCGTCGATATCGGACTGCGGATACTTGCGGAAGTAACTGCGCCAGAAGCCGACATAACCGAGCCGCCCGGAGAGCACGTTTTCCATCACCGAGAGGCGCTCGACGAGGGCATACTCCTGGAAAATCATCCCCATGCGCCGCCGCGCCTTGCGCAGCAGCCCGGCGCCCAGGCGACTCAGTTCCAGGTCGTTGAGAAAGACCCGGCCTCCGGTCGGTTCGACCAGACGGTTGATGCAGCGGATCAGGGTCGACTTGCCGGCCCCCGACGGCCCGATGAGGGCCATGATCTGGCCGTCCGGCACTTCAAGATCTACGCCCTTCAGCGCAAGGTCGCCGGTCTTGTAGCGCTTTTCGAGATTTTCAAGGCGGAGCATGGCATTCCGGCATCAAGCGGCAATTTGACAGCGACAGAAACGGGGCCGGCCGCAGCGCCGGCCCCGTTCTGCCTCGGCTCAGATTACTTGCAAGAGTATTCTACACCGTTGGCGGCGTCGATCTTGCGGATCACGTTCCAGTCGGCCTTGTGGTTGATGGCGATGAAGCGATCCTCCTTCTTGAACTCTTCCTTCAGGGCAGAGCCCTCCCAGTTGAAGGTGAAGAAGGCCTGCTTGATCTTGGCAACCAGCGTCGGATCCAGGTTGTGGGCATAGCCGTAGCCGGTGGTCGGGAAACGGTCGGAGGTGTAAATCGTGCGGATTTTGGACTTGTCCACCACTTCGCGGTCGAACATCCGGTACATCACCGAGTTGGCGACGGCGGCGACCTCGTAGTCCTTGTTTGCGATGCCGATGACCGAGTTGTCATGCTTGCCGGAAAAACTGGTGCCGTAGTCCTTGTCGACGATCAAGCCGAAATCCGACTTCAGCAACGCCTGCGGCGCCTTGGCGCCGGAATTGGACGTCGGCGAGGTGAAGGTCATCGTCTTGCCCTTGATATCGGCAGGCGACTGGATCGCGCTGTCCGCCGGCACGATGATCTCCATGTTGTAGCCGAAGGAACCATCGTCCGCGGCCATCATGGCGAAGGGCACGAAGCCGGCGCAGGCGACGGCCACGGGATTGCCGCCGGTGTTGACGCCGGCGATGTGCAGACGGCCGGAGCGCATGGCCTCAAGCTGGGCGGCGTTGGACTGCACCGGGAAGAACACCACCTTCTTGCCTGTCGTCTTGGACAAATGATCGAGAAAGTCGGCCCAGGCCTTCTCATAGACGGCAGGATCTTCGACCGGTGTATAGGAAAAGATCAGGGTGTCCGGGTCGTTCCACTCCGCCGGATCGAGCGGCAGGTCGGCGGTCAGATCACCATCGCGATCGCAGTACTGATCGTCGAGAAAGCTGCGCGGGCAGTCTTCCGCCGCCGCCGCGGGCGAAGCAAGACCGCCGGCAAGGCTCAGCAGTCCGACGGCAAGCGCCGCAGCAAGCAGCTTGGGGGAAAAAAGAGTCTGAATTCGGCGCATCGCGGGGCCTCCCTTAGCGAATGTTCTTTCGTTTCGCCCGGCGAAGCGCGTGACGGGCGAACGCTTTATTACAGTTTTGTGTAAGAAAACTTACAGTTCATCCCCGGCGACTGGCAATCTAATTGTGGAGCCGGCCGCCGGAGTGGCGGCTCTAAACGGCCGCGGCGACCTCACGGGCGGTCTCGAAGAAGGCGCTGATGACCTTGCCGCCGGCACGCTCGCGCAGGCAGACCAGGGCCTCGTCCATCAGGACCTCGCAGTCCGAGAGACGAATCGGCACCAAGCGGGGGTCCTGGCCGAATTCCGCCGCCGAGACCACACCGACCCCGCCGCCGGTCGCCACGATTTCCCGCACCGCTTCGCGGCCTTCCGCCTCGATGGCGAGCTTGAGGTTGAGCCCGCGCCCGCGCGCCGCCGCTTCGATGCTTTGGCGGGTCTTAGAGCCGCGCTCGCGCAGCACCAGCATATGCTCCGCGAGTTCGGCCAGGGTGATGGCCTTGCGCCGGCTCAAGGGGTGGTCCCTGTTGGTGAAGGCCAGCAGCGGCGTAGAGCTCAGCTTGATGGTCTCGAAATCGCGGCTTTGCGGCACCTCGCCGAGGATTCCGATCTCCGCCTCGTAGTCGTAGAGCTGGGCGATGACCTCCTCGGAGTTGCCGGAACTGACGACCATGGCGACGCTTGGGTAGCGCTCGCGAAAATGCCCGAGGATATGCAGCATATGGTGCGCCGAGTCGGCCACCACGCGCAGCGATTCGGCCCTCAGGGCGCGCGATTCCGAAAGCAGCTCCAAGGCCTGCTTTTCCACCTCGAACATGCGCCGGGTGATTTCCAGCAACTGCTGACCGGCCTTGGTCAGGCTGACCTGCTTCTTGCGCCTGTTGAAGAGAATGACGTCGTATTCTTCCTCCAGCTTGCGCACCTGGTCGGAGATCGCCGGTTGTGTGAGGCAAAGCGCCTCCGCGGCGCGGGAAAACCCGCCGCAGATCGCCACATAGTGAAAGGCCCGTAGCTGTACGTAGCGCAAGATCCGCCGCCTCTCCGATTGCTTCAGCCGAACACGCATCGGCAACCTGGAACGTGGCCAAACTTACCATTAGCGTAGTCTATATGACATATACAAAATAACGATTTTACAGATATCTGGAGGCCCCTCAGGATGGCGTTTCGGAACCGGAAAGCCGGGATCCGGACAATCCGGCCAAGGGCCGATTCCAATTCAGGAGAGCGACGCTGATGACCCCGAACAGCGGAGCAGCCGTGACATTCGATCCTCCCAGCGAAGGCGAACCCTACCTGCTGACTCCAGGGCCGCTGACCACTTCGGCCAGCGTCAAGCAACGCATGCTGAGGGACTGGGGCTCCTGGGACGGCGACTTCCGCGCCATGACCGCAGATCTGCGCCGCCGGCTGCTGACCATCGCCGGCGACCGGGATGGCGACTACGACTGCGTCCCGATTCAGGGCAGCGGGACCTTTGCCGTAGAGGCCATGCTGGGCTCCTTCCTGCCGCGCGGCGGCAAGACGCTGGTGTTGGTCAACGGCGCCTACGGCCAGCGCATCGTGCAGACGCTGGACTATCTGGGCCGCGCCTGTCAGGTGATTGACAAGGGCGACTACCTGCCGCCGCGCGGGCCCGAGGTGGCTGCCGCGCTGGAGGCCGATGCGGGCATCACCCATGTCGTGCTGGTCCACTGCGAGACCTCTTCGGGCATTCTCAATCCGCTGTCTGAGATCGCCGCGGTCGTCGCCGCCAAGGGCCGCAAGCTGCTGATCGATTCCATGAGCGCCTTCGGCGCCCTGCCGCTCGACCTGCGGGAAATCCCCTATGCCGCCATGGTGTCCTCGGCCAACAAATGCATCGAGGGCGTGCCGGGCTTCGGCTTCGTCATCGCCCCCAAAGCCGAACTCGAAGCCGCCAAGGGCCGCAGCCACTCCTTGAGCCTCGACCTGCATGCCCAGTGGGCCAGCATGGAAAAGACCGGCCAGTGGCGCTACACCCCGCCGACCCACGTGGTCGCCGCCTTTCTGCAGGCCCTCGTCGAACACGAGGCCGAGGGCGGCGTCGCCGGGCGCGGCGCGCGCTATGCGCAGAACCGCGACGTCATGGTGGCCGGCATGCGCGAACTGGGTTTCGAAACTCTGCTGCAGGACGGTTGGCTGTCGCCCATCATCGTCACCTTCTTCAACCCGGCGCACCCAGGCTTCAACTTCCAAAGCTTCTACGATCTGCTGAAGGCCAAGGGCTTCATCATCTATCCAGGCAAGCTGACGGTGGTCGATTCGTTCCGCATCGGCTGCATCGGCCGGCTTGACGCCGCGGTGATGCGGCGCCTCTTGACGGCTGTGGCCGAAGCGTTGAATGAGATGGGCGTCGACGACGCCAGCCCGCCGGCCGCCGCCATGGACGAACGCGCCAAGCTGGTCGCCTAGGCAGACAAAGGACATCAGATGACTCAGCCCCATTCCGTGACCGTGAACGCGCGCAGCTATGCCTTTCCCGAGGCGCCCGTGGTTGTGGTCTGCATCGACGGCTCCGAGCCCGACTACATGAAGGAGGCGGTGGCGGCCGGGCGCATGCCCTGGCTGAAGGCGGTGCTGCCGGCCGGGGCGGACCTGCGCGGCGACTGCGTGGTGCCGAGCTTCACCAACCCCAACAACCTCTCGATCGTGACCGGGCAACCGCCGCGCGTGCACGGCATCTGCGGCAATTTCTTCTTAGATCCGGCCAAGGGCGAGGAGGTCATGATGAACGATCCCGCCTACCTGCGCGCGCCGACCATCTTCGCCGCTTTCCAGAAGGCGGGGGCCAAGATCGCGGTGGTGACCGCCAAGGACAAGCTGCGCCGACTGCTCGGCGACGGCCTCAACCTCAAGGCGGGCGAGGCCGTCTCGTTCTCCGCCGAGAAGGCCGACGAAGCCTCCATCGCCGAAAACGGCATCGCCGGCCTGCTGGATCTGGTCGGCAAGCCGCTGCCCAGCGTCTATTCCGCCGACTTGTCGGAGTTCGTCTTCGCCGCCGGGGTCAAGCTCATGGAGACCATGCGGCCCGATCTCATGTACCTTTCCACCACCGACTATATCCAGCACAAGCATGCGCCGGGCACCGAGGGCGCCAACGACTTCTACGCCATGATGGACGGCTACTTCGCCCAGCTCGACGCCGCCGGCGCCGTCATCGTGCTGACCGCGGACCACGGCATGAACGCCAAGCACAGGGCCGACGGCACGCCCAACGTGCTCTACCTGCAGTCGGCCCTGGACGAGTTTCTCGGCGAGGGCAGGGCGCGCACCATCCTGCCGATCACCGACCCCTATGTGGTTCACCACGGGGCGCTTGGCTCCTACGCGACCGTCTATCTGCCCAAGGACGTCGACTTCGGCGCCGCCGCCGAGTTCATCGAGGGCTTGGAAGGTGTCGAACGGGTCCTGACCCGCGAGGAAGCGGCAGAAGCCTTCGAGCTGCCGGCCGACCGCATCGGCGACCTGGTGATCGTCACCGAAAAGACCCGCGCCGTCGGCACCCGGCCCGACAAGCACGATCTCTCCGGCCTGGAAGTGCCGCTGCGCTCCCACGGCGGGGTCAGTGAGCAGAGAGTGCCGATCGTCGTCAACCGCCCGGTGCACGGCCTGGAAGGCCGGCGCCTGCGCAACTTCGACGCCTTCGACATTGCCCTCAATCATGCCGCGGCACGCCGTGCAGCCGCCGCCGAGTAAGGAATCCGGGACATGAGCATCGCCGAAGACATGAGCGGCAAGCCGCGTCACGAGCCCATGCGCATCGCCGGACGCAAGGTCGAGGCCGAGGGCGTCATCGAGGTGCGCTATCCCTACACCGACGAGGTGATCGGCACGGTGCCGGCGGGCAACGCGGCCCAGGCCCGCGAAGCCTTCGAGATCGCCGCCGCCTACGAGCCGAAGCTGACCCGCTACGAGCGCCAGCAGATCCTCTTCAAGACCGCGGAGATCCTGATCGCGCGCAAGGACGAGATCGCCAATCTCATCACCCTGGAGCTCGGCATCTCCAAGGCCGACTCGCTCTACGAAGTGGGCCGCGCCTACGACGTCTTCACCCTGGCCGGGCAGCTCTGCATCCAGGACGACGGCCAGATCTTTTCCTGCGACCTGACCCCGCACGGCAAGGCGCGCAAGATCTTCACCACCCGCGAGCCGCTGAAGGCGATCTCCGCCATCACGCCCTTCAACCATCCGCTCAACATGGTGTCGCACAAGATCGCGCCGGCCATCGTCACCAACAACTGCATGGTCTGCAAGCCGACCGAGCTGACCCCGATGACGGCGCTGATTCTGGCCGACGTGCTCTACGAGGCCGGCCTGCCGCCGGAGATGTTCTCGGTGGTCACCGGTCTGCCCCAGGACATCGGCCTGGAAATGATCCAGAACGAGCATATCGAGCTCATCACCTTCACCGGCGGCGTGCCGGTCGGCAAGATGATCGCCGACAAGGCCGGCTACAAGCGCACGGTGCTGGAGCTGGGCGGCAACGACCCGCTGATCATCCTCAACGACCTGAGCGACGACGACCTGGCCCAGGCCGCCGCCCTGGCCGTCGCCGGCGCCACCAAGAATTCCGGCCAGCGCTGCACGGCGGTGAAACGCATCCTCTGCCAAGAAAGCGTCGCCGATCGCTTCGTGCCCCTGGTGCTGGAGCTTGCCAAGAAGATCCGCTTCGGCGACCCCATGGACCCAGACATCGACCTGGGCACCGTGGTTCATGCCCAGGCCGCCGCGGCCTTCGAAAAGCGCGTCCACCTGGCCGCCGAGGCCGGCGCGGAAATCCTCTACGACCCGGGCCGCCAGGGCGCGCTGCTGCCGCCCATCGTGGTCGACCGGGTGCCGCACGAGTCGGAGCTGGTGATGGAGGAGACCTTCGGCCCCATCGTGCCCATCGTGCGCGTGCCCGACGACGACGAGGCCGTGATGGAGATTTCCAACTCCACCGCCTTTGGACTTTCCTCCGGTGTCTGCACCAACGACTTCCGCCGCATGCAGGCCTACATCAAGGGCCTCAAGGTCGGCACGGTGAACATCTGGGAAGTGCCCGGCTACCGCATCGAGATGTCGCCCTTCGGCGGCATCAAGGACTCCGGCCTGGGCTACAAGGAAGGCGTCATCGAGGCGGTGAAGTCCTACACCAACATCAAGACCTTCTCGCTGCCCTGGGGGTGAAGGCAACGGCGGGACGCGCGACCGAATTAAGCAAGAAAACCAAAGCTAGGGGTCTGATTGTCCGAATTCGCCGTGGCACTGGTGCTGAGCGCGGCGGTGCTGCACGCCACCTGGAACGCCATCGTCAAGGGGACGCGGGCGCGTGCCCTGGTGCTGGCCGCCGTGGCCGGCACCCATGCCACGGCGGGGCTGATCTTGATTTTCTGGGTCCAGGCGCCGCTGCCGGCGGCCTGGCCCTATATCGTCGCCTCCTCGGTAATCCACTACGGCTACTATTACTTTCTCGCCTTGGCCTACAAGTGGGGCGACCTGTCGCGGGTCTATCCGATCTCGCGCGGTATCGCGCCGCTGCTGGTCTCCCTCGGCGCCCTGGTCTTTGCCGGCGAGCGGCTCACGGGCCTGGGCTGGGCCGGCGTGGTCACAATCTCCGCCGGCATTTCGATCCTCGCGTTATTCTCCAGGGGACCGAGCCTGCCCGATCCGCGCTCGACGCTGGCCGCTCTGGCCACCGGCCTCATCATCGCCGGCTACAGCGTCGTCGACGGGATCGGCGTGCGACTCTCCGGCAGCCCCTTCGGTTACATGGGTTGGCTGTTTCTCGGCGAGCTACCGGTCACCCTGTTCGTCCTGCTGAAGCTGCGCCCGCGCCTGACGCCGGAGGTGCGCGACACCCTGCGCCGCGGCTATCTCGGCGGACTCTGCGCGCTGGTCGCCTATGGCATGGTGATCTACGCCAATACCCTGGCACCACTCGGCGTGGTCTCGGCGCTGCGCGAATCCAGCGTGATCATCGCCGCGCTCTTCGGCGTTGTCATCTTCCGCGAGCGGCCGTGGATCAGCCGCATCGCCGCCGCCGCCACGGTGGGCGCCGGTGTCCTGGTCCTGACGCTTGCAAACTAGTCTGCATAAGTATCAGTAAAAGCTTTCAACACATAAATATAATAGATTTCCCCTATTGTAGCGATCCCGTCACTATGGGCCCGGGGTACGCTGCCGCTTCCGATCCTGGAAGCGCGGCGGGGGACTGCACGAGCATAAGAATCTCGCCGGAATGCGAGTAAGTTCGGCTAGCAACAGGGAGCAAAGACACCATGACATTTCGTAAAACCTGCCTCACCGCGGTCGCGGCCAGCCTGCTGGCCGCTACGGCAGCGCAGGCGCAAACCGAACTCACGGTCTATACGGCCGTCGAGGCGGAAGACCTGAAGCGCTACGCGGAAACCTTCAACGCCGACCACCCGGACATCAAGATCAACTGGGTCCGCGATTCGACCGGCATCGTCACGGCTAAGCTGCTGGCCGAGAAGAACAACCCGCAGGCCGACGTGGTCTGGGGTCTGGCGGCGACCTCGCTGCTGCTGTTGAAGACCGAAGGCATGCTGGAGCCCTATGCGCCCAAGGGTGTCGAAAAGCTCGATAAGAAGTTCGTCGACAAGAGCAACCCGCCGGCCTGGGTCGGCATGGACGCCTGGGTCGCCTCGGTCTGCTTCAACACCGTCGAAGCCGGCAAACTCGGCCTGACACCGCCGAAGTCCTGGATGGACCTGACCAAACCGGAATACGCCGGTCACATCATCATGCCGAATCCCAACTCTTCGGGCACCGGCTTCCTCGACGTATCGAGTTGGCTGCAGATTTTCGGCGAGGACGGCGGCTGGGCCTACATGGACAAGCTGCACGCGAACATCGCACGCTACACCCACTCCGGCTCGGCGCCCTGCAAGCTGGCCGCGGCCGGTGAAATCCCCATCGGAGTCTCCTTCGCGTTCCGCGGCGCCAAGTCGAAGGCCGAGGGTGCGCCGATCGAGATCATCGTGCCGGAAGAGGGCGTGGGCTGGGACATGGAAGCGAGCGGCATCATCGCCGGCACCGCCAAGCTGGAAGCCGCCAAGACCCTCATCGACTGGTCGATCACCAAGAAGGCCAACGAGATGTACAACACCGGCTATGCGGTCGTCGCCATGCCGGGCGTGGCCAAGCCGGTCGAATACTTCCCGCCCAACCTGGTGGACAAGATGATCGACAACGACTTCGAGTTCGCGGCCAACAACCGCGCCAAGATCCTCGAAGAGTGGCAGAAGCGGTACGATTCGAAGTCCGATCCCAAGGGCTGACCGACGTTTGGGTTGAACAAGGAGGGCGCCGCTTGCGGCGCCCTCTTTCGATCCTGCCCGCCCTCCCGCATACTGATCCGCGAAGACCCGCGGCCCTGAACGGGATGAAGCGGGCGGCGACGCGGCAAACGAGCGAGGCCTTTCTTGTCCAGCTACCTGCGCATCCGCAATCTTTACAAGAACTTCGGGGACTTCACGGCCCTCAAGGACATCTCCCTGGACATCGAGGATGGCGAGTTCGTCTGCTTCCTGGGCCCCTCCGGTTGCGGCAAGACGACCCTGCTGCGCGCCATCGCGGGCCTCGATCTGCAAACCCACGGCTCCATCGAACAGGCAGGGCGCGATATTTCCAACCTGCCGGTGACCCAGCGCGACTTCGGCATCGTGTTCCAGTCCTACGCGCTGTTCCCGAACCTGACGATCGAGCGCAACATCGCCTTTGGCCTGGAAAACATGGGCAAGTCAAAGGCTGACATCGACCGCCGTGTCACTGAGTTGCTCGACCTGGTCGGCCTTGCCGATCAGCGCAAGAAGTACCCGGCGCAGCTCTCCGGCGGCCAGCAGCAGCGCATCGCGCTGTCGCGCGCCATCGCCACCTCCCCCGGCCTGCTGCTGCTCGACGAGCCGCTCTCGGCCCTCGACGCCAAGGTGCGGGTCCACCTGCGCCACCAGATCAAGGAGCTGCAACGCAAGCTCGGGGTCACCACGGTGATGGTGACGCACGACCAGGAAGAGGCGCTCTCCATGGCCGACCGCATCGTCGTGATGAACCACGGGGTCATCGAGCAGGTCGGGACGCCTACCGAGATCTACCGCGAGCCAGAGTCGCTCTTCGTCGCCGACTTCATCGGCGAGACCAACCAGATCCGCTCGGCCATCACCGAGCCGGGCCGCCTCGCGCTTGGAACGGTTCAGTTGAGAGGCAAGACCGAGGGACTTGAACCGGGCCAGCGGGTCGTCGCGACCATTCGGCCGGAAGATATCGTGCCGCACGAACCCGGCTTCCGCCCCGCCGAAGACGGTGTCGGCACCCTGGAGGTCACCGTCGGGGAGATGGAGTTCCTGGGGTCCTTCTGGCGCTCCCGCCTGACCAGTGAGGCGCTGGACGGCGAGGTGCTCTACGCGGACTTTTCGATCAACGCCGTACGCCGCCTGTCGCTCGGCGAAGGGTCGAAACTGACCATCGAGCTGCCGCCTTCCCGGCTGATCGCCTTTCCAGCGGGGAGCGACAATGTCCGCCGCGACTGAGGTAACCGCTGCGCAGGCGAAGGGTAAGCCGATCCGGGCAAGGCTGGGCCGCGACGACTTCATCATGCGCGGCTTCATGGCCGTGATCGCCCTCTATCTGGTGATCGCAATCGCCCTGCCGCTCTATGCCATGCTGTCGAAGTCCTTTTCGACATACCGCTTCGATCTCACCGCCTACGAGTTTCAGGTCAGCGACGACGAAGGCAACTTCGCCACGCCGCCGGTCAACGCGGCGAACCTGAACGAAGAGTTGCAAGCGGTGCCACCGGACGACCTCGCCACCAGCGGCGACGGCCGCCTGCCGGCGACCAGCTTCTTTCCGAATTTCAGCTTCCGCAGCCCCGTTATTTACCGAATCCGCGGAACCGGCAGCGAGGCTGTCTATCTGATCGGCAGCGAACGCTTTAGCGGCACCGACTGGCGCGAAGTGGACTCCAACAATTTCCGCCGCGTCATGTTGCGGCCGGTGCGCGACGTCGGCTTTGCCAACTACGCCACATACTTCTCGACGCCGTCGCTGTTCCGCTCCATTGAGAACTCGATCTTCATCGCGGCACTCAGCACCGTCATCACGGTGACCCTCGCCTTCGGCTTTGCTTACGCCTTGAACCGCAGCTGCATGCGCTTCAAGGGGTTCTTCCGGCTGGTGGCCCTGGCGCCGATCCTGGTGCCCTCTTTGCTGCCCGGCATCGCCCTGGTCTATCTCTTCGGCAATCAGGGCCTGCTCAAGGTGCTGCTGCTCGGCGAGACCATTTACGGACCCATCGGCATCGTCATCGGGTCTGTCTTCTTCACTTTTCCGCATGCCATGATCATCATCACCACGGCCCTGGCGATTTCCGACGCCCGGCTCTACGAGGCCGCCGAGTGCCTCAAGGCCAGCCGCTGGAAGATCTTCTGGACGGTAACCGTGCCCGGCGCGCGTTACGGTCTGATTTCCGCCGCCTTCGTTGTCTTCAACCTGGTGATCACCGACTTCGGCCTGCCCAAGGTCATCGGCGGGCAGTACAACATGCTGGCCGTCGACATCTACAAACAGGTGATCGGCCAGCAGAATTTCGAAATGGGCGCGGTGGTCTCGGTAGTACTGCTGATGCCGGCCTTGGTCGCCTTCGCCGTCGACCGGCAGGTGCAGAAGCGGCAGGTGGCCCTGCTCTCGGCCCGCTCCGTGCCCTACCAGCCGAAGCCGAGCCGGCGGTTCGACTGGGCGGCTTTCGGATTCTGCGGTCTCATCGCGGTCTTTATCGTCGGTCTGCTGGCGATCTGCCAGTTCGCGGCGCTGATCAAGTTCTGGCCCTACGATCTCAGCCTTAGTTTGAAGAACTATGCCTTCGACCTGATGGACGGCGGCGGCTGGGACTCCTACTACAACTCGATCCAAATGGCGCTGCTGACCGCGGTGGTCGGTACCGTCGTGGTCTTTACCGGCGGCTACATGGTGGAGAAGACCAAGGGCTTCGACACCGGGCGCTCGCTGTTCCAGCTGCTGGCCATGCTGCCCATGGCCATCCCCGGCATGGTGCTGGGTCTCGCCTACATCTTCTTTTTCAACGACCCGCGCAATCCGTTGAATTTCCTCTACGGCACCATGGCGATCCTGGTGATCTGCACGGTGACCCACTTCTACACCGTTTCGCACCTGACCGCGGTCACCGCGCTGAAGCAGATGGACCGGGAGTTCGAATCCGTCGCGGCCTCGCTGAAGCAGCCTTTCTATAAGTTGTTCCGCGTGGTGACCGTGCCGGTCTGTTTGCCGACCATCCTCGACATCTCAATCTATCTCTTCGTCAATGCCATGACCACGGTTTCGGCGGTGATTTTCCTCTACGCGCCGACGACGGCGCTGGCTTCAGTGGCGGTACTGAACATGAACGACGCCGGCGACATCGCCCCCGCGGCGGCCATGGGCATGATGATCTTCTACACCAATGCCGGCGCGCGCCTGCTCCACCTGGCCATTTCAAAGGGCGTGCTGAAACGCACCCAGGCCTGGCGCTTCAGGTAGAGTACGCTCAGCCTAAGCCGAGCGCCGCGCGGACACGACGCGCTCGGGCGGAAAGGCCACGGTGACCGTGGTGCCCTCTCCGGCACGGCTTTCGATTTTCAAGGTACCGCCAAAGAGGCGCATGAAGTTGTCGCAGAGATGCAGGCCCAGGCCGGTGCCTTTGTGCTCGCGGGCGCGGGCGTTGTGCGCCTGCTCGAAGGGCCTGAGCGCCTTGGCTACGCCCTCTTCAGTCATGCCGATGCCGTTATCGGCGACGGACAGCTGAATGCGGCCCTGCGTGTCCCTCCAGGCACTGATCTCGATGCTGCCGCCTTGCGGCGTGAACTTCACCGCATTGGAGAACAGGTTGTTGAGGAGTTGAACCAAGACCCTCTTGTCACCCCAGAGATTGGGCATGTCCGGCGGGATCTGAGTGCTCAGTGTCTGATCGGCCGCCGCCGCCGTGGTGGCGACCTGACGGATGCAGCTCTGCACCAGCGCGGCAATGTCCACTTCCTGATCTACCAGTTCGTATTTGCCCGCCTCCACCTTCGAGATATCCAGCAGATCGTTGATCAGCGAGATCAGCAGGGTGCCGCTGTGATGGATGTCCTCGACGTATTCCTCGTAGCGCTTGTCGCCCAGCGGACCGAAGGCGCCGACGCGCATGATTTCGCTGAAACCGAGAATCGCGTTCAGCGGCGTGCGCAGATCATGGCTCATGTTGGCCAGAAATTCGGTCTTGGCCCGGTTCGCTTCGACGGCCTGCTGGCGCGCGTTCTCAAGTTCAGCGGTGCGCTCGGAAACGCGCTGCTCGAGATGGGCATTGGCGCGCCGCAGGTCGCGCTCCGCCTGTTCCACCCGCAGACCTTTGCGGCGCAGGCGCTCCAAGGCGGCGGCCATACGGCTGACCTCGTCGTTACGGCTGCCGCGCGGCACGACGGTATCCAGCGCCCCCTCGCCGATGCGGACCATGGCGTGGGTGACCCGCGACAGCGGATCGGTGATCAGGTTGACGCCGACAAAGACAACGACCGCGGTAATCACGGCCAGAATGGCAGCCGTCGTGGCGTCATCGCGCACCGCCTTCCAGACCTCCGTCGAGACGCCCGCCGAGGAAACCCAGAGGAAGAGAGTGCCGATCGCCTCTCCCGTCTCGGCGACGATTTCGCGGCCAAAGACGAGTTGATCCACAGACGTGGCCGGATCGAAACCCTCGATCATCACCTCGGCCAGCTTGTCTCCCTCGATATCCAGGACGCGCGCGCCGCTGATCGACCCGGTTGACGCCAAGTGGTCGAGACGCAGTTGGACCAACTCGTAGTCGTAGTCCCAGAGCGCGTCCGACAGCGTGTCGCCGAAAACGCTGGCGAGGACCTGTGACTCGGCCTTGAGGTCGGCCATCAGCCGCGCCGCGTGCTCGCGGCCCGACAGCGCGGTGCCAACCATGGAAATGACAACCACGGTCGCGACGACCGTGATGGCGACCCGGTTCCGGATGGACGTGCCAGTAAATCGTATGTGTAATTTCGGCATACTTCTGTAATCAATCCATGCGAGGCCGTCACGAAGGCTGCCGCGAAAGAAACCTCCAAGTCTCTTTGGGCGGACACTAACGCTGCCGACAGTAATATCGTCTCCTTAAACTATTCTTTACGTAATTCCATATAATCATAGAGAGTTCATCTTGAATTATAGTGATATCGATTATTTTATTAGACTTTTTTACTAAATTCACAGGAACGGCACCCTCTGCTGCCGCCCGCCCTGCCGGAGACGACAGATGAAGCGAATCGAAAGAACTCTTGCCGCCGCCGCGCTGACCGGCGCGCTGTCTCTTGTGACGGGTTCCGTCACGGCCGGGGAGGCTCTACATCTGACGACTGAGGAGTATGCCCCGTTCAATTATCGGAATGACGGTGACATCGTGGGGCTCGGGGCGGACCAGGTGAAGGAGATCATGCGCCGCAGCGGCGTTGCCTACGACATGACCCTGATGGCTTGGTCGCGTGCCATTGGCTTGGCCCGCGAGAAGCCGATGACCTGTGTCTTCACCACCGCTCACACCGTTGACCGCGACGCTGAGTTCAAGTGGGTGGAACCCTTACTCGTGGAACGCACTCTCTTGATCCGCGCCGCCGGATCGGGGGTCGACCCCGCCGACCTTGAAGCGGCCACGGCCTACCGCACGGGCACGCAGACAGGCGACTACACGGTGGAACTGCTGCGCAATGCCGGGTTTCCCAGCATCGACCTGGCGCGCGACCTCGATCTCACCCTGAAGAAGCTGCTCAGTGGCCGTGTCGACCTGATGGCCGTCTCCGAGTCCTTTTTCCGCCGCAAACAGTTGGAAGGTGTCCCGGTAGAAGAAGTGGCGGTCCTCTACGAGCAAGTCTTTTCGATCGCCTGTTCACTCAAGACCCCGGATGCCATCGTGGCACGGCTGCAGAAGGCGTTGACGGCGATGATCGACGACGGTAGCCAGGCGGAAATTCTCGACCGCCACAACTAGAGCATGATCGGATTCCTTGGAGCCGGTTTGATCGCCAGTGGCGTCTCTCCCGGTTCGGGAATCAATCTTGTTGGCGACTGAGAGCGGGAGTAATATCTATAGCAATAGGTGCCCGAGCGCCCGTTTTGGGGGACCGTTCGGCACCGCTGAAAGACTCCTCACGGGCGCTCGGGTTGCTCAACTGGCAGCTTGATAGGAGGAGTTGTCATGAACGCCTCATTCAATGGTAGCTGGCTCACCGGGCACCGCGGCTGGGAGGACTTTCTCTCGGCCGGCCTTGGTGTTCTGATTGTCCTGTCGCCGAGTCTCGTCGCGCCGGAGGTTGGACCGATTGTCCTGATCAGCGCTGGACTGGCCGGCATTCTGATCACCATGCTGGCGCTGCTGGAGATCGTGTCGCTCCAGCGGTGGGAGGAGGTGCTTGAACTCGCCTGCGGCATCTGGGTGGCTCTGGCGCCGCTGGCGTTAGACTACAGCGGATCGCTTCGCCTCCTGCACTTTGCGCTTGGCGGCGCTGTCGCGCTCCTGGCCCTGCTGGAACTCTGGCAAGACCGCAATCGCCGTTTCGAGAACTGAACTTTGAAGCGTGGCGCTTGTCTATCGTAGATGCTAGAGCGCTTTGCGCCCAATTTGACTCAATTCTGTTTTCGAGCGGTGCGGCGATCCGTCAGGAGGCAGGCGCCCCCTGAAGTTCCCCGGGGCGATGCGGCGCATCGGGCAAGCCTGCCGACGCCGCGGGCGCCCGCCGCTCGGGAACCCGCCAGGGCCTTTGGGGACCGGGCGGCTTTGCGCCAATTCCGGCGGGCTTTGGCTTGGTCATAGCGCCGCTATGCCCGGCGCCAACCCCCTTGACCTTGACACAAATCCGCTCCGGCAGAATGGTCCAAATTGGGCGCAAAGTGCTCTAACAGGCTGCTGAAAAAGGCACTCGCGGCGCGATGGAAATCGTGATTCCCTATTTGGGAGTTATCAGAGGCAAGGGGAAGAGCGATGCGGGGCGGTGATCGGAACAGCGGGGCGCTTTTTTCCTATGTGAGCTGCGAGG